>JAATGM010000007.1 GCA_015654675.1 Planctomycetota bacterium | reverse complement strand
GATGATGAAAAGGCAGAACTCAAAAAGAACCCGCAACACTGGCTCTGGTCCGCCGACCCCATGAAGCGCGCCCACCCCTATGGCCGAAAACCCGACAAATCCGTGCGATCGCACGACGAGTTCCAATTCGAAGTAGATGCCAGAGTCACCCCCACAGACAACCAAATCGCCCAACCCCCATCCAGAATCCTCTTTGGCCCCAAACCGGTCCCTGAGCCCGTCGAAGGGCCGACATCATGCGCAATCCGAACCCCAAGCGCCAGCGCGGGCCGCGAAGTCCAACATAAACCAGCGACAGCCGATGATTCCCCGTCAACCCCAAACATCGAGCACTCCAAATCCCGAAACCACCCCGCACCAGCAGACAACATCCAAATGATCATCTGCCGAACCAATCCAAACGCAATCAAACCATGCAAATCGCCGCCTTTCACTCCTTTCAAATCAAATACTCCCCGCTTTACCCCCCGCAACCCGATCACTAACATTCGAACCCCGATCAGACCCCCGCAAAAATTCGCGGCGGTCCCGCGGCGCCGCGATTCGGTGTCGCACCCAACCCCAACGGAGCATCGTGATGGCTGACCCGGCAACACCCTCCAAGCGCGTCCTCGTCACCGGCGCCAGCGGCTTCGTCGGCCGGCATGTCGTCCGTGAGCTGATTGCCCGCGGCTACCACCCCGTCTGCCTGGCGCGCAGCGCCGAGAAGTTCCTCTCGGCGGCTGCGGGCGTCCCTCCCGCACTCTATTCGGTCGTGCCCGGCTCGCTCTTCGATCGCGAAGCCCTGCTTCGCGCCGCGCGCAATACTGACGCCGTCATCCACCTGGTCGGAATCATCATCGAGAAGCGCGGCCCCATTCACCGTCAAAGTTTCCGACACGTACACGTCGACGGCACGCGCAACATCCTGAACGCCGCCCGCGAAGCCGGCGTCCCGCGCATCTGCCACATGTCGGCTCTCGGCAGCCGCCCGGACGCGCCCTCCACCTACCACTGCACCAAGTACGAGGCCGAGCAGCTCGTCCGCGCCTCCGGCCTCGCCTGGACCATCTTCCGGCCGAGCATCATCCACGGCCCGGATGGCGAATTCATGCAACTCATGAAGTCGTTCGTCGCCCGGCCTTTACCGCCAGTCATTCCATACTTTGGAAAGGGCGAGAACAAACTCCAACCGGTCTCTGTAAAGGACGTGGCCACCTGTTTCGTCGCCGCGCTCTCAACTGAAGACACGATCGGTAAGTCGTTCGACCTCGGCGGCCCGCGCGCCTACAACTGGAAGCAGCTCTACGAAACCTGTCGCCGCCTCATCCCGCGTTCCTGCACCTGCAAGCCGATGGTCGGCGTGCCATTGCCAGTCGCCAGGCTGATCGGCGCCAGCGGCGACATGGCCGACTTCATCACCGGCTTCCGCTTCGGAATTCCGTTCAATCTCGGCCAGGTGCAGATGTCGCAGGAAGACAGTACGTGCGACACCACGCCCGTTGAGCAGGCATTCGGCGTCAAGCTACGCGATTTCGAGCAGGAATTGTCCCAGTACGCCGGCCAGATACGTTGAAGGAGTCGCAGTCATGGATCAAATCAATTGGCCCGCAGTCGCCAGTCGCTGGCTGCACATCGTCGGAGCGATCATCGCCGTCGGCGGCGCCATCTTCCTCCGCGCGATCGTTCATCCAGCTACACGGACATTGCCCACCGACACGGCCCAAACCGTCCGCGACGCCTTCCGAAAACGCTGGTCAATGGTGTACGGGATTTGCATTCTCGTCCTGTTGGCTACCGGCTTCTACAACTACCTGGCCGTAACGGCGCCGCAACACAGAGGTCAGGGCTCATACAACGCCCTCATCGGAATCAAAATCATCCTCGCATTTGCGGTCTTTTTCCTCGGCTCCGCCCTCGTCGGCCGAAGCCCGGCGTTCGAAAATCTCCGCCGCAACGCCCCGCGCTGGCTGATCATCAACATCGGCCTGGCGCTCATCGTGGTCGCCATCGCAACTGTGCTGAAGTTCATCCCGACGGTGGTCGCTCATCCGGCCGGATCGTGAACGCCGCCCCGAACGCGTAAACCGTGCTCGCCAGCGCAACGAGCGTCAACGTCCACTCCACCGGCGCCAGCGGCCCGCGCATCTTGCGGTACTCCTCGCGGAACGCGGCGACCATTCGATCGGTAGTGCGCAGATCTTCCGGCAGCCGCTCTGCCGGAACGTCTTTGAGGTTCTCATGCGCCGCCTGCGCAACTTCCATGAGGTCTTTCATGGCCACCGGCTCAGTTGTCATCCAGATCGGCCAGGAAACCTGCGCCATCGCCACGATCGTCAGCGGCACAAACGCCCACCAGAGCCGCCGCCAGATCACCGCAGAGACGCCCAGAAAAGGCAATACCAGTACCAGATATCGCTCATGCACCTGCGTCGGCAGCATCATGAACGCCAGCAGGCCAAGCATTGTGAACAGCAGCAACCCGGCATCTCGCCCGCGCCATCGAACGAGGGTCCAAACGAACGATCCGCCCAGTACAACAGCCAGCAGCACCTTGCCCCACATGTCGCGCGTTACACCGAGCAACGGAATCTTTGCATCATCCGAAAGGGTAATCAGCAAATCCGCATACCAGACGTTGAATGCCTTAAGCGTCGTCATGCTGGCATAGGTGGACGTGAGGTTCTCCCAATAGCTCGCCCGCCACCAGGCCCACCCGCTGTGGAGGTTGAAAGGCAAGGCAATGATCAGCAACGTGAGCACTCCGACGCCAAGCCCGGCCACTGCCTTCCATCTCGGACGAAGCATCACAATCGCCAGTGCCCAGACCGGCAGAAACAAGATCGCCTGCGGTTTCATGGACGCCGCGACGCCAAACAGCACGCCTGCCAACACCCACCGCCGCGCCAAGAGTGCCCAAACCATCCAAACCGCCGGCGCAAGTAAAATTGAATCACTCTGCCCCCAGATAACCGAGTCCCACCAGATGGGTGGCAGGAATAGCATGATCGCATACGTCCACCGCACCCACGGCCCCGAAACAAACCGAGCCACGATCGCCGCGCAACCCGCCGCCGTAACAAAGTCAGCGATGATCGCCCAAAAAGAAAAACAGTAGTGCGAAGCTGCCGTGTTCGCTAACCGTTCAGGACTTGCTCGATCAAATACCCACGCCGAGAGCGCCAGTCGATAGACCGATCCCGGCGGATAGTTGCATAGCCGGTCAAAGTGGCGTTGCGTGGTGGCCCACTGCCCCTCGTCGCGAACTCGAAAGTTCATGCGCGGCGGCGCATTGTCGTAAAGCGTTGTGGGCCCATCATCGACCGCTTTGAGTCCCCAACGGACAAAGTCGTCGTGATCACCCGGATAACCAAAGTAAGGCGCGGCTGGCACAAGCAGAAGTCGCAGCGCAAGCCCGATGACCGAAGCATCGATCCAGAACCAGATCGGCTTGCGTGGCCGCCCATTCATCAGGTTGCCGGTCGAGTAATGTGCAATCCGAGCTCGCGCAGCTGCGTTTCGGCGACGTCTCCCGGAGCGCCGGTCAGCGGACAGACGGCGCGGGCGTTTTTTGGAAAAGCAATGACATCGCGGATGGACTGGCTTCCAGACAGGAGCATCGACATCCGATCGAGTCCGAGGGCGATGCCGCCGTGCGGCGGCGCGCCGAAGCGGAGGGCGTCGAGCAGGAAGCCGAACTTGATCTGGGCCTGTTCGCGCGTGATGCCGAGAATCGAAAAGATCTTTGATTGGACATCGGCGCGATGGATTCGGATTGAACCGCCGCCGAGTTCGATTCCGTTCAGCACAATGTCGTAGGCTTTGGCACGAATTTTGAGCAAATCGGCTGCGGGCGGCACGCCCTCGTCCGACAGGTGCAGGTGACCGATGTCTTCGTCTTTTGGCGATGTGAACGGATGGTGCATCGGGAAGACTGACTTTGACTCGGCGTCCCAGCCAAATGCGGGAAAATCGACGACCCAGCACCACTTCCAGGTATTTTCCGGAATCATCTTGCGGCGGTGGGCGACGGTCTCGCGCAGCCAGGCGAGATGTTTGCAGACATCGCCGATCGAGCCCGCGGCGAAGAAGATCGTATCGCCGGGTTTCGCGCCGCTGGCTGCCAGTAATTCGCCGATCATCGCGTCGCCGGCGAAGAATTTGGCCACGCCGGTTTGCAAGACGGTCTTGCCGCCTTCGTCGGCGACCTTGACGTAAGGCAGACCGCCTGCACCGATTCCTTTGATTTCCTCAGCGAGGCCGTCGAGTTCTTTGCGGGTCATTTCGCCGCCACCGGGGGCGACAATGCAGCGAACCACACCGGCGGAATCAGTCGCGGCTTTGAAGACGTTGAAGTCAGTCTTCTTCGCTACTTCTGTCACATCGCGAATTTTCATTTCGTAACGCAGGTCGGGGCGATCGATACCGTAATCGCGCATGGCGGCGTCGTAGGTGATGCGCGGGATCGGCAGCGGAACCTTTACGCCCAGAATTTTCTCGAAGACCTCGGCCATGCAGGTTTCGACGTGCTGCATGACGTCTTCGGGCTGGACGAAGGCCATTTCGACATCGATCTGGGTGAACTCGGGCTGGCGGTCGGCGCGCAGGTCCTCATCGCGAAAACAGCGCGCGATCTGCATATAGCGGTCGTAGCCGGAGATCATCAGCAGCTGCTTGAATAACTGAGGGGACTGGGGCAGGGCAAAAAATTTGCCGTTCTGAACACGCGACGGGACCAGGTAGTCGCGGGCGCCCTCGGGCGTGCTCTTGGTGAGGATCGGCGTTTCGATTTCGAGGAAGCCGTGGCGGTAGAAGTAGTCGCGGACCGTCTTGGCGAGGCGGTGGCGCATGATGAGCGCCTTTTGGACTGGCGCGCGGCGCAGGTCGAGATAGCGATACTGGAGGCGGGTATCTTCGTTCGTGTCGAGGTCGTCGATGATCTCGAATGGTGGCGTGTCAGCGCGCGACAGGACGTCGATTTCGCGGACGTTGATTTCGACCTCGCCCGTCGAAAGGTTTGGATTCACGTTTTTCGGGCCGCGCGGGGCTACTTCGCCCTCGATCGCCACGACGTCTTCGCTTCTCAGACTGCGGGCGATTTCGTGGGCTTTCGGATCGGTATCGGGGTTGAACTTGCATTGCGTCAGGCCGCCGCGATCGCGGAGGTCGACGAAAACCATGCCGCCGTGGTCGCGGGCTGTGGCGACCCAGCCGCACAGGAGGACCTTTTTGCCGACGTCCGCGGCGCGAAGGTCGCCGCAGGTATGAGTTCGCTTGTTGTATGCCAGTGGCACGACTACTCCTTAACCGGCCGCGGGACTTTCCGCGGCAGCGGGATTCTATCGGCAAACGCAGCCGATGCAGTAACATCCGCCGGATGGCTTCGGATGCCTCGATTCGACAATTTGGCCGCATCGGAGCCGGCGCGTTTTTTGTGCTGGCAGTTATCTACGCCGTATTCGTAGCGCAGATCGAGACGGACTTCTGGATTTCGCTCGCATCGGGAAGGTGGATGGCGGAGCACCACGCCGTCACGCGGACTGATCCGTTCACCTACACGTTTGCCGGCAAGCCGTGGTGGAACCAGAACTGGCTCAGCCATGCGGCAATCTTTGGGCTCTACGCCCAATTGGGGCCGAGCGGATCGTTGATCGCCTTGTGGATCGCGGCGGCGGCGATCTTTGTGATTGTGACGTGGCGAACCGGCGCGCGGTGCGGGTCCGGGACGGCTGGGTTGCTTGCCGGTGGGTTGGCGGCGATTCCCTGCCGGGGGTATCTCGGACCTCGGCCAGCAGTGTTTGGGTTGCTTTGTCTTGCGCTGGTATGGGCTTGTCTGCAGGGGCTTTGGGATGATCGGCGGCCGCGGCGGTGGTGGCCGGCGGTACCGCTTGCGATCTTGCTGACGTTGTGGGGTTGTCTGCACGGGAGCTTTATCTACGGATACGCTTGGATCGGGGTTTTCGTTGCGTGCTGGCTTGCGGCACGGTTGCTGAACTCGGGGCGGCCGCGGGCATCGGATTTGCAGATTGCGGCGGTCATCGGCGCGGCGGTCGTTGCCTTTGGCGTCACGTGGTTCGCGGGGCCGTATGGATGGGCAAACTTCACTCACCCGTTCACCGTGGCGGGAAGCTCCGAGTGGAGGACGGTGTTCGAGTGGCGATCGCCCTGGATGCGGGCGGCGTATCCGCCTGTGGCCGGGTTCTGGTGGGTGCTCACGCTTGCGATCATTGCGCTGATTGCCGCGGCAGCGATGCGAAACGCGGAGCGTGTTCGGCTCGCGCGGGTCGTTGATGATGGTCCGCGGCGGGCGTCGCTGTTTGAGATTGCTTCGCTCCTGATGATGCTGGCCATGGCGCTGTGGGCCAGGCGGTTCATTCCGATGCTTTGCATCGTGGCGCCGGAGATTGTCGCTGGCGCGGTCATGCGATTTGGTCGGGCAATTGCGCCCGAGCGGTTGGGGCTGATGCGGCGCGGGGTCATGGTCGGCACGCTGGCCGGTGCGGCGATTCTGGCGACTGTGCTGGCGTATGACGTCCGCGATGCGAGTCGGATCGGATCGCCGGGTAGTGCGCCGAATCTCATGGCGTGGGCGGTCGGCTATGAGTACATGCCCAACGATGGGATCGAATTTCTCAAGCGGAACGGTCTGGAAGTCAATCTGTTCACCGATTGGGTGAATGCCGCACCGGTTATGTTTCTGGATCCCGCCGTCAAAGTATTCAATGACGGGCGGGCTCAGCAGCTCTTCAGCGTCGAACACTTCCGCAACTACCGCACCGTGATCAGCATGAATCCGGAGGACGCGGACGAGGCGGGACGGATTCTGGATGCGTCCGGAACCGAGGCGATTCTGGCGATGCCGCGGGTGGCGCGACTGGACGGTTCGGTCGATCGGACGATGCGGGACTCGAAGCACTGGCTGCTGGCGCTGGCGACTGAGGATTCGTTTGTCTTTGTTCGCAAGCCGTCGGCTGCGCTGGATCAGCTTGGCCGGTTGCTGCGCGAGGGGCGGGCGTGGTGGCCGGAGTCGGCGCGTTCGAAGGCGACCGAGGCGAACATCTTGCTCGAGACGCAGCCGCGGGATGAGGCGGGTGCGTTGAAGCTGTTGCAGGAGGCGGTGGCGGAGGAGCCGATTCTGGGGCGGTCGGCGTATCAGGTAATGGGTGCGATCTGGCAGCGGAACGGGCGGCGCGAGGAGGCGCTGCGGTATTTTCAGTCGGAGGGTCGGCGGTTGTTGGGGCCGGGCGTTGCAGTGGATTCGGGTGTGCGGACGCAGTTGCTGGGGATACTGGAGCGGTGTGCGATCGCGTTTGAGCCGGCGACGACGGGGCCGGCGAAATAGGCGACGGCCGGTGCTGCGCTGGCAGAGGTTGGGGGATTGCTTTGCAGATGATCATTTGGATGTTGTCAGCTGGTGCTGGGTGATTTCGAAGTTTGGAATGCTCAACATTGGGGGTTGACGGGAAATCGTCGGGTGTTGCTGGTTGATGTTGGTCTTCGCGACCCGCGCTGGCGCTTGGGGTTCGGACTGCGCATGAAGCCGGTCCTTCGACGGGCTCAGGACAGGCCCCTTCGACGGGCTCAGGGACCGGTTTGGGGCCAAAGAGGATTCTGGATGGGGGTTGGGCGATTTGGTTGTCGGTGGGGGTGACGCGGGCATCTACTTCGAATTGGAACTCGTCGTGCGATCGCACGGATTTGTCGGGTTTTCGGCCATAGGGGTGGGCGCGCTTCATG
>JAATGM010000019.1 GCA_015654675.1 Planctomycetota bacterium | reverse complement strand
CTCCTCCCAATCACGCAACCGCCGCCAGCACGTACTCGACGATGGATATGTGCTCGGGAGATCTTTCCATCGCGCGCCGCTGCGCAGAACCCAGAGGATGCCTTCGAAACAATCGCGACTGTTGACGGGCCTGGGACCGCCGTTCTTTGACCGCGGAAACTCCGGCAGAAGCGACTCGATCTTGTTCCACTGCTCTTCCGTGAGCATCGGCTTGTATCCGCCCATCGCGAAGTCCTCTCGCTTGCGATGGCAAAGTAGACCACAACCTCATGCAGGGCGCAATCTTGCGAAAACCAAGTTGTGAAACAGACTCTAGGGAGTCGGCTCACGTAGTGCGTGCTGAAGTCGCGGCGACGACTTCGATCCGCGGGCGAACATCGACGACGCCGCTCGCCTGATTGCAGCCCAACACCATCAGCCGCGGCGCCCCGCCCGCCGTCGCAACGCGCCCGGCCAAGCGCTCGCCGGCGGCCTCGAAGCCAAATTCGTATTCGCCGGGTAGCAGGTTCGCCCGCATCTTCACCTGGACTCGAAACGTCCGGCCCTCGCCATTGATGCGAATGCGTCCTACGATCAGTTCATCCGATCGGCGAACAACGACGAGCGTTGCCGCTGTGTCACCGAATCGCACGCTGAGTTCCGCCTCGAGCGTGAACCATTCGCCCGACGCCGCCTCAAATCGCTGTATCCCGTTCTCGTCAACGATTCGCGCGTACTCGACCACGAGCGCCGCATCGGCCTCGGCCACTCCGCACGACGCCGCGTCGGTCTGACGCTGGTACCGCGCAATCGCTTCGGTCGGCGCTCCGATATACGCCGCTCGCCCGCGATCGAGCAACAAAACGCGCCCGCAAAACGAATGCACCGTCTGGAGGTCGTGCGACACGAACACAATGGTCGCCCCGCGACGCAAGAATGAGTTCATCCGGTCGATACATCGCCCGCGGAACACCCGGTCACCGACCGAGAGTACCTCGTCCACCAGTAATATCTCCGGTTCGACATGCGCCGCGATCGAGAATCCGAGCCGGGCCGTCATGCCGCTCGAATAGTGCTTAACCGGCATCTCCATGAAGTCGCGCAAATCTGCAAACTCCGCAACCTCGTCGATCCGCGATCGAATTCGGGCTTGCGGCACACCGAGAATGGCCGCGTTAAGCCGCACATTCTCACGTCCGGTCAGCTCGGGATGGAACCCCGCTCCTAACTCAATCAGCGCCGACATCCGGCCGCGGTATGCGATTGCTCCTTCCGTGGGTCGCAGAATCCCGGCCAGCAGCTTGAGAATCGTGCTCTTGCCGGCCCCATTGGGCCCAATGATGCCAAGGACCTCGCCAGGCGCGACGCAAAAACTGACGTTTTGGACGGCCCAAAATCCAGACTCTGTCTTGCGCGCCGAGACACTCTGCCCGCGCAGGCCACTGACGATTCGCCGCAATGGACTGCGCGAGACGCGATGAAAGCGCTTCGATAACCGCTCAACCTCGACGGCGGGCCTCACGCGATCTCCGCGAATGCATGTTCGGCCCGATGGTACCAGGCCCAGCCAACCACGAGCGTCAGGAGTGCGACCCCGGCGGCATACGAGAATGTTAATGCGTCTGGAAAGCGGCCGGCCAACAGGCACTGCCGATAGGCGGCGATGATCGGCGTCAGCGGATTAAGATTGGCGATGACGCGCCAACGCGGACCGAGCCCGGAAAAATCGTAAACGACATTGGTAACGAACATCAGCAGCGGCAGCATCGATCGAAGAATAAATCCGATGTCCCGATAGAACGCATTGCCCATGGCCAACAACAGCGCGAGCCCGGCCAGCAGCGTCGTCTGCACCAATACGATGAGCGGCAAGAATGCCAGCGCCCAGCTTGGTTGAATGACCCACTCGCCTCGCCATGCATACCAGCCGGCCACTCCCGCAAATGCTATCGCCGCAACGCAGAAATCGACCATCGCACTGCCAACGGCGGCAAACGGAAACACCTCTCGGGGAAACCGGATCTTCGTGAGCAAAGGTCGATTGACGACCAGACATCCGACGGCGCCAGAAAGCGCGGCCGCGAAATAAGTCCAGGGAACGACGCCCGCCAGCGCAAAGAGCGGATAAGGGACCTGCTCGTAGCCGGTCAGCGCGCGGGCCGGAACCTTTAGTGCGTGGCAAAACACCGCAACGAAGACGAGCGTCGTGGCCAGTGGCGGGATGATTGCCCAGGCCGCGCCAAGCAGCGAGTGCTTGTAGCGCACACGAATGTCGCGCCAGACCAGCATCCAAAGCAGTTCGCGATAGGCGACGATTTCATGAATCGGCGAGCGTGCCTTCATGCCTGTCCTTCGCTGAATACGCCTGATGCAGGCACGGCAGCGCGTCGATAGGCGGCCGCTGTTCGCCGCGCGGCGAGATCGAGCCCAAACTCGCCGACGACGGTTGCTCGCGCCGCATCGCCGAACGACTGGCGCCGCGCGGGATCGGCCAACATCGCCCGAATCGCCAGACCAAGCGAGGTCGCGTCGCCCGGCGGAACAAGAATTCCGTTGCGCCCGGAATGAACGAGATCAGGATTTCCGCCAACGTCGGTCGCGACCACCGGCAGACCGCAAGCCATGGCCTCGAGCAATGCGTTTGAAAGTCCTTCAAACAGCGAGGGAAGGACGAACAGATCTGCCGCGTTGTACCAGGCCCTCACGTCTGAATGCCGGCCGACGAGTCGCACCCCGCTTGCGTCGCTGTCCTCAAGCCGGACCGGCTGGCCGCTGCGGTATTCCGCGCCGACGATGGCGGTGATTGGCAAGTTGGATGATCGATAGAGGCGTGCCGCTTCCATCAATACGTGGTGCCCCTTGATCGGCTTGATATTCCCAACGCTCAGGACGAGCGGTCGGTCCGGCGGCAGCCCGATTGCAATCTTCGCGGTGACTTTGTCGCGACACGGTATGAACGACTCGGTATCGACACCGTTTGGAATCACATTGATACGATCAAGCGGCAGCCCGGCGGCAGCGGCGATCCAATCCCGCGTCGCGCGACTGACGGCCCAACGTTGATTGCAGGCCAGCAAGGCCCGCCGAATCAGGGGCCGCCGGAACCACGAGAGCCGCTGGTCGACTCGTTCCAGCCCATGAAAACTGAAAACAACAGGAACATCCCCCGCCTGGCGGGCGGCGGAGACGGTGGCGAGCAGCAATCCCAGCCCGCGTACATGCACAACATCGGGTCGCAGTTGGCGAATCTGCGCAGCCAGGCAGGCAGTTCGGCGACTGTCTCCGGTTGACGACGGTTCAACCAGCGCGACGCCGGGCGGTATCGGCTGCCGTCGCTCAGTCGTCGCACCGCGCGGAAGAAGCGTGTGGTCGAAGCCATCCGAAATGCGCGGCAGCACTTGTGCGAGCTGTCGCTCGAGACCGCCATAGGCCAGTTCCCAGATGGGATGGCAAACGACGATCGAGCGGCGCTCAGTCGCGAATTGCGAATCCGAACGCTTCTGACGTCGCGGATTGGAATCTCGAAAGGTAAGGAGATTCAGCATCGAGTCGGGGCCCAGATCGCGCGGTTCGGGGTGGCAATCGCGGCGCGCAACGATCGGCCGCCTTTGTATTGATCGGCTTGACTGCAAGCGGCGATTCAGGGCTGAAATCGGCAGGAATTGCGCAACGCGCCGGACGTCAGAGAAGGGACGTGATACGCCCCGCGAGCCGCTGGGCAGTGGCCTCATCGCGGGCCTCGGCGATCACACGCGCGATCGGCTCGGTGTTGGATGGCCGAACGTGTACCCAGCCATCGGGCCAGTCGATTCGAATCCCGTCGGCTGTGTCGATTCGGCCATCGCCTGCCTCGCGGCGGACGCGCTCCAGCCAGGCAGCGACCTTGGGGGGGTCGAGGTCGAATTTCTGTTTGATCATCGAATAGCGCGGCATCGTCTCAACGATTCGGTTGAGCGGCTTCGATTCGATCGCGAGCAACTCGAGCACGATGGCCATGGCCGCGAAGCTATCACGCACGAGCACGACATCCGGAAGGATGACGCCGCCATTTCCCTCGCCCCCAACGACGCAGCCATTGGCGACAATCGCGCGGGCGACGTGCGCCTCGCCCACCGATGTACGAATCACACGACATGCTCCGCCTGCCGCAGCGGCCAGGTCGTCGATCATGCGCGACGTCGAAAGATTGGTGGCCGCCGGTCCGGGCTTGCGGGAAAACATCCGCAGGGCACAGAGGGCGAGAGTGAACTCCTCGCCGATGTAGCGACCGGTATTGTCGACCACCGCCAGGCGATCGGCGTCTGGATCCTGAGCGAAGCCAACGTCGGCCCCGTGCTGTCGGACGGCGTCACAAAGCCCGGTCAGATTCTCGGCCAGCGGCTCGGGTGTGTGGGCGAAATGGCCGGTCGGCTCGGCGTTGAGATGCGTGACGCGGCATCCGAGCCGCTCCAGAAGCATTCGGCCTCCGACGCCTCCCGCGCCGTTCACGCTGTCGAGCACAACATGGAAGGATCGCTTGCGAATGGCCTCGACATTCACCTGCGCCGTGACGGCCGAGACGTGTTGCTCGTGGGTGCTGTCATCGGGCGCGACTGCCCGAAGTTGCTCGACGCGGACGAGCTTGAACTGCTTGGCACGATATCGATCAAGGATGCGCTGCGCCTCGTCGGGCGGCGGCGCATAGCCCTGCGGCGTGAGGAACTTGATGCCATTCCATTGCTTCGGATTATGGCTCGCGGTGACGACGACGCCTCCGGCAGCTCCAAGCCGTCCGACCATGAGCGCGGTGCCCGGCGTGGTCACGATTCCAAGCTCGACAACATCACATCCAGCGGCCATCAGGCCCGATACCAGTGCGCGCTGCACCATGGTCCCACTGGGTCGAGAGTCACGGCCGACGACGACTTTGCCGCCGCCTAGATGCGATCCGAAAGCCAGGCCCAATTCCGCGGCCAACACCGGAGTCATCGTCTCGCCGATGATGCCGCGAACGCCGGAAACGCTCATCATGAGACTCATCGCGCGGTACCCTCCGTGAAGCGATGGAGGTCCTCACGAATCTCGGGCGGAAGATAGCGACCCTCCAATTCGGGGAGGCCGGCCAGAGCGGCTGCGGTGCGTTCGTAGCGGGTGTCGAGATCGGCCGAGGTATCGACGAATAGAACTCGGCGACCCTTCAGGGCGCAGAGCCCCCCTCCTTCACCCCCGAGCGATTCGGAGCGCAGGTCGATTCCCAGCTCTCGGGCGAGGGTCAGCAATGTATCGAGCCGAGTTTGCAGTTCCACAATTGGCCCTTTCTGAGGCCGGGTCAAGGTCGCGGGCGGGCGGGCCGATATTTGCGGGTAGCGCCCATGTATGACGAACGACTATCTCCGGAAAGCTTAGCGATCGATCCCGGTGAGGTACAGGTTGACCGCGCCAGCGTCGAGCGCCGGCTCGCACTGCTCGAAAAACAGATCCAGCGTCTCCAAAAGCTCGCCGCGCTGGGGACCATGAGCGCGGTGCTGGCCCACGAGCTGAACAACTTGCTGACCCCCATTCTTGGCTTCTGCCAGATGGCAGCGGAGCGGAAAGACGAGCGGACGATGGCTTCGGCCATCGAGAGGACGCTCACCTATGGCCGGCACGCCGCCGACCTCTGCCAGAAGATCATGGGCATGGCCACGGACGACGCGAACGAGCACGCGGCGCCAACGCCGCTGCGCCCGTTGGTTGAGGACGCCGTCGAGTGCATGGCGCGCGACCTGTCGAAGGATGGGATTTCAATTGCAATTGAAGTGGCGCCGACCTTGGCCGCGCGGGTGCATGCGGCATCGATCAAGCAGGTGCTGTTCAACCTGATTCTCAATGCGCGCCAGGCGATGATCGATCGCCGTGGGCACCTGTTCATTACGGCGCAGCGCTGCGGCGAACACATGGTGCGGCTCAGCGTACGAGACAGCGGTCCGGGAATTGCCCCCGAAACGCTGACAAAAATCTTTGAACCGTTCTTCTCAACGAAGACAAGCGCGAATCGCCCGGATCGGCGCGGACTGGGGCTTGGCCTGTTTGTTTCGAAACAGTTGGTCGAAGAGAGCGGCGGCAAGCTCACAGTCGAAAGCACACCGGGCGATGGGGCGACATTCACGCTGTGGCTGCCGCCGGCCGACTAGGTTTTTTCCTTCTCTGCATCGAGCGGCTCGACCTGCAGGTCGGGTGGTCTCTTGCCCGATCTCTTTCGCACTGCCTCGCGCAGCAGGAATTCAATTTGACCGTTGACGCTACGCAGGTCGTCGCGGGCCCAGCGCGAGAGGGACTCCCACAGATCGGGGGGAATCCTCAGCAATATTGGCTTTTTCTCCGCCATGGTTCGCGCCGTCAGGTGTGCAGGGTTCCCGTATTGATCACCGGCGACGCGGCTTGCTCGCCGCAAAGCACGACCAGCAGGTTGCTGACCATGGCGGCGCGGCGCTCCGGATCAAGATCGACGATTTGATTCTTCTGCAAGTGTTCCAAGGCCATCTGGACCATGCCGACTGCGCCTTCAACAATGCGCGACCGCGCAGCGACAATGGCCTCGGCCTGCTGGCGGCGGAGCATCGCGCCGGCGATCTCGGGGGCATAGGCAAGGTGACTGAGGCGGGCCTCCACGACGACCACACCGGCCTTGCCCAGCCGCTCTTCCAGTTCGGCCTGCAGGTCGTGCGAGACCTCGTCGATGCTTCCGCGCAGTGAAACGCCGTGCTCGTCCTGACCATCATACGGATAGCGCGTGGCGAGATGCCGGACGGCGGACTCGCTCTGAATTGCGACGTAGTGCGTGTAGTCGTCCACATCGAACATTGCACAGGCCGTGTCCTTAACGTGCCACACGATGACTGCCGCGATTTCGATGGGATTGCCGCGCTGGTCGTTGACCTTCAGTTTCTCGGTGTTGAGGTTTCTCGCGCGGAGAGAAATCTTCTTCTTGGTGTAAAACGGATTGGCATAGCTCAGCCCCGGACGGCGAGTCGTCCCCTTGTATTGCCCAAAAAGAAGCAGTACGGCCGACTCGTTGGGTTGAAGGGTAAACAAACCGCAAAGCAGGATGACCGTGGCCGCGAACGCAAGCACGGGGGCGATGATCAGTGCAATGTCGGTGAACTCAGGCCTGACACCGTGAAGCTGGACCACGCGCGAAATGGCCCAGGCAAATGCGCCAATTTCGGCGAGGAGTGCGAGGACGAGCGTCGTCAGTGCACCCCACCCGCTACGAGGAACTCGTTCGATCTCGACAGTCATTTTCACTCCTTTGCAGTTCGACGTCCGACTGAACTCTATAATATCATAACGTAATCATTTCACAATCCTTTCGATACATCTCGATTCGCGGCAACGCGAGCCGATTGACGATAATTATCGGACTTTCTTGGGTAATTGTGGACCTGTCGTGATGCGTATGAGCTCTTGAGGGAATTGTATTCCGCTGCTGTCAGCCCTTGCCCGCCTCGCTGCTTCGCACGATCGCCAGAATTGCGATTTTCAGGGCCTCTGGGAGACGCGACCACGAGGCGATCACGAGACCAAGATCGGGATCATCCATCACTTCCGCCGATTCGACGTCTTCGGCTTCGAGTCCGCTCAGCTCGGGGTGGCGGAGGAGCCGGTGGAGCTTGCGGCGGGTCCGCGTGATACGACGTTCGAGCTTGCCGACTGATTCCAGCAGCTGATCGGCGGTTTGATAGCGTTCGTCCGGATCGTTGCGGATGCATTTTTCGATAAGTCGATCGGCCGCGCTGGTCAGGCCCGGTGCGAGCTCGCTGGCGGGCTTAAAGCTGCCGTGGGGAAGCTGGCCGGTAAGCATCTGGTAGAAGATGACGCCGACGGCGTAGATGTCGCTGCGTTCATCGCATTCGGAGGCGTTGCTCATTTGCTCCGGGCTCATATAGCCGACGGTACCGAGGTGGCCGTCTGTGCGGGTCATAGGTTCGTCGTCTTCGCGATGGTTGACCGCGACGGCGGCGAGGCCGAAGTCGGCGATGCGGACGACGGCGTTGCGGTCGAGCAGGATGTTTCCCGGCTTCAAGTCGCGGTGAAGGATGCCTTGCTTGTGCGCGGCCTTCAGACCGGCCACGATTTGTTTGAGAATGGCGACTGCTGTGTGCGAGCGGACGCGATGCTTGCGGACGATTCGCTCGAGCGAGAGGCCGTCGATGTATTCCATGACGTAATAATGCCGGCCGAGATCGGTGACGCCGGCGTCGATGATGTCGACGATATTGGGATGGGTCAGGCGGGTCAGCAGGTGAATCTCGCGGACAAAGCGGGCGATGACGTCGGTCTGGCTTTCGAGGTGAGGCGCGAGAATTTTAATTGCCACGGGGCGCTGGAGCGACTGCTGCACCGCCGCGTATACGACTCCCATTCCGCCCTGGCCGATGACGCGGAGGATTTCATAGCCGGCGATACGGGGAAACGTTTCGGGAGCGAAATTGGTCCGCACGGTCGTGCCGGTGGCTCGGCTGCCCGCGTCGTTGATGAAGTCGAAGGCCTCGATGGCGGCGCGGATTTCGTTGGCCGCATGCGGCGCGGTGCGGGTCAGCTCTTCGATTGAGACGGCCCGACCGGCCTGGCGGGCCTCGCGATAAGCGGCCAACGCCCGCACGGCGGCCAGCTCAGCCGGGCTCTGCGGCTCGGCTTCGTCCGTTTCGAGGTAGGCCTTCTCGAACGCATCGTCGTCGTGTTCGAAGTTCGGATCTGGCATGGAGAGTCCGTCTGTGGGCGTCAGTAGCGCGAGGCCGATAGGCCGCGGGCACTGAGTCGTTCGTTCAGTTTGAGCAGGGCTCGATGGTAGAGGACGTCGACGCTGTTGGTCGTTCGGCCCATGCGCTCGGCGATCATCTGCGAGGTGTGGCCCTCGAAGTCGCGCAGCAGGATCACTTCGCGATGATCCTTCTGAAGCTCTTCGAGGACTTCGATCAGAATCGAGGCCGACTCGCGCCGGCCGGCAAGACTGCTGGGTGAACCGCCCGGCGCGTCGCCGAAGCCGGAGGCAGTTTCGGGGTGCTGCTCGGTGCGTACGTCGCGTTTGGCGGCAGCGAAGTTTCGCTCAAACACGCGCTTCAGCTCGCGGAGGGCGATATGGACGATCCAGCGGCGAAAGACTTCGGGGGTGACGTCGGGAATGCGGCGGAAGCGCTGGAAGGCGCGCGTGTAGGTTTCCTGAATGATGTCTTCGACGCCGACACGGGCGCGGGCGGCGCGGGGAATGCGCGAGCGGAGGAGAATATCGAGCCGGCCCATCTGAGACTCGAAGAGCTGGTCAAAGGCCTCACGGTCCTGATCGACCATGGCGCGATGGAGCAGGTCGGCGAGTTCGGCGTCGGCGGGTGTGTCTGACATTATTGGACCCGGAGGGACACTCGTTCTGATGAATCATACTCTACTGGCGAAGCCGAAGCGCTGCGAGAATTACGGAGTTGATTGGGAGCTGGCCGAAATCGGAGAATTCTGCGCGCGATCGATCAGGTCGAAGGATGCCTCATCCGCTTCCAGTTTGTTAAGAGTCCGGACCGCCTTGCAGAGTTGCTCAAACAACTGGGTGTTTCCTGCGAGAATTTGATTTGAAATGTCATTGAGGATTTCGGCGTCGCTCTCAAGCCGGTTGATACGCTGGAACCGTCCATTGTCACTCCATCCCCCGCAACCGCGCGCGCCGCCGAGCGTCCGTGACGAATACATCGATGATTCCCAACGATGGGCGCATTTGGCATTTTCCATGGATTGAATCAATGTGGAAACGCGGCCTTCGTGGATGGATCGGCTGCTAGCAATGTTGTGACCGAAGATGCTCCGGCCGCTCTCAGATAGAAATGCACCGCAGTGTGCGCAGGAGGAGACTCGGGTCCATTCAGCAAAAGAGTCGGCGGTTAGAAACGCAGATACGCCGAGAATCAGAAGGGCAAGGGCGGCGACCACCGACTTAACTGCCCACTTCGGAATTGTCCGTCCCCCGGATCGACGTGCATATGGCAATTCCAAGGGCTTGGAGGACTGATCACCCGGTTCGTCGAGTTCGTTCGCCATCTATTAGGAACTACGCGATGCCTCTGCGTACAACTCGTCACCAGCGCTCGCTGATGCTCTTGCCTTGCAGGAAGAGTTGGAGGTAGTCGCGGCCGCCGGCTTTGCTGTCGGTGCCGGACATGTTGAAGCCGCCGAAGGGCTGGACGTCGACCAGGGCGCCGGTGCATTTGCGATTGAGGTAGAGATTGCCGACGTGGAACTCGTGGCGGGCGCGTTCGAGGCGGGCGCGATCCATGGAGTAGAGGGCGCCGGTCAGACCGTACTCGGTGTCGTTGGCGATGTGGAGGCACTCGTCGAAGTCGCGGGCCTTCAGGACGGCAAGGACGGGGCCGAAGATCTCTTCCTTGGCGATGCGGGCGTTCGGCTTGATGTCGGCGATGATCGTGGGCGGAATGAAGTAGCCGCCGGTCGGGACGTGGGCGTCGGCCAGCATGGGCCGGCCTTCCTTCTTGCCGATCGCGACATACTCATTGATCTTGTTGAAGGCGGCTTCGTCGATGACGGCGCCCATCGACACGTTTTCGGTGCCGGTCGGATTGCCGACGGTCAGCTTGCGGGCATGCTCAACCACGGCCGCGAGCAGTTTGTCATAGACCTTTTCGTGGGCAATCAGCCGCGAGCAGGCCGAGCACTTCTGGCCCTGGAATCCGAAGGCGGCCGCGACAACGCCTTGCGCCGCGGCGTCGATGTCGGGGAAAGTCTCATCGACGACGATGGCGTCTTTGCCGCCCATTTCCAGTACGGTGCGCTTGAGCCATTTCTGGCCGGGGTGGACCTTGGCGGCCTTTTCAAAGATGCCGAGGCCGACGTCGCGCGAGCCGGTGAACGAGACAAAGCGGGTGAGCGGGCTGTTAACGAGCGTGTCGCCAACTTCGACGCCGGGTCCGGGGCAGAAGTTCAGCACGCCCGGCGGCAGTTGGACCTCTTCCATCAGCTCGACAAACTTCGCGGCGATGACGGGCGACTGGCTCGACGGCTTTACGACGACGGTGTTGCCGGTAACGATCGCGGCGGTGGTCATGCCGACGCAGATCGCCAGCGGGAAGTTCCACGGCGGGATGACGACGCCGACGCCGAGCGGCATGTAGCGAACTTCGTTTTCCTCACCGGAATAGATCGTGGTGGGGTGCGGGCCGCCGAGACGGACCATTTCGCGGGCGTAGAATTCCATGAAATCGATGGCCTCGCAGGTGTCGGCGTAGGCCTCGAGCCACGGCTTGCTCTCTTCGAAGGACATCCACGCGGAAAACTCATAAACGCGGCGGCGCATGATGGCGGCGGCCTTCACGAGATAACGGGCGCGGACCTCGGGCTCGACGCGCGACCAGGACTTGAAGGCGTCGGTCGCGGCCTTGAGGGCCTGCTCGGCATGATCGCGCGTGCCGCGGCTGACGAGGCCGACGACTTCGCTGTGCTTGGCGGGGTTGATCGACTTGATCGTGTGAGAGGTCTCGATCTGTTTGCCGGCAATGTGCAGCGGGTAGGTCCGCCCGAGCTGCGAGCGCACGTGGTCGAGGGCCACCAGCATGTGCCGGCGCGGGCCTTCGTGGGAAAAATCGACATAGGGTTCGGGTTGATACGGCGTGAACATCGGCCTGCTCCCTCGCTTCGAAGAATGTCAGGCCGGATTCTAGCGAAAGGACGAGCGCGGGTCAGGGGCGCGAGGAACGGGCGTCAGACTCCGGCCGCCGATTTCTTGGCGGGGAGCTTGCGGATGTAGGCCTCCCACTTGCGGACAAATTCGCTGTCGAGCTTGCCAAAGGCCTTCTCAAAATCTGCAAGCTCCTCTTTGGGCGAGTAGATTTTTTGTTCGTCACGCTTGCGGATGGCGGCGATGTAAGCGGCGAGCTGGGCCTTTTTTGTACGTTCAAGATAGTGGGTGAGTGCCCAGGCCTGCGTGTACGACTCTTCGATCTTGGGGCTGGAGGGGACGATCAACTCGGGATTACTCACCAGGTCCCGAAGGGCGGGGAGTTTCTTTTCATCAGCGAGCTGCCGCCAGCGGACGAGACGAAGCTGATTGATCGCGCCGATGCCGGAGCTCCCGGCCATTGGCGGCGTCTCGAACATCATGGCCAGGCCTTCGACCAGCCAGCGCGGGTTGGCGGCGAAGACCTGGTTGTGCAGGCCGATGTTGTAGAACACCTGATGGGCGACTTCGTGCTGAACGACCTGACGATTGATGCGGTCTTCGAAGGCCCCGATGCGGGCCTCGTAAGCGCGGATACGGGTGAAGTCCACCTGCTGTCCCTGGCCGGTGCGACGGGCGGACTTGCCGGATTCGCGGGCGTCGGCCAGCTCCTGTTTCATCTTCTTGAGGGAATCGGCGTCGGAGTAGTTGTAGAAGGCCGAACGATTACGGCCGGGGCTGAAGAACCCGGGCATTTCCTGCGACGGCTCGACGCCGGCTTTCTTCATGTAGCGGCCGTAGGGCTCGAACTTGTCGAAAAAGATGATCTTGAGTTTCTCCTGGGGCGGATCGACCGGGACACCGACGCGCTCCGCGAACCGCAGGACTGAGGTGTACGTCGCTTCAATCCGCGTGACGAACGCGTTCAATGTGTCGTCGTCGGTGTCGTGTGCGATGGTGTAGTGGGCGGTGTGGCGGATCTTGGCATCGGAACCGAGTACCTTCGCGAGAGCCTTGTCGGACTTCTCGTTTGCAGGCAAATCCTTGGGGGCACGATTGGGTTTGGGCGGCGGATTAGCCGGTTCGGACGGAGGGGCTGCAATGGCAGCGGCGCAGAAAGCTACGATCAGGACGAGTGTGTGATGCTTCATTTCTGTCACTTTCATGCTTACGGGGGCGCCGGCTGCGTCGCCGGACCATCCGCAGGACGGTGTAACAATGAAGCGATTGTATCGTCCTTGATCGCAATTGTGAGCTTGTCGGGATCCGCCAGAAGGTCGCGATTGGTCTCGAAGAAACGCGCGAGTGCCTTCCAGTTGTGAAAGCGGTAGGTTCGCGGATGGTCGGTATGAACATGCTTCTGGTTGACGAGCAGGGTCAGCAGGCCCGACTTCTCATACGCCTCCTCGTCAGATTCGGAGTTGCCGATGCCGATCAGCACTGTCGGCCAGCGGCTGCGGAGCACTGCAAGAATCTCAATCTTGTACTCAGTCCGTCTGATCGCCTCTCTCAGGCCGGGCGAAGCGATCACCGGGCCGACTGGAAACTCCTCGTCCAGCAGCCACATCCGCGTCTTGTCGAGCAGGAAGCGTGGCCGCGCGGTGAGATATATGAAATGGCAGTCGCGAGCCAGGGTCTCCATCGCCCGGCGCGAGCCGGACAACGGGGTCGAACGCTCGTCCTCTCCATCGACCAGCACGAGATGGTCGAAGTCGGTCCGCGAGATGGTGCGGTCGATGTCAATGACAACGATCGTGCGATGATCGTCCCAGTCATAGATCGTGGACGAACCGCGATAAGTCGTGCCGTCGACCGCCGCGACGGCGTCAAGCCGGTTCGCGCTGCCAGGAACGAACGGGGCGCTGACCTCGGCGCGTCCGTCCGCGCCAGTCGGGACGCTTGCGATTTTTTTCCCATCGGCGATGAAGTCGACCCGCGACCCCGGCGAAAAATGGCGAATACCGAAGATCGGCTCGCGCTGAAGATAAGCCGAACAGCGGAGCGTGTTGTCCTGGGGCGAGACCACCGCGTCGTCGACGGTCAGCCGCACCGGGCCGCAGCCGGCGATGAGAATCAGGGCGAGCGAGCAAGCGAGGAACTTCATGGCGTCGAAATTGTACTGGCTGATGACCACGAGCAGTTTGACGCGGCCTATCATCAACGAAAGGTGAATGAAATTTCACATTGAAAGGCGCGGCCCCATGAAAAATGTTCTTGCGTTGGGAATGTGCGCGATGATCTGGGCCGCCTGCGGGTGCAGCGCGAACAATCCGCCGCGGACGGTATCGTCGGTCGATCTGAATCGCTATGCCGGGAAGTGGTACGAGATCGCAAAATACCCGGTTTCGTTCGAGGCCGGTTGCTCGGGCGTGACGGCCGAGTATTCCCCGCGACCCGATGGGAAAATCGAGGTAGTGAATACCTGTCATGAAGGTCGCGTCGATGGCCCGGCCAGGACGATCAAAGGCACGGCGGTTTCGACCAACGCGCCGGCCAATTCGCGACTGGATGTGACTTTCTTTCTCTTTCCAGCCCCTTATTGGATCATTGAACTGGATCCATCCTATCAGTGGGCCGTCGTCAGCGAACCGTCGCGGTCGAAGTTGTGGATACTTTGCCGGACGCCGCGAATGGACGCCGCGACCTATGGAAAGGTCACGGAACTCATCAAGGCGCAGGGATTCGACCTCAGCAGACTTGTTGCGACCGATCAGCCGGCGACGCCGTGAAGGCGTAGGTCGTCTAGTCGAGTGAGAGACTGCCGATCGAATCGAGAATTTCCTTGGCGCTGAGAGCCAGAGTGGGGTGCATCGCGGCCGGTGCGATTTCGGCAAGCGGTTCCATCACGAATCGGCGTTCGTGCATGAGCGGATGGGGAATGCTCAGCCCGTCCTCGCTGATGACCAGGTCGTCGTAGAGCAGGATGTCGAGATCGATCTCGCGCGGTCCCCAGCGCTCTCCGCGGCGTCGCCCGAGGGATTGCTCAATTTGTAGAAGCACGGCAAGGAGGCGATGCGGCGCAAGTTCGGTTGTGAGCTTTGCGGCGGCATTGATAAATGCAGGTTGATCGGGCGGGCCACCCACGGGGTCCGTCTCGAACAGACTGGAGACCGTGTCAACCGAGACGCCCTTCGTGTGCTGAAGGGCATTGAGCGCCGCGGCGATGTTTTTCTCCCGCTGGCCGAGATTGGCGCCAAGTGCGATGTAGGCAACGTGTTTGGACATGGGCTTCCGTTCCCTTCCGCACTGGCGGCGCGATTAGACGATCCTTCCGAAGTGTGTATTTGAACGAGAAGCGACGCGGGTCGCAACGCTGACTATCGCCGAAGCGCAACCCGGCTGGCACTAATTTCAAACACGTCGAATCGATCGTTTGAATACGCGTGCCGCAACGGATCGAGCCTCCGAACATTTGTCAGCCGATCGACGACGACGTACTTGCAGCCAAAATCCTGCGCGAGCAACTCTGCCCGCGCCGGATCCAGTTCGGAATAACCGGCCAGTGCGTCGGCCTCGCAGCTGATGGGTCGTCCCGCCAATCGTTCCTGCCGGCGACGCCATTCAAGTTGGTCGTGTGGCAGCAGAGGCATGCATTTCCAGTCGATCAACACCGCCCGCCGGGCCTCCAGCCGGAAGGGAGCGAGATTCGGCGGAATGATAAAGACAGCGCCCGGATCAGTGTTCTCCCGGCACCACGTGTAAAGCGACTCTTCAGCCGGACGATAGGCCCGCCGAAACATATCGCGCCGCCAAAGGCCCTGCCGAGCGAGCGTCGCGCCGACCAGCAATGAAGCGGCGACGCCAATTCCGACTTGGAAAGCTGTGCGCCCCCACCCCGGAACGCGCCCAACTCGATCGCACAGTATCGAAAGCACGCCGGCGAGAACAATGCAACCACAGGGAACTGCCGGCATTCTCGCCAGTCTGAGAAGCAAGGCAAACGCAATCGCCAGGCCCATGCGCCGAATCGGCGACGCGCCGCTCTCCGTGACCGCCAGGGCAATCGCGACCAGGGCGGCGACGACAAGGAACGGGGCCAGACGCCACGTATAAAGCGCGGTGATGAAATCTACTGACCACCCGATGGTCCCGATGGCGCCAATTGCGAAAATCGACGCTACCGCCGCGATAATGGCAACAGCCGTCCGACCGAAGACGATTCGACTTTGAATCGCGGCGATGAGGCCTCCAAGTGTGACCGCCGCAAACTCGACATATTCGCGCCAGCTCCAGGTGAGCGGGCGATAGTGAAACGGCGCATAGATATCCCAGAAAATCCGCCGTGCTTCTGCGCTGGGTGCCGGATCGCGAATTATCGCCAGGAAATAACCGAGATGTGCGAACCACGCGGCGACCCAGGGAATCAGAAGCCACGCCACACGCGATTTGGTTCGGCTCGATCCATCGAATATCAGCAGCAGGCCCCAGAGCGGTCCGATCAGCAGCAGAAAATTTCCGTGCATCGCGCATCCCGCGCCTGCAAGGAGCCCAGCCGCCGAGTAGCGGGAGTAGAGCAGGCATGCGAATGACGCGAGCAATACAACTCCTGCAAACACGGATGGCACAAAATAGGGAAGCAGAATGTTGCTGTCACCGAGACCGTCTATCGGGATACCCGATGCCAACAACACAACGAGCGAGAATGGGAGCAAGGGCCTCGTCACGAACCGAGCGATGATAAAAAAGAGTGTGCAGACGAAGATCAGCGAACAGGCGCCATTGAGCAACCCAAGCATGACCTCCGGCTTCCCGCTCGAGGCTGCCAGCCGGACTAAGCCGTTGAAGACTTGATGATGTGCCTCTGTCCGGGTGGTGAACCAGTCGGAGCTGAGAAAAGTCGAATCGGCTGCATGCAACCCGTGTAGCAAATACTGCCAGTGGTTACTACGCCCGTACTGCATGCCGTTCTTAAGGGCGAAGCCGATGGCCGCCGAAGCAACGCACGCGGGCGCCAGCCAACGAGAAACTGTCGGCCTTTGAACTCGGGCGAGCTTGGCGATCTGTGATTGGATGGGCGGCGCCGACGGGGCGCCGCGCAATTCGACTTCCATAAGATGTATATCGACGCCAAGGGCGATTGAGGTCGCTTGCCGCGCGCCTGCAGGAATTGCCCCCGAATATGAAATGAACAGGCCCATCCGATCGTATGGATCGGACGGGCCCGTAGTAATCTGACCGAACTGCCGTAACGGTGCGGCTGTCGGCCGCCGGCAGCAACTACATTGCAGCGACGAAAAGCTGTGCGTCGTCGCCGTTGATGAGCCCGTCGCCATTCATGTCGGCGGCGCAATTCGCAGATGCCGAGAGGCCCAACAAGTGGTCGATAAATGCCGGCACGTCGGACGCGTTCACGAGTCCATCGCCATTGAAATCGCCGACTCGCACCGTGAGGTTGTAGAACGCCGTGCCGCCACCGCAGCCACTGGCGCTGCTCGCCTGCACCATGACCGCATACGCGCTGCCCGAGGCGAGCGGACTGGGCCACGAGACGACTCCGTTGACGGGATTGATCGTCATTCCGACCGGAGGTAGACCAACCAGAGACCAGGTGTACGGCGGGACGCCACCGGAAGCCGAGGGCGTGGCTGACGTCCACAACGAACCGCAGACCGTGGCAGTGTCAGGAATCGGCGTCACCGTGGGCGGATTCGGATCAACCGTCAACTGATATGACTCGGAGTCCGATCCGCAGGAATTCGTTGCAACGACGGTTACGGTGTAGGGCGAACCGGTCGTCAGCGGAGTCGGCCACGACACGACGCCCGTTCCGGCGTCGATGCTCATCCCGGCCGGCGGGCTGCCGGAGAGCGACCATGCGATTGGCGGCGTACCGGCGCCGGCCGATGGGGTTGGCGAAATGTAGGCGACGCCGCAGGCAACATTGGAGTTACTGAGCCCGCTCACGGTCGGCCCCACACATGGAACCGTGTTCTGGGCAAGGACCTCCAGGGTGTAAAGCTGCGATTGAGTCGGATTGTCACCTTCTAGAACGCGAATGAAATAGGTTCCCGAGGCAGGCAACGTCACTCCGCCGACCGTCTCGGCACTGCCGGCCGGCTGCGACGCCGCCGAACCAAGGACCGTCGTGCCATCGGTGGATAATACATCGATGTTTAGGTTTGCCTGAGCAAGACTGTTGACGATGTTGCCGCTGCAGCATCCATCGCTCCCACCACACGATTGCGGGCTGCTGTCATACGAAAATCCCTGCGGCCTGACTGTCACTGTGAACACTCGCGGACCGGCGACATTGAATTTGTAATAATCGACTTCACCATTTCCATCGATACTGTAAAGCCCGCCATTGCCAACGGGCGAATTAGTGACCGGCAACGGCACCGTGCCGTAGGTCACCACCGTGTCATCCGTGGGCGAGCCGAGGTTGGCGGCCGCAGCCGACGATGTGTTCAATCCATTAGGATCACCATAGTGTCGCTGCGCGGCTCGAATGTCGTCATGCCGAGGGCCGTCAAAGCCGGTGGCCAGGAACGGTTCCATGAGCTTCGTGCCGTTCACCGGACAGCAGTGCAGCAATCCAATACCGTGCCCGTGCTCGTGCATGACGGTGTTTCGCAGGAAACGATGTTGATTGGTAGCGGAACTACCCTGTTGCCAGTTTTCGCCATCGTCCATGACCATATCGCCATTGGAAGGAAACTGGTTATACGCGAGGATCCCGTTGACTCCGTCGATGAAGTGCATCGAAATCCGAATGTCGCCTCGGAGCCCGGCGGCCCCGGACGAGCCCCATACAGCGCCGTCATCCCAGTCATTTCCGCCGAAAGTGATCCGCGTGTACGTAATCCCAGTCAGCTGCTGCCATCGATCGAAGCACTGCTGAAATCGATTGACCCAGTAAGCCCGGCCGCCAAGCGCCGCAAACTTCGAATCAAGCGTGGCGAACAAATCGTTTGGCGCCGTGGGTTCGCCGCCGCCTCCCGGGATTGAGACTCCATCCGGCGCAAAACTCCAGGTCAGCGCTCGCGGCGTGCCCTGCGATCCCGACCAGCGATTGGTTGTCTGATATCGTTGCATAGGATCCGACTGCATCATTTCGTTAATGAACGACATGACTTCCGGATCGGTCCCCTTGGCAAAACAGACAGCCGCGGGCCCCAGATTGCCGGCCGGTTTGCTCCAATTCTTCTTGTACCACTCAAGCGGCGCGCCCGGCCCCATCGGCATATCGTCATCAGAAATCGTATCGACCGCCGCAACAGGTGTGGTCGACGGAGGGGTCGTCTGGTGATGCGGCATCATCATTGCGGCCGCTGTAATTATGACTCCAGTTAAGAGAAGACTGCCAAAAAGACTGCGCATGGTCACGAGGCTCCTGCCACCCAAAGTTACCTAAACCTATGTGCAACGATGCGCCGGCGCCTCAAGACTCGACAGAAACAAAACCGTCGACCCTGGGCACTGACGCTTGCGGATCTACCGCACCTTTGCGAAATTGCTGAACTGCCCCCCAGCTTCCAGCGACGCGAACTTGCGAACCATATTTCCAATAACTCTACCCTTATTTTCCGCCAAAATCAATCGGGAACTCGTGCGCTGGGCTTTGTTTAGGTCGAATCGAAAGTACTTGCCGCCGAATTCCTGAAAAAACGCCGTGCTCCGCGTTCTCGGACGGGTGACCACAAATGCTTGTGCAAGAACGCACACACCGAAGTTGAGTCGCCGATGACATTGCGTATGGATCAGTCGCTCGCCGAACGCATTCGAAACGACAACCGCCGGATGCACGACGCCGCCGGCTACGCGGATTTTTACGACCAGCAACTCTCGCTGATTCGAAACCCGTGGGAACAACGCCGGTTTCGCGACGATCTTGCAGAAATCGCCCGGCGACTCCCGCTCGGGTTTCGCGCCCTCGATCTGGGGTGCGGCACGGGAAACCTCACGCTCAAACTGATCGCGCTCGACGCACGCGTAACGGGCGTCGATCTCTCCAGCGGAATGGTCGAGCGGCTGCGGCGCAAAATCCCTTCGTCCCCCGCGCAGCCGACACTGATCGTAGAAGACGTTGATCGGTTTCTGGCTCAATCCGCCGAAACGTTTGACCTGGTGTGCGCCTGCAGCTTCCTGCACCACGTCCCGGACTATTTGGCCACAACGCGAGCGGCGGCCCGGTTAGTCCGGCCGGGTGGCTGCCTTTATTTCGTCCACGAACCGTTGGCGGTCGGCGAGGCCGACGCACTCGGCAGATTTATCGAGTGGCTCGATTTCCGCTGGCAAAGACTTGAGGCGCGAACTGGTATCGGAGGCCGCGCCGCTGCCGAAGACCCGTACTACGACTGTGAATCCCTCGCCGACTACTGGGCGATGAACCGCGGCCTCGATCCGGTCGCGATCGAGCGCGTGCTTCGCGCAGCCGGTCTGACACCGCGCACGATTCGATACGACTCAAAGCGGCATCGACTCATGCACGTTGTCGCACAATGGTTTGAAACGCGACATCTTCTACGCGTGCAGGCATGGCGCTCAGTCAATCCGATCTGATTTGATTGCAACAGTCTTAAGAATCGTTCGCAGCCGTGCCGCGACGAGCCGTAATTCCAGCCCCGATCGGCCGAGCCATGGGTGGTGCGGGCGAGACAACATACGTTCCGGCCACCGCGTCGCCGATTCGTTGGTGGTTGCGCGATATCACTGCCATGAGAAAGACGGAAAACATTCCGGCCAGCGGAAGCCCCAATTCGGGAATGCGAAGGCAATTCCGTGCAACGATCTGCGCTCGATCAGGCCGTTCTCCGCCCGCGGAGACGACCCGGCACCCCAGAAAATGCTTGCCTGGCGTCGTGCCCGAAAACCATTCCCAGAGGCCGCAATAGGCCGCATAGACAACTGCGACGAAATACCACGCGGGCAGCACGCGAGTGGCCCACAAACTTTGAGACAGCCGCGGATCGTCTACTAGACGCGGCCACAGCAGCAACGCCTCTTTGATCGGTCCAACCCAGAGCCAGCCGCTCAGCAGCACGACCGGCAACAGATCAATCAGCAGTGCCGCCACCCGTCGAATCGGCGGCGAAATCATGAGCGTTTGCGGCAACGCTACGGGCTGAGTCAGGGTCTCCTGCCGTGTCCAGACGATTGCCGTCATCACCACCATCAGCGTGAGCGTCTCGATCCAACCCCAATTCGCAGATGGTGACGTCAATGCGGGGCCGTCCCCGAGCAGCGCGGTCGGCGTCCACGAAACTTTACGATCGCCATCAAGTGACGACTGACCGAGCTCCACGCCATTCGTCGAGGTCAGCCGGGCGATGGCGAGCTTTCCGCGCGCGACGCCGACAGTCATGCGCGCGGGATCAATCTTGACGATCCCATCATTGTCTGAGAGCGGTCCGCTCATGTGCCAGGCGTCTTTGACGCGCCACGCGACTCGCAACGCCGACTGTGCGGCACTGGACTCGTCCGCCTCCGCGATCGTGAGAATCGGCCCGGATGCGTCAGCCGACGCCCAGCCCTCAACTGTATGATCAGTCCCCGAAATCGACGACGAATCTCCCCAACCGCCGTCGGCATAGCTCGCGCACTCGATCGGCTTTCCGGGTGATGTTCTCCAGAACAGATGGGCTCGTTCATCGCGGGCCGAGATCCAATACCGATTCGCATTCTGCGCCGCTCGCGGAATCGGACCGACGATCTCCCAGGAATCATGATGGAGGCGCATCAGCGTCGGCCCTGCGTCGGGGCGCACCGCTGGCTGGCTCGCTGCGCCGCTACGAAGCGCAGCGCGGCGCTCGGCCTTGGACTTCGGCCTCGCGGGAAGAACAATCTTCGCGCCCTCCCCGATCGCGTAGACATCGGGCCGGGTCGCATCGCCGCACATCGCCAGCGGCGGTTGGTCGCTCGGCCAACGTGCGCCGCTGATCGAGCCGCGAAATGTGAGCAACTCTGTA
The DNA here is from genome assembly GCA_015654675.1 of Planctomycetota bacterium. Classification (GTDB taxonomy): domain Bacteria; phylum Planctomycetota; class Phycisphaerae; order UBA1845; family UTPLA1; genus SpSt-539. Next base: position 110,523 of record JAATGM010000019.1, on the reverse strand, counting down.
GTTCCGTCCGAATAGAGCAGTGTCGCATCGGCCTCGTCGACGGCGAGGCCGGAGACGTCTCCGATCCGATCTGGAAGAGTAGGCGAAGTGAAAGCCCCGAGGGAGTCGCGATCACCGTAGTAGAGTCGAATCGTTGCTCGCGAATGCTCCATTCGCTGCTGAACGATCCACACCGTCTGATCGTTTCCAGCAAGCCAGAGCCGTGCCGGTTCGCCGCCGCGCGCGGCCGCATGGAGCGGCCCTGCGAATAGCGCGATGCTGCCGACAAAAACTAGAAGTCGCCCCGTCATCACTGATCGTGGCCGCTGGGTTGCGTAGCTGCGCGCGGCGCCGCGGGCGGCGTGCTGGGTCCGCCGCATTCAGCATCAACTTGAACCGTTCGCGAAATGCCTTCCGGCGCCGACACCGGACGGACGAACGCGCGCGACGAGATGCGGCCTGGCTCCGTCCAGCGATCGATTGTCAACAGCAGTCGGCCTTGCTCCGGGCGCCCGTCATGCTGCGGCCAATACACGCTGATTTTGTGCGCCACCAGCGGACCGCCGGACCAGGCGGCGCGATAATCGTCCAGCAGTGCATTCATGCTGCGCCGTCCCATGGCGTCGCGAAACAAGATCAAGCGAACGAGAAACGGCGATGTTCGCTCGACCCAGTATTCTCGCTCGACGGAAAACGCGTCGTTCGAACGGCGGAGGTAAATCAATCGATCGTACTTGTCGCCAAAGATGCGCGCCGGCCCGATCGAGCCGTCGCGGCCATTCGGTAGAGGCCGCATCCCGAGCACGTCCGCCAATTCGTCCGGGCGGAGCGGCATCGCATCCATGCACGGTTTGCCGACATTTGCAAATCGCCCCCACCAATAGGTCGATGTCTCAGGCCGGATCCACAACCAGAACTCGTCGGAGTTCGCGGCGACCTGCATGATTGGTTCGCTCAGCGGATGCCGCAGGTCGAGCCGAAAATCAGACGGTGAGCGAACCAGTAATCCGCCCTCGAGCGAGTACGAATGGGCCTTGCCGCGATCATCAACGAACTGCGCCGAAACCTGCACGGCAGAAGCGTAGAGCGGGCGATCAATTTGCGAGTTGTTGGCGTTGATGGTGCTGACGATCGCGGTCAGCGAGCGCTCCACTTCGCCAGAGCGGACCGGAACGTCCGGCGATTGCGGCGGACAGCCGCACAGAAGCAAACAACCCGACGCGGCGATGATTGTGATTGCCTTATGCATGCGCCGACTCAGTCGCACTCGAATCACCCGCAACGGTCGCGTCGAGCGGCGAATCGTGCGACGCCAGAATGACGCCCAGTTCGCTCGACAATAGCTGAATTCTCGCCTCGTCTAATTGCGGATCGATCACCTGGTGAAGCGAACCGTCGCGTACCAATCGCACCTGCCATGCGTCGCCGCGCGAGTCGCGAATGGTCCGGTCGAACTTGAGCAGCCGCTTTCGCAACAGGATCAGCGAAAGTACAAATCGAAAATCGCGCTTAACCGGATCGTCGCCGTGTTCACCAAGTCGCTGGAAAAAATCGAGCAGTACATTGTCGTCCACCAACACGCGTTGGCGCGCCTGTCGAGTGTGCAATCGCGTACGAAACTGACAGAAGCTGTCGGCCGGCGGACCCTGCCAGCAGGCGCCGCAGAAATCGCGCCGTTCAAAGCCGGCCGCCGACTCGAATATCGCGCTGTGAAAGTCCGATTCCTCCGGCAGCGCTTGCTGACATCCGTGACACTTTCCGCCGCTTCGGCCAATCTCAAAGTCCGTCATCGATCGCCAACTTTCCTGTCGATCAAGCCGCGGGCTCTTTTCGCCCCGCGACGATCCGCCCGTCCGGCCCGGTCTTCAAATCCGCGCGAGCATTCAAAGCGCCGGCAGACCCAACCGCACCGGTCGTCGTTGCCGCCAGCCGCCTCCGGCGACGAATCTGATAGTATTCCCAGGCACACCACGCCGCGACCGCGCCCGCGAGACACCCGACCGCGATGAACTGCGCGTTGCGAACATTGCCGGCCAGAGACTCGATCTTCTCGCCAAATCGTTCGCCCAGCCAGATCAGCAGCGGCACTGAAGCGATTGCAGCCGACCCATCGATGAGCACAAACTTGATCGGACGAACTCGAAAAATCCCGGCCGTGACAAACAAGACTGAGCGCAGCCCGGGCATGAAGCGCGCGACGAAAATGATCTTTGCTCCGTGGCTCGCGAACATTCCTTCCGCTCGCTGAAGCAGCGCCGGGCTCGCGACCCGCTTCATGAAGCGATGTTCGGTGATGTGAATGCCGTACCGCCGCCCCATGCTGAACAACAGAAAATCGCCCACCAGCACGCCGACCAGGCCGACGGCGATCATCGCATAGAGATTGGCATGTCCTTTGTGAACCAGCCAGCCGGCCGCCAAGAGCGGAATATCCTCTGGAAGAGGTAATCCCAGTCCAGCGACGAACAGAACCGTGAACAGGCCGACGTACGGCAGCTTCAACAACAGCGCGACGATCCAGCCCTCGGTCATGTCGCTAGCCGGCCTTCATGGGTGTTTTGAAACTTGGGTATTGCGCGCCGCAAGCCACTGGCGGGCCCGCGCAACGCCTTGATCATCGCCAGCGTTCGGTTCGCCGGCCAACTGCCCCACCGAGCGGGCCGCCGCTTGCCGAACGCGGACGTCCGAATCGGAAAGCATTCCTTCGAGAAGACTCGCCGCACCCGGCGGTTTGCGATCGGCCAGAAGTCCTGCGACCCAGATTCGCCGCTCAACGTCGAACTTTCCAAGCGACGACCGCAATGCCGTCGCGCCCGGATCGCCAAGGTCAACCATGCCGCAACAAGCAGCATCCGCGACAATCGGTGCGGGCGCGTCGAGGCACTCGACCAATCGCCGGACAGCCCGTTCGGGCGGCGCCAACCGCGCCAGCGCCGCCACCGACTTGGCGGCGACGACTTCGTCGCGCGAGAGTCGAAGCGCAAAAAATGCGTCCTCTACACCCGGCTCATCGATGAACGCCTCGCTGACTTCCACCGCGGCGACTTGTCGCTGATGCGACCCGTCCCGCTTTGCAGTGCGAAGAACGGTCGGAATGACACGCGACGCGAGGCCACGCCGCTTCTTGAGTTCATCAACGATTGTCGAAAGTTCCTGTGGCGAGCGATGTTCGAGCGCCGACACGAAGTCCGAGATTCGCTGCCGCTCTTCGCGCTTTCGGTAGTAATCAATTCCAAGGTATGCAATTGAACCAACGATTGAGACCGTCAGCGCGCATGCCAGTGCGGCGGCCACCAGGTGCCCGGCCAATCCCCCACCAGACTGCGAATCGTTTCGTACTGAGTTCATACCTCTTCCGGCTGCACGCCCAGACGCGTGATAATCCGCTCGAAGTCGTCCAGACTGTAGTACTCGACCGTAATCCGGCCGCTGTTTCGCTTGCGGCCTTCGCGAATGGCGACCCGAGTGCCGACCGCCGCCGTCAACTGGCGCTCCACGTCGCTGACGGCCGCACGCTTGGCCGGGGTCGGCCGAGCTGCCTTGCCGGCCGCCGACTCGCGAACGGCGGCCTCCGTCTGGCGGACGGACCAGCCGCCCGAGAACGCCTGCTGGGCGACTCGCGATCTTAGTCGCGGATCGCCGATCCCCAAAAGCGCCCGGCCGTGCCCCATGCTGAGCCGGCCGTCAGCCAGCATGGCCAGGACATCATCCGGCAGATCGAGAATTCGAATGTAATTGGCGACGGTGGCTCGATCTTCGTTGATTCGATCCGCCAGTTCTTCATTTCCGACATTTAGGCGAGTCTTTATCTCTAAATAGGCCTGTGCCCGCTCGATCGGGTTCAGGTTTTCGCGGTGCAGGTTTTCGATGAGCGCCAATTCAAGGCGATCCGATTCGGCGATTTGCCGGCTGATGGCGGGAATCGTGGCGAGCCCCGCCAGTTTCGCGGCGCGCCAGCGTCGCTCGCCTGCTACCAGTTCGAAACCACTCGCAGTGGGTCGTACGACGATCGGCTGGAGGGTTCCTCGATCCGCCATTGATTTGGATAAGTTGGCCAGCGCGGCAGTATCGAACACCTTACGAGGTTGCATAGGGTTGGGATGGATGGCATCGAGCGGTATCTCCAACAATCTTCCTGTAGGAGAGGATGTCAGCACGCCTGGGTCCATTCGGATGGAACTGGTACTAGCCGAGGGCTCGCTTGTGGTAGAAATGAGCGAGCTGAGCCCCCTGCCGAGCCGAGGTTGATCTTTGGACATGTTTTGTGCCGCCTTGTTCCAAATTGCCAGTCGCCGCCGTTGAGAGCGAGGCGGATGTTAGAACCCGAAGCTCGCGGCGTCAATGAGGCGTGTTCCACGTGGAACATCAATTCGTCAGTCGCAAATCGAGCACGCAGGAACGTGCATTTACAGGTTTCTAGAGTGCTCCCTAAGATCAGAACTGTCAGTCCCAATTTATCTACTAATTGCTTCGTTATCTAATATTCGTTCCCCGCGTGCGGCATGGGACGCCGATCGGGTATAAGGACTTGTAATTCGAGGCAATGCCAATGAAGCTCGGTTTCGCAACCCGTCTCTGCATCACAAGTCTTGTCCTGATAACATCTTGCAGCGATCAAGTCGCTCAACAGCGATCTGTCGCACGTCAACAGGCAGTCGCCGCGGATCTCGATGCGGTTGCAAAGTGGGAAAGCGAACGCCCCCCGGCGGTGGCGGCTGACATTCGCGAGATCGGAGTGATGACACGCGAATATGACGCCAAGCTCCACTCTGACATCGGCTGGTACGATTTCATGTTCCAAAAAGAGGTTCAGCATTGGAATGAGCGGCAGGGCGATCGCACGCGTGCCGTGCTCAAGGAGTTTGCCGGCGATCCCAAAGCGGCGCACGATACGGCCGTCCAGTTTCTCGACTGAGGTCGCGGGAGGGCCAGATGCTCCAATGCAGCGAATGCGAACACTGCGTGCGCGGACCAGGCGGCCAGATCACGTTCAGTTGCGATCCATTTAGCAACATTAAAGAGCCGGAATGTCTCGTAAAGTGGCAGTTACTCCGACTGTCCGAGCAGGGCGAGAAACTCGATCGCCTGGTCGCGGCCTACGAGGCCACTGTCGCGATGTATCGCAAGCTCGCGCCGCTGCAGGAAAAAATGTTCCGCCACATGGAACGCGAAATAGACGACATTGAGGAAGGCGAGAGCTGGAAGTACGGCGACGAGCCGGCCGGGCTTGAAGAGGGCGACGAAGACGAAGCGGACGACGACGACAAACCCACCTGATCGTTCGCCGCTGCGGGCCACCGAATCTTGCGAAAGGAAGATCGCGACAAACTGACCGCGGAGGAACTCGCCATCGTCCTCAGCCACTACGATCTTGGCGTTGTGCAGGAGGTGCGTGAGTTCGCGCGCGGATCGCATCGCGCGGCCAAGCTCGTCGTCCGCACCAATCGCGGGCGCTATCTGCTCAAGCGTCGTCCGCAGGGGCGAACTGATCCCTATCGTGTCGCCTTCGCGCACGAGCTTCAGACTTTTCTACTTCAAAAGCACTTTCCCCTCCCGCATCTGATTGGGACGAAAGAAGGCAACCACTCGATGGTTCGCCTGGGCGATTCGGTGTGCGAAGTCTTTGAGTTCATCGACGGCGAGCCATACGACCAAAGTCTGCTGGCCACTTACGAATCTGGAAAAATGCTCGGTCTCTACCACGGCATCGTCGTTGACTACCATTCACGCTGGAAACCGCCGAGCGGTCACTACCACTCGGCCACCGTCATCCGCCAATACCTGCGCGGAATGCCGGAACGCCTCGCCGAACTCTCCGCGGGGCGTCACAGCGCCGCCGATTCGCAGTCCGTCGCGGATGAGCTGCTCGCGGCCTATGATCGCGCCGCCGAGAACGCCGAGCGGCTTGGATTGCTCGAGTGGGAAGCCCAGATCGTTCACTCGGACTGGCACCCCGGCAACATGCTCTTCCGGGAAGGGCACGTCGTGGCGGTCATCGATTATGACGCCGCCCGCGTGCAGCCCCGCGCCATGGACGTCGCGAACGGCGTACTGCAGTTCTCACTGCTTACGGGTTCACGCGAGCCCGAGACATGGCCCGAATACACCGACGAGTCTCGCGCGAAACGGTTTCTCCGCGGCTACGATGAGATCAATGTGCTGAGCGTCGCCGAGCTCCGGACGATTCCGCACCTGATGTCGGAAGCGTTCATCGCCGAAGCGGTCATTCCGATCTGGGGCTCAGGCATGTTTGCAAGCATCGATGGATTGCGTTTTCTAAAAATGGTGGCCCGCAAAGTCGCGTGGATTGCCCAGCATGGCGGGCAGCTTTCGAGCGACATTCAGGATTGATCAGGAGTCATCAGCGTGAGTTTCGTCCGGCTGCTCATTTTGCTCGGCGCGACCTTACCGGCTCAAACCACCAGCGCGCCGGCATCGCCGCGTGAACTTGATGATCTCATCGTCCAGCTGGGTGCGCCGCGTGAAGCCGTCCGCCGCAGCGCAACGGAAGCGATCGTCGCGCTGGGTGAATCCACCTACGGTCCCCTCCGCGAGGCGTTTGCGCGAACCAGCCAATTCGAAGTCAAGCGCCGCATTCAGCAGGTCGTTGAACAAATCTATCTCCAAACCCGGTTCGGGCCGCCATCCGCCTTTCTCGGAATTCAGCTCCAGGCGATCGCTCCTCCTGCGTCCAAACCCGGTGAAGACCCGGACATCATCTACATTCTCGTCAGCGAGGTGATCCCCGGAACGGCTGCCGAGGCGGCCGGTATCAAACGCGACGACGTCATCATGCGCCTCAACGGCGAACCGATTCGCACGCTCGAAGGCCGCCTCCCATCGCTTCAGGATTGGATTCGAAAGCAAAAGCCGGGTGCGAGCTGCGCCCTGCAGATTCGCCGAGGCGGGACCATCATGGACAAAGAGGTGATCCTGCGCGGTCGCCCCATTCGCGCCATGCAGGTGTCCGACGCCGCCGAGATCGAACGCGTCCGCCAGGCACTGCAGAGCTTCTCTGACTGGTGGCGAACCGAGTTCGATCCGCAACGAACACTCGATGTGTCCTCCCCCAGCGCCGATGATCCAAACTGGCGTCTCAAGCCCGACGGCAAGTTGCGCTAAGCGCGATTGCCAGCGCAGTTGCTGCGCCGCAGCTCCGATTCGTTTCGCTTCATACCGGACCTGTTCACCCGTGAAGCCGCGTTTTCGGCCGCGTCACGCGCTACATTTCGGTTATCGGTCGACGCGCCAAAGTCGCCGACCAGTGCTCCGAGAATCCTGATAGCAGTCTTACGAACCCGACCGATATCAACCCTGAAAACGCGGTTCTCGCCGACCGCGTCTGCCGCCGACCTTTGCGGCAACCCTGAGAGCGGGGTCTCGTTTGCCCGTAGCGCGAATCAATCTTACGGTTCGGTCGCCTCAAACCGCGTGGCGTGCGGGTCGCTCGAGTATCTCGCTCGGCGTCCGCCTAGTCATCGGTGCGAGTCGCGTATCCAGCCGGGGATGGCGGGCTTCAACGCCTCGCCGCGAAGGTTTCCGAGTTGAGGTTCGAAGCGTCTCGGCGGGAAGGTCTCGCCGCGGTGGAATAAAGGAGCGGTGTCGGGTGCTGACTGCCCGGACCGCGCGTGGCGTTCTGGGGGAGCAGTTATGGTCGGCGAAGCAACGATGTTTGGAATGAGCTACATGCATCTGACGGCGGCGATCGTGGTCCCGGCAACGCTTCTGGCGAGCTGGATTGACTACAAAGATCGCAAAGTGCCGAACTGGCTCAACGCGGCACTGGCTCTCGCCGGCCTCGCGGCCCAGACGGCGTTCTTTGGTTGGCACGGCTTGGCGATGGGCGCCGCCGGTCTGCTGGTTGGATTCGCCGTCTTGATCGTTCCGTGGGCCATGCATGGCATGGGCGCGGGCGACGTGAAGTTAATGGCGGCCATCGGGGCGTGGTTCGGTCCCTGGATGTGCCTGATTGCATTCGTCGTCGGGGCGCTGGTGGGCGGCGTCATTGCCGTCGTGATGATCGCATCGCAAAAGAAGTGGGCCTTCGCTCGATCCAATATGCAAACCATCATGGCGAAGGTCAGCCGGTGGGATACGGCGTTCGGCGAGTATGGCTCCGCCCGGAGCTTCGGATCAACCAGTTCACTTTTGCCTTATGGCATTCCTCTCACGATAGGTTCATGGATCGTCCTAGGGGCGACCCTGTGTGGTGTTTGGAGGGTCTAAGAAATGATCGCGAAACGAAGAAGCATGCGGCGCCGCGGTGGCGCGGTCGTCGAGACGGCGGTCGTCGCGCCGCTCTTTCTGGGGATGATGCTGGGGATGACCGAGTTCGGCTCGGCCTTTCTCATCCGCCAGACAGTCACAAATGCCGCTCGCGAAGGCGCGCGAGTCGGCGCGCTCCCGGGCGCGACGCAGGCCGATGTCAACGCGGCCGTCGCCCAGACGATGGCCTCGTCGAGTCTGACCGGCTACACGGTTCAGTCGAACATCGCCTCGCTCACCTCCCACGACACGGATGTGTGGGTCAAGGTCAAGCTGCCGTTCCATCGCGCCTCGTTTACCGGCTCGATGTTTGGCGGCGGCACGTTCAATCTTGAGGGTAAGGCCACGATGCGTCTCGAAGGCGCGGCGATCGACACGGGCAACCAGGGCCTCATCCCCTGATCGGGCCCGCTTCTGCGGTGAACGCACGGACGAAGCATGAAAGCCAAATCCTTCATTCCGTTGGCGGTCGGCCTGGGCGTGGGCTTCATGGCCATCCGCATGGGACGCGACATGCTGCAGCGCGCATCCGGCAGTCAGGGGTCGACGTCATCCGTCGTCGTCTCCTCGGCCGAGATCGGGGCTGCGGCGTTTCTTGCGGACTCCATGCTCACCATGCAGAAGGCGCCCGGCTCGTTGATACCGCACGGGGCATTCACCGATCGAAAGGCCCTGGCCGGCCGAGTGACCGCCGCCATGATTCCACCCGGAGTCATGATCACGGAATCGATGCTTGCACCGCCGGGAACTCAGCCCGGTCTCTCGAGTCGAATCCCGGACGGCTACCGGGCGGTGGCGGTCAAAGTTGATGAAGCATCGAGCGTCGGAGGGTTCATTACCCCGGGCAGTTACGTGGATGTCTCAGCCGTATTGACCGAGCGCCTCAACAACCAGGAGCGGACGAACAGCCGCATCATCCTGCAGAATGTGAAGGTTGGTGCGGTCGGACAGTCGCTCAATTCAACCGGTCCCGACGGAAAGTCGGTCCAACTCTCGCGCTCCGTCACGCTCCTCGTTAAACCGGAGGACGTGCCGCGATTGCAGATGGCTGCGTCTCGCGGCCAGGTGCATCTCGCCATGCGAAACGGCCGCGACGACACAGGCGAACGAATCGCGGCCGGCGCGAAGTCGTTTCTGGAAGGCCTGAGGCCGCGGCACAAAGCGCCGCCGCCTCCCAAGCCGAAGATCGCGCCGCCAGCGCCTGAACAGCACATTGTTGAGGTCTATCGTGGCACCGTGATGGAACGATTGGTATTCACGTCAAATGGGGAAGTTCACCGGACGACCGAAGGCGGGCGTCCGGGCGATGTGGCCGCCGGCGAATCGGGCAAGCCGGTGAATGACGACCTGAAGGTCCCAGAGGTCCCCGAATGAGCGGCAAATCCCCAACCATTTCGCAATTCGACCGGCGGCGCCGTTCCGTTGCGCGACTTCGACTACTCGCGCCGATTCTCTGCGCGGTGTTCTCGACCGTGGCGGCCGCCGACGACGTCGACTGTCTGCTCGAGTCGCTCGACGCTGATATCGGGCCCCCGGCCGCGTCAGTCATTCCCATTGCGCTGAACGAGCCGCGCGATGCGAAGCCGCTTCCGTTCGGATCGGCCACGCTGATCGCGCAGGCCGAGCCGCCGGCTCCGGTCGTCGCACAACCGACTGCTCCGATCACTCTGCCACCGGCGACGCCGGCCGCCAAAGTGCCCTTCACGGCCACCGTGCAGCAGCCGACCGACGCTTCGCAATTGCTTCGTATCGTGAAGGACAAATCAGTCATTCTGAAGCTGAGCCGCCCGATCAACACCGCTTCCATCGCGCAACCGGAAGTCGCCGATGTCGCGATCCTGTCGCCCACCCAGGTGGTCACGACCGGAAAGAAATTCGGTTCCACGCAACTCGTGTTGCAAACGAAAGACGGCGAGCAGCTGATCTACGACGTATTAGTTGAAGTCAACGTTCAGTTACTCGAAGACCTGGTGAAGTCGATCGCGCCACTGAGCCACGTTCGCGCTCAGAGCTTGTTCGACACCATCGTGCTGACCGGCTCGGTCCCTGATTCAACCACGGCATCGCGCGTCGCCGAAGTCGCCGAACTGATGAGTCCCGGCAAGGTTCGCAACCAGATGATGGTGGCCGGCTCGCAGCAAGTACTGATCCGTTGCACCGTCGCCGAGGTGAACAAGACGGCCCTGCGCGAACTGGGCGTGAACTGGTTTGTGGGCGGCACCAACTGGACGCGCGATTTCTTCGTCGGCAACAATCTCGACGCCATCAATCCGACATTTGTACAAAATCGCGGCTTGCAGAACCTGCTGGTCGGGCAACAGGTGTTCACGTTGCTGCCCTACCAGAACGGCGTGGGGAATCAGAATCTTACGTTCGGATTTCCTCGCGCCGACTTGCAATTCTTCGTCCAGGCCTTGCGCCGAAACGGACTTGTGCGAGTCCTGGCCGAGCCGAACGTCACCGCCATCAACGGCCAGAAGGCGACATTCCTCGTCGGCGGCGAGATCCCGATTCCGCTCGCGCTGCAGAACACCTTCTCGGTCGAGTATAAGAAATTCGGCATCCAACTCGAGTTTGTCCCGTTCGTAGACAAGGGACAGATCATTCGTCTTGTCGTCCGACCGGAAGTGAGCGACGTCGATCCAACTCGTCAGATCGTCGTCAACGGATTCGCCATTCCCGCCTTCAGGACGCGGCGATTCGAGAGCACCGTTGAGGTCGGTAACGGCCAGACATTCGCGATGGCCGGGCTGCTGAACGAAACGGTTCGCGCCAGCGCGTCGAAGATTCCGGGCATCGGCGATGTTCCGGTCATCGGATCGCTCTTCTCGTCGGTCAGCTATACACGCGAGAACACGGAACTGATCGTGCTCGTGACGCCGGAGTTGGTCGCGCCGCTCGATCCGCAACAAGTCGGACCTGTGCCTGGCCAGCTGATGAATCATCCGAACGATGCTGAGCTGTTCCTGTATGGGCAATTGGAGGGCGCCAAAGTCCCGATGCCCGAGCCGACTGATGTGCCGCGGGCGGATATTCCGGTAAACGTGTGGCCCAACGAAAACGCGGCCGCCATGAGCAAATCGCCGCCGTCGCTGCGCGGGCCTTATGGCATGTCGTACAACGACGGAGACGGACAGTAGCGGGGGCAAGAACGATCGCCGCCGACCGATCTGAGGTCGCGGAGCAAAGGCGCTGACGCGAAGCGTGCGTCGCCGTAAGGCGGCGGGCGGTTTGCGAGCGGATTGCCTGGTGCGGGGGGTTTGACAATGTTTGCGAAGTTGGTTCGACGCGCTCGGAGTCGGCGCCGCGGTTCAGTCCTGGTCCAGACGGCAGTATTCGGTTCGCTGGTGGGTGTCGGCGCGATGGCGCTGACCGTTGATACGGGAATGCTCTTCAACGCGCGCGGCGAGCTCCAATCCGCCGCCGATGCCGCGGCCCTCGCGGCCGCCCTGCAGTTGGGTTCAGGCGCTAGTGCTTCCGCCAATGCGGCCGCGCAAGCTGCCAGCATCGCGGCCCAGAACAAGGTCAAGGGCACCCCGGCCTTCGTGGATGCCAGCGACCTGGTGTTTGGTCACGCCATTCTCACCGGGGCAAAATACCAGTTTCAGCCAAACGTCACGCCGTACGACGCCGTCAAGGTGACGGTTCGCCGCGACGGATCGAATGTCCATAAGCCGCGCGTCCCGCTCATCTTCGGCGGGGCCTATAGCGCCACTGGCGCCTCGATCACGGCCAGTGCGACCGCCATGCTTGTCCCGCGGGACATCGCTGTGGTCTTCGATCTCTCCGGCTCAATGAACGACGACAGCGAATTGCGGCACTACAAGAATTTCGCATCTGAGGTGCAGGGCACGCGCCCGGCCGTGCAGATCAACTTGAAGGACATCTGGAGCGCATTGCCCTCGGCAAAGGGGCGTGCGGGAATCCGAAACGGAGCGGCCCCGGCGACGCCGCCGTCCGCACCCACCGCGGGCGAAGCTCAGCCATCCGTAGGCGCCGGCGTTCCGCACAGCGTCAAGGGCAACCCCGATCCAAATGAAGAGCCGGCCAGCGGAAGTGGTAACCCGGCCGGACCGCGCTTTGGATGGATGACCGACTGGGGAACCGCGCTGACCCTCGGCCAATACAACCCCTCGGCTGATTGGGGACTGTATTACATCCCGCGCAGCTCGACGACGAGCGCCAGCGATATCACCGCGAACCTGACAGAAAACGGCTACTCGTCGGCCGAACGAACGGCGCTGTTGGCCGGTACGAACGACAGCAATTTCACCGCTTACACCAATCGCGTCACGGTCCTGCTCGGACTGGCGGGCTGGAAGAGCGGAAAGTCGGGCGGCAAATGGACCGGCACCGGCAACGGCGACAACATCGTCGATACCAGCGAGCTGACGCAGACGCGGACCTGGCCGTGGACCGGCGGCTCCTGGAACGACTACATCAGTTATGTCAGCGCCAACAATACGCAGATGTACTACACCGATAGCACGCTCCGCTATCGCTACGGCATCAAAACCGTCGTGAACTATCTGCTCGAGCGGCAGGCCAGCAATGACACTTGCTCTGACCTTCCGTCCGCACCCGAAATGCCGATCCGCTCGGCCAAGGACGCGGTTCAGACAATGATCAATTTGATTGTCAGTCTCGATACGCAGGACCACGTATCGCTTGAGGTCTTTGCGACGTCATCGCGTCACGAAGTCAATCTCACCATTCCGTCGGCCGGCCAGTCGCTGGCTACGGCATTGCAGGTCGTTCCGGCCACTCTTTATCAACGCCAAGCCGGGCACTATGACAGCACGACGAATATCGGTGCCGGGCTCAACCAGGGGCTCGCCGAACTCACCAGCGTGCGGGCACGCAGTGCGGCGGCCAAGGTCATCATTCTGTTGACTGACGGCAAGCCGAACGTCGGCTCCGGAAGTATGTCGCCCGAGGCCTACAGCATCAATCGGGCCACCGCGGCGGCCAACCAGCACATCACGATCTACGCCGTGGGGCTGGGCGGAGACGCCGATCCCGACTTGCTCCAGAGCATCGCGGATATCGGCGGTGGGCAGTATTTCTACGCCGATAGCGCCCCGGACCCGATTACCGGTCAACCCCGATACGTTTCTCAGTTGAATGCAATTTTCAACGAGTTGGGAGGGAAGCGTCCCGTTCGTCTGATCGATTAAGAGTAGGGGCCTCGCGTCCGCCGGCGGGCTCAAAGGGCCGTCCGGCGGACGACGGGGCTCAATTTCGCGGACGCGCGGAAGGACCTGGGCAGCCATGGGTACCCCGATTCGTGCAATTCTCTTTAACGCCGACGAGGCGTACGCCGTCGAGCTGCGCCAGGCGTTGAACGCCGTAGCGGACGTTCGAATCGTCGCCGAAATCGACGAACCGAGTCTGTTGCCGCAGGCGGTAGCGCAATTTCCGTGCGACGTCGTGATCGCGCATCTCGATCCGCTCGCGCTCGTCGTTCTGGAAGTGATCGCGCAAATCCAGATCGCGCAACACCGGCTCCCCGTTGTCGCGATCAGCTCCAATACCGACGGCGAAATCCTGCTCCGCGCCATGCGCGCCGGGCTGAAGGGATTCCTGCTCAAGCCGTTCGCGCCGGAAGAATTGCGTCCGATCCTCGAAAAGATCGGAGCCGAGCGCATCGTGACGCGCGAACCGGGAAAGCTCATATCGGTCATGGGATGCGCGGGCGGAGTCGGCGCGACATTTGTTGCGACAAATCTGGCCGTTGAACTCGCGGACCTGGCGGGCGCCGACAAGAAGGTCGCCCTGCTCGATTTCGACTTCCGCTTCGGGCAGGTGGGCACGATTCTCGATCTCTCTCCACAGTTCACGGTCGCCGACCTCTGCGCCACGCCCGAACAAGTCGATCCCAACATGATCGACAAGGCGTTGGTCAAGCACGCCTCCGGGCTGCACGTCCTCGGTCGGCCGCATACGTTTCAACAGGCGGAGTGCATCACCGCCGCGCACTGCGTCAACGTGATTTCGGTTCTGCAGGAAATGTGCGCCTATGTGGTCATCGATGGCCCCATGCGCAGCGACCCGGGCGGGCGAATGATTCTCGATGTTGCGGATTACAACTTCATGGTGCTGCAGCTGCTCGTGACCGGCGTGCGCAACGCCGACCGTATGCTCCAGGAATTGGCCGGGCAGGGGTTCAATCCGGCGCGTATGCAGTTTATCTGTAACCGGGTTGGTCGCGATTCAGGCCATCTCGAATCCGATCAGGTCGAGCGAACGCTCAACACCAAACTCTTCCACACGTTGCCCGACGACTGGAAGACGGTCAGCGCAGCGATCAATGTCGGCAAGCCGCTCGCGGCCGAGTCCGGCCGCACGAAGATTCGCCAGGCCGTGCGAGACCTGGCCGCCAAGATCCACAGTCCGCAGGTGGCCCCGCAGGGGTCCAAGGCCGCGGGCATGCTCGGGCGATTTCTCAAAGGTATGCAACGCGGCACCAACGCGACCGCACCCGTTGTCGCACCGGCCTGACAAACGCGCGAAGTATCGACTAAGCAGGGGGACCCATGTTCGGAAAATCAACGCAGACGCTTCTCAAGATTCCCAAGACGCCGCCACCACCTTCGCCTGCAACCACGCCGCCGACTGCCGGCGCGGCGCCCGCCTCGCCCGCCCAACCCGCCACGCCCGCGGCTAAGCGGCCGGAAGCCAGCCCCAACGACCAATCCGAGCAGTGGTACGATCTCAAGAGCCGCATCCATCGCAAACTGGTCGAACAACTCGACCTGACTGTGCTCAGCCAGCGCAACAGCCAGGACGTCCGCGACGAAGTGCGCGTCGCCGTTGCGAATCTGTGCCAGGCCGAGAACGCCCTGCTAAACGTCAACGACCGTCAGAAACTCATCGAAGAAATCCTTGATGAGACCTTCGGGCTCGGGCCGCTCGAAACACTGCTCACCGACCCGAACATCAGCGACATCCTGATTAACGGGCCCAAGCAGGTGTACATCGAGCGCAAGGGCAAGCTTCAGGTTTCAACTGTCAGATTTCGCGACAACGGCCACCTGCTGCACATCATCGACAAGATTTGCTCGTCGGTCGGCCGACGCTGCGACGAAGTCACGCCGATGGTCGATGCGCGCCTGAAGGACGGCTCACGCGTCAACGCCATTATTCCGCCACTCGCGATCGACGGCCCATCGCTCTCGATTCGACGATTCGGAAAGGATCCGATCACCTGGGACGACTACATCAAATTCAAGAGCGTGGCACCCGAGATGGTCACCTTTCTCAAGGCCTGCGTTCACGGGGCGCTCAATGTTCTGGTCGTCGGAGGCACCGGATCTGGAAAAACGACACTCTTGAATAACCTCTCGACTTTCATTCCCGATACGGACCGGATCGTCACGATTGAGGATGCCGCCGAACTTCAGCTCCGTCAGCCGCACGTCGTCCGGCTTGAGTCGCGCCCGCCCAACATCGAAGGCAAAGGCCGAATCGCCATTCGCGATCTCCTCATCAACTCCCTTCGAATGCGCCCCGATCGAATCGTGGTCGGCGAGTGCCGCGGACCGGAAACGCTCGACATGCTTCAGGCCATGAACACCGGCCACGATGGTTCCATGACCACCATCCACGCCAACAGCACGCGCGATGCGATGCAGCGCGTCGAAACGATGGTCATGATGGCCGGCTTCGATCTGCCGGTGAAAGCCATCCGGCAGCAATTCGCGTCCGCCATACACCTGCTCGTGAACTCCGCCCGCCTTACCGGCGGTCCGAGAAAGATCATGTCGATCACCGAGGTTCAGGGCATGGAAGGCGAAGCGGTGACCATGCAGGAGATTTTTAAGTTCGAGCAGCTAGGCATCGACGCGTCCGGAAAAGCATTCGGCCATTTCATTGCAACCGGCCTTCGCCCGGCCTTTCTGGACCGGCTCAATTCGCACGGCTCCAAGATCGACCCGGCCATTTTCGAGCGGCGCGTCCTGCTGACCGACAAAGAGGAATAAAGGGGGATGCCGTCCGCCACGCGGACGACAGCAGCATGTTTTTGACCCTGGCACAAAGTGAATTGGTTCAGATGGCGACGCTCTACGCGTTGCCGCTGACCGGCTCGACACTGCTTGCGTACGGCATCTACCAGGTCGTCGCCGACCTCAGAAAAACCGACTCGCGGAAAGTAGAGGGGCGGTTAAGAGAGCCGCCCGCAGGCGGCCAGGCGGACCGGAATGAAGACGCCGCGGCCGAATCGATCATCCGACAGCAAAAAATTGCCGCGTCCAATATTCAAAGGGCGCTGGCCAAGCTGAAGTTCGTACCCAACCTGCAATGCGCGCTTGAGCAGGCCAACCTGCCGTGGATTGCCACGTCATTCCTCATCAACTGCATGGGGCTGGGTTGCTTCGCATACCTCTGCCTCTATTTCCTCGACTTTGGAATGCCCGCATGCATCGTCGCGTCACTGCTCGGCTTTTTCTTCCCAATCATGTTCGTCTACGGCAAACGCAAGTGGCGCATGAACAAGCTGCTCAATCAATTGCCGGACGTCTTCGACATGATGGGCCAGGCCCTGCGCGCCGGACATTCCCTGCCCAGCGCAATTCACGTCGTTTCGCAACAGCTCTCTGACCCGTGCGGCACGGAATTCGCCCGCGTCTTCTACGAACAGAATCTCGGAATCAAGATCGATGAAGCGCTGCTAAACATGGCCAATCGTGTCGATCTGATGGACGTCCGCATGTTTGTGACGGCCGTTCTCATTCAACGCACGACCGGCGGCGATCTCGCCGAGGTGCTCGACAACATCGGCGCCGTCATTCGCGAGCGAATCAAACTTTTCGGCCAGGTCAAAGCGTTGACAGCCGAAGGACGTCTGTCGGGCTATGTGCTCTTCGCGCTGCCCTTCGTCGTCTTCGCGGCGGAGCAGGCCCTCAATCCCGAATACGCACGCGTGCTGCTCGATGAAAAAATCGGGCAGTACATGCTCATGGGAGCGTTTACGGCCCAGATACTCGGACTGCTCATGATCAAGAAGATCGTGAACATCAAGGTCTAGGACCCCTCCGATGGAAATGGTCACACTGGCTGCGCTCGGTCTCATCGCCATTGCGATGGTGGTCTACGCGCTCTGGCCGAAGGACGGCGAGAAGCAGTCGGCCGTCACGCGCCGCCTCAATTCAGGCAAGGGCCACGATCCTGCATCGCTGGCACGCGCCGCGAAGGAAGCCGCCCGGCTCAGCATCCTGGAACGCGCCGCCCCGCTGCTCTCAAAGCCGTCAATGCCCAAGTCCGACCAGGAGCACAGCACGCTTCGTTTGAAAATGGCGAATGCGGGCTATCGACGCGAGAACGCCCCAATGCTCTTTCTCGCCAGCAAATCAATCGTCGCGGCCGTCGGCGCGCTGGTGGCCGTCTTTTTCGCGCTCACCAACGGCAAGTCGATTACCACGTTGGCCGGCTACTTCGTATTTGCAGCAGCTTTGGGGTTCCTGGCCCCCAACGCCTGGCTCTGGCTGGCGATTCGCGACCGCAGCGACAAGATTCGCCGCGGCCTGCCCGATTCGCTCGATTTGCTGGTCGTCTCGGTGGAAGCGGGTCTTGGGCTCGACGCCGCCGTACAGCGTGTCGGCGACGAAATGCGGCGTGTCTATGCGGAGCTCTCCGAGGAAATGCAGGTCGCCACGATCGAAACGCAGATGGGAGTGCCTCGCTCCGAAGCCCTGACGCGCATGGCCGATCGATCGGGCGTGGCCGAAATGAAGGCCCTCGTCGCGGTCATCAGTCAGGCCGAGCGCCTCGGTACGTCAGTCGCCAAGGCCCTCCGTAACCAGGCAGAGGCCCTGCGAACAAAGCGCCGACAGCAGGCCGAAGAGCGCGCCCAGAAAACCGCGGTGAAACTCCTGCTCCCGCTGATTCTCTTTATTTTCCCCGCGATCCTGATCGTGCTCGGCGGCCCGGCGGGCATCAAGCTCGCTCAAACACTTGGTGGCGGCGGAACGGGCAACCTCAAGACAGGCTAGAGTTCTTGGCGGAGTGCGGTTCGTCGTCTGGTTGCACCGCGCCCCTAATACCGCCGTGGAGACTTCGACTAAAACCAAAGACCGCTAGCGCAAGCGCCGCCCACACCAGGGGACAGATGTTTTTATCCCACCATGACCACCAACTGCCGACTGTGAAGTAAAGTTCTCTCAGGTCTATGGGGCTTCCGAGTACGTTAGTCGCTGCGGGTGCATTCGGTACGCCACCGCCTCCGATCCAGTACGCTATGGTGGTCAGTGCGTACAGCGGGTCATGATGCCAACCGATGATTCCGGCGATGATAACCACTCCCCAACACGCGAACAGCAACGAGTTCTCGCGCCCGCGAATTCTCATCGCGAGCGAGACCAGAATTAGATTCAGGGTGAAATAGGCGCCCAGTGTTGTGACCAATTCGGCGATTTCTTGGATGAGTGTTGTGGGCCACGGTCGTTTAAAGAACGCAATGACCATGACGACGTTGGCCGAAAGCGAAACAACCGCGAGCGTCACGAGCACAATGGCAAATCGCTTCCGCGGAACTCGAAGCCGAAACACTTCCGCGGCGATCAATACGATGAGAACGGACACTCCCAATCGCCCAAACACCCATAGTCGAATCGAACACAAATATGCCCAGCCATATCCGGCTTGAACCAATTGAAGCGAGTGAAGCGTGATGATCGCGGATTGTATTTGTAGAAACGCATAAACGATCGCGCAGCCGATAAGCAAGGCCAATGCTGCCCGAACTCGGCGAACATCTGAAAAGAGTTGTAGCTCGAACCCCGGAATTCTGATCAGGGAGTTTCGTACCGCAACACCGCATTCCGGACATACGCTCGCGATCGATAGCGATCGCAGGTTGTATCCACAACCGACGCATCGCAGATCGTCTTCCACGACGTCAGGCATGCCGCAACCCGGATCCGATCTTACTCAGCCCGGAAGCTCCACCAGCGATATCGCAATAATGTGCGGGTTCCCCGCCTGAATCGCCTTCAACACACTGGCCTCCGGCGCCGACGCAAGCCGAATTCTCGCCACCGCCGTCTTATCTTCGCGAAGCATCACGTTTTCCATGTCTTCCACGTTGATGTTCGCGTGGCTGATGTGCGACAACACATGCGCCAGAACGCCCGGCTTGTTGAAGTGCCGCACCAGCAGCATGCGTCGAGCGTTCGATCGGGGCAGCAGGTTAACGCAATTCTCGATCACGCCAGTTTCGCGGAACAAGCGAACGATCCGCACGGTTTCGGCCGCGATCGCCATCTGCGCCTGATCGGTCGATGCCGCGATGTGTGGCGTCCCATAGACCACGCCGCCCCCTGAAAATAGTGGTTCCTTAAACTCCGCCGTCGCGCCGGACGGCTCATTGGCGTACACATCGAGGCCCGCCCGAATCGCCTTTTCCTTCACCGCCCAGCCCAGCGCCTCGGTATCGACGACATCTCCGCGACTGGTATTGATGAAGAACGCCCCGAGCTTCATCGCCTCAAAGAAAGCCCGATTGCAGAACCCCTTCGTTTCCGCCGTCGCAGCGATGTGCAGCGACACAATATCCGATTGCTCCACGACCTCGCACCACGTCCGGCAAAGCTGTACGCCGACCAGTACGGCCCCGTCGTGCGACATCGATCGCGACCATCCGCGCACGTTGAGTTCAAACGCGTTGGCTCGGTGCGCCACTGCCCGCCCAATCGGCCCCAGTCCGATCAGCCCAAGCGTCAGGCCCTTCAGCCCGCGCGCCTTGCTGTATTCACCTTTGTTCCACTTTCCCGCTCGTAATTCGGCGACGCAGTCGGGTACTCGCCGGTCCAGCGAAAGAATCAGTGCGAATGCAAGCTCCGCCACCGCAATGGCGTTCATCCCGGGACAGTTGGCGACAAAAATCCCGCGATGCGACGCCGCGGAAACGTCGATCGTATCGACCCCTGCCCCCGCTCGAATGATCAGCGCGAGCTGCGGAGCGGCGTCCATGAGCTCGCCGCTCACCTTTGCCGATCGCACAATCAGGATCGCCGGATTCGCAGCTTGTACCGCCGCGACCAATTCCGGGCCTTTCTTGCCAGGATCGCTGATCACCTCGCAGCCGATACGCTTGAGTTCATCAATCCCGAATTTCTCAAACTTGTCCGCGACAAAAACCCGCATGGCGGCTCCTTCAGCTCAACCTTGCTGCCGATAAAACTGGCCGATCATCGGGAACAGATATTCGTTGAATGCCCGATCCGCCTCAAACTCGGGCCGCCAGCCCCAGTCGCGCCGCGCCGGACCGTCATCAACATCTGCCGGCCATGTATCCACAATCGCCGCCCGCGCCGTGTCGACCTCGAATGAAATTGCGGCCCGCGGAAACGCCCGAATGACCCGATCGCGAACCTCTGCCGCGCTTAAGCTGAAAGCCCCGATGTTGTAAGACCGCTGCGACAGCTTGCCGACCGGCGCCGCGGCCAGCAGCGTCAACGCCTTGATGGCATCGGGCATGGCCATGAACGGCAGTCGCGCCTCGGGTGAAACAAAGCAGGCATAGGGCTTACCCTGCGCCGCGGCATGCATCATTTCCGGCGCATAGTCGCTCGTCCCGCCGGCCGGCACGGTCACCGCGCTGATCAGGCCCGGAAAGCGAATCGCTCGAAAGTCGACTCCGCTGGGAATTCGCTCGGCCGCGAGCTGCCGATAGTGCTTCGCGAAATATCGCCCGAGGTGTTCGCAGTAGAGCTTGTTACAGCCGTACATGGTCGTCGGAAAGTTGTAATCATTTTCGCGCACGCGCCCGGCTTTTTCCTTCGTGGCGATGTCCGGCAATCCGTACACAGCGATCGAGCTCGGAAACAAGAACGTCACCGGATTGCCGTGCCAGCGCGATTGCTCATGCGCGAGCGTCAAAAGATTGAGCGTGCCCTCAACATTCACGCGATGGGCAGTATCGGGCGTGTACTCGCTGCGCGTGCTGAGCAGCGCGGCCAGATGGTAGATCCCGTGGATCTCATACTCGCTGACGAGCCGCTGCAGCAGATTATGGTCAAGGATGTCGCCGACCAGCGCCGAGAGCACTCGCGGCCGCAGTCGCTCGTCGAGCGGCTTGAGGTCAAGCGTGATGATGTCCTGGTGCCCGGCCCCGGCCAGATGAGCAATCAGGCCGTGTCCGATTTCACCATTCGCCCCGGTAATCAGCGTAACTGGTTTGCGCATGGACGCCCTCTGAAGCTTTCTCCGGCTTTGAGTGTCCGGGAAACGCGTTCGTCCCGCAATTGCGATGTGGAGGGGAACAATGCGCTGAGTCTAGCTGCGGCGTTGCACCACAAATTCCGCGGCCGACGACAAGGCGTCGCGCGCGTCGCTCGCCGGCAGATCGGCCAGCCGCGCCATCGCGGACTGAACGTAGCTGCGGGCCATTCCGCCGGCATATTCAACGCACTCGGCAAAAAGCCCTGCATGACCGTTCACATCCGCCGGTCGAAATCGCCCCGCGGCCAGTGCCTGCACGGTCTGGCCCTGCACGGCCTCAGGCGAGCGCCGCAGGAACTGAATCATCGGCAGGGTCAGTTTCCCCAGATCGGCGTCGCGCCCAAGCGACTTGCCCGTCTCCGACTCGGTGGACGTGAGGTCCAGCAGATCATCGACGATCTGAAAGGCAATGCCAAGGTCGCTGCCATAGGCCGCCAACTGCTCGACCCGATCGGGCGGAGCGTCCGCGAAGTAGGCGCCCAATTCGCAACAGACCGATGTGAGCGCAGCGGTTTTTCGGCGAATGATCTCGAAGTATTCGTCCTCGCCGAGCGACCAATTCCCACGATTGGCGACCTGCATCAACTCACCTTCGCAGACGACGTTGGTCGTCGCCGCAATCCGTCGCGCCGCGTGTTGCGATTCGATGCTGCTGCAAAGGTGATAGGCATGCGAGATCAGGTAATCGCCGAGAAGAACTGCCGCCTCGTTCCCGTGCAGACGGTTGATGGTCGCCCCGCCGCGGCGGATGTCCGCATCGTCAAGCACGTCGTCGTGAACCAGCGTCGCCAGATGGACGATCTCGGTCACCGCGGCCAGAACGATGTGCTCGCGCCGCACGCCGCCGCAGGCCCGCGCCGAAAGCAGCAGCAGCATGGGTCGCAGCATCTTGCCGCGATAAGCGCGTACGCGTCCGCAGAGCTCCCGCACGAACGGCTGGTCGCTCTCCAACTCGGCATCGAACGCCTGAATCACGTCGTTCAGGTGCTCGGCCACCGGATTGCTCAGTTGTGTCAGGATGGCGTTCATCGCTCCCTCTGCCGCGAGTCGCGTAGTGATTCTAAGATCGCGCCCGCGCCCGACCAGCGCAAGTTAAGGCCTTTCAATAGTTTTGAAAAGTCTATCGCCAGGCCCGGCGTCACCCCCTATCGGCCGGCTCGGCGCCAAGTCCCGCTCCGGCCCCCCGATTTCTCGATCAATCGCACCGGACCGATCGTCATCCCTCGATCGATCGCCTTGCACATATCGTAAATCGTCAGCGCAGCGACGCTCGCGGCGACCAGCGCTTCCATCTCGACACCCGTCCGGGCCGACACCCGAGCCGTTGACCGGATCCCCAGCGTTCGGGGCGGCCGCGCTTCAAACTCGATTCCAACCGAATCGAGCGGCAGCGCGTGGCACAGTGGAATCAACTCGTGTGTCCGTTTGGCCGCCAGGATTCCCGCGATCCGTGCCGTCGCGAGCACGTCGCCCTTCGTAACCCGCCCGCCAGTGATCGCCCCCAGCGTTGCGGGTTTCATGCGAATTTCTGCGCTGGCCCTGGCCTCCCGCGTCGTCACGAGCTTGGACGAAACATCCACCATTCGCGCGCGCCCCGCCGCATCGATGTGCGTCAGCGCCGGCTTGTTCCGACGGCGTGCCTTCATCCGATGAGCACCGGACCGTCGAATCGAATTCTCGCCAGTTCGTCCCGCCGCGCGAGCAATTCGCCCGCATCCATCGCGGCCGACGCACTGATTTCAATCGGTACCGATGGATCCCCATCGCCGCCGCGCGGCACCTGCACTCCGGCCGCCTCCAGCCATCGCGCGGCTCGCCTTACCATGTCGCGCCTGGCAGTCGCGAGCGAATCCACTCCGGTCGCATTCTTCACCGGACTGAATTCCTCGGCTCGATCGATCTCGAGCAGCATTGGCGTGGTCCTCGACAGCGGCAATGCATCAAAAATGAACGCCTCCAGCTTGATCGCATTGGGCGTGCTCGGTTCAACCCGTCGACCGGACTCCAGGTCGACGAACGGGACCTTTTTCTCCGCGCGATGCCAGGGCAACGCAAAGCGTGCCGGGTCGGCTGTCAGATTCTCAATGAAGCGGCGAGAAAGAAGATGTATGGCCGGGTTGGATGCATCAAATCGGCGAGAGCCGTCCGCATTCCGCGCCGTTGCCAGCGATTCGGGCAGATCGGAATATTCGATGACCGACACCCGTCCATCCGCCACGACCACATTGCCGACGCGCTCATGGTCGTTTGCCTTGGGTGTCACCTTGCACGATATGTCGCAGCCGCGCTCTGCGTGCAGCCCGACGAAGAGCGGATCGATGCACCGCACCAGCGGATTGTCTACCTGAAAGTAACTGAGATGCTCGATGCCGCGACGTGCCATGTCCGCCAGTGCGCCGCTGTGAACCATGGCCAGAAGCGTCCCGCCGTGTCCGTCGGGAGAAAGCGCGACGCGGTGCCGCTGCTCCAGGAGAATCTTGCCATCAAACCCGAACGCCGGCATGACGCCCTGTTCGAAAAACAAAACGTCGGCTGGATCAAGACCAAAGAAATTACGCTCGCGAAAATAAGCCCGCGTCGCAGCATCATTCGCCGGGCTCGTCATGATGTACCAGTACAGCGCCCGCCCGCCCCGGCTACCTGCCGCGGCGATTTGTTCTGCGAACAACTGGAACAGCGGTTTCCCCGTGACCGGCGCTACCGGTAGGCACCCCTTTGGTCCGTCATGTCCGAGCCGCGTCCCCTGGCCGCCAGCGACCACAAGTGCTGCCACTTTCCCCGCCGCGATCAACTCGCGACCCAGCGCAGCCGCCTGGCTCGCGCCGGACTCGTTCCGCCGATCGACGATCGCTGGATCGATCCGGCTGCCATGGTCATGGGCTGGTTTACGGAGGATGAACCGCTCAATCAGGTCGGGAATGGGTCGAAAGTCGATACGATCGATATCATCCAGTAGCGCATTTCGCTCCGTGGCGTCGAGCGCTTCCCAAAAGCGGAGTAAGTGCTGCTGCCCGGCCTGTTCGCAACGGCGGCTCGCCTCTCGAAATCGTTCATCCATCGATGGGGCCATTTCTTTTCTCGGCGTTGGCACGAAACTCTCGGTCCAAGCTGGTCCAATGTCAATTCCAGTCCGCTGTTCGGAACTCAAAGCACAATATGAGGTTGACTCAGTTCTACCAGGCGACAGGATTACGGCAGTCATCGCCGGCCGGCAGAATTGAATTCGAAGCGATTATCGGTTGACGCCGGGCCGGTTTCCCCGATATCATTCCAGTGTGCGGAGGGTCTGCTGGTTGACCAACCGCCTTAGGCGAGGGTTCGCGATCCGATATCATCCCTAATTTTTCATCCTCCCCCGTTTCATTCGCCCACGCCCCCTGACAACCAACCAGCCCACAGAGAGCTTCGCGCTCCACAGCCAGTTTCAAAAACTAAGTCAGGATTGCCTCCGCTTGCGCGCGACATGCCGTTAGCGGCGATTTGGCGATCCGATTCGATTTCTTGCGATCGGTCGTCGCGACGATGTAGCCGCGTCGGCCGCTCGCGTGCAAAACTCGTGCCGGGCGTCTCAGCGGACCAGCCCGGCCCGGCAGAGGAGACGGGCAGAGATCGGTGAAGTCAGGTGAAGTTGGCTGCCTCCGGACCCTAACCAGCCGCAGCGGCAGTCCTCGTCTTTATCTTTCGTCCTGATCTGACGCATACCGTATCCCCCATCCCTGGCCGAAAACCGAGTCCGCTGTGTAGAAGGAGTCTCAGATGAACCAGAAGAGAAGGTTTGCCTTCACCCTCATCGAGTTGCTGGTGGTCGTCGCGATCATCGCGCTGCTCATCTCGATCCTGTTGCCGTCCCTCTCGCGCGCCCGCGAGTTGTCCAAGCGGACGGTCTGTCTGGCCAATATCCGCGGCATCGGCCAGGGCATGCACATCTACGCACAGGACGGCGACGTGTTCCCGATGTATGCCGGAACGAGTCCGACCGGTAAGGTCATTATGTTCGACCCGGCCAAGCGAAACATCACGGTCGCTGCGAACATCCCGTCAACCAACGGCGATGCGAACGCTTCACCGACCGGCGATCTGTGGATGTTGCTCCGCGGCTTGAACTCGTCCCCGAAGCAGTTCATCTGCCCGAGCACGAATGATCAGCCCGATCCTGCCCAGGACTACACCGTGCACTATGACTTCGCCGATTCCAATCGTCTGAGCTATGGCTATCAATATCAGCACGCGCAGGCAACCGCGACGACTACGCCGCCGCGGTCGCTTGGGACTGCCGGCACGGATCCGCGCTGGCCGGTCTTGGGCGATGCGAATCCCAAAGTCAAGGGCGGCGTAAATACTACTGTTGCTGCTGATCGAGTCTCGGCCTTCAAGGGCAACAGTGCAAATCACACCAATCGGGAAGTCAGCAATATTCTCTTCCAGGACGCTCATGCCGAATCGTGCAAAGAGCCCGGGCAGGGTTTAGCAGGCACCGCAGGGACCGGCGGCCGGCCCTACGATAACGTCTACTCGCGACATGACGTCGGCGTCACCGCCAACGTTGATCCAGGCGTCGGCTATCCCGGCATTACCCTGGCGACGGTCGGAACGGCGACGTCGGGCAACCTTTTGCTCACCAGCCGATCCGATGCGGTTTTCCTTCCGTAACGGCTGATTGAAACTGATCGTTCTCGAGACGGCGGCCTTTGGGCCGCCGTCTTTTTTTTGCGCGCCGAATCACTTGGTCCGCCGAATCCGTCGCGAGTAATCTATCCGCAGCCGGGATGAATACTCGGCAGTCCCAGACACCCAGAGGTCCATCAAATGAGTTTCGCCCGCGAAATTGACGCCAAAGCAATCGAACTCAGCAAACATGTCTTGCGGATGACCACCGCATCCGGTTCCGGCCACCCGTCGAGCGCGCTGTCAATCCTGCACATCGTCACAACGCTGATGCGCCGCGTAATGCGATTCGATCCGAAGGACCCATGGAATGCCGCTGCCGACCGGCTCGTCCTTTCCGAGGGGCACGCAGTTCCTGCGGTGTATGCGGCCTACGCCGATCTCGGCGGTGTCGTCGGCCGCGATCGCGCATCGGCTCGATCGCTCTCGTTCGACGATTTGAAAACTCTTCGCGAGTTGAACAGCCCACTCGACGGCCACCCCAACCCCGCCGAGGGATTCCCGTTTTTCGACGCTGCCACCGGCTCGCTCGGACAGGGTCTCTCAGTCGCCGCGGGACTGGCGATCGCGGCGCGTCTAAGCCGCACCGATCGGCGAGTCTTCACGATCATCGGCGATGGCGAATCCCGCGAAGGCCAGATCTGGGAAGCGGCCGACTTTATCGTCGACCATCGCCTGACCAGCGTCACCGCGATCTTTAACTGCAATGGACAGGGCCAGGCCGCCGGTGTTTCGCGGCAACAGTCGTCGGAAGCCCTCGCCGCCAAGATGTCCGCCTTCGGCTGGACCGTCCGCACAATCGACGGCCACGATGCCGATCAAATCGTCGCCGCCCTGGCGCCGGCAGATAAACCGATCGCAGTCATCGCTCGAACGGTGAAGGGCTGGGGTGTCGATCTGCTTCACGACCAGAGCAATCACGGCAAGCCCCTCACGGAAAAGCAACTCGCGGCTGGCGAAGCCGAGCTGGACGCGATGGCCGTCAAGCTCGGAGTCCGACCGGGAAAGTCCGACCTGCCGCTTCCCGCCCAGCCCGCGCCGGCCGCGCCTCCGCAACAGCGATCACTCAAAACGGTGCCCTTTGCAAACGCCATGAACGACGCCGGACTCGCGCCGGCCGTCGAGAAAAACGCCTGCGGCACGCGCCGCGCCTATGGCGCCGCTCTCCTTGCCCTCGGCAAGGCCGACGACCGCATCATCGCCCTCGACGGCGACGTCTCCAATTCGACATTCGCCGAATACTTCGCGAAAGCCATCCCGCAGCGATTCTTCGAGGGCAAGATCGCCGAGCAGAACATCGTTTCCGTTGCCGCGGGCGCCGCCGCCGCCGGCTACATTCCGTTCGTCAGCTCGTTCGCCAAGTTCCTTGCCCGCGCCTACGACCAGATCGAAATGGCCCAGATCAGCCGAGCGAATATCAAGATCGTCGGCTCGCACGCCGGGGTCTCCCTGGCCGCCGACGGCCCCAGCCAGATGAGTCTGCATGACATCGCCTACTTCCGTTCTGCTTCGCACGCTGACAACGGCCGCGGCGCGCCGGTCTGCGCAACATTTCATCCGTCTGACGCCGTCGCCGCCTATCACTGCACCTGGCTGATGGCCGCGCACCCCGGCATGTGTTTTCTGCGAACCCACCGGCCCGACACTCCGATTCTCTACAAGGCGGACACGGAGTTCCGAATCGGCGGCTCGCACGTTCTGGCGACCGGCGATGCCCTGACGATCGTGAGCAGCGGCTACATGGTTCACGTATGCAAGGAAGTAGTCGAAAATCTCGCGAAGTCAGGAATCAATGCAACATTGGTCGACGCCTACTCCTTCCCGCTCGATTGCGCCCCAATTCTCAAGGCTGCGGCCGCGACCAAGAACCGCATCCTAGTTGTCGAGGATAACTACATTGGCGGCCTCGCCGACGCAGTCGCCATTGCCGCGGCCGAGTCCGGCGGATTCCGCGTTTACGGCATGACTTGCAAACGCATTCCCAAGAGCGCCAAAACCCCGGCCGAAGTGCTCGCCTATGTCGGCTTGTCGCCGCGCGACATCGAATTCGAGGCGAAGCGACTCATCGGCTAGCTCGTTTCGAGCGGAGGACTAACGCATGAGCGATCCCACACGACGCGACTTCCTACGCGGCACAATCGGCGCAGGCCTCGCTTCCGCGCTACCGCTGACCGCCCTGGCACAGAAGCCCGGCCAAGGAGTACCCCCGGCGCCGATGGAGGCGTGGCAGGCCGCGGGCGGGTTTCGTTTCGTTCACCTGACCGACATTCACATCGAACCTGAACTGGAAGCGGCCAGGGGCCTCGCAAAGTGTCTCGAAGCAGCGCAGGCCGGGAAGGTCAGTCCCGATTTCATCGTCAGCGGCGGAGATCTCGTCTTCGACGCACTTGAGGCATCACCGCAGCGAGCGAAGGAACTCTTCAATCTATATAAGAAGGTGATTGCCAATCACACTTCGTTGCCGGTTCATCCCACGATCGGAAATCACGACGTCTTCGGCTGGGCCCGCAAGAACGGCATCACCCCAGCGACGTTTGAGTACGGCAAGGCGATGGTCAAGGACCTGCTCGGCCTGAAAGAGACCTACTACGAATTCGATCACAAGGGCTGGCGATTCTTCGTCCTCGACAACATTCAACCGGCCGCCAATGCGGCCCAGATCTATCAAGGTAATCTCGACCGCACCCAATTCGAGTGGCTCGCCGAGCGCCTCAAGCGCACCGACCCGAAAATACCCATCGCCATCTGCGAGCACATCCCGCTCATGACCGTCACGCCGTTCGCATTCCCCGGCACCTACCACGACGGCAAATGGGAGATGTCCAACAGTCTCGTTTGCGGCGACACTGTCGAACGTCTCAAGCTCTATCGAGATTACAATATTCGCCTCTGCCTCTCCGGCCACATCCACCAGCTCGATCGCGTCGAATATCGCGGCATAACGTTCATTTGTGACGGCGCCGTCTGCGGCAATTGGTGGAAAGGCCCGCGCGATGGCGTCAAAGAAGGATTTGGCCAGCTTGATCTTAAGCCCGACGGTGGAATCGACTACACGTATCGCGACTACGGCTGGCGGGCCGTGGCAAGCTAGGCCGGTCCGACGACGATCCGCACACCTTTGGGAATAATTTGATAATCCACCGGCGTCGTACAAATTCGCTCGCCGTCCACTTCCACCCACTGCTCCGTGTCGGAGCTGACCCGCACGCGTTGCCCGCGCCGGTAGCGAACGCCCGGTCGCCCGATATGCCGGCCGGCAAGCGTCATCGCGGAATGAACGAGCAAGCCAGCGCGCGACGTACATGCATATACACAGACGTCGAGCAAGCCGTCGTCCGGCAATGCGTCGCGCGTGATCTTCAGGCCCATGGCGTATCGATTCGTGTTGCCGACAAACGCCATTCCCCGCCCTCTGAAAAACTCTTCGCCATCCACCTCAACCCGAATTGTCGGGAAGCGCCACTCGCAGAACGTCCGCCACAGCGGCCAGAAATAATTAAGGTGTTCGATGTGCCCGCGCCGCCGCGCCTCAAGTCGCCGCAACACCTCCGCGTCGAATCCGACACCGGACACGCAAACGAATCGCCGTCCATTCGCGACTGCGACATCAAAATCAACGCATCGCGGCCGGTGCGCGGCCGACGCGAGCCAATCCGCGTCTCGCGAAATCTTCAGATACTTCGCGAGCAAATTCTCCGTGCCGCACGGAACGATGAGCACCGCAATATCGCGACCGACAAGCCCGTCCACCACCTCGTTAATCGTTCCGTCGCCACCGACCGCTGCCACCAGCGGCGTCTCGTCCGGCAACGACTGCGCAAACCGCCGCGCATCACCACGGCCGCTGGTCGTGAGAATTTCGGACCGATGTCCCAGTGCGCCGAGCACCGCTACCAGCCGCGCGAGCAGAGTTTTACTCCCCGATCCGCCCGCGATCGGATTCACAATCATCGGAATAGTCGCTGCCAATGCCTTCCTCGCTGATTCGGCCGGATTCTTGACCCTCCCGGCCTCCGATACTAATGTCAAGCTGCGTGCAGCCGGTCTCGCCGTCTCGTTTCTATCTCTGACCCGCTGATCGTCCCAGAGAACATTCATGCCGTCCGACAAAACAGTTCCAAGCCGCCCGCCGCCGCGCTCCGGCGATGGCATTCGCGACACGATCGACTCCATCATCATCGCCTTCATCCTGGCGTTCGTCTTTCGCGCGTTTGTCGCCGAGGCCTTTGTCATCCCGACCGGCTCGATGGCCCCGTCACTCTACGGGCGGCACGCCATACACCGTTGCTCGAACTGCCGCTATCCGTTCGCCTTCAGCGTAGACGCCAATGAGGACGTCCTGCGTAGCCAGGTTGCGATCACTTGCCCGAATTGCAACTCCCATAATGACATCGTCGGCGGCCCAAGCGACCAGCAGCCCACCGAGAGCGGCGACCGCATCCTCGTCCTCAAATGGCCCTACGACTTCGGCGGCCAATTGCTCGGGCCGCAACGATGGTCGGTCGTCGTTTTCAAGAACCCACTCGACGGAAAGCAGAACTACATCAAACGTCTCATCGGTCTGCCCAATGAAGCGCTCGAAATCATCGACGGAGACATCTACACCGCCCCAGCCGACCAGCTCTCGGCCGACCTGCGGCGAAAGCTCCTTTCCGATCCGCTCGCCGCGCCCAACCGCGGGCTGACCGCCGCTGACCTCGATTCGCTCTCAAAGGCCCTTCGAATCCAACGCAAGTCCGACTCCGCCCAGGACGCGCTTTGGATGATTCACTACGACCACGACTACCCGCCGATCAATAGTGTCGTCGATGCGCCATTCTGGAACGCCGGCGGACTTCCCGCTGCGACCGGCTGGGACGCATCGACGCCGCATGTAAAATTCGACGGCCGCGACGACGCCGTGCATTCGTTACGCCTCGCCGGTAAGCCGATCGCGGACTTCTACGCATACAACACCAGGTCATTTCAAAGCAGCGGACATGATCTTCGCTATGTCGGTGACGTGCGGCTGCGCTTCGTCCTCGAACCGGCCGCGACAAAGGGCGAGTTCTCGACTTTCCTTTCGCGCAACAATGACGAATTCCAGGCGACGATGCAGGCCGACGGAACCGTCACCCTGGCGCATCGCACCGGCGACGCGCCGTGGCGGCCGCTCTCCAGCGCGAAAATCGATCCCCTCGCGCCCGGCAAAGAACATCTCATTGATTTCCAGAATGCCGACTATCGCGTCCTGCTCCGCATCGACGAACGCGTTGTCGTCCAGACGAATGACAGCCAGTACAAGCCCGACCCTTCGCGGCTCCTTAAGGGCGCTGGTGCCACCGGTCCGTTTGACGGCGACGATCGACCCGCCCAGGTCGCCATCTCGGCCCGCGGAATGCCGCTCGAAGTCCGGCATCTTTCTGTGCAGCGCGATGTCTTCTATCGCAGTATTCCCACCGAATCGGACATGGGACATACCAACCCCTACGTCATGGGCAATGTCGCCGCATGGGGAACCGCCAACAACCCGATCTATCTGCGCGAGGGCGAGTTCTTCGTCTGTGGCGATAACAGCCCGGCCAGCAAGGATTCGCGCCTCTGGTGGGAAAAAGGCGATTTCGTCCTTCGCCGCGGCGATGCATATCAACGTGGCACGGTCCCGGCCGATCAGTTGATCGGACAGGCGTTCTTCGTATATTGGCCGTCCGGCCACCGGCTTGGCGAACGCGGTCTGCCGGTGGTGCCCAATGTGGGCCGAATGCGGCCAATCAAATAACCGTCTCGAGTTCGAATAGAGCTTGAAAAGGCCTTCCGAAAACCTGTTCCGAGTCTGCGCCGCGCGCTTCCGGCCCTGGGGAATGTCCTTATGACCTCGCCCAACAATCACCTGCTCGAAGCGCGCGATCTCGTAAAAATCTACTCGGGGCGAACCGTTGTAAACAAAGTCAATTTTCACGTCGGCCGAGCGGAGATCGTCGGGCTGCTCGGGCGAAATGGCGCCGGCAAGACCACCAGCTTTCGCATGACCATCGGCATGATCAAACCGGACGGTGGTCAGGTCTATTTCAATAACGAGGAAATCAGCGATCTGCCGATGTACCGCCGCGCTCAAAAGGGAATCGGCTACCTATCCCAGGAAAGCAGCGTTTTCGTTCGGCTCACCGTCGAGCAAAACCTGCTCGCCATTCTCGAAATGATGGAAGGTCTCTCCGGTCGCGAGCGTCGGCAGCGTGCCGTGGAATTGATGTCGCAGTTCGGACTGTCGCATGTCAGCCGGCAGGAAGCCCGCACCCTCTCCGGCGGCGAGCGCCGCAAGCTCGAAATCGCGCGGGCGCTCGTCACCCGTCCGAAGCTGATCCTGCTGGACGAGCCCTTCAGCGGCGTCGACCCCATCGCCGTGCAGGACCTGCAGCGCGAGATTCTCGCCCTCAAGCAGAAATTCGGCCTCAGCATCCTGCTCACCGATCACAATGTCCGCGAGACGCTCTACGTCACCGACCGCAGCTACATCATTCACGAAAGCAAGGTCATCGCCGAAGGCGCGCCGCGCGATCTGATCAACAACGACGTTGTTCGCCGCGCCTATCTTGGAACGACATTCAAGGGCGACGAATTCGACCAGCGCCCCGGATCCACCCCTTCGACCCCGCCGCCGGCCGGTTGATACGACTTATCGCGATTGAGTTGACGGATGCCCGGCCCGCTCGGCCGCGAACCGATCGAACTGTTTGAGCACAACTCCCTGATCGTCGTCGTCGAATCCGAATCCCAGCATCTCTTCCCGCGCTCGTGCCGGCTCCCAACCCTGCCGTTCAATTCGGTACATCGCGCACAAGTATCCCGTCCGGTGACGGCCCGCCGCGCAATGAACCAACACTGGCTGATTCGCCGGCGAGTCAACCACGCGCCAGAATTCCGCCAGCCACTCGGGCCGAATCTCGCTTCGGCTCTCGATCGGAATGTGCACAACGTTGACGCCCGCCTTCGCCGCCGCGGCGCATTCATCGGCAATTCGCGGGCTGTTGCCATCGCGCGCGATCACGACTGTCTTGATTCCGTACGTATCCGCCAGTCGCGTGAGCTGGGCGCCCGTCGGTTGCGCCGATCGGTAGAGCACACCCGCCTGCACCGGCGCAAATCGCCGCGGATACTGGTTTCGCCAGATCAGCGAGAACGTGACAATATTGCCGATCACGATCGCTGCGATCGCCGCAATCAGAAAGGCCCGTCGACGCGATCGCTTTTGCAATTCGTTTGTGCCCGAGTCCGATCGCGTCGTGGTTTCCTGCATCACGCCCTTACGTCGAAAGCATCGAATCTTCTCGCCGCGTCAGCAGCAGATAAATGAAGAATAGCCCGCCCAGAAAGTTGGTGATGACCCCGACCGGAATCTGCAGCGCCGAATCCCGCATCCAACGCAATAGGTTTGCCGCCGCGACGTCACACCACGGCAGAAAAATTGCGCCGCCCAGAGCCGCCGCGGGCAGCAAGAGCCGATGTCCCGGGCCGATCAGCCCGCGCATCATGTGCGGCACGAGCAATCCGACAAACGCGATCGGCCCGCACTGCGCGACCACCGCTGCCGTAATCAGCGATGCCGCAAAGTAAGCCGCGCCGCGCGCCCGGCCGACGTTCACACCCCTTCCGGCCGCCACGAGTTCCCCCATCATCAGCAAGTCCAGTGACTTGTGCAGATACCAGACTACCGCCAGTCCCGCGGCCACAAACGGAATCGTCTCAAGCACCCCGGCAGCACCCGCTCGATCGACTGAGCCCATGAGCCACCGAACGATCTCATTCGTCACCGGTCGCGCTGACAGAAACTGCATTAACAGAATCGCCGCCGCGCATACAAATCCAATCGCCACGCCGCCCAGCAGCAGTGTGTTGGTCGACCCGCCGCCGCGCAGCCGCGCAATCGACCACACCAGCACGATTGAAAGCGACGCCCCAGCGAACGCCAGCAGCGTCAACGTCGGCACAAATCGCATTCCGAATACCGCGCCAGTCCACCCGAAGTGCAGCCCCATGGCCGCGCCCAGCGAGGCCCCGCTTGCGACGCCCAGCGTAAACGGCTCGGCCAGCGGATTGCGAAACAACGCCTGAAACACGCAACCCGCCACCGCCAGCGCCGCTCCGGCCACGGCCGCCATGCCCACGCGCGGCACGCGCCAGCCCCAGAAAATCTGCCCGTTCGTCGTGGCCGCGCCCCGCCATCCGCTCGATACATCGCTCCAGGTCATGGCCGTCGCGCCGGAAAGCGGCGCCAGCGCCAGCGTTGCAAGCAGCAGCAACGCCAGAACGATCATCGCGGTCCGTTTCGATGTTCGCATCAATTCAACACTCCGGCGCCACAAACGGCCGATCCCCGCCGGATGCGTAAATGCGGAACTTCGCGGAGAACACGCCCTCAAGCAGATCGCGCGTCAGAAATCCCTCCACAGGCCCGTCATATATCATCGTTCCGTCGCGCAATGCGGCCACTCGCCCACCCAGCGCCGCGGCGACGTTCAAATCATGGCAGATCACCAGCACCGCTCGCCCCTGCTCGCGTTCGGCCCGCAACAGTCGCACCATCGTCACGACGTACTTCGCGTCCAGGGCCGACGTGGGCTCGTCCAATAGCAGAAAACGCGGCTCCTGCACAAGCGCCGAGGCAATCCAAACCTTTTGCCGTTCGCCGGCCGACAGTGTGCCCAGTGTCCGCCCCATCAGCGGCTCTAACTCGCACGCCCGCGCCTCTTTCGCAATGACGCGCTCGTCCGCATCGCCATGTTCGGCCAGCGGATGCAGATGCGCGAACCGCGCGGAAGCCAGCACATCCGCCACGCGAAATCCTGCATACCCGTCATACGATTGCGGCACGTACGCGACCTGTCGTGCCAACTCGCGCCGCGAGCGACCGCTTAACGGCTGCGCGTCCAATATGACTCGCCCGCTTTGAACCGGGAGTAGCCCGGCCATGGCGAGCATCAGCGTCGATTTACCCGCTCCATTCGGCCCCACGATGCAGACGCTCTCGCCTTCTTGAATCGAAAGCGAGACATCGCGCAATACCATCCGCCCAAGGCGCTCAACTCGAACCGACTCCGCCGACAGTGCCATCGGCGTCAATGCTCCAGGAGCCGCGCCAGCTCCTCCAGCGTGTCAACGCACCGCGGCCCGGGAATGACATGCTGGGCCCCGTTCAGAACAAATACGCGTCGATCTCGTACCGCCTTCAAGTCACCCAGCGTCCCCCAGGCGTCCCGGGCATCGGCTGACACGTCTTTCGGCTCACCCGCCAATCCACGGATCTCAATAATCACGTCCGGGTTCGCGCGAAGCACATCTTCGATGGAAATCTCGCCATACTCCGCCCCCATGTCGTCGGGCACGGCATGGTGTCCAGCCAACCCCACCAGCGACCCGAGATAGGACTTCGGCCCCGCCACCCACGGCGGCGACATCGGAAGTCGGCTGGCCGTAATAGCCACTAACACGCGCTTCGGAGTGCGACCCGCTCCTTGCTGCGAAACCGCGGCGATCCGCTCCTTCATCCTTGATGCAAGGTCAGTGGCGGCAGCCTCGCTCCCACTTGTCTTTCCGAGCAGCGCAATAGACGCAAAAACGTCGTCCAACGACTCATTTGGCAGAACGAGGTATTCCAGACCGGCCGCGTCGAGTTGTCCGCGAAGATCCCGCCCCGCCTTCGAAACCAGCAATAAGTCCGGCTGGAGTCGAATGATGCGCTCGATACTCGGGTCCAGCAGCCCCCCGACCTCTGGCAGGTTCTTCACCTCTGGCGGGTAGTCGCAATAGCTCGATCGGCCGACCAGACGGTCGCGAAGCCCGATCGCACAGGCCATCTCCGTCAGCGCCGGAGCGAGTGAGATGATTCGATTGGGCGGGCCGAATCGCTCAGGTCTGCTGACGCCTGCGTGCTCGGCCAAACGCGCGCGGCCGACCAAGGCCGCCGTTGCGACCGTCGCCGTTGCCAGCACCAGTAACGCTGTTCGCCACACCTGCGTAATTGTCCGTCTGCCTGCCGGGAGTGTCAAAATCTCGCATAGCGACCACGTCGGACCTCTATAGAATCCCACCATGGTCAAACCCCGCGTCCTCGTTCTGCGTGCCGCCGGCACCAACTGCGACGAAGAGACTGCATTCGCTTTCGAGCTTGCCGGCGCCAGCCCCGAACGCATCCACATCAATCGCCTGATCGAGAATCCCGCGATCATCAACGACTTTCAGGTCCTGGCGGTCCCCGGCGGGTTCAGCTACGGCGATGACATCGCCTCCGGAAAAATCCTCGCTAACCAGTTGATGCACCGGCTCGGCCCGGCCATCGCCGCGTTCATAGCGGCCGACAAATTCGTGCTTGGAATCTGCAACGGTTTCCAGGTGCTGGTCAAAGCCGGCCTGCTTCCCGGACCGGGGCTTCCGGCGGTGACCCTGACTTCGAACGGCTCCGCCCGCTTCGAGGCGCGGTGGGTTCGCGTGCGCGCGGAACGATCGGCATGTTTTCTACTCGAACCCGGCGAAGAGTTTGATCTGCCCGTCGCGCACGGCGAGGGAAAGCTCGTTATTGCACACAACCCGGCCGACTCGACCAGCGAGAATGCGTTCTCACTACTGAAAAAGGCCGAGTGCGTCGCGCTGCGCTACGTTGACCCGCCGCGCGCTCGCCCCGACTACCCCGCCAACCCCAACGGCAGCGAGTTCGACATCGCCGGCCTCTGCGACCCGACCGGAAAAATCTTCGCGCTCATGCCCCACCCCGAGCGATGTATTCTGAAAACCCACAAACCGGATTGGACCCGGGATCACAATACTGAAATTGACGGACTCAAGTTCTTTCGCCGGATCGTCGCTCGTTTTCAACGCTGATCAAGCAATTATCGGCTGTACCCGCCTCATCGTCATCCTCCGCCAATCCGCTGAATTCCCTCACAAATACTCTCCGATAACTGTTTAGCTCTTTCATCGGATCTCGGCGCAATACGAGGAACCACGCGAATGTTGAGCCAAGCCACCACCCGAACGCGAATCCCGTTCGCGTGCATCATCGCCGCAAGTGCTATTGCAATTTTCGCCCTCGGCTGCAACAAGCCCGCCCCGTTCAAACTTGCGGAAACCAAGCCGCGGTCGGATCGGCCGGCCCCCTTCGATCCGCCCAAGAACTATCCTGAGTGGACCTACGACAAGCCCTCGTACATGAAGGCCGCCGCCGACCTGCAGCCCGAGCCGCGCGCTCGCGAGGAAGACCCGCTCCACTATTTCACGAATAAGAAACTGGTTCCCATCCGGCAGCCGGGCGGCTACAAGCCCGAGGAAATCCCCCGAGTCGCCGTCTGGTACACCGACAACAATGGATTCGATTGGCAGCGCGCCGGCTATCTCGGTCGCATAGAAACCTACTACTGGTTCGATGCGCCGGGCGATGGCGACTACGGCGTGCGCTTCGTCGGCCCCGGTCAGGAGCCGGCAAAGGTTCCCGTTGCCGAGCCCGTTCGCGTCTATCACGTCGATACGACGCTGCCCGATGTCGAGTTGATCGTCGACCCCAACCAGGCCTGGTATCAGCCCGGTCAATCAGTCGTCATCACCTGGAAGGCCCACGACTACCATCTCAAAGAGCAGCCGGTGGAAATCGGCCTCAGCACCGATTTCTCAAGCGAGCATCCGTCGTGGACTGTCCTGCAGAAAGACCTCGAGGCCGAGGGCTCGTACACCTACACAATTCCGAACGATGCCGCCGATCACGGTCTGACTTTCCGCGTCGCGGCCCTCGACCGCGCCGGAAACCTCGGCATGGCCTTCTCGCATCTCATTCAGGTCACAGGCGACAAGAACACAGCGCCGTCCGACACCCACCAGACGCCTCCGCCGCAGCCGCTCGAAATGCCGACCGCGGC
Source organism: Planctomycetota bacterium (assembly GCA_015654675.1). Classification (GTDB taxonomy): domain Bacteria; phylum Planctomycetota; class Phycisphaerae; order UBA1845; family UTPLA1; genus SpSt-539. The sequence goes on along the minus strand of JAATGM010000019.1, from coordinate 72,514 downwards.
CATGGCGCCGCCGCCCGCTCCCCCGCCGCTGGCCACACCGCCGACGCAAGCCGATGCAGCGCCGGCCGAAGTGCAAATTGATGGAAACGCGGGCTCCCTTCAGCCGGACGCAGGCGCCTCAATCGCCTCGCCCAATGACTCGCCCGCCCCCGCGCCGGCCCCGACCGGCTGGACGCCGATGGACGCACCCGCACCGTCGACCATCCCCCAACCGTCCCGAGCGACTTCCGACAATTCGACCAAGCAGAACGATCCCGTCGTAGAGTTGCAGACGCACGATTCAACTCCCGCCAATACGATTAGTTCGCGGCAACCCGACGCTGACGTACTGTTCGAGAGCAAGACGACTCCGCCAGTTGAGGCAGCCCACGCCGCCGAGTCGGCGCCGACACCAGCCCCGGTCAGCCCGCCAGTCATCCGAAAGGCAACGGTTGAGCCCGCCGACACGCCGCCCATGGCGAGCGGCGACAACGGAACCGCCGACGGCGCCGCCAACAATCCGAATCCATCGACGACGGACCTGATTCCCGAAATGGAATCCAAGCCCGATCTGGCCAGTCCCGCGCCGCGGCCGGTCCGATCTCCGACGCCTGCGATCTCGCCGATCGCGCCGATTCCAACCCGCACGAAAACACGATCCGATCGATCCAACGGAAGCTCGAATGGCGCACCATCGCCGCACACGCTGGTCCCGCCGCTGCCCGCCACGGTCGGCTCCGATCCGCACGTCGCGACCGCATCGCAACGACCCTGGCAATCCCTCCGCTCGCAGGATGACTCTCAGCCGGACGTCGTATGGCAGCTCCCGCGCCCCGCGTTCATGACCAACAGCGCCGATCTGTTCGAAATGCAGCTCAGCGGCGCCAATCGCGACCTGCTGCCTGCCGCCCCCGGCGCCGACACCAGCCGGCCGCTCGTAACGCTCGACAATTTCGGCAAGCCGAAGCTATTGCCGCCAACACCCCGGCCCGCGCCATGAACGCCAATTCCTGATTCAAACGAACCCCGCGAGCCCGCCCATCAATGGCGGGCTCGCTCGCTTTTACGCCCCGCCGTAGGCCCGGTCGAGCAGCTCAATCGGGTGAACGACTTCAATCGATTGGCCCGCTTCCGCCACCGCCGTTCGAATCTGCATGATGCACCCCGCATTCCCGGTGGCGACAATTCGAGCCCCTGTTTGTTCGATGCACCCCAACTTTCGCCTCGCCAGCTCAGACGACAACTCCGGCTGCGTCAGGTTGTACGTGCCCGCCGCCCCACAACACATCTCGGACTCGGACAGCTCAATAAGTTCGAGGCCCGGTATCGCCCGCAACAACTCGCGCGGCTGGCGTCGCACGCCTTGCGCATGGCAAAGGTGACAGGCATCGTGATACGTCACCTTCGCGGCGAGCGGTCTGCTGAAAGGCGCGAGGTCGCCCTGCGCCAGAAACTCGCTCACATCCCGGACCCGCGCCGAAAACCGCGCCGCCCGTGCGGCGAACTCTTCGTCATCCGCCAACAGTCGGCCATATTCTTTCAGCATCGCCCCGCAGCCGGCAATGTTCGTCACGATGGGGTCGTCTCCGGCAAACTCGATGATGTTCCGACGCGCATACTCACGCGCTTCGTCCAATCGTCCCCCATGCGCATGAATCGCCCCGCAACACGTTTGGGTCGGCGGACAACTCACCTCAATGCCATTGCGATTCAACACGCGCACCGTCGCTCGGTTCGTGGACGCAAAGATCGCCTCGCCGACGCACCCAATAAACAACTCCGCACAACCCTTCAATTTGCCCATTGCGGGATAGCGATCCACCAGTGGCTCAGTCTGCCCACCATCTGAAGGCAACATCGCCATGAGTCGCTGCATCCACGCCGGCAACAACCGATTGAGATCAAGCTCGCGAAGAAACGCGTCCACGCCGATCGCACGCGACAGGCGTCCCATCGCCACCCAACGCCCCAGCCGCCGGCGGTCTGGAAAAATCGAGAACAAAAGAAAATCGAGCAACCGTGATTGGGGGCCCGCGATCGGACGTGTCGTCGATCGATAGCGCTCGAGCAGGTCCCCATACTGAACGCCCGACGGACAAGCCGTCTCACACGCGCGGCATCCCAGGCATTGATCGATGTGCCGCCGCACTTCCGCGGATTCGTCGATTGCGCCCTCCAACACGCCGCGCATCAATACGATCCGCCCGCGCGGAGAATCCATCTCCACACCGAGCTGCACGTAGGTCGGGCAATTTTCGAGGCAAAGACCGCAGTGAACGCAGGCCCGAAACTCCGCCTCCAGCGCGCCGCCTAGCATTAGACCGGCTCCATTCGAAGCGCCGATTGCAATCCTGATCTAAGACGCGCATGCCCCATTTCGCTGTACTCGCGCGGCACGAGCACATTCCCTCCCCATTCGCGCACCATCGATTGAACTCGTTCAGATTCCCGCGGAGCATTCACCTTCGCAAGAACACACCCGCTTCCGGCGTGCGAGAGCAATGCAAGCTTTTCGTCCGCGTCGCGAAAGACTCGCCAGACAGCCGAGCTCGGCATGCCCGCCCGCACCGTCGCGCTCGCTCCCCATTCACGGATCCATGCGTAGCCGTCCACCGACTCGCCCTCGTCCAAAACGCGCGCTTTCAAATCCATTCCAAGCAGTTCGTCCAATTGCCATGCCACCGCTTCGCGACAATCCTCAAACGCAAGCACCACCGCCAGTCCGGAAAGCCCGAACCGATCGCCCGGCCACACCCACTCGATCATCGCCGGCCGCAGCTCGCCACCCATTAGCCGCGCCGTCAGCGACTCGGCCGCCGCCGCGTCCTGCATACCAATCGCGATAAGACGCATCGCCTCCGGCCGCGGCTGCAATTTGAGCGTCGCCGCCGCGATCATTCCCAACTCGCCACCGCTCCCGACCATCAGCCGGTGCACGCCGTAGCCCGCCACATTCTTCACCACACGCCCGCCCGATCGCACCACGATCCCGTCGCCCATGACGATGGTCATTCCGACAACCAGATCGCGCGGCCCGCCATGCAGCATTCGAAGCGGACCACTATCGTTTGACGCCAGCACACCCCCGATCGTCGCTCGCCCTCCATACAACGGCGGATCAAGCGCCAGCCGAAGCTGGTCGGCTGAAGTAATTCGTTCGATCTCCGCAAGCGTCACGCCCGCCTCGACCGTGATCGTCATGTCGGCCGGCGCGTATTCAATGACTTGAGCCAGACGGCGCGTTGAAATAGATCGGTCGCCGCAAGCAACCTTCGTCCCTGCCCCGCAAATAACCAAACGATCGCCACGTTCGGCGACGGCGCGCACCGCCGCGCTCGCTTCCGCAATGGTGGCCGGTTCCATCATGCCGGAATCCCCTTCGGCGGCTTGAGCAATTCGAGACACCCGCCACCCGTCGCGAACAGCTTCCGGGGATTGAGCGTGCCGCCCGGGTCGAAGGCGATTCGAATGCGCTGCATCATCGCGAGACTTTCTGCGTCAAACATGGCCTCCATCGCGCCGACCTTCTCAATCCCGATTCCATGCTCCCCGCTGATCGTGCCGCCCAGTTCCACGCACTTCCGAAGAATGTCGTGACTCGCCTCAACCACCGCACGCACCTGCCGCGCATCGCGATCGTCATAGAGCATCAGCGGATGAATATTCCCATCGCCGGCATGAATCACGTTCGCGATCCGAATCCCGCGCCGCGTCGCAACCTCCGCGACAAACCGCATGATCTCCGGCACGCGCGTCCGCGGAACGACGCCATCCTGCGTGCACATGCTCATTCCATAGCGCCCCATCGCTCCGAACGACTTTTTCCTCGCCTTCCAGAGTTCGGCCCGCTCGGCGGCGGTGGCCGCAATCCGCACTTCGCGGCATCCATTGGCGCGACAGATCTCTCCCACCCGCGCAACCTGGCGATCCATGCCCGGCGCAAGTCCGTCCAGCTCGATGATCAGCACCGCACCCGCGTCGCGCGGAAAGCCCATGTGCAGCCAATCCTCAACCGCCGCAACGGTCAGCGCATCCATCATCTCCAGCGCCGCCGGCAAAATCCCCGCCGCGATGATTGCACTGATCGTCCGCGCCGCCGCATCAATCGTTTCAAACACGGCCAACTGCGTCCGTACCTCCGGGGCGATCCGCACCAGACGCACGATGACCTCCGTCACAATCCCCAGCGTCCCCTCGCTTCCGACCACCAACCCAAGCAGGTCGCTGCCCGGCGCATCCGGATAAGTCCCGCCCATCTGCGTGATATCTCCGTTCGCCAGCACGACCGTCGCCCCCAGAATATGGTTGACGGTGACACCCATCTTCAATGTGTGCGGCCCGCCGGCATTGGTCGCCACGTTGCCACCGATGGTGCTCACCATCTGGCTCGACGGGTCGGGCGCATATTGATAGCCCGCGTCCCTCACCGCATTTGAGACGGCCAGATTCGCGACACCCGCTTCAACGTGGGCATACCGATCCCGATGATCAACCTTCAGAATCCGCCGCATCCGCGAAAGGCAGACGCACACCCCGCCGTCCACCGCGATCGCCCCCCCGGACAGACTCGTCCCCGCTCCGCGCGGCACAATGGCTGCCCCAGCCCGTACCGCCGCCCGGACCACCCGTGACACTTCATCCGTCGAACGCGGAAACGCCACAAGATCGGGTCGCGCCTTTACGAGGGTAAATGCGTCGCTCTCAAAGGTCGCCAGCTCCCCTCGGTCGGCCGCAACGCCCTCCGGACCACAGATGCCTCGCAACTCGTCTATCAGTGTCACGACGCCGCATGGTAGCGGCCCGACCGCCCTTAGCAGCCCTGCTACGCAACTACCCGGGATCAAAGACGAGCGCGCAAACGGTTGCCGCGCAGAACACTACACTTTTGTTAGCGCCCCGGACTGACGATTAGCTTCAAGCGACCCGCCGCCGCCGCCGACAAGAACTTGACGGACGCCGTAACTCTTGGTATATAAGATGCTTGTAGTCCACCCCCAGTCGCCCCACCCCTCGCACCCACGAGCGGGATTACAAGCGGCTCCAATTGGCGGGTTCCCCCGACGTACAACGACCGTCGTCCGGATCATCCGAGGAGATCAGCGCATGGCCACCTTCCTTTCGCGAATATTTCTCGCTTCGCTCGCGATCGCCTTCCTGACCGCCGCGCCGCATGCCCGCGCGGAGGAAATCACTGACGACATGGTCGGCCAGGATGGCAAGGCATGGGCGCTCTGGTCGAGCGGCATCAAAGCCCTCGAAGAAGACAAACCCGACGACGCCACCAAGGCCTTCAATGCCGTCGCCGCCATGAAGCTCTCCGACCTTCGACTCGCGCTCATGGCTGATCGCTCCGGAACGCTTCGTTTTGAGCAAGCCGTTCAGGACAAGGTTCTCGGAGACGTCGGAAAGAAGCTCGTCGACCAAATCAAGAATGGCCGCCGCCAGAGGCAACTCGCCGAAGACGGCTGGCACTTTGCTGCCATTGGTCGCTTCAACTACGCCGATGCGAACTTCAAGGCCCTGGTCGACTCGAACCCCGACCCGGTCGCGCTGCTCGAGCTTTCTCGCTACAACCCCGCCCGCTCGGAGACACTCACCAAGCTCGTCGCCAACACCGAAGTAGGCCCGTCGGCCAAGCTCGTCATGAAGGTGCTCGAAGAGGGCGCGCTCGCCCTCCGCATGGACCCGGCCGAAATCGAAGTCAACGTCGAACGCCTCGGCGGCCCGCCGCGCGTCGTCTATCAGGCCACCAACTTCCTCAAGTCGTCGGGCGAATATGCGGTGCCCGCCTTGATTGCATACCTGCAGGACCCCAAGAAGCGCGACCTCCACCCGGCCATCATGCAATTGCTCCCGCTCATGGGCCGCTCGGCTTTGAACCCCCTCGTGATCGCCCTGAACATGAAGGACCAGGTCACACGCGAGATCCTCATTCGCGCCTTGGGCAGCATTGGTTACCCGCAGGCCGCCCCCTATCTCGCACGAATCGTCTCCAGCGACTCCAGCGCCACCCCGCAGGTGAAGGCCGCTGCCGGAGAAGCCCTTGGAGCATGCAATAAGACCGGCACCGTCGATGCGGCCGTGCTCTTCCGCATGCTCGCTGACGGATACTACGACGACGCCGAATCGCTCCGGGCTGATTCGCGCGTCGATACGGCCAACGTCTGGTACTTCGACGACGAGGCCCAGGCCCTCCGTTACGTCCCCGTTCCTCGGGCGATCTTCAACGACGTCATGGCCATGCGCTCCGCCGAAGCCGCTTTGGAACTCGCCACATCCGACGCCAACTCGATCGCCGTTTGGATCGCCGCCGACTTCCAGCGCGAAGCCAAGCTCGGCATGGATGTCGAGTCGGAAGCCGCCTCGCCACTCGCCGAGAAAGACGCAACACGCCCGGAGAACTACCCGCGCTCCATCTACTTCGCTCGCGCAGCCGGCCCGCTCTACAACCACATGGCCCTGGCCCGCGCTGTCAAAGATCGTGACGCCGCTGTCGCCATCGGCACAATCGCCGCGCTCGCCACCACGGCTGGGCCGTCAAGTCTTGTCGGGCCGGAAGACGTCAAGCAGGCCCTCGTTCGCGCGCTCGAGTTCCCCAACCGACTGGTCCGCGTGAAAGCCGCCCTGGCCTTGGCCCGCGCTCTGCCCACGTCTGGTTTCCCCGGTGCGCAAAACGTCGTCCCAGCCCTCGCCGAAGCGCTCGGACAGTCAAGCAAGCGTTACGCCATCGTCGCCGATCCCGATTCGCAGACACGAAATGCATTTCAGTCCGTGCTTCGCGCGATGGACTACGAAGTCTATTCCGACGAGTCTCTCTATTCGGCCCTGGAGCTTGCCCGCAAAGCCAACGTCCCCGCCTTTGACGCCGTCCTCGTCGCCAGCGATTTGGCATCGCCGCCGCTCGCCGAGGCCATCGCCGACCTGCGCCGCCGGCCCGAGACGGCTACCGTTCCGTTGCTGATTGTGAGCAAGCCCAAACAAACCGGCGCCGCCGGAAACGTCGCCCGCGATTACACCGGAGTCGAGACCATTCTCTCCGACGTGCTCAAGGTCGATGCCGCCGAAGAGAAGATCGCCCAGACCGTGACGCGCAAGCTGTCCGACGCGTCGAGCACGCTCGGCATGAAATCGCTCGACAAGAATGTATCACTTAGTCTGGCCATTCAGGCCGCCGAGGCGCTTCGTCTCATCGCGATCGCGCGGTCCACTGTCTTCGAACTGTCCCGCGCCGACGGCGCGTTGATCGACGCATTGGCCCAGCCAAGCGAGGAACTCCGTATCAAGTCCGCCGCCGCCCTGGCGGTCTCGCCGACGGCCGCTGCCCAGAAGGGCCTCGCTGAGGCAGCGTTGAATGTGAAGAACAGCAAAGCCCAGCGCGTCGCCACCTTTGGTTCGCTCGCGGAATCGGCCCGGCTGATCGGCAACAAGCTCGAAAATCGCCTGGTTGATCAGATCGTAAAGGTCTCTGAACAGGAAAAAGACCTCGATATTCGCACGGCTGCGTCGCAGGCCCTGGGTGCCCTGAATCTCACCACCAATCAGGCCAGCGACATCATTCGCGCTCAATCACGCGGCTAATGCCCTAATGCAATGCGAATCAAGGACTTCCGAGCGTCCCGCCTCCAACGATCAGCGGTGGTGCGTGTAGATTCCACGAATTCGCCTCACTGCCACTTCGCGACCGAGTAAAATCAGGCAAGCGCGCGAGCGGTCGAGCCGCGCCCAGGGGAGAACCATGTTGGGAAGATTTCTCATATTTGCCGCGGTTGCCGGCGCGTTTATTTGCGGGCCAACGGTCCGAGCATCGGATTCGCCAAAGCTTGTCATGCCCTCCGCCGGCGCGATCGATAGCGGGTCAATTTCAGTCGCCGCCAGGAACGCGGGCGTCGCGTCTGCCGTGCCCGTCAGTGTCGACCTCAACGTATTCGCTCAGCTTCGAAGCAACGCGACTGTTGATATCGCGCTTTCTTCAGATTCCGTATTCCATGCCCGTTTCGATCAGTTCGATAATCGGTCGGCGGACGACTTCACTGCGTTTGGCCAGTTAGTTGGCATACCCAACAGCACCGTCGTCGCAACCTTTCAGCGCGAGGTCTTCGTCGCCTCAATCACCGCGCCGGGTATCGGTCGATTCGACATCCGCCAGGACGCCACCGGCCGGCTCGTCGCTCGAAAATTCGATGAATCCAAACTCACTGCCGATTACTGCGGCGCGGCTAACCTCGCCCCGCCCGTGCAGCCCCGCGGTGCCGTTCCGGTGTGCCCGGTCGCCAATTCACCGCTCGCCCGCTACTCCGCCGACGATGGCAGCATGATCGACATCATGGTGGTCTACACCGCCGCCGCTCGCGATGCAGCCGGTGGCGTTCCCCAGATCAATGCCCTTATCACGCAGGCGGCGTCGATCGCCAATCAGGCCTACGCCAACAGCAACGTCAACCCGCGCGTCCGCATCGTACGCACCGCTCTCATCTCCTACACCGAGACCGGCGTCTATGCGACCGACCTGCCGCGCCTCGTTAATCCGTCCGACGGCTTCCTCGACAGCGTCCACGCCGACCGCGACACATACGGTGCCGACCTCGTGTTCCTCTTCGTCAATAACCTCGATGCCGGCGGCGCCGCCTATTTCCTCGCAACACTCGGCCCCGATGACGACGGCCGCTCCACCTTTGGCGTCATGCGACAGGACAACGCCCCCTTCGAAACTCTCGCCCACGAAGTCGGCCACAACTTTGGTTGCCAGCATGATCGCGTCACGACACCCTGCTGCGGCTTCTTCAATTATTCCTATGGCTATCGCGAGCCCGGCAGCGTCTGGAAGACCATCATGGCCTATCCGCCCGGCACGAACATTCTCTACTTCTCCAACCCCAACATGGACTACAACGGCCCGCTTGGAAACCACGGAGCGATGGGAGTCGCTGGCGACGACATCAATACGTCCTGCAACAACGTGCTCACCCATAACAACACGGCCTTCACCATTGCAAACTTCCGTCCGAGCACGCTCGTCTCGCCGCCGCCCAGTCGACTCTTTGTTCGAGCGGCCGCTGCTCCCGGAGGCGACGGTTCATCCTGGGCCACCGCTATTCAGGATCTCCAGGCGGGAATTGGAAAGGCCGTGTCATCGCGCGGCGTCGTCACCGAAGTCTGGGTCGCTGCGGGGACCTACAAGCCCAATCGCGGCCAAACGAATCCACTGTTTGTACGTGATCTTTCATTCCGCCCGATCAACGGCGTCTCGATCTACGGCGGCTTCAATGGCACGGAATCGCTTCTCACCCAGCGAAACATCGCCGCCAACGTCACCACTCTCTCCGGCGACATCGGCGTCTCGGGAGACAACTCCGACAATTCCTATCACGTCGTCGACGGCACCGGATTGAATTCGACCGCCATCCTCGACGGGTTCACCATCACCGCCGGCAATGCGAATGACGGATACCCCAACGAAAGCGGCGGCGGTTACCGGTCTCGCTGCAGCGGCGCGACCATTCGCAATTGCCGCTTCACGGCCAACAACGCGACCATTGGCGGAGGAGCAAGCGACAGTGACGGCTCCAATTCCCAATTCGTTTCCTGCACCTTCGACGCCAACACGGCCGGCTCGCTCGGTGGCGCGGCGAGCAGCTATCAGTCCTCTCCCGCCTACACCGGCTGCACCTTCACCAACAACACGGCCGCCGCCGACTACGGAGCGGTCAACTGCGAACTGAGCGACGGCGCGACCTTCACCAACTGCACCTTTACCAGCAACATGTCGCCATGGGGCGGCGCGTTCGGAAGCTGGAACGCCAGTCCGACGCTGACACAGTGCAACTTCAACACCAATGCCGCCCTCGGCAACGGAGGCGGCGGTTTCATTGCCGGCGGCACGTCTCCCAACTCACCAACGCTTACCCAGTGCACCTTTACCGGCAACACGGCCACCTTCGGCGCGGGCGCCTATTGCCACGACGGTGCGAATGCACACTTCAACAACTGCACATTCACGAGCAACGTCGGCGCCAACGACGCCGGCGCCATCTGGATCTACGCCGCCAGCCCTGTCGTCACTGGCTCTACCTTTACCACCAATACCGGCGGCTCCATTGTTAACGTCACGGGCAGCAGCGGCGCGATCGGCATGTCCAACGGCAGTCAGCCGACGATCACCAATTGCACGTTTAATCAAAACACCTCCGGCTGGAGCGGCGGTGGCGTTGTATCCTTCGCCAGCATGCCCACCATCCGCGATTGCACGTTCACAGCCAACCACGCGAAATACGGCGCCGGCGTCTGGATCGCTGACCACAGCTCGGCCGTCGTCACCAACTGCCGCTTCTTCGGTAACACTGGCGAATGGGGCGGCGGCGGCGTCTTCGTCACCGACGCCAGCACGCCGGTCATCACCAATTGTGTCTTCAGCGGCAATACGTCGACGGACGGCTACGGTGCAACCGCCGAACAATGGAGCGGCTCCTCGGCAAGTTTCATCAATTGCACCGCCAGCAATAACTCGGCCCAGTGGGGCGCGGGCGGCATCTGGAACGACGCCTCCACCGCCACAATCAAGAACTGCATCTTCTGGCAGAACACCGATCCCAGCGGCAGCACCGAATCATCGCAGCTCACGAACTACAATGGTTCGTCCTCGACGGTGAATTACTCGATCATCCACGGCCTGACCGGCGGCCTCGGCGGAACCGGCAACCTCGGCTCCAACCCGCAATTCACCGACCCGGCCGGCGCCGACAACATCATCGGCACAATCGACGACAATCTCCGCCCCCTCCGCGGCTCCCCCGCCATCGACTCGGGCCAGAACGCCGCCGTGCCCGTCGGCGTGACAACCGATGTCGCCGGCAACGCCCGCTTCGCCAACGACCCGTGCGCCACCGACACGGGCGTCGGCACGCCCCCAATCGTTGATCGCGGCGCTTACGAGTTCATCCCCCTCGCCGCCATCCTCGGCGATATCGACAACAACGGGCTGGTAAACAACGCCGACGTCCCCGGCTTCGTCAACGTCCTGCGCGGCACGGATGTCAACGCCCAACACGTCGCCGCCGCCGACATGAACTGCGACACGCTCACCAACGGCCGCGACATTCAGCCGTTCGTCCAGCGTCTGCTGCTCGGCCCGTGATGGTCAGCTTGAGAAATGCTTCCGAACTAGCGAGTTGAATTCCGCGACCAGCCGCTCCTGATCGAGCATGGTCAACCGCCCGTCTTTCACCACCAGTCGGCCATTCACCATCACGCGCTCCGGACGCGGCGGCTGCCCCAGCACCAGTGCCCCGAGCGGGTCCTGCACGATCAACCCCGCCAGCGCGATGTCATCCGTCCGAAACATCGCCAGATCCGCCGGATTTCCCACCGCGATATTCCCAAGTTCCTCGCGATTCAAGACCGCGGCCCCGCCCATCGTGGCCGCCGAAAATGCCTGAGCCGGCGTCATCGCCGTCGCACCGTGGGCGACGCGCTGCAGCAACATCGCCTGCCGCATCTCCGCGACGAGCGACCCGCCGTCATTGCTCGAGCTTCCATCGACGCCGATCCCCACCGTCACGCCCGCATCCAGCAGCTTCCGCACCGGCGGGATTCCGCTTCCCAACCGCATGTTCGACGACGGGCAGTGCGCCACCGCCGTCTTCGTCCGCGCCAGCAACTCGATCTCGCTATCGTCGAGGCACACGCAGTGCGCCAGATATACATCCGGACCGACCCAGTGATGCTGCCGCAAATACTCCATCGGCCGGCACTTGAACCGCTCCAGGCAATATGCTTCCTCGTCCAGCGTCTCAGCCGCGTGCGTATGCATCAATACGCGCCGCTCGCGCGCCATGGTCGCCGTGTCGCGAAGCAGCTCCGGGCTGACGTTGAACGGCGCGCAAGGCGCCAAATCGATCCGCCGCATGGCCCCGCGCTGCGGATCGTGATACAGGTCGAGCACGCGCGTGCAGTCCGCCAGAACATTCTTTTCGTCCTCGGCGCAACGATCCGGCGGCAGCCCGCCCTTGCTCTGCCCCATCGTCATGCTGCCGCGGCAGGCATGAATGCGGATTCCGAGCGACTCGGCCGCCTCCAGCACCGCTTCCAACCGGACATCGCTACCGACCGGAAACAGATAATGATGATCACTCGTCGTCGTGCAGCCGCCCAGCAATAACTCCGCAATGCTGATCTGCGCCGCCATCTTGTCGGCCACGAAATCGACATGCTGCCACCGCTGGTAGAGCCCTGTCAGCCAGTCAAACAATTTCGCCGACTGAACCGCCTTCAGCCCGCGGGTCAGCGACTGAAACAGATGGTGATGCGTATTGATCAGCCCCGGAATAATGAGATACCGCGACGAATCGACCGTCTCGTCCACCGCCAGCCGCGCCAACTCCGCCGCCGACCCCACCGCCGCAATCTGCGTCCCCTCAACGACGATGGACTGATGCTCCCGGACAACCGGCCGGCCGCCCTCGTGCACAATCAATGTCGCATCGTGGTATCGCGTACGCATCCCACCATGCTAATGCCTCGTCGCGCGCCCCGCCAAATCGCCTATCGCCCCACCCCCGCCGCGCGCGGCGGTAGCTTTGATCGTAACGATCCATACAGCATTGCTGCGAGAATCCCCATCACAAAACACCCCGTCCACAGACTGCGCCCGCCGAAGTGTTCGAGCACCTGCCCGCCCAGCGGGGCGGCCAGCATATTTCCGCCAGAGAAGCACATTGAAACGACGCCAAAATACCGCGCTCGCAATTCCACCGGAGCAAGTTCCGCGACAATCGTCGGCACCAGCGGCGATTGCAGCATCTCCCCAATCGTCCAGATCGCCACCGCCCCGGCGAATTGCAACGAAGTTGCCGCAAAGCCATGCAAGCCAAAGCCGATCCCGGTCACCAGCGCCGCAATGGCGATCAGCCGAACCCGATCGAAACGAAAGACAAACCAGGTGATCGGGAGCTGACATATTGCGATCAATGCTCCATTGAGCGCAATGATCCATCCATAATGGACGCGATCAATCCCTATCGACTTTAGATAGAGCGGAAGCGTCGAGACCGCCTGCTGATAGATCGATGAGACCAGGAGAGTAGCCGCGCAGAATCGAAGAAACGTTCGATCAGAAAGGATCCGCCGAAACGCTGCCATTGGCGGAATGACACTCGACACTTCGCCAGCCTTCGTGGCCGGCCGCGTCTCCCGAATCATGATTGCGATGATCGCGGCGTAAATGAGTGACGTGGTCGAGTCCAGAGTGAACAGAAGTTTAAACGACAGCTTCGATAGAATTCCGCCGATGACCGGCGCAATCGCAAACCCGAGATTGACCGAAAGATACATTAGGCTGTTTGCGTACGGACGTCGCTCGATCGGGACGAGGTCCGCAATCATCGCAGATGCGGCCGGTCGGTACATATCCGCTACAAACGCCAGTAGAAAAATCGCCGCGAGTATCCCCGCGTACGACCGGATGTACCCCAGCGCCAACAACACCGTCGCGCTGCCGATCAACCCCAGCAGCATGATCGGTTTTCGCCCAACTGCATCGGCCAGGTGCCCGCCGACAAGCGCCGCGCAGATCGATCCTGCCCCGAACACGCCCATGGCAAGAGTCGCCCGTCCCTCGCCAAAGCCCAGCGTCTCGCACAGATAGAGCGTCAGAAAAGGCGCGAGGAAAGACGCCAGTCGATTGATGAACGAACCAAGACAGAGAATGTGTACCGCCCGGGGCAACTCGACATAATGCTTCAACATGCTCATGCGTCTGCTGCCCGGGCCCGAAACGGCGGGCTATCATACGCGGCCCACGTGGAGCCATCGGATGAAAAACTTTCGCAAGGAACTCTGGTTCGAAACGAAGACGCGCCGCGCTTACCTCAACATCACACCGCAGGTCGAAGCCGCCATCGCGGAAAGCGGAATCCGCGATGGCCTCTGCCTGGTGAACGCCATGCATATCTCCGCCAGCGTCTTCATCAACGACGACGAACGCGGCCTGCACGGCGACTTCGACCGCTGGCTCGAGAAGCTCGCCCCGCACGAGCCGATCGACCAGTACCGCCACAACGACACCGGCGAAGACAACGCCGACGCCCATCTCAAACGCACCATCATGGGACGAGAAACAGTCGTCGCCATTACCGACGGCAAACTCGACTTCGGTCCGTGGGAGCAGATTTTCTACGGCGAGTTCGACGGCCGTCGCCGCAAGCGTGTCCTTATCAAGATCATTGGTGAATGATGGCTAAGACTGAAAAGAAGAAGTCTAAGCCCGCCCCGACCACAGCCCCGCGCTTCGGCGCCCACATGTCCATCGCCGGCGGCATGCATAACGCCTTCGACATCGCCGTTGCCGCCGGCTGCGATTGCCTGCAGGTTTTCGTGAAGAATCAGCGTCAGTGGAACGCCCGCGCGCTAAACGACGATGAACTCGCAACATGGCATGCAACAGCCACGCGCACGAAAATCACTCCGGTGGTAGCCCATGCCACCTATCTCATCAATCTCGCCTCGCCCGACGACGCCAACCGGCGCAAGAGCATCGACGCCTACCTCGTCGAGCTGCAACGCTGTGAGCAACTCGGAATAGAGTCTCTTGTCGTTCACCCCGGAGCCCACATGGGCGCGGGCGAAACGATCGCCTGCCGACGCGTAGCCGAGGCCCTCAACGAAATCCTCGACCGCCTCGGCTCGGCCCGCGTCCGCCCCACCCTGGAAATCACCGCCGGCCAGGGCTCCTGCATCGGCCACCGCTTCGAACACCTCGGCGACATCATCGGCGCCGTAAAATCTCCCGATCGCATCGCCGTCTGCTTCGATACCTGTCACGCCCTCGCCGCGGGCTACCAGTTCGATACGGATGAGACATACGCCGAAACCTTCACCGCCTTCGACCGCACCATTGGTTTCAAAAAGCTCGCCTGCTTCCACCTCAACGATTCGCAAAAGCCCCTCGGCTCGCGTGTCGATCGTCACACCCACATCGGCGAAGGCCACGTCGGCCAGGATGCCTTTCGCCGCATTGTCACAGACCCGCGCCTGGCCACGGTCCCCATGATCCTCGAAACCCCGAAGGGCGAAGACAGTCGCGGTCGAGACTTCGACCGGCTGAATCTCGAACGACTTCGAAAAATGCTCGGCGCATGAAAAAAGCCCGCCGCTGCGATTCCACAGCGACAGGCTCGAATATCCATTCCAGACAGCGAGGTCGCTCGATCAGCCCTTGCTCCCAGCTTCTCCCTTCGTGGCTCCCGGCGTGCCGCCCGTCTTCGTGCCACGATACTTCTCGAGACTCTTCTGAATCTCTTCCTTCAGCTGATCATCCTCGGCAACCTGCAACGCCGCCTCGGCACTCTTGACGGCCTCAGCCCCATTTCCATTTTCGAACTGCGCCCGGGCCAGCGTCGCGAGAACACCAGGATCCTTTGGCGAGAGCTTCGCGGCCTTGGTAGACATCGCCAGGGCCGTCTTCGGATCCTTCACGGGTTGGAATTCTTCCTCCATCAGGATGGAGAACGCCACCGCATCCAACAGATCCGCGTCTTCAACCACCTGCACCATTTTCGCCCCGTACTCCGCCGCTGCCTTGGCGTCCTTCTTCTTCACCAGCAGCAGGTAGTACTTCTGCGCCATGACTTCATAGTCGGCGGCGTCCACCGCGATCATGTCATCCAGAATCTTGATCGCGTCGTCCCATTTTTCCGACTTCATCGCCATGCCGGCCTTCATGGCCATCTCGGATCGCTTCCGGCTCTTGGCCTGCGACTTCTCCATCGCCGCCGCGAACTCCTTGTCGCCCGTCAGCTTCACAAGCTGGTCGTCCATCTCCATCGGGTGGCCATGCCAGACCAGTTTCCCCTCTTTCACGATGAACGAATGCGGGATCCCATTGACCCCGGCCGCCTCCATGTACGCCGAGCTGGTCTTATTGTCCTTGTCCACGGCGACCGTGTACTGCATCTTCTTGTCCCACGTCCGCAGGAACGACTTGATCACTTCGGGCGTCTCATTCGACACGCCAACCACCGTGATCTTCTTGTCGAAGTGCTTCTGAAGCTCGCTGAGGTGCGGGATGCTCTGCCGGCACGGCCCACACCAGGTCGCCCAGAACTCAACCACGTAAATCGGCTCAGCCCCACCCTTGGTCGGGTCGACCGGGCTCCCCTTGATCCACTGCTCAATGGTCAATGGCGGGGCCTTGTCCCCGATCTTCAATTCCTTTGCCGTCGCGCCCAATGTCGCGGTCAACATCAGCGCCGCCGGCATCAGCCAGTTCTTCATGACATAACTCCGTATTAAGGTCTTGCCCGCGTGAAACGCCGGCGTCAGCACATCAAACGAACCCATGAGTATATACGCGTTTTGCTTATCTCCGCCGCTGTTTTTCCGGCTGAAAACGCAGCCGAATCCACCGGTCCGGTCCGGCTCGACCCTCGCCAACAATGCAAATTTCCGGCAATTCTCGCATCAATCTCGGCCCGACCCCGTCCAGCGGCCCGGCCGCGGCTCGCCCGCCGATCAGCCGCGGTGCGACGAACGCCACGGCCTCATCCGCCAGCCGCGCATCCACGAATCCACCCAACACCTGTCCTCCGCCCTCCACCAGCAGATTCGTCATCTGTTCCTGACCCAGCCGGTCCAGCAAGGTTGGCAAATGCAGCCGGCCGCCCCGCGCTGGCAACGGCAGAATCTCGCACCCCGCCCGCGCCAAACGCCGCGCCCCAACCGAGTTCGCCTTTGCCGTCGCAATAATCGTCCGCACGCTTCGCGCGGTTCGTACCAACCGCGACGTCACTGGCGTACGGGCCCGCGTATCCATCACGATTCTCGCCGCGCCCCGCCGCGCCGCAGCCAGTCGGCAAGTCAATTCCGGGTCATCCGCCATGACGGTTCCAATACCAACCAGGATTGCATCCATCCGCCCGCGCAGCTCATGCCCCATCTTCCGCGCGGCCGTCGACGTGATCCATTTCGAGTCCCCGCTCCACGTCGCAATCTTTCCATCCAGACTCTGTGCCCACTTCAGCGTCACCCACGGCCGACCCGTGCGCTGCAATTTGAAAAACGGGGCACTCACTTCAAGCGCCTGGTCCCCCAGAAGCCCCACCTCGACGCGAACGCCGGCCACTCGCAGCCGACGGAATCCTCCCCCGCTCACGCGCGGATTCGGATCTCGCACCGCCGCAACTACCCGCGTCACCCCGGCGGCAATCAGCGCCTCGGTGCAGGGCGGCGTCTTCCCGAAATGGCAGCATGGCTCCAGCGAGACATAGCATGTCGCCCCGCGAACTGACCCGCCGCCGCATGCCCGCAATGCGTCGACTTCCGCATGCGCACCGCCGAATCGGCGATGATACCCCTCCCCCAACACCCGGCCTTTGCGAACAATGACCGCCCCAACCATCGGATTCGGCTCGACGAATCCCTGGCCCCGCTTCGCGAGTTCGAGCGCCCGCCGCATGTAGCCGATCTCTTTGTCAGACCAATCCATCACTCGCATTCTGACCGAAATTCGACTCGCGAGAAGCGCCTCGCCGTCGGCGCAGCAAAACACCCGCCGGTACCGTTACCGCCGGGTGTCGCATGAGTATTCCGATTTCGAATTGGCCTAGCGGCGTCGTCGCAGCAACCACGCCCCGAATCCCACCAGCGCCAGCGTCGCCGGTTCCGGAATCGTGTACGAATAGGTGACATTCACGTCTGCGGCGGCCTGAGTGCTGAAGATCAGCAACAGGTTTCCAGCCCCGTCCGCTGTCGATTGCCCCATCGCCGTTACCGGCAGCAGTACATTTCCCAATCCGGTAAACAGCGCCGCGTCGAGATCCACTCCCGAAATCACCAGCATCGCGGTGTCTGAGTGATTCAGATTCAGGTACGACCGGCCCGACGTCCCGCCGAAATCCAATACGCCGTCGTAGGCTGAAAGGAAATCGGTGTTCGACACTTCGGGTGACGCTGCCGAAAGAATGGAGTTGTCCGGGCGATACAGATTGACGTTCGCGGCCAGAGCACTATTCACCTGCGCCGGCGCCGCATCTTCGCTCTCCAGACGGATGCTACCGCGGACCCGCGAAGTGATGGACAGCGTGATCGAATCCAGCGTTCCAAGTGCCGGATCGAATCGGGGGATCGAAAATGAACTCGACCAATCAGTCGGCGTGAACGGGATGGAATCTGAGTAATTCAGAATCGCCCCATGTGCCATCATCGGACCTGCGATAATTCCAACAATCGATACCCAATATCGGCGCATTGCTTCCTCCCGGGTCGTTCAACCCGATCCTTGCACATTAATTATGCGATCAAACACGGCGCAAACAACAACTTCGGGTCCGCCCCTCGCGGCGAACCCGAAGTATTTTCTTGTCTCGAAGCGGCCCTTAGCGTCGCCGCAAGGCGAGCGAAGCCAGCGCGGCCCCAAACAGCCCGATGCTGATCGGCTCAGGAACGGCAATGTAGTCATACGTGACTGTTACGTCAGCCGCCGCCCTGGTCGAAAACTGGACGATCAAATTGCCCGGGCCCCGTACGCTCGAAAGCGCCGCCGAATTGACCGGAATGGCGATCGTCCCCGCTCCGATGAACTGCGAAAGATCAAGTACCGGAACATCGCGCGAAAATGATTCCGCTGCGACGAGATCCGAATAGCGCCGCGCGTCGGGACCATCAAAAGAAAAGTCACCGGTGAAGCCGGCTACAGTATCCACTTTCACGATGTGTGGAGTCGCCGCCACGAGCAGCGTGTCCGGGGTCGGATGCAATTCGATCCGCGCTGAGATCGTCGTCGTGACCGTCGCGGCCGACGCATTCAAGTTTTGGAAGGCAGCATCTCCTTCGACATGTCCAACGATTGCAAGATTCACCGCGCCGAGTGTTCCGAGCGACGGATCGAACTTTGGAAGGTTCACCGTCGTGGACCAATTCGTGCGCGCCATCGGTACGTACGATGTGTACTCAAGCGTCGCGGCGCCGGCGGCCGATGCCGCTAGCAAGCATAATCCCGATGCAATTCCGATCGCACTGTGCTTCATCCCACACCTCTCGCCCTCGCGGGCATCAAAAATGCGCAACTTCTTGGCGCGGGCCACTTTCCCTCGAACTGGTTATTATGCTACCAAAATGCTCGCTTTTTATAAAGACATTTCGTATCGGGAGTTGCCGAATTCCGTCTTGACAATTCATGACAAACAAAGAACGGAGCACCTCAATTCAGTGTCCTCGTCGCCGTCCCACAACCAGCCGAATACCCGGAGTTAAGCCCATGCACGCAGCCCGCTTCCACCAGCCCGGATCACCCGAAGTCATCCGCCTCGACGACGTGCCCGTCCCAACCCCCGGTCCTGCCGAAGTCGTCATAAAGGTTAAAGCCGCTGCACTCAATCGAATGGATGTCTTCCTGCGCGCCGGCCAGATCACCATGCCGGGCTTTTCGCTTCCGCACACTGGCGGCTTCGACGTCGCCGGCGACATACACGAAATCGGTCCGGGAGTGGACTCCAAACGACGCGGAGAACCGGTCCTGCTCAAAGCTCGCATCACCGGGCCCACCGCACGCGGCCGGCTCGACATCATCGGAATCGCGCGTCCCGGCGGGCTCGCCGAGTACGTCCTCGCACCGGCATCAGCCGCAATCCCGAAGCCGGCAAACTACTCATATGAAGAAGCCGCGGCGTTTCCCTGCGTCTACCTCACGGCCTGGTGCGGACTCGTGCTCCGCGCCGCGGTCAAGCCCGGCGAAACCGTCCTCGTCCACGGCGGCGGGGGCGGCGCAGGTGTGGCAGCGATCCAAGTCGCGAAGCTCGCCGGCGCGACGGTCATCACAACCGTCAGCAATCCTGCCAAGGCCGAAAAAGCAAAATCGCTCCTCGGCGCCGATCGCGTCATCAACTACCGCACCGAGGACCTCGTCACCGCCGTCATGGATTTCACCAAGGGCCGCGGCGTCGATGTCGTCTATGACCCGGTCTGGGGCAAGACGGCAACCAAGACAATCGACTGCTTCAATTACGGTGGACGCTGGATCGTCCTGGGAATGGTCGACGGGCCCAGCGCCGAAATCACCGCGGCAAAGTTCATGTTCAAGGAGGTCACCATCCAGGGCATCGTCGAGTTCTATGCTTCTGACGAGTCCTTCGCCGGCGCAATGAATCTCGCCTATCAAAACCGCATCCGCCCGATCATCGATAAAGTTTGGCCCCTCGAGAAAACCGCCGACGCTCATCGCCAAATGGAGTCCGGCGACTTCTTCGGCAAGATCGTCATCAAACCCTGATGCCCGCCGACGCCGACCAGTCCGCTTCGCGCCACGCGCCACCCACACGCATCGTCGTAAAAGTCGGCTCCGCCGTCATCGCCGAACGCGGAAAGCTCCGTCCCGCCGCCATCGCGCGGCTCGTCGCCGACATCGCCGCCGTACGGCGCGCCGGCACAGAGGTCGTCGTGGTCTCGTCCGGCGCAGTCGCCGCCGGAGCCGCCTCCGTCAAGCTCAAGCCCCCGGCCAAGACAGTGCTCCAGCGCCAAACCGCCGCCTCCGTCGGCCAGCCCCGCCTCATGGCCTTCTACGCCGCCGCCTTTCGCAAGCACCGCACCGACGTCGCCCAGCTTCTCCTCACCGCCGACGACATCGATCACCGCCGCCGGTTCCTCTCGGCCCGGCACACGCTGCTCACGCTCCTTGAATCCGGCATCGTCCCCATCATCAACGAAAACGACGCCCTCTCGACCGATGAAAACCAGGTCGGTGACAACGATCACCTCGCCGCCCTTGTCGCCAATCTCGTCTCGGCCCAACTCCTCGTCATCCTCAGTCGCGTCGAAGGCCTACTCGCCGACGGCGGCAAGGGTCCCCTCATCGCCCAGATAGAACTCGACTCGGCAATCGATCGCCACGTCAGCAACGATTTATCCGCGACGGGCGTCGGCGGAATGGTCGCGAAGGTTTCCGCCGCCCGCCTCGCCGGACGCGGCGGCGTCACCACCATCATCGCCGCCGGCGCGCGGGCCGGCCTGCTCCCACGAATCATCGCTGGCGATCCGATCGGCACGCGCTTCGTCCCCGCCGTCTCGCGCCTCACCGCCCGCAAGCGCTGGATCGCCCAGCAAACCCGCGCCGCCGGCCGCATCCACGTCGACGCCGGAGCCCGCCGCGCGTTAGTCGAACGAAATGCAAGCCTGCTTCCGTCCGGAGTGGTTAGCGTTGATGGCGACTTCCCCATGGGCGCCCGCGTCGAAATCATCGACGACCACGGTCACGCCTTCGCCGTCGGCCTCGCCTCTTACGCCGCCGACGAAATCCGCCGCCTCAAAGGCCGCAAACAAGCCGAAATCAAACAGGTCCTCGGTTATGAGTACGTCCGCGAGATCATCCATCGCGACGACCTGGTCATCACGCACCCCTGAGCGGCGCGGTACGATGAAGCTCACATGCTCGCCGACCTCACCAACGAACTGAAACTGCTCATCCGATCAAGGCATCCCATCGTTTCCATCGAAACGCCGGACGAGCCGCGTGCCCTCGAACTCATCCGCCGCGTCGCCATCGACATGCAACGTCCGCTCTTCGAATGGTCGCTGACAACCGGCCTGTGTCGAGTGCAGCCGCCGGCCGAGGGCATGGTCACCGGCACCGATGCCCCGAAGCATGCCCTCGCCCACCTCAAAGACGCTGAGATAAATGCACTGTTCATCTTCTGCGACCTCGGCGATCACCTGAAGGACGCACTGAACTCTCGCCTGCTTCGCGACGTTCAGGCCGCATTCACCGAGCGGCAATCCACTCTCTTCCTCGTCGATGACAGCCCGCTCCCCGATTCGGTTCGCCGCCTCGCCGTCCCTTTCGATGTCCGCTGGCCCGACGCCACCGAGTTGGAACAGATTATTCGCGGCACCTTTCGCGATGCGGCGGCCTTTCAGAATGTCACTTCCGAAATCACGCAGCGCGACCTCGATCTGATGGTGCAGGCCCTTCGCGGTCTCACCCGCGCCGAAGCAACGCGCGTGGTCGCTACCGCCATCTGGGACGACGGCAAACTCGACGCAAACGACTTGCCGCGCATGATCGAAGCCAAGCGCACGCTTCTCGCCGACTCCGGCCTGCTCGAGTCCGTCGCCGTCGATGTGGCCCCCTCCGACATGGGCGGGCTAAACCGCCTCAAGGGCTGGCTCGCAAAACGTCGCGGCGGCTTTACCGCGAAGGCCCGAGACTTCGGACTTTCGCCCCCGCGCGGCATACTGCTGCTCGGCGTCCAGGGCGGTGGCAAGAGTCTCGCCGCCAAAGTCGTTGCCGCCGACTGGGGGCTGCCGCTGCTGAAGCTCGATCCCGGAGTCCTCTATCAGCGCTTCGTCGGTGAAACCGAGAGCCGGCTTCGCTCCGCCCTCTCGCAGGCCGAGACCATGTCTCCCGTCATCCTCTGGGTAGACGAAATCGAAAAGGCCTTCGCTTCGGCATCCAGTGCCTCAGCCGATGGCGGTTTGAGCCAGCGCATGTTTGGTTCCCTGTTGTCGTGGATGCAGGACCATCGCTTCCCCATTTTTCTGGTCGCCACGGCCAACAACGTCGCCGACCTGCCCCCGGAACTATTGCGAAAAGGACGTTTCGACGAAGTCTTCTTCGTCGATCTCCCCAGTCCGGCCGCCCGCGAAACAGTCTTCGCCATTCACATCCGAAAACGAAAACGCGATCCCGCCCGGTTCGATCTCGCCGCGCTCGCCGCTGCCGCCGACGGCTTCTCTGGCGCCGAGATTGAGCAGTCAGTCATTGCCGCCCTTTACGCCGCCTTCGCCGCCGATGCCGATCTGACGACCGAGGCCCTGCTCGCCGAAATCCGTGCGACCAGTCCGCTCTCGCGCCTCATGTCCGAACGAATCGACGAGCTCCGCGAATGGGCCAGGTCACGCTGCGTCCCAGCCGATTGAGCGGCCTATCGCGCCAGCGTCTCAGCGGCCCACGCCCGCAAGTCCGCAACGGTTCGAGGGCTCGTCTGCAAGTCGCTATGCCGAGACAATTGAAATTCAAGGTTGCCCGCGATGTGTCGGTCGTAGTATCGAAGATCCCAGACCCCCAGCATCCCGTCCGCACCGCACGAATACAATCGCTCGTCGTTGGTGGAAAACACCAGCGAGAACACCATGCCCGCGTGTCCCGAAAGCGTCGCCAGGCAGCGCCGCGACGGAACATCCCAGATTTTGATCTGCCGCCCGCGTCCGCCGCTCGCCAGGACTGTGCCGTCATGGCTGAACGCCACGCCAAACACATCGTCGGTATGCCCTTCCAAAAGTGCAATTTGCTCACCGCTCGTCGCGTCCCAGAAACGCAACGACGCATCATTCCCCGCAGACGCCAGCACGCGCCCATCCGGCGAGTAAGTCACGCAGCGCACCTGGCCATGATGTCCCTTCAGAATCGCCCTTTGCGCCCCGGTCGCCACGTCGTAAAGCACAATCGATGACCGACCCTCCGCCGCAGCCAGCGTCTTCCCATCTGGGCTGAACGCAATGGTCGGTCGCCGCTTCGACTCGGCCGGTCCTTCAATCGTGCGTACGCATGCTCCGTTGGAGGTATCCCAGATTCGCACCGCCCCGTCGTCGCTTCCCGTCGCCAGCAGGCGTCCATCGGGATGATAAGCCGCGCACATCACGTTGTAGTCGAAGCCCCGATACTCGCGAATCATGTCTCGAGTTTTCGTGTCCCACTCTCTGAGTGTCCGGTCATAACTCGCACTGGCCAGCCGCGCGCCATCCGGACTCACGCACACACCCGACACGGGCCCGCCATGCCCGATGAAGTCAGCACGAATCGCGCCGGTCACCGCGTCGCGCTCGTGGATCGTTCCATCCGAACCGGCCGAATATACAACGCGCCCGTCTGGGGACGCGCACGCGCTCATCACAGTCAGCTTCTGATCAGGCAGGCCGAGCAGCATCCGATTCGGCTCGGCATCCCAGAGCCGGGCGGTCAAGTCGTTGCTCGTCGTCGCCACCCGTTCGCCATTGCCCGAAAACCGCACATGCATCACCGGTGCTGAGTGCCCGCCATAGGTTGCAATCAGATCGCCAGTCCGCGAGTTCCAGATCCGAACCGTCCGATCGCTTCCGGCCGACGCGAGTCGCTTCGCATCCGGACTGAATACCACTGAGTTCACGTAGCTTGTGTGCCCCGAAAACGACCGAATGAGCCGCCCGCCAGCCGACTCCCACATCCGAACCGTGCAATCGTTGTCAGCGCCTGCCGTCGCCAGTTCCGAATCATCCGGGCTGAATGAGACGTATCGCACCGGTGAGTTGTGCGCATTCGTCGCCCACCGCTTACCGCCCGCATTGACAAGTTCCTGTAAACGAACTTCACCGTTCTTCAATCCGATCGCCAGGGCCGTGCCATGCTCGTCGAACGACAACGAAGTAACTTCATCCGCCGTCTCGCAAACGCGCCGCGGTTCGTTTCGGCTCAGGTCATCCCAAATCCAGACCGAGTTCGACTGAAAACCCGCCGCCATCGAGCGGCTGTCGGGACTGATCGCGATCCGCATGAACCCACGATCCGGCGCGCCAAAGCTCCGGCGTTCGAGGCCCTTTCCAGTTTTTGGATCCAGACTCCACAAGTGAATCGTGCTCGCCCCGTCCAGCAGCACCGCCAAATCTCCGGCCGGCGCCATCAGGATTCCCACCAAATCGGCCCCGCCCCCCGCGTGGCTCGAAAGCAACCGTGCCGTGGGAATATCCCAAAAGGTCAACGGCCCATCGTCGTCCGTCGCCATCAGGACTCGGCCTTCCCGATCGATGCCCGACTGGCATCGCCCCGCGTCACCCAGACGCCACGTCGCAAGGCACGGCGCCGCCGCATACATCTCCGACAGTGCCCAGAACGCCCGGCGTCGACCGGATTTTCGCGGGTTCGCGATCCCGTCATCCGGTCCCGACAGCAATTCCCGCCAGAAGACTTCCTCAGCGGCCGCAACGTTTCCAGCAGCCGCGAGCGAAGTGCCCTGCTGAACGCGGCTCTCGCTCAGAGCCGCCGCAAGTTGCGTCGCATTTCGCTCCGCCGACTTCTCCGCCGCCTGCGCCCGGTCGCGCTCGCGCGCCGTCCGCCGCGCCGATATCGCCATCGAAGCCCCGAAACCTCCGGCCAGCACAACAAAGATCGCGGCCACGCTCAGCGCGACCCGATACCGCCGGGCCGTCTTGCGCAGCACATACCAACGGCTGTCACGCTTCGCATCGATCGGCTCGCCCGCCAGGAAACTCTCAATGTCACGCCGCAGCGCCGCCGCCGACTGATATCGCCGCTCGCGCTCTTTCGAAAGCGACTTCAGCACGATGGTATTCAGCTCGTCGCCCACCTCCGCCGCATGCGCCGAGGGCAGCTCCGGCTCGGTCTCTGTGATGTTCCGCAGCACGGCCGAAAGCGACCCGTCCACCGGATATGGAAACTTTCCCGTCAGCGTCTGGTAGAGAATTACTCCCAACGCATAGACGTCAGTCCGCGTATCGACAAGATCAGGATCGCCACGCACCTGCTCCGGTGCCGCATAACTGAACGTCCCCATGAATTCGCCGGTCCGCGTCTGTGCCGATTCCTCCCCGCCGCCGAACTCGACCCCGACCGCCTTCGCCAGTCCGAAGTCCAGCACGCGCGGCTCGCCTGTCGCCTCGATCAGGATATTGGCCGGCTTGAGGTCGCGATGAATGATGCCGCGCTGATGCGCCGCGTTGACTGCATCGCAAATCTTCGAAAACACCTTCAGCTTTGTGGATATTCCCGCGCTTTCGCCATTCGCGGCTTCCGCGTTCCGCCAGTAAGCGTCCAGCGCCGCCCCCTCGACATACTCCATGACGAAGTAATGCGACCCGTCCGATGTAACGCCGCTCTCGTGAATCGTCACGATATTTGGATGACGCAACCGCGCCGCAATCTCGATCTCGCGCTCAAATCGATTCCGCTGCCGCCGCGTCGCGAAAGCGCCGCGCAATACAACCTTGATCGCCACCGTGCGCTTCGTCGACTTCTGCAGCGCTTTATAGACGACCCCCTGACCGCCCCGATAAATCTCCCCGGTGATTTCGTACCCCGCCAACCCCTGCGGTCGCTCCAGCGCGGGCGGCGACCGGCCGCTCATGGCCCCGCTGAGCTGCCGCGCGCCAACGCCGCGAACCGCTTTCAGCAGGTCCTGGTTTTGTCGCATGCGCGCCACGCGAGTACCGCAACGCGTACAAATGCCGACATGCGCCGCGATCTCCCCTTCGGGAGAGTCCCTCAGCGCAACCTCTAGCTCCTCGATCGAGGGACAGCGCGACATGCCCGCCTTCTACCGAACTCCCCCACTCGGCGATTGAACCCGCCAGCCTTATGCCAGCTCGTATGAGTCTTTCATTCCGTCCATCACGGACCGGAGTCGCGCCAGGCAGCGGTGCTTGGCCATATAGACGGCTCGCACCGTCGTGCCCAGCTTTTCCGCGACTCGCTCAGGCGTTTCTTCATCAATGACATGCATCCGAAACGCATCGAGGGTCCGCTCGCTCACCTTGCTGCTCGCGACCAGCTCCCGAAGCGCCGCGCATACCGTCGCCTGGCGGCACTCCGCGTCCCAGATTTCCGTGAAGTCGCTTTCTTCCGGCAGCGTCACGATGGCCGACTGACCGCGCTGCTCCCGGCGTCCCGCTCGAGTCCGATGGTGTTCCGCGACGCGGTGCCGCGCGATCCCCACCACCCACGACCGAAGCCGTCCGCGTGTCCGGTCATATTTCCCCGCCCGGTAGTCCCGTACGAATTGAGTGATCGTTTCCTGGGCAACGTCGGCAGCGTCGGCCGGCTCCAGACCCAACCGGCTCGCCACGCCGACCAGAATCGGCCGAAACCGATCGTCGAATTCGCGCCAAGCCATGGCGTTCTGAAGGTCGAACAACCCTTCCAGAAGGGCAGTTGTCGTTTTAGTCACAGGTTCTGCCAGCATTTCCCATTCCAAGTAGCCATTATATCGTGAATCGTCCTTCCCCCTCGATGACGACGGGGCCAGAACCCCAGCCATCAAAAAATTGCACAAGTGAAACATTTCCCCTACAGGGCCCGCATACGGGTTGAGGCGTAGTCCGTCGTCTGATCGCGCGTTCGCGCATCGACGGCACGATCGGGTCCCGAATAACCATCTCTGGAGGCGACCATGTTCGCTCGTTACCCACGTTCATTACTGGCTTTAGCGTTAGCATCCCTTGTGTCGGCTTCAACCGCTCTGATGGCCGCACCACCTGTCAACGACAACGCATCCAGTGCCACTGCCATCTCGGGCACCGGTCTCTTCAATTTTGACCTCACCCAGGCCACCACCAGCCCCGAAGGTCAGGATTGGTGCGGCGGCGTCGTCAACGATATTTGGTTCTGCTGGACCCCCACCTGCAGCGGAATGGCCACCATCCAGACCTGCGGCCTCACCAACGTAAACACCAAGATTTTCTACTACATGGGCTGCGGCGTCCCCTCTCTTCCCCCCAGCCCCTCCCCCTTCTGTTGCGACGATGACGGCTGCGGAAACCCACAAAGCTCCGTCGTTTGCGAAACCTATTGCGGCCAGCCCATGATGATCCGCATCGGTTGCAAGCCCGGCACTCCGCCGGGGACCGGCCAGTTCTCCATCGCATGTAACGGCAACGCCTGCCAGACCTGCGAAGACTGCTGCGGCAAGAAGCCCAAGTTCCTCTCGCAGACCATCGGCGGCTTCAACGCCGGTGTCGCCGTCCTGACCCAACAGGCCGGCATCAGTAATCGCGTAGTCGATTACATCGATATTAGCTCGCAGCCACCCACGAGTTCCATGGTTAACTGGTACGCGCCCTTTTTCACCCCCAGTGGCCCGCAGAACTGGACCCAATCCAACCTCGGTACGGTATTCGGCGTCACGCTCGACGACCTTGGCAACACCTATCTCGCCCACGCCTCCTGCTACGGCAACCCCTCCATGGGCCCCGGCGACGCCGTCGGAACCATCACAGGCGGATCCGCAGGCGCGATCTACAAGATCGACACCAACACCGGAATTCCGTCAGTCTTCGCCGTCCTGCCCAATGCGCTGATTACCGGCTGCACGACGCCCCCGGACTGCTACCCGGGCCTGGGCAATATCTGCTTCTCATGCCAGCATCACATGCTCTACGTCACAAATCACGAAGATGGCCGCATCTACCGCCTGAACACCGCTGGTGTCGTCCAATCCACCTGGCGACACTCCACCGGCACCATGCTCGGCGGATCACCGCCGCCCGACCCCAACGGTTTCTCCCCGCTCACCCCGCACGCGGGCACCGGCCGCGGTCAGCGCGTCTGGGCCGTCCGAGTTGGTCGCGGACGCTTGTATTACAGCGTCTGGCGTGAAGACACGGGCCGCCCGTCCGGCGCGGTGGCGAATGAGATTTGGTCCGTCAATCTCTTCCCCAATGGCGAATTCTGGGCAGGCACCGAGCAGCTCGAACTCTCCATGCCGCCGTACGGAGCGAACGGATTCTCGAATCCGGTCTCCGACATCAGCTTCCGGCCGAACACATGCTGCATGCTCCTTGCCGAGCGAACCATGCTCGACGACACCACCTCCTACGCGCACCAGAGTCGCCTGCTCGAGTTCTGCAAGGTCAACAATACCTGGACGCCCTCCGGCTCAAACTTCACCGTTGGCAATCCCTCAATCCCCGATTCGTCTGCTGGCGGCTGCGACTACGACTACGCGAGCGGCGCCGGTATCAATGTCAACGTCTGGGCCACGGGCGATGCCATCAAGTTCGGTAATCCGCCCGCCGCCGATCCATTCATCTACGGCCTCGGTGGAATGACCTATGCCGGCACCAATCCCTACACCAACGGCTTGATGATCGACTCCAACCAGATCACCGGCTCGGTGGACAAGTTCCAGCAGGGCGATGTCGAAATCTCCTGCCCCGAAGCCAATCCGCCCGTTTGCGCATACGACCCGCTCACGCGCCAATGCACTCAGTGCCCGACGCCGGGCAGCATCTGTGGACCGACCAAGGTCATCCGCAATTCCGCCGGCCAATACGAAATCGCCGCATGCGATTGTCTCCCCGACGGCCATTGCCGAATCCAGTACAACGGCCCGGATATTCCCCCAAGCTGCATCGATCCATGCCCGGTTCCTCCCGGTGGAACGTGTGCTCCGAATAGCCAGAGCAACGCCGATGGAACAGTGGTGTTCACCTGCGGCTGCACGCAGGACCCGCCCACCTGCCAGGTCGTCAACGCGCCGGACCCCACCAACCCCGGCACGACTGCATCCGCCTGCGCTGGTCCGTGCCCGAACGGTACGCCCTGCACGCCGGTCGAGATTCGCGAATTCCCCGCCGGCTCAGGTAATTTCACCATCACTCAGTGCAGTTGCGACCCGCAGCCCTGCCATCCGCGCGTCATCCAGGGCCACGTTGTCTGCGAAGGCACCTGCCCGACCCCGAACGGCGGTCTCTGCAACGTCGTCGCCGTTCCCGAGGCGCCGAATCCGGATGGAACCCCCAGCGGCATCCTTTATCACTGCGTCTGCGAGTGCAAGAAGCCCCCGCAGAACATGGTTGACTGGTGGCCGATGAACGGCGTCGCTCCGGTCAAGGATCGCGTCAACTTCCTGAATCACGGAACGCCCTCCGGCGGCGTCACCGTCGCAACCCCGGCCAATTCTTGCGTCGGGCAAGGCCTAGTCTTCAACGGCACGAACGGCTTCGTCAGCGTGCCGAACACAGGTGCAAGCTCCGCCGACATCAATTTCGGTACCGGTGACTTCACCCTCGAGGGCTGGGTCAAGACCAACGTTCAGGGCTACCAGCCCATGGTCGACAAGCGCGGCGGCGCCTTCCCCAACGTCGTCGGATATGCCTTCTTCCTCTGGTCCGGCGGCAACATCGGCTTCCAGATCGGAAGTCCGCCCTTCGCCAACTTCCTGACTAGCGGCTTCAACGTTCAGGATGGCCAGTGCCACCACGTCGCCGCCGTCGTGAAGCGCGGCAACCCCAACCAGATTCGCCTCTATGTCGACGGTGTCTTCCAGTCGTTCACCAACTCGAACGTCCTCGGAAGCGTCAACAACACCGTGCCTCTGCTCTTTGGCAAAGAATACGTCTTCTCGGGCGGAAACCCGGCCGTCTTCAACGGCATGCTCGACGAATGGGAGTTCTTCAAGCGTGCACTCACCAACCAGGAAATCATCGACCTGTACAAGGCCCGCACGTTCGGCAAGTGCTGTGACACCTGCTACACGCCGGCCATCGTCTTCTGCCGCAACGAGAACTCCAAGAAGGTCTGCATCGAGATCTGCAATTACTGCGATCAGGATGCTAACTTCAACTGGTCGCTCTCCGGACCGACCGGCGGCGCCGGCTGCGCGGCAACGGGCCCGATGATCTTCAGTCCGTCGAGCGGTTCCACCGGGCCAGTCGTACCGGGACAGTGCCGCACCATCTGCGTCAACCTGACCCTGCCGACCGGCATGCCGATTCCGCCGCCGATCGTCACCGGCTGCTACCAGCTCGCCGTCACCAATACCACGACGGGCCGGCAGTTCACGTGTTCCAACACGGTCAGCCGCACACGCGATCTGTGCATCATCTGCAATCCGCCTTGCAACGTCCCGGTTGTCATCGCAGGAACAACTCGCGACTTCTCGCTCGGCGTCACAAACGAATCGACCTCGGCATCCGGCACGGTCGATTACCGCTGGACGGCGCGTTACCCCAATTCGGATAACGCCCCCGACATCCAGGCCATCAGTTTGAACGGGCTGCCGCCGGGCGAGCCGGTCATCGGAACGCTCTCGTTGGCTCCGGGTGGAACAACACAGCTCCCGATCTCCGTCACGGTCCTGGAGAACGAGCAGTTCCAGCCCATCGAGATCAAGCTCGAGGCCGATACCGATGGCGATGGCGTCCCCGATCCGGTCGAAGCCATCTCCGTCAAGACGTCTAACTGCGCCGTTGGCGTGGTGGCCGACATGAACGAAGACGGCGCGACCACCGCCGCCGATGTCCCGTTGTTCGTCAATGCCCTGCGCGGAACCCCCGTAAAGGTCTACGACGTCGTGCTCGCCGACACCAACTGCGACGGCGTGCTCAACGGCAAGGACATCCAGAACATGGTCAACGCCCTGCTAACCGGCCCGTAATCAGGGCCTCGCAATCTGGCCCAACCTCCCCCCGGCGGCGAGCCCGGGGGGAGGCCAGGCCGGGCTCGAACCCGGCACCCAGTATCTCAAGCCATAAAACTCGCCCTGAAGATTCCCCGCCCCATCCTTGACATGATCAAAACACTTTCCTAACACATAATGGCGAATCCTGGACTCACTTGATCCGTACCGCGACAGCTGCACGAGAAACACATTTCCGATTTCCGACATCCAATATCATCCCACAAATCCCACGTGCCCCCCAACTAGCGCAGCCCCAGAGACTTGCAAGCCATCCTTAGTCGTTAGTGGGAAGCAATCCCATCGCCACGCCACGCCACGCCACCAGCTCAGACGACCCGGGACTAATAGCGAGTTCGGTGACGACAGTACGCCGCTTCGTCCGATCACCATTGACGCGAATGAAATTGCGTTTATAATGGGTCATTCAATAAGCGTTATGTCACATCGCAAGCTGACATCTCTGATTCTCATCGCCCTTGTCGGCTGGGTTGCCTCGGGCGCCGTTCTCGCGTTTCACCATCACGATTGCTCGGCCGCGTCGCCGGCCGCTCAGGATTGCGGCACCTGCTATCTCATCAAGATCGGCCGGACCGTCCACACCGACGCTCCTCCGGCACTTACGCTTTCGACCGACAAGGTCGTCCAAATCATCCCAGAATCCGATCGCGTCGCGCCGGTCTTGCCGCGGCAAGCGCCCGCCTCGCCACGCGCCCCACCCACTCTCTAAACAAGTCTTTCCGTATCTCGGACGAGAGATCGGCCACGGTCTAATCGCATCCGGCGCATTGCGCGCCTTCGCGCGATTCTGACCCGCCCCGATCAACGCCAATCACAATTCCATTGTCGGCGTTGTCCGAGCTGTCATTCGAATTCTCGACCAATCGAAAGGAGTCCGCCCATGTCACGGCGTGGATTTACCCTGATCGAATTGCTCGTGGTCGTCGCAATCATTGCGACCCTGATTGGCATCCTGCTGCCGGCTCTGTCCAGCGCCCGTAACACCGCGCGTAGCACAAAATGCCTGGCAGCACTGCATGACGTCGGGGCTGCGCTGCAATGCTACTTCAACACGAACGACGACGTTTTTCCCCTGTCGCAAGCCCACGGTGGCTATCAGCCGGGCACGGCCTGGCTCGACACGCTGGCGCCACACACGCAGATGAAGCTGCAATATCGCTGCCCGTCGGATCAGGCGACGAACTTTGAGGATCCGAATCCGGCCCTGCGGCGCGTGACGAGTTACGGCATCAACGTCTTTATGGGTCCGAATGACGAGGATTGGTTCCCCGGGAATCCGTCGGGGATTCCACCCTACGGGTACGAAGTTCAGACGCACCTGCGCGGGGCGAGTGATCTGGTCTATGTCGCCGAGCTGGCCGAGACCGGGCAGAACGGCGCGCCGATCTATCCGGATCACTTTCACGCCGACAAGTGGGGCACCAATCCGCTCACCGGCTACGGTGGGGCTGATCCGAAATACGACCTGGCTTTGAAGCGACATCAGGGGAAAGAGAACTATTTGTTCGCCGATGGGCATGCCGACCACTTCGGCTTTGATCAATTGTTTTACGTCAATCCGGGCAGCCAGGCGTTGGAGATCGACCGGTTCGATCCGGGATTTCCGCACTCGCCGCAGGGCTGGTACACGCCGGACGATGGGAGTAACCCATGATTCAAAATCGACTAAGTTTCGTTGCTGGAATTGTGTTAGTCGCGGCAGGGCGCCTGGCGGCGCAATCTCCGGATCACATCGTCGTCGGCGTGAATCCGCCGGCCGGAACTCCGCTGAAGCTGTTTACTGATGGTTCGCTGATCGGGGCCTCCGGACACGGCCCCTCCGTGTCGCCCGGGACGATCATTCCGATCGTTCGAATCAACCTGGCGAGCTCGTACGCACAACCGCGCTTCGGCGGCTACTCGTTCAGCACGAGCGGGTTCAGCGATCTGGGGCTTGATTACGCTGCGTCACCATACAACCTCGATATCAGCCAGCTTCCGGGGCCGCCGGCGGACTTCAGCGTGCGATTCAAGCGTCTGTCGTATAGCCGCCCAGCCGAGTTCGCGGTCTACGCCCCGAGCGGTTTGCCGCGCATGGTGGAGGACAATGACGAATACGCCTTCGGCACATCGGCGAATGGCGGGCATGTTCACCCGCTCTGGCTGGCGCGTCGGCCAGGTCTAACGCGCTGGGACATGCAGATCACGTCTGATCAGTGGCTGCCGTCGGACAATTACACATACTACTTCACGACGGTCCCAGGCCGCGCAACGGTTGTTCCGCTCAACATGAGCAGCATCTTCAACGCGGACGTGGTGGACAGTGACGGCACGGACACTCCCATGCCGTTTGACGCCGGCGGCAAAAGCTGGGTCTTGAACGGAAATTACGGGACCACTGCTGGACTGCCGGCGAACGGTCAGTTGGACGGCTTCCAGCTTGGCGGACCGGGTGGAGCTGGGCTCACGGGATCGGCGTTGAATGTGTTGCTGGACAACGGCTCGCTTTCAACCAGCGCGATTCTGGATCTCATGGCGACCGGACAGGCGGATCAGTTTCTCTCGCTCGAGTTCCTCGTTGCGGGGGCCGGCGCATTCACGTCCAGCGACACTTTGAACGTGACACTGACATACACCGACAACAGCACAAGAGTCGTTGCGATTCGTCAGGGAACGTCGGACTGGCTCCCGTATCGACCGATCGACGACTGGCAGCAATCCGCGACGCCGCGGCCATGGACCACGGTGGGAGCCAACGCAGATCGGTCGGTGGGATTCGTTCGAAGTACGGGAGTCGCCATCGACGGCGCCGCCGGGGCGACGATGTTTTTCTTCCGGGCCGGGACACCAGCCGACTCGACACGGACTTTGAAATCGATCGCGTTTGGCGATTACACCGGCTCAAATCGCATTGGTGTCTTCGCCATTCTCGCGTTTAAAAAGGCCCCGCTCGCAATCACCTCCACAATGCTTCCGGCAGCCCACGAAGGTCAGCCCTACTCTGCGGCGCTGTCTGCAGAGGGTACGCCGCCGTTCAAAAATTGGTCGGCGACGGGCCTGCCCTCCGGGCTCTCATTAGACGCAAACACGGGAGTGATTTCTGGGACGCCGAGTGCAGGCACCGCGAGCGGATCACCCTATGCGATCGCGATCGGAGTGAGCGACAGTATCAACGATTTTGACGCGAGTTATCCAATCGAGAATGCAAGTGGAAATTTGTCGTTGGTAGTCTTGCCCGCAGCGGCGCTTCCCGGAGACATCGACGGAAATGGCGTTGTAAACGGGGCGGACGGCGTGTTGCTGGCGCGCGTATTATTGGGGCTCGAAGCAAATCCTCAGTACGTGCAACGCAGCGACCTGAATGGCGATGGCAGCGCGAATGGCCGCGACATCTCGACGTTCGTGAGTCTTCTGCCCTAGTGACCAGAATTTTTTCATGCGTGTGTCGGCGTGGTCCGAACGGCCCGTGACACCATCGGAGGCAATTCAAATGAAGCGAAGAATCGAATTCATCGTCCTGCTAATAACTGTGAGCGCGCCCGCATTGACCCAGCCCGCCCTGGCCGGCGAGGAGGATATTGATTTCCTGCTCGGTCAGGATGGCTCGGCCCAGCATCAGCTGGTCATCTCGGACCCGGACGGACATCACTTCCTTTCCGGCGAGCAGATCCTGCTGTTTCCGGGCGACGGCCTGAACGACGGCTACTTCGTTTCCGAGTTCCCGGGCTGGTCGGCAAAGGAAGGAATCCCTGCCCCATTGCTGGCCGGTCACGAATTGACGCTCAATCGGTTGGGGGCTTCGACCACGGCGTTCGATATGCTCGATCCCTTCACGGGCACCCCGATCCTCGGTACGGACGGCGAATCGTTCTTATTCCCCTTCGCGGGCGGGCTGGGACACGAAGATGTGTTCTACCGGGCGGACGGATCGCAGGTGCATGCTGGAGATAGCTTTACCGTCTGGTTTCAGCTGACTGACCCGTCCGGGCTTGAGCTAGCCTCGCAGCCATTTGCACTTGGCTTCCTGGTCGCCCCGGAGCCAACGACGGGATTCTTGCTGGCCTTCATGTCCGGATTGGTACTCCGAAGACGGCCGTCTGAACGGGCTTTGAAGTTCACATAGGCGACCTGCGTCTCGTTTTCCGCCGTTTCGCATCCAAAATTCAGAGTATTGCCTTCCGTACGCTGGCTGTGAATTTTTGTGGAATATCGGGCCAATTAGCAAATCGATGTCTTATAAGACTTTATGTTCGACGCATCTCAGCAATCATATCGAGGCGCCAGACGAATCACAGCGCTCCCTGGATCGCATCATCTATTGACTTTCAGTGCTTTTTGTGGTTAAATCATCTGTCCGAGTGTGGGAAAGTAAGCACCGGTCATCGGTTTTTTGGAAAAGGTTAAAAGGAGGAAACAGAATGAAGCGAATCCTGTCCACTGTTGCGGCCCTCGCGCTGTTTACGGCGCCGGCCCTCGCCCAGATGAACGGCGAAATGGGAGCGCAGCTGCTCTGGTCAGCGCCGCTCAACGGCGGTACGCCGTCTGTCCGCGGTGTCACCCCGGGCGCGAGCTACTCAAACGTAACCACGCTGTCAGGCGGCCAGGGAATTGCCACCACTGCCGGCATTGAGTCTGGTAACGGCATCACCCCGATCCTCATGGACGACATAACGTTCGCCCCGGGCACCCTGCCGGGTGGCGACATCAGCCAGCTCACGTTCTGTGTTGCAAACTTCAACACATCAACGGTCTCGGCTCGCGCTCGACTTCGCTTCTGGGCGGACGATGGCCAGCCGGACGGCGCCAATAGCCCCTCCACGTATTACGCCAGCGGAACGCCGGCGACCCAGCAGGGTTTTACGTTTAATCCGATTACGTTCAACGCTGGTTCGGTCTCGTGCTTCTTTACGACGTTCGCACCGACCGCGACCGGCTTCAAGGTCCCGGGCAGCTTGAAGTTCTGGGCGGGCGTCCAGTACGACAACAACGCCGGTGGGACCGGCGCCAGCTTGGCTCAGTTGTCAAACTTGGGCCAGGCCTTCTTTGCTGACGTCCCGGATGTCGGCTACAGCAATCCGAATGAGTACTGGTTCGGCCTCAGCGCGAACAACGGCTTCCCGAACAACGTCGGTACGCCGCAGGTTCAGGGCTTTGTCGATGACTTCGGTTATCCCGCTGGCGGCGCGCCGCCGGTCAACTTCGGCTGGGAGTTCGTTTCTCCGGCCGTCCCCGAGCCCATGACGATGGGTCTCCTGGGTCTGGGCGCCATCGCCTTGATCCGCCGCCGACGCTAAGTCCGGCGTTCATTGTGCTTACGATCGAGGGTCGCGACCGAGAGGTCGCGACCCTCTCTTTTTGTACCCCTCATCCGGTCAATTCAGCAATCCACTCCGGCACACTTCTCAAACTTCCAGCCCATTCGGCCTCAATTATCCGCGTTGGATTGCGCTGCATTTAGTCTGCGCCGCGTGACTATTTGACGCACGCTGAACGATCCGCTCGCGACTTCGCCCGTTTGCCGCGTACTGGAACGCCCATAGCTGCCCCACTCATCAGTCCTCCACACCTCCGACACTATTCGTCGCACTGAGACGCATGACGTCGCCCCCGACCTTCGATTCAAGTCCCACCACAACATGATGTCGGGCGTCGGCGATCGACGGAATAGGTGCGACTTCAGAATCCATGACCGCGCGTAAGAGAACTAGGCTCCGGTGGCACGACATCGTTGCCAGTCCGAATCGCTATGCTCCGGAATTTACGACCGAAGTGGAATGCGCTGGCTCTTGAATCGCCTATTGCGAGTTATGGCGGGCAGGGACCGGTCTGGGTCAGGCACTGAACAAATGCCGAGATGTCGTTGGCATCGATCAGGGTGTCCTGATTAACATCCGCGGCACAGAGCTGCCTCGGAGTGCCGCCGCCGGCGATCACGGCGTTCATAAACGGCTGAATGTCCAACCCATCGATGAACCCATCGTTATTCAGGTCGGCCGGGCTGCACACGACACTCACGCTGAAGGCATTTGCGAGCGTGGCCGATTGCCCGTCCGGGTTGGTCACGATGACGTCATACGAACCGGCCGGTGCGGCAGTCAGGTCGAGCGTTCCGGTCAATTTGCCCGCGCTGACCAGCGAAACGCCCGTCGCATCGATGATCGGCGAGCTGCTCGAGTGCCGAAGCTGGAAACCGGCGCCGGACCGAAACTCGGATCCAAGCAGGTCGGTGACGGATACGACGTCGTCGCTGAGGGCGGCATTGGGCGAAATTGACGCAAGCGTCGGTGCGCCCCCGATATCGCCCGAGCCCACCAGCGCAAACCCCTGCAGCCCCGGCGTATTCACCGCCGTAGCCCGCACCGTCACGCTGAACGGCCCGACCGGCGGCGCAAGCAGCAACACTTGTTCGACATTGTTCTTCGTGTCGCTCGGCCCTCCGGTGGTTGATTGGCCGGCCGCAAAGTCGTTTCCGCGATAAAGCGTCGAGTTGACGGTCACTTCGAGGTCAAGGTTATTGATGTAAGTAGGGTTCGCGTTCAGGGCCGCCTGCTTTTCCGTCCAGGCGAGCGTGATCCGCAGCGGCTCGGCCGAGCTATTGATCAGACCAGTAAAGGTCCGCGTCTCTCCCGTCGCCATTCCGGAAGCATTCCGCACATCAGCCAGCCGTGCGAGCTTGCGAGAATCGCCCGAAAAATAGAGGGCGTTGTCGAGCAGCATGCGTCCCCATCCCTCCTGATTCGAGGGATAGCCGGCGATGCCGGTCATGTCGACTGCCGAGTTGATAAGCACGGCTTTAATCAGGGCTCCGGATGGCGTGCAGGAATCAACCGCGTTCGCAGCTCCGGTCGGATAGTAGCCGGACATGAAGTACTGTCGCACCAGAACTGCCGAACCCGCCACGAGCGGACACGCCATGGACGTTCCTTGGTCCGCCGCAAAGTCGCACACAGCGCCGGAATTTACAGCGGAGAAGACGCTGCAACCTGTCGCCATGATCTCTGGTCGTCGCCGGCCGTCGGACGTCGGTCCGCTACCGCCTGAGCAGTAGTTCGCCTGATTTGGCGTGTCGCCGGACGCACCGACGGCCAGAAGATTCTTGGCATTTTCGGGGTTCTTCACGCCCCCCGCATTGATCACGGCAAACACGACCAGCTGGTCCTCGTCGTCGTACATGAACTTGTCGATATCGACGCACCACTGGTTGTAAAGAGTGCTCCCGCCGCCCCAGCTATTACTGTGGACTCGCGCACCCGCACCCGCATCCTGTGTAAGCATCGTCATCAAGCTATTGGTGTTGAGTTGGTTGAGATTTGTGAATGCGAGCTTGGCGTCGTATGCGATGCCGCGGTTCGTCGTCGTGCCCGAAATCGGCTGTTCGTCGCCCACCATCGTGCCGGAAGTGTGCGTCGCATGCATGTCGTAGGCGTTTGTCCCAAAGTACGCGACCAGCTTGCGATGCGTCGGTCCGATCGGATTGCCGCCGGGATCCCGAAACGAGCAATGGTCCGCGTTGAGTCCTTCGGTGCCGAAATAGTTGCCGTCGATCAGCCCGCCGATTTGTCCAATGCCCGTAAGTCCGTGGGCCCAGATGGGAAATGCGTCGGGCACGTTCGATTGATTGATCCAATTGCCGGGGTAATTGCGCGGCTGCGGCTCATCGTTTTCGCCCACCCACTGTATGGCGGGAATGTCGGCCAGCCGTGCGTATTCGCTGCGCGGTATGTTGATGCAGAACCGGACCACGTCCCCGGAACGCTCCGTCGCAAGAATCGCGGCTCCGGGAATCGCCCGGATCGACGCCAACGCGGCATTCGGCGGCTCGTTGGCAAAGAGCGATACGCTGAGTTGAATGAGATTCTGCCCGGCCAGCGCCTGTCGCGCCGCCGATCGAAGCTGCAATTGACCGATCTCAGGATCGAGTTTCCAACTCTTGTCGAACGGCCCGACCCAGCGAACAAATGGCAGATTGCCGAGCTGGGCCACATTGAACCCACCCGGAAGCCGAACGACGTAAGCAAAGTTCGGAAGGTAGTCGCCGAGTGTGACGCCCGCCCGTGCCAGCGCGTCGGCTCGTTCCGGCGTCAACGGCCCATCCAGTTGAACGATAAATCGTCCTTCAGCGGAGATGCGAGCACCCGCGGCGCCACGTGTCAGCGACGCCGACGGAGCAAGCGAAATCTTTCCGATCTTCAAACGCAGGACCGCTGGGTCGTTATCGTCGTTGGCAATGCCATTCTGTGGACCGGCAAAAGCCATAGCGGTCACACCAAGTGCGATCGCTGCAACACAACCCGCCAGCAGGCGCGATTTTCGATTCGACATGTCCCGACTTCCTGTCGCGCACGCTCGGTTCCCTCGGCGTGTCGATCGCATCAGGTACGGCTCGCCCGCACATGGGCTAAGCCGCTAAATCATTCTACCGCCCAGCCATGTGACATTTGCACGGCATCGCCATGGAGAGCGATAGGGGGCCTCAAACGGGGCGGACATACACCGTTCCCGTTATCGACTACCATAAGACGACGCTGGACGTCGGCCCGACACCGCATTTGCCAAATTGCTGCCGATGCACGATTTATAGGACGCTAATCGCGATCTCGAATGGATGTAGAAGAGCCCATTCTCGACGACGCTGATGGGGACGCCGCCCCATCCGGCCCCAGCCCGGCTGATATCGCCCCGTCAGAAGATGACGAGATCCTGGACCGGCCTATACCGCTGGAACAGGCCGGCCAGGTTTCACACCACGTCCGCCTCAAGCTCCGCCGCAAGCTCCCCGGCCGGCGGCTCGACAAGTACCTGAATGGCCGATTTAAGCGACTTTCTCGGACCGCCATCCAGCGACTGATTAAACAGGGGTCCATCACCGTCAACGGCAAGCCCACCAAACCGAGCTATGAGATGGAGGGCGGTGACATCATCGATCTGGTGATTCCGCCGCCCGAGCCGTACGAGGTCATTCCGGAAAACATCCCGCTCGACGTCATCTACGAAGACGAGTGGGTGCTGGCCATCAACAAGGCAATCGGGATCATCTGCCATCCGGCACGATCGACGCAAAAGGGGACGATTGCCAACGCGCTGGCCTATTACTGCCGCACGCTGTCACACGGCGAAGATCCGTTTCGGCCGGGAATCGTACATCGCCTCGATAAGAACACTTCAGGCGTAATGATTGTCGCGAAATCGGATGAGGCGCACTGGCGCCTGGCACTGCAGTTCGAACGACGAACGACGCAAAAGACCTATGTAGCAATCGTGCATGGCGAGATGGATCGCGACGAGGATGTCATCAACGTGCCGATCGGCCAGCACTCAACCGTGCACGATCGGTATGTCGTGACCGGTATCGCGGAGAAACTCGGCGGCCGATTCGAAAAGAGTCTGGGCAAGGAGGCCGTGACGCATTATCACGTCGTTGAGCGATTCAACGGATTCACTTTGGTGGAATTGAAGCCCAAGACGGGGCGGACTCATCAGTTGCGAGTGCACCTGAGCTACATCGGCCATCCGATCGTCGGCGATCCGTTCTATGGCGGACGGCACGTGAGCGAGCGGGACTTAACGGGGCGAGCCGAGGACAGCACAGAGCCGTTTTTTCGGCGGCAGGCACTGCACGCCTGGCGGTTGGAAGTCATGCACCCGATTACCGAGAAACCGCTGATAATTACGGCGCCGATGCCGGCGGATATGCAGCGGGTATTCGACCTGCTGAGAGAACATCGAGCCAGGGCGCGCTCGACGCCAAAGGGTTGATCCTCATTTTTCGTTGCTGGGCTGCGACGCGGCCGCGTTGAGGTCAAGCTGGATCTCGGGCTGCCAGACTCCCTGATACGCAACCTTTCCCTGCCAGATCACCTTCAGCGCCGCGTCGTCCTTCGGTGAGAGTGGCTTATCGAGCATGATCGAACAGGCGGTAATGCCGCTGGTCGCAACACGGATCTCATTGGGGGAAACGATCCCGGCTTCGATCTGAAGCATCTTCACGCCCTTTTCCGCCTTATCGACCCGAAACCACCAGATTCGCGTCGGGACGGGACACCAGGTCGTGTCGAGATTCACGGCCATGACGGCCGGCGGCTGGGCGCGGCGCTGTTTGAGCATCCAGGGAAAGAGGCCCTGCGTGGCATAGGCGGTGTCCCAGCACATGTGGCTCTCGTTGGGGAACTCCGTGTACTTCGGTTCACCGCCAATTTTCTTCAGCCGATCGATGAGCGCTCGCGAAAGCTTGACGGGAACGCGGTCGTCGCGCGCCCCGTGGAAACACCAGATCGGCATGCGCTTGAGCGGGTCGACGAACTCAACCGGTCCGCCTCCGCAGATCGGAATGAGCGCGGCGAAAATGTCGGGACGCATCATGGCCATTTCCCAGGTGCCGAATCCGCCCATGGAGATTCCGGTGAGGTAAATCCGATCGGGGTCGACGTTGTAATCGCGCTGCACCTTGTCGAGAATCTCGAACATGATCTTGGCCTGGATTCCGCGGAACCAGGTTTGAGCATTCGGGGATTGAGGGAACACGGCGATGAACGGGCACTTCTTTCGGTAAGCGGCAAGAAAAGGGCCGAGGCCCACGCGCGTCTGGCGAACACCATCGGCGCCCGATTCCCCGCTGCCATGCAGGAACATGACCAGCGGCCATTTCACCTTGGGATCGTAATTCTCGGGAACGAAAACGGCGTAGGGCTGGGTGTGACCTTCCGAGCTCGTGATGCTTCCAGCAACGAAGTCAGCCGGAAGACCGTTGTTTCGGCTCGCTCGTTGAGTGGCCGGCTTGGCAGGGCCGGCATAGGCCGCTGCCGTCATGAGGGTCGTGATTCCGATTAGTGTCAGTTTCCGCAAGCCCATCGGCCCATGCCTCCTGCCGGCATGGGGCTTCGCAGAGGGCGAGCTTGCCACGCGTGCATCCGCGCATTTAAGGTACGCGGAGCAGAAAAAGCCAGCGGTAGAGGAGGAGACATGCCGGTCGTCACGATCTCGCAATTGTCGAAGCACGTCGGTCAGGAGGTCACGCTGCAGGGGTGGCTCTATCACCGCCGCGACTCGGGAAAGCTCATCTTCCTGGTAATTCGCGACGGCAGCGGGCTATGCCAGTGCGTGGTCGCCAAAGGACCCGAGACGGATGCATTCTTCGAGGAGTGCAAGCGGCTGGGACAGGAATCGTCATTGCGGGTAACCGGCGCGGTGCGAGCCGATCCCAAACAGGTGGGTGGGCATGAGCTGACCGTCAGCGGCGTGGAAATCATCCACAAGTCGGAGAATTATCCGATCACCAACAAGCCGCACGGCATCGACTTCCTGATGAAGAATCGGCACCTGCATTTCCGCTCACGGCGGCAGTGGGCCATTCTCAAAGTTCGTGCGACGCTGGTGGATGAAATTCGCGGGTACTTCAACCGCAACGGATATACGCTGATCGACACGCCCATCTTTGCGCCGGCCGCGGGCGAGGGGTCGCAGACGCTCTTCTCGGTCGACTATTTCGGCGAGCCGGTCTATCTCGCGCAGACGGGCCAGCTTTATGTCGAAGCCGGCTGCATGGCATTTGGCAAGGTGTATTGCTTCGGGCCGACGTTTCGGGCCGAGAAAAGCAAGACGCGCCGGCATCTGACTGAGTTCTGGATGGTAGAGCCGGAGATCGCGTACGCGGATTTGAACGATGTGATCGGCGTGGCCGAAGACTTCATCTGTTCAATAGTGCAGCGCGTGATTCGCGACAACCGAGCCGAGCTAGAGTTCCTGGGGCGCGATATCGCACGGCTGGAAACCGTGCAGAAGCCGTTTCACCGCATCACGCACAAACAGGCGGCGGAGATTCTGCGCGGGCCCAAAGCGCGCGAGCTGCTGGATCGTGACCTGACAACAAAAAAGGCGCGACTCGACGAAGTCACCAAGCTCATCGGCGAGAAAGAGACGCAGGAAAAGGGGCAGGGGCTCAAGGAGTGGCAGCGCGACAAGCTGGTCGCCGAGCTGGCCGATTTGCGCGAGGAGAAGGACGATCTCGACACGGATGTCCGCAACATTCCCCAGCACATCGAACTGGCCGCCAACTTCGATCCCGACGGCGACCTCGGCGGCAGTGACGAGACGATCATCAGCCGCCTGCACGACCGGCCGGTCTTCGTGACGCACTACCCCAAAGACTGCAAGGCCTTTTACATGAAGCAGAACAAGGACGATTCTTCGCGCGTCAACAACGTCGACATGCTCGCCCCGGACGGCTACGGCGAGATCATCGGCGGCAGCCAGCGCGAAGATAATCTCGACGTTCTGCTCCACCGTCTGCACGAAGAAGGCCTGAACGAAGCCGACTACGAGTGGTACCTCGATCTGCGGCGCTACGGAAGCGTACCCCACGGCGGCTTCGGCCTCGGAGTGGAGCGAACGCTGGCCTGGCTCTGCGGCCTCAAGCACATCCGCGAAACTATTCCATTTCCACGAATGATGGGCAAATTCTACCCCTGATTGCAGCCGTTCATGCCCGTATTGCAATGGGCGCATCGCCCTATTTGTCTTACGATTTCACCAATGGCAAAGGACAAGCTGACATTCGAACAAGCCATGGCCCGCCTCGAAAAAATCGTCGAGGCCATTGAGCAGGGCAAGATCGGCCTTGAAGACTCCATCGAGAAATACTCCGAAGGCATGGAGATGATCCGCCACTGCGGCAAAGTCCTGGCCGACGCCGAACTGAAAATCCAGAAGCTGCAGGCCGACGCCGCCGGACAACTCAAAACCGCCGACCTCCACGCCGACGACACCGACGAGGACGAATAGTTCGTATGTCCGCGGCCGCCACATCCGCCATCCCCGACCTTCTCAAGCAGTGCGCAACAACCGTCGATCGCGCGCTCGACGCCTACCTCGCGAAGTCCGGCCGCGCCCCCGCGCGCCTCGCCGAGTCCATGCGATACAGCGTCGAAGCCGGCGGCAAGCGTCTCCGCCCCGCGCTCGTCCTGCTGTCGAGCCGTGCTTGCGGCGGCGCCGATGCTGCCGCCCTTCCCGCCGCCGCCGCCATCGAGTGCGTCCACACCTTCTCGCTCATCCATGACGACCTCCCCGCGATGGACGACGACGACCTTCGCCGCGGCCGGCCCACCAACCACAAAGTCTTCGGCGAAGCCATGGCCATCCTCGCGGGCGATGCACTCGTCACCCTCGCGTTTGAAATCCTCGCCACTCAATCCGCCGAACCCATCACCATCGCTCGCATGGTCGCCGAACTCGCCGATGCCACCGGCTGGCAGGGCATGATCGGCGGCCAGGTCGACGACATCGACGGCGAATCGAACCCCCCGCACCGCGAACGCGTCGAGCGTATCCACGCCATGAAGACCGCCCGGCTCATCCAATCGGCCTGCCGGCTCGGCGCCATTGCCGCCGCCGCACCCCGCCCCGCCTACGATGCTCTCAGCCAATACGGCCACGAATTGGGGCTGGCCTTCCAGATCGTGGACGACTTACTGGACGTGACCGCCACCACCGAGGCCCTCGGTAAACGTGCCGGTAAAGATGAAACCAGTGAAAAACAGACCTATCCTCGTGTCTTCGGCGTAGAAACGAGCATGTCCCTCGCTCGCCAGGCCGTTGATCGCGCCAAGGCCGCCGTCGCCCCGCTGGGCCCCGTCGCCGAACCGTTGGCCGATCTCGCCGACTTCATGGCGCAGCGGCAGTCATAGGATACACTGGTCCGACGGTCGCGGGCTCCGATGGCCCCCGCCGAACCACTACTGAAGGATGGATGGATGACCGGCATTCTTTCGACGATTGAGTCCCCCGCCGACCTGCGCAAGCTCTC
This sequence comes from Planctomycetota bacterium, assembly GCA_015654675.1. Taxonomy (GTDB): domain Bacteria; phylum Planctomycetota; class Phycisphaerae; order UBA1845; family UTPLA1; genus SpSt-539. Next base: position 27,592 of record JAATGM010000019.1, on the reverse strand, counting down.
CATGCCGCAGCTCAAGCAACTGGCCGAGGAAATCCGCCAGCGAATCATCGACGTCGTCGGCCGCAATGGCGGCCACCTCGCCAGCAACCTCGGCGTCGTCGAGCTCACTATCGCCCTGCACTACGTCTTCGACTTTCTTCACGACCGCCTGCTCTGGGATGTCGGCCACCAGGCCTATGTCCACAAGCTTCTCACCGGCCGCAACAAGAACTTCGACGAACTCCGCAAGGCCGGCGGCCCGAGCGGCTTCCCCAACATCGACGAAAGCCCGTACGACCTGTTTAACGTCGGCCACGCCGGAACGGCCATCCCCACAGCAGTCGGCATGGCCCGCGCCGCCTCAATTCAGAAAAGCGACGCGTCCGTAGTCGCCCTCGTCGGCGACGCCAGCATCGTCAACGGCGTCGCGTTCGAAGGCCTGAATCAGGGCGGGCTCCTCCGCCGCCAGTTGCTCGTCATCCTCAACGACAACTCAATGGGCATCGCCCCGACACAGGGCGGCTTCGCCGAACACCTCGCCAAGTTCCGCGTCAGCCCCATGTACGAAGACGTGAAGAAAACGGTCAAGCGCTTTCTCCCGTCCGTACCTGTCATTGGCAAGCCCGCGCTCGGCGCGCTCGATCACCTCAAAGAAGGCATCAAGGCCGCCGTCTCGCCGCACCAGATTTTCGAACAGATCGGCTACAAGTACGTCGGTCCTACCGATGGCCACGACATTGAACACCTGATCGAATTGCTGAGAGTTTTGAAGTCCACGCAGCATCCCGTTTTGCTACACGTCCATACCACCAAGGGCCGCGGCGCCGAATACGCCGTCGCCGAGCCCTGCCGCTTCCACAGCCCGAACCCATTCCGCGTCGAGGGCTGCCGCGTCGAGATTCAATCCAGCGGTCGAAGCTGGACCGCCGCCTTCGCCGACGCACTGATCGAAGCCGCGAAAAACGACCCGCGCGTCTTCGGCCTCACGGCCGCCATGCCCGACGGCACCGGCCTCAACAAATTCCAGAAGGCCTTCCCCGATCGCTACCTCGACGGCGGCATCGCCGAAAGCAGCACGGTCGATATCGCCGCCGGCATGTGCAAATCCGGCCTGCGACCGATCTGCGCGATCTACTCCACGTTCCTGCAGCGCGCCTTCGACCAGGTCTTCCAGGAAGTCGTCCTGCAAGGCCTGCCCGTCATCTTCTGCCTCGATCGCGCCGGCTTCGTCGGCAGCGACGGCGCCGTCCACCACGGTTACCTCGACATCAGCTATCTCCGCTGCTACCAGCACATGGTCCTGATGGCCCCCGCCGACGAGCCCGAATTGAATGCATGCCTCCGACTCGCGCTCAAGCTCGATAAGCCCTGTGCCATCCGCTACCCGCGCGACAACGTGCCCACGCCGCTCCTCGCCCCCGGCGAAGCAACGACGCCCGAATTCGAACTCGGCCGCTCGCGCATCCTCCGAAAGGGCGGCGATGCGACCATCGTGGCCTATGGCGTGATGTGTCGCGAAGCCCTCGACGCCGCCGAACTCCTCGCCAACGAAGGCCTCGAAATCGGCGTCGTCAACGCCCGCTTCGCGAAGCCCATCGATCGCGAAATGGTCTCGACCGCTCTCGAAACGGGTCACCCGCTCGTGACGGTTGAAGATCACACCCTTGCAGGCGGCTTCGGATCAGCAGTTTTGGAAACAGCTCAGGAACTCGGCCTCGACACGCGTGCCATCGTCCGCCTGGGAATGCCGGTGGAACGCTTCATCCCCCACGGCGCACGCTCAGCCCAGCTCGCCGAATGCGGCCTCGATGCCGCCGGTATCGCCGAATCCGTACAGTTCGCCATTCGCCGAACGCGCGAAGCGGCCGGCCTGCGAGAGAATGTCGCTAATCGAACTGGTTCAAATCGTCTGAAAGACGTGGCCCGAACGTAACCCCTACTCGGCCGCCGCCCCCACCTCGCGCAGCAATCCCGGCGGCGCCTCCATCGTCTTCTTGCACTTCGGATACGCCGAACACCCAAGGAATCGCCCCGTTCGACCCATCCGCAGCAGCATCTTCGCACCGCAATCCGGGCAATCCACTTCCGTCGGAATTGGCTTCGGTCGATCCGGCTGCGGGATTTCCGCATCCGCCCGCTTCTTCGCCTCGCCGCGCATGTTGGCCACAAACCGGCACTTCGCGCACGCAAAGAACGGCCCGAATCGCCCGCTCCGAACGCTCACCTCGGCCCCGCAATCCGGACAGCTCAGCGGCTTCTCCGGCCAGGTCTCTACGACCGGCCGCCCCGTCCGCGTCCACGCAAATCCCGGCGGCGGTGCACCCAGCGTGGCCGGATCAACCTTCTCGCGCGATCGTGCCCCATTCGTCCCGCGCCGCGCCGCAGCGCCGCCGCGCTTTGCCTTGCCGTCGTCCACCGGCGGCGTCGGCACCTGCCCGCTCTCCGCCAGCTTGCGAAGCTCCTCGATCTTCTCCATCGGCATCGCATTGCGACACTTCGGGAATCCCGAGCACGACAGGAACGGCCCGCGCCGGCTCTTGCGAATCACCATCGGCCGCCCGCACTTATTACAGGGAACGCCCGCATCCTCGGGCTTCGGCTTTTCGATGTAGATACCTTCCGGAATCTGCTGCGTCGCCTTGCAATTCGGATACGCCGTGCATCCCAGGAACGATCGCCCGCGCGCAAACTTCGCCGCCATCGGGCTGCCGCACTCGAGGCACTTCACATTGAGTTCTTCCGGCTTCACCTTCTTCAATGGCCGGCCCTGATCATCCGACGGCAGCGTGCTCATGCACTCCGGATACCCCGTGCATCCCAGGAAAGGCCCGCGCTTGCTCTTGCGAAGCTGCATCGGCTTCCCACACTTCTCGCACTTGATGTCGGTAACGACCGGCTTGACCTGCTTCCCGTCGCGATCGACGTCGCAGGCAAACTTGCAATCGGGATAGCCCGTGCAGGCCAAAAACCGCCCTGTCTTGCCAAATCGATAGACCAACGGCTTGCCGCAATTGTCGCACGTATACGCGCTCGGCTCAGCCCGCACGGCCGTCATCTCAAGATGTGCCTTGCCGAGGTTCTCCTTGAACGGATCGTAAAACTCGTGCAATACGTGGATCCAGTCGAGGTGCGCCGACTCGATCTTGTCCAGCTCGTCTTCCATGTAGCTGGTGAACTTCACATCCATGATCTTCGGAAAATGCTCAACCAGCTTCTTCGTGACGAGCTCCCCGCGCGCCGTCGGATAAAACTTCCGATCTTCCTGATCGACATACCCGCGGCTCTGAATCGTCTCGATGATGCTCGCGTACGTGCTCGGCCGCCCAATCCCCTGCGCCTCCAACTCCTTTACCAGTGACGCCTCGGTGAATCGCGGCGGCGGTGAACTGAATCGCTGCTCCGGCAACAAGTCGAACGCCGCGACCGGCTGCTTCTCCTTCAGCGGCGGCAGCAACTGATCCTCGCCCCCGCCCGGCACGCCCAGCACTTTGTAAAAACCGTCGAATACCAAAACGCGCCCGGACGCCTTGAACACCGCCCGGCCGACCTTGGTCTCCGCCGCAATCCGCGCCGTCGTCGTATCCCACTCCGCCGGCGTCATCTGGCAGGCAACGAATCGATTCCAGATCAGCGTATAAAGCTTGATCTGCTCTTCCGACAAATGCCCACGCAGCGTCTCAGGCCGTCGCGTCACATCCGTCGGACGAATCGCCTCGTGCGCCTCTTGCGCGCCCTCGCGGCTCGAATACCGATTCGCCTCTTCGGGCAAATACTTGTCGCCGAAACTGTTCTTGATGAATCCCCGAACCGCCTCGATCGATTCCTTCGAAAGGTTCGTCGAATCGGTTCGCATGTACGTGATCAATCCGACCGGCCCCTGCCCATCCTGAAGATCGACACCCTCGTAGAGCATCTGCGCCGTCTTCATCGTCCGGCTGGCCGCGAACCGAAGCTGGTTCGCCGCCGCCTGCTGTAGCGCCGCAGTGGTGAACGGCGGTGATGGTCGCGATCGATTCCGCTTCGTCTCTAAGCTCTCGATGGCATAAGACGTTGCGCCCAGATTCAGCTCGCCCACCAGCTCGATCTTCTTCAGACCCAGCCGCGCATACTCCGGCCAATCGGCCGCCTTTTCCTGCGTAATCTTGAACCCCAGCGCCTCGACAATTCGCCGCGCCTCACCCACCGCGCTGACGAACGTCTTCTCGGCCCCGCCCGTCGCGGGCTTCCCCTTCACCGGCTCCAGCCGGCCCTCGATCTTCGCCGCCGCCCCGCCAAACTCAACCAGTTCCGCACGAAACGCCGCTTGATCGCCCAGCCAACGACCCTGATCCTTCAACGTCGGCGGCTCGGCTCCCGCCGTCAGCAGCTTCCGCCACTCAACCGCCAGCTTCCCCGCCTCGGCCGTCTTCGTCGTGAAGACCGCCTCGACCGACCACGCCTCCTGCGGCTCAAACCTGCGAATCTCTCCCTCGCGCTCCACAATCAGCCGCACCGCAACCGATTGCACCCGCCCCGCCGAAAGCCCCTTCGATATCTTCTTCCAAAGCAGCGGCGACAGCTCATACCCCACCACGCGGTCCAGAATCCGCCGCGCCTGCTGGGCATTCACCTTATCAATATCTATCTCAAGCGGCTTCTTGAACGCGTCGTTGATCGCGCTCTTCGTAATCTCATTGAATATGACGCGCCGCGTCTTCGATTCCGGCAGGTCCAGCGCCCGGGCCAGATGCCACGCAATCGCCTCGCCCTCACGGTCAAGGTCGGTCGCCAGATAGACCATGTCCGCCTTGTCCGCGTATTCCTTCAGCTCATGGATAATCTTCTCATGCGACGGAAGGATCTCGTATTCCGGCGCAAAGTTTCGCCCCGGGTCGATCCCATACTTCCGCTTCGGAAGGTCGCGGACGTGCCCCTTGCTCGCCTTAACGACGTAGTTCTTCCCCAGGTACTTGTTGATCGTCTTCGCCTTGGCCGGCGACTCAACGATCACAAGGGCCTTACCACCACCGTTTTCGGACGTTACTTCCTTCTTCTTTGCCATACCGCACAATATCGACCATCAAAGCGACAGCTTCCCTTATATCGCGGACGGCCATCAAACCTGACCGGCCGTTCTCTCGAGCCCCGCCCCGGCTGCCAGCCCACTTACCGCTTGGCCAAACTGCCCCTACCCCGGTCGGATTCCTCCCCGCCGGTTCTCCACTCGCCGTTTTCAGTACGGAGCGGCGGGAAGGTAGCACCCTCATTCACGAGAGTCAAACCCCGCCTCGACCGAACCTTGCCGTCTGCCGATACTCAAACCCGGTCGTCGCCGCGCGTGAAAGGCAAGCGTGCCAAGCGTTTACACCCGTGGATCACAGCCGCGATTCGGCCGGGTCGGGGCGACTCGGTTCGGCCGCGCTTTTATTGGAAACCCCCTAAGGCCTATAATTGGGCTCATCGCAGCGGTTGGTTGCGTCAGATCGTCGTCCTGCCCCACCTGCCCCATCGACGATGCGGCCCAACCTCAACGCGGAAGTGCAGAACCAGCGGGGAGCTCGATCAGGAAACATCGAACCTGGAACGGCAAGCATCGCGTGCAGGTAAGTCGCACCCGATCTTCGTTCAACAGGTAACAAGATAGACGAGTCGGACATTCTTCCCCAACTTTCAAGGAGCCAGGCATGTCGCGTCGGTTCGAAAAACCAATTCTCTCCCTTGTAGCCGCCCTGACGCTCGTCGCCACGGGCGGTCTTTGTTTCGCGGAGCCACCCGCGGGTCCGCCCACGCCGCAGTCCGCTGCGAAGCCAGGCGAAGAGAAGCCCGACTTCCCCAAGTTCGATGAGATATGCAAGGGCTTCGAGAAAGTGAAGCCGAGCGGCGTTGAAGACAACTGCTTCCTGACGCTCTGGTACAACAAGAAGACGGACCAGCTCTTCGCCCAGATCCCGCAGTCGCTGGTCGGCAAGAAGTTTCTCATCGCCGTCAGTGTTTCCGGCGGCCCGTCGGCCACCGGCTTCCAGATCGATCACTGGCTCGCCTACCTCGAGCGCATGGATAAGAACCTCGTCCTGATGCGCGTCGATCCGCGCTACGCCGCCGACGACGGAGCCCCCGTCGCCGATGTCGTCAAGCGCAGCTACACCGACGAAATCGCCAAGGTCATCCCGATTCGCACCACGCAGGGCGCCGATGCGATCGTCGATATGGGCGATCTGTTCAAGGGCGACTTCGCCGGAATCGCGCCGTTCCTCGGCGGATCGGCGAACGCCGGCCTGAGCAAGTGGGGAAGCTGGAAGACTTTCCCCAACAACACCGAGCTCAATGTCGACATGGCCGTGACCGGCCGCCGCGGCCCGGGCGCCGGCGACGACTCGGGTACCATGGGACGCCGCATCCAGATGCACTACAGTCTCTCAAGTCTTCCCCAGACCGACTACAAGCCGCGCGCCGCTGACAATCGCGTTGGCTATTTCATGACGGTCCGCTACGACTGGGGCAAGAAGTACGACGCCAAGACGCTCTTTAATCGCTACATCAATCGCTGGAATCTCAAGAAGTCGGACGACTCGCTCGACGTCGCCCCGCCCGTCAAGCCGATCACCTGGTTCGTCGAGAAGACCGTCCCGGTTCGCTGGCGCCGCTACGTCATCGACGGCATTGGAGAGTGGAACAAGGCCTTCGAGAAATGCGGTCTCGTCAATGCCGTGCAGGTTCTGCAGCAGACTGACAAAGAATATGCCGACCTCGACCCCGAAGATGTCCGCTACAACTTCTTCCGCTGGATCGTTACGGGCAACAGCTTTGCCATGGGCCCGTCGCGCGATCACCCGCTCACCGGCGAAATCCTCGACGCCGACATCGTCTTCGACGACTCGATGGTCCGCTTCTACGTGCAGGAATATGAGCGCATGACTGGCGGCGCGACCGCCTGGGACCCGATGGACCCGTTCCTCAATGACTTCCTCCGCACCCACCCGCGCTGGGGCTTCAGCACGTCGTGGGAAAAACTCATGCCCAACGTCAAAATGAAGGTCGACAGTCGCGAGCAATTCAACAACGCACTCAGCAAGCGCATGTCCCAGCGCGGCCGACCGCTCTGCGACTACGCCGCCGGAATGGGCCACCAGCTCGCCTTCGCCCGCATCCAGCTCGAGGCCAAAGGCATGACGCCTCAGCAAAACGAGGAGTTCCTCGGCCAGGTCGTCAAGGAAGTGGTCATGCACGAGGTCGGTCACTGCCTCGGTCTGCGACACAACTTCAAGTCCAGTACCTGGAAGACGCTCGAAGAAATGGAAACAGCGTCAGCCGCCAACGAGCCCACCGTCGGCTCGGTCATGGACTACAACCCCAACCTCTTCGCCGTCCGCGGTGAAAAGCAGGGCTCTTACATCCCGCGCACCATCGGCCCCTACGACTTCTGGGCCATCGAGTACGGTTATCGCGTCCCCGGCAAGGATGACAAGGGCGAGGACGAGATGCTCAAGAAGATCGCTGGCCGCTGCGCCGAGCCGGGTCTCGATTACGGAACCGATGAAGACACCTTTGGCGTCCTCTCGGCCGATCCGCTCAGCAATCGCTTCGACGCCGGCAAAGACCCGATGGCCTATGCCGAGGCCCAGATCAAGCTGATCGACTCATTGTCGAAGGACATCGGTTCCTGGGGAATCAAGGACGGTGAGTCCTACAACCACCTCCGTCGCACGTTCACCCGGCTCGCGACCGAGAAGGCCCGCGTCTGCGGTTTCGTTGCCCGCATGGTCGGCGGACAGATCATCAATCGCGATCAGAAGGGCGATCCGAACGCGCGCCCGCCCATCCAGCCGGTGGAAGCCGAGAAGCAGAAGGCCGCCCGCGACTTCGTCATCAAGAACGTCTTCGCGGCCGACGCCTATTCTTTCGACCCGGCCCTGCTCAACCAGCTCGCCCCCGGTCGCTTCTGGCACTGGGATTCCGACGAGTTCGATCTGCAGCAGGAGTTCAATATCCACGACCTGGTGGCCGCGAGTCAGTATCGCTGCCTCTTCAGTCTCATGAACCCCTTCACGCTCGTCCGTATCCATGACGGCGAGGAGAAGTTCGCGAAGGATGCGCCCGCCTACACGCTGGCCGACCACATCCAGACCCTGACCGACTCAATCTGGTCCGAACTGGATGATTCGAAGGCCGGCGACAAGGAAGCCATCAACAGCTACCGGCGCAACCTGCAGCGCATGCATCTCAAGATGCTGACGGAGTTGGTTCTCTCCGGCGAAGACGACGGCCTCCCCGCTGATGCGGGCGCGGTCGCGCGGCAGGCCGCCTCCGGACTCTCCGAAAAGCTTGGCAAGCGGCTCAAAGCCGGAAACGCTGGCCCGGAGACGCAGGCCCACTTGATCGACTCGAAGAAGCGAATCGACAAGGCCCTGGAAGCCGAATACATGATCGGCGGCCGCGGCATGGGTGGCGGGCAGGGCATCATGATCATGCGGCCCACTGGCGACGGTCAGACGGCTGACTCGGTGATCGAAGTCCTCCCGCAGCGGTAACAACCGCCGTGAACTCGATGCAATAAAAAAGGGCGCGTCCCGACGGGACGCGCCCTTTCTGTTTGTTAGGTGAGTTCGATCGCTTTAGCGCAACCGCGCCCGACGCAGGCCGAGCGCCGCCAGGCCCACCAGAGCCAGTGTCGCCGGCTCCGGAATCAATCCGGTGAAGCCGTAGTTGTGGAACTCGCCGCCGTTGAACGTGTGCGCGCTGCCGAGCACGCTAATACCCTCAAAGTTGCCGCCGTTCAGCTCCAGGTGAGCCAGCGGAGCAAGCACGCTCCCCTGCATCGACAGGAACGACGAGTTCAGCGCCGTCGTCTCATAGAAGTTCCAGAGCACGGTCTGCTTCGTGACGCCGCCCGTCAGCGCCAATCCGCCACTCATGGAGTTCGTTGCGCCACTGATGTTAATCAACACCGTCGATCCGGCCGGCGCATTGACGATTCGCGAGCTGATCGATGGATTCGACCAGAGCGCGCCCGGAATGTTGATGATATTCAGCGTCGGGTCGGTCCCCGTAATATTCAGTGTCGCAAATCCGTCATATACCGCCGAGCCGTTCGGTGAAATCGCGCTCCACTGATTCGCGGTATTCGTCAAATCGAGAGCCGCCGCCGTGAAGTCGATCGGCGTTCCATGAAAGGTCGAACCGTTCGGCGTCGTCGGGCCCGCGATTAGACTGTTACCCCACACGGCGTTTCCATTGAACACCTGCCAGCCGCCCATCGCATTCATGTTGCGGCCGACGATGAAATCGTTTCGCGTCCCGTGCGAGTTCGTCAGATGCGATCCCACGCCGTAGAACTGAAGGTTCGCGTCGCGACCCACGGCAAGTCGGCCTTCCGTATCGCCGCCGCTCGCGCTGATGTCCTGAAAAATGAAGGCGTTGTAGTCCTGCGCGATCCCAAGATTGGTCGCGCCCATCGCTACGCCCGAAAAGCTGCCGATAAATGCAGACACCGCCACTGTGACGACTGTTCGTCGCATGAATCCTCTCCTTGACCTTGTTGTCGCTGGGACCCCGTTCCCCCGGGATTTCCCTCGCATTCAACTATACGCCACGACCAATTGCCAATTCAATTCTGAACGGATGGTCTGTGCCGCCTTTGTCGACGAATCCGTAAAATCATGCGCTAATAAAGCGCTACGACGTTTCCGGACGTCATGACGGAATGAATTCCTGAGTCGAATGAATGCCAGAACTCCCCGACGTAACCGTGTACTGCGAAGTCATCCGCGAGCGCGTTCTACAGCGGCGCATCGAGCGCATCCGCATTCTCAGTCCGTTCGTACTCCGAACCTTTGACCCGCCGATCGAAGCGATCGAGGGTCGCGCCGTCACCGACGTTCGTCGTCTCGGCAAGCGAATTGTCCTCGCCGCCGACGATGACTTGTTCCTCGTGATTCACCTCATGATCGCGGGGCGCTTTCGCTGGCTGAAACCCGGCCAGAAACTTCCCGGCAAGATCACGCTCGCATCGCTCGAGTTTCCCGACGGAACGCTCGCCCTCACCGAGGCGGGAACGAAGAAGCGCGCATCAATCCATCTCGTTCGCGGCGAATCGCAGCTCGCCGCTCACAACCCCGGCGGCATCGATGTCTTGAGCTGTTCCGAATCGGCGTTCAAAGCCGCCCTCCTCCGCGAAAACCACACGCTCAAGCGCTCCCTCACCGACCCGCACCTCTTCTCGGGAATCGGCAACGCATACTCTGACGAAATATTGCACGCGGCGAAGCTCTCGCCCATCACCCTCACCCAGCGCCTCACCGAAGAACAGATCGCGCGCCTCTTCATCGCCACGCGCGAAACCCTGACGCGTTGGACCGACACGCTCCGCCGCCAATTCGCCGGCCGCTTCCCGGGCCCCGGCGAAATCACCGCCTTCCGCCCGGATTTCGCCGTCCACGGCAAATACGACAAACCCTGCCCCGTCTGCGGAACGGCCGTCCAGCGAATCCGCTACGCCGAGAACGAAACCAACTACTGCCCGCGCTGCCAGACCGAAGGCCGCATCCTCGCCGACCGCTCACTCTCGCGTCTGCTCAAAGACGACTGGCCGCGCACCATCGACGAGCTCGATTCCTTGTGACCCCCGGCGCGGCAAGGTAGACTTCGACCAACCATGCCCGATCTCGCATCCAACATCTGGGCCCCGTGGCGACTCGACTACATCCGCCAACTCTCGCGCCCCACCGCCAATGCCTGCTTCCTCTGCGACTATTTCAAATCCCCCGCCGATGACGAAAAAAATCACGTCCTCTGGCGAACGCCGCGATCCCTCGTCTGCTTCAATCGCTTCCCCTACACCAACGGCCATCTCCTCGTCGCCGTCGCGTCACACAAGCCCGACCTCGAATCGCTCGACACCGCCGAGCGCCTCGAACTCCTCCAACTCGTCGCCGACGCCCAGGCCGTCCTCGCCCGTGCCATCGAGCCGCAGGGCTATAACGTCGGTATCAACTTCGGCCGCTGCGCCGGCGCAGGCCTGCCCGACCATCTTCATCTGCATGTCGTCCCGCGCTGGAACGGCGACACCAACTTCATGTCCGTCATCGGCGACGTCCGCGTCATCATGCAATCCATTGACGGCCTCTACGACCACCTCCGCCGCCTATCATCCGAAATGAACCTGCCGCGCATCGCATCCGACGCAAAAGAATGAACAATCCCACCCCCGAACCCGGCCTGGCTCCCTACGCCGTGCACGCCGCCATGGCACGCGGCCGACGCCACTCCGAGCCGCCGCCCAACGATCCGCCCTTCGAGTTCGATCGCCGCCGCATCCTCCACTCCGCCGCATTCCGCCGCCTCATGCAGAAAACCCAAGTCTTCATCAGCCACGAAGGCGATCACTTCCGCACCCGTCTGACCCACACCCTCGAGGTCGTCGCCCACGCCCAGCGCATCGCCGGCCGCCTCCGCCTATCCGCCCCGCTGGCCGGCGCCGTCGCCCTCGCGCACGACCTCGGCCACCCACCCTTCGGCCACGCCGGCGAAAAAGCCCTCGCCGAACTCATGACAAGCCACGGCGGCTTCGAGCACAACGTCCAATCCCTCCGCGTCGTCGACTACCTCGAACATCCCTACCCCGCCTTCCGCGGCCTCAACCTCTCATTCGAACTCCGCGAAAGTCTCATCAAACACTCAACGCCCTACGACCGCCCAGAATCCGCCGCACCGGCCGACGCCGCCACGCGCGAACTGCTCGACTCCGGCCCTTTCCCGCCGCTCGAAGGCCAGGTCGCCAACGTCGCCGACCAGATCGCCTACAGCATTCACGACGTCGAAGACGGCCTCATGCAGTCCATGCTCAGCGAAGAAGCGCTGATGAGTTGCGCGCTGTGGCGCGAAGCCGCCGAACCGGTCCGCCGTCAACACCCGCAGGCGCAGATCGCCGCCGTCCGCCGCCCCATCCTCGACGGCCTCGCCGACGCACTCGCCGCCGACGTCGTCGCCGAAGGCAACGCCCGCATCGCCGCTGCCGGAGCGAAGACCGTCGACGACGTCCGCCGCGCCGCCGGCCCGCTCATCGACTTCTCATCCGCCATGCAAACCAAGCTCAGCGAGTTCCAGGATCTCCTCCGCCGCGCCGTCTACCGCCACCACCACGTCGTCCGCATGGACGCCAAGGCCCGCCGCCTCATCCGCGAACTCTTCGCCGCCTACATCGCCGAGCCGCGCCTCCTCCCCCCGCGCTATGCCGAGCGCATCACCGAACAGGGCGCACCCCGCGTCATCTGCGACTACATCGCGGGTATGACGGACCGCTACTGCCGCACCGAATGCGCCCGCCTCTTCGACCCCGAGCGCTTCGACTGATCCACATGCTCAATCGCGAACCGCATCCCGAATCCATCGGCCGCTTCCCCTGCCACGAATACGCCCTCGAAATCGCCGGACGCACGCTCCGCATCGTCGGCCCGAAAAAGCCCGACGACCTCCTCGACGACCAGTCCGTCGCCGACCGCTACAAGCAGGACGAATACCTCCCCTACTGGGCCATCCCCTGGCCCGCCGCCGCAATGCTCGCCGACCATCTCCGCTCACTCGACGAGCCGCGCGGCTCCGTTCTCGAGCTCGGCTGCGGACTCGGCCTCGTCTCCGTCTCGCTCGCGCTGTCAGGCGTCCCGGTCCTCGCCTCCGACTACGACGAAGACGCCGTCGCCTTCACGCGCGCTAACGCGTCACTCAATAACGCTTCGCTGCAGGACGCAATCGTGCTCGATTGGCGCGAGCCGCCGACGGCGCAATTCCAGACAATCATCGCCGCCGACGTGCTCTACGAGTCTCGCATCCTCGACGCAATTGCCAAGTTCTTGGCGATCGCGCTGGTCCCAGGCGGGACGGCCTATATCAGTGATCCTGCGCGCCGCACCGCCGATGATTTCGAAATCGCCCTTCTCGAATCAGGCCTGGTCGCCGACCTCATCCCCGCTTCCGCCCCGGACATTCCCGATCGCCTGACGCGCACCGTCAACGGTCGCATCTTCCGCATCCGGCACGACAAAGTTTGACCGCCTCGCGCCGCGCGGTCAGAATCGATCACCATCATGCAGCGATTTTTTGTCCAGTTCGCCTTGCTGTCGATCACCGGAATTGCGTTGGCCCAATCGCCCGCGCCCACCCCGGACATCGATCAAATTCGCACCATGGGCCATGAATTGGCCAGCCGGTACGAGACCGCCGTCGTCCGCGCATGCAATCTCCAGCCGAGCAGCGTCACGCCATTGCACGCCGCCTTGGAGAGTCTCGTCGAGCGCAACGCCGGCTACGAATCATCCACGCGCCCGCTCCGCACCTCGCTCGCCAATGAAATCGACGAAATCCTGAACGGCCCGCAGGCCCGCTCGCTGCGATCCCGCGCCCGGCTCAACGCGATATTCGGCCAGCTCGAACAGATCTACCTTGGCGCTCCGCTCGAACTGCGTTCGGTCGCCGGCGCGATCACGCCGTTCATCGAAAAGTCCTGCTACTCCGCCGCCGGCGCCGCGCTCTACAACGCACGAGCCCGCTTCGTACCAGTGACGGTGGTTCCCGACCTCCGCACCCTCGCTCCCGGAACGCCCGAGGCACGCGCCGCCCTCGCGCTCATCCGCCACCGCTGTTTTCAACGCGCAGGCGTCTTCGAAAACGCCGAGCAACTTCCAACCTTTTTCTTCGACCCTCCCGCCGCCGTTGAGCCCAACTTTCCGCGCTTCTACGGCACGGCCCTGCCAACCAATGAGTGGTTCCGCTACGCCGAGCGCCTCGGCGAGCGCATGAACTACACCCCCGAGCAGAAGAACATCGGCCGCCTGATCACCGAAGATTGCCTCCGCCGCGTCGCCGAATATCGCAACCAACTCCGCGAGGACTACCAAACTCTGAACACCATTCGCGATGCCGAGCAACGCGCTGCGCTGCAGGCCGAGTTGGATCGATTCATCGACCAGGTCTTCGAAGAAATGAAAATGCGCCTGTTCAACCTCGGCGACTACGACCAGCGCGTTCACAGCTTGTGGGAGGGAAGGGTCATCCGATGAAAATGCTCGAGAAAATCGACGCCGATCTCGACGCCATGCGCGCCGCCGGCCAATTCAAGCAGCTCCAGAATCTGCTCTCTCCAATGGGTCCCACCGCCCGCCTCGAAGGCGCCGGCGAAGTCGTTCTCCTCTGCTCCAACGATTACCTCGGCCTCGCCAACGATCCCGAGGTCGTCGCCGCCGGCGAACAGGCCGTCCGCAAGTGGGGCGCCGGCACCGGCTCCGTCCGCTTCATCTGCGGCTCCTTCGACTACCACCGCACCCTTGAGAAAAAACTCGCCCAGCTCTCCGCCACCGAAGCGGCCACCACCTATGTCAGTTGTTGGAACGCGAACGAAGCCATCCTCCCCACGCTCATGGCCATCGGCGGCGATCAGGTCGCGGTTGTCTCCGACGAACTCAACCATGCGAGCATCATCGACGCCGTCCGCCTCGGCCGGCAGATCAACAAACAGTCCGAGTCGGCCGTTTACCCGCACGCCAACCTCGCCGAGCTCGAATCCAAGCTCAAAGCGTTCGCCGCCAAGCCCTTCAAAGTCGTCGTCACCGACGGCGTCTTCAGCATGGAGGGTTCGCTCGCCCCGCTCGATCGCATCCACGCCATCTGCAAGCAGCACGGCGCATTGCTCGTTGTCGACGACTCCCACGGCGTCGGCGTCGTCGGCCAGACCGGCCGCGGCACCGCCGAACACTTCGGCCTGCACGGCAAGATCGACGTCATGACCGGCACGCTCGGCAAGACGCTGGGCGGCGCAGCCGGCGGTTACGTGGCCGGCCCAAAGAATCTGATCGATCTGATGATCCAGAAATCCCGTCCCCAACTCTTCTCCAACGCCCTCCCGCCAGCCGGCGCAGCCGTCGCCGAAAAATCGGTCGACATCCTCATGCGCGACCCCTCGCGCGTGCAGCGCCTCCGCGACAACGTAAAGATGATGCGCTCCGGCCTCAAAGAACGCGGCTTCGAAACCGTCGAAGGCCCCAGCGCCATCACACCTATCATCCTCGGCCCAACCGCCAAGGCCATCGCCGCCAGCAAACGGCTCCTCGAACTCGGCGTCTTCGTCATCGGCTTCGGCTACCCGGTCGTCCCCGAAGGCAAGGCCCGCCTCCGCGTGCAGCTCTCCGCCGCCCACAAACCCGAACATATCCAACGCGCCCTCGAAGCGTTCGCAAAGCTGTAGCGCATGCCATTCCTCCTCGCGACCGACTGGCACGCACTCGGCCAAGCCGCCGAGTGCACCCAATCCCTCGCCGCGCCGCTGCTGCACGACGGCGCCGTCGAAACTCACGCCGTCGACCTGAACACCGCTCATCTCCGCTGCCTCCGCTGGCCAGGTATTGCCCGCCCGGCGGAATGCGCCACCGCTCCCAACTTCGTCCTCGTCATCGAGGGCTACACCATCAGCCCCACCCGCTCCGCCGACGAGCTCGCCCAGCTCTATCGCACCGGCGGCATCGAAGCCCTCCAGCAACTCGACGGCTCCTTCGTCATCGCCATCCTCGATGCCGAAAAGCGGACCGCCGTCGTCCTCACGGACCGCGCCGGCTCCCGCCCGATCTTTTACTCCCACAATGATGCTGGCCTGCTCATCGCCCCCGAACTCAAGTGCTTCCGGGCATCGTGTGCCGGCGAATCGCCGCGCCCCGCCGCCCTGCTCAGTCTCCTGATCAATTCCTACATGTTCGGCGAGATGACCTACTGGCCCAGCGTCCGTTGCCTCGGCCCCGCCCGCCGCCTCACGCTCCGCGGAAAATCGCTCGACATCGCCCGCTACTGGACGCCTGCCTTCGGACAAACCGCCGCGCTCGACCCCAAGTCCTGCGACGAAATCATCGTCCACTCCGTCTCCGAGCACCTCGGCCGCTTCGAGCGACCCGTCATCGGCCTCTCGGGTGGCGTCGACTCGCGCGTCATGATCGCCGCCATCCAGGCCGCCGGAATGAATGTCCCGACGCTCACCTGGACCTACTCCGAACAAGACAATGCCGAGAGCGATCTCGCCGTCGCTGCCCGCGTCGCCGAAAAGGCCGGCTTCCCCCACGAACAATTCCGCCTCAACTGGAAAACCCTCGCCGAAGATGCCTCCGCCCTCGTCCACGCATCCGACGGCCTCATCGGCCACCTCGGCGGTTTCGCCGATCGCCACCGCTTCGCCGCCAACATTTCCACCGGGCACGATGCCATCTTCCTCGGCGACCAGTGCTACCGCGGCGAGTCCGAAGTCCACTCGCCCGACGAAGCCGTCGAAGCCATCGGCATCAGCACGCTCCCCGCCGGCGTCCGCCGCCTGATAAAGTTCTTCATGCGCCCCGAAGCCGCCGAAACCGCCACAGCCGACTACACCACCGCCCTCCGCGAACTTCAGACTTCCGACAACGCCGGCCTCTCCCCGCAAGACCTGCACGACCGCCTCTATTGGCAGGTCCGCCTCCCGCGCCTTCTCACCGGCCCCAAGGCCCTCTGGCGCCGCTACCTCGATGCCGTCAGCCCGCTGCTCTCCGCGCCCATGCTCAACCTCGCCGCCGCCCTCCCGCCCGATCAGCGCGTCCACAAACGCTTCCTTCGCGATGCCGTCGCCCGACTCGACCCAGACCTCGCTGCCATCCCCTACGCCACCCGCTCCGGCCGCGTAAAATGGCGCCGCGTCATGAAAGACGCCGGCGCGTTTCAGCGCTACCTCGTCGACACCCTGGTCGCCCCGCAGCCCGCCTTCGATCGCTGGTTCGATCGAAAATCCATCGAACTCGCCTGCCGGGCCGTCTTCGCCGAAGCCCCATCCACCGCGCCCGACGGTTCCGACGGCCTCTTTGCCGCGCTCACGCGCCGCGCACGCGGCCTGATGGTCCGCCCCTACCTCCGCCCGCCCGTTCTTCTCGGACTACTCACCCTCAAGCTCTGGCTCGCCGAGCACAGCCGGCCGGATTGACAGGCCCCCCCCGCCTACCTAGCATGACACTCTGCATTTGGACCTGTCGGCTCGCCTCTGGCGGGCCGCTTCTTTCGATGGCGGCGCGATGATCGACCCGGAATTGCTCGAAATATTGGTGTGCCCGGCCTGCAAATCCAAGGTGGAGCCGCGCGACGTCCGTGTCGCGGATAAGACCGAGACCCGCTTGGTCTGCACCTCCGCCA
The DNA here is from genome assembly GCA_015654675.1 of Planctomycetota bacterium. Taxonomy (GTDB): domain Bacteria; phylum Planctomycetota; class Phycisphaerae; order UBA1845; family UTPLA1; genus SpSt-539. The sequence continues at coordinate 10,450 of JAATGM010000019.1, read as the reverse complement.
CTTGCGGACTGCGTTACCCGGTCCGCGACGACATCCCGGTCATGCTGATTGACGAGGCCGACAAGGCGCCCACGGGTTGACGGGGGCCGTCCGCCGGCCGCACTGACGCGGACGAATTTGTGAAATTCGCCATCATCTCGGACATCCACTCCAACCTGGAAGCCCTGCGCGCTGTCCTCGGCGATATCGAAAAGCGCTCCGTCGAGCGCATCGTCTGCCTGGGTGATGTCGTCGGCTACGGCGCCGATCCCGCTGCATGCGTCGATCTCGTCATGCAGCGCACCGTCGTCAGTCTCTGCGGCAACCACGATCACGCCGTCTTCTACGAACCAACCAACTTCAACGCCGCCGCCGAAAAAGCCAGCTACTGGTCGCGGCAGGCACTCGACGAAGATTCGAACACGCCGCAGCGAAATCAGCGCTGGCGTTTCCTGGGCGGACTTCCGGTCCGCTACACCGTCGGCGACATGCTCTTCGTCCACGGCTCCCCGCGCAAGCCCATCAACGAATATCTCTTCCCCGACGACGTCTACACCAACCCCCAGAAGCTCCTCTCAAACTTTGAGCGCATGGACAAGACCACCTGCTTCGTCGGTCACACCCACGTCCCCGGCGTCTTCGTCGACGACCCCTACTTCGAGCCCCCTTACGAAATGGACGGCCACAAGTACACCATCGGCGAAGAGAAAACCATCATCAACGTCGGCAGCGTCGGCCAGCCGCGCGACCGCGACCCGCGCGCCAGCTACGTCGTCGTCGAGGACGACACGATCGAATTCATCCGACTGGAGTACGACATCGACACCGCGGCCAAAAAGATCATCGATAACCCCAACCTCGACGACTTCCTCGGAACGCGGCTCTATGAGGGCCGCTAGATGCACCGTCGCATCGAGCCCACCTTTCCTGCTGATGTAAGGCGACTATGACTTCTGATACCAAGAGATTGCTTCTCGCCACCGTGATTTGCATGGTCCTGCTGATGGGCTGGAGCCAGATTCAGCGAAAGCTCTATCCGCCCCGCCCCCAGCCCACCACACAGCCGGTCGAGACGACGACCGTACGACCCGAGCCGACCATCGCGGCCGGAACGCAGCCATCCATCGCACCAGTCGCAGCCGGGAAGCCGACCACATCTTCCCCCGCCGCGGTAACGATCGTCGACGCACCGCGCGTCGATTCCATCTCGCTCGGCATCGACGCGCCTCGAAATGGCGTCGTCAAAAATCCATATCTTCTCTATCTGCGCCTCAACCAGCGCGGCGCTGCCATCGAAAACGTGAAGGTGACCGACTCCCGCAACACCGTCGCCCGCGGCCGCGATCCGGCCTCCGACAATTACGATCTGATGAAGCCCATCACCGATCCGATTTCGGGTCGCGTGTTTGATTCGCTGCCCACCCGCCGGCTCGTGCTGGTGAATGACAAGTCTGAGGTCGATCTCGGCGAAACGATCTGGGCCGTCGAACACTCACCGGATTCTTCAGGCGAGCTGGCCCGCTTCAGCACGGCCATTCTTCGCGGCGGGCGCCCCATCCTCAATCTGACAAAGACCTACCGCGTCGAACAGAACTCGCGCGACGTCACCATGGAACTGGCCGTCGAAAACGTCTCCGACTCGCAGGAGTCCTTCACGCTTTCCCAGTCCGGCCCGGTCGGCTTTCGCCGTGAGGACCTGCGCTGGGACGATCGCCATGCCTACAACTTCATGAGCGACGACAAGATCAAAGCGCACACACGGCAGGAAGTCTGGGGCATGGAAGACCACACCCTGAACTTCTCTCGCGAAGGCGTATCCGTCGTCTGGTCCGCCGTCGGAAATAAATACTTCGGCTGCATCATGGCTCCCAACCCGATCGGCTCGGCTACGGCCGCCGAATACGTGCGCAACGCCGACGCACGCACGCTATTTGGCGAAGATGTAAAGGACCTCGGCGACCTGACAGTCGGCTATGTCATCTCCCCCGCGGCGCCGCTCGCGCCGAAAAACCGCTTCGCCTGCAGTTTCACGGTCTACATGGGCCCGCGCAGCCCGACCGATATGACGACAGACGCCGATCAGCGCTACAGATTCGACAAGATCTTCGCCGCCGATCGATCGCCCTGCACGTTCGAGTGGCTGGCGATCGGAATCGGAAAGCTCTTCGCCTTCCTCCACCGAATCCTGCCCGGCCAGCATAATTACGGCTTCGCCATCATCATTCTGGTGTTCATTGTCCGCGCCCTGCTCCATCCGCTCACCAAGCGCGGCCAGACGCAGACTTACAAAATGCAGAAGGTCATGCAGGTCTTCCAGCCCAAGCTCGAAGCCCTCAAGCAGAAATACGGCAACGACAAGCAGAAGCTCAACGCCGAAACACTGGAGCTCTATCGCTCCGAAGGTGTCAATCCGGCCGCGGGCTCGCTGTTGGGCTGTCTGCCGATGCTCCTGCAGATGCCCGTCTGGGTCGCACTCTGGTCAACCCTGAACTCATCGATTGCCCTGCGGCACGAACCGTTCGTGCCCCTCCAATGGTGGATTCCCGATCTCGCCGCACCGGACGCAGTGATGAGCTTCGGACACGGCTTCAAAATCCCATTTCTCAGCGACGGCATGATGATCGGCCCCATCGTCTCGTTGAACATCCTGCCCATCCTGATGGGAATCACCATGTGGTGGCAGCAGAAGTACTCCATGAAAATGTCCAAGCCCAACTCGGCTCCGCCGCCCACTCCTTCGCCGGACGGCAAGCCCAGCATGGCCGACCAGATGGCCATGCAGCAAAAGATGATGGGCTACATGACCGTTTTCTTCTCGCTCATGTTCTACAACTTCCCCAGCGGACTCTCGGTGTACATCCTTACCAGCAGCTTGCTCGCCATGGCCGAGCAGCATCACATCCGCACCCAGCTCAAACGGCTGGACGAACAAGGCAAGCTGATTCCGCCGCCGAAACCGCGCGCCGCCGCACCCGCGGCCCCGCGCGTTCCTGGCTGGCTCGAGAAGATCCAGAAGAAGGCCGAGGAAGCCCGCCAAATCAAGGGCAACACCGGCCGCCGCTGACCTGCTGAAGTTCGCCGCGAATGACCAATAGCATCCCGCCCGCCGAGCAATCGCCCTCCCCGCGCGCCTTCGCACAGGCCACCGGGCTCATCCTCCAGCTCGTCGGAATCGTCCTCACGCTCGGAACCTGCTGCTGGTGGTCCTTCGCCGGCCTGACCCAAAAGCAACTCCACCCCACGTCGCAGCCAGGTTCCCTGGGTGAAGTCGTCGCAGCCGCCGACACGCTTCAAATATGGTCCATGGCCGCAGTCTGCGTCTCGTTCGCGGGCGGCCTCGCCCTCGCCGCCCTCGGCCTCGGCTTGCAGGCCGAAAAACGCCGCAGCGGAACCATCGCCGCGTGGACGGCCGGAGCCGGCGCGGTCTTCTGGTTCGCCTACTTCGCCTTCGCCCTGACTCACTCCGCCGGTATCGGCCGCCTGATCTGGATCGTCCTCATGCTGCTCGTCTGGGGCCTCTGCGCCGTCCTCAGCGTCATCTCCGCCGACGAACTCAAGCGCAATCCCCCGCCCGCCGACCTCGGCAAGGCCCCTAAAGACTTCAAGCCCGATCGCCTCATCGACCGCGAAATGCCCCCCGACCTCCGCGCATAAAAAAGCCCGCAACTGCGAAGTCGCGGGCCTCATGTCATTTCAATTGTCGAAGGCAGCTATTCCGCGGCCACGGCCTCGCGCACAACCGGCACCCCGCCGCGCTTCGCGAACAACCGCTTCGCATCCGCTACGAGGAAGAACGACCCGGTGATGCAGATCAGGTCATCCCGGGAAACCGCCTTGGCCGCGATCTCCAGAGCACCGTCCAGCGTCTCAGAGAACTGCTCCTGCCGCCCGGTCAGCTCCTTAAACTGTGCCACCAGGTCCGACGGCGCCGCCGCCCGCGGATTCGTGCTCTTCGTGAAGATCACCTTATCCGCGCCCTGGCTCAGCAGGTTGAGCATCCCCTTCACATCTTTGTCGATGTTCGCACCAAAGATCACGATCATCGAGTCGCAGGAGATGTTCTGCCCGATGGCATGCATCACCGCTTCAATGCTGGCGGCGTTATGCGCCCCATCAACCAGCACCCGCGGCGTCTCATGGATGACTTCCATCCGGCCCGGCAGAGCCGTCTTAGCCAGACCGGCCATAGCGAGCTCATCGTCAATCGAGAAGCCGCGACCCTTAAGTTGGTCGAGCAAACCGAGCGCCACCGCGCAGTTCCGCGCCTGATGGTCGCCCAGCATCGGCACGTGCACATGCTCGAAATGGCTGGTCGGCGTCGTAATGCAGATCCGCGTCTGCGGGCCCGTCGCCCGCGACGACTCAAACCGCGTGCTGAACTCAAAATCCTCGCCCGCGAACAGGATCGGACACCCGACCTTCGCCGCGACCTTCTTCAATGTCTTCTTCACATCCGCATGCTGCGGCGAGCTGATCACCGGCACGCCTGGCTTGAAAATCCCGGCCTTCTCCTCGGCAATCGCCGTGAGCGTATTTCCGAGAACCGCCATATGGTCGTAACTGATGCTCGTGATCCCGCACGCCTCCGGCTTGATCACGTTCGTGGCATCCAGTCGGCCGCCAAGGCCGACCTCAACCACCGCCACATCCACTTCGCGCTGCGCGAAGTACATGAACGCAACCGCGGTCACCGCCTCAAAGAAAGTCGGCGGATCGCCCTTCATCAGCCGTCGAGCGACATTCGCCACCTTGGCGACCAGCCGCGTCGTATCTGGCTCAGAAATAACCCGATCGTTGATCTTGATCCGCTCGCGCAAATCCAGAATATGCGGCGAGGCATACAGTCCGACCGTCATCCGGTTCCCGTGCAGCATGCTCGAGAGCATCGCAGACGTCGAACCCTTCCCCTTCGTCCCGGCCACATGCACCGTTCGGAAGTCTTTTTGCGGATTCCCAAGCGCGGCGAGGAGCTTCTGCACCCGGCTCAGCTTGAACGCGTTCGCAGCCGCCCGGCTGGTGGGGCGCTTCTCAAAATTAGGCAAAGAATCGAGCCAGGCCACCGCATTCCGATACGTGCGAATGGGCGTACCGCTGGTCCGAACCGTCGGTCGGGTTGCAATCGTCGAATGGCTCATAAGGAGGTTCAGGATACTTACCAGACGCCGGAACGTCAAGAAAACTCCGCCAAAGTGGGGTCCGGCATCCTCACTAGGGAATTATAACGTATTTTATTACATATACTTACGAAATCGCCCCGACTTCACCCAAGGTTGCGCAGATATGCCAACTCGTCATCGCGCAAGTCAACACGTTGTCGCCAATATTCCGGCTTTTCTCGGACGTCCGCCGTAGCATCATGCAAACGCGAAACTTCCGGGAACCAACCTCGGCAAGATCATAGACGCCACCCAGTCCCATCGCCGAAATGGGAACCAATCCACAAACTATTCCCAACCCCCAAATTACGTCCGCAAAGCCCAGCTTGTTCGCCCCCATTCCCATCTATCCCTCCACCGAACAAGCCCTATGCTATGGTGATCAACGAACCGGAGACTCCCGATTTACTCACGAACCGCCAAAGCCCGACCAGCCGCCCGAGTCACCCTCACAAACGCCAGCTATGACGTCCAGATCGCCTCCGGCCTCCTCGCGAAAGCCGGCGACCTCATCGCCCGAATCGTCAAGCCACGCCTCGCCTGCATAATCTCCGACGAATCCGTCGCCGCGCTGCATGCCCCCGCGCTCCAAACCTCCCTCATCGCCGCCGGCTTCACCCCCGCCCTCCAAACCGTCCCCGCATCCGAATCCTCCAAATCTCTCGCCCAGGTCGAACGCCTCGCCCAAGCCCTCGCCGAGCTCCGCCTAGACCGCGCCTCACCCATCATCGCCCTCGGCGGCGGCATGATCGGCGACCTCGCCGGTTTCCTCGCCGCCACATGGCTCCGCGGCGTCCCCTTCATCAACTGCACCACCACCACCGAAGGCGCCATCGACGCCGCCGTCGGCGGAAAAACTGCCGTCAATCTCAAGGCCGGCAAGAACCTCGTCGGCGCATTTCACCAGCCCCGCCTCGTCCTCGTCGACATCGCAACCTTCCGCACCCTGCCCGCCCGCGACCTCCGCGCCGGCCTCGCCGAAGCCGTCAAACACGCCCTCATCCGCGACCCGGCCCTCTTCAACTGGCTCGAAACCAACGCCGCCGCCATCCTCAATCACGACGAAACCGCCACCGTCGAGCTCATCCGCAAGAACGTCAACATCAAGGCCGCCGTAGTCCGCGAAGACGAACACGAAACCGGCGCCGAAGACTCCGTCGGCCGCGCCGCCCTCAACTTCGGCCACACCATCGCCCACGCCCTCGAAGCCCACGCCGCCTTCGCCCTCCGCCACGGCGAATGCGTCGCCATCGGCCTGCTCGCCGCCCTCCAGATCGGCGTCGCCCGCAAGTTCACCGACCCGGCCCTGCTCGAACGAACCCGCGCCCTCCTCGCCGCCTTCGGCCTGCCCACCCACGCCCCGGCCGACCTCGAGCCCACCGCCTTCTGGACCTACATGACTCGCGACAAAAAGTCCGCGGAAGGCCGCGTCCGCTTCCTCCTCATGCCCACCTCCGGCAAGCTCGAATGGGCCGACGACGTGACCGCCGCCGAAGCCGCCGCCGCCATCACCGCCCTCGCCCCCGCCAGCAACTAACCGTCAAGCTGGCAACAAGATATGTCAGTCTGGCAGGCCGCCGTGAGCAGGCCCGCCCGTTCGCACAATCCGCAAACCCTGCAAATCCAACCAATTACAGCCCATAGCCGCCCCGCACCCCGTCTGGCACCCCCCTTGCCATAATTCGGCCCGAGGGATTGCGCCCCCGCGCGCCCTCACCTCGGCCTAGGGTCGAGGAAGAAAGGATCCAACTATGTCAAAAATCATCGGCATCGACCTCGGCACGACCAACTCCTGTGTTGCCATCATGGAAGGCGGTTCGCCCAAGGTCCTCACCAACGCTCAGGGCTCGCGAATCACGCCCTCCGTCGTCGGCTTCACCGAGAAGGGCGAGCGCCTCGTCGGCCAGATCGCCAAGCACCAGCAAGTGACGAACCCCAAGAACACCGTCTTCAGCATCAAGCGCTTCATGGGCCGCCGCCACAACGAAGTCGGCTCAGAAGAAAAGCTCGTCCCCTACGAGATCGTCGGCGGCCCCGACGAGCTCGTGAAGGTCAACATCCGCGGCAAGCATTACACCCCGCCCGAAATCTCCGCCATGATCCTCCAGGATCTCAAGAAAACGGCGGAAGACTACATCGGCGAGAAGGTCAGCGCCGCGGTCATCACCGTCCCGGCCTACTTCAACGACGCCCAGCGCAAAGCCACCAAGGAGGCAGGCGAGATTGCCGGCTTCGAGGTCAAGCGCGTCCTCCCCGAGCCCACCGCCGCGGCCCTCGCCTACGGCATGGAGCAGAAAAAGGGCGGCAAGATCGCCGTCTTCGATCTCGGCGGCGGAACCTTCGACATCAGCATCCTCGACGTCGGCGACGGCGTCTTCGAGACGCTGTCCATCAACGGGGACACCCACCTCGGTGGCGACGACTACGACCAGGTCCTCATCGACTTCGTCGCAGAGAACTTCCGCAAGAACACCGGCATCGATCTCCGCAAAGACGCCATGGCCCTCCAGCGACTCAAAGAGGGCTGCGAGAAAGCCAAGTGCGAGCTCTCCACCAGCATGGAGACCACCATCAACCTGCCGTTCATCACGGCCGATGCCAGCGGGCCCAAGCACCTGACCGAGACGCTCACCCGCGCCAAGTTCGAGCAGCTTACCCACGACCTGACCGAGCGTTGCCGCCGGCCATGCGTGAAAGCCCTCGAAGACGCGAAGCTCTCCGCCGGTGACGTCGCCGAGGTCATCCTCGTCGGCGGCAGCACCCGCATGCCCTCCGTGCAGAAGCTCTGCAAGGAGATCTTCGGCAAGGAGCCCAACAAGTCGGTCAACCCGGACGAAGCCGTCGCGATCGGCGCAGCCATCCAGGCCGCCATCATCGCCGGCGAAATGAAGGACATCCTCGTTCTCGACGTCACCCCGCTCTCGCTGGGCGTCGAGACGCTCGGCGGCGTCATGACCGCCATGATCCCGCTCAACACCACCATCCCGACCTCCAAGAAGGAAGTCTTCTCGACGGCCGCCGATGGCCAGACCGAAGTCACCATCCACGTCCTGCAGGGCGAGCGGCCCATGTCGGTCGACAACCGCACCCTCGGGCGCTTCAACCTCAGCGGCATCCCGCCGGCCGCGCGCGGCACGCCGCAGGTCGAAGTCACGTTCGACATCGACGCCAACGGAATCCTCAATGTCTCCGCGAAGGACATGGCCTCGGGCCGCGAGCAGAAGATCGAAATCAAGGGCAGCTCCGGCCTCAGCAAGGACGAGGTCGAGCGGATGCGCGTCGAGGCTGAGTCTCACGCCGAGCAGGACAAGCGCAAGCGCGAGCTGGCCGACATCCACAACAAGGCCGACTCCGCCGCCTACGAGGCCGAGAAGGCGCTCAAGGAACACGGCGAAAAGATTCCGTCCGAGGAGCGCTCCAAGATCGAAAGCGCCATCAACAACCTGAAGGAAGTCCTCAAAAAGGACGACGCGGCCGCCATCAAGAAAGCCATGGAAAACCTCCAGGAAGTCAGCCAGATCATCGGCAAGATCATGTACGAGGCGGCGTCCAAGAAGGCAGGCCCCCAACCCGGCGGCCCGCCAAACGAAGGCGAACCCGTAGGAGCCGGCGCCCCCGGTGGCGGGGCAAAAAAGGACGACGACGTCATCGACGCCGAGTTCGAAGTAAAGAAGTAAGAGATAGATTGGTTGCGACCCGCGAGACGGCCGGCATACGCCGGCCGTTTTTGTGCAAAAACTAACCAATTCCAATCAAGATGTCCGGTGGAAGAGCAAGTGCACGAACAGAACGAATCTCGCATCGTTGAGAAGACAGCGTGCGAATCCGCTCAGCAATTCTTGGACAGCCTCGACATATCAAAGGAGATTTGGGGAACCGGCACAACCTGTTCCTGGATTTTTCGCGGACACGGTAACTTCGATTGGCCATTGTGGCCTCGCGCGTTTCGAGCGGACGGACAAGCGACGCTCTCCCGAATCGTTGGCGCAATGCAGGATTATGTTCGCCAATGCGTCTCAAAAGCAGGTGCAACGAACTGCGATCGCGAAGCGGCGGTTGTTACGCAGACACATGCAGAGTATCTGGCCGTCGGCTCGTTCGTTGAACTCACAAATGAGCTCGCTTTCCCAGTAAGCGACATGCACGAGTTCAAACCGGAATACGCGCCATTCCTTGCCTATCGGGAGGCCGTCACTCACGACCGCGAATGGTTCAGGCGATTTCCAGCGCTAAACAGGGCATTTGCACTAGCGCAGCACCACGGAATTCCGACAAGGCTCCTCGATTGGACGCGTAATCCGCTCGTTGCTGCTTATTTTGCCGCAGAAGATTGCCACGAGCTACTGAAAACAGCAACCAATGCTAAAAAACCCCGGTATTTGGCGGTTTGGGCAATCGACTCGATTCTGGTGACGATGCACGCGACCCTTCGATTGCTGCTGTGCCCGCGGCATGAGAACAGTTTTCTCCACGCACAAGATGCACTGTTTACGTACGATATTGATGCAAACAATTTCTACCTCACGCACGGCAGATGGCCGACCCTGATCGACGGGTTGCGCCAATTCACACCACCGGAGAAAGTTCGTGAGTTCGCTCGAGTGCTTACGTTGCCTGCGACTGAAAGCGAATCGCTCTTGCGACTGTTGTGGCGACGACGAGTTTCCAAGGCGCACCTGATGCCTGCACTTGATAATGTCGCATTCGCCCTCAAACGAAAATGGGAGTGGGAGCGAGAAGTGATCGACCGCGGGATTCCTTGGCTACTAAAAGTAACCAAGTGAAGTTGCTTCAAAGTGCGAGGTCCCAGGGGACATTGTGTTTTTTCAGAAATCGATCCTCCCTTTCGGTAGAAAAATGAAGACAATCGATTCGAACGCTGAACTAAGGGCACTCACGTCAGCCGGAGCGGGATATATCTTCAACGATTTCGGTGGACCGCGCGATACATCGCAGAATCGCGATTGGAACAAGCTGCATCGGGCAAACTGCGCCGAGTGCGACCCATCACGCGACCACCAGGCCATGACTGTCCAGACGCAGGGTCAGAAGCTTTTTTTCCCGACGTTTCGAGACGCAGTGAGCTGGCTGCTCGAAAACCGCTCGGGCAACTACACGAGGTGCATGCGATGCAACCCGCGTTAGCGCCGGGTGCCTGGGACAATCCCTTCCACCTAGAACCAGTTTCATAACCGCCTCAGGGTGATGATCAGGCACGCGACATGGAAAAACGCCTGGTACATGGTCAGATTCCGTTCATATCGCACGACCAGGCGGCGGAAGGTCGAGAGCCACGCAATTGTCCGTTCCACGAT
>JAATGM010000054.1 GCA_015654675.1 Planctomycetota bacterium | reverse complement strand
CTCGATCTTGTTCCACTGCTCTTCCGTGAGCATCGGCTTGTATCCGCCCATCGCGAACTCCTCTCGCTTGCGATGGCAAAGTAGACCACAACCTCATGCAGGGCGCAATCTTGCGAAAACCAAGTTGTGAAACAGACTCTACGAACTACGATATGCTTCTTGAGCGACAGTTGATCAACAGGGGCGGAGTGGTTCTTTATTCGGGCATGGAAGAGACAGACAGCTTTTGTTTCACTGACAAGTTTGAGGAGTTTGACGACGCGAAGGCAGGCCTATTTAGCCGGAAGAAGCTCGTTCCCGTTGAGGTCGTAAAGCTCCATGGGTCGGTAAATTGGTTCACTGCGAAGGCGAAGGAATCGAAAGCTGTCTGTAACATGGACGCAGTTGACGGGGACGGCAAGTACGTAGATGAGCCTCCCAAGAGAGAATTCAATGGTGGTGGTACGAGTCAGGAGTACAAATTTGCGATTCAACACGAAATCGAGGGCACGCGAATAGCTGGAGAAGGAGTTACGCCGGTTATTGTTCCGCCGCTGCTTGGCAAGACGGCGATGATGGCGACCATAGTAGAGCAATGGAAGCGAGCGGTAGATGCGGTACGTCACGCCCGCCAAATTCTGATCCTCGGATATAGCTTTCCGCCGACCGATACGTTTATGGATAGGCTTCTCGCCGAGGGGATTCGAGACAACGAACATCTTCACCGGCTGATAATTCATAGCTACCGTGGAAATGAAGCGTGGCGAGTTCGCATTCGTTCCATGCTTTCAAGCACATGGGAGCGAGAAGCAGTTCAGTGGATCAAGGGAGATTTCATCGAAATTGCAGAAGCGCTGGGCTACATCACGAGTGATAGTCCGGAAGTCCAATTCAAGGACATGCTCGACGTCTCTAAGAGACTTGAGAACCATCGATGGGCGGATCAATAGGCCGGCGTCGAACTGGTGTATGGAGGCGAGGGCGAATCGCGCACTTGAGCGCTACTCGGGGTGACGGGTCATGGGCAGCCGCCGTTGAAGACGCAGGCGATGAACATCCCGATGTCGAGGCCGTTCAGGAGCATGTCGTGGTTCAGGTCGCCGTTGAGGGGGTTGCAGGTGGGGAATTGCTGTTGGTAGGCGGTCAGATTTGTCAGGGCTAACAGAAACGGGCCTACGTCGAGGTCGTTGACTGCGCCGTCGCAGTTCATGTCGCCGGGGACTTGGCAGGGGGTGACGGTTAGCGCGGCTGGGTCGCTGTTTAAATTGCCGCATGTGTCTGTGACGCGGCAGCGGTAGCGCGTGGCGGCTTGGGTGTCGGCGTTTGTGATGGTGAGGGTGCTCGTGGTTGTGCCGCTGGCGGTTGCTGCGCTGCCCGTGGCCGGGGGCAGGGGGCCGTTGGTTAGGTCGGCCCAGATGTTGCTGCCGGTGGGCGTGGTTTCGATTTGCCAGCGGAAGGTGGTTGCTCCGCCGACGGCTGACGTGACTGAGAATGTCGCGGTCGCGTTTGGACAGACTGAGGCGGGGGTTGGCATCGTGAGCAGTGTTGGGGCTGAGAGAGTCAGGGCGATGGCGCCGTTGAAGGAGCCGGAGAACGGGTATGCGTTACCCTCGACGCGGCCGTTCAGGTAGATGCCGTATCGGCCGGGGAGCAGCGTGCCGCTTGCGCTTCTCGCGACGCTTCCGGGGCCGTTGAGGAACTGGCTGAAGGCATCGGGTGGTGTGCCGGGGTCGGGGATGATCTGGCCGGGGCTGGGTGCTTCGGGGCCGAAGGCGTAGGACTGAACCGGAGAGACATTCTCGGAGCTGTTGCCGCTCATGCTGGCGCTGAAGGTGAAGCAGGCCGGGGCTGAGACGGTAAAGCTCCAGTTATCGCGGGAGTCGGCAGTGGCGTAGACGCCGAACCCGATTAAGAGACCGCGCGAGCTGCTTCCGGCATTGGCGAGGGCGAAAGCGCTGGTGAGCGGGGTCGCATCCTGGTGCGATGCGGCGGCGCTGGCCGACCAGTTGGGGCTACCGGGTTCGCTGACGCTGATGTCGTCGTGAGTGGGGCCGAGGCCGGAGAAGTTGTGCTGTACGAGGGGGCCGCCTCCGACTGGGCCGCAGTAGGCGATGTTCTGGCCGTTGTGTGAAATTGGCGTGATGGTTTGGGATAGTGCCGACGTTGCGGCGCAAGCCGTCAGAACGGCCGAGAGGACTCGCAGAGACTTGTTCGACATGTTGATCCTCCTTTCGTGAACGGGCTGGCTCGTGACGAGATCAGTGGCCGAGCAGTTGCGCGATGAGAATGGCTTTGTCGGCGGCGTTGACGGTGCCGTCGTGATTCATGTCATAGACGCAGTAGGCGGCGCTGGCGGGGCCGGCGCTGATGATGGCGGCGTTGAAGCCGGCGATGTCGCGGCCGTCGATGAGGCCGTTGGCGTCGCCGTCGCCGCTGCCGGAGGCAAAGATGGTGACTGAGGCGGCGGCGCTGGTGTCGCTGCCGCAGGCGTTGGAGAGGATGCAGTCGTAGGAACCGCTGTCGGCGGGGCCGGGGTTGAAGATGTTGAAGCTGACGCCGTTGGTTCCGATGGTAGAGCCGGTGCCGGTGGGGCCGTTGTTGATGGCCGTGCCGTTTTTCCGCCACTGGTATTCGAGGCCGCCGTATCCGGATGCGGGGAACATGTGGAACGAAACGGTGGGGGTGGCGCAGACGTCGCCGAGCGATGACGGTTGCTGGGCGATCCAGGGCGCGCCGGTTTCTGAGAAGCGGGCCCAGCGCGGGGACTCGAGGACGCCGTTGCGGACTTTGAGGAAATCGCCGCCAGCTTGGATTTCGTTGTGGAAGGTGGTGAGGGCGCGGACGGTGGCGTCGGTGCCAGCGCCGAGGGTGGTCCAGTTTGTGCCGTCCCAGCGGGCGAGATTGGCGGCGGGGTTGCCGCCGGCGGAGGTGAAGGCGCCTCCGACCACGAGGGTGTTGTTGGAGACGGTGAGGGAGAGGACGGTTCCGTTGACGCCTGCGCCGAGCGGCCGCCATGCCGTGCCGTCCCAGCGGGCGATGTGATTAAGCGCGGTTGCGCCCGAGGCGGTGAAGCTGCCGGCGGCGTAGGTACTGCCGTTGAAGCGTTCGATGGCGTAGACGGAGCCGTTGAAGCCGGCGCCGAGGGCGGTCCAGGATGTCTGCGGCTGGATGGTGCTGGCGTTATAGGAGGCGATGCGAGTCGTGGCGACGCCGCCGGAGCTGGTGAAGTCGCCGCCAACGACGAGGTGGAGACTGGTTCCGCTGCTCCACGCCTTCATGGCGTTGACGATTCCGTTGCAGCCGAGGGTGGTCGCGGGGCCGACGCCGACCCAGTTGGTTCCGTTCCAGCGGCCGATGTGATTCATGGGGACTGGGCCGGAGAAGGTGAATGCGCCGGCGGCGTAGATGCTGCCGTTGAAGCGGGTGATGGCGTAGACGTCGTCATTGAAGCCGTTGCCCATCGGCTCCCAGTTGATGCCGGTGATGTCGTTGCGGCGGGCGATGTGGTTGAAGGGCGTGTAGTCGAGATTGTCGAAGCCGCCGCCGACGATGAGGTCGGAGCTGCCGGGGAAGCCGCCGGGGGACGACGCGGCCGCGTAGACGGGGCCATCGGCGTCGCCGAGCGGGCTGTAGTCGATTCCGTTCCAGGCGAGCAGGCCGTAGGCGTATCCGGGAGACTCATGAATGCTCGCGCCGAAGTAGCCGCCGATGACGACGCGGCCGGACCACGGGGACAGGGCGAAAACGGTTGCGCTGGGGTCGGGCGTTGTGAGTACGCCGGGCATGGATTGCCATGCGGTGCCGGTCCAGCGCGCGAGGGAGTCGTAGGGCTGTCCGCCGGCCAGGCCGGGGTAGCCGCCGACGTAGAGCATGCCGTTAAAGACGGCGAGCGTTTCGACGCGCGAGGTGACGCCGGTGGACATGGCGTTCCATTTCGTGCCGTCCCAGCGAGCGATCTTGCTGGTTTGCAGCGGGCCTGAGTTGTCGATTTCGCCGCCGGCGTAGAGCTGGCCGTTGAAGGTTTCTAAGGCATAGACGACGGGGACCGAGACGGCATCGAAGCCCTCGCCGAGGGCGTGCCACTCGGCGCCATCCCAGCGGGCGATCATTTTGGCGGGGGTGCCACCGGCGGAGGAGAAGAGTCCGCCGGCGATGAGGTCGTTGTTATATTCAGTCATCGAATAGACGTAGAGGGTGCAGAAGTTGCAACTGATGCCGGTCGAGAGGGTGTTCCACTGGGTGCCGTTCCAGCGGGCGATTTCTTCGGCGGCGATGCCGCCGATGTGTGAGAAGCCGCCGCCGACGATGAGTTCATCGCGGAAGACGCGCATGGAGAGGACGACGAAATCGGCGCCGGGGCCCATCGGTTGCCAGGTTGAGCCGTTCCAGCGGGCGATGCTCGCGGCGGGCAGGCCGTCGGCCATGCTGAATCCGCCGCCTGCGTAGAGATCGCCGTGATAGGACGCGACGGTTTGAATGGATCCGCCTGTGATGCCGCCGCCGAGGGCGTGCCATGCGGTTCCGTCCCAGCGGGCGATGTTGTTGGCGGGGACGCCGCCGGCGCTGGTGAAATATCCGGCGGCGACGAGTTCGTTGTTGTGGACTGTCAGCGCATAGACCGAGCCGGTGATACCCGAGCCGAGCGACTGCCACGTACTGCCATTGAAGGTGGCGATGCTGCTGACCGGTGTGCCGTTGATTCCGCCGGCGCGGTCGAAGGAACCGGCGACGACGAGCAGGGCGGGTTGAGGGCCCGGGCCGTCCGGGTCCCAGGTGGTCATGGCGTAGTTCCAGCCGATCCAGTGCAGGCCGGTGGAGGCGCGCCAGTCGGCGCATTGGGCTAATACGCGGGCAGACGGGAGGATGCCAGCGATGAGGGCGATTGCAAAAAACGTACGTCGGTAGCGAGACATTCCAATCAATCCTTTCCTATTGCCGCGCATCTCAGCGATGCTGTTGCGGCGTTTCTCCTGTGTGTTAGTCGTTTTCAGAAACCAAGAAGCTTTGCGATGAAGAGCGGCTTGTCGGCCATGTCGACCACGTCGTCGCCGTTCATGTCGAAGGGGCAGTAGTTCACGCTGGCCGGGCCGCCGACGTAGAGGGCGGCTTCGAATCCGGCGACATCGCGACCGTCGACGATGCCGTTGGCGTCGCCGTCACCCGTGTGGCCGGCGAAGGCGTCGAGCGTTGCGGCGATCGTCGTTGCGCTTCCGCAGGTGTTACTGAGGACGCAGTCGTAGACACCGCTGTCGGCTGCCGAGGCGTTGCCTACGTTGAGGGACGCCGCGTGTGCGTTCGTAATGTTGGAGCCGGTGCCGGTCGGTCCGTCGGCGAGGGGGACGCTATTTTTTCGCCACTGGTAGTTGAGGCCGGCGTAACCGGATGCGGGTTGCATGGTGAATGAGATATTGCGCGGGCCGCAGATGGCCTGCGATGATGGTTGGTTGACGATCCAGGGTGCGCCGGTTTCGGCGTAGCGGGCCCATTCCGGGGAGTAGATCGCGCCGTTGCGGACGCTTGAGAACCGGCCGCCGGCCTGCACTTCGTTGTGAAACGCGCCGAGCGCGAAGACCCGGTCGTCTGCGCCGCCGCGGACGTCGCTCCATGCAGAACCGTTCCAGCGGGCGACGTGGTTTGCGGCCACACCGCCGGCGATGGTGAATGCGCCGCCGGCGTAGAGATTTCCGCCTTCGCTCAGGAGGGTGAAGACGGAACTATTGGTGCCACCGGTGCCGAGGGTCGAATAATTCGTGCCGTTGTACTTTGCGATGTTGGGCGAGCCGGAGATGCCCGGGTAGAAGCCGGCCATGACGAGTTCGTTGTTATAGACCTCCATCGAATAGACGGTTCCGAGGAAATTGCCGCCGACGATGGACCAGGTCGAGCCGTTCCAGCGCGCGAGGCCGCCGGACGCGAGTCCGTTGGCGTGGGTGAAGGAGCCGCCGGCGTAGAGGAAGCCGTTGTAGGTCTTGAGGGCGTAGCAGTCGCCGTCCAGGCCCGTTCCGAGCGGGAGCCAGGTGGTGCCGTTCCATTGGGCGATGTGACTGAGCGTGGTGGCACCGTTGCCGCTGGTTGTGAACGCGCCGGCTGCGTAGGTGACAGTGCCCATTCTTTCGACGGCGAGTACGGTGTTATTGAAGCCCGTACCCATGGCGAGCCATTCGCTGCTGAGAAAGCTGTTCGTGTGTCGTGCGATGCGGTTAGCCGAGACGAAGGGCGTACCATTCACGCCTCCGATGATCGTGAACTCACCTGCCGCGATTAGTTCGGTGCTGAAATTCTGTCCGGGAACTGTGGCGAGCGCCCAGACTGCGGCGTCGGTGCTGCCTGCTGATTCGGAGAGCTTTGCGCCGTCCCAGGTGACGAGGTTGTATGCGATATAGCTTTCTTCGCTTGTGATCAGACGGAAGTCGCCGGCGGCCACCATGCGGCCATTCCATTGCTTCATCGCGTAGATCGCGCCGGGCACGTCATGGATGACGCCCTGCATGTCTTCCCAGGTTGTTCCGTTCCACTGGGCCAACCCATTCACCGGCGTCTGGCGAATCGAATAGAACGAGCCTCCTGCGACGAGCTTGCCGTTGAATGGTACGAGTGTATACGCCTCGTTAACGAAGCCGCCGGTGACGGGCGGATGCCCGAGGCCCGAGCCGACTGCGGACCAAGAAGTTCCATTCCAACGGGCGACGCTGAAGGCCGGAATGCTGCCGGCGTGGTCGAAGTCACCGCCGGCGATCAATTCGTTGTTGTAGATAGCGAGCGATTCGACTTCATGGAAGGTTGTTCCACCCGTGATCCCCGATCCCAGCGTGTGCCAGTCCGTGCCGTTCCATGCCGCGATCTGGTTGGCGGGTAGTCCGCCGGCGTGATCGAATCCTCCCGCGGCCACGAGTTCGCCGTTAAAGGTGGCAAGTGCGGTGACGTTTCCGTTTTCGAGTCCGGCGCCGAGCGGGGCCCAGGTGGCGCCATTCCAGCGAGCGATCGAGTTGGCGGTGACGCCGCCGATCGATCCGCCGAAGCCGGCCGCGATGAGTTCGTTGTTGTAAATCGCGAGTCGATATGCGACGTCATAGGCCGGCCCATCGCCGAAGGGTGACCAGCTCGTGCCATTCCAGCGCGCCATTCCATTGACGAGCACGCTGCCGGCTGTTTTGAATGCGCCGCTGACGATCAGTTCGCCGTTGAAGACGATCATGGAATAGACGAAAACGGGGACGCCGCTCGCAGGGTCGAACGGGTCGGTCAGACCGTTGCCGAGTGCGTGCCACTGCGTTCCATCCCAGCTTGCGATGTTGTTTGCCGCCAATGCCCCGATATGCGTGAAGATGCCGGCGACGACGAGCTGGCCGTTAAAGACGGCCATGGCCTGGATCGGGGCCCAGCGCGGATCGTCTCTTGAGATGCCGGCGCCGAGTGCCTGCCACGTCGTGCCGTCCCATGCGGCGATGTCGAGCGCGCCGATGCCGTTCGGCCAGCCGGCTTTTTCAAAACCGCCGCAGACTACGAGCTTGGCGGGCAATGGTCCGTTGCCGTCGGGATCCCAGACGAGCGATGTGTTTACGAAACCGGTGTAGACCATCTCCGGGCCGGGATGCCAGTCATCGCATTGGGCCATGGCGGGGGCGGCGTTGAGGAGCGTTGCGACTGCGAGGGAGCTTGCTGCGAAGTTGCATTTGAAATTCATGGAGTCTACCTCCGGGTGCTGGTTGCGTTCCGTCGTCGTAGGTAAGCGTGGCACAAAGGAGTCGAGGGGTGTCGGTTTCGAATTCCGAACAAGAGAGTGCGAGCGGCGCGACTTGGCGGTAGCGACCGCTTGAAGACGATGCGGCAGCGTTGAAGAGAACAAATTGCGCGAGGCCGGCGGGGCCGGCCGACGACAGGGAGCGCTTCAGGCCGGCGGACGCGACGAAAGGTCTTGCTACTCGTGATGACACAGTGAGAGCTCCATAGCAACGTGGCGGAAGGGAATGCGTCAGCGGCGCGGGGCGGACATCATTTGCGAAGAGATTGCCTGGCGAGGCCTTGAAACAAAAGCCGCCCCCCGGCGAACCGGGGGGCGGCGGAGGAACCGAATATGTCGGTTGCTTTTGTGTTTGTCATGGTTCGTCGATCACGCGGAGCTTGGCGAGATTGAACTCGGCGTTGACGCTGGTCTTGGTGCCGGCCTCGTCGCCGTCGGTGTCACCGACGCAGGTGTAGGTGCGGACGAGGTCGAAGTCTCCCATGGTGACGACGTCCTGGCTGTGATTGCTGTCCACGTAGCTGGCCTCGGAGTGCTGGGCCGAGACGATGGCCTGAATGCGCGTGCCGGGCGGCGGGATATAGACGACTTTGAAGTCGGACCAGCCCTCAGCGGTGGTGTGGTCGCCACCCGGTTCGTAGGCCTTCATGTAGATTTCGGCGACGACCATGTTGTTGGCGATGGCGATGACGGTTTCGAGATTGACGACCGGGCCGTTGCCGTCGAACTCAGCGTCGCCGTGCGTCTTGGGAGGGATGAAGCTGATGTTGGCGAGACCGACGTCGATGTCGCGCGGTTGCGGCGGCGGGGGCTGAATGACGGCAAGGGTCGAGATTGGGTTGTTGTTCCAGAAGAGGATGAGCTGGTTGCTCTGGTTAGTGAGCTGGACGCCGTTGGAGCCGAGGTTGAAGAGGCCCTGGTAGTGCGTCGGGAGCGAGAGGGCCTGGGTCACGTCGACTAGCGTCCCGCCATTGAGCAGCATGAGCTTCAGCTTGTTGCCCTGGGGATCCTTGCGATCAAAGTCGTAGCCGTAGATGGTGATGGAATTGAGCTGCGACGGGACGCGGGCCATCTCGATCTTGTCCGGCGTGAACATGATGAAGGCCGGCGGCTGCTCAATGTAAGTTTCGCCGGTGAGCTTGGCGCGGGCGCGGAGCAGGCCTTCGGTCATACGGCGCGACATGAAGTCGGCCGTGGCGATGACGCTGACGGTGGCGGCGCCGATGCCGCGCTGCAGGACTTCGTCGATGTCGGCCTTGATGTCGTTTTCCTGTTGCGGGAGGTCGTTAATCAGGTCGCGGACGATGAGCTCCCAGCGCGAGCTGTCGGTCTGGAGGGTGTTGACCGCCACGTCGATCTGATTGACGGCGCGGTTGACTGGATCGACGAATCCGCCCAGGCCGAGGTCGCAGGCGGTGGCGAAGAGGGTGGCCGCGACGCAGCAGACTGACACAGCCACTGGCTTGAGACGGCCTGGTCGAGAGTTTGAATCGGATTGGCTTGAGATGCATTTCATGGTGGTTCTCCTTTGACCGCGAAAATGGGGGAGTCTTTTTGACCGAGTTGCCGGTCGGGCGAGCTACTCAGCCCGTCCGTCGGCAGGTGAAATGCGAAGGGGGTGGGCTGCGGACACCATAGAAAAGCGGTTAGAATATTCCCTAAGTCCGGCCGACCCGCGTAAATGGTGGCGAACACTCGATTTCTGGTCGGCGGCCGCCCGCGACGCGGCACCCGGGCGGGTTCGCGAGCGCGACATTTCTGGAAAAGCTGACGTTTCGCGGCGGGCGTTTGCACATAGAGGTGTATATGGAACGCCGAACTCAATTAGAGTCTGAATCGGATCGATCGGCGCCGCGCGCGGGAACGGCGGATGTGTCGCTGTTGATGTCGGCGGCGGCACAGGGAAAGCCGCAGGCGGCGCGCGATCTGCTGCCGCTGGTCTATCGTTCGCTGCACGAGCTGGCGGAGCGGCAGATGCGGCATGAGCGCGGCAGCCATACGCTGCAGGCGACAGCGCTGGTGCACGAGGCATACGTGCGGCTGGTGGGCGACCAGGACGTGGCTTGGGACAGCCGGGCGCACTTTTACGCGGCGGCGGCCGAGGCGATGCGGCGGATATTGATCGAGCACGCGCGACGGGTGGGGGCCAAGAAACGCGGCGGCGACTGGAAGCGCGAGATCGCGAACGTGGCCGATCTATCTAATGATGAGACGATCGGGCACGCACTCGATATCGATGCGGCGATCGAGGCGCTCAATCAGCATGATCCGCGCGCGGCGAGCGTCGCGCAGCTTCGCTTTTACACCGGACTTTCCATCGACGAGACCGCGGCCGCGCTGAACATCGCGGCGAGCACGGTTGATCGCGAGTGGCGATACGCGCGAGCGTGGCTCCTGCGGCACTTGCAGAAGAGCCAGGCCGGGGAGACGGACGCTTGAATGGGGCCGGTCGCGAGCGGGTGAAAGAGCTGCTGTCGCGGGCGGCGAAGCTGGCGCCGGCGGAGCGGCGCGGCTTCATCGAGGCCTCGGCGGGCGATCCGGGCGTGGCGGCGGAAGCGGTCGAGCTGCTTTCGGCGCTGGACGAGTCAGATTTTTTGAAGGCGCCGACGGGCGGGGGCGTCGCGCGATCGATGGATGTTTCGGCGCCGGTGGTTGAGGGGCCGGGCTCGCGGATCGGGCGATACAAACTCTTACAGCGGATCGGGGAAGGGGGCTTCGGCACGGTCTTTATGGCCGAGCAGACTGAACCGGTCATTCGGCGGGTGGCGCTCAAGATTATCAAAGCGGGGATGGATACGCGGCAGGTGATCGCGCGGTTCGAGGCCGAGCGGCAGGCGCTGGCCATGATGGATCATCCCAACATCGCGCGGGTGCTGGACGGTGGGCAGACGGACGGCGGACGGCCCTATTTTGTGATGGAACTGGTGAAGGGTGAGCCGGTGACGCGCTATTGCGACCGGCAGTCGCTTTCGGTGCGCGAGCGGCTGATGCTGTTCTGCGACATTTGCGGGGCGGTGCAGCATGCCCACCAGAAGGGCGTGATTCATCGCGACATCAAGCCGTCCAATGTTCTGGTGACGATGGCGGATGGGGTTCCGCTGCCGAAGGTGATCGACTTCGGAATTGCGAAGGCGACGGCGGTGCGGCTGACGGATAAGACGCTCTTTACCGAGATGCATCAGTTGATCGGCACGCCGGAATACATGAGTCCGGAGCAGGCGGAAGTTTCGGGCGTCGATATCGATACGCGCAGCGATGTGTATTCGCTGGGCGTGTTGCTGTATGAGTTGCTGGCGGGTGGGACGCCGTTTGACGCGGGTCGGCTGCGAAAGGCACCGTTCGCCGAGATGCAGCGGATCATCCGCGACGAGGAGCCGCCGCGGCCGAGCATGCGGTTGCGGACGATTGCGTCGTCGCAGATTTCGGTTTTGCCTTCGGCGCCGGAGGGGAGTCCTTCGAAGGACCGGCCGGTCGAGGACATTGCGAAGCGGCGGCGGACGGAACCGATTTCGTTGGCGCGCTCGCTGCGGGGTGACCTCGACTGGATCGTGATGAAGTGCCTCGAAAAGGACCGCAGCCGGCGGTACGGGACGGCCAGCGCGCTGGCGGACGACGTGGGCAACTATCTGGCGCAGCGGCCGGTGTCGGCGACGCCGCCCAGTCCGGCGTACCGGGTGCGCAAGTTCGTGCGGCGAAATCGCGGGGCTGTGCTGGCGATCGCGGCGATGGCTGCGACGCTGCTGCTGGCGACGGCGGTGTCGCTGGGGTTTGCGTTTCGGGCGTGGCGGGCGCTGGCGGCGGAGGAATTGCAGCGCAAGCGGGCCGACAAGAGCGCGCAGGAGACCCAAAAGGTCGCCGAGTTTCAGCAGGCGCAACTGAGCGGGATCGACCCGGAGGCCATGGGGCGGCAGTTGCGCGAGGACTTCATGGCGGACGCCAAAGCCGGGATGGAGCGGGCCGGCCTGCCGGCTGGGGAGGTTGAGGCGCGACAGAAGCATTTGGCAGAACTGCTCAGCAACGTCAATCCGACGAACGTGGCTATGCGGGCGCTCGAGGAAAATATCTTTGATCGGGCGTTGACGGCGGCGCGGGAGCAATTCAAGGACGAGCCGGTGATCCGGGCGCGATTGTTGCAAACGTTGTCGGCGACGCTGGGTGATCTGGGCATGTGGGCGGCGGCGGCCGATCCGCAGCGCGAGGCGCTCGAAATTCGGCGGACGGTGCTGGGTGACACGCATCCGGACACCATCGCGTCGATTGGCCAGATGGGCGAGCTGTTGGAGCGACAGACGAAGTACGCCGAATCGGAGGCGTATTGCCGCGAGGCGCTGCAGCTTTGCCAGCGCAGCCAAGCGTCCGATTCGCGCGACACGTTAATCGCGCTGAACAATCTGGGGCTGGTGTTGCTGCTGGAAGGGAAGCGCGAGGAGGCCGGGCAGTATCTTGAGGAGATGCTGAAGCGGGCGCGGGCGAAGTGGGGCGACGAGAATGAAGACACGCTCCAGGTTCTGGATAATCTGGGCGGACTCGCGATTGAATCGGGCAAGCTGGTCGAGGCGGAGAAGCGATTCGAGGAGGCCTATGCGGCGCGGCGGCGCCTACAGGGGGATAGCCATCGGGATACGCTGCTGTCTGCGAGTAATCTGGCGTTGGCGCGCGAGAAGCTTGGGCATGTAAAGGAGGCGGGGGTTCTCTATCGGCAGGCGTTTGACGCCAGCCGGTCGGCGCTAGGGGAGGATCATCCGCAGACGCTGCTTTTCATGAGCAACCTGGGGTTTTTGCTGGGCTCGCTGGGGCAGTTCAGCGAGGCCGAGTCGCTGACGCGCGGGGCGTTGCAGCGGCGCAAGCGGCTGTTGGGAGATGAGCACTGGGACACGCTGCAGTCGATGCACAATCTGGGTGTCGTACTGGCGGAGCAGGGCCGAAATGAAGAGGCAGAGGTGAATTTCAGGCAGGCGCTGGAGGGGCGGAAGAAGCTCCTGGGCGACGAGCATTCGGGCGCGATGCAGACGATGGCGGCGCTGGGCGAGCTATTGCTGACGCGCGGCGAGATCGCGGAGGCGGAGCAACTGGATCGGGTCACGTTAACGGCACGGCGACGGACGCTGGGTGACGGGCATCCGGACACGGTTGAGTCGATGCTGCACCTGGGTGAGCTGATGGCGGCGACGGATCGCACGACGGAGGCGGAGGAGATATTCCGGGAGGCAGTGGAGCGTTCGGCGGAGAAGTTACCGGCTGATCATCCGATCCGGATCGAGGCGCAGATCTGGCTCGGGCGGACACTCACGGCGCGCGGGCAATTCAATGAGGCCGAGACGACGCTGGCGGCGGCTGAAGGGTCGGTCGGGACGGTGGTGAGCTTGAACCGTCCGCGCGGGATGCTGTTGGAGGCGCAGGTCGAACTCGTTCGGACGAAGTGCGCGGCCGAACCGGGCGACGATTGCAGCGAGAGTCTGGCGGAGCGGCAGGCGGCCCTGGCGAGCTGGCGTGCGACGACTCAGCCAACCGAGTAACGCGATGTGGACTTGATGGACAGTGAGCGCGTCAAGGAGCTTTTGGAGCAAGCGGCTCAATTGCCGCGCGCGGAGCGGCGCGCGCACATTGAAAATGCGGCGCGCGATAACCCGGCTGTGATGGCCGAGGCGCTTGAGCTGCTGGCTACGTTTGACGAGGGGAGTTTTCTTGGTTCGCCGACCGGCGGCGGCGTGGCGGTGCGGGTGGATGTGGCCGCGCCGCCAGTGGAGCGGGTTGGTTCGCGGATCGGACGATACAAACTGCTGCAACGGATCGGAGAAGGGGGATTCGGCACGGTCTTCCTGGCGGAGCAGACCGAGCCAGTCGTGCGGCGCGTGGCGCTCAAGATCATCAAAGCGGGGATGGATACGCGGCAGGTGATCGCGCGGTTCGAGGCCGAGCGGCAGGCGCTGGCCATGATGGACCATCCCAACATCGCGCGGGTGCTGGACGGCGGGGCGACGGAAACGGGCCGGCCTTACTTTGTGATGGAGCTGGTGAAGGGCGAGCCGGTCACGGCGTATTGCGATCGACAGTTTCTCCCGGTGCGGCAGCGGCTGGAGTTGTTTCGCGACGTTTGCGGGGCGGTGCAGCATGCGCATCAGAAGGGCGTGATTCATCGCGATCTGAAGCCGTCGAATGTGCTGGTGACGATGGCGGACGGGCGTCCGTTGCCGAAGGTGATCGACTTCGGAATCGCCAAGGCGACGGCGATCCGACTGACGGACAAGACGCTGTTCACCGAGCTTCATCAGTTGATCGGCACGCCGGAATACATGAGTCCGGAGCAGGCAGAGGTCTCCGGTGTCGACATCGATACGCGCAGCGACGTTTATTCGCTGGGCGTGTTGCTCTATGAATTGCTGGCGGGTGGGCCGCCGTTCGATGCGCGGCGGTTGCGCTCGGCGCCGCTGGCGGAAATGCAACGAATTATCCGCGACGAGGAGCCGCCGCGGCCGAGTCTGCGGCTGCGGTCGTCGTCATCGGCGGTGGTGATCCAGTTGCCGGCGGATGGGCGCTCGCCGGGCAGTTCGACGATCGACATCGCGAAGCGGCGGCGGACGGAGCCGCTGGTGCTGGAGCGTTCGCTGCGCGGCGATCTCGACTGGATCGTGATGAAGTGTCTCGAAAAGGATCGCAGCCGGCGGTATGGGACGGCCAGCGCTCTGGCAGACGATATCGGGAACTATCTGGCGCAGCGGCCGGTTTCGGCGATGCCTCCGAGCCGGCGCTACAAGGTTCGGAAATTCGTGCGGCGCAATCGCGGGCCGGTGCTGATGGGCGTCGCCATCGCAGCGACGTTTCTGCTGGCGACGGCGGTGTCGCTCGGCTTCGCCTGGCGGGCATCGCGGGCGTTGAAGGCGGAGGCGCAACATCGAAAAGCGGCGGAGACGAGCGCGGAACAGACGCGCAAGGTCGCGCGGTTTCAATCGGCCCTGCTGTCGGACATTGACGTATCGGAGATGGGGAAAGGCATCAAGCGGCTGATGCGCGAGCAGGTGGCCGAGGCACTGGCGAAGCCGGAGTTGGGACACGGCGCGGCATCGAGTCAGCCGACGACGACGGACGTCAAATCGGAGCTGGCGGCCTACGACGAGATCGTCGCGACGGTCGAACCGGTTGACGTGGCGCGGCGCGTGCTGAATGCGTATGTGCTGGGTGATTCGGCGGCCAAGATCGACAAAGAGTTCGCCGGTCAGCCGCGCGTGCAGGTCGAATTGTTGCACACGCTCGGCGCGGTGGCGCATTCGCTGGGTCTCTACAAGGTGGCCGAGCCGGCGCTGCGGCGGGCGGTGGAGTTGGGCGCGGGCGACGGGGAGAGCGAAGAGAGCGTGGCGCCGGCAATGGCCGAGCTGGGCGGTCTGATGTCGGACACCGGGCGGTCGTCCGAGGCCGAGGCGATGCATCGGCGGGCGCTGGAGATCTACCAGCGATCCACGGGGCCGAATGATCCGCAAACGATCAACCTGATGAACAACATCGCGGTGACGATGTCGGCGCAGGGAAAGTGGAATGAGGCGGAGGGGATGGTGCGGGATTCGCTGGCGCGGGCGCGGAAACTTCCGGAGGCGTCGAGACGCACGCTGGCCAACACGCTGGGCTTGCTGGCGGGGATGTACTATCAGCAGGCGGATTTCGCCGGGGCCGAGCCACTGCTGCGGGAGTCGCTTGAACTTCGCCGGAAGATGCATACGGGGCCGAATGCCGAGATCGCCAATTGCCTGAGCAATTTGGGCGCGCTTCGTCACGGGCTGGGCGACGACGTCGAGGCGGAGCGATTATTCGAGGAAGCGCTCGAGATGGAGCGCGCAGTGATGGGCGACGATCATCCGAAGATCGCGGGCACGATTCACTCGCTTGCGTCGGTGCGCGGAAAGCTGGGGAACCGGGCCGGGGCCGAGAAGTTGTTTCTTGAGTCGCTGAGCCGCTACGAGAAGGTGCTGGGGCGCGGACATCCGCAGGTTTCGGGCGTGCTGAGTGACTTGGCGCTCTTCTATCAGAGTGGCGGGGAACTGACCAAGGCCGAGCCGATTTTCCGGGAGTCGCTGGAGTTGACGACGAAGGCGCGCGGTAAGAGTCATCCGGAGGCGGGATTGGCGGCGGCGAATCTGGCGGGAAATCTGCGGCGGCAGGGGAAGGCGGCCGAGGCAGTTCCGCTTTATCGGCGGGCGCTGCAAGTCTACCAGTCGTCGAAGTTGCCGGCTTCGCATCCGTGGCAGGGCGTGGCGAGTGTCGGGCTGGCGCGGTGTCTGACGTCGGTCGGCGAATTGGATGAGGCCGAGACGATTCTGCAGGGGCAGGAGCCGTTTCTTTCGAAGTGGCCCAAGGCGGATCGGACGCGGATGATTTTGATGGAGGCGTTCGTCGAGCTTTACGAAGCGAAGGAGCAGGCGGCGCCGGACGCGGAGAATCGTACGCGAGTCGATGCGTGGCGGACGCGGCTGGCGGAATGGCGCGCGACTACGCGGCCCGCGAACCCGTAGCTGCTGTGCGGCGTGTGGGCCAAGTCGGGCTTAAGTCAGCAGGCCGGTGGGGCGGCGGAAACCCAGCAGGGGCAGTCCGGCGGCGACGAGGATGAGCGTTCCGGGTTCGGGGACGGCGGGCGAGCAGAACGTTGCGCTCGACTGGCGGGCATCGATGTAGAGGTGCAGCGAATCTTCCGGATTGCCGCTGCTGCCGGTGATCGTCGGGCGGAAGGAGCCGGTCAACATCCAGGCGACCGAGCCGAGATTGAAGTCGGCTAGCGCGTAGGCCGTCTTAATGCTGTTGACCGGCTTGGGGCCGAGGTCGGATGAGACGGAGAGCGTGTCGAATGCGCCGTCAACTCTTGGGGCGCTGCCGCTGAACGAGAGCTTGAGGTTGGTCAGGTCGAGGGCGCGCGACTGGCTGGTCGTGCCCTGGGCGCGGGTTTCCAGGGAAAGGACGTTGAAGGCGGAGGGCAGGTCGCTGCTCCACTTGATGAGACTCTGCTTGTTTGAGTCGCGGTCGATGATGGAAAATGTGAAGAATGTCTTGGGGGAATAGCTGAGGTTGAAGTCGTACCAGCGGCCGGACATTTCGGTGATGCTGCCGATATTGAGCGTGCCCAGATCGTTGTTGTTTCCGGGGGTGCGGTCGCGGTCAAAGAGCATGTCCCAGTTGATGTTGTTCACGCGATAGCGGGCGTGGGCGACGAGCGAGCCGTCGAGCGGATTGCCTTTCACATCGGCCGAGTCGGGGTTGATTGAGACGAACTGGGCCTGCGCGGTGGCGGCGAATGCGAAGAGCGAAAAGGCGACGAAACGAGTCGAGAACGACATTGCAGCCCTCCTGCTGATGGTCAGCGATGAACCGTACGATTCGAGGCGTGTGAGACAAACGCCGGAGGGATATGGGGCTTGGGGCGGGCTAGTTATGCGGCGGTGCTTGGGGAAGCGAGGCTGATGCGGCTACGGCTGCCTGCGAACGAGTTCATTTCAATTTCATTTGGCCTTCACGCGCACGTCCGAATAGTTCATCGCAAGCTGTTCCTCGATGGACCACCAGAGCTAAGGAGTAATGAACATGAATTGGGACCAGGTTGAAGGCAAGTGGGATCAGGTTAAAGGCAAGGTCAAGGAGCGCTGGGGCAAGCTGACGGACAATGACCTGACGGTCGTTCGAGGTCGGCGTCAGCAACTCGTTGGGAAAATCCAGGAGCGATACGGCGACGCGAAGGACGCCGTTGAGCAGCAGGTGGATGAGTTCTGCAAGACCTGCACCTGCGAAGAGGCGACGGTCTAGCGATCGCTTCGCATAGTTTTTGACGACTCACCGGCGGAAGTCGGCCAGCGACGACGACAAGGGCGAGCGAACACTCGACCTGAAACGTCAGTCATCGGCGGGCTTCCGCCGGACTTGTTTTTTGAAGTCATCTCTGGCGTCGGCTGGAAATGAGCCGATGCGGGCTGTGGGCTTGGAATCACCTTAAGATTTTGGGGTAATCGTTCCGCGCCGGAACTACAGCGTCAGCGTGAAGGGCAGAAAACCGGACGGGCGTATCAAAAATGCGCCGCATCAGAATCGGCATTCAGAACGCTGTACGGTGCTCTTAGCACGAATTTGGCAATTTCCCAGCGCTTGGTGGGGTTATCATAAGGATGCCGTAGAGGACGGCGCGGGAGCGGAGGAAGGAAAGCGATGATCGGGCGATGGGGTTTTGGCGCGGCGGCTTGTCTATTGGCCTGTGGGGCCGCGCGCGGACATGAAGAGTTAATCATCGGGCGCACGGCGTCTAACCAGCTCAAGATTCATTATCACGCCAAGTCACCGGTCGACATGCCGGTGTCGGTGTTTCCCGGTTTTCCCGGTTGGGCGGCATTTGAGCAGGGTTTCGAGTCGACGGCGCTGGATGAGCCGGATGAGGATTTCTTTCAGCTCGATCCCGCATCGGATATCGAGTTTGTGCTGGTGTCGCAGGACGACGGGATAAGAATTTCGAGCGATTCGGGCAGCGGATTTGTGCCCATTGGCGGGACGTTTCACTTCGGGCAACCGTTTTTTGATTTTCATCCCATCTGGAATATTTTCGACGGTGCGCCCGGTCACGATTATTCGATCGTGCTTTTTGTTCGAGATCGGGCCGCGATCTCGTCTGACAGCGATCCGGCTACGGTGACGTTTACGCCGGTTCGACCGGAGGCGGGCGATGCTGACGGCAATGGGGTCATCAATGCAGCCGACGTGGGTGTCTTCGTCAATGTGCTGCGCGGGTTGGATTCGAACCCGGTGCATCGGGCGGGGTCGGATGTGAACGCCGACGGCGTGGCGGATGGCGATGACGTCGGGCCCTTTGTAGCCGCCTGGATGATGGGATAATGAGGGTCGGTGCTCGAAAAGCGGAGCACCGTATGTTTAGATGGCGCGAATACTTAAGTTGAGACGGAAGTTGATTGACTTGCGAGATTCACAGGATTAGGTTTTGTGTATTCGAGCGGGCATCGGCGTGCGAAAAGACACCCGATCTGCTTCGAGTCCTGTCGGGCGAGCTTCTTCAGGACAACTACGGGAGGAGATTTAGCGATGAACAAACGAGTATTGTTGGCTTTTGCGGCGATCACCCTTTTCGCCGTGGCACCGGTGTCGCAGGCGGCACTGTTGCAGTATTCCGCGGTGCTGAGCGGACCGGCGGAGTCGCCGCCGAACGCATCACCGGGAACGGGGTTGGCCTTGGTCGACTATGACAACGTGGCGCACACGCTGCATGTCAACGTCGTTTTCTCGGGGCTGGTCGGAACGACGACTGCCTCGCACATCCACGCAGCGACAGCGGTCGCCGGAACTGGCACGGCGGGCGTCGCCACGACCACGCCGACCTTTGCGGGCTTCCCGCTGGGCGTGACGGCTGGCATCTATGACAACACGCTCGATCTGACGCTGGCGTCGAGCTACAACCCGTCGTACGTGACTGCCAACGGCGGGACGAATGCGAGCGCCGAGTTGGCGCTGACGTCCGCGATCGCCGCGGGCAAGGCATATCTGAACGTCCACTCAACGGCGTTCCCGGGCGGTGAGATCCGCGGATTCCTGACTCCGATTCCGGAGCCGGCGACGATTGCGTTGCTGGGCCTCGGCGGATTGCTGATCCGACGGAAGCGCTGATCGCTTCAACTTCGATTTGAGATTGAAGCCGGTTCGGCGGAATGCCGGGCCGGCTTTTTTATGCGCCGCGCCGACGGAACCGGAAGCATCCCCGAGCGGTTTGCAAACCTGAGCCCGTGTCAGTTGACCCGAAATGCGGTTACGGGGACCATTTGCCCGGCAATCGAGACACTTTCGGAGAACTAACATGGCTCACCTGTCACTTTGCTTGTTCACCTGGTCGTTCCAACTGCTGCTGGCGCTCCCGGCTCAGGCGACACATCAGGAAGAGGAGAAGGCCATCCGCGAATCGGCGGCGAAATACGCGGAGGCATTCAGCCGTGGGGACGTTGAGGCGATGGCGGCGCAATACGCCAAGGATGCCACCTACGACGAGGGCGAAGGACCGGTGATCGTCGGCCGCGACGAGATTCGCAAGGCGCTGGCGGCCAACATCGCTGAAAGTCCGGGCACGAAGATGGCGATCGACATCAAGTCGATCCGCTTCACGAAGTCACGCGCTATCGAGATCGGCATGACCACACTCACGCCGGCGAAGGGCGATCCGACGACGTTCTCGTATCGGGCCATTTACGCGAAACAGCCGGATGGCAAATGGTTGATGACCAGCGTCGGCCCGGATGTGACGGCCGAAGGGGCGACGTCAGCGGGCGCGCTCGACGAAATCAGCTGGATGCTTGGCAGCTGGCAGGATTCGGAGGCAAACGTGGACGTCAAGTGCGTTTGCCGTTGGGACGCCTATCACCGCTTCATGATTCGAACGTTCGTGATGAAGGAGGAAGACCGGCCGGCGCTGGAGGTCACCGAGATCATCGGCTGGGACGCGGCCGATCGGATCATTCGGTCATGGGTTTACGATTCGGACGGGGGCTTCGCGCAGAACACCTGGAGCCACCGCGGCGACGATTGGATTATTTCGGCCAAGGGCACGCTGGCCGATGGCGGACGCGGTTCGGCTGTGAACATCATTCACAAGATCGATGACAATTCCTATACGTGGTCGTCGACCAATCGCGACGTTGATGGCGAAATGCTTCCGGACGTCGACGACGTCAAGATGGTTCGCGTCTCCGACGGGCAGGCAGCCAGCGGAGGGACCAAGTGATGAAACGCCTAATCTTTGTCCTGTTGCTGTCGTTCATGTGGGTGATGGCGGATTCGGCCGATGCGCGCGGCGGGGGGCGTGGCGGCGGAGGAGGAGGGCGCGGAGGCGGTGGCTCGCGGGGCGGTTCGCGCGGCGGCGGCCGGTCGCCTTCGATGAGCCGCTCGGGAGGCAGTCGATCTGGCGGGGGCGGTTCGCGCCCGGCGCAGCGGCCGTCGTCGTCGG
>JAATGM010000014.1 GCA_015654675.1 Planctomycetota bacterium | reverse complement strand
GCGGAGACGTTGCGGCGGGCGAGTTCGGCCGCGAGGAGGAGGCCGGTGGGACCGGCGCCGACGACGAGGACTTGGACGTCTGTGTTCATGCGTTGGGCGTGATCTTAGCCGGTTGGGGTGCGGGACTTAAGGGCGGGGTGTGGGGTGATGATTTAGGCTTCGGGGTGGGCGGCTAATTCGGAGAGCCGGCGGGCCCGGGATTCGTCTCGTGAGATTAGTGAGATTTGGGGCGGTCCGGTTTGTTTGGTCTTGGTCCTGACCAGGCTCTCGCGGCGCTGTGATAGTGCGCGGTGATAATGGTGATAATCGGTCCGCGTGGGGGAGAACAGGGATCGGGGAATGGGGAACAGGGCCGGTGATAAAGGTGATAATGCTGTCCGTGGGGCCGCTGGCTGCGGATTACGGGGCACAGACTGCAGGTGATAATGGTGACCCTTCGGCGAGCTCAGGGCAAGTGATCGGCGCCTGACCTTCCGGATTCACTTTTCAAAGAACGTTCGTTTGCGCGGGGAGTGGGCGCTGAGCCTTATACTTGGCTTTTGCGCAATCTGGCCCCGCGATGCTCCCCCATCATTCTTTTGTTTCGGGAGCATGTTCGGATGGTGTTTAGTGTGGGTCAAATTGGAAGTCAAGGTGGAATTATTCTGGTGGTCTGGGACCTCTGTATGGGTGTCGGGAGTTGTTGGTGGTTTGGGTGGGAGGGCTTTGCGGGTTCGACCCTCACCCCGGCCCGCTCCCTATCCCGGGAGCGGGGGTAAGAGAATTCGTGGGCGGGATGGCGGGCGATGCGGGTGGTCGGAGCTGTGAGCTTGGGGTGATCAGGGGAGTCGGAGCGGGAGCGGGATTAGGAATATGAGTAGGAATGCGGGGGCGGGCGGGGGATGCGGATGGAAATGCGGGGAACGACGCGGGGGGGGGGACCCGGCCGGGGACGGCCGGGTTGGGCTCTGCATGTTGGGGCATGGCGGCTTTTTGTTCGACGGGCATAATCCCTATTGCAGCGCCTCGCGCCGGGGCTTGCGCCGCCGGCTCTGATGGCGCGTCGCTTCGCGGCGCGAGGGGCTGAGGATTGGTCGGGCGGTATGCGATTCGTCGTCGGGCTGATGATGGTGGGGTTTTTTGTTTCGGGGGTGGGGTTGTTTCTGGTTGGGGTGGTGGGGATTTTTCGAAGGTTGCGGGCGCGGGGGCGGTTGCTGCGGGCGGAGGGGGAGATTGTGCGGATCGAGAAGGTGCAGAAGTGCACAGATTACGACATGGGGCGGACGGCGGAGTATCACTATCCGGAGATCCGGTTCTATCCGGCGTGCGGGGGCGAGGCGAAGTTTCTGTCTGAGATCGGGGCGGGGTCGCGGGCGGAGCGATACGCGGTCGGGCAGCGGATCGGCGTGGTGTATGACCCGGAGGACAAGGTTCCGCCGATGATTGACTCGTGGTCGGGGCGGTGGGGGCCGCATCTGCTTAAGGCGATTGTTGGGCCGATGCTGATTGGCGTGGCGGTGTTTCTTTGCTTCGCTTTTGGGGAGAGGGTTTGGGGGCGGTAGTCGGAACTGCGCTTATCTCGATGCCGCAGGCTGGGCGATGGACGGAGGAGCGGGGGTGCTTAGCGCCGACAGTGCGTGTCTCGAATTTTGGAATCAGTCAACACAGATGGACGCAACTCTGAATTTCGAAGTGGAGAGGCTCACCGACCTGGTTCTGCTTTTCGATGCGAAATGGCATCCAGCCGACTGCGAGCAAATCGGATTTGGTCATCGCTTGCGGTGGGTGTAGCGACAACCCTTTGCCAACACTCGCACGCGCCTTCCGCGTCGTCAGAATCTTCAAGAAGCAATCCAGCGACAATCATGGCGTCAATTCGAGTCACTTTTGAGATTTGAGAGTCTTTTAGAGCTTCGTTCAACAACCTACCTGCCAGCGCGTGCTCGCCAGTTATTCTCGACACGTCCGCGAGGTCCACAAGCGCCACCGCTCGCATCCCTTTGAAAAGACTCTCGGAGGCAACCACGGCTTCTAGATCGGTCCGAGCCTCGTCCCAATGTTCCAGTTGGCGCATGATCGCTGCGCGCTCGAGTCGTGCTTCAGACTTTTGCTCTTGTGAAACGTCCCAGATGTCCAAAATTCGGCTCAAATCGTCCAAGGCGGCTTGCACACTTCCAAGCGCAGCATATGAGCGACTCCGCCGGAACAAGGCGATGTACCGTCTATCCGGATGGGTCCGCTTCAAAGCCAGAACTTCCGAGCGGTCTTGGATCGCGTGGTCATGTTCTCCTCGCTCGACATACAAGTCGGCTCGGTTGTTGAAGGCGCAAGCTCGCAGTTCGTCAGGTGCATCGTGCGAATCGATCACCATCGTAAATACCTTGAACGGATCGTAATTCTTATCATCAGCCCGCTGTAGAATCACGCGATTGTGCATCGCCATTTTCGCAATCAGCGAATCCTTGCCTGCTCGGGCAATTGCAGAATCAAACTGCTCGATTGCGATGGAATTGTCATCAAACATGAATTGCAGCGCCCTGTGGTAGTAGGCGCGTGCGGTTGCGTCCCTCAAGTCTGCCTCATGGGGATGGCTGTCAGCGATGGCAATTAGCTTTCGCTGCTGTTGGTTGGAAAAATTTTCGTCGGATTCGCCAGCATAGGGAATGAAGTCCGCAACCATGTCCGCCCAGTATCGCCGTGCGTCGACGGTATCGAGCGGCAAGTCGAAGAGGGTGTGGATGGCTGGATCGCCCTGGAAGTCAGCAACGCAGCGCAGGGTAACGATTCGCACATCATTCGGCTGCCAACACCAAGCGGCGAGCAAGAGTGCTCGTGCATTCTGCCCGGCGATTCCGGACGCAGCTAATCGATCAAGCACGAAACGTTCGCCCAATATATCCGGCTGAAGTCCGGCATGAGTCGCGCCGGAATTGCCACTAGCGGACGAGGCGATGTCGCAGTAAAGAGCTTGGTCAAGAAGCGCGACATTGGGAAGGAGCCCCGCGATATTACTGACGGCGAGGTGATTGTAGCTGCCTGACTTTGGTTCGAGACCGCTTACCAGCGAGGCGAGAAGTAACAGATTTTCCATTCTTCTTAGTTCATCTCGCTGCTGGAGCAGCTGACTCCGTCGCGCGGCCTCTCTCTTAAGTACTGCTTGGAGTAGGTTCGGCTCGGCCGCGTCAATCTCCACAGCTTCGAGATAAAGCGCAACAATCATGGCAAAGAGCGGGCGACCCTCGCGATCGTACCTGTACATGCGTTGGAGGAAGTCGCGTGCTACTTCCGCATTCCATGTTCCATTCCGTGAGAGAACCACTTCCCTTGCAATCTGCAGGACGGCGTCTAAAGACATGCTCGGTAATTCCAGCGGATTGGCGTATTGCCATGCGGTCATCTCAGCGGATTCGCTCTGACTATCTTCGCGGATAAAAGTCGCCCACCAAGCCCTCTTCTCGCGTTCAACAAGTAGAATTCGCACCTGCTTCGCGAACGATGAAGATGTGCGGGACAATGTGAGAACGATGTTGCTTACCTCGGCCGCCCGGCTTGCAACGTAGTCAATGACGATCAGGGTCTTCCGAGATGGCGAGAATTGCGACCACTTCACGTTCGTCTCCGTACGGCTCAAGAACCCCGCGTGCCACCCCTCTCCAGCTTGGCGACAGAGTTCCAGGGCGAGGCGACTCTTTCCGCTCCCCGCATCACCAGTGACCAGAAGCCAAGCGAAGTTCGACTCCGAGTCGAGGAATTTTGAGAGATAGGCTTGTTCTTTTTCCCGTCCTACTAGATTTGTGGCCCGCGATGAAAACGCGAGCCACGCTTTGGCCGGGTCGGTGGCGGGTACGAATAGGGGTAGCGGGTCTTGCCGATACTCAGGGAAGAAAAATGGCAACGAATCGACAACATGCGAATGAACTCGGCGCAATTGTTGCAGACTGCCGATGGCCTGAGCAGACCTGATCGCGTCGTCGAAGTCGAGGACATCGTCTTGCCAATCGAATTCGATGCCCGGACACGCGGCCTTGACGGTGTACTTTGCTTGCTTTGGGACTAACAAGAACACCTTAAGATGTTTAATTGTCCCTACGAGTCCGTGCGATGTGACGCGTTCTACAGTGTCAGTCAGCTTGCCAGAACCCGTTTCCGCCGTGACCTGTACACCCAAGCCAAGCCGCTCATCGATCAAATCGATGCAGGGAAAGTTCGCCTTTGCCTGATTCGTGCTGACGAGATGCCAGTCATGGATGGAGTTTAGCAGCCCCGCAACGAAGGCTTCGGCATGGACATTCGTGTCGGTAAGGTTCAGGGTCCCGCCAGGCCTGACGTATTCCTGAATTGCCGCCAGGCCCTTGCGAATATCATTGATCATTGTCTCGCGCAAAAGCATCGGCTTGCGTCGTCTCTTCGGGCCGCATTTGCCGGTACAAAGCTTGGTTCGTCAATCGTTCCAGGCAAATGGTCGAACCATGATCGCAATTACTCCGCGTTATCGCAAACGCCGCGCGGAACAAGATGCGAGTTTGTAGAACACAGCCGGTCGGGGTCCAGCAGGCGCTGTATCACATGCGAAAGGACTTAGGTCGGAGCTGTTGAGGATGCTCCAGGCGCATGGCGTCGAGTTTGATGAGACATACGTATTCGACTGACCTGCGAGGCGATTCGGGCTTCCTCTGCCCCTCCGGGGCAGAAGATGGGGAAATTGAGTTGTTTGGGTTGTATTTCTGTTCACCCTTCCACGGGTTTCACCCGTGGCTACAGTCCGCTGCCCCTTCGGGGCAGGATGGCCGGCGCGATGTTTCAATCCACGAGTTTCACTCTTTCCTGGGGTTGCACTCGTGGCTACAAGCCGCGGCGCCTCCGGGGAAGGGATGAGTTTGCACGGGTTGGTCCTTTCGTGGCCGGGTTTCGGTATCCTCTTCCTGTTTTTCACGTGGAGATTGAGACGGCGTGCCTGGGACTTACTCGCAGCTTTTGATTCACGTCGTGTTCTCGACGAAGGGCCGGGCGCGCTGGATTTCGTCCGAGGTCGCGGAACGGCTCTATCCGTACATTGGTGGGATTGTTCGGGCGGAGAAAGGCGTGCTCTATGACATCGGGGGCGTTGAGGATCATGTGCATCTGTTTCTGCGTTGGAGGGCGGACGCAGCGGTGTCGGACCTGATGCGCACGCTCAAGTCGCGGTCGACCAAGTGGGTGCATGAGACCTTTCCTGCGTTGCGGGAGTTTGTGTGGCAGGAAGGGTACGGGGTGTTCAGCGTGAGCAAGTCGCAGGAAGACGTCGTCTGGCGGTACATCGCCGAGCAGGCGGAGCATCACAAGCGAGAGGATTTCAAGGTGGAGTTGTTGAGGATGCTCCGGGCGCATGGGGTGGAGTTTGACGAGAGATATGTATTCGACTGACCTGCGGGGCGATTCGGGCTTCCTCTGCCCCTCCGGGGCAGAAAATGGAAAAATTGAATATTGGGGGTTGTCTTGCGCTTCACCCTTCCACGGGTTGCGCTTCGCTCCACCCGTGGCTACAGTCCGCTGCCCCTCCGGGGCAGGGATGAGGAGCGCGGACGCTATGCGGGCCCTCACCCCGGCCCTCTCCCAGGGGGAGAGGGGGTCATCATCTTGGGACTAGCGCCGACCGAAGACGCGGGGGGGGACCCGGCTGGGGACAGCCGGGTTGATCGAGTCACCTCGGGACTAGCATGGGGACCTTTCGGCGATAGCTGGTGTAGTTTTCGCCGTGGGTTTCTACGAGATTGCGCTCTTCGAAGAAGATTGCTACGAGGATGTAGGCCGTCATGCTCAGGGCGAAGAGTAGGTGGCCGGTGGACATTTTTGGCGTGATCCAGAAGGCGGTTAGCCAGCCGACGTAGAGGGGGTGGCGGACCATGCGGTAGAGGAATGGGACGCGGAAGGGGAGGCGGGTGTATGGCCGGTCGCGGTAGTAGAGCCAGACCTGGCGGAGGCCGAAGAGGTCGAAGTGGTTGAGGAGGAAAGTGGCGAGGACGACCAGCAGCCAGCCGGCGGCGTTGAGGGTGATGAGGGCGGCGCGGGCGGCTGGATTGGTGATGTTCCAGAGGACAGCCGGCATGGGCTGCCAGAGGAGGAAGAGGGCGATCATCATGAAGTTTGAGAGGAAGACGTAGGTGGAGCGCTCGAGCGGCTCGGGGACGATGCGGGTCCAGGCGCGCTTGAAGGTGGGGCGGGCCATGACGGAGTGTTGCAGGCCGAAGCCGGCGATGAGGAGGAGGTTGAGGGCTGCGGCAGCCATGGTGGATGTATGGACGGCCGGGGCGTCGATGGAGCGCGGGACGGCGGTGTTGGTGACGAAGCCGTAGGTATAGAGGTACACGGCGAGGAACATGAGGTAGGCGGTCAGGCCGTAGGCGAGGTATGAGACGCGGCGCAGGGCGGACGTTTGGGGGAATGCGTCGAGGGTGAGGCAGACTCCGGCGGACGACATGGGGGCAAAACTCCTTCGAAAATGGTGCGGCCGGCACGGGTGTCAGTCCGCGCTCGGTGGCGTACTTTGCTGCCCGCGACTTGCGGGCTCATGGAGGGGTATGCGTGGGGCGAGGGTGGGGGACGTCAGGAAAAAAAGTGGGAATTAGCTATTAGCTGTTGGCGAAATGGGGCCGTGGGCTTTGCGGGGGCAGAGGGAGGCGGAGCAAGAGCAGGATTGGGATTAGGAATATGAGTAGGAGTAGGAAATCGGGCCGGGCTTCGCAGGATGTGTGCTAGGGCGCGGCTGAGGCGGTCACGTTGGTTTGGCGGGCGACCTGGTTGCGGATGGTGGCGACTTTGAAGTTGCGGCCGGGACATTCGGTTTTGTGGGTCACGCCGCCGTGGGTGAAGATGCGTTCGGGCGGGATGTTGCAGCGGCGCGAGAGGAAGACGACGAGTTTGGTGAGCGACTCCATCTGCTTGGGGGTGGGGCCGTGGTTGTTGAGATCGCCAATCAGGCAGATGCCGATGCCGTGCTCGTTGTAGTAGTTGCCGGGGACTTTGCAGTGTGCGCCGGTTTTCTGCTTGGGCCAGCGCGAGCCGACCCAGATCTCGCCGTCGGTGAAGCGAACGCCGTTGCCGATCACGAAGTGGTAGCCGAGCTCGTCCCAGCCGCGCTGGACGTGCCACTCGGCCATGCCCTGCGGGGTGTCGCGATCGTTGGCGGAGTGATGGATGACGATGCAGTTCCACTTGCCGGAGATTCCGCCGGGGGGAACCCAGGCCTGCGGTCCATCGGCGGGCGGGAGCTGGGCGGTCTTGGGGGCAGCGGGCTTGGGCGAGGGGACCGGCTGGGGTTTGACCGTTTCGTTCCAGGAGGGTTCGTGGCCGGGCTGAATGGGTCGCATGCCGATGCGCGGCTCGGGGAGATTCTGGACGATTTTGGGTCCGGGCTGGGATTGCGGGTCGCAGCCGACGGTGAGGGCGAGCGCGGAGAGGGACAATGCGATCAGTGCAGCAGTTCGCCGTGGGTTGTGAAAAGCGATGGTCATGAGATGCCTGAGAAAGCCCTGCCTGTAAAAGACTACATCGGCGGCATGGGGTCGGCAAGTTAGGGAAACCGACCCGTTTAGCGGCCGAAGGGGCCCGATCCGGTCATTGCCCCAGCCACTGCTCGAGAGCGGCGAAGCTATCGGTCTGTCGGGAGGCCTCCCGGAGTACGTCCCAGAGGGCGGGAAAGTTTTGGTTGAGGCGGGCGAAGACGCGGACGTAGACGTCGAGGTTTCCGCGGTAGCGGTAGGCGCCGAGGATGATGGCGTTATTGAGTTTGAGGTTGCCGGGGCCGGCGTAGCGTTCGGGGTGTTTGAGCTGGGGGCGGAAGTCGGATTCGAAGCGAGCGGCGAGTTCGTCGAACTTCGCCTGGCGGCCGGCGATTTTCTCGTCGGAGGAGATGGGCTGGTTGTAGTAGGCGTCGAGGGTCGTGTAGACGAGGGCGATGAAGGTGTCGATCAGGTCTTCGTCGGCGTAGGTGTCGAGGGTGCTTTTGGCTTCGGGGGAGTCGGCGGGGCGGCGAGTTTGCCAGAAGCGGCGGGCGGCGTTGCGGCCGACGAAGCTGGCCATGGTTTCGTTGTATGTGGTGTCGCCATTTTTGTAGAGGGTGTTGTGGGAGAGCTCGTGGAGGACGAGCTCGGCGAGGTCGGCGTCGGGGAGGGCGATCTGGGAGGCGCGGATGGGATCGGAGAGGATGCCGAGGGTGCTGAAGCCGCTGACGCGGCCGAGGGTGGTGTCGTAGCCCTGGGCGTCGAGTGAGGCGCGCTCGGCCTCGGCTTCTTCGATCTTGAAGAAGCCGCGGTATTCGGCGCGGCCGATGAACGGGTAGTCCCAGGTGTAAGGCGTGAAGCTGTCTTTCTTGGCGGCGGAGATCGAGTAGGCGACGGTGGCGGTGGAGGCGACGGCGGAGTCGTCGTCGTAGGTGACGAAGGCGCGGTCGCCGGACTGGCCGACTTCGTCGATGCCGAACTGGCGGACTTCCTGGACGAAGCGGAGTTTGGTTTTGGTGGCTTCGGGTACGGCGGGGTCGTCGAGGACTTGCGAGATGGGGCGGGCGCGGCCGAGACTGGCGAGTCCGCCGGAGATGAGCTGGCCGTAGTAGCCGAGTCCGCAGCCGGGGAGGGCGCAGGCGATCGAGAGCAGAAGAGCGGTTCGGCGTGCGGATTGCGGCATGCGTTGACCCCGGTATTGCGACGGCGACTTGGCGTTGATGTTAGGAGCGGGGCGGGTGGTGAGGCAAGGTGTTCCAATGGGCGGGGATTTGCTAGCATGCGGCGCGGGTTTTTGGTTACAGGAGAAATCAATGCGGCGGATGATAATGATCGGGGTTTGCGTGATGGCGGTTGGGCTGGGGTGCACGAAGAAGAACGAGGGCATCCGCGAGGTGACCGGGCGGCTGGAGGGGGATTATGAAGAGAAGCATGAGACGTTGCATGCGGGCGAGCAGCTCAGACTCCGGCTGCGGATGCGATCGGGGACCGGGTATGCTTGGCAGGTTGCGGGCGGGGCGAGCAGCGGCGTGGTGAGCGTGGAGGGGCAGCGGACTGATCCGCAGGGTGGGACGCCGATGCCGGGATCGAAGGAGTGGGAGGAGTTTCTGCTGAAGGCGGAGCAGGTGGGCGAGGCGCGGGTGGAGTTTGTGTATGTGCGGCCGTGGGAGCAGGGGGTTGCGCCGGCGAAGACGTTTATGTTGCAGGTGAAGGTGAAGGGGTAGGCGCGGCGGGCGGCACGGGCTCGGCCGGCGATTTGACGGTGAGGAAGCCGGCGAGCAGGGCGAGGGGGTAGATTTGCAGCAGCAGGCGCGTGGCTGAGCGGCTGATGTGCCAGTCGACGTCGTGCGGGGTGATGACGTAGACGATGTAGTAGGCGATGGTCATTGCGGCGGCGAGGGTGGCGGGGAGCCATGCGGGAGAGGGTTCGGCTTTGGGGCGGCGGCCGAGCAGGAAGGCGGCGGCGAGCAGGATGAAGGGGAGGCCTTTGCCGAAGGTGATGATGTTTGATGCGAAGCGGGCTGCGACGTGCGTGTGGCGGTGCGGGTCGAGCAGGCGGTGGAGGATGTCGGCGGGGGAGGCGGCGTTGAAGACGTCGTTGGGTGGGGCGAAGCGGTATTTGAAATGAGTGACGAGCAGGGCGGCCGGGAGCAGGCCGGCGAAGAAGAAGGCGATGCGCGGATTGCGCGGGGTTTTGCATGCGCGGATTAAGAGCAGGGCGGAGAGGCAGCCGGTGAAGAGGAGGCCTTCGTTCTTGGTCCAGCAGGCGAGGCCGGTGAGGAGGCCGGTGAGTAGGAATGGGCCGCGCGGGCTTGTGGGACTGTCTAGGGCGAGGCAGGCGGTGATGGTGGCGGCGAGCATTAGCGCGGCGAGGGGGATGTCGGCGTATTGGGCGGGGCCGAGGCGGATGAGTGGGTCGGTGGCGAGGAGGGCGAGGGCGGCCAGCAGTCCGAGGGTGGAGTCACGGAGGATCGCGACGGCGGAGGCGAGCAGCGCGACGATGGTGAGGGTTGAGGCGATGGAGATCGCGGCGGGGGCGAGCTGGGATTCGCGGCCGAGGTAGAGCCAGGAGCGGGCGACGGCGGCGGGGAGGAGGAGGGGGTAGTCGGGGTGCGACCAACTGATTTGCGGATTGAAGGCGTCGGTGAAGTTGTTGCCGCCGCGGAAGAGGAAGCGGGCGCGGAGGTTCCAGATGGAGGAGGCGTCCCATTGGCCGTGCGGCTCGGCGCGGTATTCGACGACGAGGGCAAGGATGGCGAGCGCGGTTAGGAGGATGGCGGCGGCGACGAGCGGTGGGCTGGTTTGGGTGATGGCGCGGCGGAGGGAGTTAGGTGGATCGGGCGTTGTCGGGCGGCGCGCGTGGAGGAGAACCGCTAATGCGAGGGCGAGGAGCGTGAGGGAGATGGTTTCGGCGACGATGAAGGTGCGACCTGGCGAGCCGATGGTGAGGAGCCAGAGGTAGTAGGTGATGGAGCCGAGGCCGAGGGCAATGGGCATTGAGAGGGCGAGGCGTAGGGTGGATGCGGCGAGGGATCTTTCGATGTTGGCGGTGGTGAGCGCGACGAGCAGGCGGGCGACGATGACCGGGAGTAGCCACGCGACGAGGAAGGCGGGAATCATTTTGCGGATCGGTGTGCGAGGTGGAGCGTGTGGTCGGGTGATTCGGTGATGAGCCATTCGGCGTTTGCGTCGGCGGTGACGCAGTGCGGCGCGAGGGCGTATTGGAGGAGGTAGAGGGGTTCGGCGTCGCGCGGCGGGACGGTTGAGGATGAGGGGAGCCAGCCGACGGCGCAGCCCGGCGGTAGTTGCGCGAGGAGCGGGGCGAGTGTGGCGTCGATGGTGGCGGCGTTCCAGAGTTCGGATGTGCTCGCGGAGTGGCGGGCTTTTGCGATCAGGCGCAGGTTGATAACGACGCCGAAGACGAAGAGCGCGAGGCCGATGCAGACGGCGCGGGTGGCGGGGCTGATGCGTGCGATCATTGGTCGGCGAGCATACGAGCTTCGAGGCGGGCGAGGAAGGCGGCGGCCTGGTCGCGGCTGAGGTAGTCGGCGAAAAAGCTCACGCTGATGGACATGGTGTCGGCGAAGGTGGAGCGGGCGATCATGATTCCGGGGTCGCGGCTCATTGTGCCGGCGCAAGCGAGGTTGGTGACGCGAGCCGTGCCGAGTATGGCGGGTGCGTCGGCGAATCGATAGCTGGTGAGACTGGCGACGGCGCGGGAGGCGCGGCGGCGCATGAGTTTTCGCAGGGCGGGGCCGGGGTAGAGCGTGAGATCGCACATGCCGCACCAGTCGGCTTCGACGTGGCCTTCGTTTCGGTATTTGAGGATCTGGGGCGAAAGGGCGGCGTCGATAGTCGGCCAGGCGGCGGCGTCGGAGTCTTTGATCTTGAACCAGGGGATCGTGAGATAGTTGCCGTGAATGCCGCGGCGCGGGCCGTGGTGGCGGAGCGGTTCGACGTGGGAGAAGAGCTGCGTGCCGGCGAGGATCGGGTGGCCGGTGGGCGGAGATTCGACGCAGGCGCGGGCGGCGGCGGCGAGTAAGTAGCGGGTGTAGAGCATGGGGCCGGGGGACATTCGTTGGGTCGCGAGCTGTTCGAAGCGGCGGGTTTCGGCGGCGGTGAAGTTGCGCAGGACGAAGCCGGCGGAGCGGTCGGCGGACTCGGGCGCGGCGGCGGGCCGCGGGTCGGAGAGGACGGCGTGTCCGACGCGTTTGAAGATGCCGCGCCAGTTGAGGTAGTGGCGGCGGAAGCTGAAGTAGGGCATGGCGGGTGGTGGGACGAGATTGAGGTCGGGGCTCAGGGTGGGGGCGCGGTTGTGGAGGGCGTTGTCGAGTTCGATGAGGAGTTTGTGAGCACCTTCGAGGTCCATGAGGTGGTGGGTCCAGATGAGGGCGAGCTTGTGGCGCATGGGCGCGAGTTCGAGATGATGGAGGATGATGTGAGGGCCGTGGGTGACGTCGAAGCGGTGGTTCAACAGTTCGTTGAGCGCTGCGGGGATTTCGGATTCGGATGTCTTGCGATGATCGTAGAGGATGGCGCGGGCCGGGTCGGCGCCGGGGTCGAGCTGGTGGCGGGCTCTCGGCCAGAATCGAGAATAAGTGATGCGGGCGGAGAGGGAGGGAAAAGCGCGGCCGACGCGTTCGGTTGCGGCCTGCAGCGCGGCGGGATCGAGCGGGCCTTCGAGATCGGCGATGAGTAGGACGTTTAGTCCGCAGTAGCCGCGTTCCTGGAGGGAGAAGTGGAGTTCGAGGAGGAGTCGGTCGGCGGCGTTCAGGGGAAAACGAACGGGGCGGCTCACACGCGTCCTCGCGACTCGGACTTTCTACTTGCGAGATTAGCGTGCGGT
Source organism: Planctomycetota bacterium (assembly GCA_015654675.1). Taxonomy (GTDB): domain Bacteria; phylum Planctomycetota; class Phycisphaerae; order UBA1845; family UTPLA1; genus SpSt-539. The sequence goes on along the minus strand of JAATGM010000014.1, from coordinate 60,500 downwards.
TGCAATTCGGGCGAGGTGTGTCGCAAAGACACCGCGACCCGCGGCGAGCTTGCCGTGGGCCGGGTGCGACTCTCCCTGGCAGCAGGGTCCTGCGATTATTGTTTTTCGCCGCGCTGGTCGGCGGTGAGCAGGTCGTCGAGGCGCGACTTGAGTTCGTTGAACATGTCCTGGGTGGGGGCTTCGAGCTGTTTGCGCTGGGTGTCGCGGTCCGGGCCGGCTTCGGTTTTGGCGACGGCGGCGAAGTCGGCGGCGTGCGCGGCCTGGAAGGCGGTGTCGCGGGCGATAAGGTCTTTGACGATGGCGCGGACGGCGGCCTGCTGCGGAGCGGTCAGCGGGTGCTGGGCGGCGAACTCGTTGGCGTAGACTTCCCAGGGATGTTTGGGTTGTTCGATGACGGGTGCGGGTTTCTTGTCCGTTTCGGCGGTGCCGGCGGGAGTGGTCGCGGCGTCCGCGTCTCTGCGCCGGCGGTTGGGCATCTGGCCGCGATCGCGACGGAAGTCGTCCATGCGGCGGCGAAACTGCTCGCGGCGTTCGCGGCCTTTTGTTACCTGGTCGGCGGGCAGGAGGGCTTCGACGCGGGCGGTGGCCTTTTCAAAGTCGAAGGGATGATTGCGGCGGATTTCCCACATTTGATCGGAGAGGGAGCGGAACTCGGGGTCGCGCTGCATGCGACGGCCGCGAGCGGGGCGCGACGTGGCAGACTGCTTTGCCCAGTAGTCGTGCATTTTTGATTCGAGCTTGTCGAGTTCGGCGGCGTCGTTGCCGAGGCCGGCGTAGTACTCGCGCTGCATTTTGCGGACTTCGTCGGTGACGGTCTGCTTTTGCGCGGCATCGAGGTCATAGGTGCGGTCGAGCATGTCGACGAATCCGTTGACGCGCATGTCGCGGCGCTGCTCGGGCGAAGCGCGCATGTAGTCAAACATGGCCTGGCGGCCGGGTCCGGGGCGGCCGCCGCGGCGCGGGAAGTCCTGATCCCGGCCGTCGGCCGATCGGTTTGCGGGCTGCGCGTCGGTCGGCTGGGCGGCCGGGGGAGTTTGTGAGAGTGCCAGCGTGGTCAGAAGTGCGAGGAGGGGTGCGGCCATGTTGGTCCTTTCGACTATGTAGACCCGGGGCCGTGTTGCGGGTTAGCGGCGTGGCCGGGCAATCCTATGGTAATAACGGTCTGGCGCGGGCGATATTCCTGCCGGCTGGCTTTGATGGGCGAATTTCGACGTCTGCCGGCGGGTTGGATTGGGACATGTTTGCGAGTGCGGAGCGGCGAGTGGCGAGTGGGTTGAGGGGGCGAGGGGCGGCTAGAACCAAACGTCGATCAAAGAGGGGTTCAGCCAGAGCATGACCACGACGACTTGCGAGGCGATGACGGTGGCGACGGGGTGGTTGAAGCGGAGATATTCGCGGTAGGCGATGGCGAGGCGCCAGGTCCAGACGATCAGCATGGCGGCCAGTACGGCTAGCGGGAGTGCGTGAATTATGAAAAGCGCTGATGTGGGCCGAGACCCGATTAAATAGGGGATGCCCTGCCGCGAGAATGAATTGACAGGCAGGGCTACGAGGGCCGCCCAGAGGGCCAGGTCGGTATTGTAAACGATGCAGCGCAGAACGTGCGCGGACTTAATGCTGGCGCGGCGCATTGAGACTCTGAAAATCATGAGGGTCAGGCAGGTGAACCAAGGCCAAGTGAGAATGGCGATAGTGACCAGCAGTGCAGAGCCGCCGCGCTGAAATGAAGCAGTCCATACGGCCGGGTCGGTAAAGAATTTCGTGAACGATGCCGGGTATAGGGAATCGACGTATGCCTGGACGCTACCGAATTGTGAGATGAGGGAATTTTTCCACTTTAGTTGAGTGGCGATCTCGGCCGCGATTATGGAACACTTCTGTCGACTTATCCCAACGTGAAGGGCGCACTTGGCCGCGATCGACGCCGACCAGCCGATTGCCAAAAGGATCAGGAACACGCCGTTGATTGTGAATGCATAGGCGAAGAGTCGGCGCGGGCGGGAGGCCTGGGCGGGGGAGAGGGTGGTCCAGAAGCGGCGCGGACGTTGGGCGCCTTTCAGCGTTTTGAAGAAGGACCAGACGTTTCGTTCGGGGTGATGTTCGAAGAGGTAGGGGTGCATGCGGCGATGCTGGTCGAGGAGCTCGTCCCAGGTGAAGGTGAAGCCGCACTCGGGGCAGCGCGGGTCGGTGAGGCCGCGGAGGTTGTAGTCGCAGAGGGGGCAGGGGAGGTCGACATCATTGGTCCTCGGGTCTGGTTCATCAATGGGCGGGGCGATCATTCGAGGTCTCGATTATTTGAGCAGGGCGATCGCGGCGACGTTGCCGACCAGCACGAGCAGGATCGCCTGTGAGGCGACAATGGTTCGAATGGGGCGATCGATCCTGAGATAGCACCGCATTGCTACGCTGAGCCGGTAGAGCCAAATCACCAGCAAGAGCAGAGCCGCGACGCCGGCAGGCTGCCGCAGGACGAGCTCCCCCAATGCATAAATCGGATATGCCAGGAGCCGATCGATGGGTGGCATCTGCCTTTGGAACGCGGTGATGGGCAGCACAATCATTGCCGCCCAGATACCAAGATCGGACGTGTAGACGATACACCGGGCGACGTTAAGTGGCCGGACTCCGCCGCGTTTCATCGATCCGTGAAAGATCATCAGGACGATCCATGTGAGCCACGGCCAAACGATGGCGACAGCCAGCACTGCGACGGCGGAACTCTTGATCACACTCAGGGCGAACGAGCAGAATTGTGGCTGACGCAAGACGGTCCATGGGTCGGTTGGGTACGTCGCGGCGAGATATTGCTGGAGGGCAGCCGGAGGCGAAGCGGCCGGCTGACTCTGCGCGATGGAAGCGCTTTGTCGTGACAATTGCCACCGTTGAGCGAACGCATTTCGATCGGCCCGAGCCTTTGCATAGGTGAGGACTGAGAATCCAACGCCGAGCAGCATGGCGACCACGAGCGTTCCATTGACGATGCACCAATAAAGGAACAAGCGTCGGGGTCGCGACGGCTGCGTCAGGTGGAGCGAGTTCCAGAAGCGGGTCGGGCGTTGGGCATTGCGGAGCGTTGCGAGGAAGGACCAGACGTTTCGCTCTGGGTGGTTTTCGAAGAGGTATGGGTGCCTGCGGCGCGCGGGGTCGAGCACTTCGTCCCAGGTGAACGAGTATCCGCACTCGGGGCAGGGCGGATCATCAAGGCCGCTGAGGTCGTAGTCGCAGAAAGGGCACAAAATGTCTTCTTCAGGGGCGACGCGTGGGTGGGCGTCTTCTCTCGGCTGGTTGGGCGGTGTGTGCATGGGCGCGTCGAGCAGGGCTCGTGGTTGGGGTGTATGCCGGTCGCCTCTGCCCACGATATGATAACGAGTGGCTTAGAGATGGCACTCTTAGCGACTGAGACGTCCGATGCAGATCAAAATTGAGATCGCTGAGAACATGAAGGATCTTCTTGAGGAGGAATGGGGCGATCTGCCCAAGGCGGCAAAGGAGGCGCTCGCCATCGAGAGTTGCCGGATGGGCAAAATCAGCGTCGGTTTGCTTGCCGAAATGCTCGGAATGGGAGTCATCGAAGCCGATGGCTGGCTCGCCGGTCGGGGTGTCCCGCGTGACTACTCGATCGAAGACCTCGATGCCGATCGACGCGATTTGAATACACTCTTTTCTTGATATCGATGTTGTTGAGTCTCTGACCGCTCAATCCGCGGCTCTACCACGTTTTCATTGGCCAATGCCCGGAATCTGGGTAGATTTTCGGCATGAGTCGTCCGAAAGACGTTTTGTCGCGCGTTCTCAGCGGATCCGCGGATGCGAACATTCGGTTTTCGGAACTTCGAAATCTGTTGTCTGCTTTGGGGTTTGAGGAGCGGGTCAAGGGCGGTCATCATATACTTTGGCGACGAGGCATTGCCGAAATTCTAAACCTGCAACCGTTGGGGTCGAAAGCGAAACCATATCAAGTAAAGCAGGTACGGCAGCTGATACTGCGATATCGACTCGGGGATTCGTTGTGAAGTATGAAGTACTGATTTATTGGTCGGATGAGGACAAGGCGTTTGTCGCCGAAGTTCCGGAATTGCCGGGCTGCATGGCTGACGGCAAGTCCTATCAGGGGGCGCTGCGGGCCGTTGAACGAGTCGCGCGTGAATGGATCGAAACGGCGAAATTGCTGAAGCGCGATATTCCCAAACCCAAGGGGCGGCTGCTCTACGCCTGAGTCTCGCATCCGTTTGAAGCGTTCTTGAGTGCATCGCTGATGCCTCTGAGGCGACTTTTACTCTCCTACGCAGGAATCAACGTCTCAATATCAGAGAAACGACGCTCTCCTCCGGTGGCTACAAAGCGCTTCGGTGTTTGTAACCGGAGTGCTGGGCTTTGCTTTGAAGCGGCCGGGTGGTCCGGTCGGCGGGCTTGTTGTACGGTTAGCCCGGAGCGGGCGTGGTTCGTCCGCGCCGGGCTGAAGGAGAAGAATAAATTTCGGACGGCGCGGCAGTGCTGCCGGAGGGCATTTGATCTCCAAGCGGCGCTTGCGTCGGCCGATAGAGTTTCGGGCAGCCGTGCGGTCCATCGACTATCGGACCGGCTTGCATGGAACCAAGCGGCGGGCCAGACTACCATTTGCTGGTGTCGATAACGACGGCGCGGTCCAGACTGTAGGAGGAAGCGCCCGACACCGGAGGGAAGACCCAAAAGCGGTCCCAGGGGTATTGCCCATGTTTGAACGGTTTACCGATCGTGCACGAAAAGTCATGGCGCTGGCCAATCAGGAAGCACAGCGGTTCAACCACGAATATATCGGAACAGAGCACATCCTCCTCGGCCTCGTCAAAGAGGGCAGCGGGGTGGGCGCCAATGTTCTGAAGAATCTCGACATCGATCTTCGCAAGGTGCGACTCGAAGTCGAGAAACTCGTGAAGAGCGGGCCCGAAATGGTGACGATGGGCAAGCTCCCGCAGACACCGCGCGCCAAGAAGGTGATTGAATACGCCATCGAGGAAGCGCGGAACCTCAATCATAACTATGTGGGCACCGAGCACCTGCTTTTGGGCCTGCTTCGCGAACAGGACGGCGTGGCGGCCCAGGTGCTGCTGGTCCTCGGGGTGAAACTCGAGGAAGTGCGCGAGGAAGTCCTGAATCTGCTGGGTGCGGGCATGGAAAACGAAGAAGGCGGGCAGGGCGGCGGCGAACAGGCCGCACCGGCCGAGCCGGGGACGAAGAAGGGCAAGTCGCGGACGCCGGCGTTGGATTCGTTCGGGCGCGACCTGACCGAGATGGCGAAGGAAGGCAAGCTCGATCCGGTGATCGGCCGCGAAAAGGAAATTGAGCGGCTGCTGGTCGTGCTGTGCCGGCGCTATAAGAACAACCCGGTGTTGCTGGGCGAGGCGGGCGTCGGCAAGACGGCCATCGTCGAAGGCCTGGCACAGCGGATCGTGACAAATAACGTGCCAGAGCTTCTGGCCGACAAGCGGATTGTGGTGCTCGACCTGGCGATGATGGTCGCGGGCACGAAGTATCGCGGTCAGTTCGAGGAGCGAATCAAGGCGGTGATGAACGAGGTTCGCCGCGTTCGCAACGTGATCCTCTTTATCGACGAGCTTCACACGCTGGTGGGCGCGGGCGGGGCCGAGGGCGCGATCGACGCGTCCAACGTGCTCAAGCCGGCGCTGTCGCGCGGCGAGATCCAGTGCGTGGGTGCGACGACGCTCGACGAGTATCGCAAGTACATTGAGAAAGACGGGGCGCTCGAGCGCCGCTTCCAGCAGATCATCGTAGATCCGCCCAGCCGGGAGGAGACGTGCGAGATTCTGCTCGGACTGCGGGATCGCTACGAGGCGCACCATCGCGTGCAGATCACCGACGATGCGCTGCGTGCGGCGGTTGATCTGTCCAGCCGGTACATCCCCGGACGCGTGCTTCCCGACAAGGCGATCGATGTGATCGACGAGGCGGGTGCGCGAATCCGTTTGAAGAGCATGACCAAGCCGCCGGAGCTTTCGGACCTTGAGGCGCAGATCGAGCGCCTGAACGGCGAGAAGGATGAGGCGGTCAAGAACGCCGACTACGAGCGCGCGGCATCGATCCGCGACAAGTCGCTCTCGCTGGCCGCTCAGAAAGAGGCCACTCAGAAGGAGTGGCGCGAGCGGCGGAAGGAGATCGGCGGCGTCGTGGATGAGGAAGTGGTGGCCGAAGTCATCAGCAAGATGACGGGCGTGCCGCTGACACGGCTCGAGAAGCAGGAAGCCCAGCGGCTCCTGGAGCTCGAGGCCGAGCTGCACAAGCGCGTCGTCAGCCAGAACGAGGCGATCAGCGCCGTGTCGCGAGCCGTTCGACGGTCGCGCAGCGGGCTGAAGGACCCGAACCGGCCGATGGGAAGTTTCATCTTCATCGGGCCGTCGGGCGTCGGAAAGACGTTGCTGGCGAAGAGTCTGGCGGAGTTCCTGTTCGGAAACGCTGAGGCGCTCGTGCATATCGACATGTCCGAGTACATGGAGAAGCATAACGTCAGCCGGCTGATCGGCGCGCCGCCGGGCTATGTCGGATACGAAGAGGGCGGACAGCTGACCGAGCGGATTCGGCGGCGGCCTTACAGCGTGGTGCTGCTGGATGAAATCGAGAAGGCGCACCCGGATGTGTTCAACATGTTGCTCCAGATCATGGAAGAGGGGCGGCTGACGGACTCGTTCGGGCGGCACATCGACTTCCGCAACACGGTGCTGATCCTGACGAGCAACATCGGTGCCGACAAGATCACGCATCAGACGACGTTCGGCTTCGAGCGTCGCGATGAGAACGTAACGTACGAAAAGATGCGCAATACGCTCAAGATCGAGCTGGAGGGTTACTTCCGGCCGGAGTTCCTGAACCGCGTCGATGAGATCGTGGTGTTCCGCAAGCTGGGACACACGGACCTCGTGTCGATCGTGGAACTGGAGCTGAGCAAGGTTCGCAAGCGATTGATCGACCATGCTCTGGAGATGGAACTCACGCAAGAAGCGAAGGAGTTCCTGCTGGAGAAGGGCACCGACGAGAAGTTCGGAGCGCGGCCGCTTCGCCGGGCGATCGAGCAGTACGTCGAGGATCCGCTGAGCGAGTCGATCCTGAAGGGCGAGTTCCGCGGAAAAGACAAGGTGCTCGTGACCGTCAAGGAGATCGAGGGCGAAAAGCGCCTCGGCTTCGAGGGCGTGTCGACGGCGGCACCGGAGCCGGCACTGGCCGCGGCCGGAGCCGACGCGACGTAAGCGACGATTGCTCAGTTCAAATGAGTTAACCAGGAAGCCCGGTCGGATTCGGCCGGGCTTTCCTTTTTATGGACGGGCGTTGGCGGTCGGGTTTAGTATTTCGCCGTGGACGGCGCTGGGCGGGCCGCCCGCGGGAGGCATTTTGATGAGTCGCATGATGTGTGTCGCGTCGCTGTGCATTTCGCTGGTGCTTACGAGCGCGATGGCTGACGACGGCGGCGGCGCGACGACGCGGCCGACCGTGAAGCGGCAGGCGTCTTCGGCGCCGGCGACGCCGAAACTCGTGAATGCGATTCCGATCTGGGGACCGAGTTTGTCGGGCAAGACGATCGACTTTCCGGCGGGATATCACGGAAAGCTGGTGTTGGTGACTTTCTGGGCGACGTGGTGTCCGGTGTGCAAGCGGGAATTGCCGTTTTGGCGGGATGCGTGGGCGAAGTATCACGATCATGGTCTTGAGATCATCGGGCTGACGACGGACGCGATTCGGCATCGCGGGCCGGAGATTGTGGAGCCGTTCTTAAAGGCCAACGGCATTGCGTGGGAAGTGATTTACGACAGTGCGCCGGATATCGCGATCAAGTATGGCTCGGACACGCTTCCGATGTCGTTTCTGGTGGACGGCGATACGGGGGCGGTGCTGGCGCAAGGGGGGCGATTGCGCAGCACTAATTTGATGAAGACGATTGATCGCTATCTCGCGCAGAAGCACGGGCAGGCGACCAGCCAGCCGGCGACGCACTGAAGCGCCGCTGATTGCGGCGCGCGTGCGGTCCATCTACGATTGAGGCGTGTTTACCGGGATTGTTGAGCGAATCGGCGAAGTGCGATCGGTCGCGCCGCAGGCGGCCGGCGCGCGGTTGTCGGTCGTGGCGGCGGGCTATTGGGAGGGATTGCCGAGCGGCGCGAGCGTGGCGGTGGATGGCGTGTGCCTGACGCTGGTTGGGCAGCGGGGTGATGCAGCCGAGTTTGATGTGATTCACGAGACACTGCGACGCAGCACGCTGGGCGAGTTAAAGTTGGGGTCGCAGGTGAATCTTGAGCGAGCGCTGCAGGCGGGGGCGCGACTGGATGGACATTTCGTGCAGGGGCATGTCGACGCGGTGGCGACGATCAAGCGGATTGATACGAGCGGCGGCGAGTCGCGGTGGACGTTTGGGCTGGATGTGAAATCGCTCCGGTACATTATTCCCAAGGGCGGCGTCGCAATCGACGGAATTTCGCTGACGGTGACGCACGTAACGGCCGACGAGTTCGGCGTGGCGCTGATTCCTGCGACGCTGGAGCGGACGACGTTGGGCCGAAAACGCGCGGGAGAGCGGGTGAATATCGAGACCGACATCCTCGCCCGCACGGTCGTACACTCCCTAGAATCTATGGTGGGGAACGCCGGATTGAGCATGGAGCGATTGAAAGACCTGGGATTCGCATGAGCAGCCAAGATCACGGGCCTGACGCCAACGGCGATCGCCGCCCGCTCATCGGGATCACGATGGGCGATCCGGCGGGGATCGGGGCGGAAGTGATCGTCAAGGCGCTGGCGGATCGCGAGCTTCGCAAGCAGGCCAAGTTCATCATCTACGGACTCAATGAACTGATTTCGTACGCGGCCGACTCGGCGGAGATTTCGCCGTATTGGTTCCGCTTGCCGCACGAGGATGTGCCGGCGATTGCGAGCGGCGTGGTGGTGGCGGACTTTGACGAGTACGCGATGATCGCGCCGAACATTCGGCGGGCGACGGCGGAGGGCGGACACGCGTCGATGCGTTTCTGCGAAGAGGCAATCGCGGATTTGAAGAAGGGGAAACTGGCGGCACTGGTGACGGGGCCGATTTCGAAGACCAGCTGGCGGATGGCGGGATACAACCTTCCGGGGCATACCGAACTCTTGGCGCGGCGGTTTAATGCGCGGCGCGTGACGATGATGTTCGTCGGGGGTGGGCTGCGGATCGCGCTGGTTAGCGTGCATGAGGCGTTGTTCGAGCTGCGCAATTCGTTCACGATCGGGCGGGTGCATCAGCCGATCGATCTGCTGGATCGGGCGTTGCGCGACTGGTTCGGATTTGCCGAGCCGCGGATCGCGGTGGCGGGGATTAATCCGCATGCGAGCGAGGGCGGGCAATTTGGCGACGAGGAACAGCGCGTGATCGAGCCGGCGGTGGTGATGGCGCGCGACAGCGGGCTGAATGTGAGCGGACCTTATCCGGCGGATTCGCTTTTCCGAAGGGCGCTGGACGGCGAGTTTGACGGCGTGGTGGCGATGTATCACGATCAGGGTCTGATTCCGCTGAAGCTGGTGGCGTTCGGGCAGGCGGTGAATCTGACGCTCGGGCTGGGGGCCATTCGCACGAGCGTGGATCATGGGACGGCGTTTGATATTGTCGGCAAGAACAAGGCGGATGCGGGGAGCATGAAGAGTGCGATTTCGCTGGCGATCGACCTGGCGAGGCAGAACGCCAACCGGCCGCCGGAGGCACTTGTGCGCGGGGATCCGGCCGTCAGCGAGGGGACGATCGCCGCCGAGGAATGACGCTGGAAGGTACGGGGGCCATTGTTATAATCACTGCGGGAGTACAACTGTGCGCGCACCCAGTTGTTTTCGCAGTGTTCTGACGGCCGCCGGGCTGATTCTCTTTTTTATTCAACCTCTTTCCGCAGACACGAGCGCTTCGACTGCGTCGACTGGCGATAGTTGGGAGCAGTTGATGGCGGCGCGGCGCCGGCTGGGTGCGATGGCGCGCGACGTCGAGGCGATATTCCGCTGTCCGGCGTGTCATGGGAAGCGAATTATCACAAAGGCGCCGCGCGAGAAGGGTGACGCAACAGCGCCTGCCGCAGATTTCCAACCAAAGCTTTGTGAGGTCTGCCACGGCGACGGCGTGAACTCGTCGGAAGCCGTTCTGGCGGCGCTGCGAGAGTATTGCAAGGCGCTGGACGAATGCCGATCGCGCTGGCCGGATGAGCCGGAGTTCCAGCGGCCGCGGCTGGCACAATCGATTCTCAAACGCGTGCGCTGGACACCGACAGCCGAACGATTCAACCAGGTGTGGTCGAAGCAGGCGACGGAAGGGAAAACGGGCAAGCACGGCGCCGGCTATATCCTCACGGTCGATACGCAGAGCGCGCGGCGAAGCCGGTCGGGTGGCGTGATACTGATTGAGGCGCGGGCGGCTTCCGCGAAGTCCGGCGGCGAGGGCGAGCTGGTTCAGCTGCGTCTTCGGGCGGACAGGTCTTCAGAGATCGTCCGTCTTCTGGATCGGGGGCAGCCGGCGAAACTGATGGTGCTGGCGTACGACGACCAGCCGAGCTCGGAAATGAAGGAAGCGGCGGGCGAGGGTGGGTGGGCCGCCGAGCCGGACGCGCAGCCGGAGAGCGAGATCGAACGCGGACGGGTACTCACGGTGCTTGACGCTCGCTTGATCAGGTCCGGGGCGCTGCGGAGCGTCGTTGCACCGGCGCCCAAACCGAAGCGATCGTCAGGCGGATCCGGGTCGGGGTTCCGCATTCGTTGTGGCTTTCACTGATAAAGCAACTCTTTGGCTCCGCGGCGCGGGGCACCCAGTTTAGAGACGGTTTTGTGCGACGGAGCGACTGCCCTGCTACGCCCAGCGGCTGCGGCGTGCCAGCACGGCGCAACCGAGACCCAGCAAGCTCAAGCTGGCAGGTTCGGGGGTGACGAGCGAGTAGATTCGGATTGACTGCGTGCCGGGATAGGCGGACATGTCGAATTCGAGGGATCGGGTTCGCCAGGTGTCGATGTCGCCGTAGGACGCATCCTGAATTCCATCCCAGATGATGGTTCCGTCGGGCAATTGGACGCCGAGGTCGGATCCGAGGCCGAGACTGTTCCAATGCTCATCGAGTGAGATTTTGACCAGGCCGCCGCCGGTTACTTCGAAGTCTTTATAGATCAGCGAGCGGCCGCCGCCTTCGAGGATCGCGCCTTGGGATGAGCGGCCTTCGGTGAAGAGATCGGGCGTGGTGGGCGCGAATGGGCCGGTGGCCTGGCCTTCGAGAATCGGGTCGAGCTCGGCCGGATCGGGGTCGCTGATGCTTGCGGCAACAGCGGCCGAACTGGCGTCGGTTGTGGCGATGGCGTTCATGTAGCGGTAGCCGGTTGGATTGCCGGCGATCGTGCCCAGCGTCGGGTGCTGGACATAGTCGCCGAGGGAGAGCGGCTGCCAGCCGGGGGCGTAGCCGTTTTCGCCGTATTGATAGCCGTCGGTCGAGCCGCGCGGGGCGGGACTTGGGGCGGCTGGCTCGAAGCCGTCCTGGCGCACGCCTGACGCAACGGCGACGCGGAGCTTGTCGATCAGGAAGCTGGAGATGACGTAGGCGTCGACCAAGTTGAAATTCTTTTCTCGCGTCATGTCGGTGTAGGTGATGCGCGTGTGGGTTCCGTCGCAGGCGGCGCCCATGCCGCCGCCGGGGAGGGCGAAGCGCGTGCCGCCGCCCACTGCCGACTCGACACCGATGATTCTGCCGTCAGCGACAGCCGGCCCGCCGGAATCTCCTGCGCAAGGATGGCGGTAGGGATCGACGCCGTCGGGCGTCATTCCGCCGGTGCCGGCGCGAGGGGCCTGGAACGTATCACGCTGTGCATTAAAGGCGTTGATCTTGAAGAGACTGTCGCGCGGCGTGCCGAAGCCGGTGTTGCGGGCGGGCGGACCTGGGTTGTATCCGGTCGTGCCGATGCCGGGTTCGTAGAAGAGTTTGTCGTTGGCGAGTTGCAGTGTCCGCCCGGCGATGTAGACGCCGGTGGAACCGGCGGGGATGACGCTGGCGCGCGCGATTGCGATGTCGTTGCGGGCCGGGCCGTTGGCGAAGGTGGCGTAGTCCGGATGGCGCGCGACGGTGTCGAGCGTGATGGTGTTGTTGCCGCCAAGCATCTGGACCTGGTAGGAGCGGCCGGCGGGCAGTGCGGGGGCGCAGTGGGCGGCGGTGAGGAAGAAGGATTTTGGCGGGTTGGTGTACGAGGTGAGGAAGCTGGCGGTGCAACTGCCGCGGAAGGCATTATTGGGACCGGAGTCGCTGCCCCAGGTGGCGACGTAGTCGTAGGGACGGCCGGCGCGCGGGATGGTGCCGCCGAGGTCGAAGACGTTTTGATAGGGGAAGGGGTCGATGTACATGGCGCTGGCCGATGTGGTGAGGGCCAGCAGGGCGATCGTCGCGGTGAGGGTTGTTGGTTGGAATCGGACGCGGGGCAGCATGGATAGGCCTCCTTTTGCCAGCTTGACCACGGGTCGCGAGGGATGGACGCCGGGGTCTCCGGGGAGTGATCGCAGGATGGGGGCGGGGCGGGCGCGGAAAATATGGGAAATGCTGCCGGCCTAGACGTGTGGGGCGTCGCTGGGTGGTTCGGCCCCGGAAGCATTCGCTGCGGGAGCGATCGGCGTGCCGCATTCGGAGCATTTGCCGGTTTCGTTGCCCGTGAGGTCGTAGCCGCATTGTGGACAAAGGCCTTCTCGCCAGAGCACGACCGGGCCGCGAATGAATCGAACGATCCCCCAGAAGATCATTGTGGAGGCGCCGGTGACGATCAGAATCATTCCAAGAATGCGGAATTGACGAATTACCAGGTTCGCCACAGTGCGTTGGTCGGGGCGAAAGCCCTTCCAAAGACCGAATTCTGCGAGTTGCCATAGTGTCAATGCGGCATACCAACCAATGCCGAATCCGATTGAATACACGAGCGCGAGATTCGCGTTCATCAGCCGGCGATGCCCCAGTATCAACGCAGCGCAAGGCAGGACGAGCAGAATCCCTATAAACAATGGTCCAAATAGCCACGCGGACATGCCGTAGCCTTGAGCTCGGTTGCAGATATTAAGTATCCAGAACAACGACATCGACGCGACGGCAACTCCGGCGCCGACGGCGAATGACCTTTGTTTCGACCACGCGGCATTGACGAAAAGGGGCTTACGCATTCTCGCCTTCACGGGATCAGGCAGGCATTCGCTCGTGATCACATAGTTGAATGCGGCTGATTCATTTGTGCTTCAGTCATCATATCGGGCGGCTGTGTGAGCGGCTCTTCAGCGGCGTCGACGACCCCGGCCGGTGCTGCTAGACTCTGCCCTCCGCCGCGATGCGGCCTGCGGGCTGTCGTCGGTGGTACGCCGGTTCGGCCCCATGCAATGCAGGTCGTGGGCAACGGGTCAGGGTGGAAACACAGCAGCCCACCAACGAATTTGTATGTGCCGTGGCCAGCCGGACCGGCGTATCCCGACGCCGGTCGCCCGCTTAGAGAGAGGGAGCGCGGCTGCCCAAGTCGGAGCGCTCCAACAGGGTGCGGGGTTTGCCCTCACCCCAGCCCTCTCCCGAGGGGAGAGGGGGGAGAGCCATCACCCTATCCCTCTCCCATGGGGAGAGGGGGAATCACGATGTCCTACACCGTCTTAGCTCGAAAGTATCGCAGCCAGAACTTCGACGAGGTGGTGGGGCAGGCGTCGATCGTGCAGACGCTGCGGAACGCCATCAAGACGGGGCGGATTCATCACGGATACTTGTTCTGCGGGACGCGCGGGGTTGGCAAGACCTCGATGGCCCGCATTCTGGCGAAGGCGCTGAATTGCCTGAAGGCCGACGGGCCGACTGAGAAGCCGTGCGGCAAGTGTGATTCGTGCAAGTTGATCGCCGAGGGCGAAGACCTCGACGTGATCGAGATCGACGCCGCGAGCAACACCGGCGTCGATAATATTCGCGAGCTGCGGAGCAATTCGGTGCTGCGGCCGGCGCGGTCGCGGTTCAAGGTTTACATCATCGATGAAGTTCACATGCTTTCGACGGGGGCGTTCAACGCGCTTCTGAAGACGCTTGAGGAGCCGCCGTCGCATATCAAGTTCGTCCTGGCGACGACGGATGCGCAGAAGGTGCCGGCGACGATTCAGAGCCGGGTGCAGCGGTTTGATTTCAAACCGATCAGCGTGGATGAGATCGCGGGGCAACTCGCGGCCATCTGCAAAGACGAAAAAGTAACGGCGGAGCCGGCGGCGCTGCGGCGGATCGCGCGACTGGCGACCGGATCGATGCGCGATGCGCTATCGCTGATGGATCAGTTGTTGTCGCTGTGCGGGTCGTCGCTGACGGCCAAGCAGCTTGAAGACGTGTTGCCGCCGGCGCATGACGAGTTGTTGGCGCAACTTATTGATCGGCTGGCCGAGGGCGATGCGGCGGGGGCGCTGGGCGTGGTCGATCAGACATTGGGGCGCGGAGAGACGCCGGAGCAGTGGTGCACGAACCTGATCGCGCAACTACGCGATTTGATGGTGACGCGGGTTTGCGGGGCGGACACCGATCTGGTGGACGTGCCGGCGGGACTGCGCGAGCCGATTGCGGTGCAGTCGAAGAAGTTCGACGAAGCGACGTTTGTTTACATGATTACCGTGCTCGAAGAGCTGCGGCGGGCGGTGAAGTTCAGCGGGTCGAGCCGGGCGCTGGTCGAGGCGGCGGTGGTGCGGCTGGCTGAAGCGCCGAAGTTTTCATCGATTGAATCGCTGATATCGCGACTGGATGCGAAGCCGGGTGCGGCTCCGGTAGCGACGTCAGCTCCGCGATCGTTTGTGCCGCCGGCGCCGGCGAGCGCTGCCGCGGATAAAAAAAAAGTAGCGGCCGAGGGGGCTGAAGCGCGACCTGTCGCCGCGGCGCCGGCTCGTCCGGTGGCCGCCGCTCCGCCGCAGCCGGCGGCGCGGACGAAGCGAGAAGATCTGGAGGCGGCCTATCGCGTGCCGCTCGTGCAGGAGGCGATGGAGGTTTTCGGCGGGCGGCTGACGAGTGTGGTGCGTCGCGAGGTTCGTCCGGCGGCGGTGCGGGAAACGACGGAATCGCAGGAGGGTGAGTGATGTTCGGCAAACTGGGCGACATGATGGGCCTGATGAAGCAGGCAGCGCAGATGAAGGAGCGGATGCAGCAGATTCAGGCCGAGCTGGCGTCGCGCGAGTATGAGGCGGACGCGGGTGGCGGAGCCGTGACGGCGCGGGTGAACGGCCGTGGGGAGCTGCTGGCAGTCAAGATTCAGCCCGACGCGGCGCGAGACGTGGAGATGCTCGAGGACCTCGTTCGCGCGGCGGTCAATGCTGCGCTGCGGAAGAACCAGGACGCGACGCGCGACGAAATGGCCAAGCTGACGGCCGGGCTCAACCTGCCCGGGCTGGAGCAGATGTTGAACCCGGGCCAATGACGGCCTCGGGCACTAACGACGGAGCCGCCACACCTTGATGGCCCGCCGCTACTCCCTGAATCCTTGCGATTACATGTTCTTCGCTCTCGACCGAATGATGCGGTCGAGCGGGCAGCTGGGGCAAAGCTCGCTGGTGGTGTTGAAGTTGCGCGGCGCGATCGAGCCGGAGCGGTTGCGGCGCGCGCTGGCGCGGATGTTTACCGTGCATCCTTTGACGGGTGCGGCGGCGCGGATCGGGTTGCTGTGGCGGCTGCCTTACTGGATCGCCGAGGGCGACCCTGCGGAACTGGCGCGGCGGGCATGTTGCTTTTTCGATATGCGCGACCGGACTGATTGGCCGGAATGCGCCTACGCGGAGCTGGAGCGCGGGTATTCGGCGCAGGTCGATCCGATGGAGGCGCCACAAACGCGGCTCGACTGCATTTCGGGCCCGGGCGGCGAGACACTTGTCGGACTGCACTGCCCGCACGCGCTCATGGACGCCGAGGGGTCGCGCCTTTTCCTGGATGAACTCAATCGGCTCGACGAGTCGCCCGAATCGCCGCTGCCCGCGAACATTCTGCCGGACGGTGCGAACATCGATCCGCTGGGGGGCGCGTCGCTGGCCGAGCGCTGGCGATTGTTCCATCAGACGATGACCAGCCATCGGCGATTCGAGCGCGTGCCGCGCAAAGGCCTGTGCCGCATTCGGCCGAGCGGAGAAGTCAGTTTCGGCGTCAGGTTTGCGCGGCTGGAGAAGCCATCGGTTGACGCGATTGAATCGCGCGCCCGGCAACTGGGCCCGCCCGGGCCCGGGATCGTGGCGCGCTATACCGCGCTCTGCCTGATCCGCGCCCTGCACAGTCTGTATGTGGAGCGCGGAGTCAATCACCCGGCGTACCTGGTCGCATTGCCGGTCGGCTTGCGTCCACCGGGTCCGCGTCCCGTGCATGGCAATTATCTTGTGGGGGCTGTGTTGGGCGCGCGTCGCGATCGCGTGGCGGACGTACCATTTCTCGCGACCGATCTGCTGAAGCAGTTCAACGCGTACTACGCTGACGAAGTCCCGCGATCGACCTGGGCTGCTCTGGAGGTATGCGGGCTGTTCTGGAGCTGGCCTTACTCGAAGCTGGTGGGTTCGCCGCTGTTGGCGCAGCCGGTTGCGTCGGGATATTCGTTTGCGCGCGATCCAAGTCCACCTCTGCGGCAATTCCTTGGAGCGGACCTGGATTGTTATTGGGGTTGCGCTTCGATTACGGCACCGCCGGGTTGGAACCCGGTGGTCGTCGCGCACGATCATTGCTGGACAATTTCGCTGACGTGGGTGCGCGGCTATATCGCTGATGATCTGGCGGATGCGTTGCTAGCGCGATTTCAGCGCGGGTTGGTCGAGGGGCCGGCGGCGGTTGGTTGAGCGTCCTTGCGCAGCATGACGGCCATGTCGAGCTTGCGGCTGACCCAGTAGCCGAGCACCGCCTGGAACCAGAAGCGCGGGGAGCCGAGCAGGCGTGCGTATTTTGGCGGTTCGAGAACCGAGTCGATGCTGCCGTCCATCAGTTCCTTGCAGGTCTGGGTGGCGCGATTGTTGAGGCCGGGGAACCAGGAATCGTGATAGGGGCGCGGATAGAACCTGACGGCCGACCAGCCGTGGTCCCGCCCGAGGCGTTCGACGACGGCGCGGGTGGGGATGTGCAGGTGGTAGGGGGCCTGAATCGCATCGACTGATCCACGTGGGTCGCGCAGGTCGATTCTGTCGGCGTTGGGTGTGCCGATCTGGATGAATCCGCCCGGGGCGAGGTAGTTGTTTAGTTCGGCGAGCAAGGCGGCCGGGTCTTCGACATGTTCGAGCACGTCCTGCAGGAGGATGAACCGAAATGCGGCCGGGCGCAGGACGGAGCGGTCGCCATATCTGCCGTTGGAGTAGGGGTCGTAGCCGGCGCAGTTTCGGAAGCCGCGTTCGCGGAGGTAATCGAGGAATATGCCCGAGCCGCAACCGAAGTCGAGGAAGGAATCGTCGGCGCGAAAACCGAAGTCGGTGAAGCGTCGGAGCAGCGTGCGATACATCAGTCGCGACGCCCAGAAGAGGCGAGCGGATTGGACGGGGTATTTTGCGTAGTAGTCGGGCAGGTTGACCAGGTCGCGGCAATGTATGGCGCGGCAGACCGGGCAGCGCCAGACGGAGAACTTTTCGCGCAGGAATGCGCGGACATTGCCGGGGAAGACGGCTGTTTCGAGGGGTTCGGATGGCGCGGCCTGGAACTCGCAAAAGATGCAGGCAAGCCGGGCGCGAGCGGGTTGCATCGGGTGATCGGAATTCATGACGCGGGCGTGTCCGCGGCGTAGCTTGTGCCGCGCCAAGTCAGTCCGCGACCGCTGATCAGAATGAACGCGGCGCGAATGCAGATGAAGATCGTGAGCAGTGCGCCGATCGGATGGAGCCACTCCCAGCCGGGCGCGCCGGCGTTTCGGTAGATCATTCGGGCGAGCATGAATGCGGCGATGAGATGAATGACGGCGATGATCGGCCAGCCGGGGGCGAGCGGGAGGGCGACGCCGAAATATCGAGTCAGAGCGTAGACTGCAAGGATGAAGAATGGCGCCAACGAGATGAAGCCGAGGGCATTGGCGGAAATGGATAGCTGCGGGAGCGTGCGGTTGAGTCCGCCGGCGATGGCGCGGGCGAATCCGCGGATGGTGCGGCCGAGGGAGCCGTGAAAGCGGACGCTGTAGAGGTCGCTTCCCATGAGATAAACGACGCGTTGGCGGGTTGCCTTGGCGAGCCGGATGAGAGCGCTGTCTTCGTCAAAGGCACGGAGCACCTGGCTGTGAGCGCCGATTTTTTCGTAAGCGGTGCGGCGGCAGAGCGTGAGGCCGCTGCCCATAGCGTCCGGGTTGTCGGGGTCGGATGTTTTTCGCGGATCGTGCCAGGCGAGTGCCATCGCGCTGACGATGGGGACGATGAGTTTCTCGCCGGGTGTTTGCAAGTCCGGCCGGCCGGCCACGGGGAGCCAGTCGATGCGCTCGGTCAGGAGGAATGAGGCCAGGGTGCGGAGGCAGCCGGGGTGGAGATCCATGTCGCTGTCCATGAAGAGGACGAGTTCGGCGCGAAGGTGTGGGGCGACGGATTGAAGGGCGTGCGGCTTTCCGTAGAGGCCGGGCGGGAGGTCGGTGACGTCGTGGCAGGCGACGCGCGGATCTCGTTGTGCGATTTCGCGAACTATGGCGGCGGTGCGGTCGGTGGAGCGATCGTTGACGACGATCAGGCGGCAGTTGGGGTAGTCCTGCCGTAGGACAGATTCGACGCAGCGAGCGATGTTCTTTTCTTCGTCTTTCACGGGGACGACGACTTCGATCGAGGGAAGTGAGTCTTGCTGCGCGTCGGTGGCGGGGGTGGCACGCTGTTCGCGCAGGAGACGGCGGGTGAGCCAGACGCTGCGGCAGAGCGAGGCCACGGCGATTGCGTAGGCGGTCAGCAGGAGATTTGTGAGAACGGTCATTCAGTGTCCGGGGCCGTCGGGGCGTTTCTTGGGCGCGTCGCGGCGGAGTATTATGCGCTCGAACCTTTCGGGAGGCACATGCATGGGCGCGCGAGTTCTGTCGGCGTGTTGGCTGGTGGTGGCGGCGACGCTGGTTATCGGCGAAGTGTCGGGGGCACCGCCGCGGCGGCGGACCTATGACTTCATGGGCGTGATCGAGCGCGTGGATACGGCGGCGCGGACGCTGGTCGTGCGGATCGGATCGAAGAAGAACGCCGATCGCGAGACGATTCGATATGACGCGGACACGGAGCTGGTGCGGGCGAGAAAGCCGGTCGATGCGTCGGCGATCCGGTCGCAGATGCGCGTGTGGGTTTATCTTCGTGAGGATGCGCAGGGCAAGCCAACGGGGATAGCCCGACGGCTGACGCTGGCCGATCCGTACCCTGACATCACGGGCACTGTGACGGCGGTGGATGTGAAGGCGGGGACTGTGCAGATAACGCGGCAGTATCCGGGGGGAAAATCGGGCGATCGGCCGCAGATTCTGACGGTTCGGGTTTCGCGCGATACGGTGATCACGATGGAGAAGCGGTCGATCAAGTTGAGCGACATTCCGCTTGGGCGGCGTTGCCAGATTACGAGCGCGCGCGGGGCTGACGACAAGACGACTAGTGTGGCGGCGAAGATCACGGTATGGAAGGCGATGAGCCCGCAGTCCGGCAAGGCGGGGAAGCACGCTCCGGTGGGCGAGGAATCCGAGCCGGACAGCGATTGAACCGGGCTATTTCTTCACTGGTTTGCGGAAGACCGCGACCACGTCTTCGACGTTCACAACGAAGAGGCGGTTATCGCCTTCGAAGTCGACCGGGATCGCATTCTTGGGATTGAACAGCACCTTATCGTATTGCTTGAGCGGGAAATCCTCGTCGCGCTCGATTTGAACCGAGACGGCGACGATACGGCCGGTGATGGTGGGGATTTCGATTTTGTCGGGGAGTTGAATGCCGCCCTTGGTTCGCTTGCGGTCTTCGTCCTTGCGGATGAGGACGCGCTTTCCAATTGGCTCAACGGTTTCGAATCGTTCAGCGCGAGTTTCTGCGTCGGAGCTGCCCATGTGTTCGTGGATATTAGCGGGTTGATTCGCTCGCCGCCAAACCGCGGCGATCGATCAGGAACCCATCGACCACATCGACTTGCCCTTCATGCGCGTCATCATGTACTTGGTTTGCGGGGCTTTCGCCTTTGGGTCGAGTCCGCCCGGATTCGAGAGCGTCATCTGATCGCCGCTAATGTCGCAGTCGTAGTCGCGCTTCTTGCCGTCAGATTCGACGGACAATCGCTTCTTCCATTGATCGTATGAATAGGTTCCGGATGAGGCCTTCATTCCGGCCTTCGGACCATAGTCGGCCTCGCAGGTGAAGGTGCCATCGCTCGCAAACGTTGCTCGACCGATCGGACTCTTGGGTGTGTCGGCGGCGTTCTTGCTGATCCAGGTTCCGCCGATGCTTGAGCAGCCGGTTGTGGAGACGGCGAGCAGCGTAAGCGTTGTGAGGATAGTTCTACGCATGACGATCACTCCTGATATTCCGATTGTCTGGTTTCTGCGAGCGGCATTGTCATTTTGGTTATCGGGGTGTCAAGATCGTTCTGACTAGTTATTCGGACGTTGGGACTGATAGGTCGGCGGGAAGCGAGGTTGGATCGAGCGGCTTGGCGTCGGCCCAGAAGCGGGCTTTCGCGGTCGGCGAACCGTCGCCGGCGATTGGTTTGAACGATTTACCAGTGATCTGTTCGAGGGATCGCTCGGCGAAGTCGGCAACTATGCGAGTTGTGGGACGGGTAGTCGCGTTTGGCAAGGCGACTCCGCGCTCCATCACCGCGCTGAGAACTCGGTCGTCGCGGTACTCGCCTAGCAGGGGCGTGTCGACCAGCGCGAGATCCGCCAGCCGCGATACCAGTGTTGGAATTGCATTTGGGTCTCGTCGCCGACCCAGGCACTCGACTGCTTGAGCCCGAATGACGGCATCGGAGCGAGAACGGGCGAGGTCTCTGAGGGCGCTGGCGGCCTGATCGGGTGGGATTTTTTCGAGGGCGACGGCGGCCGCCATCGCTGAATCGCGCGGCGCGATGCGGGTCATATCAGCCAGACGGGGTACCAGGCGATCGCTGCCGGGCATTAGGCCGAGCTGGGCTGCGGCGGAGACGCGGACGTCCAAGTCGTTGTCGGACAATGCGCGGATGAGTCCGTCGGCCGCGGCCGGGTCGCCGATACGTCCGACAATCAGGGTAGCGAGAACCCGGATATCTGGACGCGGATTATCCAGAAGCTGAAGGGCGGGCCCGGTGGCTGACGATCCGAGCGAGGCCAGAGCCGAGGCGGCGTACGCAAGGTCTGCCGGGTTCTCGGCTTGCGTGAGGCGTCGGGCGTACCAGCGAGCGCGAATGGCGTTGCGTTGCCAGACTGCGGTACCTGCGAGTGCCAGCATGATCGCAATTATGACGGCGGTGCTGAAAATACGGGGCGATTGGGCTTGTCTGACACTCATGTCCGGGAATATTACTTGAATGAGGCGCGATGCGTCTCTTTCTTTGTGCGCCGTCAAAGCCCCTCGACGGCGAATTGCGGTCCGCTATCCGATCTGTGACCGCGGACCGGTCTGACAATTTTTGCACGAGCGATTCCGCGCTGGGAACCGACATCGCCCAGCGGCGTTATCGGCGGCGCTTATCAAGGTAGGAATGGGTTTGTTGCGACAGTCGTCAAGGCCACGAGCCGATTTTCGTCTTGACTTGATTATGCCGTTTTGGTTCAATAAGTGTGAAGGAGGGCTGTGCGCCTGCGTTATCACGCGGGGGCAAAGCCGGTTACAGTCCCACAAGGGAGTCCGGGGAAAGAAGTGCCAGCGAATCTGCGCGTCAGTCTGTGCTATTCCAACGGCGTCTGCGGCCGCTTTTTTCTCCCAGTCCCTACATTCTGTTCCTGCCAAAAATTATTTTCCTGGGCTCAAACGAAACGCAAAATGTTCGCCCCGATCGATCCTCGAGATCGGGCGGTCTAGTTCCTGTTGAAATCTGAAAGGTCTATTAAAGGGTCTTCGGAAGGAGCAATCGCTTATGACGAGTAAGAAGGCAGCGAGTTTTTGTATCGCATTGGGGACGGCGCTAGCGCTATTTGGCGCGGCCGCCGGACTCAATCGACCGACCGACAAGAATGCCGGTCCGTCGATTGATCCAGCCGCGAATATGTTGAAGTTGGAAGGCGTCGGCGGCGCGAGTACGTCGTCCGAGCAGCCGGTCCGAATCATCACCGCTCCGATGCCGGTGGTTGCTCCAGCCCCTGCTGTTCCGGAGCGCGCTGCGGCGAATGCTCCTGCCGCAGCCCAGCCGGCCGAAAAGCGAGCTGAGGCGAAGCAGGCCGCGCCGGCGCAGAATCCTGCGCAGGAAGGCCGCGAGGCAGCTACCAAGCTGTCCGAGGGCCGGATCATCGGCGACCTCACAATCGTCAACAAAGCCACCGGCGAGCAGGTGACCATTCACCGCACGGCGATGGTCGAAGGAGTCGTTCGCCCGGGTCAGGGCGTTGCTCCTGAAGGCCCGATGCCTCGGGACGCTTCCGGCTGCACCCTGGGCAACCAGGACGCGGCTGATGAGTGCGGCGAAGAGGCGTGGCACATGGACGGTGACGCCAACACGGTGTCGCGCGATGGCTACGGCTTTACCGACCTCGGCGTGACTCAGGGAACATTTGCCGGTGGGCAGGTGTTTGAGTCAGTGCTGGTGAATGCCTCGATGCCAGTTGCGACGAGCATTTGCGGTGCGACGATCGGCGTGGCCACGAACAATACGGCCCTGCATCGTTTGCGACTTCGCATCTACACGTCCACCTGCGCTGCAGGGACGTGCTCGACGTTCGCGACCAGTCCTGCCAGCCAGCCGGCGCTGGTTGATGTTCAGTGGTGTGCGCCTGGTGCACCGCGACCCGCGAATCCGCCGGATGGCGTGTTCTTTGTCTTCCCGACGACCCAGTTCGCCCCGGTCACCCTTCCGGCCGGTGGTTTCTCGTATCGGCTTTCAGTGTTCAGCGATTATCCGCGTCCGATGCTCGGAAACGGCAACGGTCCGCAGCACATGGGTCTGATTATCGCTTGCCCAGGGTTTGATGAGGCGACGGGCAACTTCCCGCAGAACAACGGTAGCGATGACTCGCTGGCTCTTTACGGCGATTCAGACGGATTCACGGCCGGACTCGGTTTCTCCGGCAACACGTACGCTGGACAGTGGTTCACGCTTCACACACGCGACTACCTCCAAGGCAAGACCGATCCGGACAAGAGCTCAACCACGATGGGCAACGAAGTGGCTCCGTTCGCCTGTGATATGGCGGCGGGCGCTCCGCTTTCGACCTGCGGCAATCCGAACGGCGTGATTGACACGAATGACGCTCAGACGCTGGCCAACTTGATCATTGCCAACGTCGGAACGATTCCGACTCTCGCAAATCGATGTGCAGACGTCGACCGCAATAACCGCATCGACTGCAACGATTGGCGAACCTTTGCCGCGCTGTGCGGACAAGGCCTTGCCGTTCCGCCGACGATGTCGGCTCCGTTGCCGGGCGCCGGTGACCCGATTTACGGCAACATCACCTGCCAGCCCAACGTCATCGCCCAGTACAATTCGGGCGGCACGCTGGGAGTTCCGGGCGGCGAATTGCCGGTCCTTCTGCCGTCGAACATTCCTGACAACAACTTCACGGGCGTCACGAACACGCAGACGAACGCCGCGTCGGGAACGAACGGCATCGGCGATCTGGATGTCGATCTCGACATCACGCATACCAACAACAGCGACCTGACGGTCAAGCTGATTCACTCGAACATCTCGCGAACAATCATCAACAAGAACAACGGTCGTCTGACCGACGGTTCGCTGGGCTTCGAGGGCATCCGCTGCTTGCTGGATGACGGCGAGCAGGACGGAACGAACGCGCCGGGCGGTTTTGCAACCGCGCCCGCCAAGTGGGCTCGAACGAATTTCCGGCTGTTCGGCCGCTATAAGCCAGAAAAGACCCTGACCATCTTTAACGGTCGCCGCTACGGCGGCGCCGGAAACGGCACCGGAACGGGCGTGGGCGACTGGCGTCTGAACGTCTCTGACCGGGCATTCGGTGACACGGGCGCGATCAACAAGTGGTCGTTGCACGTCCGACTCGGCTCGGTTGTCTCGGGCATCGTCAGCGGCGGAACAACCGTGGACGGCACCTCAATCAAGGACAACTACCGGACGCTGAGCTGCAGCACAGCGAACCCATTGACCGATCCGACGGCAACGTATTTCACGTTCGGCCAGCCGGGCGGTACGGACGCTTCGAATCCGCTGACAGCGATTCCGTCCAACTTCTTCGATCAGGGCAGCTCGGGCTTCACCGGGACGATCCGGTTTGAAGGCGAGCCGCTCGATGCGTTTACTTCGGACGCGGACATGGTCATTCGCCGGCTGGGCAACATTCAGCTCACGGTGAGCGGCGCTTGCTCGCTTCCGCTGATCCCCTCGGATCAGGGCGTATCGTGCGCGTTCTATCGTTCCGACACGATGAATCTGCGAAGCTGCCAGCCCATTCAGGTGACGTACGCCGATCGTACGTATTCCGAGTTGTGGGACATTAAGACGACAGTGAATGAAATCGATCAGTTGAACGGTTTCATCACGCTCTATCCGGCCGGCGCGGTGGATACATCGTCGAGCGGACGGTACTGGGCATTGCTCTCAATGCGGCCGACTTTCAGGTTCTCGCAGACGGCCGACCCGAATAATTTTGTCAAACTTGATACAGCGATCAATGGATTCGGAAACGGCGATCCGGATCTCGAGTTGAGCACGGGCGACGAGAATCCTTCAACTCCGAGTCCGGGCTGCGGAGCCAGCACGCCGCCGACACTCTGCCGTATTCCGTACGTCAGCGATCCGGATCGCGCGGGTCAGGCCCTGGGCGCCAACCCGACCGGCATCGTTCCCGGCGATGCGAGTTTTGTTCCGAACGTGACAACGGGTCTGACCTCGTTCTCGTCACAGTTCACCGCTCGCAGCGTCAACTCGATTCCTTCCAACGTGGCTCGGAACTGGTTCCGCATTGCGGTCCGGGCTCCGAAGCCGATTCCGAATTGCCCCTCAGTTCCGGCGAGCACGAAGAGCCTCCCGAAGGAACTCGTCGTTGGAACGTGGGGATTCGGCGGAACGCGAATCGATCTGCCGCAGACCTCTGGCGGATGCCAGATGACGACTGGCACGGCGTTTACTCTGCCTTCGTCCGACTGCAACGGCCGGGCGGGCGCCGGTGTGAGCGAGAAGCGCATTGACCGGTTCAACACCGGAGCGTCGCCGATCCAGGTCAGCCAGGTTCGCTGGGTGGGTGCGTATTCGCAGTGCGGTTACAACAACGCGACTACGACGCTTCCCAACAACGTTGACGAACCGCCTCTCGGTCCGGGTTTCCAGGACAACTTCACGATGGAGTTCTGGCGCGATGAGGCGAATCCGTCCCCGGCGACAATCCCGTCCCCCAACTTCGGATCGGGCTCGCTGATTTCGGAGTCGATCGGCAACGGCGGCAATAGAACGGCCGAGACCGGCCTCCCGGGTCTGCCTGCCGACTTCAACCTGACTGGGTACACGAAGCCGGTTCGTAAATACAACTACTCTTTCAGCTATCCATTCGGCGGCGAGCCAACGCTTCCGGCTGGAAACGTCTGGATCAGTATCTACAACAACACCTCACTGACGCTGTGCCAAGGCACCGTGCCAAGCGGATTCGTCGGCTATTGGAGCTGGATGAGCAACCTGGCTGGCGGACTTGGACTCGCCGAGGCGCGGCGCTATTCGTGCACGAATACGGTCGTATCGCTCGCTGGTCGCCTGAACATGGGCTACTGCGTTGCGACGGCTGTCGTTACGTCCAATTTCTACGGTTCAGGTCGAGTTGACTCGACCTGCCCGCAAACCGCCAAAGGCCTGAGCTACCTGGTTGCAGGCAGCCAGACCGGCGACGGCGTGGGTTCGGGCCAGCTGCGAGGCGTTACCTCGTCGCTCCCGACACTCGCGGCACCGTTCGTATCAGATCGGTGGAATAACGTCGGCACGACGTTCAAGGCCGGCAACACCGGCAAGTACCAAGAGCAGATTCTTGCGGGCACGCCGGCTGTGACCAATCCTTCGGTCAAAACGGCCCTCCAAAACCTGCTTACCACGAAGGGAATCGCGTTCTCGAACTGTCAGCTTGATGCGATCATCGCGGCGCTGGCCGGTACCCCGGGCAGCATTAATGCGGAGCGTGTCTTTGCCGGACAGTTGAATTTCGATTCACCGACGGTCACGGGCAGCATCGAGCAAGTCTGCCAGCAGCTGGACGGCCAGACCTACGGCGGTCCTGCGAACACCGTTCAGGCGGTCGACGCGCTTAAGAATAATTTGAGCGTGTTCGGAATCGGCCTGGTGCGCAACCGGACGGGCAATTTCCCGCTTCCGGTCGGCGGCAGCTATGGTGTCACAGCGTTCTACGTCACTGATCAGAAGAAGGACTGCAATAGCAACGGCCGCGACGACGCGGACGATATCGCCTGCGGTCTTGGAAATACGTGCGGCGGTTTGGCCGGCAGCGGCGATTGCAATAACAACGGTATTCCGGACGAGTGCGAGGTTCCTCCGCTCGGTACGGCTACCGATTGCGACGCAAACCTGCAGCCGGATACCTGCCAGGCGAGCTGCTTGCAGAACGGTATCATCGACCCCTGCAACGTTCCGCCCATCAGCAACGCTCACCCGGATTGCGATGCAAACAAGATTCCGGATGAGTGCCAGACCGATTGCGACAACAACAGTGTGATTGATCCGTGCGAAATCCCGCCGGTCAGTACGAACCAGACTGATTGCAACGGCAACCTCATTCCTGACAATTGCGAGACCCAGGGCGCGTTTGTCGCTCCGCTGGGAACGATTTCAGGCGTGGTTGGCGGGCAGATCACTTTCGAGTCGCCGCTTTATACGGTCGGCCCGCTGCAAACCGGTCTCCCGACATCGGGACCGACGGGTGCAGGCGCCCAAGCCGGATGGCGGACGATCGTCGGAAGTGAAATCACCATGCCGGGCTTCGGCGGCGCTACGCCGACGCTTTATCCCGGTGCGAACCAGGGTGCTCAGATCGTCCTGGAGTCGAGTCGAGTTCCGCTGGCACCCTGCACGCAGCCCTGGTTCCAAGGCCAGTGCGTCCTGATGCCGGTCGACGCGACGAACAGCGTGGGTAACCACGGCGTTTGGTCGCTGGGAGCGTTGAGCCCCAAGATGCGCAATCGCACCCAGGGCTTCACTCGGTTTGACATCAGTATGGAAGTCGAACCGGGCGCCAATGAGAACGATGCACTTTGCATGTGTCTCATCAGCGACAACGGTCAGGGTTTCGCGAACCCGCTCGCCCCGCCGTCCATCATTGGCGGCGTGTCGATCGCCCGCGTATCCAACTCTGATCCGAACCCGACGTTCTACATGTTCAGTTCGGATCCTGCGACGGCTGTTGTTCAGATCGTGTCGTTCGGCGACACCGTACCTGAGGGCGCCTGCATTCGCTGGCGATTTGAGGTGGACGGTGTCTCCCCGGTCGGCCCGAACACGAATTCGTACTACCTGGATGTCGATGGCAACGGTTTCGTACTGAATCGTCAGTCACGGCCGCTGTCCACGGCGTTCGGTGCAGTGCCGGTTCGGTTCGCGATCGGTCGCGGCCAGAACGCGAATACCAATGGTCGAACCAGCGGTACGCGTATCTGGTGGGACAACGCCAAGTTCACGGTTGGAACGTTGTTCTCGCCTGGACTCGCCACCTGCGGCGGCTCGGGCACGAAGAACGGCTGCCGGATTCTCGCCGGCGAGCCGGATTGCAACTACAACTCGGTTCCGGATTCGTGCGACATTTCGACCACCTATGGCGGGTCGTGCGTTGCGACGGTCGGAACTTATGCGACGGCGACGCCGCCGGTGACGAACACCTCGGCGTTGACGACGCAGCCGTGCTATAACGACTGCAATAACAATGGAAAGCCCGACGACTGCGAAGTGGCGTCGGCTGTACCCCCGACCACGGGTGGTCCGTCCGTTCGCATGTTCCACAACTTCGAGCAGACAGTTACGCCGCCGCCGCCGTTCTTCTCGAGCGTCGGATCGATCATCGGTCAGCCGACGGCTGATCCGCTGGTCGCGCCCGTCACGGGCGGCGACGCAACGGCGAACGGTATCCCGGCGTACTTCGTGCCGGTGATCGCACCGGATACGCTGCCCGACGTTGCTCAACTCCAGGTTTCGACGGCCAATCCGTGTCCGGTGGCCGCCGGCAATGAGCAGTCGATCGGCTTGTTCGTCGATCTGACTCGCAAGCTGGACGGCACCGCGCCGTACACCGTGCGGTCGGGTGTTTACAACTCACCGATCACGAGTCCGCACGGAAACATTCAGCGATTCACGACGGACATGAAGATCCTGGCTGGCCGGGCGACCTACATCGTCCGTCCGCTTGGCGATGATCCGCAGACGGTTGAGTTCGCCCGGTTGAGCATCCAGCGCGTTCGCCTTGCTCGGGCCGGCGTGAATTATCCGGATGACTTCGATAACCATCTGGCCGCTCAGGGTTATCTGCCGACGAACCAGGTCCAAGTGCAAGTCGGTGGTCTGGCAACCGGTGGCGTCGCTTACGCGGCGTTGCTCGATCCGAACACGAGCGCTCCGGTCCAGTGGCCGCTGAATACGTGCTTCCGGCTGATCATCGAGACTGACACGGGCCGGCCGAATACGCCGGCGGGTCAGCTGCTCGATAAGGGCTCGAACGTCATGGTCGGCGTCGATACGAACTTCGACGACGTCCCCGAGACGTTCCTGCGGGTTGGCATGGTTTCGACGCAGCTCATGCGCGGTGTCGATCTCGTCTCCGACAACGTCGCTTCGGGCGACCCGTCGGCGTCGGGCGCTGGGTTCTTTGACAACGTGACGATCAAGGAGCTCAACGACTTCTGCAATTCGCCGGGTTGCATCCCGATTCCGCCGCCGGATTGCGGTATCGTGCCGGTCTGTGCGACGTGCGTTGGCGACGTGAATGGTGACAACGCCGTTCGCGGCAACGACGTGCAGGGCATGGTCAAGTGCCGTATCGCCGGTCCGTCGATCACGACCGGTTGCGCCTGTGCCGACATGAACGCGGATAATCTGATCAATGCTGCGGATTACCCGTTGTTCGTGAACAAGGTACTCGGCGTCGGCGACCCGAACCCGGCCTGCCCGTAAGCAGGTCGGACCCCCGGCTTCCGGCCTCCCAGCGAGGTCGGGGCTGAAAACCAAGTGCCTATCACCGGCCCTCGGAGACAAGCTCCGAGGGCCGGTTCTTTTTTTGCCTCAGTTGAATAGTCAAGACGAGCGCGCGGTGATTGAGCGACTCGGCAGCGGAAAGTCTTCGTGGCGAACTGGGAAGAGGGTTACTCGCGGCCGTAGTGGGAGAGCTTCCACTCGCGGCGGAGGGTCTTGAGTTTGAGCTTGTGCTCGGACTGCTCGGCGAGGGCTCGCCAAATGTCTTTCCAGCCGGTCAGCGGGCGGCCGGTCTTGAGCAGCAGGGCTTGCAGCATCCGCAGGCGATCGGTGCGGGTGACGACCGGGCAGGCGTCCAAGCTGACACCGAGGCGAACCAGTGCTCGCCATGCCGCGTCAAAGCGCGGGCCGCGGCGGTGGGAAATACCGTCCATGTCGATCAGGGTCAGCTCGGGGCGGCCGACGAAGGGGGCCTCCCAGCGGACGAGCAGATTGGCGGCCTTGAAGTCGCGATGGGCGAAGCCGCGATCGGCCAGGTCGCGGACGAGTCCGGCGACGTTGGCGATCAGGCCGTCCTTGGAGCGGCGCTGAACGGCGGATGAGCGGTGGCCGATCTCACGAATGAGGAAAGCTTCGAGGTCGGACGCGCCCTCGACCAGCTCGGTGATAAGGACGCTGTCAGTCCGGATGAGGCCGGCCCAGCGGCGCTCGACGACGGCCAGCGGCTGGGCCGCGACCAGGTCGCGATTGAGCAGCATGTTGGCACGCCGCCAGGCGCGCATGTTGCGCGAAGGGCCGACGGCGTAGAGCAGCCGCTTGATGAGCGAACGGGCCAGCGGACGTTTGCAGATGACCGGCAGCGGCGGCGAGAGCGATAGCCGCGAGCGGCAGACCACGGCGCTGTGCGAGTCCTTCAGGACGTCGGTGCAGGTGGGGTCGGTCCACATGGTGGGGTCGGCCAGCCACTGCCGCCACTGCTTGATTTCGAATGTTTCGTGCGACGCGCGCGAGCCGACGCGCGGGTGTTTGCTGATGAGCAGGGCGTGGCCGCGCCAGCCGGAGGCCGGGCGGACGCGGGCGAAGTAGCGGCCGGTCCGCATGGAGCGGCGGTCGCGCTTGGCCCAGAGCTTTTCGGCATGACGGCGGGCGACGGTTGCGAGAATGGTGAGCAGCTCGCGCGGGTCGATGGTCCAGTTGCGGGCATAGGGGCCGGCGGTGGCGAATTCGTCGCGGGCGTCGAGATAGGCCTTGAGGAAGCGGAGCCGCTGCTGTTTGGTCGCATGACGGCGAAACCATTGGTTTAGCTGGGCCAGATTGGCAACGACGTCGCGCGGGGTGACGCTGCGAGCGATGCGGACGTTGTGCAGATCGACGAAAATGGGCCGTGGTTGGCCGCATTGCTGCGTCTGGACGATGATGTTGCCGGCGTGCATATCGAGGTGGTGGAAGCCGCACTGGTGGGCGCGGGCAACCAGCCGGGCGGTGCTGCGGCAGATGGCGTTGGCGCGGTGCGGCTCGTCGCGGACCGTGAGCCAGAAGTCGCACAGGGGCATGGCCCCGGGCACGCCGCGCGTGATCAGCAAGGACGGGCCGGACCAGGTTCGCGGGCCGCGCCATCCGCAGGCGACGGGGAGGACCGCGTCAATTCCGTTGGCGGCGGCGTAATGGCCGACATCCCATTCCATGGCGGACATGGGGCCGCGGAGCATGGCCTTGAGGCGGGTGACGACCGATTCGCTGCGATATCGTTTGGCGAAGACGACGTCGCCGGGCAGCTCAATTCGCCAGACGTCGCGGTGGCCGTTGCGCTTGACGCGTACGGCGCCGGGCGATTCGCGCAGGGCGAGCCATTTGAATTGCTCGGATTCGACGAGGGCGCGATAGTCGGGCAGGCAGCGCCATTCGAAACCTCCGGCCTTAAAGGTCGGAGTATCGGATTGATATTCGGTTATGGAGGTGCGCAGCGATACAGTTTGGGTCATGGCAACCACAGCATCGTCGAGCCCGAGTTGTCTCTGAGGCGTTGCAGGGTGCCTGCCCATCGCGAGACGGGACGAGGAGCGAACTCGACCCGGACCCTGCTGTGGAGGACTTTTCATGTTAGCCCATGGCGAAACCAAAAACAAGCCGGCCTGGCCGCAGGCGGGCCCGCGAGGCGAAGTCTAACCTCGGCCTGCAGGGAATGCGACGCCTATTCCCGGGCGACGGCGGGGTTTGCGCTTGTTTTCGGTCCCTGCGAATGGCGCGCGATTGCGGGCGCGGCGTCTTGGTAGGGTTTGGCGCGAAGTAGCGCGGGTCTTAGATTGGGCGATATGGGTTCCCACACGATTCCGAGTCAAGGTCAGGTGCGGCCGCCGATGCAGTTTGGCGATATTCGCGTCACTTTTCTCGATGGCGGGCGGTTGAGTCTCGACGGGGGCGCGATGTTCGGGATTATCCCTAAGCCGCTGTGGTCGCGAACGGTGTCGGCTGACGAGCGCAATCGGATCGCGCTGGCCACCACGGTGTTGCTTGTGGAGACGGCGGGGCGACGGATCATTGTCGAGAGCGGCATCGGCAATAAGTATGACGCGAAGGATCGAGATATCTTCGCGTTGTCCGAACACTGGATGGCTGACTCGCTTTCGGCGGCGGGGGTTGATCCGGCGTCGATCGACACAGTCATATTGACGCATCTTCACTTCGATCATGCCGGTGGGATCACACGACAGGATGGAACGGGCAAGGCGGTGCCGACGTTTCCGCGTGCGCGGGTGGTTGTGTCGTGCGGTGAGTGGGACGATGCTCGGGCGGGACACTTCGTGATGACGGGGACCTATCGCACGGAGAACCTGGCTCCGCTGGAGGCGTCCGGGCGATTGGAGTGCGTGGATGGCGAGGCGGAAATCGCCCCGGGCGTCAGCGTACGGCCGCTTCCCGGGCACACTCGACATCAGCAGGGGGTGATGATTCGCGGTGGCGGGAAGACGCTGTTTTGTCCGGCGGATTTGATTCCGACGTCGGCTCACATCGGGCTGCGGTGGAATATGGCTTACGATCTGTTGCCGTTTGAGAACATGAAGACGAAAGAGCGAGTGGTCGAGGATTCGCTGAGGGGCGACTGGACGCTGGTGCTGGCGCAGGATCCGGCGTGGTGTACGTGGCGGGCCGTTTCGGGGCCGAAGGGCGTGGGTGTGGAGCGGGTTGAGTAGGCGGCTGGACTATTCCGTTGCGTCAAATCGGTGCAGCCGACAACTCTTGGCTTCGTAATCCAGGAACATCACCAGAAAGGTTGAGTCGGGGTCGTATTCGGCCACGGCGCGGCGGGTGGTGGCCTCGGGCCAGCCAGTGGCGGGCCAGATTCGATCGGCTTCGGAGTCGTTGACGTATTCGATTGTGCCGGCCTTATCGGGGGCATGGGGCGGGCGGATCGTGACGAGCACGAGGCCGCGCCCGAAGCGATCGAAGCCGGTTTTTGCCGCAGTGGCGAAGCGGTCGCGGTGTTGTTCGACGTATTGGGCTTCGGCATCGAGAGTGGGTTCGAAGAGTCGTGGGGCAGTCATGATCGCGTCCTTTCGCCTCGCGGGCCGTAAGAGGATAGGCGGAACGCGCGGCGCGTCCAGTTCGCGGGGCTGGCATGTGGGAGGCGGGGCGGATACGTTGGACCGGCGATTAGAGGAGACGAAGGTCTACCATGACGATCGGCAAACAGCAGCACGGCAAGGTGATGGTGATTCGCATCGAGGGCGAGTTGCGTGAAGCGGGCGAAGAGCAATTCATCCAGGCCGTGACCGAGTGTTTTGACACCGTTGCCGAAAAAGTGGTGCTCGATCTCTCGGCGCTGACGTACGTCACGTCGGCCGGGCTTGGGGCGATCGTACGGGTAACGGCGCAGGGGAATCAGCAGGGCGCAAAGGTCGTGCTGGCGGCGATATCGCCGTTCATGGCGGGACTGATGGAGACCACCCGCCTCGACAAGTATTTTGAGATTTATCCCACGGTGGATGCGGCAATCGCGGTCTTGCGCTGACGAGTAGGCGGGGGCGAACCGAACGAGAAGGCCGAGGGGCAGTTTTTCGCGAGCGAGCATTCAGCACAGTTTGGCTTGCGGGCAGTGCAGACTCGCCGGCCGTGCCAAATGAGGGCGTGGCCGACGAAGGTCCATTCGTTTCGGGGCAATACTTCCATCAAATCCTGTTCGATCTTTACGGCGTCTTTGTCATTTTTGGATCGCCACGTAAGACCTAGTCGATGAGACAGCCGGCCGATGTGGGTGTCGACGACGACGCCGTCGTTCTGTTTGAACCATGTTCCGAGCAGGACGTTGGCGGTTTTGCGCGCGACGCCGGGCAGTTCGAGCAGTTCGTCCATGGTGCGGGGGACGGCTGCCGAGAATTTTTCGGAGAGTGTTTTCGCCGCACCGATGAGGTTTTTTGTTTTGTTACGGAAGAAGCCGGTGGATTTGATCACGCCTTCGACGTCGCGCGGTACGGCGCGGGCGAGGTCGGCAATGGTGGGGTAGCGGTCGAACAGGCCGGGTGTGACCTTATTGACGCGCTCATCGGTGCACTGGGCCGAGAGGATTGTCGCAACGAGCAGCTCCCAGGCCGACTTGTGCGATAGCGCGCACTCGGCGTCGGAGTACAGGCGGTGGAGCTCAGCGATGATTGCCGCGACGCGACGGGCTTCGGGTTTGGCTGGACGGCGCGAGCGGCCGGACGGCTTCGATTTCTGTTTTGAGGCGACGGTTCGACGTGCTGGCGGCGTGGCTCGTTTCATGTTGTTGCCGTCCATTCTTCGCGGCCGTCGGCCCAAATATCCTTTTTCCAGATGGGCACGTCGACTTTGAGTGTGTCGATGATCCAGCGACAGGCCTCAAAAGCCGATCCGCGATGCGGGGCTGCGACGGCGATAGCGACGGAGACTTCGCCAATCGTGAGGTGGCCGAGACGATGAGCGATGGCGATCTGGGAAATTTCGAACTGCTTGCTCGCCCGCTCACGCAGGAGGGCCATCTGTTCGATCGCCATTCCTTCGTGCGCGGAGTAGTCCAACGCCGTCAGCTCCACGCCGTCGTCGCGGCGCTCGGCGCGGACGATGCCCTCGAAGGTTGCGATCGCGCCAGAATTCGTTCGGCTGATTGATTCGACCAGGGCTCGGGCCGAGATTGGCTCGCGTGTTAGTGTAATGGCGATTGGATCGGGGTGGGGCATGGCGGAATCTTACCCGCCGGAGACGGGGGGGATGACTGCCACTTCGTCGCCATCGGCCAAGATGTGATTGAGGGGGACGTAGCGATGGTTGACGGCGAGGCGGACTCCCATGGCGGATGCGAGGCGCGGGTAGTCGGATGCAATGGTTCCGGCCAAGGCGCCCAGCGACGTCTCCGTTTCGAGCGCGTAATTGCGCTCGGGGAGTTCAGCCAGGTCTGCGGCGGGGCCGAAGAATCGGACTGTCACCTGTAACACGGGACTCTCCGGAGGGCGATGAGCGTCTTTCCAGTTCAGGTGATCTTCAGTTCCAGCGGGGCCGGGCGGAGGATGTTTCGAATGCTGATTTGCCCGGCCGTGTTTTTCACGAATTGATCGACTGCGGTCTGCGTGGCCTTGTCGCCCTTGTCAAAGGCCGAGAAGGGCTTGCCGGCGTCGCCGCCGATGCGGATGACTGTGTTGAGCGGAATCGATCCGAGAAACGGGACTTTCAGGCGGGCGGCAGTTTTTTCGATCGTGCCGCGGCCGAAGATGTCATATTCCTTGCCGGTGTCCGGGGCGATGAAGTAACTCATGTTTTCAACCATGCCGAGGATGTCGACATTGAGCTGCTGATACATTCGCAAGGCGCGGATGGCGTCGAGCTGGGCCACTTCCTGAGGCGTGCAGACTACCACGGCGCCGGTGAGCGGGATCGACTGTGAGAGCGTCAGCGGGACGTCGCCGGTGCCGGGCGGCAGGTCGACGATCAGGTAGTCGAGTTCGCCCCATTCCACCTGGTCGAGGAACTGCTTCACGACTCCGTGGACCATGGGGCCACGCCAGATGATGGCCCGCTCGCTCTCGACCATGAAACCGATGCTCATGATGCCGATGCCATTGCTGACAATGGGCAGAATTTTTTCGCCCTGGACGCCGGGTTTTTCGTCTTCGACACCCATCATTTTGGGGATGGAAGGGCCGTAGACGTCGGCGTCCATGAGGCCGACCTTGGCGCCGGCCTTGCTCAGTCCGGCGGCGAGCATGACCGAGATGGTCGACTTGCCGACACCGCCCTTTCCGGCTCCGACAGCCACAATGTTTTTGACACCCGGAAGTTGCGTACGGGGCTTGGCCGTCGCGCGGACCTGGGCGGTCCAGTCGATCGCCACTTCGCGAACGCCGTCGATGCGTTTCAATTCGCGATCGATGTCTTTCTGAATCGTGTCTTTCATCGGGCAGGCGGGAGTGGTGAGCTCGATCCCGAGCTGAACTCGGCCGCCTTCGATGGCGACGCTTTTGACCATGTTGAGAGTTACGAGGTCTTTGTGGAGTTCGGGATCGATCACGCGGCGCAGGGCGTTGGTGATATCAGCGGGAGTTGGTTGGCTCATCGTTGCATGATCCTGTTGGCGGTATTCGTTAGCGCGGCTGTGTGCCAATACACAATGTCACTTACGACCGGAGTTTAGCAACATTGAGCCTGTACGGCGCGTCGCATGCACCGCGAATTGGATGGGGGCTTGCGTTTTGAATTGCCAGGATGGTATCCTGTAATAGAAGAGGCGGCCTGCTGGGAGAGAGAAAGAAGCGCGGGGGATCGTCGAGGTTTGAATCGGGCGGGATCATCCGTCGACGATCTTATTTCCAAAGCAAGGCGAGTTGATTCGACGTCTGGTGGAGGTGAAGGATGTCTTTCCGTCGCGGCGTTTCAGGTGCGAGTTTTCTAGCGATTCTGTTTTCGTCTTCTGTCGCGGCGCTGGCCGGCGTGCCGTCGTTCACCGGTCTCGGTGATCTCGACGGGCTGGGCTTTTTCAGCGAGGCATACGGAATCTCGGGCGACGGCAAAGTGGCCGTCGGTTCGAGCGAGGCGTTTAACGGCAAGGATGTCTTTCGGTGGACTCAACCCACTGGCATCATGGACCTCGGTGACTTGCCCACCGGCGAGAATGAAGGTATCGGCGCCGCGGCGAACCATGACGGCTCGGTCGTCGTCGGCCAAGGGATTGTATTCGAGGGATACCAAGCGTTTCGCTGGACGCAGGCGACCGGCCTGGTCGGACTCGGCGATCTTCCGGGTGGCGAGTTCATGAGCCGCGGGTTGGCTGTGTCGGCGGATGGCTCGGTCGTGACCGGCATCAGCGGCGTGGCCGGTGGGTACAACGCGTTCCGCTGGACGCAGGCAACCGGCATGATCAGTCTGGGTGACTTTCCGGGCGGTTCGGTCAAGAGCACCGCGCTTGGCATTTCGAACGACGGGAACACGATTGTCGGAAGCGGCATCGGCACGCAGGGTGAGCAAGCTTATCGATGGACACAGGGCGAAGGCATGGTCGGCCTCGGCGACTTGCCGGGCGGCCTGTACCTGAGCGCGGCTCGCGCGGCATCGGCGGACGGATCGGTCATTGTCGGCGAGAGCGCCGCGGCGCTTGGCGTTGAGGCGTTTCGCTGGACGCAGGGCAGCGGTCTGGTCAGTCTCGGTGATCTGCCTGGCGGGTTCCACGACAGCCGGGCGTATGACGTTTCGGCGGACGGATCGACGATCGTTGGCTTCTCGTATTCCGACTTTGGGCAAGAGGCGTTCTATTGGACGCCGACCGGCGGCATGCAGCGACTTGCCGATGTCCTTGCCGGCGCTGGTTTGAACTTCAGCGGATGGACGCTGGAGTGGGCCACGGGCGTGTCGGATGATGGCCGGACGATTACCGGATTTGGATTCAATCCGGACGGCCAGAAAGAGGCGTTCATCGCCACCATTCCGGAGCCGGCCACCGTCTCGTTGCTTGTACTCGGTGCGCTTGCACTTCGACGCCGGCGCTGATCGGGCGAACTTTCGACCGAATCGGCTCTCAATACCAATCATTTCTCAATCCGGCAGCTGCGCACGGTTGAGTGTGCGGCCTGCCTGATTGTGTCCCATCCCTGCGGCAAGAAACGTAGAATCTGCATTGAATCAGCGCGGGTCTTCGAATAATGAGGACGCGCGGAGGTTGCTATTTGATGGCCAAACGCCCGCCGGGAATTGTTGTCGTTGCGAATCGGTTGCCGGTGCAGCGGATTCGCTCCGCGCGCGGGGCGGGGTGGGGTCCGAGTCCGGGCGGGCTGGTGACGGCCATGGCACCGGTGCTTCGCGATCGAGGCGGTGTGTGGGTTGGTTGGTCAGGGACGGCGGGGCCGGCGCCGCGGCCGTTCACGCATGACGGCATTCGCATCCACGCGGTGCCGCTCTCTCAATCCGAGGTCGAATCGTACTATCTTGGTTTTTCGAATCGCACCATCTGGCCGCTCTATCACGACGCGATTCGCACACCGTCGTTTCACCGGGCCTGGTGGAAGCAGTATGTCGAGATGAACCTGCGATTCGCGCGGGCGGCGGCCAGAGCAGCAGGGCGCGGCGATACTGTCTGGGTCCACGACTATCAGCTTCAGCTTGTGCCACGCATTTTGCGAGGACTGCGCCCCGATCTGCGAATCGGATTTTTCATGCACATACCGTTTCCGCCGGACGAGCTGTTTGCATGGCTGCCGTGGCGAAGGGAAATCATCGAGGGTCTGCTGGGGGCCGACGTGGTGGGCTTCCAGATCCATTCGGATGCACAAGATTTTTCGCGTTCGGCCCGCATGTACACCCCGGCTGAGGGCACGGACACGCGGCTCCGGCACAAGGGTCGAACGATTCGGGTCGGGTCATTTCCGATTTCGGTCGACTTCAAGTCGTACGACGATCTGGCCGCGGACCCGCATGTGGTGCGACACGCGATGGAGATTCGCCGCCGCGTCGGCGCCTCGCGGAAGATACTGCTGTGCATCGACCGGCTGGATTATACGAAGGGCATCGACACGCGATTGCTTGCCTTCGAGGAGATGCTTCGCAGACGCAAGGTGCGCGTCGAGGATTGCGTGTTAATTCAAATCGCGGTTCCGAGTCGCGAGAGCGTGACGGAATATCGCGAGATTCGCACGCAGGTCGAGCAGATCGTCGGCCGGATTAACGGCGAGTACAGCGAACCGGGCGGTGTCGCAGTCCATTATTTCCGCCGCAGTCTCATACGGCCCGAAGTGGTGGCGTACTATGCCGCCGCCGATGTCATGATGGTCACGCCGCTTCGGGATGGGATGAACCTTGTGGCGAAAGAGTACGTGGCGTCGCGGCGCAACAATTCCGGCGTGCTGGTGCTGAGCGAGTTTGCCGGTGCCGCGAGCGAGTTGCGGCGGGCGTTGCTCGTCAATCCGCGCGATATTGATGGTATGGTTCGTACGATGGAGACGGCGCTCCGCATGCCGCCTGACGAAGCGCGCTTCCGCATGGCCACACTGCGATCGGCGGTTCGGCGGCACGATTTGACTTATTGGGCTGACAATTTCCTGGAGGCCCTGGGAGCATGAGCGACCTGGCCGTCCGCATAGAGGAGCTGGCCCGCAGCGCGGTGTTGCTCGTCGCGAGCGATTACGACGGCACGCTTGCCCCGATCGTTGCGCTTCCCGCCGAGGCCAAGCCGATGCGCGAATCGATGATTGCACTGCGGGCGCTGGCGGCCATGCCGCATACGCACGTTGCAATTATTTCGGGCCGCTGCCTCAGCGACCTGTCGGCGCACGCCGGCGATGCGTCGGGCCTGCGGCTAGTGGGCAGTCATGGAAGCGAATTCGAGCCGGGCTACGCGGCGACGCTATCGCCGCAGGCGCAACAATTGCGCAGCACGCTGGGGACGGCATTGCATGAGATTGCCGCGCGCTGCCCGGGGGCATGGTTGGAGGAGAAGCCGGCCGCTTTGGCTTTCCATCATCGAAACGTTGCCGAGCCGGCGGCCAGCCAAGCGGTCGCGTCGATCATGGCCGGGCCGGCGAAGCTGCATGGCGTTTTCGTGCGGCTGGGCAAGATGGTGGTTGAGCTGAGCGTGGTGGAGACCAACAAAGGATTGGCCCTGGAGAAAATTCGCACGCAGGTCGGGGCGACCGCCGCGATCTATTTCGGGGACGACGCGACCGACGAGGATGCATTCGCGAAGCTGGCCGGACCCGACGTGGGTGTGAAGGTCGGGCCGGGTAATACGCGCGCGGCTTTTCGGGTGGCCGACGATCTTGAAGTTTCGCACTTGCTGGCGCGACTAGCCGAGCTTCGGGCGGAGTGGTTGGCGGGGGGAGATGCGATCCCCATCGAGCGCTTGTCGCTCCTCTCGGATCAGCGGTCGACGGCGCTGGTCGCGCCGAACGGCCGGGTGGTGTGGGGTTGCTTCCCGAGGATTGATTCGCCGGCGTTGTTTGCCGAATTGCTGGGAGGCCCGACGGCCGGATATTTCGACATTGCGCCGGTGGGTGGCGCGGCACCGCCGGCTCAGAACTATGTTCGCGACTCGTTCGTGCTTGAGACGCATTGGCCGACGTTTCGTGTGTGGGACTACCTTGATTGCAGCGACGGCCGCGCGTTTCAGCGGGCCGGGCGGACCGATCTGATTCGTGTCATTCACGGGCATGGCCGCGTAACGATCACTTTCTCGCCGCGGCTCGACTTCGGGCGGACGCATACGCGGCTGCGCGCGGATCAGGGCGGCGTTGAGATTGAAGGCGCGACTGATCCGATCGTGCTGCTTGCCCCCGGACTTTCGTGGGATATTCGTGACGAGGGGGCGCACCAGACGGCCGTGTGCGAGGTAGACCTGGGTGGCGCGCCGCTTGTGCTCGAGCTTCGGTACGGGACGGGCAGTCTTGTGCCGGCGATGCTGGCCGAGCCGCAGCGCCGCTCGCAGAGTGAAAAATTCTGGCGTGGCTGGGCCGAAACGCTTGCTGTGCCGTCGGTCGCGACGGAGCTTGTTCGCCGCTCGGCACTGGTGCTCAAGGCGCTGGCCTATGGGCCGAGCGGGGCGATTGCCGCAGCCGCGACGACGAGTCTGCCCGAACATGCCGGCGGCGTTCGCAATTGGGATTATCGCTACTGCTGGCCGCGCGACGCCGCGCTTTCGGCGGCGGCGCTCGTTCGGTTGGGTAATACCGGCTTGGCCATGAAATTTCTCGACTGGGCGCTGGCCGTACTCGATCGGCTGGCGGACCCGCATCGATTGCGTCCAGTTTACACCGTGGACGGGCACGACCTCGGCCCTGAGGCGGAGATTGGCGGATTGTCGGGCTATCGCGGCAGCCGACCGGTTCGGGTGGGTAATGCGGCGGCGCAGCAGGTGCAACTCGATGTGTTCGGGCCGATTGCCGATCTGATTGCGTTGCTGGCGGCGCGCGGCGCACCGCTTTCGTCGGACCATTGGCGGTTGACTGAGCACATGGTCAATGCTGTCGCCCATCGATGGCAGGAACCCGATCACGGAATCTGGGAGCCGCGCAAGCCGGCTTCGCACCACGTTCACTCGAAGGTCATGTGCTGGCTTACCGTGGATCGCGGGATTGCCGTGGCGGCCTATACGGGTCGGCGACGGCCGGAGTGGCCCGCGTTGCGGGATCAGATTGCGGCGGACGTGCTGGAGCGCGGCTGGAAGCCCGCACTGAACGGGTTTTCCGCGACGTATGAAGACAGTGAGCCGGATGCGGCGACTCTGTGCGTTGGGTTGTCGGGGCTGCTTCCGCCGACCGATCCGCGCTTTGTTGGAACGGTCGGGCTCGTCGAGCGGACGCTGCGCGACGGGCCGACTGTGATGCGCTATCGATACGACGATGGTCTGCCCGGGTCGGAGGGCGGGTTCAACCTGTGTACCTCGTGGCTGATCGAGGCGTATGCATTGATTGGCCGACGGGCCGACGCCGAGGCGTTGTTCAACGACTACTGCAAACTGGCAGGACCGACCGGGATGATTCCGGAGGAGTATGACCCGGTGCAGCGGCGGGCGTTGGGCAACCATCCGCAAGCGTATTCGCATCTGGGGTTGATCAACGCCGCGCTGCGACTTGCACTCACGGAGTGAATTCCGGGCTCGTCCAAGTCTGGCCGTTATAGGTGAGCACGGCAACTAGTTTCTGTCCGGTCTTGAGCTCAACGTTGATTCCG
The DNA here is from genome assembly GCA_015654675.1 of Planctomycetota bacterium. GTDB lineage: Bacteria > Planctomycetota > Phycisphaerae > UBA1845 > UTPLA1 > SpSt-539. Next base: position 19,125 of record JAATGM010000014.1, on the reverse strand, counting down.
GAACTCGCGCTGGTTGATCCTCGCCCTTCGGCAATTGCCTTGTTTATGCCTTCCTGCATTCGCGCGTGCATCTCCTCCATCATCTTTTTCATCTCGGGCGATTGCGAGGGTTGTTGCATGATTGGCGGCGCGCCCATCGGAAAATCGATGTTACCAACCTCCCGCTGCTGATCGCTACCCGAAAGCAGCCGCACGCCGAAACGCGGTTTTTCAATCGTCAGCTTGCCGGAGTAACGAAAGGTCACTTCGATGTTCTCCTGATCCTTGCGATGCATCGACAAATTGATTTTCCACCCCGGTACATCCGGATTCCAATGGTCCCTCCCATATGCAACAGGTGTGGGGACCGGCAGCGACGTGCCATCGCCGAAGGTGTATTGATTCGCGCTTGGGTCCCAGCGGATGTTCAGCGCGGTGGCCTCGGCAAATACCTGATCAAACGACTTCGCCTTCGGGTCGCATTCGATGCTGCCAATTTGTCCGCGGTAGACGCTGTATAGCAGATCGAGAACCTGCCGGAATATGTATTCTCGGCCGGACTTGGCCGAGTGCTGCCAATCATCGTCCTGGCCATAGGTCCACTGCGGCGATTCCTCGAGCTTCTGCATGGCCGCAAGTGGGTTGTTCGCCGGCGCCAGCGGCCTCGCTCGCCACCCTGACGACTTTACAAATTCCTCAAATTCGGGATCGGGAAACCGCGGGGCCAGATGAAGGCCGTTTCCAAACGAGCTGGGAAACGGAACCATAAAGGGAACATCATCCACGATTACAATCGGCCAGCGCGGCGCCACCCATGGATCCTCGGGTGGATACGGATCGAATCCGAATATTTTCGGCATGTATCCCGGGTCGGCCGGGACATCAAAGAGTACGCGCAACAGCATGACGAAGCCCATGTCGCGATCGGGCCCCTCAAATCCCCTCGGGCTTGTGCGGATGCGTACATACTCTCTCAGAACCGCCACCCCATTTTCCTTCCCGAGCGCTTGAAGCCCGTTGACGACCTGAATAGTCCTCAACGGCGAATAGCCGCGTCCACTGACGCGATCAATCAGGCGCAGGAGTCGCCTCAACTCCGGCTCGGGCAGTTCGCCAATGATTGGCGCTGAGCCCTCGGCTCCGAACGAATGCTGTACGGTCAATTTGTTGCCGAACCAGACCCGTCCTAGGGTCGGGAAAGTATTGTGTCCGTCCGTGCCGTAGCACCAGAGTTCCTTGAAGTCACCATACGAGGTGTCCCCGAAATCCTCCGGACGTCGAATGTCGTCCGGGGCGCCGAGAATCTGGCGGACATCGTCCGGCGACATGTTGACTTTGATTCTCTTGATCGCCGCCACGAATTCTTCGCGTGATTTCCATGGAGCGCTTGTCGTCGCGTTCGCTGACTTGGGGGCCGAAATCAGCCCAGCGAGAACCACGATGCTGAGACTCAACGGCGTCATGCGAATTCTCCAGGTACCTATTCAGGTTCAATCATTTCTCGCGTTTCGATCCGCGCGGCGGCGGTCCGAGATAGGCGACGAAACCCTCCGACGTTCCCTTGGGATTGATGCCAAATCCCACAATCGTGCGTCCATCATTTGAGACGTCCGTCGCGCCCGAGAGTTTCCAGTCCGTCACGTTTAGATGGCAATCGTCGGTCAGAATCTGGCGGAGCGGCTGCGGTTCGCCATCGCCATCCCAGACGAACGCCTCGCCCGATCCTATTCCGCCGGCCGAACCTACGATGGTTCGACCATTCCTCGAAATCGCCGTAACCCGCGTGTACGGATGTTCGATGGGCGGTTCTTTGAGAACGGAGATTCGATCCGGCCACTCGAATCGAAATGGGTGATGTACCCCGTCAAACACCGCGCTACCGACAAGAGCGGACGCATCGGAAGTCCCGCCCGAGAAATCAACTTGAGGCAAGTTGCTGAACTTCGTGACACCGTCGGCGGCCGTCCAGCGAAACCAGGCCTCGACCGAGCCCGTCGACCGACTCCATTCATCGCCAATGACGATCTTGCCGTCGGCTGATACGAAACGCGCGCGACCGCGGACGCCCAGCCCTACGAGTCCGCCGTCCTGTGTCCAACGGAAGGCCTCCATGCCCTGCGCCGACGTACCTTCGCCGATTACCACCGATCCATCCGCCGACACGCCGGTTGCTGAGCTGTTGAAGTAGCCGCCGCAGACATCGCCGAGGCCCTTGATGCCGCCGGCCGCGGTCCACCGAAATGCCTCGTTGCCGTAGTGCGACGAGCTGGATCCGACAATCACTGACCCGTCTGCCGATACGGCATTGGCACGACTCCAGACCCTTTCGCCCGGCAGATCGCCGAGCGGTTCGAGACGCCGATCCTTGAAGGTCCAGCGAAACGCCATCTCGCCCGTGGCCGAGTTGCTGCTTCCCACGACAATCAACCCGTCGGCCGAGATGGCGGAGGCATAGCTTTGATCGCGGCCACCGGGCAGGTCGCCGATCCCGACGAAGAACGGCTTGTGGCGGTCAGCGTCAGCGGCGAGAGCGGCATTGCAGACCAGCGCGGCAAGAGTGACAAATCGCATGATTGGATGGACCTTCGAAAAGAGCTTTGCTACGGGTCCTACGATCGAACCGGCTCGCGCCGTCGTAGTCGCGTTTCGAGCTCATGCGCAACACGCATTCCTGGGATAGTATGGCAATTTTCGCAAGTTGCTTAATGGCCGAATTTTGCGCCTCGGAGCGGATCGGGCTTGGCCCGCTTGAGTGATTACACGGCGGATCAAGTCTTACAACCGGCGATAATGGTCGGCCCCCGCGAGGAGCTTTTGGATGTGTTGCCTGTGTTCCTGCTCTTCGTCGGCCACGGCTGCAAACCCATTGCGGTGCGCTTTGTCTTGGACGTGCTAAGCGAAAATCAGGCAACGATGTGCGGCAAAGCTTTCGCCGTGGTCGCCGATGGCCAGCGGCTTGTCAGGTCCGCGTGACGACGGGCCTACGATCGCGCTCCTATTCGATCCGCGTCGGCCAGCCCGATCGCCATCCATTGACGCGCGGTGAAGGGCGCTGCCGCGTCGGATTCGAGCGATTCCAGGTCCAAGCGCATCGCGATTGCCGCCTCCAGTTCGTCTCGTCCGGTGCCAGTCAGGGCCGAAACGCAGACCATGCCCGGTACGTTCGCCGGAATCGTGATGGACGCGAGTAGGTCGGACTTGTTGAGCACGAGCAAGCGCGGTCGATCGGGCGGGAGATTGCGCACAATCGTCGCGAGATCGGTGGCGCGGTCGGCGATCGTTCTCGTTGCGTCGAGCACCACCACGATCAAGTCGGCGCCGAGCGCGGCTTGCAAGCCGCGATGAATCGCTTCGCGCTCGATTGCGTCAGTCGTCGTGCGGATGCCTGCCGTGTCGGTCAGCGTGATTGGCCATCCGCGGATTGAGGCCGTTTCGCTTACCCAGTCGCGTGTCGTACCGGGGATGTCGGACGTGATTACGCGCTCGTGGCCGATCAGGCGGTTGGCTAGCGTGCTCTTGCCGGCGTTGGGCGGGCCGACGATGGCGACTGTCAGGCCGCGGACGAGCGCGGCTGCGGCTCGCGCCCGGCGGACTAGTTCCGGATCGACCGACTGCATCGGTCCGGCGTGAACGAGATCGGGGAGCAGGCGGCGCTGCGTCAGAAGCCAGCGCGTCATGCGGCGGGTGTGCGCGGTCATCATCGCCGCATCGACCTCCGCTTCGAGCCAATTAACTGGATCCCCATGCGTATCATTATTCGTTGCATCGCCGATGCATTTCACACCGGTGCGCTGTAAGAGATTCATGACGCGCTGAACGATGCGGACTCCGCCGTGCAGGTTCAGTTCGGCGGCCGATCCGCCGGACCACGTCACTGCCAGCGCGTCATCTAACGTTTCGGCGCCGTCGACGACTCGGCAGAGGACGAGCCGATTCTCGACGAAATCAACGACTGAATCGTCGGAGCGTTTTCGGGTGACGGCCCGCAACGCATCGGCGGCGCCTCGGCCGCGCAGTTCAATTACCGCAATGGCGCCCGGCGCCGGCGCGGTCAGGACCCGCGCGGTCACTGTCTCGTTTTGCTGTTGCGAGAGATTCATCGCGTCCCGGCGACGATGCGTCATTCGTCCGTCCTGGCCAGTGTCTGTCGCCGATGAGCGGCCGCAATTCCCTGGATGCACAGGTTGGGCTCGACGACGTCGACGAAATCGCAGGAGTCGGCGATCAGCCGGCCGAAGCCGCCGGTAGCGATCAACTTTGGCCAGCGCTTCAGCTCGGTGGCATAGCGTTCGACGATTTCGCGCAGCGCCCCGGTCGTGCCAAAGATGATGCCGTGGTTGATGGCTTCCTCGGTCGTGCCACCGTAGACCGCGCCGTCCATGACCGGGTGCGGGGTGATGAGCGGCAACTGGGCGGTCTGCTCATGAAGAGCCCGCGCCTGCATCGCGAGGCCGGGCAGGATGGCTCCCCCCATGAAGACGCCCTCGTCGTTTACGCAGTCGATGGTGGTGGCGGTTCCGAAGCTAGCGACGGCACAGGCCGTACCGAAACGCTCATAGGCGGCAGCGGCCGAGCAAACGCGATCCACGCCGACCGTTTCCGGCTGGGTGACGGCCAGTGAGAGCGGCAGGCGGATGTTTCGGCCAACGACGCCGGGCTCGACATGCAATGAGGCATGAATGATGGCCATGACGCGTTGCATGGCCTCGGGCACGACGGAGCCGATGGCCACCGAGCGCGATCCCTCGTCGGGGAGCGATTCCCACTGTGCCTCGATTGCATCGCCCAGCTCAGATAGCTCGTCCCGATTGAGCCGCTGGAGGGTACGGACGTCGAGGCCGGCGAACGTCGCCACGGTGACGTGCGAATTGCCGATTTCGATTACGAGCAGGTCGGGGGCGACTAATGAACGGTTGATCTGTGTATCCACGCACACTCTCCGTGTCTTGGCTTGCGGGTGATTGTAATTCCGCCGGGCTGGAACGGCATTACGGGCCATTCCGGGCTTATTGCGTATGTGGCACGCGCAATGCCTATAAGTAGAGCGACCTAGATGGGCGTTCTATCGCTGGCAGGCCGCGAGCCGCCCGGGGATGCCCTGACAGGCCTTACTTTACCTTTTCCTTCCCTCGAACGAGCGACTCCCCGTCGCTCGGTAATCGCCCCGAACCCGACGGGGCGATTCTTTTTTTACCGCCCGCGTTTGAGACATCCTGTGGCTGGCTCGCCAAATAGGCAAGCCGTCGGTTCATCGACAGATCGAAGAACCGACGGCTCGAATGCTTCCCGTTTTTTGGCAAGGGGCGCGGCTACATCGCTGCGATCATCGCCTGCGTATCGGCACCGTTTGCGACGCCGTCCAGGTTCAAGTCGCAGCGCGCAAGGTGCACCGGGTCCGTGTCGATTCCAAGCAGGACTGACACGAAGAGCGATACGTCGGCGGTGTTTACCGCGCCATCGCCATTGATGTCGCCCGGCCGCTGGCTCGATGCGACCAGCAGTGTGATCGACGATGGCGGCAACAACACACTGATTGTCCCTCCAGATAGCGGCAGGTCCGCAATGCGAACGATCTGGCTCAGGTCGGTGTTGTCGTAGAGATAGCGCCGAGCCGAGGCGGCCGGAGCGTTCGCGAGCGTGAAGTTGCTGGTCAGAGCTTCGGTCATCTTGTTGATCAGGACCATCGTGAGGGTGCCATCGGGACGCTGAGCGGCATAGACCGCCACGCGGGACTGGTCGGCGCTGGTTGCTCGAATCGACGTATCGCCGAAGGCCGAGCCGGCGCCGTCGTAGTTGCGGAAGATTCGGAACGCGAATGCGCCTGGCTGGTCCGCCTCAGGCGGGTCCCACATGGTGGCGAGGTCGAGATTCTCGCGGCCGAAGATTCCGAGGACGTCGGCCTGGGCCAATGCGCCGTTGATGGATTCCAATCCGCCCCAGTTGTATTCGGTCATCGCGAGCTTCGTTCCCGGGTAGTTGGCCGCGACCAATTCCCGCATGCGCGGGATCATTCGAATCACGTCTGAGATCCAGCTTTCGTCGATGTAGGTCTGATCCCAGAGCGATCGCGTCGAGCGGAGGCGCAGCGCTTGTGTCGCTGGGTCGCCGGCCGATTTCAGGGCCACGTTGGATTCCTGGGGATAGAAGTGTAGATCGAGGTAGTCGAGGATGCGCACGCCGTGCGACAGTTCGTAGGCGCGCATTTGTTGCAGGTACCAGTCAACCAGCGGGACATCGCCATGGGCGCGGCGGTCCGGCCGGGTGTCCCACCAGGCGCCGCCGGCCGCGACATCGAGGGCTGAGTAGAAGTAGTTGGCCCAGCCCCATTCGGCGGGCCCGAGCGTCTTGGCGGTTGGGTCGGCTACTTTGATCGCAGCGGCATATTGGAGGGTGCGATCGCGGAGTTCGTCGTAGCTGAGCGGCTGCGGGTGAACGTCACGATGCGTGCTGTTCCAGAGGGCCGGCTCGTTGTCGAGGTTGTAATACTTCACTCCGCCGGAGGCCGCGTTGCCGTAGCGCCCGATGAGATGGGCGATCCAGCCCTGCACAAAGGCGGGATTGATGGCAACGCTCGTGTCGGCGGGGTCGTTTCCGGTGATGAGTGTTCCGTTGGGCCGAACGCCATTGCCGAAGTTGGGGTGGTCTGGGTCTGTCTTCTGCTGCGGGCCGTAGGTCGAGACAGCGAATCCGCCATCCATCTGGCGGGCTTTGGGCGTCCAGCCGATCAGGGGAATGGTCATGAGAGTCTTGGTGTTTGTTGAGCGGTCCTGGTCGACGAACTGATCGGAGCTGGAGCCGTTGGGCAGGGCGGCGGGATTCGAATTCGGATTAGGGATGTTTTCGAAGAACCAGTCACTGGCGCGGTTTGATGTGTCGTTCTGCCAGTTGTAGCGCGTGGTGGCGTTGCCTCCGAATCGACGCACTGGCAGCCGGAGTTCGGCTGCGAGAGACGCTTCGGCGAAGTTCATGCCGTAGATGTCGGGACTGATGGCGTGACGGTCGAGGGTGGCGTCCACAGAAATGTCGGGACCGACACCGGGCTCGGGCGGGGGGCCGGCGATGAGCGTGATGTCGTCCAGATAGAAGGTGGGTTGGGCGTTTCCGATCGCGTCCTGCCAGACCAATCCGCTGATGGTCGTGACGCCGAACGCGGAGAGTGGGATTTCCAGCGTGGACCAGCTTCCGGCCGAGGGGGTGATCGAAATGCCGGTGCCGGGGTTGTTTGCCGCGTCGAATGCGACGACGAAAATCGAGCGTCCGGCGGACGCGCCGCCATGGATTGAAAAGCGGAGCGTGACGTAATCAGCGACGTTCATGATTGCTGGGCTTCGCAGATAAAGCCCGGCCCAGGCACTCGAATAGGTGACTGCGGCCGACCGGCCGGCCGACCCGTGGATGGGCGTGGTGTTGGCGAAGTCGACCGTGGTGCTCCATGACCAGTTCTGCCAACCGGTGGCGAGACTATCCACATAGACCGCGAGGTCGGCGCTGACGGAGGAAACGGACACCAGGACGATTGTGGCGAATATCGCCGCTTTGAATGAACGAAACATCGCAATCTCCAAGGCGCGAGGGATCATAGGGGTTCATGATTCGGCACCTGTGCGGAACAAATGCCTGCCCTGATTCAATTGACAACTCCGGGGGCTTCTCACGCGAAATCTTCTTGAGCCGTGCATTTGGCGTTAGCGATGGCCTTTTGCAGCGATTTCCAGAGATTGAGTGCGTCGCGGATGGGCTCGGGAAGTTACCGACGCGCTGATATAGTGGAGGAGCGGATCATTGCACCGCACGCCATTCTGATGTGCCCCAGGAGCAGCACGATGTCGGCTGAAGAGTCGACAAATGACGATACGCAGCTTGCCGCCAAGGCCGTCGCGGGCGACGAGGCCGCGCTCAGCAAGCTTCTGTTCATTCATTGCGAACGGTTAATCGCCGAGATCAGTAGCAAACTTCCAGATGATCTGCAGGGAAGCGTTTCGGCGGAGGACATCGTTCAAGAGGCGTTTGTGGTGGCGTTCCAGCGGATCGGATCGTTTGATCCGCAGGATCACGAGCATTTCTATCCGTGGCTCGCGACGATCGCTCGAAATCGGTTGATGGATGCGATCAAGGCGCAACGCGCGGCCAAACGCGGTGGTGGCCGGCGTGCGGTTGCCGACGCGCCGACGTCGGACGATGAGGACATGGTGCGGTTGCTTGAAGTGCTGGCGGCTCATTCGCGCACGCCCAGCCGGTCGGCGGCCGGCCATGAAGCGGCCCAGGCGGTCGAGCGGGCACTTATCGAGCTGCCGGAGAACTACCGTGAAGCCCTGCGCCTGCGCTACGTCGATGCAATGCCGGTGGCTCAGATCGCTGAGCGGATGAACCGCAGCGAGGGTTCGGTGCATATGCTCTGTCATCGTGGGCTTCAGGCGTTGCGGCTGGCGCTTGGCGACTCAGCGAGCTTCCTAAGCACAAAGTCGTGATTTTTTGCATTCTCCAAGAATGTGCGTGAGCCGGCCTGCGACTTCTCAATGAAGTTAACAGGGCCGGGTGCTCCGGTCCGGGCGGACGGATCATGTGGCCAGCGAGACGCAAATCGAAGTCGCGGATGCGGGTGAAGACATCGCATCGGAGCCAGTGGAATATCTCGACCACCGCCTGCGGCGAACTTCGATTTCAACTTCGCGAGCGGATACTGACACGACACGCGTTGCAGGGCGCACTGGAGCGCTTACTGCATCACGAAACCGCTCTTGGTGCACGAATCGTTTTCGATTTGTCGGGCGTCGATGAACTGGAGCCGCGATGCTCGGTCATTTGTGCGCTGGTCATTTGCATTGTTCGACAGCGTGGGAGCGGATGCCGGATCGCCGGGTTGAATCCGGAACTTGCACGCGTGATGGGATTTTTCTTCCGTGGCCTGGACTGTGTCGAAGTAGTGCCAGCCCGGTCGTCGGGAAGTTCGGCCGCCGTCGCCTGAACCGAATGTGCTTGGCGAGGCGAAGCGCGTACGAGACAATTACTGTGCCCGCCAGGGTCAGATCGGCGGCGCCGAATACCGGACACGTTCGTTTGGATCAACGCAATGGGATCCTCGCATCAGCCGTTGCCAGCCGACGCCAATCGTCGAGAGCGCATTCAGCGTGTGGTGAATGAATGCCTTTCTCGCGAAGTCGAAGGCGAGGCAATCTCGATCGACGAAATCGGTTCGAGGAATGAGGACCTGATGCCGGAATTGGCAGAAGCCCTACGCAGGGCTGTGTTCATTAGTAATGCCCGACAGCGTGCCAAGGTGGTGGGCCCGGTTGGTTTTCAACTGGCCGGCTATGAGGTTGTTCGCGAGATTCGGCGCGGCGGGCAGGGCGTCGTGTTCGAGGCGGTGCAGCGATCGACGGGCCGCACGGTCGCAATCAAGTGGATGCGCGACGATTCGCTCGGCGACTCAATCGACCAGTTGCGATTTGAGCGCGAGATCCGCATTCTTGCGCAGCTCAACCATCCCAACATCGTGACCATCCATGACAGCGGTGTCACGCCGGCCGGCGGCAGTTACTTTGTCATGAATTACATCGAGGGCACGCCGCTGGACGAGTATGTCGAGCGGATGAGTCCGAAAGGGGAGGCGCCGGCTTCACGGGCACACGATGAGCCGACGCGCTCGCACGGCGGGGCGGCGACGCCTGCGGTTCGCGCGGCTTCAAAGCCGTTGATCTCGGGCGGCGTCGCCGACGTACGTGATGGTTTAGCGCTGTTTCAGAAGGTGTGCGAGGCGGTACACGCCGCCCATCTGCGCGGCATCATTCATCGTGACCTGAAGCCGTCGAACATCCGCGTAGACGCACGCGGTGAGCCGCACGTGCTGGATTTTGGTCTGGCGAAGGTCAGCGATCTGACGAGTCTGGCTGGCGTGCTGCCTGTTGAGGCGGGAGGCGCGGCCTCCGCGAGACTTGGCGGGGCCGCTGAGTACACGCAGTCCGGGCAATTCATCGGGTCGCTGCCGTGGGCGAGTCCGGAGCAGGTCGAAGGGCGCACCGATCTGATCGATATTCGAACGGATGTTTATTCGCTGGGCGTTGTCCTGTTCCAAATGCTGACGGGGCGATTTCCCTATCCGGTGTTGGGACATGTGCGCGATGTCATGGATCACGTCACGCGGACGCCGCCGGCTCGTCCGCGCAGTCTGCGCCCCGGACTCGACGACGAAGTTGAGACTATCGTGCTCAAGTGCCTCGCGAAGGAGCGCGAGCGCCGATATCAGAGCGCGGGGGAACTCGCGCGTGATGTCGATCGGTATCTTTCTGGAGACGCAATCGAGGCCAAGCGCGATTCGTTCAGCTATGTCCTTCGAAAGCAGTTCCAGCGGCATCGTGTGCCATTGGGCATCGCCGCGGCATTCATTCTGCTGGTATTCGCTGGGCTGGGCGTCAGCGTCTACGCGTGGCGTCAGGCACTGGCGGAGAGCGAGCGGGCCAGACATGCGGAGCAATTGCAGAGCATCGAACGATCGCGTGCCGAAAAGGCCCGTCTCGCCGAGGCGGACCAGCGTAGAATTGCCGTCCAGAACGCAGAGCAGGCCTGGCAGGAGGCGGCCGAAAAATCGGCGATTAACGAATTCCTGCAGACCATTCTGGGCGCGGCGAACCCGCGCGATGCGCGCGATCGGAACATCACCGTGCGAGCCGCTTTGGATGAGGCCGCAAAGCAACTCGATGCTCGTAGTCCTGCGCAATCGCCGCGAGTCGAGGCGGCCGTCCGCACGACGCTTGGGCAGACCTATCGATCGCTGGGTGAATACGTCGTGGCCGAGGCGCAGCTTCGGCAGGCCGTGGGATTGTACGAGTCGGCGGCGCCTGACAGTCTGGATGCGGCGGGTGCCTGGAACTCGTGGGGTTTGGCACTGCTTGACCTGCACCGAGTTGGTGAAGCGATTGAAAAACTGCAGCGAGCCGTAGCCATAGCGCGAGCATTGCCGGAGAAGAACAACGCCGAGCTGGCGGTACTCCTGAACAGCCTGGGCAATGCGCAGTTCGAATCGCATGACTATAAAAAGGCGGAATCGAACTATCGCGAGGCCTTGACGATTCAGCGGGCGCGATTCGGGAATGCTCACCGGGACGTGGCGATGACGCTGGACAATCTGGGCATGCTGCTGACTCAGACGAAGCAGGTTGACGAGGCGGAGCCGCTCCTGCGCGAAGCACTCGCCACTCAGCGACAGATACTTGATCCCGACCACCCGCACATCGCGACGACGCTTGGAAACCTGGCCGACGTCCTTTCGGCGCGGGACCAGGATTCCGAAGCTGAACAACTGCTGCGAGAATCGCTGCGAATTCACCTGGCCGTACAGGGCGAATCGCATCCGCATTCGGCGATTGCGATGGTCAGACTGGCAAAGGTGCTGATGGAGCTTCACCAGGAGACCGAAGCCGAGGAGCTGCTTCGCCGGGCACTGGCGATTCGACGGAAGGATCCCGAAGGCGGATGGAGTTCGCTGGCGGCGAATCTTGGCACGCTGGCAGAGTTGCTGGCTCGCACAAACCGGCTGGGGGAGGCGGTGTCGATGTACCGCGAGGTGCTTGATATCCGGCAAGCCCGACTAGGGCCTGAACATCTCGACACTGCTGAAGCGATGAACAATCTGGCGGGTATGTTGACGCAGCAGGACAAACTTGACGAAGCGTTGGAGCTGCATCGCGCGACGCTTCGAATCCTTGAGAAGTCGTTGCCGGCCGATGATATTCGACTTGCCGCGGCGAGAAACAATCTTGCGAATGTTCTGAGTCGGCAGTCGCGATTTGACGAAGCGGAGCCGTTGCATCGCGAGATCCTGCGGGCACTGCAGGCGCGGTACCCGGCTGGTCATGCGTATGTCGCGCGGTCGATGTGTAATCTGGCCAAGACGCTTGCGGCTCAGAAGAAATATGACGAAGGCGAAGGGCTTTACCGCTCGGCCGTTGAGATGCAGCGGCGGCTGCACGCGCCCAATGAGCACTTTGATACGGCTGACGCGCTGGGGGACCTCGCGAAGTTGCAATCCAGTATGGGACACGATACCGAAGCCGAGGCATCATTGCGTGAAGCGTTTCGCATTCTGCAGAAAGTTACGCCGCCGAAACACATGACGCAGATTTCGGCGACGAGCCGCCTGGCCGAGTGTGTCGCTAAGCAATCTAAATTCGAAGAGGCCGAGCGGTTGTGGTTGGCGGCTTATGAAATGATGGCGGGGAACCCGGCCGTGACGGACAAACAACGGCAAGTCATGGTCGCGGGGATCGTCGAGTGCTACGACGGCGCCGGGCGGGTAGATGACGCGGCCCGCTGGCGGGAGCGATTGAAGGCGCCGGAATCGAAGTAGGGCATTGCCATCTTTGCGGAACCGCTGGGCGATCGCAGGGATGCGAAAGTCCGTTTGTGCTTCGATTGCCGACGCTCGTTACAATCCGGAAGGAGACGCATGATTTGATCTCTTCGCTCTCAAGATCGGACCCTGATGGAAGTATTGCTTACCTGCCGCGATCTCACCAAGTCCCTGAACGCGCGGCAGCTTTTCAAGGCGATTACGCTCGGGCTCTTTGAAGGCGAGCGCGCCGGCCTGATTGGCCGCAGCGGGGCGGGTAAATCGACACTCCTGCGAATCCTGGCCGGCCTCGATCATGCCGACGAGGGCGAGTTGTCGGCCCGCCGCGGACTGCGCATTGGGTTTGTAGCACAGGATGACGACCTGCCCCCTGAACAAACCGTCGAAGAATCGCTTCTCGATGCACTGGCTTCGCTGCACCTAGACGAGGTTGCCCGCTGGACTCAGGCCAAGATCATGCTCGGGTTGGTCGGCTTTCCCGATCCGTCACAAAGAGTCGAGGCCCTTTCCGGTGGCTGGCGCAAACGCCTCGCCATTGCCCGCCAGCTCATTCGCAATCCAGACCTGCTGCTGCTCGACGAACCGACCAACCACCTTGATGTTGAAGGCATCTGGTGGCTTGAGTCAGTTCTGGCCGACGCGCGTTTCGCATACCTGCTGGTCAGCCACGATCGCGCGTTTCTGGAAAACGTCACTCGCCGCGTGATAGAACTGAGCTCCGCCTATCCTGAGGGCTTTCTCGAGGTCGACGGCGCTTACAGCCAATTTGTGGAGAAGCGCGAAGAGTTTCTGGCCGCTCAGTCGAGCCGTGAGATATCCCTCGCCGGCCGCGCCCGCCGGGAAGTCGAATGGCTTGGCAGCAACGCCAAGGCGCGCACGACCAAGGCGCGCGGTCGCATCGACGCGGCTCATCGCCTCCTGGGCGAGCTGGCCGACGTGCGGGCCCGCAACGCCGATCAGGGCGCCGCCGCCATCGATTTCGCCGGGACTGAACGCCGCTCAGTCAAACTGCTCGAGACGAAGGACGTCGCGAAATCACTGGGCGGACGGCTGCTTTTTGAACATGTCAACCTTGTGCTTGGCGCGGGCGACAAGCTCGGCCTGTTGGGCCTCAACGGAAGCGGAAAGACCACGCTCTTGCGAATTCTGTCCGGTGATCTGACACCGGACGCGGGCGAGGTTCGTCGGGCCGAGAATCTTCGCATCGTCGTCTTCGACCAGGCCCGCGAACAACTCGATAAGCGCATGTCGTTGCGGGATGCTTTGGCGCCGGCAGGCGGGGACACCGTGGTGTACCGAGAGCGTGCCACGCACGTCTCGTCGTGGGCCCGCCGGTTCTTATTCCGCGTCGAGCAACTCGCGACTCCGGTCGGGAGTCTTTCGGGCGGCGAGCAGGCGCGCGTGCTCATCGCGCGGCTCATGCTTCGTCCGGCCGATGTGCTGATTCTCGACGAACCGACGAACGATCTCGATCTTCCCACGCTAGACGTGCTTGAGGAGAGTCTCGAAGAATTTCCGGGGGCGCTGGTGCTCGTCACGCATGATCGCTACCTGCTTGATCGCCTCTCCACACAGTTGCTCGCGTTGGATGGTCGAGGCAATACGAAGATGTATGCCGCGCTTTCGCAATGGGAGCGCGATCGGCGTCGCCAGTTGGAGGTTCGCGATTAAGAAGACGCCGCGACTCGCACTAAGGCGAAATCCGCTGCCGCAGCCGCGGACAACAGCACACGCGGCGATGCTGACGCGGACCGGACCCCCGCGAAGCGCAAACTCACTTGGGCGGAGCGGCAGGAATGGGAGCAGATGGAGTCAAGAATTCTCACGGCTGAATCTGAAGTCAGCGAGCTTCAGACTCGCATTGATGACCCGGTCGTGCTGAAAGACCACGTCAAGCTTCGCGAACTCTGTGCACAGCTTGAAACCGCCCGGCGGCTGGTTGAATCCCTCTATAGCCGCTGGTCGGAGCTCGAGTCCCGTCAACCCCCTTCTTGAGAATCACCGCCCGTTCGGCCATTGGTGGCTTAGGCGTCGGCTCCAAGCAGCTTGCGTTTTTTCGTGATGAAGGCCGCGTGGTGGTGAACATGGTGCACGTAGACGCGCAGAATCTGGCCGAGGGTGATTTCGCCGATCTCGGGATGAATGGCGACGCGGTTGAAGGCGTCCGGTGAGACGCTTCGCAGCATTTCGGCAGTGAATTGCCGGTGAGTGCGAAAGAGTTCGGCCACGGCCTCGGGTGAGTGCTTGTCGTAGGCGAGGCGTTGGGCGAAGGCGTTTTCGTCGTAGACCTCCAGCCGGGGCCGCTCTTCAGCGATGATCCGTTTCATGCGGCCGGCGGCCATCAGGTCAGTGTCGAGTAGATGTACAATGATTTGTTGAATACTCCACGTATCGGGGATCGGAAAGCTATTCAGCTGTTGCTGCGTTAGTCCGACGATCGCGGCGGCCGGGACGGTCGCGCCGGCGAGATATTTGTCTATGGCATCAGTGTTCGAGAGATTGCGAATCTCGATTGGGACGCCAACTTCGTAGAAATGTGCCATGGCATGTGGTTCCTGGATGCTGCCGGATTCGATTATGCCTGCCCCTTCAATTTGTCGCTGCCGAGGAATGGGCCGATTGCTTATCGCGTGAGTACTGGGCGAGGCGGGACTTGAACCCGCATAGGCGTTACCGCCCCGGGGATTTTAAGTCCCCTGCGTCTGCCAATTGCGCCACTCGCCCGTGGCGGGGGATTGTAATCGAGCGAGGCCGGGTTGGGCGGGGCTTCGGGGAAGTAGTCTGGTCGGATCAGGCCGGTCGAGCGGCTGAATCGACTGTGTCGACCAAAATCATGGTCACGTCGTCGGCGCGGCTGAGGCCGCCGGGTTCGCGGTCGAGGCGATGCGTGAGGAACTCGATGAACTCTTCCGGCGGGCGGCGCGATTCGGGGAGGATGTCGTTTGCCAGGCGGCGCGGCTGGCCGGCGCCTTCGATTGGCGCGAGCAGGACATTTTCGAGCCCGTCGCTGAAGACCACCAGGCGCTCACCGGGTGACAGTTGGACTTCGCGCTCGGCGAAGCTCTGGCTCGGGAAGATTCCGAGCAGGCAGCCATCGCCGGACACTTCGGACGTGGTGCCGTCGGGCGCGACGCGGATGGGCGGCGGGTGGCCGCCGCTGGCGTATCGCATGCGTAGCGTCTTCGTGTTGATGACGCCGTACCACGCGGTGATGAATTGCGAATCGGGGAGGGCTTGAGCCGCGAGGGCGTCGTTCAGACGCGCCAGTACGTCGCCGGGGGGGATGAGGCGAACCGACTCGCCCGCTACGCGCGAAAACTGAATCGCGTTCTTGATGAGCATGGTGAGCAGGCCGGCGGCGACGCCGTGGCCGACCGCGTCGGCGACGTAGAGACCGACGTGCTCGTTGTCGAGCGGGAAGACGTCGAATGTGTCGCCGCTGACCCAACTGCACGGGCGGAACATGGTGGTGAAGCGGAGGCCATCGACCTGCGGCATTTCGCGCGGCAGAAAGTCGTGCTGCAATCGTGCGGCGAGCCGCAGCTCCTGGTTCACTTCTTCGAAGTGCTTGGCCAGCTGCTTGCCCATCTGCTCCATGCTGGCCAGTTCGATGTCGCGCTGACGCAGGACCGGCCGGAGGTGGGCCAGTGACATGCAGACGCCGTGGATCAGGTCCGGCGGCGACTCCATTGGCAGGCAGACGACGCCGCTGACGTATCCGGCGTAGACCCACGGGCGCGGCGTGATGACGGCGGCTCCGACGCGGTGCGAACGCAGGAACGTGAGGAGCTGGTCGTAGCGGAGCATTTCCTCGGCGTCGGCCTCGTCAGCGGCGGGCTTGTCAATCAGCAGGACGCAATCGACCTGGCGGAGCGTTTTGGGGTCGTCGAGCCGGTCGATCGCGAGCGGAATGAGCTCGCACCAGCTTGCGTCGCCGACGATGGCGGAGGGGACGGCCGGGTCGGTTGAACCAGAGCCGGCCAGCGCCAAGTGGACGATGGGGCCGTGTGTGGCGGCGTTGTGCGGTGCGGGAGAAGCCCGTTCGATTTGAGGGCCGGGCGGTGCGAGCGTGCCGGCGTTGCTCTCTGTCATGGTTGTGCCAGTCCGAGTCCTGTGTACCCGATTACTGGCTAGTTCGGTCCGCTAAGGGGACTGGTTAAGCACCGAGGCGGGTATTTCGACATGATCGCCGTCGGCAATTCCGCGGGCGGCGAGTTCTCCGGACCGAAGCTCGAGGGCGAAGCGGGCGGGCTCGATCGATGAGCGGCTGGTTTCATCGAGGGCCTGCATGGTCAGGCCGCGGACGATGGTGCCATCGCTGCGAATATAGGCGATGTCGAGGGGGATGATGGTGTTCCGCATCCAGAAGCCGAGGACCTGGTCGTAATTGAAGATGAAGAGCATGCCCTGGTCGTGGGGCAGCTCGGCCTCGGTGACGTTCATGAGACCGCGAGATTGCTCGGTGGGGGTGCGGGCGAGCCAGACGTTGAAGGTTTGACGCTGGCCGGCCTTGTTGATGACGGTGACCTGGGTGGTGGCCATCTTGGCGAGGTCGTTGCGTTCGGCGGAGCCGCGCGGGAGCTCGTCGCAGCCCGATAACATGATTCCGAACATGAGTGACAGCCCCCATGCGGTGGATCGTCGGATGGCGTTCATGGGTGGCAGAATAACCGAAAATGGGGGCGGCGCGAGGGGTGGGGGCGGGGTGGGGTGGGTTGGAGTGGGAAGGCTGCAGGGGATGGGCCGGTGGCTGAGATGGGGGTGACTGCTGGGCGGGCTGGGCCACGTCGGGGGGCGGGGGTGAATTGCGAATATTCGGGGGCGGGCGGACAATCACTTTGGTTCGCCCGGTTCGGCGGATGGAGAAGGTGTTGACCATGGGATTTCTCAATTCGTTCTGGCAGTTCCTTCACACCATTCCGTGGTGGGCGTGGATCCCGATCGTGGCGATTGTGTGCGGGACGATCACGCGGCTGGTGGCGATGTCGCACAAGCACCACGAGCGGATGGAGATGATCCGACATGGGATTGACCCGCGGAATCGGCCGTAAATGGGCGGTCGCGGGCCTTGCGTGGGATTGTCGCCGCGGCGACGCCCAGACGTGGGATTTCATCGGACACTTCCAGTCGGAATTTAAACCCTCCCTCTTGCGCCAGTTAGTACATTGTTAGATCGGCCCGGCCGCGTCTCGTGAGATTCGTGAGATTTGGGGCGGTCCGGTTTGGCTTGCGTTCGTTTGGGCACTTCCTCCGCCGAGGGCGTTGATAATAGTGATAATTGCTGATAGGGGCCCCGGGCACGAAGGCACGCACGGCCGGGTGATAATGGTGATAATTGGAGACCGGGGCTTCTGTTCCAGGGTCTGAAGGCGCCTGGCTGCACTCGTTCGTCCTTTCCGGGTGATGAGATTTGTGAGACTCATGGCATCGTCCTCCTCCGGCAGCTGAAGCTGCCGGCTACGTTCGTGCGCCCTTTACGGGCGGGTTGAAGGGGCGCGGAACCTGAGCCGGTCCCGATTGGGTCGGGATTGGCGCGGAATCCGCGTTGATCGCCCCCCGGTTCGATCAAATGGGCGATGTTTGGTTAGAGTTCTAGCGCTTCTATCCGTTAAGTCAAGTGGAATTCCGTGCATTGGTTGGATGGGCTGGCGTAGCGGTGACGGCTGGGGGCTTAAATGAGCCGGGAATTGCGATTTCGACCCCGGTGCTCGCAAGTGTCGGGGCCCGCCTGTCGCCGCGGCGACTCCCAGTCCTTTCCAGGGGGCGGGGGAAATTGCGAATGAGATTGGGGGCTGATAGTCTCCGGCCGGTTGGGGCGATTTCGAAGCATCGTAACGCGACATCACGGGGACAGTGGACCTGAAATGTCATGAAATGACATAGGCGAGTTTCTAGTTGAGCGATGGTTCTAATGGGGGCGGAGGCCCGGGGAGGGCGGCGGTTTAGTTGATGGAGGTTGAGGGGCGGCGGAGCTGCGGTTCTTTTTTGGGGGGGACGGGGCACGAGGGAGGGGGGCGGTTTGCTTGGTGGGGCAGAGGGCACCGGGAGGGGCGGCGCGCGGGAGTGGTTGGCGGAGGTTGAAAGGGGGCAGCGCGGGTTTGGGGCGAGCTGGCGGGGCAGCGATGGGGCGGTTGTTTTCGGCGGTCGGTCGGCTGGGGTCAGCGTGATCGAGAGCGTCATGGGCTTTGCGGGTTCGACCCCCACCCCGGCCCGCCCCCTATCCATGGGGCGGGGGAGGAAATGGCGAACTGAATCGGAGGGGGAATCGTTATGCGGCGGGTTCCGAGTATAGTTATCAATGATATCGGGGGTATAGTGGACCCGAAATGTCCTGCAAGGACATAGGCGAGTTTCTTTTCTTGCAGCGGTTCTTTTGGTGGGTGGCCGGTCTTTCTTTGGGGGGCGCGGGGGGATTAGGGAAGGCGGTGGTTCTCATGTGGGCGGCGCTTTGGTTGGTGGCGAGAGGGGTCGGGGCGCGGCGATTTCGTTTATGGTGGGCGGCTGTGTTGCTATGGGCTTGGCTGGGGGCGGGTCTTTTTTGGGGGCCGGGGACATGAGGGGTGGCGGCGGTTCGATTGGCGGGGGCGGGGGCTTGGGTGGGTGGGCGGGGGAGCCGGGGAGGGCGGTGGGGGTTGCGGGGCAGACTGGGTCGGAGCGGAATTAGGAGTATGAATAGGAGTATGCGTATGAGTAGGAATTGGGGGTGGGCGGCGGGGGTTGGGGGTTAGGTTGTGTCTTGGCCGGTGGGGGTGGATTCGGGGCGTTTGTCGGCGACATTGCGGGGACAGTGGACCCGAAAT
>JAATGM010000062.1 GCA_015654675.1 Planctomycetota bacterium | reverse complement strand
GTGGAACGGACAATTGCGTGGCTCTCGACCTTCCGCCGCCTGGTCGTGCGATATGAACGGAATCTGACCATGTACCAGGCGTTTTTCCATGTCGCGTGCCTGATCATCACCCTGAGGCGGTTATGAAACTGGTTCTAATCAATGCGCGGTCAAGCGTTTCTGGCACATTGCGCGGCCATCGATCCTTCACCAGATCCTGCGCGTTCACGGAATACGTTCCCGGAACGGGGAAATAGTCTTCGTCGCCCCGCTCTTTTCCGAATCGAAGATAATAAGGCGAAAGCGTCGCGAGGTTCTGCTCCCGGCAGAGAACGCTCAAACGAAAACTGAACTCCGGACTCGCTTTTCTACGGCCATCCTCCTCAACGAAATCCGCCAATTCATCAATGTCAGCGTAGAAAATCCCGCATGCTGAGCAGTCAGTCTTCAGCACGCGTTCGAATCGACCACCCGATCGAATCTTGGTCGTGCTTACGCCTTTCTCCCCACATAGCGTGCAGTGATCTGGTTCAGATGCCACGTGGTTCCTCCAGTGCTCACACTCATTCGTCGAGGACGATCCCCACCTGCCGTGCCAGCTCTGCTGCGATCGCGTCCTGGTCATCCACAGGTCCGTGCACGGTCCAGGACTCCCGTCCCTTGAGCCGAGTGGCATCAAAGATGACGGTCGCCGGGTTGGTCGGCGAGCCCGCGGCGATCGCCCAGCGGACGTCGAAGCCGGCCGCGCGGATCGTCTTGACGACCGCATTAGCGACGGGCGAGAGAATCTTGTTCATTAACGACGAACCACCTTCCCGGTACGCCGGGCCTCTTCCTCGGCTGGCGAGACATTGAAAAACCTCCACTGCGGCACGTCGTCGGGAAAGATTCGGCGGCGACGACGAACCCAATAGCGCGTCGGCAGTCGGGGGCTAGCCATGTCGGCGGAATCCGCTGGCGGGCTGATGAGTTCGGAAATCACGATGATCTGATACAGGATCAGGCGGAGCATGCGGAAAGCATTTTAGCCTCCCAGCTGGCTAGCCAGCAACCTGGGCAGGTTGCTATCATGCCGCACGTTACTCAGTCGGCTCGCCGCACGGTGAGTTCCTGATTAGCAGGGGGCGGCTGTTGAGTGTGCCAGTCGCCCCCGCTTTTTTCTTATCATCCCATCGTGATATCGCACTTTTTCAGTTCTCAAGTGGGATTACCGATGCTAAGGTTAGCGGGACGAGCGAAGGATCGCCGGAGGCGCTATGATTTTGATTTCCGCGGAAACGGTCGGGAGTTTCCCGGAATTACAAAATTCTGGGCTATTCCATCGGCAGTCCATCGCGGGCCGCGAAAAAGATCTAGTTGAGACATTCGCTTCGACCTGCCTGAGCCCACCACCGATCGGCCAGTATCAGCTTACGTTTGTCGAGCCGCGCCTCGCGTCCGGTTTTCCGGATTTGGTCGTCGTTTTTGTTGACGGAGCATCGGCCAAAGATTGGTCGCATGATCGCGCGAAACTTTCAAAGCGCGAGATCTGCATACTTCATCACATCACTACCGCCGGTGCGCAAAAACTGGATCGCCTTGAGAAAGTATTCCCGCGCGGACTACGAAGCTCGCTCCGCAAATTGGAATCGGCTTCGCTTCTACATTATTCTCGCGCGAGGTGGCGCGTCGTAGGATCGCGCAAGCTTTTTGCAATCAAGCGGATTGTGGCGATCGAAGCGAAAATTGACGGCTGGCGAGCCGGGCTCCGACAGGCAACCATGAATCGATGGTTCGCGTCCGAATCTTTCTTACTCCTGCCGCGCGTCCCGAAGTCCGCCATGATCGCGACGGAATGCCGGAAAGGCGGCGTCGGATTGCTGACGATCGATACACCACTAAGCCGCCCAATAATTAGGCCAAAACGTCAGCGTCAGCCAGGGTCATATGCATCATGGCTCTTCAACGAGTGGGTGTGCCGCATTCGAAATCTCTTTACAACGTCGGCCACGCTCGACGAAGCATTGCGCCACGACTCTGAACCAAAAGATCCAGAGCAACACGTATTGGATCCAAGGCCGGCTGAATGCTTCGATCATCAGCCCTAATGTGCTTGGATGCCAATTCGGTTAGCAAGTTCTCCGCGGTGTCCAAAGATGCCCGATAGCTATCGAGCGTATCATCGAATGTTGCTTTGCGCGACCCGAGCGCTTGTGCTCGCAAACAACCGAGGTAGTGCAACCAGAGCGGCCGAAGCTGAAGGTCGGCGGTACTTGGTTTAGCCCCAGCGAACAGGCTATCAGCATAGTTCACGTTAAATTCAATCGGGTGTCGCATTTTGTCGAGCACGCCGAGCAAGTGGGCCGTGTCAAGCCTGGGCAGTTTGAATTCAGAATATGCTTGCGGGCAGTAATACCATGGTGCCTGCCGCATCGCCTGTTCCTCTTCGGGGGCCATGAGCATCCCCGAGGCGAACTGACGTTTGGATTTGTGGATGCCCGCCGCGATCGCATTAGCAGACGAACAGGCGGCGAAGAGCATTTGCTGATTTGAATAACCCACAATCACGAAGATTCCCCGAAGTCGCAAGCCGGCGATTAGGTCCAGCAGGTTTGCCAGCCATTCATCATTTTCGACCAGATATACGCCATCGGGGTGCTCGCCAATCAAATAGACCCCTTTAACATGCCAATCATCTGCGGCCTTAAGCACACGGTGTACCTGTTCGCTGCTCTTGCCCGCGTCAGCCGACAATGCAACCGTGGCGATCAGATCCGCCTCATCACCCAGCTCGTGATGCGCGGTCGTGATCAGTTTCGCTTGACGGTCGAGCCATTGGTCGTCGACCGTGGAGGCGAGAAGCCCCGGCACTATTATCTGGGATGCGCCAGCACGTTGATTCAGCTCCCCCAGCTTTTGAAGTAGAACCCCGCAGTCCGGTTCGGCGTCATCAAAAAAGCCGCCGCTGTCATACGCTTTCGGCCAGTAATCATGGTTGGTCAGATTCTTGTGATCCGCATCGGGGCAATAGAACTGTGGGTCGACTAATACTTTCCCACCCAAAGCAGTGAACGAACCCGCATAGGTCTCCAGTGCGCACGGTTTTCCGTCCCCCGGGGCGGAGCAATCTCGCGGGCTCATTATGACCGTACCTCCGTTCCAAGCGCCGATTAGTTCGCGGCAGACCGATTGCATGTTGTGCGAAAACTGTAGGAACAGTTCCATAGTGCGGCCTCATTTCTAATGGCGCTTGAGTGTGATGTCCCGCTGACAGAATCAGCACCGGGATTCGATTCAGACTATGTTATGCGCGGCTGCCAACTCTCGCATCCATTTGCTGGCATATGCCACGTTCGGTGCGCGATGGTCGAGTTTCCCGCGCGTCATCGCATCGATGAGATCAACGAATTCCGATGGACAGCCCGTCGCGCTGATTCGGGGAAGTGCCGTCTTCTTGATTCGATCGAGCGCTTCCAGTGGGCCCTTCGTTCCCTTTACGAATGGATTTTCCCCATGGAGGCACTCGTAGATAGTCACGCCCGTCGCGAACAAATCAGCTCGTCCGTCGACGTCAGTTTTCTGATTCGTAAATTGCTCTACCGGTGCGTAACCTGGCGTGCACGGCGCGAAGGCAGCGGCCGAAGAGGTCACGGAGTCCAGGTCAAGATGCCGGGCGAATCCAAAATCGATCACCCACGCGGAGCCGTCTGGTGCGATGATAATATTCCCGGGCTTGATGTCCCGATGAACGACGCCCGCGATTTCTGCCGCTTCGAGTACCTCGAGAACATGCAATGCGATTCGCATCGCAGCGTCTACGGAGCGTTTCCCGTGTGCGGAGAGCGTGTCTTTCAGGTTGCTGCCTGCGATACGCCGTTCTCGAAGCCAGATGATATTGCCAGATGGGCTCGCCAACGAGCCCTTATCGAGGATCTGAGGTACTCGCGGACTCTTGATCTTCAGCGGAGCGTCAATCTCACGGATGATTCGCTCGCGATCGGCGCCACGCAGGAAAACCTTGAGGACAACATCACCATCCGTCTTATGCGAAGCGAGGAACACAGATTTCTGGCCAGTCGGAGGAAGCGCGACAAATGAACTCAGATCAGGAAACTGCTGCTGGAGCCATGAGATATTTATCAAGGCGCTTCCTTTCGTGCGCGGTGCTCCGCCGCGGCCAGTCGGGCCGCTTGACGAGAAACTAGATACTGATTGAGCGAGTGAGCACGCTACCATCATAAACCCGGACTTCCTTGTCGAGCAACCAGCGCATGATCAGCATCACGAGGAGCTCTCGAGAGCGAGTTGCTACAGGATCTTACGTCGCCATGATCCCCTCCGCCGACGGCGTCGCCACCCGGCTAGAGAATCGGCGGACCGAGCCGGTGACTGTCAGGAACTCGCAGCCCATTGTTACTCGGCCTCGTGTTCTGCGGATCCTGGGATCCGGCGAGAATGCGGTCACCGCGGAATCGGTCGGGTCGCGCAGGGCTGGCAGGCGGACGGCTAAGCAAGGTTTCCCAGAATAACGGAGAACTTCAAACCGGCGCTGTCCATCGGACTGATAATTGACACCGAGATTCGCTCTGAGCCGTTAACGAATACTCCGATCCTTCCCCGGAATTCGTGCGATGGCAATTGAAACTTGATGGTGTTGCCGGTCAATTCCGAGGGATATTTCTGTCCGCCTAACTCGAAAGTGCCCGAGAACGTCTTGCTCACCTTTTTCTTCGCCATGTCGGCATCCTACACCGGCATCGCCCCAGGATGAATTACCCCCACCCGAGAGCGGTCCCGGCGCGGCGAAGAGCCCACGATTCACGCTTCGCCTCGCATCCAGCCGGGCTCGATCGATTCTGGTCTGGTCCAACGAAAGACGAGCGGCCGCCAGCGCAGCGTAAATGCGAAGACCGTGCCCCGCATGCGCCAAACGTCGGCATCGAATAGCCGACCGTCCTCATACCAATCGCGCCATGTCCAAACCGCGAACTCGAGGCCGAGTTTTAGATACAGTTCCTGATCGTCGTATCTGCGAGCGATCTCGGCGATAAGGCAAAGCAGGAACGTCACAGCCGAAATCCCTTACCCCATGGCGCTTCCACCCGCCCATAACCCGGTGCGGGGGCCGTGCGTTGAATGGCACTGCCGTAGCGAAAGGATTTCATGTCACGCAGCCCCATGTTGGTCACTTGTTGGCCGGAACTTGTCTGAATCCATCCTGATTCGAGTGTTGACGCAGTTCGCTGGAACTGGCGCAAGTTGAGCCGCATGCGGGTTTACGCCTCCTCTTTCGCGTTCTGACCGGACTCCCCCTTTATCTTCCCAAGCTAGCGTCGTGAGTTCGAATCCTTTCACTCGCGATTTCCGCTGAAATATGAAGTAAATCAGGGCGCCGGCACGCTTACCAGCCGCAATCGGCAGCAAGAAAATGCAAACGCCCCGCCCGAGCCCGAATGGCGCACACTCAACACTCGACCGCTTGGGGCGGAGCGTTGCTCATTGTATCAGCATTGGATTCATCCATCGCTCGCGATACCCCCGCGCTATCGGCACGGCCGACCATCAATACAGCAACAGTTGTCCATCAAGTGGTGATGTATCCAACGATGTTCAGCCCGACAGGTTCTGGCGGCGGGGCCGCGACCAGATCGACCATGCGCACGGCCATTTCCAGGGCATCCGGGCCATCGTCATGCGACGCCTTCGGGAACAGCCGAAGCTGCTCCAGCAGCAAGGTGTGACGCCGTGAGAATTGAATATTGCCAGATCGGATCAACGGCTGAAGCGCCTGAATCCGGCCGCGCTTGTCGGTGGTCTGGCGTATCTGCTCGACGGTGAGTTGCCGGCCTTGAAGCGCTGACCGTCGCTCAACCTCGGTGGCCAGGAACTCCTGGAACTGAACAGTTTCCATTCCGAAGTAGATGCAAGGCCTAAACTGCGTCAAGGCCAGGATATCCTCAATGATTTGATCCGGCTTGCGTCGACGGATGTCGGCATCCAGAACATATACATCTCCCGTAGAGGCGTCCCAAACCAGCATGATGATGGCTGAGTCGTCGGCATGCTTGCCCAGCTTGCCGAGCGAGGGATCGCAGGCGCCGATCCAGCGGGCGTTATCGCCCAGCGCCGCCAGCAGTTCGCGCTCATTGGCGAAGCGGTCATCCCAGAACTGGAAGTCGCTTTCGAGGAACAAGCAGTCCTGCGGATTGACCGGCTCGTTCTGCTTCTCCGAGTCGAAGCTGGCCGGGCCCTCGGACTCCCGCATGAGCATGAGGGTGTAGTAGTCTTCCCTTTCCGGCCAGAGCACCTCTGTTTTCGAGAGCATGGCGTCGCTGTTGGCTTCGAAGTATCGGCGGGCGGCGTTTGCACCAACCTCGCCTTCGAACTCTTCCTGGCCTCGCAGGATGCAGGCCCACGTCTGCCAAAGCTCCGGGTGCTCGGACCACTGAATCACGGAGCGATAGATGGCACCTTTCCAGAGCGGGCTCTTCAGCGGATCAGTTAACTTCGCCAGCAAGCTGTCGTAATGCTGGATCGTGCCAGCTACGACCAAGCTGGTTTGCGGTGTACCCGCCTTCAGGATGGCCTTGTGGAACCACTCGTCCAGGCGGGCGCGAGCCTCCTGGCTCCGCGTGTTCTCAGGACTCTCGACGTCATCCAGGATGATCAGGTCAGGCCGATCCTGACGGTGTCGCCGCCCGCGAATGTTCTGACCGCAGCCCAGGGCGGTGATCTTCACGTCATTGTGGGTAATGATCTCATTTTCGCGCCAGCGGGGTGGGCCGGGCTGGCGGCGCGAGCGTTCGCAGACCTCGGGGAAGTCGGCCCGGAGCCGGTCGTTGTCCACCAACTCGCGTTTCACATCGCGCAGGAAGCCGGCGGCCTTCTCGGCCGTGTCGGAGATCAGGACGATGTACCGGAACTTCCGCAGACAGACCGCCCAAAGCACAAATAATGTGCTCATGAGAGTCGTCTTGGCGCTACCGCGCGGCGCAGCGATGGCGATACGACTGGTGGGGTTCTGTGGCAGCGATTGAAGCATCGGGTAGAGATCGTGATGCAGCCGGCTGTCAGGCTTGGCGGTGGCCTCTCTGAGATAGATGCGTACAAAGCCACGGAAGGACTCGGCGGCCAAGGCGCGGCGCTCGGCGCGCAGCGCCGATGCAATCGTTCCCAAGGCGGTCCGATCGAGGCTGGTCATGCGTGCCATGCTCATGGGGAGACCCCCAAATCAGGTGACGGGGTGACACGGGCCTGTCGGACGGCGTCGAGGAGCTTCTCGCAGCGGGCCACTCGCTCCGATTGACCCTCGCCAACCTGACCAGCCACGGCCGATACTTCGCAAATCTGTTGAACGAGCATTTCATAGCCCGCCGAGACGTCCGCATCGGCGTGCTGGAAGACGTCAGCCACGATTCCGGCTGGGACGCGCGGCAGGTAGCCCAGCGACTGGAGCTTGTCGATTAGCTCGCGGGCCACTTTCCAGCCAAAAGATTCCGCCATGGCACGCTCCATGGCTGACGCGCCTTGTTCCCGGGCAATTCGGCGCAGATGGGCGATGGATGTTTCGCCGTGTGCTACGAGCTCGCCAACCATGCGCTGCACGAAGTCTGTTTGAGGCTCGAGGGCACGCTCGGAGCGGATCTGCTCCATGTCGCGTCGAATCGTGCGTTCGTTGCGGCCGAGGATCTGGGCAATCTCAGCCAGGGTGTAGCCCTCCGTCCGTAAGACCTCGACGCATCGGCGACGGTCTTCCGCGGACAGGACCGCCGCTTGGAATTCGCGATTCTTAAGCTTAGTGATCAGCGTCAGTACGGGGACATCGGCAGGAGCGGAGGCTGGTTGATCGCTCACGTCGCCACCTCCGCCGCGAGGCCGTATCGTTCCACGAGCGATGCTGGCGCCCGATCACCCACAAAGGCTAGGTAGCGGCGAACGATCGCATCGCAGTAATGCGGGTCTATCTCGATTCCGTAGCAGTTGCGCCCCAGTCGCTCGGCGGCGATCAGCGTGCTGCCGCTGCCAAGGAACAAATCAAGCACGAGATCATCGCGTCGGCTGGAATTGCGAATCGCCCGCTCCGCGAGGGCGAGTGGCTTCTGGGTTGGATGGCGATACTCCCGGGTGCAATCGCGCGGCACTTCCCAAAGCGTTGATTCGTTAGTCGGGCCATACCAGCGGTGGGCGCCGTTTTCTTCTTTCCATCCGTAGAGGCAAAATTCTGTTTGTTGATTGAAATCTCCATACCCGATCGCAAAGCGTTCTTTTGCCCAGGTGATGACGCAGGCGACGTGTGCCCCAGCAGCCGTCAAGATGGTCTGCATCGGTCCGAACTGGCGAAAGCCGTTCCAGATGTACATCGGTGCCCCTGGACCGAGCGAGGCGAGCGCGTTTTCCAAGGCGCTTTTCAACCAGTTTTCATACTCAGGCTGAGTTAAGTTATCGTTGTAAATTCTCTTCCACTTCCGCGATCGCTTCGGTCGCGCCTTGCTGGGAGTGGGGCGCGAACCGCCATAATAGGCGACGTTATACGGCGGGTCCGTGAATACCAGATCGATGGGCCGCCCGTTCAAGAGCCGAACGACGTCCTCGGGCTTGCTGGAGTCCCCACACAAGAGGCGGTGCGCGCCGAGCTCGACAAGCTCACCGGGTTTGGTGATCGCTGGCTGGTCCTTCGCCGCATCCAGCGCATCGCCAAGATCAAAGTTGTCCTCACCCTCCGGCTGGCTCGTCGCGAGCCGATCGAGAAGGTCGCTGAACTCGGTTCGATCGAAGCCGGTTATTCCGACGTCGAAGTCGGGGATGGCTGCTAGGCCCTGCAATAACTCGGCGAGTTTTACTTCGTCCCAAGCGCCGCTGATTTTGTTTAACGCGATATTGAGGGCTTGTTCCCGCTCCAGCGGCAGGTCGACAACGCTAACGGCGACCGCGTCGGCGCCTTGCTCGATGAGAATCTTAAGCCGCTGGTGCCCGCCCACCAGATTGCCGGTCTGGCGATTCCAGACCAGCGGCTCGACGCAGCCGAATTCGTCGATGCTCCGCCTGAGCTTTTCGTAGTCCAAGTCGCCGGGTTTCAAGTCGATTCGTGGGTTGTAGGGTGCGGAATTGATCCCGCAAATCGCGATCGTCTCGATGTTCATGCACAATTCCTCGCGCTCGGTTGGTGGCGGGCCCGCCAATGACGGGCCTCTACCCATCCGGCGAGTGTCGGCTTGTGAATGAATTCGATTTCAGGAAACCCGCTTGCGAGCTGGGGTTAACGCGATTCGGAGTCGGCAAGACTGTCGACGGAAGATTAGCGGCAATTCCTTTTCCGAGCTTGAACCGAAACGGAAATCGCGCGGGTTGCACGATGGGCCTTGCCCGCTTGGCGCGCCGCCGCCCGGGCACGAACGTATGTCGGCCATTTGTAGAGCGAAGTGCGCGACACGCCGGCCTCGGCTGCAATTTTCTTATCTGTCCAATCCGGGTGCGCCGCCAAGACTCCGAGAGCCCGAGCCAACGCGGACTTCCTCCCAGCGGCGCGAGAGACAAAATAGTTTGAGGTCCCTAATACTTCAGAAAGAGCGGCCGCCTCGCATTCCAGCCAATGCAAGCATTCGTGAACTGCATCCCGTCGTTCCGAATCCGTCCTGTCGAGAATTCGGCGAATGAAGACTGCGGCGCGAGATTCGAACTCATATCTCTGCGGATAGAATTCCAACGATCTGAGGTGACTCCTGAGAATATGCTCCGAGGAGAGGGATGGGATCAATGGTGGCCGTAAGTCAAACCACCCCACAATTCTGTGAAGAGAATAGATTTCCGCAGCCCGCGTTCGACGTTGAAACAGATGCCACCATTCCCTGCAAAAGGCAACCCATGTCATCACGAAGCGCTTGCCTGCCTGCAAGCGCGATCGGATGAATTCTCAAATACCTTCTTAACGGCTGTGTAGCTAATTATTACCGCAGGAATGCGGGGTGCAAGTGCTCTGTAAGTTTTCCCGAACTTAACCACAGTTCACGAAGATCAATTAGGCCTTTCGATAGCATATTTCACAGGACCGTGGCGGCCGATCAGCACGCGGGAATGTTAAGTTGGGCAATTGCCGGTCGACAAGACCAGGACATTGCTTTGGATCCGAATGGGGCTGAACTTATGAAAACAAAGACCGCAGTTGACCGGACATTTCGGACAGACTCAGAGAGGAATTCAGGGGTGAGGGACCGTTGGGGAGTTTCTCCTCATCGACTTCACTCCAAATTGAACGCACCCAACAATCCCCTCGTGCGCCGAATCACCGGACCGAGACGTTTCGACAATCCGTCGGAAGTTTCGACGTCCCGCTAAAAACCATGCAGCGCCTGCTCGGCGCCAAATAGCCGTCGAGCGCAGGGCGCATCACGCGCCCCCTTGCAACCACGCAAGTCGACTCCATTGAAACCGCAACGCAGAGGAGCGCCTCAAGTGACAAGTCGCGCCCGTGCCGCGCTCGGCATCATGCGTATGAGCTCCGGCGATGGCCGACTTTACGGATTTTTTACGGCTCTCACCCCGGTTGATACGCCGCGTTTACTTTCAACGCCCCCACTCGATTCCTAATCTAAACGTGTGCCCGCATCGATGGCTGACAAGTGCTGCCGGCGGGTCGGAGCTCAACCATGGATTTGGTCTGCATCCTGGCAGTGGTCGCGTTCTTCGCCGCGTCTCTCGGCCTTATTCGGCTATGCGAACGCCTGTAACGGAAATTACATGAGCCCCATTTACATCATCAGCTTCGTGCTCGCGCTGGCGCTCCTGGCGTACCTCTTCGTCGCGCTACTGCGACCGGAGTGGTTCTCATGACCGCCAATGGTTGCCTGCAACTCGTGCTCTATTTTGTGGTGCTTCTGCTCCTCGCGCGGCCGCTCGGACACTTCATGGCTCGAGTCTACGAAGTCCGTCCGTGCGGAATTGACCGATTCCTCGGTCCGATCGAGCGACTGATCTACCGCATGTGCGGGCGGGCCGCGACAGAAGAAATGAACTGGCGGACCTATGCCGTCGCGATGCTGCTATTCAACTTCGCTGGGCTGATCGTCGTCTACGGCCTGCAACGATTCCAGCAATCGCTCCTGCTCAACTCGCAGCATCTTCCGCCAGTCTCGCCCGACTCGGCCTTCAATACGGCTGTCAGCTTCGCGACCAACACTAATTGGCAGGGCTACAGCGGCGAGACAACGCTCAGCTACCTCACCCAAATGCTCGGCCTGACAGTCCAGAACTTCGTTTCCGCCGCCGCCGGGATGGCATGTCTTATCGCGCTGATTCGCGGGTTCACTCGACACAGCGCCAATTCAATCGGCAATTTCTGGGTCGATCTGACCCGCAGCACGCTTTACATCCTCCTGCCGCTCTCGATCATCGTTTCGCTCGTGCTCGTCTCTCAGGGCGTCGTCCAGACTCTCAAGCCGTACCGGTCCGTCACACTTCTCGAACCCGTTCGCAGCTCGAACGGCGAAACGATCACGCAACAGTCTCTCGCCCTCGGACCGGCCGCATCCCAGATTGCCATCAAACAACTGGGAACCAACGGCGGCGGATTCTTCAACGTCAATTCCGCGCATCCCTTCGAGAACCCAACCCCGCTCTCAAACTTCATCGAGTCGCTGTCTATTCTGCTCATCGCCGCAGCACTCTGTTTCACATTCGGCAAAATGGTCGGCGACCCTCGCCAGGGATGTGCGGTTCTTGCCGCGATGTTCATCATCATCGTCCCGCTTCTCGGGCTTTCTGCCTGGTCTGAGTCGCGCGGCAATCCAACGTTCGACTCACTCACCGTCGATCAGCGCGCCATCGACGCCCAGCCCGGTGGAAACATGGAGGGTAAGGAGGCCCGCTTTGGCGTCGTCAATTCGGCGCTGTGGGCCACCGTCACCACGGCCGCATCGAACGGTTCCGTCAACGCGATGCATGATTCCTTCACGCCGCTCGGCGGGTTAGCGCCCTTATTGCTCATGCAACTCGGGGAAGTCGTCTTTGGTGGTGTTGGTAGTGGCCTCTACGGATTGCTCGTCTTCGCGATCATCGCCGTCTTCGTCGCGGGGCTCATGGTGGGCCGCACCCCGGAGTACTTGGGGAAAAAGATCGAAGCATTTGAAATGAAGATGTCCTCGCTCGTCATCCTCATCCCATGCCTTGTCGTCCTGGTCGGTACGGCGGCTGCCGTCATGTCGCAGCCCGGCCGATCGGGCATTCTGAATCCCGGCCCGCACGGCTTCAGCGAGGTCCTCTACGCCTTTTCGTCGGCCGGGAACAACAACGGCAGCGCATTCGCCGGACTAAACGCCAATACACCGTTCTACAACTTCGCGCTGGGAATCGCGATGCTCATTTCTCGCTATTGGCTCGCCATACCCGTCCTTGCGATCGCCGGCTCATTGGCGAAAAAGAAAAAGGTCCCCATCAGTTCGGGCACGATGCCGACCCACACGCCGCTTTTTGTCGTGCTGCTTATCGCCGTCGTTCTAATTGTCGGCGCGCTGACGTTCTTCCCTGCACTGGCGCTGGGCCCGATTGTCGAACACCTGATGCTGAAGGCCTGACCCAATTCGGATATCCACATGAGTACTGCAAATCGACTCAGCTACGACCGCAAGATCCTCACCGCCGCCATCGTCGCGTCGTTCAAGAAATTGAACCCGCGATACATGGTTCGCAATCCGGTCATGTTCGTCGTCGAAGTGGGCAGCGTCTTGACGACACTGCTCTTCTTCCAGGCGTTGCTCGGTCATGGTGAAACCTCAGCGGGTTTCATCCTTGCTGTTTCGCTTTGGCTGTGGTTTACGGTCATTTTCGCCAACTTCGCTGAAGCCATCGCCGAAGGCCGGGGCAAGGCGCAGGCCGACAACCTGCGCCGTGCCCGGACGACCATGGACGCGAAGAAGCTGGCCGCGCCACGCCGCGGCGGCCCTGTGGAACTCGTTCCCGCCTCTTCGCTGCGCAAAGGCGATGTCGTTCTCGTCGAAGCCGGAGACTCCATACCGGGTGACGGCGAAGTAGTCGAGGGAATTGCATCCGTCGACGAAAGCGCCATCACGGGCGAGAGCGCACCGGTCATCCGCGAAGCCGGTGGCGATCGCAGCGCCGTGACCGGCGGCACGCGCGTGCTTTCGGACTGGATCGTCGTCCGCATCTCAGCCAACCCCGGCGAGACATTTCTCGATCGGATGATCTCGCTGGTCGAAGGCGCCAAACGCCAGAAGACGCCCAACGAAATCGCGCTCAATATTTTGCTCGCCGGGTTCACGATCATCTTCCTTCTCGCGACCGCCACGCTGCTTCCATTTTCCCTCTTCAGCGTCGCCGCCGCCGGCCAGGGACAGCCCATCACCATCACGGTGCTCGTAGCGCTGCTCGTTTGCCTGATTCCCACCACGATCGGAGGGCTGCTCTCATCCATCGGCATCGCCGGCATGGACCGCATGATCCGCGCCAATGTCATCGCCATGTCGGGCCGTGCGGTTGAGGCTGCCGGAGATGTCGACGTATTGCTGCTCGACAAGACGGGCACGATCACGCTTGGCAATCGCCAAGCCATCGAATTCATACCGGCCGACGGCGTTGCGATCGACGTCATGGCCGAAGCCGCGATGCTCTCTTCCCTCGCCGACGAAACGCCCGAGGGGCGCAGCATCACGCACTTAGCGCGGCACCAGTACAACCTCCGCACCCATGAGGCGTCGTACGAAGGCGCGCATTTTGTGCCGTTTGCCGCACAAACCCGCATGAGCGGAGTCGATTTGCCGGACGGCCGCGTGGTTCGGAAGGGCGCTGCCGCCGCCATCGAGTCTTACGTCTCCAATGGCAATGGGCGTTTCAGCGGACGAGTGCAAAAGACGGTCGAGGACATTTCGAAAAGCGGCGGAACTCCGCTGGTCGTGTGTGAATCGCACAAAGTCCTGGGCGTCATTCACCTCAAAGACATCGTTAAAGGTGGCATCAAGGTGCGCTTCGGCGAACTCCGCCGCATGGGCATCAAGACCGTCATGATCACCGGCGATAACCCCATGACCGCCGCCGCCATCGCTGCTGAAGCAGGCGTCGACGACTACCTCGCCCAGGCCACGCCCGAAGCCAAGCTCAAGCTCATCCGCGAGCAACAGGCCGGCGGTCGCCTCGTCGCCATGATGGGCGACGGCACCAACGACGCGCCCGCCCTCGCTCAGGCCGACGTCGCCGTCGCCATGAATACCGGCACCCAGGCCGCCAAGGAAGCCGGAAACATGGTCGATCTCGACTCCAACCCGACCAAGCTCATCGAAATCGTCGAAATCGGAAAACAGCTCCTCATGACGCGCGGCGCGCTCACGACATTCAGTATCGCCAACGACGTCGCCAAATACTTCGCAATCATTCCGGCTGCGTTTGCAGCAACTTATCCGCAACTCAAGGTGCTCGATGTCATGCGGCTGGCGACGCCCCAGAGCGCGATCCTCTCCTCCGTCATCTTCAACGCCTTGATCATCGTCGTACTCATTCCACTGGCGCTGCGCGGCGTTAAGTATCGGCCGGCGCCCGCCGCGGACCTGCTTCGCCGAAATTTGCTGATCTATGGAGCCGGCGGACTGCTCGCGCCATTCATCGGAATCAAGCTCATCGATGTGATCTTGACCGCCCTGCATTTGATCTGACCACGATTCGGAGCCATGCGTCCCATGTTTGAACAACTGCGCCCAGCGATCGTCAGTTTGGCTGCCTTCACAATTATTACGGGCGTGGCCTATCCGCTCGCCGTGACGGGCGTAGCGCAAATTGCGTTCCCGCACCAGGCCAACGGAAGTCTCATTCCGGGCGCCAGCCCGTGCCACGGCTCGGAACTCATCGGGCAATCGTTCACGCAGCCGGGCTATTTCTGGAGCCGTCCATCCGCGACGTCGCCAACGCCCTACAACGCGGCGGCGTCCAGCGGCTCCAACCTCGGCCCGCTGAATCCTGATCTGAAGAAGCAGATACAGGATCGCATCGCAGCGCTGCACTCCATCGATCCCGCCAATACAGCGGCGATTCCGATCGATCTCGTTACTTCCTCGGGAAGCGGTCTGGACCCGCACATCAGCATCGCGGCGGCTCACTATCAGGCGCCGCGCATCGCCCGAGTCCGCGGGCTGTCCGTGCGTGCCGTGAACGGTTTGATCGCCGATCAGACAATTTCGCGCCAGATCGGTGTGCTCGGCGAACCAGTAGTCAATGTGCTTCTATTGAATATCGCGCTCGATCGTGAAATGGCTCGAAAGGCCACGCGATGAAACGGTGTGATCTGCATCGCGGCCTTCTTATCATGGCGGCACTCGCATCGCAGTGCCTCGCGGAGTCCGCGACCACGCGGCCAACGATCGACATCGCCGATGCGCCAATGTCGATCGCCGCACCGTCGCCCGCCGATGCCACGCCCGACAAGTCCGCGCCCTCGGGATTCCTCATCTGGCCGGAGCCAGGCTTCCTACTATGGCCAAAGCCCGATCCGCTGAGCGGCACGATCTCAACCGACCGACCCGGATTCTCCGATTCAACGTCGGTCGTGCCGCGCGGCCACGTGCAGCTCGAATCGGGCTACTCGTATTCCTATGAGCGGGCGCCGCATCATGTTCGCGTGCAGCTCCAGGACTATCCGGAACTCTCGCTGCGAATAGGTGTATTGAGCGATCTCGAAGCGCGCGTCGGCTGGACGGGCGCAGTGATCACGCGCTCGCGATATCTGGCAAAGACGCGGGCCGGACGGACGACCACCTTTCTGGATGAGAGCCAGGGTGGCGCTGACATGAAGGTAGGCCTGAAGTGGGCCATGACGCGCCAAGCAGGCCTCATCCCTAATTTGTCTTTGATCCCCAGCTTGTATCTCCCGACCGGCGCCGACGGCTTTACCACTGGCGACGTCGATCCGGAAGTTCGCATCGCCTATTCGTGGCTGCTGCTCAAAAAGCTCACCATCTATGGCGTGGCACAGCTCTCGTCGATTTCCGACGAGCAGGGCCGTTATTTTCAATGCGGTGCCTCCGCCGCCGCCTCCTACCAGGTCACCGACAAGCTCGCCGGCATCCTTGAGTACTACTTCATCGATCCGCTGACCCGCGGCTCCGATTCATCGCAGAATCTCAACGTCTGCGCAACCTATCTCATCACCGACAACATCCAGTTCGATATTCGCGTTGGATTCGGACTCAACGAAGAAGCACCGGGTTTTTCCACGTCAGCCGGTATTTCATTTCGGTTCTAGAAAGCGATCTACGAAAGGAGATTTCGCGAATGTGGCTCAATGATTTCTTATTCAGCGTACTGACGAATTTCACGGCCTTCGCCGGCGTCAACGTATTCACGGCGTTCTTTCAGGTTCCGTTCACGATCTTCACGAACGTAGTCAGTTCTTTCCTCTCCGGGCTGATTCCGTCCGGCGGCGGTGGAAGCTGATCGCGAAATTCTCGGCCGGTGCACCGACCCGCATCGCGCCGACGGAAACCGGAGCGACCTTGTGACCTGGCTGGCATGGCCAATTCTCGTCTGGGCGCCTGGTCTGCATCTCTTTGACGAGCCTGAAACCGTTTCGGAGTCTGATATGTCCGCGCTCCTTTACGCTTCGCCGATCCTGGCGCTGATTCTGGTCGCAGTTGCACTGTCTTACGCGGATCGCCGAAAACGGCAGACTGTCGGACTAACAGCGTGCCCGGAATGTGGGCGAGTCATCCCGAGACGCGTGCTCGCGCGATTCTGCCCACTGTGCGGCGCCAGCATTCATCCGGCGCGGAATCCCGGTTGAATCGCGCAGCACGAATCTCGCTGCCAAATGCCTTAGGCCGGTGGTAAGCTGAACATCAACGCAGACTTCTGCGAACCGGAGCCCTTTCCACGCTTGTCAGACACTCGGCCCAAGCCAGATGCCGTCCTCGCCCAGCTTCGCGCCGACGAGGCGCATCCCGCCCGCGGCCGGCTGAAGATATTCCTCGGCATGTGCGCCGGAGTCGGCAAGACCTACGCCATGCTCGAGGCCGGTCGCGTTCGCGGCATCGAAAGCGTCGACGTCATTGTCGGAATTGCGGAAACCCACGGCCGCATCGAGACTGAACAGCTCCTGCTTGGTCATGAATTGCTCCCCGGGAAAACCATCGCCTATCAAGGCATAACGCTGCACGAATTCGACATCGATGCCTGCCTGAAGCGCCGTCCGCAGCTCGTGATCGTTGATGAGCTGGCCCACACCAACGCGCCCGGCTCTCGACACGATCGTCGCTGGCAGGATGTGCAGGAGCTCCTGAACGCCGGGATCAGCGTCTATACGGCGATGAATATCCAGCACGTCGAGAGTCTCAATGACATCGTCGCGCAAATCACCGGTGTAGTCGTTCGCGAGACCGTCCCCGATTCCTTCGTTGAAACGGCCGACGAGATCGAGCTGGTCGATCTCAATCCAGAGGAACTGCTGAAGCGCCTGAGCGACGGCAAGATCTACCTGCCCGAGCAGGCCCAACTAGCTACCCAGAAGTTCTTCCGAACCGGAAACCTCGCCGCCTTGCGCGAACTCGCGCTTCGCTACGTCGCGGAGCGCGTTGACCGTCAGGTGCAACAATATCGCCACGATCGCGCGATTGGCCGGACCTGGCCTGTCAGCGAACGCCTGCTCGTCTGCGTTTCGGCCAGCCCGCAGTCTGCCCGCCTGGTCCGCGCGACACGGCGCCTCGCCACGCGACTCGGCGCTGAATGGCTCGCGATCCACATTGACACACCGCGCGACGGCGGCCTTCCGCCGAGAGATCGCGACCGTCTCAATCGAATACTGCGGCTGGCCGAGCAGCTCGGCGCACAGACGCGCACCATTTCGGCGACAAATGTCACCGAGGAACTGGTCGCATTTGCGCGACTCAACAATGTCTCCAAGATCGTCGTTGGAAAGTCGGCCGAACCGCGCTGGAAGCGCTGGTGGAAGGGGTCGTTAATTGACGAGCTGGCCGCGAAGTCGGGTGAAATTGACCTGTATGTGATCAGCGGCGAAGGCGGTCAGGTCGAAGCGGTCGCCGCGGAGACATCAAAACTCGACGGTCTCTGGCGCGACTTCCTCCGCGCGGCTCTCGTGGTCGCCCTGACGACCGCGCTCTGCTGGCCGGTCCGACGGCACTTTGCCGAATCGAACATGGCCATGGTCTACCTCGGCGGCGTTGTCCTGGTCGCCTTGCGAGGCAAGCGAGCCGCCGCCATTTTCGCGTCATTTCTGAGCGTCGCCGCGTTCGACTTCTTCCTTGTGCCACCCTATCTGACCTTCGCGGTCAGCGACACCGAATACGTCGTGACGTTCGCAATCATGCTGCTCGTCGCGCTGCTAATTAGCAATCTCACGGTCCGCGTTCGATTGCAGGCCGAAGCGGCCCGCCGTCGCGAATCGCGAACCAGCGCCCTCTACGAACTTACCGGGCAGCTCGCGGATGCGGGCGACATCGAATCACTCGTCACCGCGGCAGTTCGATCGTCACAGCAGGCCTTTCAGGGAACGACACAAATCCTACTCAACAACGCCACCGGGCAGCTGTCGCCCGCGCCGGGTCAATCTTCGCATTCAATGGCTGAGCGCGACTCAGCCGTCGCGCAG
Source organism: Planctomycetota bacterium (assembly GCA_015654675.1). Classification (GTDB taxonomy): domain Bacteria; phylum Planctomycetota; class Phycisphaerae; order UBA1845; family UTPLA1; genus SpSt-539. The sequence continues at coordinate 10,295 of JAATGM010000062.1, read as the reverse complement.
TGGGTCTTCCAGAATCGCGAAAAGGCCGGTGCTGGAACGAACACGCTCCCCGCCGCAGGCGCGCTCTATCTTCCGTTGGAGGCGTCCCAGCGCGTCGTGGGTGTGTTCGCGATCGCGCCGGCTGAACGCGCCCGATTGGACGACCCGGACGAGCGGCACTTGCTCGATACATTTGTGCGGCAGATTGCCCTCGCCATCGAACGCGTTCAGCTGGTCGACGAGGCCAGTCGTGCGCGCCTCACGGTCGAAACCGAGCGCCTTCGCAACGCCCTGCTCAGTTCTGTATCGCACGATTTCCGCACTCCGCTCGCGACCATGCTCGGCGCCGCAGGCAGCCTGCTCGATCCCGCCGGTCCGACTGACGCGACCGTTCGCCAGGAATTATTGCAGGCGATTTACACCGAAACGGAACGCCTCGACCGGCTCATTCGCAATCTCCTCGATATGACGCGGCTTGAATCCGGTGCCGTGCAACTTCGCCGAGAATGGCACCCGCTCGAGGAGATCATCGGCGCAGCCCTGCACCGTACTTCGCAGCAAATCGGCGATCGCCCGGTGGCCATCTCGCTTCCCTCCGACCTGCTCCTCGTTCCCATCGACGGTTCACTGATTGAGCAGGTGCTGATCAATCTGCTGGAAAACGCCGCGAAGTACACGCCTCCCATGACACCGATCGACGTCCGCGCATTTCGGGAGAATCAGGAAGTCGTGGTTGAAATCGCTGATCGAGGGCCGGGACTCCCTGATGACCAGGTCCGCCGCGTTTTCGAGAAATTCCACCGAGTATCCAATTCAGACGGTGGTGTCGGCCTGGGTCTGGCGATCTGCGAGGCGATCGTGAATGCCCACGGAGGCCGAATATGGGCTGAAAACCGGCCAGGCGGCGGTGCGGTCTTTCGCTTTACAATTCCAATGATTGGTGAGCCACCCACTGTAACTCCGGAGTTGGCATAACGTCGCAATGGCAGACCCCGAAGTAACAATTCTTTGCATCGAGGACGAGGTCCAGATACGCAGGTTTCTGCGTGCCTCACTCGCGACCCAGGGATACCGCTTGATCGAGGCCGCCACAGGCCGTCAAGGCATCGCGGAAGCTGCCGCGCGCACACCCGACATCATCATTCTCGATCTTGGGCTCCCGGACGTCGACGGACTCGACATCACGCAGGAATTGCGAGCACTTACTCGCCGCCCGATCATTGTCCTCTCGGCCAGGGGGCAGGAGCGCGACAAAGTCGACGCGCTCGATGCCGGTGCCGATGACTATTTGACCAAGCCGTTTAGCGTAGCTGAGCTCCTCGCGCGTATTCGCGTCGCATTGCGCCACGCCGACCGCTCACTCGCCGGCGCAGAATCCGAATCCATTACGATCGGTGAGCTGACCATTGACCACGCCCGCCATCGAGTCACAGTCGGCGACAGCGAAATTCGACTGACACCCACCGAGTTCAAGCTGCTCTTTGAACTTGCGCGCCACGCTGGCCGCGTCCTCACCCCGCAGCATCTCTTGCGCGAAGTCTGGGGGCCCGCCTATCTCGATCGTTCGCACTACTTGCGGATCTACATGGCAAGAATTCGCGGCAAGATTGAGAAGGATCCGGCTCGGCCTCGCTATCTGCTCACCGAACCCGGCGTCGGCTATCGACTCGCCGACACGTAGATGATAGGGAAAGCAATACAAATGGAGCGGCAAGCCCCTCCCTCGCGCCGCCCCATTGATTTTTTTCGGCGCCCGGCTGCGGCGAAGCAGCCGAGCGCTCTGGGAAACAGTGGTGAGGAACTTTAGGACGCGGCTCGTTTTGAATGTGAACAAAAAATCGATTTATTTTCCGGTGAGCACGCCAGATTGCTCGTGCTCATAGTCGCGATGAATTCGTGCGCCCCTGCACGCGCAAGTGCGGTCGCGAGCGCGCGGGCAAACAAGGCCACCCTTTCCATGCATCCAATCCGTGCCAGCGCGCAATCGAATCGACAACGTAGAGACCGTTGCCTTCGGACAAACTGGCAAACCTGACCGCTCCTGATCCTCGCGGACCTGAACGCTCGAGCTGCGCGCAGGAGAGCGGGCAACGAAAAGAGCATCGCGTCGATAGCCCCGTATCCCGTGCAAGTTCTGATTTGTTCCGCAGACCGTCGATCAAACCCAATCCCGTTCCTGCGTGTCCGCGCGGGCGCCGTCACCGTTCATTCATATTTCATTCGTCGATCATCCACGCGGAACAACGATTTTCGAAACTAAACATAGGAGCTTCCATGGCAACTCGATCAAAGAAGTCAACCGCTATCACGACGAACACAAAGAGACCTCTACAGCGCAGCAAAGGCAGTGGCGTGCCGCCTCACCTCGCTGACACGACCGCGCCACGCTGCGGCGAACAACCCCCGACGGGAGCACCGGAAGATCGCGCCGACGACTGCCCGTGTCCGAGTGAGTTCGAACCGAACCCGCTCAGGCCAGGCCAACCTGCCGGACGCGAAAGATAACCGTCGCCGCCGATGCTATCGGGCCTTCAATTTCATCGGCTACGCGCGCGCCGGCCAACGTGGGTCCCGGCGCAGCGGCCTGTCCTATGACCAAAAGGAGAAGTGCAATGTCAAAGGCATGGAGCAACAAAGACGAACGCCAGTATGACCACGTGAAGTCCAGCGAGCAAAAACAGGGTCGCTCGCCCAGGGTCGCCAAGCGGATTGCCGCCGCGACGGTCAACAAGCAGCGATCAAAGGAAGGCCGCGTCAAGAAATCGACCAAGGGCAAGTCGCGTTAGAGATCAACCGTCGACCACGCGCGCACCTAACGCTCAGGTCGATTTCACGCCAATTTCATCACGTTGCCCGAACGATCCCCTCGAAACGAACGATCTTGTTTGCCTTCGCTCAATGCGAAGCAGGAGTAAATGACATGAAGCGATTCAAACCCGGACTACTAATACTCGCACTGCTGGCCCCGGCCATCCCGGTCCTTGCCGACCATACAGAAAAGGGCAAGATGCACGGAAACAATCAGCGTTCCCCGTCCGACATCCAATCCATGCTCAACGGCGCAAGGGTTGCGCTGCCCGACGCCATCAGGACCGGCGAACAGGCCACCAAGGGAAAATGCTTTGACGCCGAATTGGTAACGTGGGAATGCGTCAGTTCGAAAATCGACTCGAGCAAGGTCAAGGATCGCAACTTCCACTCAGATCACCCGATGATCAAGGTCCTCTGCCTTGCTGACGGCCGAATCGTCGAGGCGATCGTCTGTGCCAAGACGAATCAGGTGGTCGACGTCCACGAGTGTCGACGCGACGCGCAGTCCGCCGATCGCGCTTCCACAATGGACGGCGCCTTCCCGAACAACAGCCAGGGTGGCGTGACTCAATCGGATGGCAAGAGCGCCACGATCCCCGAAGGACAGCGTGGCGGCATTTCGACCGTAAGCGGTGGATTGGCGTCAACTGGCAGCACAAATGCGTCCGGCTCAGACGACCGCAATTCTCCGTGGTTCCGGTCGGTTTCGCGCTGGCAAAAGGCGACCGACATCATCGGAAAGCCGATCACGGCCCAGGCCACCCACGAAAAAATCGGTAATGTGAAGGAAATCGTGGTCGATCCGGACGGCTCGCGCGCCACGTATTTCATCGCCGAGTTTGACGACAAGATGGGCCACGGCAATCGATGGTTCAGCATTCCGCTCGGCGCCATGCGGCTCGCGGACGACTACAAGTCTGTCGTCTTCGACTATTCCACCACGAAAGTCAATCAGATCGACGGCTTTGATGAGAACCACTGGCCCAACATGACCGACGAAACCCGCGCCGCGAAGGTTTACAAGGCCGTCGGAGTCGAGCCGTACTGGGCAACCCAGAACGATCAAAACATCCAGGGAACTGACGGGAACACCCAGACGACCGCCATCGACTACGACAGTGGCCGGCGATCGCCCACCCGCTGGATGAAGGCCAAAGACCTGATCGGCAAGGAAGTCCGCGACAACCAGAACGCCAACCTCGGCAACCTGAAGGAAATCGTGATCGATGCCGACTCCGGCCGGATTCTTTACGGCGTGTTGTCGTTCGGCGGCGTCCTCGGCCTCGGCGACAAGTTGTTCGCGATTCCGTGGCGTTCGATCGAATTGAATTCAGACGGCAAGACGCTCGTCCTGGGTGTCGACAAGAACCGCCTGAAGGAATCCGACGGCTTCGATAAGAACCACTGGCCGAACGTCGCCGACGAACGTTGGGCGGCGGCCGTCCATGACTACTACGGCCGTCCGCGATACTGGGAATCGGCCAAGCGCTGATCCTGGCTTCATTCCTCCTTGACCGGAGAGGAACGACGGGACCGCCGTGCATGCGGCGTCCCGTCGTTCCGCGCGCGAATAGCTCGTCGCGCAGAGTCGCGCTCGATTGGCAATGAAAGGAAAACCTACCCCAGCACGACACTGAGCAAGTGCTCAATGTCAATCGGCTTCTGTAGCACGATGCAATTGCCCAGGTTGTCGACGGCTGCCAGCACATCTTCCTCTGCGGCCCCCGTAACGAAGATGATGGGGGCGCCGGGATCCTGGTCTCTTACGGCGCGCACGATATCGATCGCGCTCGAGCCATTCGACAACAAATAATCAGTGATCAGGATTGCCGGCGGCGAGTGGGCGGCCGCGGCAATAGCCGATTCGCTTGAGTCGGCGCAATCCACGACGAAGCCCGCATCGCTCAACACCAATTTCAAGAGCGATGCGGCATTGGGGTCGTCATCGACCACCAGCACTCGTCGCCCCGATTGGTTGCGCAACTCGGCCCTCATCATCCTCTGATCTTGGGCTGACTGCGTGATCGACAGGTTAAATCCAGGTGAACCGCCCCGGACTTGGAACTGACAACACGAATTCCCTCGCAGGCATTCCTACGCCCGAATCGCCTGCGATGGCGATCGCTTGGCGGCCAGATCAGCAACCGCCACGATCAGATGCTGCGGATTGACCGGCTTCGCGAGGTGCATGTCAAATCCGGCCGAAAGCGCCCGCGCGCGATCCTCCGGACGCGTGTATGCCGTCAACGCCATCGCCCGCAAATCGGCGGCGGTCCCGCCGCTCGCACGCAGCTCGCGAATAAACGTGTAGCCATCCTTCAACGGCATGCCGATGTCGCAAACGACGACGTCAGGTCGCCAGCTCGCGATGGCCTCAAATGCCTCATCGGCCGAACCGACCGGATGCGCATCCGCCCCGCTATCGACCAGGGTGCGTGAGACGATATCGCGCGTCGACGCGTCATCGTCGATCACAAGCACACGTATCCCGGACAGTCGCATCGCAAGATCCGCGGGCTCAATCGGATCGCTCCCCGCAATGGCCGGCACTGGCGGCGCACAAAGCGGAAACATCAGCGTAAAGCTCGCCCCCGTCCCGTTTCCATTGCTCTCCGCGACAATCGTGCCGTTGTGCATTTCGACGATGTGCTTGGCGATCGCAAGCCCGAGCCCCAGCCCGTCATGCCGGCGCGTGATCGAACTGTCGCCTTGGCGGAACGGCTCAAAAATGTGCGGCAGAGAGTGGGCGTCAATTCCCTGGCCCGTATCACGTACGACCACGCGTGCCGTGTCGCGCCCGCACTCAACATCGACCATGATGGACCCGGCCCGCGGCGTATACTTGATCGCATTGGTCAGGAGATTCCAGAACACCTGTTGCAAGCGCGTGGCATCGCCGACCAGATTGATGGAATCGGAATCAAAGGACTCACGAATCGCGATTTCCTTTTCCACCGCCTGCGGTTGAATGGTCTCGATCGCCGCGCGCAACACGCCCTTCAGCTCAATCGCTTCATGGTTAATTCGGAATTTGCCGGAGCTGATCCGATTCACGTCCAGCAGCTCGTCAATCAGCCGTACCTGGGCGCGAACGCCGCGCTCGATCACGCGCAGCCCTTCCTGCGTGCCCTCTGCATCGAGCGTCCCGCGTCGCATCAGTTGAACCCAGCCCAGCACCGCGCTGATCGGCGTCCGCAACTCGTGCGACAGCATCGCGAGAAACTCGTCCTTCAGCCGATTCGCCGCCTCAGCCGTCGAACGCGCCACGCGCTCGCTCTCCAGCAGCCGGGCGCGCTCTTCTTCCGCACGCTTCCGATCCGTCAGATCCAGCGCGAAGAAAATGCCGCGCCCAAGCCGGTCTCCAAACGACGCGCCGCCGAAAAGAATGGGGATCGGTCGCCCCTCGCGATCGAGAATGACTCGCTCGAACGGCGTCCCCACGCCAAGCTCCGTAAATTCGCGCCAAAACTGCCCGTCGGTCGTCGCTTCCTGCGTGGGCGAGAGCTCCGCCCACTGAATCAATCCGCTCTCCAGTTCCTCGTGCCCGCGCCCGATGAGACTCAAAAATGCGTCGTTGGCCTCGACGATCTTCCCCTCGGCGGTCCACACCGCCATCGGGATCATGTTGCATTCAAAAGTGCGGCGAAACTTCGCCTCGCTGGTGCGAAGCTCGGACATGGACCCTTCGAGCGCCGCCGTCCGTTCCGCCACCCGACGCTCCAATTCAGCATTCAGACGGCTGAGCTGCTCAGTCTTGCGGAACAAATCGGCGAACACGCCGACCTTGGCGCGAAGCAACTCAGGAACGACCGGCACCGGCACGTAATCGACCGCCCCGCAGCCATACCCCCGCAGCCGGTCAAAGTCCGACAGGTAAATCGCGGAAACCAGGATGATCGACGTGCGATCGCAGCGCGGATGATTGCGGATCATCTTCGCCAGTTCGAAGCCGTCCATCTCAGGCATGCAGGCATCCAGCAGCACGACTGCCACGTCGGACTTGAGCAGATGCTGCAGCGCTTCCTGGGCTGAATTGGCCTTGATGAGATTCTCGCCAAGCTCCGCGAGTATGACCTCATAGCTCAGCAGCTTGGCCGGCTGATCATCGACGAGAAGAATGTTTACCTTGCCATCGGGCGTCATGCGGTCTCCGGCAATCTAACGATGTAGCCACATTCTCAGCGATGACAAGAGCTGCTCGGTATTGACCGGCTTGGCCAGATAATCCGATGCGCCCGCCTCAAGGCATTTTTCCCGGTCGCCCTTCATGGCCTTCGCCGTCAGCGAAATGATGGGCATCCGCCGCAGCGCCGGGTTCTTCCGGATCGCCCGCATTGTCTCGTAGCCATCCATCTCGGGCATCATGATATCCATCAACACGATGGCGACATTGGCCGTGGACTCAAGCGTTTCGATCGCCTCGCGCCCGGTGCTCGCGGTCAGCACCTGCATGCCGCGCCGCTCCAAAACGCTGCTCAGCGCGAAAATATTTCGAACGTCGTCGTCGACCACCAGCACGCGCTTGCCGACCAGGTCATCGTCGGAGCGATGCAGCCGGTCAAGCATCTGCTGCTTGGCCACCGGCAGGTCCGCCACCGCCCGATGTAAGAACAACGAAGTCTCATCCAGCAGCCGCTCAGGCGACTCAACCCCCTTCACGACGACGCTTCGAGCCATCGCATGGAGTTGCGCATCCTCCTCCGGTGAGAGGACCTTCCCGGTGAAGACCACCACCGGCAGGTCGCTGAGGTTGTCATTTCGGCTGATCCGATCCAGCACGTCAAACCCGGACATGTCCGGCAGGCGCAAATCGAGCACCGCGCAATCAAAGCTGTCCTCATTCAGCCGCCGCAGCGCCGCCTCACCGGTCTGGGCCGCCTCAATATCAACATCATGATGACCGAGCAGTTCGCGAATGCTCATCTGTTCGATCTCGCTGTCCTCAACAATCAACAGCCGCTTGCGCTTGCGCCCGGCGTATTCCCTGATCCGCGCGAACGCCGCCCCAATCCCTTCGCTGGAAGTCGGCTTGCTGACGAATGCGAACGCCCCGCGTGCCAGCCCATGTTGCCGATCTTCATCAAGCGTGACGATCTGAACGGGAATATGCCGCGTCGTCGGATCCTGCTTGAGCTGGTTCAGCACCGTCCAGCCCAGCATATCGGGCAGGAAAATATCCAGCGACACGGCCGTCGGCTTGAACTGCCGCGTCAATGACAGCGCTTCCTCACCACGCGCCGCCACCAATACCTTGAATCCGCTGTCATGCGCCAGATCGACCAGAATCCGGGCATAGTGCGGATCATCCTCGACAATCAGCAGCGTGGCGTCGTCGGGCTTCAGTGTCTCCCGATCGTCAGGCACCTTTTCAATCACGCGCTCGGTCAACCGCTCAACTCGCCCCGGAACCGATCGGAACCGCGCCTCATTGCCGGATTTCGCGGCGCCCGACGGGCCCATATAGCCGCGCGGCAGATACAGCGTAAACGTGCTGCCCTCGCCCGGAGTGCTCCGAAGCTGGATCTCCCCGCCCAGAAGATGCGCAAGCTCTCGGCTGATGGCCAGACCGAGACCGGTTCCACCATACTTCCGGCTCGTGCTCGCATCGGCCTGCTGGAACGCCTCGAAGATGATCTTCTGCTTCTCAGCCGCAATGCCGATTCCCGTATCCGAGACCTCGAATGCGACGACGCCGTCCGCGCTGCCAAGCGTCGGATGGTCGGTCGGCCAGCCACCCTTGGCCAGTTGAACACTGAGCTGAACGCTCCCGCGCGCCGTGAATTTGAATGCGTTCGAGAGCAGGTTCTTCAACACCTGCTGTACGCGCTTCGAATCCGTCGTGATGCTCCGGCCCAGCCGCTGATCAAGCTGCACGTCGAAAATCAGGTTGCGATTCTCCGCTTCGTGCCGGAACGTGCGGCCCACCGTTTCGATCAGATCGGTGAAGAAAACTTCCTCGGCATCGACGGTCGTGGTTCCCGACTCGATCTTCGACAAATCGAGAATGTCGCTGATCAGGTTGAGAAGGTCGGTGCCCGCCGCGTGAATCGTGCGCGAAAACTCGATCTGCTTGGGCGAAAGGTTGCCCTCCGGGTTGTCGCTGAGCTGCTGTCCGAGAATCAGAATGCTGTTAAGCGGTGTGCGCAGCTCGTGCGACATGTTCGCGAGGAATTCGGACTTGTACTTCGAAGTCAGCGCAAGCTCGGCCGCCTTTTCCTCGAGCGCCCCGCGCGCCTGCTCGATCTCCCGGTTCTTGCGTTCGACTTCCGCGTTCTGGTCCGCAAGTTCCTGCGCCTTTTGCCCCAGCTGCTCGTTCGTCTGCTGAAGCTCCTTCTGCTGGGTTTGCAGCTCGGCCGCCAATTGCTGCGACTGCTTGAGCAGACCCTCGGTCTGCATCGTCGCCTCAATGCTGTTCAGCACGATGCCAATGCTGGCCGTCAGTTGCTCAAGGAATGCCAACTGCGAATTGGAAAAATCGTGCAGCGACGCGAGGCCGAGCACCGCCTTGATTTGTCCCTCGAAAATCACGGGAAAGACGACCACGCCGCGCGGAATCGCCCGAAAGATCACCGACCCGACCGGCACGCTGTCGTGCGGTATGTTGGTCGCCAGGATTCGCTTCTTCTCCAGCGCGCACTGCCCGATAAGCCCGTCGCCCAGCAGCAGGCGCGTCGGGTAACCGTTCTCATGCGGATTGCCGTAGCTGGCCAGCATATTCAGGTGGTTGCCTTCGGCGTCCATCTGATAGAGCAATCCCTGGTGCGAATTCACCAGCGGGACAAGTTCGCTCAAAAGCATCTTGCCGACCGTGACGAGGTCACGCTGCCCCTGCAACATGCCGGTAAACCGCGCCAGGTTCGTCTTCAACCAATCCTGCTCGGTATTCCGATCGGTGGTGAGCCGCAGGTTGGTGATCATCGTGTTGATGTTGTCTTTCAGCTCCGCAACTTCGCCGCGCGCGTCAACCTGAATCGCACGCGTCAGATCGCCCTTCGTGACGGCCGTCGCCACTTCGGCAATGGCTCGCACCTGCGTTGTCAGGTTGGCCGCCAGCAGGTTCACGTTGCCGGTCAGGTCCTTCCACGTACCGGCCGCACCCGGCACATTGGCCTGCCCACCCAACCGCCCTTCCACGCCGACTTCGCGCGCCACCGTCGTAACCTGGTCGGCAAATATCGCGAGCGTGTCCGTCATGTTGTTAATGGTCTCGGCCAGCGCCGCGACTTCGCCCTTCGCCTTCACTGTCAGATTCTGCTTCAAGTCACCGTTGGCCACGGCCGTAACGACCTTCACGATGCCGCGTACCTGCTCTGTCAGGTTAGCCGCCATAACGTTGACGTTGTCGGTCAGGTCCTTCCACGTTCCCGCGACGCCCGGCACCTGCGCCTGCCCGCCAAGCTTCCCATCCGTTCCGACTTCGCGCGCCACGCGCGTCACTTCCGCCGCAAACGCGCGCAGCTGCTCGACCATCGTTTTGAGGGTTTTCTTGAGTAGGAGGATTGAGC
>JAATGM010000034.1 GCA_015654675.1 Planctomycetota bacterium | reverse complement strand
GTGGAACGGACAATTGCGTGGCTCTCGACCTTCCGCCGCCTGGTCGTGCGATATGAACGGAATCTGACCATGTACCAGGCGTTTTTCCATGTCGCGTGCCTGATCATCACCCTGAGGCGGTTATGAAACTGGTTCTAATCATTACATTGCTCCGGGCCCGCGAGGATGAATGAGCAATCGCTGGACCGGTGTTTTCTGCAGCCGGCCGGCGATTGGACGAATAATTAATTTACTGGTGGGTGGCGGGGCGTGCAATGTGGCGAATCAAAACGGAGAGAAGCAATGGACAATTGACAGTGGACAGCGGATTGCACTGCGGCGGGGCGCATTTATTGTGGAACGCGGAATGAGGTCGGCGGCGAGAATTATAAAAGATATAACAGGGACAGTGGACCCGAAATGTCCAGCATGGACATGGAAGCTTCAAGAAATGGGCGTCTGGGTGAAGGGTAGTGAGGAGGGTGGTGGGATGGTGGGGTCGGGGCGGAGATCGGGGCGGAAGAGCGGGGCCGGGGACAAGGGGGCAATGGACAATTGATAGTGGACAATGGGCAACGAAATGCGTTGGTGCGGGGAGCAGTGGGGTAGCAATGGGCAATTCACGGTGGACAATGGACGGCGAATTGGGCTGGGGGCGGGCGGCGGTTGGTGCTATTGGATTTTCATTCGGCGCAGGGTGCGGGAGATGCGGAAGGAGCTCATGAAGAGGAAGTTGCCGAAGAAGTAGAAGCCGAGCCAGCCGGTTCTTTGATACTCGGTGAGAGCATCGGGCATGAGGGCGAAGACTGCTCCGGTCCACCAGAGGTGAACACCTATGACGGCGGCGTGGGTCCAATTGCGGCGGGCTGGCGATGACTCGGGAATGCGGGGGAGCAGGAGGACGGCGACCCAGACTACGATTGCGGATGTGATGGCGATGGTGGTGAAGATTAGTCGCCAGGTTGGGGGGAGCATGATTGGGCCTCCGGTTGGGACCGAGGCATTTTACCGAGTTCGACGACGATGCGAATGCAGTGCGGAGATTGGCGGCGGGCTGATTCCGTTGCGGTGGGCAATGTTGGGCGGTGGTTGGTTCGCGGCAGTGGGAGGGATGGCTTTGCGAATTCGACCCTCTCCCGGCATCTCCCTGTCTCAGGGAGAGGAGAATCGGGGCGAAATTGGCGGGCGGTTGAGCATTTTGAGAGCGGAGGTCTGCATGTCCCCGTCTCTTCGTTTGTTCTGGCTGGAGGCTTTTTAGACTAGCTTGACGACTCGCGTGTGTTTTCGGTACGGTAGAAATCAGTTCCAGATCATCTCCGACACACGGAGAGGCGGCTGGTTGAAGGGATCGGGGATTAGAAGATGCTTCGAGCTGTTTCAGTATTTGGTCTGGGGGCGTGCTTAGTTGCCTGCACGACAAGCGCGGCTGCCCTACCTTTCAATCGAAACAATGTGCTCTTGTCGTTCAACAATCAAATTTACGAATACACGACCACGGGAACCGTTGTACAGACCATTCCCATCCCGTGGCCCAATGGGTCCCGTCCGGTTAGTGAGACGACCCGCGACCTGGTCGTTCTGAATGACGGACGAGTTGCGGTTTACAACGGTACGTTTGACCCTTATCTCAGCATATTCAATCCGGCGCTAAATACGTGGCAACACAGTACGTATCCGGGCTGGAGTACCGGGAATAACGCACGATTCGCAGGAATTGCTGCCAGTGGGCCATATGTGTTCGTCAGCGATTCGCGAACGTTTGGTGATGGTGGACTTGATGAAGCACGAGGGACAATACGATTTGATACGCGGGACATGTCGGCCCAGCGATTCGAGACCCTTTATGGCACGCGCGACGTCACGATTGGCTTAGATGGGCTGTTGTACTCGATCGGAGACGATAACGACCCCACCGAACGCATCAGGGTCTTTGATCCAGCCTCGCTGGCTGTATTACGCACCATTACCCTAGATCCTGGGGGGAACCCTAACGGCATCGCCGTAGATGCGAGCGGGCAGATCTTTGGCACGGGCAGCAATTCGCAGATTTCCGTTTTTTCCCCCAACGGTAGTCTGATTCGAACTGGGTCAGTTGGCGGGGGCGCTTTCATCAACGACATCGATGTTGCGCCCAACGGAATGCTGATCGGGGGGACAGTCGGGGGACCGGCGTGGCTGGGCGACACATCATTGTCCAGTTTCACCTTCCTGCCATCTGTCGGGTCGAGTTCGTATGTTTCGTTTGCCTATCCTATCCCGGAGCCCTGTTCCGCGGCTTTCTTGTCCCTGATCCCGCTCTGCGCTGCACTCCGTCGCCGTGCCTGATTACTCGCGCGCTGTGACGAGCAGCGAGAGGGATGGCGTTGCGAATTCGACCCTCTCCCGGCCTCTCCCTGTCTCAGGGAGAGGAGAATCGGGGCGGGATTGGCGCGTCGTTGGTATATCCGACAACGGAAGTCTGAATGTTCCCATTTTACCATCTCTCCCACGATCGGAGCGGTTAGAGGCTGGGGCTTTGACTGGGTGCTCGGCCGAAGGCAGGATTGCACGAGCGCCTGGTGGCGGAGTCGATAATGGGACGGGATTTTTCGGCAGTGATTGGGAGCCTAGCGGACTCCGAGCTTGAGGTTCGGAAGGGAGCTGTCGCCGAACTGCGGGGGCTTCGGGCAGAGGACATCAGCGAGCGCGTCGGTGAAATGTTCCTGCGGGCTGCGGTCGAGGTATTTCCGCCGGCTGAGCAATTCCTGGGGGATAGCTCATCAGATCTGGTCGATGCCGCAGGCAAGAATCCGCGCGAAGCGTACGTTCCCACGATTCGCGAACTGTATGCTCAGTATGGCGACGCCGCGCGGACCGCAGCGCTGGCTTTGCTGGCGAAGATCGGGACGGATGGGGCGATCCGGGCGTATGCAAATCTGTTAACGGCTTACGGTTGGAGGGCAAAAGTAGTTCCCCGCAGATTGGATAGACTGGAGTCCCATCCGCTGTGTGCCGACGATGTGTTGCCAGCTTTTTTCTCTGCGGCGGAGTCACCGGAAGGGGCGTACCGAGCGTGCCTCCTGCTTTACGGTTTGAGCGAGCAGGGGGCGGTTCGCGCCAAGCATTGGAGAGAGTACGGGGGTTATGTTTTAGCGCGATGGCGCCGTCTGCGGCCGGTCATCGAGTCGGCGCAACGGGAGTCGGGCGTCGCGTGGCGGTGGGAGGAGCCGTACTGTGTTGCCCGAAGCGAAGGTGGCCTTCTGCTGGATCTGCTCGGGCGCGTAACCGGCAAGTCGCCTGACGTTTACGGCGAGATTCTTGCCGCGCTTGGTCTGCGCGACCCTTATCTGGGCGCGTATGCCGCAATCGCGGCGGTGCAACGCGGGGTGGCGATTGGGGGTAATACGCTGGATTCGATCGCGGAGAATCACCACGCGCGGTGGATACTCTTTCTTGGGTCGCGGCGATTGGAACGCCGGGGAGTCCTGCCGGCGCGGCATCGGACGACCACTGCGATTGCGTATGCCGACATGGTGCAGTGGCTGACGTTTGGGACGGAGCTGGGGCGCGAGCCGGACGAGATCGAATTGATGGCGTCGTATCGGTATTCAGAGGATGGAGATGATGGCGAGGTGTTTCTTTTTCGGTTCCGGACATTCGAGCCGGATTGGGCGGCAAAGGACGGGCGGATGGCGGGTGTGGCGGGGCCGTTCACACCGGACGGGGACTTTGCCGGAGGGCCTTCGATGACATTCAGTTCGTTTACGTCGTGGGAGTCGAAGACGCCCAGCGAACACGTGGCGGGGCTGCGGGGGGTGATCGTGGGATACGAGCAAGGGAAAGAATGAGAGGCGGTAGCGAGACGCAGTGGTGGTAACGGTGGTGTTACCGCGATTGAAGTTGAGCAGTGATTGAAAGTCCGCCAAGCGTTGTGACTAGCAGGTTGGTGCAGGCAACGGCGTGCGGTGGTCGGTTTGAGCTGCCACCGAGGGATGGCTTTGCGAATTCGACCCTCTCCCAGCCTCTTCCTTTCTCAGGGAGGGGAGCGAGGAATTGCAAACCGCGGCGCGGGGGAGCATGAGGATTACGGCCAGACCGCTATTGCGGATGCGATTGCGATGGTGGTGAAGATGAGTCGCCAGGTTGGGGGGAGCATGATTGGGCCTCCGGTTGGGACCGGGGCATTTTACCGGCTTGGCTGGCGATTCAAATGCGCTGGCTGATATGATTCCGATCTGCTGATACAGCTATTTGTATTATTTGAACCACGGTCGGCGGGGCGGATGCCGACCAGTGCTAGAGAAGCATTATCTTCGGAAGGTAGAGGTCCGGAGGATATTGACGTTGGTCGTGCCACTTGCGGGTCCGTTACTGATTCAAGGGTTTTGGTGGCGCGATCAGGCGGCCATCGAATCTTTTCGGCGCGTGGTACGGTGGTTCATCGCGGCTGGGTATCGGCTCGACCCCGATGTCATGGGGCTGCGAATCCCTATTGATGAATTCCGGGGCATCGAAATAGACGGCGATCCGCCATATTTGGAGTTGCGCTGCGAAGGAGCTGAGGAACTGCTCAGCGCACGGGAATGGACGCCCTTCAGCGTTCGGCTGATGCCGGGATCGGCTCGAGACATGCGGGTTAACATTGAGTTTGCCTATCTTTGGTCCAGCGAACTCGCGGCAGGGGAGCGGAATCCGATACATGTCGAAGCGAACGAGATGGCGGTTGCGGAATGCGGTTGGTGTCACGGTGATCCTGTGCCCTCGACAGCCAGCGAGGAGGCGAGGGTATTTATTGCCTGGGCGGAGCGGACGTTTCAAGGCATTTGCGATGAGCTACAGCCGGACATCGCGGCCACGCTCGGCGATACCGTGATGTTTCCGCCGAGTTCGTTGATGACGACGGAGGACATTCGATGGTTACGGGCATTGTTCGTTCCTGGGCGGCTTTATGCAGAGGCCGAGGTCGAGCGGGCATTTGCCGACTTGGAGGAGTGGAAGGTCACTCGCTTTCGAACCGGCTGTCATGTTACTTATTCGCGATGCCGCGACGGGGCTGATTTGGACGCCGGAATGAAGACGATGCGGCGAATTCTTCGCGATGCGTATTCGCCGGGGTCTTGAGTCTGGATGGTTTGCGGCGGTCGGTTCGAGCCTCACCGCGGGATGGCTTTGCGAGTTCGACCCTCTCCCGGCCTCTCCCTTTCTCAGGGAGAGGAGAGCTGGGGCGAGAGCAGCTGGCCTTGAGCTATCCGACAGTGGTAGTCTGAATGTCCACGTTTATTCAAGTTCGGTAGCACGATCGCTGCTGCCCGATCCGCTAATACCGCCGGCGAGCTGGTACGAGTAGTGTTAATCAGCTTGCCAGCAGCCTGGTAAAGAACAAAGTCTTTTCCATTATCCGCAAAATTGTCGAGCGCCACATCCAAACATGTCGTCTTCTATCACTAGAACTGCAATATTTTGCACTCTCGTGCGACTCAGCATCGAAGTCGCGTGCGCGGATTGCAGCAGGTGGTCGAATGTTCGTTCGAGACTGTTCACAGTGACCTTGAAAGAGGCATCGATGGTTGGAATGAACTTATAAACAAACTGAGCATCGACGATTACTCCGTCAGGGCGATCGGCTCGGTGACTTAGCAATCGGTCGTCCGGCCGAATGGTCGTCATCGATGAGCGGCCTCGCCTTGTTCGCCGTTGTCGGCAACGCAATTGACTGGAGCGCTTAGCATGGTACTCGGCTCGCATGATTTTACCCGGTATTTGAACTTGATCCGATATCTGATTGCGAGTGTGATCCTAATCTCGCTCGCCTGCACACATACACCCTCAAATACCGGCGATGCGCATGAGCTAACGGAGCAAGCGCTCGCAGACATGGTGGCCGACGCGTATTCGCGCTGCGCGGGATTCGATTCGGAGATATCGATTGAAGCCGATGGTCACCAGCTCGCATTGCAGTCGCGCATGACGCCAACCAGCATGGACAACGAGCTCATGCGAGACGGACTGCTGCTTGCGAGATTCACACTGGGCGGCGGCGCGTATGGCGAGGAGGTATACGGCCCGGATGGCACGCTTGCGCAGACGGTGCGATATGCGGTCGATCTTCCCGGTCCCGAGTCCATACGGGTTACGGAGCAGGGTATGGGCAAAATGGGGTGCATCGTTGGGGCCTATTTCTCAACGTGGGTAGGTCAGACGAGCCGGATGCCTGAGTATTTTCGAGACCGGATCGCGCATGGAGAGCTCGTGGGGGACGAGGAAGTCGACAGCGAGCCTTGCCACGTGGTTCGTTGGGAACGACGAAGCGCCAATTACGTACGTCGCGATGTTTTTTCTTTTTCAAAGGAGAGCTTGCTGCTTCGGCGATGGAAGACCTTTGAGGGTGATGGAGATAAGACTGTCCTCGTTCGGTCGAGGTCGCTTCGCTATACACGACTGGCGCGGGGCTAGTGTCGCGCGTCTGACAAATGAATCGTGTTCTTTGTAGAGGAGTCGAACAGTTATGGGAAAAATCTTTGCAAGTTTGGCGATCACAGCACTGGCGTTTGCTGCTCTCTCTGTACCGCGGGCGGCAGCCGAGCATGCTCAAGTAGGTACGCCTGAATCCCGATCCAATGCAGCCGCGAGTGTCGCAGCGGAACCGCGTTCACTATTGCAGTGCAAGTGCCGAAACGTTGACGGTGGAATGGAAGTCCCGGGCTACATTTGCACTTCGTCGATGTGCGACCTGGGCTCAGCATGCGGCCCGGGCCCCAATTTCTGGGCGCATTGCTCACTGTTCTGAGATCGGCGATAGAGTTCGTCAGCGCAGGGCCGAGCGACGCTTGGACGTCGCTCGGTTTTTTTGCATTAATGCGCCTCAGCATTTTGGCCGGGTGGAGCTTGCTGGATTGGGCCGGAGAACCAGGGCACTCATTGGCATGCCTTTACTGATGAAAGCTCGAACGTGCCTAAGGAGGATGAAGCGCGCTATTCGAATTGATCGACGAAGCAATCGCGATTCATCGTTCGGACAAAAAGTGCTTCGATCAGGGACAGGAGTTTGGGGAGGTTGCGAGGTTTGTGCTGGCGAGTTGCACAGAGCGGTGGGCAACGACTACGTCTTCCAACCGCTGCCAAACTGATGCGGTTAAGGACTCGCCGAGAGTCGCGGCGGGGGCGCCGCATTCGTGTTTGGCTGGGTGTTTGAGTGAAGCGTCGTCTCTATCTGTTGTCGGACGGGTTTCGGTTGGGCTGATTGAGTATCATCGGCGCTTGATTGGCTTTGAGGAGGGCGGTCTCGATGGTTGATGGCGCGGTCTTGGAGCGGGCGAAGCGGGCGTTTCATGCGGATGATGCCGCTGGGGTCCGGGGTTTGCTTGCTGAATTCCCTCAGTTGATGGCGCTTATCAACGCGCCGATTGGGCCGTTTGATTCGCCGGCTGTTTGCGGGGTGCGCAGCCGGGAGATGTTGGATGTTTTGATTTCGGCGGGGGCGGATATTAATGCGAAGAGTGGGTGGTGGGCTGGGGGGTTTGGGCTTCTTCATAATGCTTCGCCGGAGCTGGCTCGCTATGCGATTTCGCGCGGGGCTCTTGTTGATATTCATGCTGCTGCTCGGTTGGGGATGATTGAGCGGGTGCGGGAGCTTGTTGGGGCGGATGCGGGGCTGGTTCATGCTCGGGGTGGGGATGGGCAGACGCCGCTTCATTTTGCCGCGACGGTTGAGATTGCCGAGTTTTTGCTGGAGCGCGGGGCGTTGATTGATGCGCTGGATGTTGATCATGAGTCTACGCCGGCGCAGTACATGATTCGCGATCGGCAGGCGATTGCGCGGTTTCTGGTTTCGCGCGGGTGCGAGACGGACTTGCTGATGGCGGCGGCGCTGGGGGATGGCGGGCTGGTGCGGCGGCTGCTGGCGGCAGATGCGGGGGCGATCCGGATGCGCGTCAGTCCGGAGTGGTTTCCGATGGGGAATCCGCGGGCTGGCGGGACGATCTATCAGTGGACGCTGGGGTGGCATGTCTCGGCGCACCAGGTGGCGCGGGCGTTTGGGCATGTGGAGGTGTTTGAGACTCTGATGGCGGCCAGCCCGGATGAGGTGAAGCTGATCACGGCTTGCTGGCTGGGGGAGGAGGAGATGGCGCGGGGGCTGGTTGCGGCGACGCCGGGGCTGGCGGGGCGGTTTACGGAGGAGGATCGGCGGCAGCTTGCGCATGCGGCGCGGAACAATGATCTGGCGGCGGTGCGGGCGATGGTGGGGATCGGGATGGCGGTGGATGTTGTCGGGCAGCATGGGGCGACGCCGCTGCATTGGGCGGCGTTTCATGGGAACGCGGCGATGGCGGAGGTGATTTTGCGGGCGGGGCCGGCGCTGGAGGCGACGGATCGGGATTATCAGGGGACGCCGGTGGGGTGGGCGATGCATGGGTCGGAGAATGGGTGGCATTGCGAGACGGGGGACTTTGGGGCGGTGGTGGCGGCGCTTTTGCGGGCGGGGGCGAAGCGGCCGGCGGAGGTGAGGGGGAGTGAGGCGGTGCGCGCTGCGCTTGCAATGCGCAGTTGACAGTTGACAGTGGGCGGTGGGAAACGAATTGAGGGCAGGGGATTTGGAGCAAGAGCACGAGTCGGATTAGGAATAGGAGTAGGAATATGAGCACAAGCAGCAGCATCGCGTGATGCGCGGTGGACAGTCGGGGGCGGGGGTTCTATATCTGTTGGGATGAGCGCGCGGGATTTGCTTTCTGATTTGACGGAGCCGCAGCGGACTGCCGTTACCTGTACGGACGGGCCGTTGCTGGTTTTGGCGGGGGCGGGGTCAGGGAAGACGCGGGTTATTACTCGGCGGGCGGCTTATATCGCTTCGACCGTGGCGCGGGCGGATCAGGTTCTGGCGATTACCTTTACTAACAAGGCGGCAGGGGAGATGCGCGAGCGGATCGTGCAGCTTGGTGTGGGGCGGGGGATGGTGGTCAGCACTTTTCACTCGCTTTGTGCGCGGTTGCTGCGCGAGTATGGGGGGCGGGTGGGGTTGCGGCCGAGCTTTTCGATTTATGACGAGGATGATCGGTTGGGGGTGATTCGCGAGGCGATCGAGGCGTGCGAGTTGAGCACGGATCACTACAGCCCGCGGACGGTGCAGTATCGGATCAGCACTGCGAAGAACGCGATGCAGTCGCCGGAGGCGTTTTCGGAGGCGAACCGGGATTTTACCGGCCGGGAGATTGCGAAGGTCTGGGCGCGGTATGAGCAGCTCATGCATGGGCACAACGCGGCGGATTTTGATGACCTGCTGGTTTATACGGCGCGGCTGCTGGGGGAGCAGCGCGAGGTGTGCGAGGAGCTGTCGGACCGGTTTCCGTATCTGCTGATCGATGAGTACCAGGATACGAATCATCCGCAGTATTTGATCGCGACGCGGCTGGCGGCGAAGCGGCGGAATATCTGCGCGACGGGCGATCCGGACCAGTCGATTTATGGATGGCGCGGGGCGGATATTCAGAACATTCTCAACTTTGAGAAGGACTATCCGGATGCGAAAGTGGTGCGTCTGGAGCAGAATTATCGCAGCACGCCTTCCATCTTGAGCGCGGCGAGCGAGCTGATCAGCCATAACGTCGGGCGGAAGAAGAAAGAGCTGTGGACGGAGAATGGGGCGGGGGAGCCGGTGCGGGTTTGGCGGTGCAGCGATGAGCATGATGAGGCGACGCGGATTGCGGATGATATCGCGCGCGGGCTGTTGGAGGGGGGGCGGCCGGGGGATGTGGCGCTTTTCTATCGGGTGGCGGCGCTGACGCGCGTTTTGGAGGATGCGCTGCGGCGGGCGCGGATTCCTTATCAGATTGCCCGGGGGGTGGAGTTTTATTCGCGGAAGGAGATCAAGGACGTTTTGGCGTGGCTGCGGGTTGTCGCGAATCCGGATGATGACATTGCGCTGCGGCGGGCGATCAATACGCCGGCGCGGGGGATTGGGAAGACGACGATTGATCGTTTGACGGCTTGGGCGCGGGAGAATGACGGGTCGCTGGATACGGCGATTTCGGCGGCGGGGACGATTGCGGCGGTGAAGTCAGCGCATAAGAAGTTGAAGGAGCTGGCGGAGGTTTTGGAGCGGTTGCGGCAATTGCGGAGGCGGCCGGTGCAGCCGTTGGTGGAGGCGGTTTTGCGGGTGTCGGGCTTGCAGGCGATGTTTCAGGATGATCCGGATCCGGAGAAGCCGGCGCTGGGGAACGTGAACGAGTTGGTGTCGGCGGCGGCGGAGTATGACCGGGAGAATCCGATGGAGGGGCCGCGGCCGGAGGGGGCGGAGGAGTTTGAGGGGACGCTGGAGGGATTTCTGGAGCAGATCGCGCTGATGAGCGACACGGATCGGTTGGACCTGGAGGGCGGAGCGGTGACGCTCATGACGCTGCACGCGGCGAAGGGTCTGGAGTTTCCGACGGTGTATGTGGTGGGGATGGAAGATGAGCTGCTGCCGCATCGGCGGGCGATCTTGAATGGGGACGTGGAGGAGGAGCGGCGGCTTTGTTTCGTGGGGATGACGCGGGCGATGCGGCGGCTGACGTTTACGTATGCGGATTATCGCACGGTGCGCGGGTTGAATCAGCGGACGCTGGCGTCGCGGTTTTTGCGGGAGATGCCGCGGGATGAGCTCGAGTTTGCCGAGGCGGATCGGGGGCGGGACGACGGGTATGAGCGGGCGGATGAGTATGAGGCGGTGTCGTTCGATCCGGAGGAGTGGCACGTTGGGCGGCGGGTGCGGCATCCGTTTTATGGGGAGGGGTATATCGTGCGGCTGGAGCCGCGCGGGCGGACGGCCTGGGTGAGGGTGGAGTTTGAGGATTCGGGGGAGAAGAGTTTTTCGATCAGTCATGCGCCGTTGACGTTTGTTCGATAGTGATCAGTGGTTAGTGGTTAGTGGTTAGTGGTTAGTGGTTAGGGGGAAGGGGGCGGTTGGTTTTTCTTTTTGGTGCGTTTGTCGGAGTTCCAGACGGCCCAGAGTGCGAAGGGGACGCAGATCCAGAAGAGCAGGACCAGTACGCCGAGGATTGGCGGATCTGACTTGGGCTGGCGAATGATTGTATAGATGAGCGTGACGAAAATGCCGACCATTGCGGTTGCGATACCGAAGACTGCGACACTCATGATGAGCGCAGGGAGATTTAGCGGCGTTTTGGAGGGTGGAGTGATTGGCGGTGGCGCTTGATTGATTGTTGAGACGACGGGAGCGGCGCCCGATCTTGCATTTATCAGCCCATCTGCGAATTGTTGTTTTTCCGAATTTGAATCAAACATGTGGCGGAGCGCGATTGGCTCGCCGCCGCGCCGTGTGATGGACGGAGGAAAATCGTTCAGGGCAATTGCGCTGATGTCGTCGTAGTTTAATTCGATCAGCGGGCCGCGGGTTCGAAGGATTAGTTTGCGCGGTCCGATTGACGCGAAGCGTTTTCTTCCCAGGAGCGGGAAAATTGCGACGAAGATAATGGCGACGAAGATGGCGAGCAGGAACAGGGCGGCGGGTTTCATTGCACGCGGCGGCAATGTGGCGATTACGGGCGAGAGCATCGGGATGCCGAGCAGATAGATGCCGATGACCCAGGCGAGCGTTGATTTGGAGACCGGGCCCCAGCGACGGGTCGGGCGGAGGATCAGCGTGGACTCGTCATATTCGTAGCCGCACTCGGGGCAATTGTGGGCTGGGGGGAGGCCGGCGAGGGAGTAGTTGCAGACGGGGCAGCGGGTGAGTGGCGGGCGGAGGAGCACGTAATTGTTATGGCTTTGGCGCGCGGGGGCGTCAAGGTGGGAAGGGCGGTCGTGTGAAGCGGCGATATGATGAGACCGTGGACTATTCGAAGATTATCACGATTCAGTCAGACAAACGGGGCGGAAAACCGTGTGTTCGGGGACTGCGGATTACCGTCTCGGATGTAATCGAGTATCTCGCGGGGGGAATGAGCGCCGCAGAGATTGTGCGCGATTTTCCGGAGCTGACCGCCGACGATATTCAAGCTTGCCTTGCATTCGCGGCTGAGCGTGAACGGCGGCTCCGGGGCGTTCCGTGAACTCGCCGAAGGCACGGCCGGCACGGCCGTGGCACACGTTGGTGGGGATGCTCGCGAGATTTTCTGTCGAGCGTTAGATTTGCCGACATGCGAGAAGTTGGTGTGATTATGGCGGGGGGGGTGGGGTCGCGGCTTTGGCCTTTGAGCCGGGCGGGGCGGCCTAAGCAGCTTTTGCGGTTGTTTGGCGGGAAGAGTTTGTTGCAGCTTGCTTATGAGCGGCTGCGCGAGTTTTTGCCGGCCGAAGCGATTCTGGTGATTGCGGCGGATCGGCATTTGCCGGCGATTGCGCTGGAGCTGCCGGAGCTTTCGCCGGGGAACTTGATTGGGGAGCCGGAGGGGCGGGATACGGCGAATGCTGTCGCGCTGGCGGCGGCTGTGGTGGAGGCGCGGTGGCCGGGGGCGGTGATGGGGGTGTTCACGGCGGATCATGTAATTGCGCCGGTGGATAAGTTTGTTGCGGCGGTTCGGGCGGGGTATACGCTGGCGGCGAAAGACTCGGCGGCGCTGGTGACGTTTGGGATCAAGGCGACCGAGGCGCTGACGGGGCTGGGGTATGTGCAGCGCGGCGAGCCGACTGGCAGCGGCGCGTTTGTCGTGAAGCAGTTTAAGGAGAAGCCGGACGCGGCTACTGCGGCGCGGTATCTGGCGAGTGGGGATTACTACTGGAACAGCGGGATGTTTGTCTGGCAGACGGCGACCATCCTCGAGCAGATTCGGGTGCGATTGCCGGAGACTTATGCGGCCGTGACGGCGGTGGCGAAGTCGTGGCCGGGCGAGGCGGCGCTGGCGACGTTGGGCGAGGTCTATCCGGGGCTGAAGAAGATATCGATCGACTTCGCGGTGATGGAGCATGCGCCGCGGGTGGTGGTTGTCGAGATGGATGTGACGTGGCACGATCTGGGGGCGTGGACTTCGCTGCCGGCGGTGCGCGGGAAGGATGAAAAGGGGAATACGGCGGCGGGGGAGAATGTCGTGCTGGTGGACGCGGCGAACAATATCGTGGTTTCGCCGGATGAGCATCTGATTGTGGCGCTTGGGGTACACGACCTGGTGGTTGTCCGGAGCGCGGACGCAACGCTGATCTGCCGGGCGGCGGATGTGCAGCGGATCAAGGATCTGGTGGGGGCGTTGGAAGGGCGATTCGGGGATCGTTACAGTTGAGCCGAGATGGCTCGATATCTGGGTGTTGATTACGGACGGAAGCGGATCGGGTTGGCGATCGGGGACGATCAGCTGAGGATCGCCTCGCCGCTGGATTTGCTGGCGGGGAGCGGGGCGGCGGGGCAGGATGCGCGGGCGATTGCGGGGCGCGCGGAAGAAGAAGGGGTGGATGGGGTAGTGGTCGGTATTCCTTTGAATATGGACGATTCGGTGGGGCCGCAGGCGGAATTTACGCGGCGGTTTGTTGAGGCGCTGCGCGCGGCGACGAAGTTAGCGGTGCATGAGCAGGATGAGCGGCTTTCGAGCTTCGCCGCGGATGAGGCGCTGGCGGATTCGGCGCTTTCGCGGGCCGGTCGGGCGGCGCGGCGCGATATGCTGGCGGCGCAGGCGATTTTGCAGGCGTGGCTGGATGCGCGGCCGCGGCCGGGAGATTAGGCCGCGGGCTTGGCGAGCAGCGGGTCGCGCGGGTAGATTCGAGACGAACTCTCGAGTTCATTTCCGGGAGGCGTTCGATGGCTCTGATGGAAGCTTGGACGGGCGACGTGGTCCGCCAGGGGCACGAGGC
Source organism: Planctomycetota bacterium (assembly GCA_015654675.1). GTDB lineage: Bacteria > Planctomycetota > Phycisphaerae > UBA1845 > UTPLA1 > SpSt-539. The sequence goes on along the minus strand of JAATGM010000034.1, from coordinate 51,648 downwards.
GGAGATCGATCGCGAGACGGTGCTGGCGTTCTGGCGGCTGGGTCGGGTTCTCGAGCGAAACGAGCCGCGCGATCGCGAGGTATTTACGCTGGGGCGGTGCATCGGGGGGACGACGGGCGTGCCTTCGATGCTGGTGGCGTACGGTGAATCGGACGATCCCTCGTCGTTTGCCATGTCGAAGCTGATGTTCGGCGGCGATCAGCCGATGCACGATGCCTATTGGCAGACGCTCGAGGACCCGGTGGTGTTTCGACTGGCGCGGGAAGTTTTTCGGCGCATGGATAACCTGCGCGAGTCGGGCAAGGGGGCGGGCGAGGGCGGGGCGCTGGTCTTTGACGTGAGCGGGGCGCAGGCCCGGCTGGCGGGGATTCGTTTTGCCGATTTGAGATAAGAGCGGGACGCGATGCGGATATTCGTGCTCGAAAATGACTCGATGATGTTTGACCGCGAAGTGGGCGGCGAGCAGGCGGTCGTGGTCGGATCGGGCGACGGGTGCGGGATTTCGCTGCCGGACTCGCAGGTGGCGGAGAAGCAGGTGCAGCTGGTGCGCGGGGCGGGCGGCGACTGGGCGCTGAGCGTGCTGGATCTGCGGCAGCCAACGCGGTTGAACGGGGCGGTGATCACAGCTGGTCAAACGATCAAGGATCGGGACGAGATCGGGATCGGGCGGTATGTGCTGAAGCTCTATCTGAGCATGGATGCGAAAGGGGTGGGGGAGAAGTCGGGGGCGCTGCGGGCCGTGGAGCGGGAGTTTGCGCTGCCGGCCGGGGCGATTGCGCGGAGCCATGGGGGCATATTGAAGATCGCGCTGGACCGGTTGCACGAAATGACGGCGCTGACGACGGAGCTGTCGGCGGTGGGGCAGTTTGAGCAGCTTTCGGATCGCATTTTGCAGCAGATGCTGGCGACTTTTCGCGGGTCGGCGGTGGGGCTTTGCGTGCGGCTGCGGTCGGCGAGCGGGCTTGAGACGGTGCGGGGGATGGACGCCAAGGGGCGGGCGATCGACGCGCCGGCGCTGATGGCGAAGTTGAATGAACGCTGCACGCGGTTTTGTTACGAAATCTGTATCCCGGACGCGAAGATGCCGGGCGTTGAATCGGCGATGGCGGCGCCGATCGTCGGGGCGCGCGGGGCGATGCTGGGGATGATGTACGTGGAGACCGCGCCGGGCGGGGGGCATTATGACGCGAACGCGCTGGATGCGTTTACGTCGTTTGCGGTAGCGGTTGCGGGGCCGCTGGATCAATCGATTCATGGGGCGACGGCGGCGCGGACGGCGCTGGCGGACCAGGGACAGGTGTTTGCGCGGCAGGTGCAGGATTCGCTGACGATTAGAGGGATGCCGGAGTGGCCGGACCTGCATGTGGCGGCGCTGCGCCGGCCGGGGACAACTCGGCCGCGGGATTTTTATGATCTGCTGCGGCTGGCGAATCGGACGGTGGCGGTTGTGCTGGCGCGAATCGAGGCGACGGGGGCGGGATTGCCGCGGTTGATGTCGGAGGTGCGGGCGGCGTTTCGGGCGGCGTGTCTGCACGCGGACGCGCCGCATGTGTTGATGCGGGCGGTCAACTGGCTGGTGACGGATGGGCACAGCGCGTGGTCGATCGACCTGGCGTGCGTGTGGTTTTCGCCGGAAAGCGGGGCGCTGAAGTATTGCGCGGCGGGGGACGCGATCACGCTGGGCGTGATTTCGGAGGCGGGGGAGTGGCGCGAGCTGGAGCCGTGCGGGATGCCGGCGGTGGGGAAGGCGAAGGGGTTTGGGTATACGTCGAAGTCGTCGGTGCTGGAGGCGGGCGAGGTGTTGGCGCTGATGACGGATGGTGTTGATCAGTTGCGGGGGGCGAGCGGGGAGGCGTTTGGGCGGGCGCGGGCGGCGGAGTGTCTGGCGGACACGGCGGGGATGGCGGTGAATCTGATGCTGTCGGAGTTGTCGCAGGAGCTGGATGAGTTTGTGAAGGGTGGATCGGCTAGCGAGGATGCTACGATTGTTTTGGCGGGACGGCGGGAGTGAGGGGGGCGCGCATATTCCATCGCCAGTACTGACTATCGGAGTGTTCGACGGTTCTCGGGAGGAGCAGGGGGATCGGGGATTCGAGTGTCAGTTGACGATCCCCGGCCGGACGCGCTCGCAATTGGCGTCCCGCATTCCGGACAACGTCCGCTTCGATTCTTGAATAGATCGTATCCGCATGTCGCGCACTGCCAGATGCTGGTTGCGCGAGGTCTGTTCCACCAATGCAATCCGATTGCGATTGCGTTCACGGGCAAAGACATCGCGAAGAAGTACACAACCCAGAGGTGCCAAAAACTCTGAAAGACAATGAAGTTGTCGCGAATCGTAATCGCTAGATACATTACCAGGGCCGCGAGATTGGACACGAAGCATCCTGAAATCGAGAGCCGCCCGCGGATTCGCCAAATAGCTAGGAGTGCGATTCCGACAAGCAATGGCGGAAGCCAAAATGGGCCTCCAGAGAACTTCATCAGAGCCCCTTCGTATGAACGTCGATCCTCATGCGGAGTACATCAAATGTATCGTACCGGCTCATTTTACCCTTATGCCAGCAAGCATGATTCATGATTAGCAAATGTTACTCCAAGCGGCGGCGCTGCTGAGCTGGGAATGGACACGCGCGGGACGCTCGTGCCATCCGGTTGCTATCGGGGGCGGAGGAAGGGGATTACTAGCTCGGCTGCGATCAGGACTACGATGATCCACTCCAGGATTTCCATGCGGACGTTGATCTGGCGGTCGGATTCTTTTGAGTAGATGGAGTCGATGGTTTCGATTTTGCGGAGGATGGCGGCGTCCCATTCGGCGAGGTGGAAGCGCTGCGAGGCGAGGCGGTAGACGCGGGCGAGGTATTGGTCGCCTACGAGCTTGAGGGCGTTGTTGACGCCTTCGAATAGGACGGCGTTGTCGACCTGGAGGCGGCCGATGCGGCGGACTTCGGCGGCGAAGGAGCCGAAGAGGCCCCAGCCGGGGCCGCGGCGCTGCGAGAGGACGCGGTAGGACTGTTCGAGGGCGGCGTCGAGCTGGCTGTCGAGGAAGCGTAGTTCGAGGAGTTCGACGTTGGCGAATTCGAGGACGGTGCGGACGTCGTCGGCGTCGGGGCCGACGAGCAGGGTGGCGGCCCAGTCGATGAGGGCGGCGTCGTCGGCGGCGTAGGAGATGCGGCAGGCGAGGGCGTCGGCGACTTCCTGTTCGGAGATGGGGACCTGGGCGGAGCGGAGGATGCGGGCGATCTGGTCGCCGTGGGCGGCGACGAGGGCGTTGAAGTCGCTGGGGCGGTCGAACGATTCGATGTGGAAGACGACGTAGTCTTCAACCAGGTCGGCGAAGCCGGGGCGGCGGACGGCGGGGGCGATGGCCCTGGCTACCTCTTCGACGATGCGGCGAGCGCTGCGGGCAAGGATTTCGTTGTCGTAGAGGTCGCCGCTGAGGCGCTCGATGTCGGCGAGCGAACCGGTAAGCGGCATGACGTAACGCACTGCGACTGCACCGAAGTCGTAGAGGACGACGTCGACTTGCGCGTCGGTGGCGAAGCCGCTGACGTGGACCGGCTCGGCGGAGCGGGTCATGCGGAGGGGGGCGGGCTGGCTGATGACGGTTTCGGGGGCGCGGCGTTTGTCCTTGATGGTTTCGCGCTGTTTGGCGGTGAGGATGACGCGATCGGCGTGATTGAGGTCGATGCCGAGGCCGATGTCGAAGGCGTAGAGGACGTGGCAGCGGCCGCGAGTGATAGCGGGAGCGGGCGTCGTTGGCGCTGCGGCCGTCATTTGTGCTTCTCGTGCTTCCTGGGATGGCCGGTGGTGGCCGGGCGGATCTTATCCGAGACGGCTGACGCGGCGGTGCGCAGTTTCTTTTTTACTTTTTTCAGGAGCCAGCGGGCCCAGACGAACTCGGTGGCGAGCAGGGCGAGGCCTCCCAGCACGCCGGCGATTCCGGGGCCGGGGGTGACGAACATGATGATGCCTGCGAGGACGAGGGCGGTGCCGGTGACGAAAACGACGACGCGGCGGGCGGTTTTGTAGACCATTCAATCGTGCTCGTGACTCGGGGGCTGAGTGGACTCGCCTTTAAGTTTCGGCCGGGCGGCGACCGAAGCGAGGACGCCGACGGCGAGGATTCCTCCGATCACGGCCAGGGAGACGCCATTCGGTATGGGATAGTAGTGCGACAAAAGCATCTTGGTGCCGACATAAGCGAGCAAGAAGACGAGACTGAATTTCAGGTAGCGGAAGGTGTCGAGGAGGGCGGCGAGGGCGAAGTAGAGGGAGCGCAGACCGAGGATGGCGAAGACGTTTGAGGTGAAGACGATGAAGGGGTCTTTCGTGACGGCGAAGATGGCGGGGATGGAGTCGATGGCGAAGAGGACGTCGGTGCTTTCGACGACGAGCAGGGCGAGGAAAAGGGGCGTGATGGCGGTGCGGCCGTCGATTTTGGTGAAGAACCTGTGGCTGTCGAAGGCGGTGCTGACGGGATAGAACTTTCGCGCGAGGCGGACGAGGGGGTTACGGCCGGGGTCCATGTCGTCGTGCTGGACGAGGAGCATTTTGACGGCGGTGATGATGAGCAGGGCGCCGAAAACGTAGATGACCCAGTGGAAGCGGGCGATGAGCGCGGCGCCAAGGCCGATCATGATGCCGCGCAGGACTAGCGCGCCGAGAATTCCCCAGAAGAGGACGCGATGCTGGTAGAGCAGGGGCACGCGGAAGTAGGCGAAGATGAGGGCGATGACGAAGATGTTGTCGAGACTGAGCGATTTTTCGATGACGTAGCCGAGGAAGAATTCCTGGGCGGCTTCGAGGCCGTTGAGGCCGCGATTGACGCCGATGCCGAGCAAATGATGTTGATAGATAAAGTAGACGCCGACGTTGAATGCGAGCGCGACGCTGATCCAAAGGGCGGTCCAGCCGAGGGCCTCGCGAACGGAGATGACGTGGGCTTTTCGGTTGAAGACGCCCAGATCGAGGGCGAGCATTCCGAAGACGAGCGCGACGAATCCGACGTAGAGCCAGGCAATCATCCGGGCAACAGGGCCGAGATCTTGGGCATGATGTTCTGCATGGATTCTTCTTCAGCGGTCCAGGTGCCGATCAGGTAGGGGCCGCGGGGCTGCATGACATTGGTGTGTTGCCAGGCCTTGTTGGGGGACTCGACGGCAAGGGCGTTGGTCCGCTTAAAGGCCTGTCGGGCCGCGGCGGGCGTGGGGTATTGGGCGATCCAAACGGTGTTGGGCTGGCGCGCACCGGGGAGGTTGTAGGCGGCGATACAGATGAGGGTGTCGTTGCCGAGACCGAGGGCGCGGGCGGCTTCGTCAAAATTGGGTTGGGGCTGGATGGCGATCGTCTGTGGCGGGAGGGAGCCCAGGTGACGGACGAGCCAGAGGCGGCCGGGGAGCATTGATTCCTGAGGGAGGGCGTGGACGAGCATGGGGGCGTCTTCGCGCTGGATTCGACCGCAGATGTGCTGGACGAGGCGACGAAGCTCGGCGACCTGAGCGGGGCCGCCTTTGTCGATGGAGGCCTTGATGGCTACGCGACCCTGCCAGGTGTGAAAGGTGACGCCGCCGCCCTGATCGACGCGGGTGAGTCCGCCGCAGCGGTCGCTGGTGGGCGACGACGATGAGCAAGTGACGAGTCCGTAGGCGTCTTCGGGCGTGGCGGCTTCGATGGTGAGGACGTTGGCGGTGAGTTCGCCGTCGGCGAGTTTGTTGGTGTAGGCACAGGAGGCGGCGGAGCGGACGGCGAATCGTCCTAGTCGCTGGGCGTGTTCGGCGGAGAAGAGTTGCTTGAGATCGGCCGGGCCGCGGACGACGACCGGCGTGCGTTTGTTCCAGCCGGAACAATCGTTGGAACGCGGGAGATAGCTGGGGGCGTTGGAGGCGTCGCCCGCATCGACAGAGTTCGGATTTGGCGGGGGTTGCTGGCGGAGCGGGTCTATGAGGGCGTTGGTTGGAATCGGATTGTGCGCGATCGGGGCAGGGGGACGGTTTTTCGGGGGGAGCGGGACGGGGGCCGGCTGAGCATTAACAGCGGATTTCTTTTCAAGCACGAGAGGAGGCGGGGGCTCGTCACGGCGGCAGGCGGGGAAAGTGATGATGGCGGCGAGGAGCGTTGCGAGCACTGCGGGCGGTCGAGCGGGTTTGAGATGCATGTGAAAAGATCCTGGGGGTTCGGGCGTGACCATGGAATCGACGGCGCGAGGCCATTCTATGGAGGTCGAATGGCGCGTGAAAGGCCGCTTTGACGCATTCTTGACAGGGTGTCTATACTCCGAAGATCGCGGTCCACGAGGTCGAGCATGATCATTACGATTGACGGTCCCGCGGGTTCGGGCAAGAGCACGGCGGCGCGGAAACTCGCGGCGCGTCTGGGGATTGCGTATCTGGATACAGGGGCGATGTATCGGGCGATAGCGCTGCGCGCGCTGAAGCTGGGGATTCGCCTGAATGATGCGGCGGGATTGATCGCGTCGGCGAGGGATGCGCGGATTGAAGTGATGTGCGGGCCGACGCATTCGCGCGTGTTGCTGGATGGGAACGACGTGACGGAAGACGTCCGTTCGATGGCTGTGAACGGGGCGACGGGGTTTGTGGCGCGGGAGCAGGCGATTCGGGATCTTCTGGTGCAGCGGCAGCGGGAAATCGGGCGGGAATTGGGGTCGCTGGTGACGGAAGGGCGCGACCAGGGGAGCGTGGTTTTTCCGCATGCGGATTTGAAGTTTTTCCTGGATGCGAGCGTGGAGCGGCGAGCGGCGCGGCGTTATCAGGAAATGACGGCCGATGGGGAAAGCGTGACTTACGAGGAAATTCTCAACAATCTCAAGGAACGCGACGGAAACGACGCACACCAGTGGGCTCCGCTGCTGGAGCCGGCGTCGGCAATTCACCTGGACACGACGCAGTTGACGATCCACGAGGTGGTCGAGCGGATGCTGGAAGAGGTCAGCCGGCGGCGATTGACCGCGCATGCGACGGAATCGTGCGGCGCGGCGAGCCGCTAGGGCGTCGTGCGACTCTATTACAGAATTACGAGATATCTGTGCCAGATGAGCTTTTTTGCTCTGTGGCGCGTGCGGATATTCGGGCTACGCAATGTCCCGGATAGCGGAGGGGTTCTGCTGGCGTGCAATCATCAGAGCTATCTGGATCCGGTGCTGGTAACGCTGGCGCTATATCGCGAGGGAAGCTTCATGGCGCGCGATACGCTGTTCGTGAATCGGCATTTTCGGCGATTGATCGAATCGCTGAATGCATTCCCGGTGAAACGAAATACGGCGGATGTCGGAGCGATTAAGGAGATCATCCGCCGGCTGAAGGCCGGGAGAATTGTGGTCACGTTTCCGGAGGGGACTCGGACGGAGGACGGTTCGATCGGGGACTTGCTGGCGGGGTCGCTACTGGTGGCGAAGCGGGCGGGGGCGACAATTGTTCCGACGGTCATAGATGGGGCGTTCGAGGCGTGGCCGAAGGGGTTGAAGCTGCCGCGGCCGGGACGGGTGTCGGTGGCGTATGGCGAGCCGATCGATGCGGAGCAGACGGCGACGCTCAGCGTTGAGGAACTGACGCGGATGACGCGAGAAAGCATGCTTCGACTGCAACAGATGGTTCAACGTAAGTAAGACACTAATAAAGACTTATGGAGTCGGCGGCGGCCGGTCGGCAGGGTTGGGGGATGGGATGTTCCTGCGTTGACTTTGGCGCTCTCAATCGGGTATAACTGGAGCGTTCACAGAATCTTGGGGCGATCGATCGGGGCGCGGTAATCGGGCTTCGTTCGAGTTGACGATGGAGCAGGGAAGGGGAGGAGCAAGGGAATGATTAAGATGCGACATGTCTTATTTGGCGGTCTGATGGCTGCGGGCTTCTGCATCGCGGCGTGTAATACGTCACCGTCGGTTCAGGTCGATACGACGACCGACCAGGCCCAGCAGCTTTCTGAGGGTCGGTTGGCCGCGGCTCGGCGATTGTTGAATACGACGCCGGTTTACGTGGACATCCTGCAGCGGAGCAATCCGGTGCTGATGAACGCGTGCGATCCGCTTGGGACGACTCAGGGAGCGATTCCGTGGGCATCGACCATTGGCGGTCCGGCTCCGTTCCTGCCGAACTGGAACTTTGAGTATGACCGGATTTCGGCGAAGGGCGACACGGATTACATCGTGGCGATCCGAGCAGGAATCGACGCGTTTCCCGCCCAATATTCGCAAGTGGAATTGAACGTTCGAGCCGTGAATCCGCGGTCGAACGGGCACGTGGCCGGGACAAATTACCAGGTCAATCAGGCGACGTTGCCTTCGAACGACAACCTCGCGGCGAACCGCTCGCTGTTTGACATGAGCGGCGGCGACGTTGCGGTTGTCGTGCAGGGACTGACTTTTGACACGGGCGCTCCGCTGGGAAGCACGCTCGCACAGGAAAACTTCCTTGGGCCGCACGGCTGGTTGTTCTTTCTGCGGGACAATTCATTTCCGACGGGTGGACGGTTCTACGCGATTGCCGGCGGGTTAAAGGGCGGGCCGCCTGGCGCGGTGACGCCGTACTACGTGAACCCGCTGGGGCCGCCGGCTCCGGCTCCGGGCGTGACTCAGTCGGTGCAGGTCAACGGCATCCAGTTTGATTTGCTCAGCGAGCCGCAGGCGAATACCAACGACGCGCTCGGGACGCTGTGCCAGTTTGCGCCGCCGCCGGGCAATCCGACGCCGGGCAAGCCGTACGCATTTGTGGATCGATCAAACCGCAACGAGCTTGGCATTGGCGGACCGGCCAATGCGGGACGGGGTGGATACATTTTCCTGATTCGCCGCGAGGCGTTCAACGACGGCAATGTGCGGCCCGTGGTTGCGAATCCGGCCGCCGCGCCGCCGGCGTTGCCGCTGCCGGTCGATCTGGCCGGGCCGTTTGCGTCGGGCTACAACGAGTTCGTGATCCCGCCGCCGTTGATCACGCCGCCGCCGCAGAACAACAACACCGGCAATGGACCTCCGGGCGTGCATGAGCTTGCGATTTCCGTGTTCTACGTTCATACGCCGCCGCCTCCCGGGCCATAAAGCCGCGAACAGCGGGACGGAAGAGAAATGTTGATCGGGCGTGTTGCGATGAGCGACACGCCCGATTTTTTTGCGCGCGGCGCGGATCGAGCGGGACAAACAGTCACTAGTTGGCGGATCGGGAATTCGCTAACCGGGGGGGCGGGCCCTGCCCGTCTCTCAGCGGGCTTCGCGTTCGACGCTGCGTCATAACGGTGCGGCAGGGGAGCGTGTCACTCGGTGTGTCTGGGGCGGAATGGATCATCACACTCAATCTGGCTGGTGTCTTCATTTCCCACGAATCGATGAAGTCGCAGTGCCCGACTGATGAATCGGCGGCTGGGCGGGGATCATCGAGTGTCGGGAATGGCGAGTCGCGCGAGGCCGCCGGCAATGCCGAGGGCAACTTCGGCCATGGCGGTGTAGTCGAGTGTCTCGGGGGTATCGGTGGGCAGGTGGTAATGTGGATTTCGCAGAAAGCTGGTGTCGGTCAGCATGAGGGCGGGGTAGCCCTGGTCCCAGAAGGAGCTGTTGTCGGAGAGCCGGATGGCGGAGATTTTTTCGGGGAGCGAGATTGAGTAGAGCGGGAAGCGCGTCGCGGATTTGAAGCCGCGGCGGAATGGCCAGTGGAGCCGCCAGGATGCGAGGTTGCCGACGGCGGCCAGGAAGTTGCCGCGACCGGGGAAGGCGCAGCGCAGTGCGCGCGGAATGCCCGGTGGGATCTGCTGGCTGGCGGGTTCGTTGGTGAAGTAGCCGACCATTTCGAGGCAGAGCATGGCATGGATGCACTCGTTGCGCTGGCGGCAGCGGCGGGCGTAGGCGATGCTACCCATGCTTTCCGTGGCGAAGTGCGGCCACTCTTCATTCGTGAGTGCGACATAGCGAATTGTGCGACGGAAGCGATGTTCGCTAAGGAGGCGCGCGACCTCGATCATGACGGCGACGGCCGAGGCGTTGTCGTCGGCGCCGGGCGTTTCGGGGATCGTGTCGTAGTGAGCCGCGAGGATGACGCACTCTTCGGGGGCACGCGAGCCATTTCGCTGGATGACAAGGTTGGTCGCGGGGCGGTCGCCGGCATCGAATGTATGGCGCTCGATCGAGTCGCCGAGTTGAGCGAACTCGTGCTCGATCAGGTTGGCTGCGGCTTCCAGAGACGACGGCTTTCCGATGTGGCGTGGGCCGATGAGGCCGGCGAGGCGATCGACGTGCTGGCGCAGCCGAGAAATCAATAATTTCAGAGTGGGACTGTCCACGTTGACTGACTGAACTTTATCTGGAAGAACGGATATTACCGCGAGCGGCGGCGGAGGAGGAGGAATGAGCCGCCAGCCAGGAGGAGCATTGTGGCCGGTTCGGGGATCGATGGGCTGAAGGCCAAGTACTGGGCGAGTGGTGCGGCAAACGGCTGGGTGAAGTTGCCAGAGAAGCTGCCGCCGCCACCGAACATCTTGATCGAGTGAGTATCGCGGCTGGCGACGTAGAGCTCGTCACCCTTGAAGGCGAGGCCCCAAGGATTCTGGAGATCGGACACTCCGCCGCTCGGGACGAAGGTGTCGACAAAGTTTCCGCTGTCGCCGCTATAGCGAAGGACGCTGTTGCTGGCCGAGCTGGCGACATAGAGGTTGCCATCGGGGCCGAACTTCAGGTCGATCGGGCGATCGAGGCCGCCCGTCACGCCGCGAGCCGGGCTGACGAACGTTCCCATGAAGGCGCCGGTGTTGCCGTCGTACTTCAGGATCTGATCGTTGTTGGAACTGCTGACGTAGAGATTTCCATCGGGGCCGAAGATGAGACCCGTGGGACCATCGAGCCCGCCAGAGCCGCCACCGACGAAGTCGCCGGTGAATGCGCCAGTGATGGCGTCAAAGCGTTTCACGCCGTTGGTGCCGAAGCTGCTCACGAAAATCTGATTGTTGTGGATGGTGAGGCCGTGCGGCTGGCTGAGGCCACCGCTGCCCGAAGTGACGATGAGCTGCTGGAAGGTGCCAGTAGCACCATCGAACTTTACGATTGAGTCGAGATTCTGGCTGGATACGTAGAGCGAACCGCCCGGGCCAAAGGCGAGGCCTTCCGCGCCGTTAAGCGGGATGCCGCCAGTGTACGCAAATGTGGGATTCTTCAGTGCACCGCTCGGGCCGTCGTAAAGCATGACGCGATTGCCGACACCGCCAATGCTGACGAAGAGATCGCCAATACCGGCCGAGCCGGCGAACGCCGAACTCACATTGAACGCGCTCGCAATGAGTGCGATCAGCGAGAAGGCGATTCGAATTGTTCGGCGTGAGAGCAAGTTGCTTCCTTCCGAAAACTCACGGAGAGGGCATTCGCGCGATCTCTCCAACACCTCAAGCTTATCAGAACTGCTGCCGCGAAACAAGCCCTAAAGGCATAGTTTTATTGGATTTAGCACGAGCGGACCAATCGAATTTTTCGTGTGAGTAGACACAAAACGGGGCAGTGGGGAAGTGCCAAATCAGGGAGCGGTGGCGTCCGGCTCCTTACGGAGCATGCCGAGTCTGTTGACGGTTATGACGGTTATTACGAAGACGCTGACAAAAATCAAGGTCGCCACGCGGCCGCGGACGAAGACAACCAGGCATCCGATAACGACATAAAGTAATGTAACGCAATACGATATGAGTACGGTTGTGCGTACGCTGTAGCCGCGCTGGCGGAGTTGGTCGTAGAAATGGCTGCGGTCGCCAATAAAAAGGGGCTTTCCGTTTAGCCAGCGGCGGGCGATTGCCAGTGCGGTGTCAAAAACGGGTAGGGCGAAGACCATGAGCGCCCCAACGAACCAGCGGGCCTTGTCTCGTTCAGCGAAGAGGAGCATGAGAACGGCGGCATTGAAGCCGAGCAGGAGCGACCCCGCGTCGCCCATGAACATCTGGGCCGGGTTGAAGTTGTAGCGAAGGAACGCGATGCAGGCGCCGAACAGCGCGACGGCGACCGTCAGGCGGACGGGATCGTACATCTTGCTGTAGCCGCCGACGGCGAGGTGGGCAGCGAGGACGACGAAGCCGATGCTGATGATTCCGATGACTCCGCTGCAGAGTCCGTCGAGGCCATCGATGAGATTGGTGGCGTTGCCGGCGCCGAGCAGCAGGAAGACGGTGATGCCGGCGGAAGAGACTCGCAGCAGCCACTCCGGGACATTCCATTCGAGCGTTGAGAAAATCACTCCGGCGACGCGATCGCCGACGCCTCCGTAGATGAGAATCGCCGCCGCGACCAATTCGAGGATGAGCTTGGTGCGGGGTTTCAGATCGCGGATGTCGTCAACCAGGCCGGTCAGCATCATGAGCGTGCCGGCGGCGAGGATGGTGAGGAGCGGGCCGCGCGACGCGGGGAACGCTGACGCTGCGAAGCAGATGGCGGCAGCCCAGCCGATAAACATTCCGACGCCGCCGAGATAGGGGATCGGTTTTTCGTGGGGCTTCAGGCCGGCATCGGGGATGTCGAAGATCTGGCCCGCGATGGCTATGGACTTGACGATCGGCATGATAGCCATGGTGACGAGCAGTGAGATGCCGAGCGGCCAGAGGTAGGGCTGGAGGACTTCGATTGTGGAATGTTGGTCGGCTAGCGGCAGCATGGCGTAAAAATCCGAAGAGCGTCAGGCGACTATTGCACCTGACGCTCTATCGGCGATTTTGCCGCGTGATATTGGGGATGTCGAGTGGGGCGGCGTTATTCGACCGTCCAGGTCTCGCCATCGTCGTAGAGGTCGGCCAGTCGGCCTCGGCCGAGTTTGGCGGTGGCCGCATCGACCTGCTTGGTGAGCAGGTCGTCGAAGGTAGGGTGGCTGACCGCACGGAAGACGCCCATTGGCTCGGGGAACTCGGGGTGTCGCATGCGGGCGAGCATCATGGCGAGAGTGGGCTCTTCCATTTTCTCGTCGTGGAAGAGCAGGTCATCCTCGGTGATGCCGTTGCCGAGTTGGACGATCTCTGGCGAGAGGCCGTTGAGGCGGATGCCTTTGTCGCGGTTCTTGCCGAAGATCATCGGCTTGCCGTGTTCCAAGTAGAGCGTGGTGTCGGGCCGCATGTCTTTGACGGTGGCGTATTCGAATGCGCCGTCGTTGAAGACGTTGCAGTTTTGATAGATTTCCATGAAGGCGGCGCCCTTGTGCTCGGCGGCGCGGCGAATGACGTATTCCATGTGCTTCGGATCGGCGTCGAGCGTTCGGGCGATAAAGGTGGCCTCCGCGCCGATCGAGAGCGTGATGGGGTTCAACGGGAGATCGACGGTGCCGAAGGGGGAGGACTTGGTCTTCTTGCCCAGCTCGGAGGTCGGCGAATACTGGCCCTTCGTCAGGCCGTAGATGCGGTTGTTGAAGAGCAGAATTTTCATGTCGACGTTGCGGCGGATGGCGTGAATCAGATGGTTGCCGCCGATGCTGAGACCGTCGCCATCGCCGGTCGCCACCCAGACTGAAAGGTCGGGGCGGGCGGCTTTGATGCCGGTTGCGACGGCTGGGGCGCGGCCGTGAATGGAGTGGACGCCGTACGTCTCAACATAGTAGGGGAAGCGGCTGGAGCAGCCGATTCCGGAGACGAAGACGAACTTCTCGCGCGGGATGCCGAGCGTCGGGAGGACTTTCTTGACCTGGGCGAGAATCGAATAATCGCCACAGCCCGGGCACCAGCGGACGTCCTGATCCGTGGTGAAGTCTTTGGCGGTGAGAACCGGAAGCGATCCGTCGGTATGCATGTTGGTATTACCTCTTCTCCGAATGCTGGATGATTTTTTCGAGGAGTTCGGCGATCAGGAAGGGCTTGCCCTGGACCTTGTTGAAGCCGATCGCATCGATGAGGAACTCGGCGCGGATGAGCTTGCGTAGCTGGCCGCTGTTGAGTTCGGGAATCAGCACTTTCTTGAACTTCTTGAGGACGTCGCCGAGGTTGGACGGGAATGGGTTCATGAACTGAAGATGGGCGTTCGAGATGTTGTAGCCCATGGCGCGAGCGCGCTCGGCGGCGCTGTAAATCGAACCATATGTTCCGCCCCAGCCGAGGACGAGCAGGTCGCCGGATTGCGGACCGTCGACTTCGAGCGGGGGAAGGATCTTCGCGATGTTGGCCACTTTCTGGGCCCGCAGGTCGATCATGAATTGGTGATTCTGCGGGTCATAGCTGATGTGGCCGGTGATGTTTTCTTTTTCGAGGCCGCCGATGCGGTGTTCGAGACCCTTCGTGCCGGGAACGGCCCAGGGGCGAGCGAGGAATTCGTCGCGGGCGTAGGCGTGGAAGTCGCCATTTTCGGCCTTTTCTGGGTGGTTGATCTTGATTTTCTCGAACTTCGACGGGTCGGGGAGGATCCACGGTTCCGCACCGTTTCCGATGTAGCCGTCCGTCAGAAGAATGACCGGGACCATGAAGCGAGTCGCGATTCGCACGGCCCAGATGGCCATGTCGAAACAGTCGCCCGGCGAGCGGGCGGCGATGACGCAGAGGGGGCATTCGCCATTGCGGCCGACGACTGCCTGAAGCAGGTCGGCTTGCTCGGTTTTGGTCGGGAGGCCGGTGCTGGGGCCGCCGCGCTGCACGTCGACACAGACGAGCGGGAGCTCGGTCATGACGGCGAGGCCGAGGGCTTCGGTCTTGAGAGCCATGCCGGGACCGCTGGTGCCGGTGACGCCGATGACTCCGGCGAAACTGGCGCCGATTGCCGCGGTTACGGCGGCGATTTCGTCCTCGGCCTGGAAAGTCTTGATGCCGTAATTCTTGTAGCCGGAGAGCATGTGCAAGATGTCGCTGGCCGGCGTGATGGGATATGAGGCGTAGAGCAGGGGCGTCTGGGCCAGATCCGCGGCGGTGACGAGGCCCAAGGCGAGGGCTTCGTTGCCGGTGATTTTGCGGTACTTGCCGGGCGTGAGCTTTGCCTTGGCGACTTTGTAGCGCGTGGGGAAAAGCTCGGCGGTTTCGCCGTAGTAGTAGCCGGCCTTCAGCGCGCGAGTGTTGGCGTCGGCAATGGTCGGTTTGCTGCCGAACTTACCGTTGATCCAATCGAGCGTGGGTTGGAGCGGCCGATTGTAGAGCCAGGCGGCGATGCCGAGGGCGAAGAAGTTTTTGCAGCGGCCGACGGACTTGGCGCCGATCTCGCCGGCGATGTCCTTGAGGGCATCGGCGTTGAGCTTTTCGATCGGGACGCGATAGAGCTGGTATTTCGAGAGCGAGCCGTCGTCGAGCGGGTTCACGGCGTAGCCGGCCTTCTGCAGGTCGGACTTGTCGAAGGCGTCTTCGTTGACGATGACGATTCCGCCGGTTTCGACATCCTTCACGTTGGTCTTCAGGGCGGCGGGATTCATCGCGATGAGGGCATTGACGCGATCGCCCGGGGTATGGATGTCGTGGCTGGAGAAGTTGATCTGGAAGCCGCTGACGCCAGCCAGGGTTCCGGCTGGGGCGCGGATTTCGGCGGGGAAGTCGGGGAAGGTGCTGACGTCGTTGCCGAAGATGGCGGACGCGTTGGTGAACTGGGTGCCGACGAGCTGCATGCCGTCGCCCGAGTCGCCGCAGAAGCGAACGGAGACTTCCTCGAGTTCCTGATTCTGTACCTGACGTTGCTTGACGGTGTCCATTTTTCCCATGCCTCGCTGACCGCGAACTGCCGCCGACAGACGGGCGGTTGGCGGATGCTGATGCTCTCTAAATCGCCTTGTCCTCGAACGTTAGGATCGTGGGCCGATCGTGCCGTTTCGAGTTGGGGAGAGCGGAAACGTAGATTCACGACCGACGCCATCGTCGGGACGCTGAATCAATTCAATGTCGGCAGTATAGCGATCAATCTCGGACCGGCCAAGCGTCAATTTGTGCCGGAACTCGGTGCAGGGGCACGGCTTGCGATCAGGCCGGCGGGGCGGTTACGCGGATGGCCGGCGGGCCGCGCAAGTCTTTGGCTGGGGGGAGGGTGGAGGTCGGACGGGCGCGGAATTTGTCGTCGGTGCGGGTGTGCTTGCTGGTTAGATCGACTTGGCGGCCATCGATGAATTCGGCGATGACAGCGTTGTCGGCCTGGAGCGGGCTGTCGGTGCAGATGATGAGGTTGGCGGGCTTGCTGACTTCGATGGAGCCGAGGCGATCAGCGACGCCGAGGATCTGGGCGGCGTCGAGGGTGAGGGCGCGGATGGCGCGGTCTTCGTCGAGGCCATGCGCGACGGCCATGCCGGCTTCCACGCCGAGGAGTTTGGCGAGGTCGGAGTTTTCGGTGCCGAAGCAGAAGCGGACGCCGGCGCGGGCGAGCACGCCGGGGGCGCGGTAGACGGCGTCCCACGGTTCGGAGTCGGCGCCGGGGTAGAGCTGGACGCGGCCAAAGATGACGTCGATTTTCTTGGCGGCGAGTTCGTCGGCGAGTTTCCATGAGTCGCGAGCGCCGACGAGGATCGGCTTGAGCTTGAACAGTTCGCAGAAGCGGAGGGCTTCGCGGATTTCCTTAAAGGAGTTGGCGTGCATGAGGACCGGTTTTTCGCCGCGGATAAAGGGGAGCATGGCATCGAGTTGGCGGTCGAAGTCGGGGGCGAGGGCGGCGTTGGACTTCGCGGCGGCTGATGCAGCGGCGTAGGCATTGGCGCGCTGCATGAAGGCGTCGATCTCGGTGATTGATTTTTCGAAGTCTTCGCGGACGCGCTTGCGCGGTTCGTCCTTCATGAGGTGGAGGTCGGGCGGCAGCGAGGGGAGGCGCATGCAGAGGCCGACGCTGGACTCGACAATGGCTTCGGGCATGGACCAGCCGGTGAGGCGCATGAGCGAGGCGCGGCCGGGGATGAAGCCGCCGCCGGGGACGATGAGGGCGTGGGTGATGCCCTCGGCGCGTGTGACTTCTATGGCGGACGCAAAGGTGTTAAAGGCGGAGTCGGAGCAGAGGTCGGGTTCGAAGCGGCCGATGTCGGTGACGTCGACGCTGCCGGGGACGGAGTCGATTTCGGTGAGGCCGAGATCCGTGGCGGCGTTGATGAGGCCGGGGTAGATGCGGAGGCCGGTGGCGTCGATGGTGGTTACGCCTGCCTGCGATTTGGCGCTGAGCGACGCGACCATGCCGTTCTGAACTAACAAGCTACCGTGTTCGATCGGCTGGCCAGTAACCGGGAAGATGGTTGCGTTCGAGAAAAGGATGCCATTTTGCCCGGAGTTGCTGAAATCCGGGGGGATCTGGAGCTTCGCGAAGCCGTGGGCTGGCCGCGGAGTTGGTGGGGCATCCAGGTTCAGGACGGGGTCTTGGAAGTAGCATTCTCCGTCGATGAGGGTCATGACGTTGCGGGCGGTGGTGTCGAGCGGGTGGCCGTTAAAGATGGCGAGGTCGGCGAATTTGCCCAGTTCGATGGAGCCGACGTATTTGTCGACGCCGAGCTGGATCGCGCCGTTGAGGGTGCAGAGTTTGAGAGCTTCGTTGGCAGGCAGGCCGCCGAAGTGGAGAGACTTGGCGGCTTCCAGATTGAGGTGGCGGATCATTTCGGCGGAGTCTGAGTTTACGGTGGTGACGACGTGGCCTTGTTCTAGGCGAGCGGCGTTCTGCGGGATGGCGTCGTAGGCCTCGAGCTTGTAGCCCCACCAGTCGGAGAAGGTGGAGGCGCCGCAACCGTGGCGGAGGATCTCGGGGATGATGCGGTAGCCCTCCAGAACATGCTGGAGGACGGCGATGCGGAAGCCGGCGTCTTCGGCGACGGCGAGGAGGCGGAGGATTTCGTCGGCGCGGTAGCAATGGCAGTGGACCCAGATTGCGCCATCCATGATGTCGGCGAGGGCTTCGAGGCGGAGGTCTTTGCGGACGGGGCGCGGGTCTTTGCCGGCGGCTTTTTCGTCGGAGAAGCGTTTCTGATCGCGGCGGTATTCGCGGGCTGCGTCGAAGGCGCGGCGCATGACGGCCTCGACTCCCATACGCGAGTTAGGGAAGCGTGAGCCGCGGCGGCCGAAGTTGGATTGCTTGACGTTTTCGCCAAGCGCGAATTTGACGGAGCGGGGGGCCTCTTTGAAGAGGAAGTCGGCGGCGGGCTTGCCGAACTTGAGGCGGAGGGTGGCATTCTGGCCACCCATGGCGTTGGCGGAGCCGTGCATGGTGTGGATGGCGGTGACGCCGCCGGCGAGGGCGCGGTATGCGCCGAGGTCTTTGTGGTCGATGACGTCGCGGACGCGGACTTCGCTGGTGATGGAGAGTGCGAATTCGTTGAGTCCGCCGTCGGAGCACATGTGGGAGTGCGGGTCGATGATGCCGGGGATGACGTAGTAGCCGCGGAGGTCGATGGTTTTGGTGTTGGGCGGGGCGACTAAGTTCTTGCCGAGCTTTTCGATTTTTCCGTTCGAGATGAGCAGGTCGGTTTCGGGTTGGTCGCCTTGCGTGACGGTGAGCACGTTTGCATTTTTGATAAGCAGATTGCCACCGGTTTGGAGGGCGGGCTTACGGTCGGCTTCGATTTCGACGCGGTAGTCGGGCCAGTCGGTGGGTTGCGAGGTGCTGGTTGTTGCGGGAGTCGAGGCGGCGGGAGGCGGAGGAGAAGGAGGTCCGCCGTTGCGGCCTTTCCACTTGCCTTTGCCTTTTTCGTCGTCGTCGCGGCCGGTGCCGAGGGTGTCGAAGGGTTTGCCTTCGACGAAGGCGAGGCGGACTTTGGCCTTCTCGTCGGTGATTGGCTTCGTCAGGACGATCAGATTCGCGAGTTTGCCGGGGGCGATTTCACCGAGGTCAGCATCGAGGCCGAGGATGGCGGCGGCGTTTTTGGTGAGGGCGGCGAGTGCGGCGTCTTCGGTGAGGCCGCGTTTGAAGGCGGAGCGGAGATTCTTTGAGACGTCGGGTAGAGCATCCATTTCGAATGAGCCGACCGCGACGCGGATTCCGGCGTCGGAAAGTTTTTTGAGATTATCTACTTCGTCGCCCCAGAGGCGGGTGCG
Organism: Planctomycetota bacterium; assembly: GCA_015654675.1. Taxonomy (GTDB): domain Bacteria; phylum Planctomycetota; class Phycisphaerae; order UBA1845; family UTPLA1; genus SpSt-539. Next base: position 32,733 of record JAATGM010000034.1, on the reverse strand, counting down.
CTCGTCGAACTGGCGCTGGGGCTCCCAGGGTTGCTGCTGCCACTTTTCGCCGAAGACGGCGATGAGGCGGTCGTCGTTCGGGAGGGCTTCCTGCGTCGTCGCGGCTTTGGCTTCGTCGGTCTGATCGGCGCGCTTGGGTTCCTGTGACCACTTGAGCGAGACGATGACGGGGACGTCGTCTTTTTTGAGGCGTTCGATGCATTTCCATGCCTCGCGGCCGCCGGCGATGATGGGTTTGAGGTTGAATTCATTGGCCAAATTGAGGGCGCGGAGGATTTCGTTTTCGCTGTTGGCGATGAAGACGACAGACTGTTTCTTGTCGAGCAGCGGGAGCAGGGCTTCCAGGTCACGGTCGATCGGCGGGCGCTCGCCTTTTGGATTTCGGTCGGCCCATGCGAGCAGATCGCGCTGCCATTGGGCGTCGAGGAGAATCTGGCGGAAGGCGGCTATGGCGCCCATGGTGGTGGTGGGGTACTCGGGTTGGCGTTCGGGGCGCGGGCCCATCGGGGGCAGGTCGGGCGTTTCGTTGCCCGTGATGAAAGCCGCGTGCTGCGCGAAGGTGGTTCTCAGGAGGGAGCGGCGGAGCGGGAGGTCGCCCATTTCAACAATGGCGCTGTTGCCGCCGAAGATGGCGGGGCGCGGCGCGATGAGGGCGGTGGTGAATCCGTTCCTGCGGGCCTGGTCACGCTTGAGACCGTCGGGATCGATTAGTTCTTCAGTTCGCCAATGCGGATGGACGAGGCGGCGGTAGGCCTTGACCGTGGCGGCTTGCGGGCCGTCGCGGACGTCGGGGTTTTCATCGTCGATGCGGGCGCGGTCTTCGGCGGGGGCATCGGCCGTCGAGATTCCGGCGGTGGAGGCGGCGTCGATTAGGCCGGGGTAGACGATCGCTCCGCCGACATCGATGTGCTGGGCGTTGGCGGGGATGTCGACGCTCGGACCGACGGCGGTGATGCGGCCGTGATCGATGACGATGGTGCCGCTATCAATGACCTTTCCCGGGGAGGTGATGATTTTGGCGTTGGTGATCGCGATCGGGGTCTGAAACTCGGCTTGGGCTGCGGAGACGGCGCAAAGGATGAGTGCCGTCGCGATTCGTTGGAAGGTCATGATCTCTCCGTGCAGGACAGGGTACCGCTCGCCTGCGGAGCCCCATGCGAAACGTGAGATTTGAACCCCGCTCACGGGCGGCTGCAACGGTTGCGGCGGGAGAAGTGCGATAGACTCCGGCGGCATTCAGGAGAAGCGAGATGAAAATTGCATTGACCGGGGCGACGGGTTTTGTCGGGCGGTATGCGGCTGCGCGGTTGGCGGGGGCGGGGCATGGGCTGCGGTGCTGGTATCGGGCGAGTGGGGATCGGGGCGACATGCCGGGCTCGATTGAGTGGTTGGAGGGCGGGTTGGATCGGCCGGAATCGGCGGAGGAATTGGTCTCGGGATGTGACGCGGTCGTGCATGCGGCGCTGGCGCGGTGGTCGGCGGGGTTTCGGAAGTCGGCGGAGGTGGACCTGCTGAAGTTCACCGAGCTGAACCTGCAGGGGACGTTGCGGTTGATGGTGGCGGCGCGGAAGGCGGGGGTGAAACGGTTTGTGTTTGTGTCGACTTGCGCGGTGCATGACGTGGTGCTTTCGGATCGGAAGCTGGACGAGGCGCATCCGCTTTGGTCGATGTCGCACTACGGGGCGCACAAGGCGGCGGTAGAGGCGTTTGTGCATAGCTTTGGGTTGGGCGAGGGGTGGCCGGTTTGCGCGGTGCGACCGACCGGGATCTACGGGATGGCGCGGCCGGTGGAGAAGAGCAAGTGGTTTGAGCTGGTACGCGGAGTGATGAAGGGTGAGGCGGTGCGTTCGGCGGCGGGTGGGAAGGAAGTGCATGTTGCTGACGTTGCACGGGCGATTGAGTTGTTGCTCGGCGCGGATGAGAAGGCGATTACGGGGCAGTCGTTCAATTGCTATGACATGTATGTGTCGGATCAGGCGGTGGCGCGGATTGCGAAGGAGCTGACGGGGAGCAAGAGCGAGATTGCGGATTTGAATCGCGGGCCGAAGAACCAGATTGAAGTGTCAAAGATTAAGGCACTGGGGATGACATTTGGGGGCGAGGGGTTGTTGCGGAAGACTGTTGGAGAATTGGTTGCGGCCGGTCGGGCTAGTGCATGAAGAGCAGCGTGGTCAGGATGAAGAGCGGGATGAGGATCAGCAGACTGTAGGCCATGTAGCCGAAGAAGCTGGGCATTTTGATGCCGTGCTGTTCGGCGATCGCTTTGACCATGAAGTTAGGGCCGTTGCCGATATAGGTGTTTGCTCCCATGAAGACGGCGCCGAGGGAGATAGCGACGAGCAGGTCCTGACGGATGAAGTTGCCGTCGAGCAGTTGGAAGACGCCGGCTCCGGGGGCTTGGGTCATCGCGTTGGCGGTTTCGAAGAAAACGACGTAAGTGGGGGCGTTATCAAGGAAGCTGGAGAGGCCGCCGGTGGCCCAGAAGAAATGCCACGGTTGGGTGAGGCCGAGCGACGCGCCGCGGGCGTTCAGGATTTCGACGGGAATCTGCATTGTCAGGAAGATGCCGATGAAGAGGGCGGCGACTTCGGCGATTGCCGTGAAGTTAAATTTTGCGGCGTGACGCAATCCGGCGGGAGTGGTGAGCCATGAGAGGCCGACGATGGCGAGCACTACGCCCTCGCGGAGCAGGGGCGGTGGCTTGGCGGCGGTTCCGGGGATGGGCTTGTTTGGGTCGAGCAGGACGATGCAGAGGATGACGGCGGCGAGCCAGACGAAATTGATGGTTCCGAGGACGCGGATGCGTTGAACGCGAGACTCATCGGCGAGAATCGATTGGGGGGCTTCGCGGCGATAGGCGATTGAGTCCCAGAGGTAATAGACCACGAGGAGGAGGGCGAGCATGAAGGCCCACTCTTTCCAGAGACAGAGTGTCCAGAAAAACGGGATTCCGCGAAGGTAGCCGAGGAAGAGCGGGGGGTCGCCGATGGGGAGCAGGCAGCCGCCGACGTTGCTCACGATGAAGATGAAGAAGATGACCGTGTGGGCGACGTGTTTGCGCTCGGAGTTGGTCTGGAGCAGCGGGCGGATGAAGAGCATCGAGGCGCCGGTCGTTCCGAAGACACTGGCGAGGATGCCGCCGCCCGCCAGGAACGCTGTGTTGGTCAGCGGATGGGCGGGGATGTCTCCGCGGACGGCGATTCCGCCGCAGATTGTGTAGAGCGTGAAGAGGAGGGTGAGGAAGGGGATGTATTCCATGGCGGTATTGCCGAGGGCGCCTAGCACCGCGGCTGCGCCGGGGCTGGAATAGAAGTGGTCTCCCTCGGCGTGCGCCATGCCGGCGCGCTGCATCAGCTCGGCGACGAAGTCGTCGTGAATCTGGGTTCCGAAACCGCGCGTTCCGTAATTAGCGAGCGACAGGACTCCCAGGACCAGCCCGACGATGAGTTTGTTGCGATTGTGTTCCCACCAGCGCGACGTGCGTTTAATAAGCGGGAGCAGGGCGACGCATAGAAGCATGAATCCGAAGGGGGCGCACCATACGGCGGGCGGAACCTGGTGCGAGGTTGCGAGCACGCGCGATCCTTTCCATCGACCGGGCGACGACCCTACAGGAGCTTCGGCAGGATGACCATATTGGCGGTCAGGAGAGGCAGCAGCATGGCGGCGATAATCGCACGACCGCGGCCAATGGAGAGCAGTTCTTTCAGGCCGACGATGACCACGGCGATGTGCCAGAAGATGCAGATTGGCGGAATGGCGGGGAGCACGGCGTTAGCGTAGGCCACGACCTGGACGACGCTTTCGGCGTCGACGCCGGGCTGGCCCATGAGGCGCAGGGCGATGCAGATGGAATATGCGTAGAGGTACATCCACACGAGGACAGCCCCGACGAAGGCGAGGAACGTGAGAATGAGCTGAAATGTCACGCGGGAGGGCGAGCCGGCGATGGTTGGCGAATAGCCGAGGAGGTAGCAGGCGAGCAGGAAGATCGTCACCCAGAACGCGAGTGCGAGGATGCCGGCGATGACACCGAAGATGACCGCGCCGGCACGATCAGAGGCGAAGGCGGCACGGAAAAAATCGGCGGGACGAGTGCAGACGGCGGTCATGGTGTGGAGAAAGGCGCGAATACGGCCCAGGTCGCGGCGCCGCTCCCAGATAGCGCCGAATCGGAGCGGCTCGCCGACGACGCCCTCACGCAGCGGGCGCACGGCCATCTGGGCTGCATTGACGGCGTTTTTGCAGCGGACGCATGTGAATGTGCGCGGATGGGGGAGTCCGAGGGAATCGGTTCCGAGGTAGCTCTGCTGGCAATGATGGCAGAGAAAGTGGACGCTGCCGCGCTCGAAGCTGAAATCGGTGGCTGAGAACAGGACGCCGCATTCCGGGCAGCGGCCGCTCGAAACGCCAAAGAGCAGGTAGTGGCATTTGGTGCAGTTCATTCGACAAGGCGCTTGATGTCAGCACCGACGCTGTTGAGTTTTTCATCGAACCGCTGATAGCCGCGGTCGAGGTGGTAGACACGCGAGATGCGGGTCTGGCCCTTGGCGATCAGGCCGGCGAGGACGAGGGCGGCGGAAGCGCGAAGATCGCTGGCCATGACGGGAGCGCCGACGAGACGTTTAACTCCCTCGATGATGACGGTGGGGCCTTCCTTTCGGAGGCGCGCTCCCATTCGAGTCAGTTCGGCGACGTGGAGGAAACGATCAGGGAAGATTTTCTCGGTGATGACGCTGTTGCCGTCGGCCATGGTGAGGAGCGTCATGAACTGGGCCTGCAAGTCGGTGGGAAAGCCGGGATAGGGCTGGGTGGTGATGATGGTGGGCTCGAGCCGGCGCGCGGAGCTGACGACAATGCCGTCGGCATCGCGCTCGACGACAATTCCGATGGCGCGAAAGCGATCGATGGCGGCCATGAGATGATCGAGGCGGCAGTTCTTAAGGGCGATCTCGCCGTTGGTGATCGCGGAGGCGACCATGAGCGTTCCGGCTTCGATGCGGTCGGGGATGACGGTCCAGTCGCAGCCGTGAAGCGTTTTCACGCCTTCGACGACGATACGCGGTGTGCCGTGGCCGGTGATGCGGGCACCGCAGGCGATGAGATAGTCGGCGAGGTCGATAACTTCCGGTTCGCAGGCAGCGGATTCGATGATGGAGGAGCCGTCAGCGAGGACGGCGGCCATGAGGACATTGGCGGTGCCGAGGACGGTGCTTCCAAACGGGCCGCCCATGAAGACTTCGGCGCTCTTCAGTCGCTTGGCGCGAAGAAGGACATCGCCGCTGGTCAGCTCGACTTCGGCTCCGAGGGTTCGGAGGCCCTGGACGTGGAGGTCGATGGGACGGTCGCCGATCGCGCAGCCGCCGGGCATTGAGACCTGGGCCGTGTGGCGCTTGGCGAGCAGCGGGCCCATGACGCAGACGCTGGCGCGCATCTTCCGGACGAGCTCGTATTCGGCGTGACAGTTTTGCTCGTCGACGACGCGGAGGCGCATGGTTCCATCGGCGTCGCGCGAAACGTTCACGCCAAGGAGCGTGAGCAGTTTCATCATATGCTGGATGTCGGCCAGGTCGGGCACGTTGCGAAGGACGGTCTCGCCCTCGGTGAGGATGGCGGCTGCCATGATGGGGAGCGAAGCGTTTTTTGAGCCGCTGACGGAGAGCGAACCGCGGAGGCGATTTCCGCCGGAAATGACAAAGTAGTCCACGAATAACCCTCGAAGTCCTTCGTCGTCCTTGACGCCCCGAGCGTCGTTCGGCGCGGATTATACAGACGGGGGGCGGGTGTGGAATGGCGAAGGCGAGATTCGCGCGAAGTCGATTGGCGGATTTTGGCGCGATCACGCTGGCAACTTGACCAGTCGGGCGGGGGCCGTTTCAATAGCGGCGTAGTCGCCGATGTAGCTCAATGGTAGAGCACGGCTTTCGTAAAGCCGGGGTTGAGGGTTCAATTCCCTCCATCGGCTTGCCGGGGCGGGGCGGGGTGTTCACAGCCAAGACGCGCGCTTGGCGGCGATTCGCGGTTTAGGGGTACGGGTTCGTCAGCTGTAGTTTTATCAAGTACATGTGCTTATCGATTCGGTCGCCGAAGGCGATGTAATGGTAGACCGGATCGATGGGATCCGTGTACGAATACATGCGCGAGTTTGAGTACCTCGTGCCGAAATTGGTCAGGCCGCTCCAGGATGCGCCTCCGGTCGAAGATACGAGATACGCGGGCTGGTCGTTCAGGAAGATGAAGATCTTGTCGTCTTCGTCGATGCGGACTTTGGGACGCTGTTCGGCCCAGTCGATTGAATTGTTGATCACACCGTTAGCCCACTGAGTCCCGGTCCATTTCACCCAGCAAAGGTCGTACTGTGGGGCGGGGGTCTTCAGGACGTCGATGTGGCCGCCGTAGGACGCTCCCGTTCCGTCGCGAAGCTTAAGCGCGACAATAAATGGGCGGCTCTGGCTATCGATTCCGAAAGCGCGTTCGCTGTCCTGCTGAACTTCGCCCGCATAGGCGCGGAACCTCGTATCGTTGTACATGATATGCTGGGTGAGGGGGACCGAAACGGAGCCATCGGCGGGCGTCCACGTGTTTCCGCCATCGTTTGAGCGGGCATAGTAGAGGTCATAATTCCACTGGTGCGTGCCGCTGGTGTCGGTGAAATAACGGCGGATGTTCCAGAGGACATGGAGCGATCGCTGGCCCGTGGGTTCGCGTCCGAGGGCGATGTCTCCCTTGGCATAGATTTCGGAGACGCACTCAACGATTGTATAGGGACCGTCGACAATGCCGCCGGAGAGGATGCGAAAATAGGTGCGCGGAAAACCGTAGTTCTGTGTGCCATCGAGTCCGGCGAACCCGTAGGCCTGTCCGACGGTGTGCTGCACGCCGGCGCGATCATCGTAAACGCCCATCACGTCGTAGTATTGCGAGCCCAACTGATTCATCACGCGCGACGGCAAGCAAGCCGGCGACGACCAGGTTGAGGAATTGGAGAGATCAGGTACCTGCCGATAGCGCGGAGCGGTTCCGTGTTGTCCGATGCAGCCATTGATATAGCCAGCGTATTGATTGAACACATGGAGACGGCCCTGCAGATCGCGGAAGAGCGACGGCTCGGAGTGATAGCCGTTGAATGAAGGGTCCGTGAGATTGTCGACCTGGACCGCGGGGCCCATGGTGTTGTTCTTGAGGTCGAAGCGCCGGACGAAGATTGCCTGCGGTGAGACGGTGCGGTAGACGGCGAAGAGTCCGTCACCGATGCGCACGATGGGGGTGCATTCTGGATTGGGGGCATTGCCGATGGTCTGGCCGAGGCCGGAGTCTGTGAACTCATATTCAGTTGAGATAACTGGCGTGACCAGCGGTACGGGCTGAGTGCGAAACGAATAGACGATTCCGTGTGCGACGCCGCCGGGGCCGACTGCGTCGGCGCGCCAATAGTAGGACTGACGATATGCGAACGGTCCAGGGGTGTACGCAGCGGTTGCGACATTGCCCCGAAATTCGGGCGATGAGCGGTTCGCCGCATCGACGGCTTCGAGCGATGCGCCGACGTAGACGTCGAACGATTCGGTGAAGGTTCCGCGCTGCCAGCCAATTGGAGTGGCGACCGAGACCCGTTGAGCGCCGTCTGAGGGCTGCGGATTCGAGACTACTGATGGCGGGGGTAGCGGTGTTGGAGGCGCCCCGGGTGGCGGGTTGCTCTGACTATTGGATGATCCGGGATCGTCGGCGGAGGCGATACCGCCGGAAACTGTCGGGCCGCTGGGCTGATCATCCGGGTTCGCCGGGAGCGGGACTTCGCCCGATCCGCAGGCGGCGATTCCGATGACGATTGAAAGTAGTCCACAGAAACAAACGACGTGGTATTGCAAGTCAGCGTCTCCCCAGGGTCGGCAGCGGATCGGCGCAAGAGCGCCCAGTGAGAGCTAAAGCCAGCAAATGTGCCCGGCCCGCGCCAAATGTGTTTTTTCTGTCTCCGAGGGAAATATCCGATGCGAACGGTCGATCGGCAAACGCGGTTCGTACGAGGGCAGCGGCCTCGTCCGAGAACGCGATAACACGCGGCGAATTTCGCAATTTGTGGTCAATCACGAGTCGGCGTCCAGTTTTGCCGAAATCGCAGCCGGGCCCTGAACGCACGCGCGGCGGCAATCCGGGGACACAATTCGGACAAGTTGCGCCGTAGAACGCAACCCCAGCTCTGGCGGGTTTAGGTGTGGTGGCCCGCGTCTCGGGAGGAACAAGCGATCCGAACTCGATCACGGGAGATAGATCGACGTTCGGACTGAACGAAGGAAAGTATATCAGTCGAAGGACCGCGGGCAAATCGATTTAGCTGGACGCGGCGGGTTTCTCAGTATTTTGAGTTACAGAACGGCAGTTCATTTCTAAATTTGGTGCCGGTGTACGATTGCCGTGCGTGGATGCACGCCGCGGATTTTTCTTGACTGGATTGGGCAGGTTGGTAATCTTTTCGGTGTCGGTGATCCGTCGTAGGCGGATCGAACAGGGAATTCCGGTGCGAATCCGGAGCGGCCCCGCCGCTGTAACTGGGAACGAAAGTCGCATTTGCCATTGGTCGCCTTGAGAGGCGGCTGAGAAGGCGCGACGAGTAGGTGGCGAAGCAATTCGCTGTGCCCGGGAGCCAGAAGACCTACCGGCTGAATCCTCAATGGACTCGTGCCCTCGTGGGAGGGGTGCTGGTCGTGCCTATTCTTTGCGGCGCTCGCCGCGATTTTCCAATTTCCCGCTTATGTGAATCGAAACGACTTTGCGTCGTTCGGGCGTTGCTTTCGCTGCGCGCGGATGGCGCCGGGTCTGCGTCTTGCGAGGTGCCCAAATGCCGCGATTAACCCGCATTTACACAAAGACCGGTGACGACGGATCGACGGGGCTGGGGGGCGGGCAGCGCGTGGCGAAGGATTCGCTGCGGATTGAGGCGTATGGGACCGTCGATGAGTTGAACTCGGTGATCGGGTTGGCGATCGCGTCCGGGGTTTCGAGCGAGTTGGCGGGGCCGCTTAAGAACGTGCAGAACGAGTTGTTTCATCTGGGGAGCGATCTGTGCTTTCTGGAAGAGGACAAGGCGCGGGCGGCGGTGCCGCAGATCGAGGGGCGGCATATCGAGGCGCTGGAGCGGCTAATGGATTCGCTCAGCGATCGGATGGGGCCGCTGGAGAACTTCATCTTGCCCGGCGGGACGCAGTGTGCGGCGCGGCTGCATCTGGCGCGGTGCGTTTGCCGGCGAGCGGAGCGGATTTGCGTGGGGCTAGCGCGGCAGGAGCGCGTGGGGGGATATGTCGTGAAGTATTTGAACCGGCTTTCGGATGCGCTGTTTGTGATGGCGCGATTTGAGAATCATCGGAGCGGCGTGAGCGACGTGTTCTGGGACAGCCGCGCTTGATGGCGCGGGCGTTGACTATGCCAAGTTGGAGAGGAGTGGGATCGATGGTGAAGCGAAGATTGATGGGATGTCTGGTATTGCTGGCGACCGGCGGCGCGTGGGCAGCCGATCCGTGGGCAGACTCGGTGGCTGGGTATGCGCCGGGGACGACTGCGCAAGTGGGTTACACGACGCCGACGGTTTCGATTGGATCACCGGAGCGATACACCGGGGAGAACATGTTCGGCGGGGGGTTTGCTTCGCCGGTGACGATGTTCAACCCGGCGTATGGAGACGATGAGATTGTCAGCGTCGGTGAGGGGGGACAACTGACGCTGCGGTTTGATGAGCCGGTGACGAATGATCCTTCGCACCTTTATGGTGTGGATATGATCATTTTTTCGAACAGCGGATTTGTCGACTTCGGGTTTCCGGCGGGACAACACGGCTCGCCGACGATTTTGTTTGGGTCGAACTTTGGCGTGGCCTCGCTGGAGGTTTCGGTGGATGGGGTTAATTTTTTTCCCGTTGCGGTGCGCGGGGATTCGATGTTTCCGAGCGAGGGGTGGCTGGACGTTGCGCTTCCCTCGCTTGCGCCGACTCCGCCCGGCACGATTCCGACGAACTTTTTGCGGCCGGTGAATCCGCTGCTGACGGCGGCGGATTTCGCGGGGCTGAACTATGCGCAGAGTCTGGCGCTGTATGACGGCTCGGGCGGCGGAATGCCGGTGGACATCGCTTCGTCCGGGTTGGGGGCGATTTCTTACGTGCGTATTTCAGTGGCGGATGATGGGAACGCCGGGACAAGCCGTCACGTGGAGATTGACGGGCTGGCGGCGGTTCCGGAGCCAACCACGATCGGATTGGTGATGGCGGCGGTTGCGCTTGCATCGCGACGCCGAGGGCGGACGTTGGCGTAGGTGCTTTCCGGAGGAGAGAAGCCCCGGATCGGTGGTGTGGCGATGCGAACTGTGTTGCGTTTGGCGATCGGGTTGTTGGTGCTCAGCGGCGCGGCGGGGGCGGCGCGGGCTGAGTGGCGGCAGCTTGCATCGGATGCGGCGCGGCACGGATCATCCACCATCGGTCCGGCCAATGTTTCGGCGGTGCTCTGGCAGGCGACGCAGGACGGCGTCGGCCGGACTCTGGTGATTGAGGGGGCTTCGAGTCCGGTGGTTTACGGCGGGCGGGTTTATTGCAACGCGCGGCATTCGCCTTCGGGGAGCTACACGGCGAACAAAGTGGTCGCACTTGATCAGGGAACCGGGGCGCATCTTTGGGAGCAGGTGGTTGCCAAGGGGGTGCTGAACTCGTGGTCTTCGCCGGCGGTGGATGCGGCGCATGTGACCGTGTTACTAGGGTCGGGGAATAAGTTGTATGCGTTTGATGCGCTGAGCGGGGCGCCGGAGTGGACGACACAACTCGATCGCAATGTGGTGAATTGCTCGCCGCTCGTAGCGGATGGGTTGGAGCCGGGGCGGGCGTTCATCGTTGATTACGATCCGTTCGGCGGGCTTGGGCAGCTGTATTGCGTAAATACGTCGGCGTTTGATGCGGGGGCGAATCCGTTTCAGCCGGGGGAGATTGTCTGGGTTGAGGGCGTGGGTGGCACGAGCGGAGCTACACCGGCTTATGCGGATGGCGTGGTGTTCCTGGCTTCGGCGGCTGGGTTGAATGGGTTTCCGGATAGCGGGGTCGTTTGGGCGTTTGATGTGAATGCGCCGGCCGGGTCGAGGTTGCGGTGGAGTGTTCTAATTGGGGAAGGATTTTTTGGAGGCGTGACGGTCGCGAATGGTTTCGTCTATGCAGCGGGATACAGCTTTTCTGGAACCGGCGACAACTCGTTGCTTGCAAAGTTGCGGGCATCAGATGGGGCGGTGCAGTGGGTTGTTCCGTGTGAGCGGACTTCCTCGATACCGATTGTGATTAGTGATCGAGTTTACCTTTCTGCCGGGATTCAAGGGTTTGGTTCTGTGCCGAAGGCGCAGTGTTTTCGTGATGATGGGGCGTCGGCGACGAAGATCTGGGATACGTATGTTGATACGGCCGGGGCAATGATTTTCGGGGGATGGACGCAGCTGCCGGCGGTGGCCGGCGGACGGCTGTATCTCGGGAAGTTGCCGCTGTCGGGCGACTTCTATGGGCCAGCTACTGATCTCTTCTTATTGGATCTGGCGAAATTGCCGGGGCAATCTGGTTTTGTGCTGCAACAGCGGGCCGGGCTCGGGAGCAGTCCGGCGCTTTCGGACGGGCGGTTGTATACCGTTGGATCGGGCGGATTGTATGCGTTGGCGACGCGCGGGGATTTTGATTCGGACGGGCGGGTGAGCGGCGGCGATGTGCAGGGGTTTATTGCGGCATTGATGTCCGCCGCGCCGACGCCGCAGCAGTTGGCGCTGGGCGACTTTGACGGGAATCAGGTTTTGGATTCGAACGATGCGAGTTTGTTTGCGAGCGCGATGCTCGGGAACTAGTTGGCGGGGCGGGTTTTCGCTGGTTGAGCTGCTGGTGAGCATCTCGATCATTGCGGGGTTGCTCGGCTTGTTGCTGCCGGCGCTCGGGTCGGCGCGCGACAAGGGGCGGGGGGCTGTGTGCCTTAACAACTTGCGGCAGCTTGGGGCGGCGCTGGCAATGTATGGGAACGATTACAACGATCGGTGCATGCCGCTTTCGTACTGGTCGGTGGATGACATCGGCACGGGGCCGGTGGTTTATTGGTGGGGGACGAGCGAGAGCGGCGGCGTGGATCACACGCGCGGGTTTGTGTTTCCGTATCTTCAGGCGCAGCCGAGGGAGCGGAGTGTGTTTGAGTGCCCGATGCAGCCGTGGGGGAGCTATCGGGCGCAGGGGGCGGCGAAGAAGATTACGAGCACGTATGGATACAACGGCTACTACCTGTCGCCATCGCAGACGCCGGGATGGGCGTTTGATATTGGGCATCGACCGTGGCTCGACTTTGGGCATGTGCGCGACACGGCGGTTGTGTTTGCTTTTGCTGATGCGCTGATCGATATGGGGGGGAGCCAGGCGACGAATTGCGCGCTGCTCGATCCGCCCTCGATCTTTTCGGGGGGCGAGTGGTCGGCGAATCCGAATCCGACGACTTCATTTCGGCATGGCGACGCGACCATCGCGGTTTGCGTGGATGGGCATGCGGAGCGGATTTCGGGGCAGCCGGAGTGGATTGTTTCGCGGCGGTATTCGATCGGGTCGGTCGGGGGCGAGAACGGGCCGCGGTATGTTCCGGATTGGCGCGAGTGGGCCGCGCCGTAATCAAAGTATTTCAGCTTAGCGCGGCGTCGGCGCGTTCCAGAATCAAGTGAATCGTCAGCAGGTGGAGTTCCTGGATGCGCGGGGCGGGGACGTTGTCCAACGTGAGCGCGACGTCGCACCTTGATTCGCACTCGCTGCCTGACGGGCCGAGGAGGCCGATGGTGCGGATTTTTTTGGCTCGGGCGGTGTCCAGGGCGCGGAGGATGTTGGGGCTTTTGCCGCTGGTGGTGAGTACGACGAGGGCATCGCCGGGGTTGCCGAGGGCTTCGAGCTGACGGGCGAAGATTTGTTCGAAGCCGAAATCGTTGGCGATGCAGGTGAGGGCGGTGGGGTCGGCAGCGAGGCAGGTGGCGGCGAGGGGCCGGCGGGTTTTGGCGAAGCGGCCGATCAACTCCTCGCTTAGGTGGAGCGCCTGCGCGGAGGAGCCGCCGTTGCCGGCGGAGAAGAGGCGGTTGCCGCGACGTAGTGTTTCGACAATCTCAGTCACGATGGCGTCGATCTGCGTGGCGCGCGACTCGAACACATCCAGGGCAGCGCGTAGTGCAACGATGGAGGCGCGGATGGGCGCGGTGGGGTTGCTCATCGGGCGTCGGCTCCGATGGGGCGCGTGGTTGCGACGGGCTGATGAGCGATTGGAGATGCTTCGTCGCAGGGCTCTTCGGCGGCGCGGTCGAGGCCGATTAGGCGGGCGAGGGTGGCCAGTGTGATCATTCGGCCGACGCGCCAGGGGCTGGCACCATATTCGGATGCGCGGCGGGCCCAGGCGTCGGCTTCGCGCGGGTGGCGATCGCGGAGGGCGCTGCGGGCGGCGGCGAGCATGACGCGAGCGAGGCGGCGGCGGGCTGAATCGCCATCCAGCAGGGTCGCGGATTTGGGGTCGCGGTAGAAGCGCTCGAGGACGCCGGCCTTCACGGCGAGGTTGCGGCGCATGCAGGACTTGCTGAGGCGATGGGCGTGCAGGCGGCGCAGGGCGAGCGGTTCGGGGATGAGGCCGAACTCGTGTTTGGTGCTGATGCGAAGCCAGAGGTCGTAGTCTTCGCAGACGCGGAGCTGCGGGTTGAAGCCGCCGAAGGCGTCAAAGACGTCGCGACGGATGATGACCGTGGGGACGTGGACGAAGCTGCTTTCGAAGAGCTGGCGCGTGATGCGGCCGGGATGGCAGGGCTTGGTGCGGCCGGGGACGGGATTGCCGTCGGCGTCAATCGGGGACATGGGGCCGTACCAGACCGGGGTCGCGGGCTGCGCGGCGATGGCGGCGAGATAGCGTTCGAGCTTGGTTGGGAGCCATTCGTCGTCACTGTCGAGGAAGGCGATGAGGTCGGCCTTTGCCTCGGCTGCGCCGCGGTTGCGGGCGGCGGCGGGGCCGGCGCGGTTCTGGCGGACGAGGGTGGGCCTGGTGGGGTGCGAGGTCGCGAGGGCGGCGATGTCTTCGGTGGAGCCGTCGTCGACGATGATGGTTTCGAAGTCGCTGACGGTTTGGCGCTGGAGCGAGTCGAGGGCGCGGCGGAGGAGCTCCACACGGTTGAAGGTCGGAATGATGACGGAGACGGCCGGGCGGCTCATGCAAAATGGCTCGACTGGTCCGGCGGCCGGTGCGGCGGCGGCCGAAGGTGAATATGAACGCGGGCGGGCGGCAGGGTCAAGCGACGTTGCGGCGGGAGCGAATGGGGGGGATGATCGGCGAAGTAAGACGAAGATGGGCTTGAATTGGATGCAGCGATATGACGACGGCGGAAATGACGGTCGGCAAGCGGGTGCGGGTTGGGCATCGGATCGCCGAACAGGAGCATGCGTGGACGATGTGGTTCGAGGGGGTGATAGAACGGGTGGAATCGCGGCCGACGGGGAGCTGGTATGCCGGGGGGAAGCGGGACAAGCTTTGGCTGCAGCGGTTGCTTTTGAAGAAGGACGATGGGGAACTGGTGCTTGTGAATTTGGATGAGGGGACGAGCGTGGAGGAGGCGGCGAACGGAGAGTAGGGGGGCGCGTGAAGCCGCAGGATTGGGGATTTGCGGGTGAGATTCCTGAGATTTGGTGGGATTGGGGGCGGTCCAAGCGGGTTGTCGGGCGTGAGGTCGAGGTCCTGCGGGCGGAGTGCTGGGATGGTCCGGTGCGATGAGATTTCTGAGACGGCGTGAGACGCGGCTTGGGATTGCGCGGTAGGGGCGTTGCAAGTGAGCCAGCCCGCTGTATTTGCGCGGGCGGTGGGATTGGTGGGACGATATTGGATGTCGGAAATCGGAGTTGTGGCATCTCATGCGGCCCCCGTTCTGCTTGCCTTGGGCAGCGCGCAGTTTGGGCGCTGCGCTTCGGTTCCGGTTTGCGCGCATTATCGCTGATCCCCGGTCGGTCGGCCTAACGCCGATCGTGTTCGGGATATGTTAGCATTACCGATTTGACATTTCAAGGGCGAGTGCCAAAGAATCTTTGGAGGATCGCGAGTCGTCGCTCGGCCGCAGCGATCGAAAATTGTCGCGGTAGTCACGGGTCAAGTGGAGAGCGGGTTGGTGGGCGGAAGTCTCGGGCCCGGGCCTTACGGCTCCGGCTCGGAAATGCGGAGGCTTTGGCATGGAACTGAGCACGGATGGCGGGGGCGCGGTCAAGTCACCTAGCGCTTCGCAGATTGAGGAGGCGTTGCGGGCGCTGGATTCGGGGGAAGACGGCTTTGCCATTTTGGAGGCGAGCTCGGAGACGTATATGCAGGCGGCGGGGGATCAGGGGGCGGGATTCATCCTGGAGTATCAGGAGGGGGACACAGATCGGCATTTCAAGGCGACACGGGCGAAGATTCCGCTGGCTGAAGCGGTGAAGGCGTTTCAGATGTATGCGGCGGGAGATGCGGGGTGGAGGGGGATGTTTGAATGGGAGCGAATTGAAATTTAGTTGCGTTTGGGGCCGGGGTGGTAGGGGGCGGCGGCGGTGATTCTGACTGTGTTGGTGGTGATTTGGCGGCTTTGGTGGCGGTGATCGTTGTGCGGGGGTGAGCAGGCATCAGGCGCGACATCAGACTTCGTCCAATTCGTGGTCTTCGTCGACCTTGTCATAGACGCGTTCGATGAATTCCTGATCCTCCTCGGAAATCGAGAGACTCTGGTTGTATTGGAGAGCTTCCGCGTCGGCCCTGTATTCGACGACACCGTGGTGTTCCTCGACGATTTGTCGGATCGCATCTAGATCGATACGAAAGAATTCTTTTCGAGGGTTGACTCTATTTATTTGGTGCTTTACCAGTGCGCGATGAATCGTGTGTTCCAATGCGGGGGCGTCATCACATGAAATCATCATGTGGATGTCAAACGGAAATGGTACCGATGCGTCGCCAAGCTCCTTGATGCGTTCGAGAGGCTCCAAGCGGCGTGTCATTCCGATCTTGAAGACATTTGAGCCGAACGATCCGATGTTCGAAATCACATAGACGTGGCCGGACTTAGTCAACTGCGCTTGCGCAATCGCGCGGCGAGATTGCTCTTCGGCGTATGCCAATCGCGCTTTCAGGGCCTCGACTTCGGCACTGTACTGGTCGTGTGCGTCGGCCAGGGCCTTGGCGAGCGCTGCCTGAATGGCCGCGCGTTCTCGATCAAGCTGATCGAGCTCACGTTGAGCGTCTCGTTCTCGTTGTTGCTCTTCGCGGATTTGAGCTCTTATCCGGGCCTGCTCTTCGCGCTCGAGTGACGCCTTGACGACTCGTTCATAGTCCGCTTTGAGCTCAGACAAGAGCGAGAATTCCTGCGCCTTTGTGATTTCGCATCCGATTTCCCGGCAGCGCTCGATCGCGTCCAGCAGTCGCTGTTTGCATGCGCCGTAGTTGTCAGGACGTAATGATGACGCGATCCACTTGACGGTCTCTTTCATGTACTTTGAACCAAGCTCGTCGGTTTTTGCATTTAGCGCTTCTTGCGATTTCTTTTGCAACTCTTGATCGAGCTTTAGCTTCCTATTGGCCACATCCAAACCGAATATGTCCTTCTTGAGATCAGCGTTTTCATCGATGAGTTCACGAACCGCGATCGCACGCGCGTCCTGTTCGGCGAGATGTTGCTGTCTTGTCCGGATGTCACCCAATTGGGCTGACTGGAGGGCTGCCTGCTCGTTCAAGCGGCGGCGACGGCCGTCAAGAATTGCAAATACCGCGAAGCCGCCCGCAGCCATCCCCACAAGGCAGGCAATGACGTAACTCAAAGCTTAGTCCGCCTTCTCCGAAACATGTGCCGAAGTGAGGATCACGAACCACGACTTGCGTTTACATTTCGGACATTCGAGGGCCTTTAGAAATCGGGACTTTGTTGCCCGAGCAATAATTCCGCAGCAGGAACACTTTGCTTTTGCCGATTCGCTCAGGCGTGTCGAATGTTCGAATTGAGACGAATGGTCCTGTTTGATCTTTCGAATGAGGCCCATGGCGTGCCATGCGGAGAAGATGGAGTAAGCATCGCGCTCACCAGTTGCCTCGGACTCGTCAGTTAATGATTTCTCGTTGAGCGGCGCTTGCTCCAAGTGATTCCACAAACGATGCGCCGACCAGAGCCGGGTGACTGCGGCGTCGAGTTTTTTGGCCAGATCATCCGTGGCATTACGATCAATGCGCTTCTTCGCTTTCAGAACCGATCCAACAGCGTCGAGACTCGCCAGGTCGAAGAGAACTGGTGCAAGCTTCAGGACGATTTCGATAGCGTCAATTGATTCGAATTCGCGCTCTGCGTACTTGCGCTCATATTGCATCATTCCATCTATGAATGGCAATGCCGCCACCGCGAGCTCAATTGCTTTGCTCGGGAACCCGTGCATTTCGGCGGCGCGAGCATCGTCGACAAGCGTAAGATATTGCGCTCGATGGTATTCCATCTCGGCCTTCGTCATTGAATCGTTGCCCCCTGAAAGTCAGCGAAAGTCGCCGTTGTGATCAGGGCGAGGCGCGCTCGTTGCGCTAACTGCTCCCGTGCTGCCCGCGCGGAGTGAGAACGATCTGGAGAGCCTGATGAGTGTGTACTATCCATCCCGATTTTGAGAATAACAGATTTCCGGTTGCCGGGACAAGGGGTAGCTTCCGGACCGTTTGGGGGAGGGATGTATATAGGTTTGGCTGTATCGGATCGACGTTCGGCTGACGGGCACGAAGATTTCGGGCGATTGTTACTGGTCTAGTGGAACGGGTCGCGACGTGTGTTAGTCTCGGGCCCGGGGCTTACGCCGCCGGCTCGGATTTCGAGGCGAGGTTTGCGAGGTCGAGTTTCCGGTAGCATTGAAACGTGTAACCATCAAAATCCGTGCGGTGGTCGCTGGTCTAGTGGAAAGCGGTTCGGTGGGTGATGGTCTCGGGCCCGGGCCTTACGGCTCCGGCTCGGACTGCATTGACTCGGACACTTCACTTTGGTTTTGATAGCATTGCGATCGTGGATCGGCCGCTTGCTTTTTTTCTGACCTGGACTTGTTACGGTACCTGGCTTCATGGGGATGGGCGGGGGTCGGTCGACGATATGCGTAATACTCCAGGCGCGGCTGTGCGGCCTGTAGATGCCGGGCGAGTCGCATCGGAACGGCGGGCGATGACTGGGCTTGCAGTTACACTTGATGAGCGCGGCCGCGGGATTGTCGCGGCTGCGATTCTTGAATGCTGCACCCATCGGGGGTGGGAAATACTCGCGTTGAATGCTCGGAGTAATCATGTGCACGTTGTTGTTTCGGCGGTCGAGCGGCCGGAGTCGGTAATGGGGACGTGCAAGGCGTGGGGAACACGGCGGTTACGGGATGCGGGGATTGTCGCCGCGACGCAGGCGGTTTGGACGCGGCATGGGAGTACGCGGTATTTGTGGAAAGAGGCCGATGTTGCGGCCGCGCTTGCGTACGTTGAAGAGGGGCAGGACGTATCACGTTGAAGATTGCTGGTTAAGTGGAAGGCGCGCTGGCGGGCGGTAGTCTCGGGCCCGGGGCTTACGCCTCCGGCTCGGACTGACGACGCTCGCGCTCCTTGAAATTGGTGGGGTTGGCGCGTTCAATGGGCCGTTTACTTCATTGAGGATTGTTCATGCTTTGGACGCGATATTTCGTACCTACCACGAAGGAAAGCCCGAAGGACGCTACGGCGGCTTCGCATCAGTTAATGGTTCGGGCGGGGATGATTAGGCAACTTGCTGCCGGCGTATATAGCTATTTGCCGCTGGGGTATCGATCGCTTCGGAAGGTCGAGGCGATCATCCGTGAGGAGATGAATCGGGCGGGGGCGATTGAGCTGCACATGCCTTGCATGCAGCCGGTTGAGCTCTGGGAAGAGACGGGGCGGACGGAGACGATGGGGGACGTGCTGTTGCGGCTGGCCGGTCCGAAGGGGGATTGGCGGACGCAGACGTGTCTCGGGCCGACGCACGAGGAAAACATTACGGAGATCGCGCGGGCGTTTGTGCAGAGCTACAAGCAGCTTCCGATCAATCTCTATCAGATTCAGACGAAGTTTCGCGGGGAGGCGCGGCCGAAGTCGGGCGTGCTGCGCACTCGCGAGTTTCAGATGAAGGACGCGTACAGCTTTCATCGGGACAAGGCGAGTCTGGATGAGGGTTATCAGAAGATGTACGACGCCTACTGCCGCATTTTTTCGCGGTGCGGGCTGCCGTACATCGCGGTCGAGGCGGACAGCGGGCCGATTGGGGGCGATGCTTCGCATGAGTTCATGGTCTTGACGGATGCGGGCGAGGACCAGGTCGTTCTGGCGGAGAACAAGGACTACGCGGCGAACCTGGAGCGGGCGACGGCTGCGCCACTGGTCGCGAGCACGGCTGAGATGAAGGCGATGGGGGAAGTGCACACGCCGGGAAAGGGGACGATTGCGGATGTGTGCGGGATGCTCGGGACGAAGCCGAGCGACATGATCAAGACGCTGATTTACGTTGATCCGCGGAAGCATGAGAAGACCGGGGCGCCTTTGCAGCCGCTGCCGGTGGTGGTGCTGGTTCGCGGGGATCATGAGATCAATGAGGCGAAGCTGCGCAAAGTGGCGGGTGGGCTGGAACTAGCGGATGAGCGCGTGATTCAGTCGCTGACTGGGGCGGTGGTTGGGTTTGCGGGGCCGCAGGGGCTGCTCGCAAAGGTCGCGAAGATGGTGATTGATCCGGCGGTGATCGGGATGCGGAACGCCTGCACGGGGGCGAATAAGACGGACTATCACGTGACGAATTTGAATCCGGGGCGGGATTTTGCGGTTTCCGATGAGAAGGTCGTGGTGGCGGATGTGCGGAATGTTGTGGCGGGCGACAAGTCGCCAACGGGGAGCGGGGCGACGCTTGGGTTGCACAAAGCGATTGAAGTGGGGCATGTCTTCAAGCTGGGGACGAAATACAGCGATGCGATGAAGGCGACGTTTCTTGATCAGGATGGGAAGCCGAAGTCGTTCATCATGGGGTGCTATGGGATCGGGTTGAATCGGATCATGGCGGCGGCGATTGAGGCGCATCACGACGAGAATGGGATCGTGTGGCCGATGGCGATTGCGCCGTTCGAGGTGCTGGTCGTGGCGCTTGATCCGCGCGAAGCGGACGTGATGGCGGCGGCGCACAAGCTGCACGATGAATTGGCGGCGGCGGGGGTTGATGTGTTGATGGATGATCGGGATGAGCGGGCGGGGTTCAAGTTCAAAGACGCGGATTTGATCGGGGTGCCGGTACGAGTCACGGTTGGGCGGAAGAGTCTGGCGGAGGGCGTGGTGGAATTAAAGCGGCGGGAGGGGGCCGAGATCATCAAGCTTTCACCGGCTGAGGCGGCGACTCAGGCGATCGAGATGGTCCGAAATATGCGCAAGTGATGGCCTGCCGAGGGGCGAGCGGGGTAGAATGAAGCGGGGAGATCGCGCCAAATGCGAGCGATGATCAGAACCGTTCTGGTGGGATTTGTGTTGGGGCTTTCGGGCCGCGCGGTGATGGCCGGTCCGCCGCCGCGGCCGGATCATATCGTTATCGTCATCGAAGAGAACAAGGGAGACGAGGAGATCTTTGGATCGATCGGAGCTCCGTACATTAATTCGTTGGCGAACGAGGGGGCTCGATTCACGAATATGTATGCGCTGACGCATCCGAGTCAGCCAAACTATCTGCATCTGTTTTCAGGGGCGCATCAGGGAGTATTTGATAATGTGAATCCGGCGGCGGGGACTCCATTCTCGACGCCGAACCTTGGTGCCGCACTGTTAGGGGCGGGGATGACGTTCTCGACATACGCCGAGGATCTTCCCGGGCTGGGATCTCTCTCAGCCGATGTCGGGCAGTATGCGCGGCGGCACAATCCGAGTGTGAATTGGCAGGAGGACCCGCCGGGAACGAACCAACTTTCGCCCGGGCTGAACAGACCGTTCTTCACTGATGAGCTAACGCCGCGTCCATTTTTCGGGGATGTTGATGCTCCGACTGATTACAGCGGGCTTCCGACCGTGAGCATTGTCGTACCGAATTTGATCAACGACATGCATGATGGATCGCAGAAGGAAGCGGATACGTGGCTGGACCTTCATATTCATCCGTACGCGACTTGGGCAATGACGCACAACAGCATGCTCATCCTGACATGGGATGAGGACAGCGGGACAACGCGGAATCGGATACCGACGATTATTTACGGGCCGATGGTGCGTCCGGGGCAGTACACGGCATGGTGGACACTGCACGATCTGCTGCGGATGGTGGAGGACTTGTGCGGCGTGGCGCATAGCGGGGCGGCTGCGAAGGCGCGGCCGATCGCGGGGTGGGAGCTTGGTACGCCGGTGCTGACGACGCGGATGTTTCGTCAGGGGTTGGATGGATACGCGGGCGCGCATGATACGTATGTGGAAGAACCGTCGCCGAATACGCCGCGAGGTTTGGCGGGGTTGAATGTGGTCGATACGTTTCCGAGGTCGCAGGCGCTGATCCGGTTTGACGATTTCGTGGGTGGGGCGGCGAATCAGATTCCTGCTGGCGCTACCATCGCGGCGGCAAAGCTCGCAATCCTAACGGGCCGGAACAATCTGCTTGACGACGAAAGCGGGGACGCGGTCTCGGCGCACGCGATGCTGACGGCGTGGGACGAGATGTCGACCTGGAATTCGCTCGACAAGGGCGTGAGCACGGACGACGTCGAGGCGAAGGCGGTGGCGGATTTTACGGTGGTGCCGAACGTGCTCGATGCGTGGGCGATTTTTGACGTGACGGACTCGGTGCAGGCGATCGTGAATGGCGCGGCGCCGAACTGGGGGTGGCTACTTCAGGCGAGCGGGACCGATACGTGGCGGGCGTTTTCGTCGGACATTTCGAATTCGGAGGATCGGCCGCGGCTGGTGATCACTTACGACACGGCGACCTGCCAGGCGACGATTGGTGCGCAACCGGCGCCGGTCCATGCGGTAGTGGGCGGATTTGCGAGCTTGAGCGTCGGCGCGGGCGGGGCCGATCCGATTTCGTACCAGTGGCGTCGGGACGGGACGCAATTGGCGGAAGGCGGGAATCTCTCGGGAACGACGACCAGTACGCTTTCGATCACGCCGGTCGCAGCGACTGACGGCGGGACGTACGACGTGCTTGTGAACAATCCTTGCGGAACGGTCGTGAGTTCGGGCGCGACCATGCTGGTGTGCGATTGGAGCCCGTCCGGTGATATTAACTTCGATGGAATCGTGGATGGGGCGGATGTGGCTGCTTTTTCGCGAGCGGTGATCGAGGGAGCGATGGATCCGGCGACGGTTTGCGCGGGTGACTATTCGTTTAATTCGATGATCGATCCTTCCGACGTAGACCGATTCGTGGGGGTGCTGCTCTCGGTCGAGCAGTGAGGGGCGCGGGCGGGCTTTTCGCGGCGGCATATCCTCGATAGAACACCGGGATGATGAAAGCGCGGATGATGTGCGTCGCGGCGGTCGCGTCGCTGAGTTGCGGTTGCGCGGCCCGGAACGGGAGCGATCACGAGATCTCGGCGATGTCGGCGGGCGTGCGGGCTGAGAATTGCAAACGCACCGTGGAAACGCTGGCCGGGTTCGGGACGCGGAACACGATGTCGGAAACGGAAAGCGCGACGCGCGGGATTGGGGCAGCGCGGCGGTGGATTCAGGCGGAGTTCGAAAAGATCGCGGCGACATCCGGCGGTCGGATGACGGTGGAGATGGATTCGTATCTACAGGAGCCGGATGGAAATCGGGTCACGCGGCCGACAGAGATCGTGAACGTGGTGGCGACGCTGCGCGGGGCGCAGCCGGAATCGGCCGGGCGGATTTATGTCGTGAGCGGGCATTACGACTCGATGTGCAACGACCCGAAGGACCCGAATTGCGATGCGCCGGGGGCGGATGACGATGCTTCCGGGGTGGCGGCAGTGATTGAGGCGGCGCGGGCGCTGGCCCCTTACCCACACGATGCGCCCATTGTGTTCATGGCGGTTGCGGGCGAGGAGCAGGGGCTGCTGGGATCGAAGCACTGGGCGGAGGCGGCCAAGGCACGCAACGCCAACGTGGCGGGGATGCTCACGAATGATATTGTCGGGGCGAGCCGGGGGCCGAGCGGGATCGATCAATCGCGACATGTTCGCGTTTTTTCGGAGGGCGTGCCGACTACGCAAACGGCGGAGGAGGCGCGGCTGCGAGTCTTGACCGGGAGCGAGAATGACTCGGCGTCGCGGCAGCTGGCGCGATTTATCGACGAGACAGTGACGGAATACGTGCCGGCATTTGATGTTGAGATGGTATTCCGGCGAGACCGATATTTGCGCGGCGGGGATCACATTCCGTTTGTGGAGCGCGGATATCCGGCAGTGCGCGTTACCGAGTATGAGGAGAATTTTGATCACCAGCACCAGACGCCGCGGGTGGAAGGCGGGCGGGAATTCGGCGACTGGCCGAAGCATTGCGACTACGACTACATCGCCAACGTGAGCCGGGCGAACCTGGTTTCGCTGGCGAGTCTGGCGCGGGCGCCGGCTACGCCGCGGAATGTGCGGATCATCACGGCGAAGTTGACGAATGACACGACGCTGCGATGGGACGCAAATGGCGAGTCGGACCTGGCGGGGTACGAGATCGTGTGGCGAGAGACGACCGCGCCAAGCTGGCAGCAGAGCAAGAGCGTGGGAAGGGTGACGGAGACGACGTTGCCGCTATCGAAGGACAACGTGATCTTCGGCGTGCGGGCTGTGGACAAGACAGGGCATCGGAGTCCGGCAGCGGCGGCGCGGCCGGCCAAGGAATGATGATGTCCGATCAGCATGCGCCGCGGTCTCCGCAAGGATTGTCGGAGCGATTGATGTGGGCTCTGACGACGGCCGGCGGGCTGGGGATGGCGCCGGTTGCTTCGGGGACGTTCGGGACGCTGCCCGGGCTGCTGTTGGCACCAGCGATTCACCTGATTCCAGGATGGCCGTTGCGGGTGGCGGCGCTGGCGGGCCTGGGCTTGATTGCGGTGCCGATTGCGTCGTGGGGCGAGCGGTTTTTTGGAGAGAAGGATCCCGGCGAGGTCGTGATCGATGAAGTAGTGTCGATGCCGCTGACGGCGGCGTTCGCGCCTTTATCGCTGATCTATCTGCTAATTGGATTTCTGTTGAATAGAGTGCTGGATATCATCAAGCCGCCTCCAGCGCGGCAGGCGCAGGCGCTGCGCGCGGGATGGGGCATCGTTGTCGACGATATGATTTCGGGCTTCTATGCGGGCGTATTGCTATGGCTGGTTCACCGATTTGCGGGGGCGTCGATCGGGGCGAACTTGCCGGTCTGGATGACGCGGACGCTTTTGGGGTAGCGGGTCGCAGGCGGGCCGCCCGGGCTGCTGCTATTCGTCGTCATCTTCGGCGTGGCGGCGCTGGGCGCGCTTGTGGGCGTCTTTGAGGACCCACTTGAGCGATTTTTCCTGTTCCTTCAGGCGCTTCTTCTTCGGCATGCTCTCAACGTCGTCGAAATCTGCGACGTCGGTTTTCGCTCCGGACTTCTTCAGCGCCTTCGCGACGCGCTTGGCTTCGGCTTCCTCGGGGCTGTCGTCGTTGACAGCGAAGTAGACACGAAGCGAGTCGAGGGAGTGTTTGCCCATTGAGGCGGGGCGGATATTTCCCAGCCGGGGCGAAATGGCGATGACGCCACAGAACATCTCGGGGTAGTCGACGGCGAGCTGAAGGGCCAGATTGGCGCTGTCGGCCGCGCCGACAATGACGATGGCGCGACGATCGAACTTGAACTCGCGGGCAGCGGCCTCGCATGCTGCGTGGATAGAGGCGGCGCACTCGGAGAGATTCTGGCTCCACTCGTACTTGTCAGTGCCGTTGCCCAGATTGCCCTGCGGAGTTAGGAGAATGGCATTGCATCGATCGCAGGCCTCTTCCCAACGTTCGGTGGCCCAGCGCATGTTTGCGCCGCTTGGGTGGAGGGCGATCACAACCGGGGCTTCGTCGTCGCGGTCATAGTCGCCGGGAAGAGTGACGTGCCATTCGCCGACGTTTGATGCGACGGGCATGCGCGTGACCGGGGGCGCGGGGGGCTGCTGAATCGGCGGCATGGGTCGCTGCGGACGGGGTCGCGGCGGCTGGTCGGGGGTGAGCTCTTCGGGCTCGCCGGCCGGTTGACGGGGCGGGGGGGGCGTGATCTGCGGGGGTGGGGTGATGTGGGGAGGCGGCGTGACCGGCGGCGGCGTTACGGGGGGCGGCGTTGGGGTGCCGTTCATCGAGGCCATGATGCGTTTGAAACGCGGCGTGTTGCGGATGTTGTCGAGGTCGGCGTCGCCATTGATCTGCTTGGCGTCGCGCATTCCGAGCTTTACGGATTTCTCGAGGTAGTCGAGAGCTTCGTCGGTGTTTTTCAACCGGGCGTTCATGCACGCGACGTTGTAGTTGGTGATGGGGGCCTTGGGAGCGAGCTTGAGGGCCTGTTCGGCGAGGTCGAGGGCTTTCTTGTAATTGCCTTGCTGAGATTCGGAGATGACCTGCTCGGTGAGCAGAGCGACTTCGCGGTCGCGATCGGATTCGGCGCCGCCCGGAGGCGTCTGGGGTCGCTTGGCGTCGTCGTCTTCGTCATCGTCCGACTGAGTGGGTGAATTGGTAGAGCTTTCGCCGCGCATGTGGGCGATGATTTGCCGGAAGCGGGGGTCGTTGCGGATGTTTGCGAGGTCGTCGTCCTTCTCGGCCTGGGCGGCGTCGTTGAAGCCGTTCTGGGCGGCACGATCGAGGTATTCGAGGGCCTTCGCGTTGTCGCCGACTTTGCAGGAGAGGCAGCCCATGTTGTAGAGCGTGCGGCCATCGTTGGGCGCGATGGAGAGCATCTCTTTGCCGGTTTCCAGGGCGTCCTTGAATTTGCCGGCCTGGTACTGCTCCATGAGTTTGGCATTGAGCTTGTTGAGTTTTTCCTCGTCGTCGTCGGCGGCGCGGAGCTGCGAGGCGGCGAGGAGCAGGGCGGCAATGGCGGCGACGAGGGCGGTCGTGGTGTGTGAGCGGAAACGGCGGGCGTTCATGTTGGACTCCGTCAGGGGCTGGTTTTGCAGCGTCGCTGCGGTGTTCCCCGGTGGATACAGGATAGCCGGTAACGCGGGGAGGTCAAAAGGGGGTACGTCGATTCAGCTTCGGCTGCGGCGTTGGAATGGGGAACGTCGGGGAGTTGAGTGGTTCACGCGGGTTAGCGGGATTGGAGGATGACGAGGTTTGACAGGAACTGCTCTTCCGGGCTCGAACTACACGATGCGTATTGAATCCGCTCCTCAACGGCTCGTTTGGACATCCGGATTCGCAGGAACTTCGGAGGATGTGGGGAGCGCGGATACGAAATCTCGCCTAAGTTGAGTGAAGCGGTGGAAGAACCACAGAAGCCACGCGATGAGTGGCGTGAGCAAAAGGCCCAGCGCCGCCGGTGCGGGAAGGAGGCCGACGAAGTCGAGAGCGCTCCCGAACCGAAGGAATATCGGGGGAACCAGGAGCGTGGGCCAGAGAAGAGGACAGAGAAAGAAACAGATGGCGGCGGTGACTGACGTTGGTATGCGACGGTCGATCGCGCTGGTGAGTGACAGGGAAACCATCGCGCTGATCAGCACGAGTGTCGGAAATATGCAACTTCCGCCGACGAGCCAGGGTATTGCGTCGATGAACTGCTTTGGGTTCTTGTGAATGCCCACCGGCAAGGCGAGCAGGAGGATTTCGACGACGATGAAGGGGTAGATCGATCGCCACCAGAATTCGCGCATGGCGTGGTTTTCGAAACGGGCGATCGCGGGTGGCGTCCGGCCGAGGAGGACGTCGCGGTGGATGGCGAACAGATTTCGCAGGGTCGACCTGTGCGCGTGGATGTCGAGGTCGGGGGAGACGTTTTTCCCAGGCGGTCCGAAGGCGTCGGGGTTTCCGCATTCGGGGCAGCGCGAGTTTTCAGGGAGGCCACGGAGGCAGTAGCCGCATTGGAGGCAGAAGCGATCGTCGGACGTGGTGGAGAAAATGGCGAAGAAGGTAGCGCGTGGGGCGGCGCCCATTGTCAGGCCGCGCAAGTAGAGGACGATGGTGGCTGAGGCGATGATCGAGAGGACGTAAGTGGTGGTATGCGAGCAATCGGGCCAGAGAGTGGGGGTCGGGCTCACCAAACTACTCATGTATGGCGCATACGGCTCCATGTAGATGGGTCCAAACGGAATGATTGTCGCAGCGACGGCGATGGAAGCTGGGAGGAGAATCGAGGCAGACCAGAAGTGGAGCTTTAGCGCGCGAAGAAATGCCGAGCCGCGTTGAGCGGGGTCGGTGCACCAAGGTGTCAGCAGGGCTGCGATGGCCGGTGCGAGGACGACGACGCCAACCAGGAAAAGAAGGATGATCAGAATGGGCGATTCGGTCCATCGGATGGCCTGTACGCGAGCCGCGGAATTGAAGATGTATAAGCACGCTGATTCGCGCATTCGCCACAGTTGGTAGTTGGGGATGCTTCCTTGGATTGATGCGGCGATGATCGGGCAGGCGACAGTCGCCGCAGCGGCAAACACGAACGCGGCAATGGCGCGCACGAGCGACTGACGCGCGACTCGCGGGCCGAGCCGGGACGGGAGCAGCCAGAACAGCAGGAAGGCGTACAGGAAGTTTGCCGGTCGGACCATGGCCGTGCCGCCGGCAGTCTGCGGCTGGCGCACGTGGCGCGCTGGCGTTTTGGGGGCGGCTGTCACCGGGGCCTCGCGGCGGGTCGGATGCGATTGTCGAATCTGAAATCTGACGACTCTTGCCAGTCGTTGCGATCGAGTTTCGACTGTTCCCCATTCTGATCGATGCCATCGAAGCCGACGCTGTAGAGGCGGAAGTCGGAGCCAACGCGTTTGTATCGAAGCGGCTTTCGATCGGCGTAGTCAATTGGTACGCGGTTTAAGCAGGTAGGAACGAGTTGGTCCAGAGAGTCTGGAGGGTTGCCGGTGCGGTTTTCATATTCTCGAATCGCAAGCAGGGCCAGGCCGGCGTCAAGCTGCGTGCAATATCGATAGTAGAGCGCAAGCCCATATGCCGTGCCGCCACCGGGATAATAAATTCCGTCGCGAATATCGAGACATCTGAAACGAGGGAAATCGATTTCGGCCTTGCTGGCTGACACCATGTCGTTGCATTGCGAGTAGGTGTCGGATTGGGTTTTCAGGTGCGCAGTTGCCGTCTCGTAGTCGTGAAAGAGGGGGGAGATCAGGTTCCAGAAGGCGGGCGGCGGCACTGCCATAGTCAAATCGTAGAACACGCGGCTTTCCCATGTGGCCGCATTCACCGCAAGCCAGTCGCCACCTTCGCGCACATAGATTCGATCGAGCCAGGCGTTCATATATGCGCGATCGCCCTCAAAGATTTGGGAGGCAGGCGTCGGTTGGCCAACGGCGGCATCGAGTTGTACCACCAAGCCGTGGACGTCTATTGAAACGCGAGTCTCGCGCGCGATGTATGAGAGTTCGTCACCCAGACGCGCGAGATCGGCGCCAGCGATCAAATGGTTCAAGAGCATTCCGGTGCGCTGGACTTGTCGCGCGAGCGACGCAACACAGATCCAATCGGCGACCGCCGACGTGGAGTCTGAATTTTGCCGCATACTCCAGCGAGCGTGCACGAGCAGCCACCTGGCCCACTGATTCAGATTAATAAGGGGGCTCTTATCGTCTGGATCAAGTGTGTCTTTGTATTGCCAGCCGGGGGTCGTCGCTTCGATGAGCCGGAGCCGGCGAGAATTGAAATCGGCGGAACTGACAATTGCGAGCGCTTTTTGGATGTCCGTCCGGGAAGTATCCCAATCGCCAGTTAGGGCGGCGTCGCGGGAGTCGAAGCGGCTTATCTCTTCAGTCTCCGCGATTGAAGCGGGCAGTTCGAATGGCCGGTCTTCGAGCAGCTTTGTAATCGTTTCGACTGGTGTCGCGTGAGGTGGTGGTGGATCGAGAGCGGCTAGTCTTTCGGCCCAATACGCGGGTCGCGGCGTGGGTTGTAGAGTCATTCGCAGATATGCGAAGTGGATGAACCAGAAGAGCAGGGCGGCGGCGATGGCGAGTTTCAGGTAGCGGCGGTAGCGGGGCGGGGTGTGCGGCATGGCGGTGATTCAGATCATGATAGCGGATTGGTGGAGACGGATCCGATCCCGTAACCGCGGCGCGGGTAGGTTGGATTATTGCGGCATCGATTTGTCACACTTGAAGTGCGAGTTGGAGTAGACTTCACCCCTCATCCTTGGCCCTCACCCCAGCCCTCTCCCGTGGGGAGAGGGGGAGCGGCCCGCATCCTGACCCTCTCCCAAGCGGAGAGGGGGAATGTCGATAGGTATGTGATGCTGACAATTGCTCATGTAACGCACGAGGCGGTTCAGAAGATTGGGGGGATTGGGGCGGTATTGGACGGGCTGATTACGGCTCGGCCTTATCGGGAGGCCGTGGGGCGGACGATTCTGGTCGGGCCTTTGTTTTCGCGGCGCGGGGCGGCGGCGGATCGGCTGGGGCCGGGGGGGACGGTGCTGTTTTCCTCGTTCGACGGGATTGGCGGGGATGCGGTTGCCGCCGGGCTGCGAGATGTCTGCGGGCGGTATGGCGTTGACATTGTTTATGGCCGGAAGCCGATGGTTGCGCCCGAGGGGCGCGAGCGCGTCGAGGTGGAGGTTCTGCTGGTCGACGTGCATTCGATACAGCAGGCGGCGCTGGGGCTGGTGAAGTTTCGGTTGTTCGAGGGGTTTGGGGTGGCTTCGGACAAGTTCGAGCATGTGTGGGATTTTGAGCAGTATGTGCGGCTGGCCGGGCCGGCGGTGGATGGGTTGAAAGCGCTGGGCGTGAAGTCGTCGTGCGTTGTTGTTGCACATGAGTTCATGGGGATGCCGACGGCGCTGCTGGCGATGCTGGATAAGGAGGGGGATTTTCGCGGGGTGTTCCACGCGCATGAGGCGGCGACGGTACGGCGGATTGTGGAGGATCATCCCGGGCAGGATGTGGCGTTCTACAACCTGATGCGACGCGGGCGGCGGGCGGGGAAGACGGTCACCGATTATTTCGGGGACCAGAGCGACTATTTCAAGCATGTGCTGGTGGATGCGGCGAAGCACTGCCAGTGTGTGCTGGCGGTCGGGCCGGAGGTGGTGGAGGAGTTGAAGTTTTTGTCGCGCGACTTTGAGCGCGTGGATGTGCGACTGGCTTACAACGGGATCCCGGCGCGGGCGATTACTTCGGCGGAGGCGGCGGCGAGCAAGCGGCGGTTGCAGGATTATTGCCAGAACCTGCTGGGGTGGCGGCCGGATTATGTGTTCACGCATGTCGCGCGGCTGGTGCGGAGCAAGGGACTGTGGCGCGACCTGATGGTGATGGAGCACGTGGACGAGGCGCTGCGGCGCGAGGGGAAGACGGCGGTGCTGCTGGTGCTGGCGACTGAGACGGGGTTGCCGCGGCGGCATGAGGAGATCGTGAATCTGGAGCGCGGGTGGGAGTGGCCGGTGGCGCATCGGGAGGGGTATCCGGATTTGACGCACGGGGAGGCGGCTTTTTACGCGGGGGTTCAGGCGTTCAATGCGCGGGCGCGGAGCAGCCGGACGGTGTTCATCAATCAGTTTGGTTTTGATCGCGTGACGTGCGGGGAGCGGATGCAGGAGGAGATGGAGTTCTGGGACATTCGGCGCGGGAGCGACGCGGAGTTCGGGCAGTCGATCTATGAGCCGTTCGGGATTGCGCAGCTGGAGGCGCTTTCGTTCGGGGCGATCTGCGTGATCAGCTCGGTTTGCGGGTGCGCGGGATTCGTTGAGGCGGCGGCGGGGGAGCGCGGGTCGCTGAATGTGATCGCGCCGGATTTTACGAAGCTGGAGAATGATGGCGTGAGCGATCAGGCGCTGCTGGCGATGACGGCGGCGCAGCGGGAGCGGATCGAGCGGCATGTGGCGGAGCGGACGGCGGCGGTGTTGATGGAGCGGCTGCCGCGGACGCCGACGGAGAAGGAATTGGCGATTCGGCGGGGGAGTGAGCTGGCGGAGAAGATGAGCTGGGACGTGGTGGCGCGGGATTATTTTCTGCCGGGGATGGAGAGCGCGCTGCGGCGGGGCGTTGAGGTGCAGCGGGTGTAACGGCGGGGCGGGGCTTAGAATCAGTTCGTGGCCAATCTGGATCGGCGTGCGACGGTGGAGGAGCGATGCGGGCGGACGATTCCGCTGCCGGTGTTGCGCGCGCCGGCGGAAGCGAAAGTAGGAGCGGGGGCTGGGGCTGGGCCGGTGCGGGCTTCACGGATGGCGAAGTGGCGGGCGGGGGCGTTGATACTTGTATACGTATTGATGATCGGGCACTTCGTGCAGTGGCGGATGAGCGGGCGGACGGTTTCGCCGGTTGAGCCGTCGGAAACGATGGAGACGCTGCAGTCGGGGGCGATCAATGCGGGGGCCGTTTTTTTTGCGGTTTCGCTGGCGCTCACGCTGGTGTTTGGGCGGTTTGTTTGCGGGTGGGCTTGTCATATTGTCGCGCTGCAGGACTGGTGCGGGTGGATTTTGAAGAAGCTGGGGCTGCGACCGAAGGAGTTTCGGTCGCGGTTGCTGGTGTTCGTGCCGCTGGTGGCGGCACTGTACATGTTTGTGTGGCCGACGGTGTATCGGATTTGGATTGGGTATCCGGCGCCGGACATGCACTGGGCGCTGACGCGGGCGGATTTCTGGGGGACTTTTCCGGGGCCGGTGATCGGCGGGCTTACGTTTCTGGTTTGCGGGTTTGCGATTGTCTGGTTCCTGGGGAACAAGGGATTCTGCACTTACGCGTGTCCGTATGGCGGGTTTTTTGGCGTGCTCGACACGCTGTCGCCGTTTCGGATTCGGGTGACGGATGCGTGCAATCAGTGCGGGCATTGCACGGCAGTGTGCACTTCGAATGTGCGCGTGGCAGAAGAGGTGAAGCTGTTTAAGGCGGTGGTGGATGCGGGGTGCATGAAGTGCATGGATTGCGTCACGGTTTGTCCGAATGATGCGCTGTATGTGGGGTGGGGGCGGCCGGCTTTGTTTTCGAAGGCGAGCGGGGCGCGGAAGGCGGAGCGGTTTGACGCGAGCTGGGGGGAAGAGATCGCGATGGTCGCGGTTTTTGTCGCGGCTTTGTTTTGCTGGCGCGGGTTGTATGGGGAGGTGCCGTTTCTTTTTTCGCTGGGGCTTTCGGCGATCAGCACGTTTGTGATGCTCAGGACGTGGCAGCTTTTCGTGCGGCCGAACATGACGCTGCATGGGATTGTTTTGAAGCAGGGCGGGCGGGTTCAGCGGGGCGGGGTGGTGTTTGCGGGATGCTCGGCTTTGTTGATCGCTTTCCTGGTTCATAGTGGGTTGATTCAGTTTCATGGTTCGCGCGGGCAGGCGGCGTTTGCGCGGACTACGCCGGCGCTGGCGGGGTGGCCGATGGCGGGGGCGATGGGGGCGATTGCCACGGCGGAGGAGCGCGAGGCGGCGGCGGCGGGGCGCGGGCATCTTGGGTTTGTGGAGCGATGGGGGTTTGTTGAGACGCCGGGGACGGCTGCTTCTTTGGCGTGGATGGATTTGCTGGATGGGAATGATGCGGCGGCCGAGGGGCGGCTGCGCGGGATTGTTCAGCGGCGGCCTGAGCTGGCGGCGGCGCGAGTGAGTCTGGGCGAGGTGCTTTTGCATCGCGGGCGGGTGGATGAGGCGGAGCAGGAGTTGCGGCGGGCGGTTG
>JAATGM010000005.1 GCA_015654675.1 Planctomycetota bacterium | reverse complement strand
CCGCCCGGCACGCGCGCGAGATCCCACGGATTGCGCGTGGGGCAGACGGCGCTGTTTTCCGTGGAGCTGCCCATCGCGAATTCGTCCAGGTTGGTCTTGCAGACGACGATCGCGCCGGCTCGCTCAAGCTGCTGGATCACGTGGGCGTCATACGGCGGCCGGAAATTACTGAGAATCTTGCTTGCGCAGGTGGTCGGCGCGAAGCTGGTACAGAGGTTGTCTTTGACGGCGATCGGGAGGCCGGCCAGCGGCCCGGGAGTACCGCCGCGGGCAATTTGTGTGTCGACTTCCCGAGCGCGGCGCAGGGCATGTTCGCGGGAAACGTGCAGGGCAAAGCGAAGCTTGGGGTCGAGTGCGTCGATGTGGTCAATGGCGCGCGTCACGACATCGGCGGCGGAGACCCTGCGGGCAGCGATGGCGTTGCGAATGTCGATCGCGGGCGTGTGCATGCTCAGGCGTCTTCCTGATCGAGTACCTTCGGCAAGCCAAAGAAATTGCCCTCACGCTGCGGAGCGTTCGCGAGCGCCTGATCCGGCGTCAGCGTGGGACCGGGGACATCTTCGCGAAGGACATTGGTGACGGGCAGGGCATGCGAAGTCGGCTCGATGTTCGCAGTGTCGACGGCGGCAAGCTGCTGGACGTAGCCGAGAATGTCAGCGAGTTGAGCGGTGTATCGGCGGACTTCGTCCTCGCTGAGTTGCAGCCGGGCAAGCTTGGCGATGTGTCGGACGGCGGGTTCGTCGATCGGCGCGGCCATGGCGGGTTCCCGAAAAGAAAACGGACTCGCCATTATGGCGGTCCGTCGGGAAAAACCAAATTGGAGCGTCGAATCAGGCCGACGCCTCAGCCGCCGGCTTGTAGTTGCGCTTGGGGGGCTTGACGATGAGCCCCTGTCGGATGGCCTTGGTGGAAACCTTGATCCGGACAATCTTGCCGCCGATCAGGGCCCGCACGCGCTGGATATTGGGTTTGAACTTGCGCCGGCTGATCCCGGTGGTCTTTCGGCCGACACCGCCCAAGTACTTCGCCTTGCCTCGGCGCGAGATCGAGTTGCCGAACGTGGTTTTCTTGCCGGTGAAATGACAAACGCGGGGCATTGAACACCTCAAAACGACTAATTCACAGTCCGGCAAGGATAGCGGAAGGCCCGCCAATTTCAAGGGTGGCGGCCGGCTTTTTCGCTTAGCTCATTGGAGCTGACGCGACCGCCCATGGCGGCGTTCGCGGGCGGTGTACGAAGGCAAGAAAAGGGCTATTTCGATGAGAATCCGGACATTGGCGGCTTCGGGACTTCTGATGGCTGCGACGGTGCCAAGCGCCCTCGCGGCGGGAAAAATCGTCATCAACCATGACGAATGGACGTTCAGCTCCACCGGATTCGGCGGACAGAATGACGCCGGGACTTTCGCGACGAACGTGGCGGCGTTTTTCACGGGCGGAACGCCCGGGAGCTTCCTCGCGTACTCGAGCAATTTCGGGCTCTCGAATCCTGCTCTTAATACGGCCATGAATGGCGCCGGCCACACATGGACCGTTTCGATGGCACAGCCATTCACGCTTGCGACGTTGTCGGCCTACGACGGCGTTTTCATCGGCGGCAACACGTTGAATAACCAGGTGCTGATTGATTACGTGAACGCGGGTGGGAACGTTTACATCATGGGCGGGACCGGTTCCATTAATGAAACGACCGTATTCGGCCCATTCCTGGCGGCGTTTGGCTTCTCGTTCGGCTCGCCCTACAACGGCCTCTGCTGCAGCATCGCGATTTCAAGCTCGCATCCGCTCTTCGCGAACGTCGATCATCTCTACGAAAACAACGGGAGCTCGATCACCGACCTCGCGCCCTTGGACCCGCAAAACGAGATCATCTTCTCGCGCAACGGTCAGGGCACGTATGCAGTTTTCAACGGATCGGGCTGCGCGGTCGCACCGGATGGCGACCTCAACGCCAACGGTGGCGCCAAGGGCGACGACGTTCAGCCGTTCGTCCTTGCGCTGGTCAACCAGTCCAACCTGCCCAACGATGTGTGCCATGCAGACTTCAGCGCCAGCGGGCATATCGACACTCTCGACCTGCCAGGCTTCGTTGCCAAGTTATTGGGCGCCTAGACCCACGCCTTTGATTGCCATCCCGCCCGGCTGAGAAACGGCCCCGCTCCGTTCTTGTGCTGTCAGCCCCGGCGCGGGACGATCCGCTCCGATGCAACTCGTTGCAATTAGTGGCCCGTCGCGGCGTTAGGCGGGTAGAAAGCGCATGGACCGGCAAGGCTTGGCCGATGTGATTCGTCGGGCGCAACTCTTGGAGCCCGCGGCACTTGAGGCGCTGGTCGATGCGTATTCGGGTCGCGTCTTCGGGTTCGTTTATCGGATGATCGGCTCGCGCGACGATGCGGAAGATCTCGTACAAGAGGTGTTTCTGCGGGTCACGCGGATGATCGGACGGTATCACGACGATGGTCGATTTGAGAGTTGGCTGTTCCGGATCGCGGCCAATCTGGTCCGTGATCGGGCCCGTCGCTTTGGCCGCCAGCCGGGTCGAATCGACGTCCAGCCGGCAGAGAACTCAAACGGCGGCGGAATGGATGGATTTGCCGGCCGAAACGAGGCCCCCGGACATGCGTTGGAGCTGGGAGAGGATGTCAGCGGCCTTTCGGCAGCGCTGGGACAACTCCCGGCGGCCGAGCGTGAAGTAATCATGATGCGGCACTATTCGGACATGTCGTTCAAGGAAATCGCGGAGATCATGGGCACGCCGCTCGGCACCGCGCTGGCACGCGCCCATCGCGGACTCCAGCGACTTCGTGAACTCATGACCGAATCCGTCGATACCACGACGAAGCTCCCCGGGGAGGTGCGCTCGTGACAGAGTTCGAACGAATGCAACGGGAAATAGAAATTGAGGAGCGCTGGCTGCGCGGCTTGGGCGAACGTGCCGCGCCGGCCGGCCTCGCCGATCGCGTCAAGGCGGCTGTTCGCGCCGAAGCGGGGCGGATCGCGACCCCCTCGCGCATGCGACAATTGGCGCGCTGGCAGGGCGCACTGGCCGCGGCGGCGATGCTGGCGCTCTGCACAACCGTGATCTGGCGCGGCTCGATGGTTGAACGGGCCCGCGTCGAGCGCGTCCTGCTGGTCGAACAATTCGCCAGGTCGCTCGAGGTCGTCGATGCGACGGATGCTTCGCTCGCGGCCCTGGGCGAGGAAATTGACAGTGTCTGCTCGTCGAGCAAGTCCGAATTGGACGCGTCGATCGACGAGCTGGGCGATTCAATCGAGTCCGTCGCGATCGATTCCAAGTCTTCGATGTAGGGAAAAACGTAAGGGTGCGGCGATGAAAAGCAATCGGGTATTGATCGCGATCATGGCGGCGGGGCTTCTGGCAACGCTGCCCGCAAAATGGGTTCGAGCGCAATCCGCTCCGCCACCGGCCGAACATCGTGACGGCCCGCCGCCCGATGATGACGGCGGACCGGACGATGCGATGGACGACGATGGTCCGCCAGGCCCCGGCCCGGGCGGACCACCCCACCGCCCGATGCGCCCCGGTGCCGAAGGCATTGCTCCCGGTGGCCCCGGTCCTCGGATGGGTGGCCCCGACGGCATGCACAAGCCGCCGATGTTCCCGCCGACGCAGGAAGAGCAGGAGGCCCTGCTTGCCTTCGCGCGCCAGCATTTCCCGGAAATGATCACCCGTCTCGATGCCCTGAAGAAGGACGATCCGCAGGCCTACAAGCGCGTCTCTCGCCGAATGTGGCCGAGACTTCAAATCATGAAAGAGGCCTACGAGCGCGACCCACAGGGCCTGGGAAAGATCCTGATCGACGAAAAGAAACTTGAAGATCAAATTCGCACGAAGGTGCGCGCCTATCAGCAGGAGCGCGATTCCACGCGCAAATCGGCAGTCGGCGCGGAGCTACGCCAGTTGCTCGACCAGCAGTTTGACGTACGCCTGCAGCGTCGCCGCCTCGAACTGGCCGACCTGCAGAAGCGGCTTGAGGAACAGACCAAGCGCGTTGATTCGATGGCCGCCAAGAAACAGGACCTCGTTCAGCGGCAATTCGATCGAATCACGGGTGAGGGCGACCCGGACTGGTAATAGCTCAATCGCGCCACCAAAAGACCGAACGACGGGGAGATCTCTTCAACGGGCGACGCCGGATTCAACTCCGACGTCGCCCGTATCGATTCCCGACAGGGCCTGGTTCCGGGCGATGGTAGATCGATTCATCGGCGGGGGTTATACTCCCGCATTCGATGTCCAGGACGGACGTGATGAGTCAGATTCCTGCCGAAGCGGCGCGGGGCGTCGGCGAAGGGGAGCGAGCCGACCCGGGGGTCGACCGGCCGTTGTCCTTGCTGAGCCGGGCGAAGTTCGAGTTGGTCCGCGCGCTGCTCACGGCCTGGGCACGCTGCTTTTCTCTGTCCGGGCTCTACATGCTCGGGCAATTCTTCGGGACCTTCGAATACCTCTTTGATTACAACCGTCGTCGCCGCGTGCGCGCCAAGCTCTCGCAGATATTCCCCGAAGGGCTCACCGTCCGGCAGAGTCGATTGTTCACATGGCGATATTTCTGTCGCATCCGTTGCGACAAAATGCTCTACCTCATCCTCGATAAGGTTCCCCGGCAAAAACTCCTCAGCCGCATTCGCTGGCACGGAAAGGAAAACCTCGACACCGCCCTGGCGAACGGCAAAGGCGCCTACATCATGCTGGCGCACTACGGCTCGCACCACGTTGCGGGGTTCATGCTCGCCCTGCTGGGCTATCGCGTCTCCGGCGTTCGCGACCCGAAGGAAGCCCCCCTACGCCAATACATCCAGCAAAAGTTCCTTGCGACCTTCCCCGAGGCCTCCGCCGTCCGCGTCTATTACGCCGACAACAAATTCCCGCGCGAACTCTATCTCGAGTTCAAGGGCAACGGCATCCTCTGCACTGCGCTCGATATCGAGCGATTCCGCGGCGAGCGGCTCAAGACCTGTCCCGTGACCATCTTCGGTCAGCAGCGCGAATTCCTGACCGGTACACTCCAGATCGCGATGCGCTGCGGCGCGCCCATCATGCAGGGATTCGTCATCTCCCGGAAAAACTACTATTACCGTTGGGAACTCTCGGCCCCGTTGATCGACCCGGATCAAGCCAAGGATGAGCCGGAGATCGTTGCACGAGTCATGCAGAAGTACGCGGACAACATCGAACGGCACGCGCGGCAGCACCCCGATCACCTGATGAAGATCTGACGACTCTTCGTGGAGAAGCGGCGCGATCTCTGGCTGTTATTCGTGCTGCTGGGGAGCCACTTCTATCTCCTCAACGAGTTTCGGGCGTTCGCGAATCCTAATGTCCATTCGCGCGTCTATCTCACGCTCGCCATCGTCGATCATCACACCCTCGCGATCGACGATTGCATCGCCCGTTATGGCCCTGTGCAGGACGTCGCAGCGCATGCTGACCGGACGTTCAGCGACAAGCCGCCGGGGTACTCGGTCATGCTGGCCCCGCTTGCGTGGCTGCTGCGGCACACGGTCGCAACGGGAGCCGATGCGCGGGGGATGGCGATCTGGCTGCGGATCCTGGGTGTTTCGTTACCGGCCGTGTTGTTTTGGTATCTAACTCGCGGATATTGGATCGAGCTGGCAGGCGATCGGCGGCTGGGGCTGGCCGTGGTCATGGCCGGAGCGCTGGGGACCAACTTCTTCATCTACGCGACGCAGCTTTTTTCGCACGCGCTGGCGGGGATGCTGCTTTTTCTTGCGTATCGGGCAGCAAGCGGGCGGTCATTCGGGCAAGCGGCTCGATGCGGGCTTCTGCTGGCGCTGGCGTTCAGCATTGACTACATCACCGCACCGGCGGTGTTGGTGCTGTTGGTCTTCGCAATCACGATTCGGAACGGCGCGCGGTGGCGCGGGACAGCGGCGCTACTGGTTGCGGCGATGCCCGTGGCAGCTCTGTGGATGATTTACAATCAGCTCTGTTTTGGCTCGCCGGTTCGATTCAGTTACTTGAGCCACGCTGCCGCGGAGTATCGACCGCTGATTGATCGCGGCTGGTTTGGCATGTATCCGCCGCGGTTGGAAGGCCTGCTGGGATTGACCGTGCTCCCACCGCACGGAATTGCTGTGCTTTCACCGTTCCTGCTGCTCGCGCCGCTCGGCTGGTGGCGGATGCGAAATAGCCCCTCCGAGCGCGGCTGCGCGCTGGCGTGTGCCGCAACATTCATCACGACAGCTCTCTTCGCAGCAACGCTGGTGGACTGGCGCGGCGGTTGGTCGGTTTCGGCCCGATACCTCACACCGACCATCCCACTACTTCTGGTCGGCGTGGCGGCGGCAATCCGGCCGGCAAACGCGCGTGCCACGCGGATTGCATTCAGGGCCGGAGCGGCCCTCGGCATCCTGCAGGTCGCGCTGATCGCCGTGACCTTCCCCGACTGCGCTCCCACGTTCCACGATCCGCCGTACGACATGGCGATTCCCCTGCTCCGCGCCGGCTGCGTAAATGGAGCGATTTGGGATTCCAGCGCGCCGCCCGCCGCGATGCTGCCCTTTGCATCACTCATGCTTGGCGTCGCTAGCTGGATAATTCTTCCGGCCCGTTGGCTCGGCGCGGCTGTGGTTGCGGTGACCGTTACGGGCCAGGTGTTCATCGGGTTACATCTCGACTACGCGCGACGACTGATGGTTGCCGACGCCATGTGGCGGATGGGCTATGTCTGCAAGTCTGACGCCGCGCGGGCCCAATTGCATGCCGAAACGCTGTCCAAAGACCCAAAAAACGTCTTCGATCTGACCGAACTGGCGTGGCTCCGGGCGGCTAGCCCCTGCGACGAAGTCCGCAACGCCAATCAAGCGATCGAATTGGCTGAGCGACTGAGTCAAATCGTCGGCGAAGAACGGCCCGGCGTCCTCGACCTTCGCGGCGCGGCTTGCGCCGAGGCCGGCCGGTTCGACCAGGCCACGGCATTCGCGGATCGCGCTGTTCGAATCGCCGAACAGACCGGCGATCGGGCCATGGTTGATCAGCTACAGTCGAAACGGGCGGCTTACCAACGAAATCGTCCCTGGCGGCGGCCAGCCGTGGGACGATAAATGCAGTCTCGGACGACTCTTGGCGCGAGGCAGTTGACGAAGCTATCATCCTTTCTCGCGATCAGGCAGGCGCGACCTGACGCGGCGGCATCACCAGCCGAGAAGACTATTTCGCCCGCGCATACCGGACCGCCCGCCCTCGAGATAGGGCCGGTCCGCTGAGAGAGAGGAACGACGTGTCGCAACATCCCTCTTCGGCTCGCGTAACCGAGACTGACATTTCGCAGCCGAGCGAGGCGAGCGACTACGCGCTTTTTCTTCGTAAATTCATCGAGCGCGGTCGCATGATGTCGTCCGCGGTGCCGTCCAGCCGAACAATGGCAATGAAGATGCTGGAAGAGGTGGATTTTTCTCGCCCGGGCGTCATCCTCGAGTTAGGTGCCGGCACCGGCGCCGTGACCGAATACATCGTCGAGCGGCTGCGGCCGCACAATCGCTTCATCGCGGTTGAAAACGACACGGACTTTGTCGAGATCCTACGTCGGCGCTTTCCGACGCAGACCGTCTTACAGGCCGATGCCACGCGACTAGCCGAACCACTCGCAAATTTCGGGGTGCATCGGGTCAAATACGTGGTGAGCTGCTTGCCCACGCCCGCGTTTTCAAAACGTGGAATCGTTCGCCTCGTAAAGTGGGCCGAGCGAAGTCTTGATCCCGAAGGGGTGTTTCTGCAATTGACAGTCGTTCCACTCCTTTACCGAAGGTTTTACAAACGATTATTCGAACAGGTGAACTTTCGGATGGTCTGGCGAAACATTCCGCCTGGCGGCGTCTATTGCTGCCGGCGGCCCCGATCGAAGCTCACGCACCGTGAGTTCGCCGACGCGCGGTCCTGAACAGCGCGCAGTGCCTTGAAACGCGCGACAGTTTTCAATATCATTTGATTCTCGGGCTCGAGAGCGCGCACCCTGCACTCCGCTTGAATTCACCCGAGCCACGCTTCCAAACGCGCAAACGAGCTCGATTGACGCCTCATTTAAGTCAGCGAAGGAGCAAAATGCGCGCTAACTCCAACTCGACGGACACGAACTATTTCGACCAGTCGATTCGGCCGCGCTCCCCGTGGGCTGCGGCCGTCGCCCTGACTCTGGCCCTGCTCAGCCCAACCGCTGCGACCCGCGGCGAATGCGAACAAAACTGGAAGAGCGGAGCCGCGTACTCGCTACCCGGACTCGACGGCCCGGTAAACGCGATGACGACCTGGGATCCTGATGGGGCAGGGCCACAACCACCATTGCTAATCGCGGCCGGAAGCTTTAGCCGTGCCGGCACATCTGCTGCCAATCGGATTGCCGCATGGAACGGCAGCGAATGGCAGCCGCTTGGGAGCGGACTGAATAACTCGGTCCGCGCCCTGACGGTGTATAACGGCATGCTCGTCGCCGGCGGAGATTTTACGACGGCCGGCGGATCTCAGGCCTTGCGGGTCGCAACTTGGAACGGCTCAAACTGGATTCCGTTTGCCACGGGGCTGACTCTGACGGTTCGAGCATTGACGGTTTTTAATGGTCAACTGATCGCCGGGGGAGATTTTGAAACCAACATCGTTCGCTGGACTGGTACCAACTGGCAATCACTAGGCCAAGGCATGAACAACGCCGTCTATGCGCTCACAGTCTATAACGGGGAGCTGATCGCCGGCGGAACCTTTACTCGCGCGGGACAGGCGTTGG
Organism: Planctomycetota bacterium; assembly: GCA_015654675.1. GTDB lineage: Bacteria > Planctomycetota > Phycisphaerae > UBA1845 > UTPLA1 > SpSt-539. The sequence goes on along the minus strand of JAATGM010000005.1, from coordinate 138,095 downwards.
CGAATTGCGTCGCGACATGGAATGGATCCTGGCGGGCAATGGGCACCGGCGTCAACAACTTTGGCGCCTTCTGCTTTGCGACCTACGGCGGCGAACTGATTGTCGGCGGAGGATTTGACCACGCCGGCGGAATATCCGCCAATGCAATCGCTCGATGGAATGGTTTCGCCTGGTCATCGCTTGGCGAACCCGTCAATGGAGTCCTCGGATCGGTCTACTCGCTCAACGTTCACAACGGCGAGCTAATCGTCGGCGGCGGCTTCGACGCTGCGGGCGGCGAATCGCTGAGCCCCGCTGTCGCGAAATGGAATGGCAACAACTGGCTCGCGCTCGGCACAGGCACGAATTACAACGTGCTTGCTACAGCTGAATATGGCGGCCGGCTCATTACCGCCGGGCAGTTTGCACGCGCTGGCGGCGTCTTGGCCAGCAACATTGCAAGCTGGAGCGGCGGCACTGCTCGCGCGCTCGGTTCCGGCGTGAACACTCCAGTGGCCGCTCTGACCGTCCACAATGGTGAGTTGTACGAAGGCGGTGTACCGAGCAGCGCCGGATATCCAGCAAGCCGGGTCGCACGCCTCCACGGCGACTTCTGGGAAACGCTCGGCATCGGCATGTACAACGCGAACGCCGTTGAGTCGAGAATCGCAGCGCTGGCCGCGTTCCAGGGCACTCCGATTGCCGGAGGTACGTTCGATTACGCCGATCGAAATCTTGTCAACAACATCGCAGCCTGGAACGGCGCCGGATGGGAAGCACTGGCCGGGGGAATGACGGGCGGAGGTCGAACCGTTTCAGCCCTCGCTATCTACCACGACGAGCTGATTGCCGCCGGTTCTTTCACAACGGCAGGTTCCGCATCTGTGGCCAACATCGCACGCTGGAACGGCACTGCCTGGCAGGATCTCGGCGGTGGTATCTCAGGCCAGGTGAATTGTTTAGCCGTGCTGAACGACGAGTTGATCGCTGCCGGATCATTCAGTTTTGCGGGATCGGTCCCCGCTAACAGCATCGCGAAATGGACTGGAAGCGCCTGGCAGGCATTGGGAAGCGGATTCAACGGCGTGGTCTATTCTCTGACCATTCATAACGGTGAACTAATCGCCGGCGGAAGCTTCGTGACGAGCGGCTCGGCTCAACTCAACTGCGTCGGCCGGTGGGATGGGCTCGTCTGGCAGCCGCTCGGTGCGGGCCTCGGCGGCCCCGGCGTCCCCACGATAAAGGCATTGGCTTCTCACTGTGGCGGCCTGTTCGCCGGCGGAAACTTCCTCACCGCCGACGGTCTACCTGCAAATCGCGCCGCTCGCTGGAATGGAGCCAACTGGCTGCCGCTCGGTAACGGCGCAAATTCGGACGTCGCCGCTCTGACCATCTTTGGCGATCAGGTCGTGTTCGGCGGGTCCTTCACCTCAGTTGGTGGAAGTCAATCGTATTACTGGAATCGCTGGGGCCCGGTCCTACCGACGATCTCGCAGCAGCCCGTAAGTTTCGGCGTCGAGCCCGGCGGCAGTGCGACGTTTACCGTTGCAGCAGACGAAACTGCCACCGCATTCCAGTGGCGACGCAATAACGTGGCGCTCGCAGACGGCGGAAATATCAGCGGTGCGACGACCCCAACCCTCACCATCGCGCCGGCCGCCGCAACCGATGCCGGCCGCTACGACGTAACCGTCTCAAATGAATGCGGAACAACGACCAGCTCAGCGGTTCGTCTTAGTGTGCTGAACCGAATCCCCACTCTGGGCGGAGACCCGATCCAAGTCACTCCGATTCCGGGCAAATAGTACGACCCGGCCCCGCCTTACTGGGTTGAAAACTTGAATATGGTGATGTGTTGGAAAAGCGCTACAGATCCGCTCAAACAGGTGTTTCGAGCTGGAGCATCTTCTGAAGGCGGCGCTTGGCCTTGCGCATGTTGCGGCGGCGGCGATCGGAGGGCTTCTCGTAGTAGGCGGTCCGCTTCATTTCGCGCAACACGCCTTCCCGTTCGCAAAGTTTCTTCAGCCGGCGAAGCACTTGCTGAATGGGCTCATTGGGACGTGGGCGAACCTTGATCATCGGACCTCCTGACAGCGATTTCCTAGGACAAACTTGTACTTATGCTTCGGCAACTTCAGAGTCCGCATACTAGCCGACCCTCTGCAATTCCACAAGCTCGATCCAATCGATCGTACATTGAATCGCCGCACCATCAGCATCTGAAGAATAAATCCGTAACTATTTGTTATCATTTAGCTTAGACGCAGCGATGAGGTCGCGGTCTCGTCGCAAACGCCCCGACAATTGACCCGCTTTCGCCGCCGCCCTAACGTTGCCGAATCGCGGCTGAAAATGCTGACAAAATTGCTCCGATTGGAGCCGGGAAGGTGTTCGCGGTAATGGGTGAAGCCGGCTCATCGGCGATCGACGACTGCCTGAACGAGCATCTTGCGGCGCACCCGCAATTGGCCAACCGCATCTTCCGCCAACTCCTGCATGAACTGCACAGCCGCGGTTTCGTAACTGTCGACCAGATCTACGAGCGAACCCTGGCGCTCTGCTCCGCCGCTTCCGCTTCCGCTTCCGGACAGGAGTTGAACGAAACCGAAACCTCTAATCGCCTCATCCGCGAACATGCCGTCGCCAACCTCACCAAAGAGCAAATCGACGAAGCCGTCACCCTGGCCCGGAAGAAAGAGGAAGCCGAGGCCCTGCGCTCCATCGTCAGTCTCCCGTCCATCTCCTTTCGCGTCCTGGCCGACCGGGTGCGACGCTTCTGCAGTCTGCCGGCCGGAAGTCGTCTGATCGAACCCGAAGAGGCCATCGGCATCCGCGTCGGGCTGATCCGGCACCTCGTGAGTGACCAGCTCGAATTCATCGGAGTCGCCAAGCATTACCTCACCATCCGCGATCTCGACCAGATCATCCAGCGAATCATCGGGCCGGAGCATGGCATCGGACGCATCGGCGGCAAGGCCGCCGGCATGTTCCTCGCCTACAAAATTTTGACGTCGACACCCACGGTCGCCATCGACGGCGCTCCGGCCGTCGTACGCAGCGGTTCTGTGGCAAAGGCGCCGATCGACGTCGCGATTCCAGAGTCATATTTCCTTCGGTCCGACGTGATTGACGAATTCCTCGAGCTGAACGAGCTGGGTGAATATCAAAACCAGAAATACAAGAGCCCCGAGGAGATTCGCGCCCAATACCCGCTCATCCGCCAGAAGTTTCGACGCGGAAAGTTCCCGCCAACCATCGTCGAGCGGCTCCGGCACCTCCTGCTCAATGTCGGAACCGCCCCGTTGATCGTGCGGTCGAGCAGCTTGCTCGAAGACCGCTTCGGAACCGCCTTCAGTGGGAAATATGCCAGCGTCTTTGTGCCGAATCAGGCCCGCGGAGATCTGCGAACGCGGGTCGTCTCCAATCAGGGCCGGCTGGAGCAGCGAATCAAGGAGCTGCTGGTCGCGATCGCGGAAGTGTATGCATCAGCCCTCGGACCCGATCCGCTCTTGTATCGACGCGCCCACGACTTGATCGACTACCAGGAGGACATGGGCGTCCTGATTCAGCGCGTTCTGGGATTCCAGCACGGAAATTATTTTCTACCGGCATTTGCCGGCGTTGCCTTTTCACGGAACGAGTATCGCTGGTCGCCGCGCATCCGCCGCCAGGACGGGCTCGTGCGGATCGTGCTAGGACTCGGTACGCGCGCCATCGAGCGCGTCGGCAATGAATACCCCCGCATGGTCGCCCTCGGCGAGCCGACCTTGCGGCCCGAGTCGACGCCGCTCGAGATCATCCGAAACGCGCAACGAACGATTGATGTGCTGAACCTCGCCGCCAATAAGTTTGAGTCGATTTCCATTGAAACGCTGCTGGCCGCGGGCACCGATTTCCCGATGCTCGACAAGATCGTCTCGATCAAGCGCGATCGCGATCTCTACATGCCGACCGGCACCTTCGTGAACGCCGAGCCGCGCGACATGGTCGTCACCTTCGACAAGCTCCTTCGCGAGACCGATTTCGCCGCCACGATGCGGGAAATCCTCCGTCGCGTCGAAGAGGCCTATCGCCGCCCCGTGGATGTCGAGTTCGGTCACGACGGAAAGCAGCTCTACATTCTTCAATGCCGTGCTCAGACGGAGCCGCTGGAGTTCGCCCGCCAGCGCGTCCCAACCGAGATCCCGGTGAAGGACGTCGTCTTCCGGGCAAGCAAATATGTTCGGAGCGGCCTGGTCGAGCAGATCGAGTACGTCATCTACGTCTCGCCCGACGCTTACGACGGGCTCGCCACGCGCGAGCAGCGCGTGGAAACCGGCCGCGTGGTCGGTTCGCTCAATCACGCCCTGGCAGGAAAGAAATTCATCCTCATCGGGCCGGGCCGCTGGGGCAGCAATGACATACTGCTGGGCGTACCGGTGACCTACGCCGACATAAACCATGCAAAGATGTTGATCGAGGTGGCCCGCGAAAAGGACGGCTACGTACCCGAGGTCTCATTCGGGACGCATTTCTTCCAGGATCTGATCGAGGCGAACATCCTCTACCTTCCCCTCTACCCCGACGACCCGGCCTGCCAATGGAATGCCGACTTCTTCGCCGCCGAACGCCAGGAGCTCACGCAATTCGTCCGCGGCGCCGAGGCCCTATCCGACATCATCCGCGTGATACACGTCCCAAGCGTCGCAGCCGGCCGGACCCTGCGCGTCATCATGGACGCCAACGACGACGAGGCGCTCGGCTACCTGGCCTGACGCCGCCGCCCTTCGCGACTATCGCCTGATTTGCTCTTCGATCTTTGCGACGATCTCGCGCAACGGCGCGGTCTGCTCGCCCGCCGCGGCCAGCCACGCAACGCGGGCATCTTCCTCGAGCTGACGCCGAATCTTGCGATGAGCCAGCAGCACGGTCGTGTGGTTCTTATTGCCCATGACCCGCGCGATCTCGGGGAACGAAAGCGGTGTGTCCTTGCGCGCGAGATACATCGCGATATTGCGGGCCAACGCGACCGTCCGGCTCTTTCTCGATGAGTGCAGATCGGCCGGAGTAAGCCCGAAGTATGCCGTGACGACCTGCTCAATGTCGTTGACAGTGAGAATCTGCACGGTCCGGGCCAGATGGTCGTCGAGCGACTGCCGCGCGACAGCCAGCGAAATCGGTGAGTGGATCACATCGGCCGCCGCGACGAGCTTCAGCAGCGCGCCCTCCAGCTCACGCACGTTCGAAACGATCTTCTCGGAAACATACGCCAGTACGTCGGCCGGAACCTGTCGCCCCATAAGCGCCGCGCGGCGGCGAAGAATCTCACAGCGGGTCGTGGCATCGGGCGGATCGATCTTCACAACGATGCCCGACACGAATCGGCTGACGAGCGATTCCGAGAGCTGGCCGATCATTTTGGGATGAGCGTCGGAGGCGAGCACGATCTGTTTCCCGATCGAGAAAATGGTGTTGAATGTGTGCAGGAATTCATCCTGCGTCGCCCGCTTGTTCGCAAGGAAATGGACATCGTCGATGAGCAGCGCGTCAAGTTCACGATAGCGCCGCCGAAACGGTTCGAGCGTCCCATTCTTGAGCGAAAGCAGAAACTCATTCGTGAACGACTCACCCGAGACGTATCGCCACCGCAGCCCGCGCCCCTGATCTTCCAGGGCGTTGGCGATTCCCTGTAAGAGATGCGTCTTGCCGATCCCGCTGCCGCCGTGGAAGAACACCGGATTGTACGAATGGCCGGGATTCTCGATGACGCGCTGGGCAATCGAGTGTGCCAACTCGCTGCCCGGCCCGACGACGAAATCGCCCAGCTTTCCGCGCAGGCGCGGTTTCGGGGCAATCTGGTTGTCAATCGCAGCGCCAGGCATCTCGCGCACGCCCCGTTCGGCCAGCTTCGTCACGAAGTCGGCCTGTGAATTGAGCTGCGCCTTGCGAATCTGCGTAAACAGCCTTGGTTCGATCGCGTAGCTGATCTCGAGCTCCTTGCCCACGATTTCGCGCGCCGCGTTCGAGATGGCCTCGGCGAAGTGCGTCTCGATCCAGTTCCCCACAAAAATATTGGGGACTCCCACCTTCAGAAATCCGTCCGCCATCGCGAAATGCGTCGAATTATGAAACCAGACCTTGTACTTCTGATTTCCGACCAGTTCGGCGAGGCGACCGCGAATTCGACCTTCCACATCGCTTTTCTGAAGGGACACAGGGCACTCCCGGCGCGCAACGGCGCTGTGAAGAACATGACGATTCAAACAATTCAACGTGTTGAGACCGGCCGGCGTCGTTCGTTAACCGCGTCCCGCGACGCCGCGGACTCGAATGATGAAGGCGATGTTAAAAAGAGTCGCGGGCACTTTCAACGGGAAAGATCGCCGAAATAAATGGGCTGCGGGATCGTCATGCAAGCCAACCAGTTGTGCGTGTGAAAAAATTTCGTCCACGGAAAACTCACACTTCGCCAAGCTCGGTGCATGATCTGTCAGTTGCGCGCCGCGCCACGTTATCCTCATGCAGGCGCGTCAAGTATGGCGATCCATGCATCGCGGCTCATCGTCCGCCGAAACCCGAATCGGCCATACACCCGAATCGCCGGTCCATTTGCCGCGTCGACCGCCAGCGTCAATGCGTTCAATCGGGCCGATCGGGCAAGATCGATCGCCTTGATCAGCAGTTGATCCGCGAGTCTTCGCCCGCGCGCCGCAGGACAAAGGCCCATGTAGATCACCTCCGCCGCACTCCGCAACGGAATTTCACCAAGCAGCAGGCTGCCAAGTGGACCGGTACCGTCGCAAAGCAGCAGCCACCATGACGGATCGAACTTCGCCGACGCCTGATGGCCCGCCATGATGTCGTCGATCGTCCGCAATCCGTTGAGCCCGGGACAATCGCGGCTGTCGCGATAGGTCGCGAGGATCGTCTCGGCGAACAACATCCGCGTTTCGTCCGAAAACGCCAGCCAGCGCAGGTCGGCCGGACCCCGAACCCCCGCCACCAAGCCCGTCATCGCTGCCGCCGGCCGGTCAAGATAGTCCAAACGTGCCAGGCGAGTCAGCCCAGCTGCAGGCAGACATTGCGGTTCGCCGCCGGTTGGGTCCAGCAGCACCTGAATCAGCCGCAGTCGGCGGGATCGGGCAAACTCGCGCACTTCGCGAAGCAAATCGACCGTGGCGGTCCGGCGGGGAGATTCGTCAAATCCGTGCGATAGGAACACCATCGCGGTCCGGCCCGGCGACTCGATGCAGGTAACCGCTGAAAGCCATTCAGTGCCCCGTTGAGCGACCCAGTTGCGATTGAGGTCCAGATTCAGCACCCGTGCATAATGCAAGAATCCGTCGATTTGACGCTCCAGTTGTGCCCACGGCAGGCCTAAAACCGCCAGCGTCATACGCAGGACACGTCGAAGTTCGGCTGGTTCGGCTTGTCGAATGGTCACCATGGGCCTTCGTCGTCGGAGCGTTCGAATCTAGCCGCGCGGCGGCGACTGTTCAATCGTGGCAAGCACCGCCCGCACGTCGGGCCAGGGCTCGCCCGCGACGACCACGACGTTGTCCCCGAGCGGTTGCCAGCGGCGCGGATCAGTGGGTCCGAAGATCGCGGTGAGCCGAGTGCCAACCGCCGCCGCGAGGTGGGCAATGCCGCTGTCGTTTGCGACAACGTGACCGGCGGCGGCGAGCAACCGGGCGACTTCCAGCAGGGATTCCCCTTGGATGAGCGGGGCCGCCGCTTCTAAGCGAGCAAAGTCATCGGCCGACCAGGTTTCGCGCTCCACTGGGCCCACGAGAAACTCTGGTCGGTGGGCGCGCAGCGCCAACTCGTTAGCAAGCTCGACGAATCGCTCAATTGGCCAGCATTTTCGGCGACCGCCGGAACCTGGGTGAAGAATGACGCGCCTATTGGATGGGCGCCGCTCGATCCGAATCGTGGGTGTTGCCTCGATTCTATCAATTCCGAACCCGGCGAGGTCATCAAACCACTGTTCGGTTATGTGATCAACTCGGCCGGCGCGCGGCCTTGGGTCAACGTCGATGACCGGCCCGCCCGTGGCCTCGGCCAGGCGACGGGAGAAGGAGGAATGGTCCGTCGCAGCCATGTTGATCGACAAATAGTGGCCGGCTAGCTCTTTCACAACTCGATCAGGCAGAGGCGAATCCGCGTCAAAAAGGGCATGGAACCCGCCGGTATCGAAATCGAGGATGCGATCGGCCTGACCGTCGAGTGTCGCCAGCGCCGCGATGTGCGGACGCCCAAGTATGGTCACTCCGGACGCTCCCATCGCCCGGATTGCCGCAACGACACGCAGCGCGAGGATGAAATCCCCCAACGCCCCAGAATGAACCAGCAATACTCGCCCTAAACCTGGATATCCGCTCATCGTGACGTGTGGACGGAACTTGGCGCCGACACAGCGGCTAGCGCCTCGATGGTGGCGTCAATGTCGGCCTCGGTATTGAACGCACCAAAGCTCAAACGAGTCGCCCCGCCACCGGCCTGCGTTCCCAGGGTTTCGTGAGCCCACGGGGCACAATAAATCCCCGATCGGGTCAGTATTCCGAACTCGCTGTCCAGCACGCCCGCAAGCTCTGCGGGTTCGAACCCCTCGACCCGAATGCTGAATACCGAAACGCGGCCCTCGGCCGTTGTGGGGCCGAACAGCGTCAGCCCATCGATCCGCTTGATTCCTTCAAGAAATCGCCGCATCAACACCAACTCGTGAGCTCGCAACGCCTCGATCCCGTGCTCCAGCAGCCAGGCGACGCCCGCCGAAAGGCCGGCGATCCCGATCGCATTGTGGCTACCCGATTCATACTTGTCCGGCATGAAGTCCGGCTGCGTCGGCAGGTCGCTGATTGACCCAGTCCCGCCCGCAACCAGTGGCTGAATCTGGCTCTCAAGGCCAGAGCGGACATAGAGACCGCCGGTCCCGAGCGGACCGAGCAGTCCTTTGTGGCCGGGAAACGCGAGTAAATCGATGCCCATCTTCTGAACGTCGATTGGAACATGCCCAAGCGTCTGGGCCGCATCAACCAGCAAGGCGATCTTGCACTCGCGCGCGATGGTGGCAATTTCTTCGAGCGGCTGCAGAACACCGGTCACGTTGCTGCCGTGCTGAATGGCGATCAGGCGCGTGCTCGGGCGAATCGCGCGGCGAATTTCGGACGCGAGGACGCGGCCGGTCTGCGGCTCGACCGCGACATACGTCGTTTCAACGCCAGCGCCAGCCAGCACGTGCAGCGGCCGGAGAATGGAATTGTGCTCAAATCGCGTCGAAACGACATGATCGCCCCGTGCCAACAAGCCGCGGATCGCGAGATTGAGCGATTCGGTGCAATTTAGAGTGAACACGATCCGCCGCGGCTCTTCGGCATGAATGAGCTTAGCAATGCGGGCCCGGCAGGTGGAGACCAGCTCCCCCGTCTGAACGGCTTCGCGATACGCCCCGCGCCCGGCCGATGCGCCCAATCGCTCGGCATAGTCGATCATCGCCGCCAGAACTTCGGGCGGCTTCGGAAAGCTGGTGGCGGCATTGTCGGCGTAGATTCGGCGTTGCATCTGGTTTGCTTTCTACTTCAGGTCTATTGTAGTTTGCGCTCGCGGTTGGGCAAAGGAGTCGGAAACGTGGCGGATAAACGGCGATGCAAATGGACCGCGGATGATCCGCTGCTCATCTCCTACCATGATCGCGAATGGGGGCGGCCGATCGGCACTGACGCCGGCCATCTCGAGCGGATGGCCCTGGAGATTTTTCAGTGCGGTCTCAGCTGGCGAATCGTGCTCGTGAAACGTCCGGCCCTCCGCGAAGCGTTCGAGGGCTTCGCGCTCGAGCGAGTTGCGAGCATGACCGCTCGCGACGTCGAGCGATTAATGAAAAACCCGGCCATCATTCGCAATCGGGCCAAAATCAAGGCGACCATCTCAAACGCCCGGCAATTCATCGAATTTGCTGAGCAAGCCGGTACCTATCGAAAATGGTTTGGAGCTTTGGCTGCGGCTACCCCGCGAGATCGGCAGGCGATCTTCGATGCGTTCCGCGAGCATTTCGCCTTCATGGGCCCCGAAACCACCAAGTGCTATCTGATGGGCGTAGGCAAGATCCGACCAGCCCATGATCGAGGATGCTTTGCGAAGCTCCCTTAAGAGCGTCGCTACACGATATTCTTGCGGGCGACTAAACTCTCCAACTAATGGAAACTCGTCCTCGACAACCCGTTGCGCGCCGGTTCGGGCTGCTTGCCTTGATTCTGCTGGGGCTCGGGCTGTTGAGTGTGGTCGCGTATGTCATGGCGACAGATAGCGCGAGTTCCCCGCTCGACCTTGAAGTCAACCTCACGGAGCCGCCTCTGGATACCGGCCGCGCGCCGAACTTTGTCTTTCCGACGACCTCGCGCAGTTACGACCCACTGCTCAACGCATTCATTGATCGCTTTGCGAGCGCCTGCCTTTCGGGCAAGTACAGCGAGTTCCGACTCATGTACACGCGCAGACTCGATCCACCGAGTGACCGTGCTTTTGTCTCGATGTTCAACGCGGTCAAGGAAATTCGGATCATCCGGCTGGACAAGCTGCCGCCGCTCAAGGCCTTTCCCGGGTCGGCCTACCGACTTGTCGGCGAATGCGAACTGCAGGATTTTGCTACCCGCAATGGACAAAAAACCCGTCGCATTCAGATCGCCGTGCTCTTCGAAAACGGGCAATGGGTGATGGCGCCTCTGCCGCGCGGTTCATCCGAGCAACTCGATGCGCTTCTATCCGGCACGAGCCAGCCGGCCGACGAAGATTCGGACCTCGAATAGCCGGCGGCACGATTCGGACGTTCATTTTTCCCGCGAAAGCGGTTTCTTCGGACTCACCATCAATTCTTTGGTCTGACCACATTTTCTATCTTAAGTATTACGCGCCCACAGTGACTCTTGGCAGGCCCCGGGGGAGATTTGATGCCGTTCACCATTGGAAACGCCAACACGCTTCAGTTATTGACGATGCTTAACCGCGCCTCGGCCCAGCAAGCCCTTTCCCTTCAGCGGCTCGCCAGCGGAAAGCGGATCAATAGCGGCGCGGACGACCCGGCCGGCTTCATTGCGCTTCAGTCTCTGCTGGCTGAAGCGTCTTCGGTGGATTCGGCTCTGGCCGGCGCACAGCGGGCGAAGTCGTACCTGTCGGTCGCCGACGGCGCTCTGGCGGAGATCAGCTCACTACTGGGGGATATCCAGTCGCTCGCATCGGCCAGCGCCAACACGGGGGCGCTGTCGGCATCGGAAATTGCCGCGAACCAGGCGGAGCTCGATGCCGCGATCGATTCTATAGACCGCATCGCCCGCACGACCAGCTTCAACGGCGTGCGACTTCTGGATGGATCGCAGAGCATCCAGGTTGCGGCCAGCAACACGGCGAAGATCGGCGACGCACGAGCATACACGCGCCGTTCCACCAGTAGCTCCGATACTCTTGCGATCAAGGTGAATACCGCGGCGACGGTGGCGTCGGCTGTATTCGCCAACAATCCGACATCCATCAGTGCGGCGAGTTTTACGATCGCCGGGGCGCTCGGGAATGTCACGATTGATGTCGCCAACGGCGACTCGTTGGCGACGGTGCGCGATCGCATCATCGCGTCCGTCGGGCAGACGGGCGTATCGGCGTCGATTACGGGCAACACGCTGAAGGTGCAGACGCGCGAATACGGGTCGAACTCGTTCATGCAGGTGACGCGCATCAGCGGCGACGCCGACTTCGCGTCGGTGTCCCGTACGGCGGGGACGAACGCGTCAGTTTCGGTGGGTGGGCAGACGGGTCAGACGGATGGCTTGCGTGTGACCTTCAATACGTCGGGCATCAGCGGCGAATTCACGCTTACCACGGCCGGCAATGTGGCCGGCGGCGCGGGCAACCTTGTCGTCAGCGGAGGCGGTGCGACGTTTCAGCTCGGGACTGATTCTTCGACGCGGGCAACAATCGGAATCGATTCGCTCGACACCGGTCGCCTCGGCGACAGCAACACCGGTTATCTCAGCTCGCTCAAATCGGGTGGAGCGAACACGCTGGCCGCCAACCCCGCGGCGGCGATCGCCATTGCTCGAAAGGCGGTTGCGCAGCTTGCGACCGCACAGGGCCGGCTCGGCGCGTTTCAGCGATATCAGGTGGATACAAGTATCAACAGTCTTAACGCGCTTAAGGCGTCGCTGGCTGACGCCACCAGCTCGCTAAACGACGTCGACTTCGCGGCAGAAACCGCGATGCTCAACCGACAAAACGTGCTGCTGCAGGCCGGCTCGGCATTGCTCGGAGTGGCTAATCAGCAGATGTCGTCGATCTTGTCGCTTCTGAGGTGACTCGGCAGGAATGGGCAGCTATTGCGGATTGAAGTACCACGTCACCGCATCATTGGTATCACTCGATGCGCGAAGCCCCGCGACCACGTCAGGGCGGGCGTTCAAATCAAAGTCGCCTACCGCAATTCTGAACGGCGCGGGCGTCAGGTCGGTCAGCATGTTCTCGATCCAGAGCTGCTGAACGTTGTCCCGCCTCGAGAACCATCGCAGTGTGTTGGAATTGGTGGTGGCGGCGATGACGTTCAGGCGACCGTTCGCTTCAACATCAGCAATGGCGAAATCGACCGGCACGTTGGTCGTGTATTGAGCCAGAACAAAACCGGGCCAAGGCGTCGTCGGGTCGGTCGGGCGCTGGAACCAAACGATCTGAAGCCCGTCGTTGGCATCGGCGGCGCTGGGCGCCTGCGGGTTCATCGCGACCGCGTCGCGCGGGCCGTCCTGATTGAGATCGCCCATCTCCACCTTTGTCACGCCGCGCGGATTGCCAATCGCGAACTTCGTCCACGTGCCGGTCGCGTTGCCGCCCGGATTCTGATACCACGCGAGTCGTGCGTTTGACTCGCCCGGCGCGGTCGAGACCGCATCGGGGCGGCCATCCGCATTCACGTCGTCCACTGCGACGCCATACGCACCCGTACGACTGGTCGCGTCGATCGTCACGCGCGTCCAGCCAGTTCCCGTCATGTTGGTCGGTCCGCCGATCAGCTCAGGCGCCGCGAAAAAGCAGAGCAGATTTGAGGTTTCGTTGGCAGCCACGATGTCGGGCTGGAAGAGGTTGTCGATTTGAGCGATGCGGACCTCGCGCCACTGGCCGAGGCCGCCGCCAGATGATTGCGCGATCGTAAACTTCGACCATTGGTTGCCAACGGTCGGGTCGGTGGCGGGAGCGCGGAGGAAAAAGATCGCTCCGTTGCCGGCAGCCACCACGTCGGGGCGCCCGTCCGCGTTCAGGTCGCCAATCGCCACGCCCCCGAGACCGAGCAGATCGGCGGACTGGGCGATTGTCACCTGATTCCACGTGATGGTGTTGTTGGAGAAAACCTGAAAGAAGATGACCAGCGACGGAATCTGGACAGAGTTGCCATCGAAGCCGGCCAGGATGTCCGGCCGGCCGTCGGCATTGAAGTCGGCGGTGGCCATGACGGTCGGTCGGACCGGGTGGGACGCGAGCCCGGTGACGCCAAAGGGCTGCCATACGGTGCGCTTAGGGTAGTTGGAGGGCTGCCCGCCGCCGCCATTATTGATGCCGTTGATGATCCCGGGGATCAGTGTTCCGACGATTTGACCGGCAACCTGACACCCCGCCGTCGTCACGGCGAACGCCGTCAGCAGTGTGAATTGAGCCAACCGAAGGGCCTTTGAATGGCGATGAACCGATGGGGGGCAGTCGCTCACAATCCACTTACCTCCGGAGACCTCGCGAGGCGGGTATCCTCATTCTATGCATATCGGCGAGTCCGGTCGCAATCGCCCCGCCGAGTCGGTTTGACGGCCGCAAAACCGCCCTGTAGATACTTCCCCACGCACGATTCACGGGAGTCCCATGCTCGATATCAAGTACATCTCCGAACACATCGATGACGTCCGCCGGGCCATCCGTGACAAGCGCGTGGCCTGCGACCTCGACCGTCTATTGGCCGTCAACCAGCGCCGCAAGGAGCTCCAGACCGAGTTCGACAAGTTGCGTACCGAGAGCAACGACCTCGGATCGAACGTGGCGTTGTATCGCAACCCGAAGAGCAAATGGTATCAGGATGCCATCGCCAAGGGCATGACCGAAGCGGGCATCAAGTCAGAGGCGGAGAAGACCCAGGGCCGTCTTGGCGAGATCAAGGGGCGGACGAAAGAGGTCGAGGCCGAAACCAAACTCGTCCTGGAGGAGTTTGACCGGCTTATGCTGACGGTGCCACAGGTGCCGTCGGCCAAGACTCCGGTTGGGCCTGACGCCAATGGGAACGTCGAAGTTCGCCGCGTCGGGAGCCCGCGAAAGTTCGATTTCGACGTGAAGGACCATGTTCAACTGGGTGAGTCGCTTGGAATCCTCGACATTCCCCGCGGTGTCAAGCTTGCGGGCACGCGAAACTATGTGCTACGCGGTCCGGGCGCGATGCTGCATTACGCGGTGCTACGGCTGGCGGTCGACACCATCACGTCGCGCGGATTTGAACTGTTCAACGTGCCGATTCTCGTCAAGGACGACATGATGCGCGGCACCGGCTATTACCCCGGCGGCGAGGAGCAGGCCTACCGTTGCGAGCGCGATGAGAAATCGTTAGTGGGTACCGCCGAGGTTCCGCTGACCGCCTTTCACACGGACGAAATCCTTGACGACGCGGAACTGCCCAAAAAATTCGCGGCGGTTTCGACCTGTTTTCGGCGCGAGGCCGGTGCTGCCGGCAAGGACACCGCCGGCATCTACCGTATTCATTTTTTCGACAAGGTGGAGCAGGTTGTTATCTGTCGAGCCGACGAGGCCGAGAGCGAGCGTTTCCATCACGAGATCATTGCCAATGCCGAGGCGGTCTTGCAGGCATTGGAATTGCCCTATCGTGTGATGGCCGTGTGCACCGGCGATATGGGGCAGGGAAAGGTTGAGATGTACGACATCGAGACCTGGATGCCATCGCGCAACGGCTACGGAGAGACGCATTCGGCCAGCCGGTTTGGGGAGTTTCAGGCACGGCGACTTAACTTGAAGTACCGCGACGGGGCCAAGAAGGTCCAAGTCTGTCACACGCTAAACAACACCGTCATTGCGAGCCCGCGCATTTTGATTCCGATTCTGGAGTTGAACCAGAATTCTGACGGCAGTGTCACAGTTCCCAAGGCGCTCCGACCCTATATGAATGGAATGGAACGAATTACGCCGCGCGGAGCATAGGCCTTGCCGTGAAGCGACTCGCCCTGGCTTTAATCCTTTGCCTTGCCGGTTGCACGGTCATCGGACCGGTCGATCAAATCAAACAGACGTTGGATCAGCAGGCCCGGGCGTGGAGCCACGGCGATCTCGACGGCTTCATGAATGCCTACTGGCAAAACGACGACCTGACTTTTGTGGCGTTTCCGCGCGCGGGCGAGTCGAAAGCAACGACACAGCCCAGCATCACTCGTGGTTGGAAGGCCGTCTCGCAGCGCTATCACGCGCGATATCGAGATGCCGCCGAGATGGGAACGCTGTGTTTCCTCGGGACGGACGCGAAGTTGATCGATCGTGATACCGCCACCGTCACCGGTCGCTACGAAGTGCGGCGCGGCGGCGACGTCGCGAGCACGGGCTACTTCATTCTTGATATGGTTAGATTCAAGGACGACTGGAAGATCGTCCGCGACCGCACATACCCTGACTGAAACCCATCACCCCACCTATTACCCGAGCGACTTCAAGAAAATCAGCACCTGGTTCGACCCGCTCCCACCCGCCTCGGCGTGCTTAATCAGCGGGATACCATGCGGGCCGGGAACGCGAACGATGTCGGGATAGGACGTCACTGCCGCCTTCACGATTTCAAGCTGCCCGAGCATCGCAGCGGCGAAAATGTCGAGGCGTGCGCCGTGAGCCAGTAAATAATTGGCAATGTCCGGCCGTCCCATGTGCGAGGCGCCGCCCAGGGCAGTCTCAAAATCGCCCTCGCTCCAGTCCCACGTGGCGTTGATCAGGCGCGGTTGCTTCTCAAGCATCAGCTTGGTCTTCGGCAAGTCGCTGTGCGCGGCCGCGACGAACTCGCGTACTAGCTCCGATTCAAGAGCGGGTGGCCGTTTTGGCTTTTCCCTGGCTGGAGCCGGTTGTGCGGTTCCCTCCGCCGCCAGGGCCGTAGCGGACCATGCGCCGCCCACTACCCCGGCCACACAGGCCCGCGTTCCAAAGTCCACAAAATCGCGGCGTGACAATGGTTGGTGCATGTCCGATCCCTGCTTGATTGACTCGCTTACCCCCATCTTAACGCCGCGAACCAATACTTTTTCACGCTGAAATTTGTTTACGCTCTGGCCTCAGGTCGAATCAGCCACAGCCACTCCCGGTTGCCGCCGCGCCCCTCGATCGGGCTCTCAAGCTCACTTGCCACGACCAGCCCCAGTCCCGACACATCGTGACGCAATCGCTCCAGCACGCCCGTAATGTGCTCCGATCGCAACACCCCGCCGTCCAGTTGTCCGGCTTCTGCTTCGTAGTGCGGCTTGATCAGCGACACGATTTCTCCGCCTGCCGACAGCATCCGCAATGCAGCCGGCAAGACCAGCCGCTGCCGCGTCCAACCGACGTCGATCGTCACCAACGAGACCCGCTCCGGAAGTGTCACGCTTAGCGCGCTGGTTCGTTCCATCACAACCACGCGTGCGTCGCGTCGCAGGCGGTAGTCGAGTACCCCGTAGCCGCGCTCTATGGCGTAGACCTTGGCCGCCCCGTGTTTCGAGAGGCAATCGACGAATCCGCCCGCATTAGAACCCAAGTCCGCGCAGATTCGGCCATGGACGTTGACGCCGAATGCGCGCAGCGCTGCCTCCAGTTTCAATCCAGCTCGTGAAACGTAGGATTTGGATGCGGGCTCCATCGCACATCCAGCCCGCCGCCCCCCAGAACTTTCCGTCGGTTACTTCTTGGCGGCCGGCTTCGTGGGCTTTGCAGGCGTCTTAGCGCCGCCCGACTTCAGCGCGTTCAGGCGCTTGGCGAGCCGACTCTTACGACGGCCGGCGGTGTTCTTGTGGATGATGCCGTGCGAGGCTGCCCGATCGATCAGGGCGCTGGCGGCCAGAAATTCCTTCGAGGCCGCGTCGGCCTTGCCGGTATCGGCGGCATCCAGGAATGACCGTACCTGGCTCTTGAGCGCACTGCGCCGGCTCTTGTTTCGTTCGGCGCGCTTTACAGTCTGCCGCACCCGCTTCATCGACGACAACGATCGCTTCGCCACTGGACTTACCTCTCAATGCTCTGTTCTATCCCGCGCCGCCGTCGTTCAGCTTTTCAAACCGCAACCGCGCGTCGCGATAATTGTAATCGATCTGGATTAATTGGCCATAGACCCCGCCCGCCTCGGCCGATTTGCCGGCCGCATCGAGCGCTCGGGCGAGCCAGTATTGGAGCTCTTTTCCGACTTCGTCGTTCTTCAGTTCATGCTCGCCAAGGGTTTGACGGAAGACGTTTTCGGCCTGGGCGTAGAATTTTTTTTCGTAGAAGCATCGCCCGATGTACAGCCGGGCATGGTCGCGGCGTTTGGGTTCGCTCTGGGCCTGCTGAAAAACCGGGATCGCGTCATCGATCCGGCCCATTTCGAACAGCCGCACCCCCAATTCGTAGCGCAGGCGCATGTCTGTCGGATAGTGGGCGATGCGGTCTTCAATGACCTTTAGCTCTTCTTCGACGCGAGATCGCCTTACTCGCTCGGCGTCGTGTTTCAGAGCGGCGTCCTGTGGGGCCGCGCGATGTTTGTCGATTGCTTCCCGCTCGCGACGCCGCAGCCGCCGCACGCGGATGTCGTCCGCTTTGAATTTCAGCGCGTAATCCTGAATCCGCTGTGACGCCTCGCTCAGCAGCGCGATGGCCTCGTCCTCTTCGCTTTCGATTTCCTGACGGGTGAGCAGGTCCACCAGCGCAAGCAGTTTTAGCGGTGTGTTAGGATTGGCGCGATAGTCGGCTCGGGCCTTGTCAATGAGTTCGCGAAGGCGGTCCTCCTGCTGCACGCTCCGCTGGCGATCATGCTGGTCGCGCTGCGCCTCGCCGTTTTTCAGCGAGCTGCGAAAATCCTCGTCGGTGTCGAATCGCCCCACCACGATGGTCAGCTTGCTGCTGGCGGCGCTGACGGCGCGATGGGCTTCGGGACGGTCGGGCTGGGCCTGTTTCCAGACATCCGCGAAGTACTGCGAGACCTTAAACACCTCAGCGGCGGCTTTGTAATCGGCCGCGGCCTGCAGGCGATCACCGACTTCGTTCAGGGCAATGAAAATTACCTCGCAGCGGGCGCCGGCCATCTTCCCCTCACGGGAAAATGACTCCCACAGGATCGGAGCGATCCACAAGCCGACCCGCGCCAGCCCCAGTTTTGCGGCGTTGACCAGAATCGCCTCCTGGTACTGCGAGTTCAAAGGGTCAAGTGCAAAGAGCTGGTAGGCAGCCAGCAGGTTTTTCAGGGCGTCTTTGCCGCCGAGGGGGAACTTTCGAACAGTCAGAAATCCGGGAGCGGACTTGCCCGCCTGTCGCCGTGCGACTCCCACGACGCGTAGCATCTTCAGCCCCTCTTCAACGGCTGAAGTCCACAGGGCGAGCCCCTGCATATAGAGCTCGATCGCGTAGTCGTAGTTTTTTGCCTCACCGACCTTGCGGGCGTGGTCGAAGCACTTTTGCGCGGTGGCCTTCACCGAATCGGAGGGCTCCCCCGCGCTGAAATTGGTTGCGTCGTTGGCCATCGGGAAGACTGGACCCGCTTCTTCGCCTCGCTGGGCCATCGGACTGGCGTCCGAATCCCTAAAATCTATTCACAACTCCCGTTGTCGGCAAGCCGCCGCGTTTTCCATCTCCGCATTCCGCCCTAAGATACGAGTCCAGATTTGGAGAGCGCCCGGTTGAAGCTGAACGTCGAAAAACTTGCCATCATTAACTATCCCGACCCGCGCTTGCGGCAGGTCGCCGAACCGATCGAAGCGATAACTCCGCTCGTCCAGCAGGTCGTCAAGCGGATGCTCGAACTCATGGTTGAAGCTGATGGCGTCGGACTGGCTGCCCCGCAGGTTGGTCTTTCGTGGCGTTTGTTCGTCTCAAATCCACGGGGCGAGGCAGCCAAGGACATGGTGTTCATCAATCCGCGACTTTCGGACAGGTCGGGGCTGATCGATTCTGACGAGGGCTGCCTTTCCATTCCACATGTGAACGGTGTGATTCGCCGCGCCGGGGAAGTCACGATTACCGCGACGAACCTTGAAGGGCGTGAGTTCAAGCTGACCGGGACGGAACTACTGGCCAGAATCTGGCAGCACGAGACAGACCATCTTGACGGCAAACTGATCATCGACCGTTTCAGTGAGGCCGACAAACTCAAGGCACGTCGTTCGCTTAAGCAGCTCGAAGCCGACTACAAAAAAAGCCGCCCCAAGGCCAAGGCAAAGTAGGAACGCATGCGAATTCTCTTTCTCGGCTCCGGCGAATTCGGCGTGCCGACCTTTCGCTCGCTGAAGTCCGATGGACATGAGATTGTCGCTGTGGTGTCGCAGCCCGACCGACCGGCTGGGCGGGGGAAGTCGTTGCAGGCGACGCCGTTGAAGGCGTATGCCCTGACGGCGGGGGCTCGCGTGCTGACTCCGGGAGATGTGAACTCGCCGGACGTTCTGGCCGAACTGCGCGGGATGCGAGTTGATCTCGCGTATGTCGTCGCATTCGGTCAGAAAATTGGCGCCGAGCTGCTGACGATGTTTCCAGCGGGCATCATCAACCTGCATGGGTCGCTGCTGCCGGCCTATCGAGGGGCTGCGCCTGTGCAGCGAGCGGTCCTCAATGGCGAACTCGAATCTGGGGTCACGATTTTCCGACTGGTCGAGAAAATGGACGCGGGTCCGATTCTGGCTCAGCGCCGAACAGCGATCGCTCCGGAAGAAACAGCAGATGATTTGCACGATCGACTGGCACGGATCGGGTGCGACTGCCTTCAGGCCGCGCTCCATCGACTGATCGCCAATCCCGACGACCCGGGCGAGGAGCAGGACGCAAGTCGAGCCACACCGGCGCCTAAATTGAAAAAGTCTGACGGTTGGGCGGATTTTTCGCTGCCGGCGGCCTCGGCCGCGGCGCGGATCAACGGACTGTGGTCATGGCCGGGTGCCGCGGCGCGTTTTGTCGCCGCCGATGGAAAGCGGAGCGAACTTGTTGCGCTGGCTCGTGTGCGACCCGCGGAAGCTGCCGGGCGACCGCAATCGGCAGCGGGTCATGTGACGGACGTCCTGCACGTCGGGTGCGCGGCCGGAGAACTTGAGCTTCTTGAACTTAAGCCGGCGTCGGGCAAGCTGATGGACTGGCGAAGCTTTGTGAACGGGCGGCACGTCAAGCCGGGAGACCGCTTTGAGCGGGTCGAACCGGCGAAGGCCCCCGGATTGTGAAGTCAGACGCACCCAACGCCCGAGATCGCGCTCTTGAAGCTTTATTGCTTGTCGATGCAGGCGAGGGCTTTGCGACTGAACAACTGGATCAACTCCAGCGCGAGGGAGCGCTCTCGGCCGCCGACGCGGGGCTCGCGAACGAGTTGACGCAGGGCGTCCTTCGGCATCGGCTGACGCTTTCGCATGTGGCGAGCAAGTTCTTTCGCGGCGAATGGTCGCGACTTGAGCCGCCCTTCCGCTGGATTCTGTCGATCGCCGCCTATCAGCTGTGCTGGCTCGACCGAGTACCTGCCTTCGCGGCGGTCGATGCCGCGGTTGAGCAGGCGAAGCAAATGGCGGGACAAAAACCCGCCGGGCTGGTTAATGCCGTGCTGCGGGCGTTGCTACGCTCGCGCGGCGAAAGAGTGGATCGGCCGCCCAATGCCGATCCGCGTCGCTGGCTCGCGATCGATGCTGATCGAGGGTTCCTCTTCAAAGATCCAATCCTTCCTGATCCCGAGCAGCACGCGCTTGATTACCTGTCGTTGACCAATTCGACCCCGTCGTGGCTCGTGCGTCGATGGAGCGACCGATTCGACAATAAAGCGACCGAACGCATCTGCCGCATGAATATCGCCCGCCCGCCGGTAGTGCTTCGCGCTAACACGCGGCGGATCAAACCAGCCGACCTGCTCCGGCAACTGACCAAGAGCGGACTCACGGCGCGCATCGATCCACGCGTTCAATCGATACAGGTAGTTCTCGATCGACCGATTCTCCAGCTTGCTGAATTTCAACAGGGCCTTTGCCAACCACAGGACGCGACCGCACAGGCCGTATGGCTTGCCCGGCCGCCAAAGTCAGGCGAGTTCGTACTCGATCTTTGTGCCGGTGCGGGGACAAAGGCGACGCATGCCGCCGAACTCATGAACGATCGCGGGATCGTCATTGCGAGCGATACGAATCTCCGTCGTCTTCGCATGGCGGCCGACAACGCGGCTCGGCTCCAACTGACCTCCGTTATGTGCGTCCCCGCTGAGGGACTCGAAGCCCAGCTCCGAGCGCTGGGCGCTTCGCCGGGTGTCATCCTGATTGACGCCCCTTGCAGCAACAGTGGCACGCTCGCCCGGCGACCTGAGGCCCGCTACCGTCTCAACGCAAATGTCTTGCGAAAGCTCGCCCGGCTGCAGCGGCGCCTGCTCGATCAGGCCGCACGGTTCGCCGGCCCCCAAACCGACATGCTCTATGCCACGTGCTCAATCGAGCCGGAGGAAAATGAGGAGGTCGTGACGGGTTTCTGCAAACAGAACCATGGATGGCGGCTCAAATCTTCGCAGCTCACGCTACCCGACCCCGGCGACGCCAAACGGATTTGGCGAGACGGCGGATTCGTGGCCCGGCTGGTCCGCAGTTCCTAATCAACCCTTGAGAACGCCACGCCCGCATATCCCACCGCGTCTTCCGCGGGTTCTCCCAGTCGCTCGCGCAGGACTTCGTAGCTGGTTGTGTGCCGGAGGAGCGCGGCTTCGTTGGCCCCCGATTCGAGACATGCCGCAATTGTTGCCGCGATCGCGCCCGCACCGCAGGCGTTCCAGTGCGCTTCGGCCTCGGGGACGATGGCCGCCGCATCCATGCGAAGCATCGCCTCGATCATCCGCCTGTCATTGTGCTCCTTCGCCCAGCCGAGCCCCGCGGCGCCGACACCCTTCGGCATAAAGTCGTATGCCGGGCCATAGTGCGTCAGATCGCTTGATCCCAGGAAGAGCACTTCCGCGTCGGCCGCGCGACAGACCCGCGCGACCGCAGCACCGACTTCGTGGGCCTCGTCGTCGGGAGGAACCATGATCGGCACGATCTTGGCCTCTGGCAGATAGTGCTGAACAAACGGTATCTGAACCTCGATGCTGTGTTCGAATTGGTGGGCTTCCGGATTCGCCGCAATGCCCGCCGCCACGATCGCCCCGGCCAGTTCCTCATCGATCTTCGAGGCGCCCAGCGGCGCTTCCCAAGCTCCCGACGGATACACCGCTGCCGCGTTTACCCCCCGTACATGCACGGCCCCAAACACAATCACTGCTCTGACTCCCCGCCTCCGGCCCAATGCCTCGGCCGTCATGGCCATGACCGCGCCGCTGCAGGCCCAGCCGGCATGCGGGCCGATGCCGCCGATTACCTGGCCTGCGATTTCGGGCAGCTGGCCCGCTTGAGGTAGACTCGCTTCAAGCTCACGTCGGCAGTCCGCCGCTCGCGATGGGTAGAAGCGTCCCGCGACAACCGGTGAGCGAACAGGCATGCGGCGACTCCGCGGCTCGACGTGCCCCGCGCCGATTATAGAGA
Organism: Planctomycetota bacterium; assembly: GCA_015654675.1. Classification (GTDB taxonomy): domain Bacteria; phylum Planctomycetota; class Phycisphaerae; order UBA1845; family UTPLA1; genus SpSt-539. The sequence goes on along the minus strand of JAATGM010000005.1, from coordinate 115,404 downwards.
AACGGGCCTGCGTTGCCGCGCCTGCAAACGCGCATTACGCTCCCCCAAGGGAGAAAATGCCAAGTATGAAACTTGCCTACTTTGACTGCTTCAGCGGCGCCAGCGGAGACATGATCCTTGGGGCGCTGGTTGACGCCGGCCTGCCGGCCGACGCACTTCGCGAAGAACTGGCGAAGCTGAACCTCGCCGATTACTCGCTCGACATCCAAAAGATCAAGAAGCAGGGCTTTGCGGCTACCAAGGTCGACGTTCGTATGACCGGCAAACCGGGGCATCGACACTTGAAGCACATCGTTGAGATCCTGGACAAGTCTTCGCTCTCCGATGCCGTTCGCACGCAGGCCCGGGCCATCTTCACGCGCCTGGCTGAGGCCGAAGCGGCTGCGCACAACAGCACCATCGAGAAGGTCCACTTCCACGAAGTCGGCGCAGTCGATGCCATCGTCGATGTCGTCGGCGCGGTTGCGGGACTCCATCGGCTCGGCATTACGCGAGTCGAATGCTCCGCCATCCCGACCGGCCATGGCACTGTCAAATGCGAGCATGGCATCATGCCCGTTCCGGCGCCTGGCACGGCTGCACTGCTAAAGGGCATTCCCATCCTTGCTACCGATGAGCCCGGCGAGCTTACGACGCCTACCGGCGCGGCTATTCTCACAACCCTCGCCCAGCGATTCGGGCCGCTTCCGAATATGAAACTGGCGGCCATCGGCTATGGGGCCGGCACACGCGAGGGCCAGACGCGGCCCAACCTGCTGCGCGTGCTTATTAGCGAAGCGTCCGCTGATGGCGCGGAAAGCGACGAAGTTGTCGTCCTTGAAGCCAACCTCGACGATACGACCCCGCAGACCATCGGCTACGTCACAGATCGACTGCTTGAGGCAGGTGCGCTCGACGTTGCGACCAGCGCTATCACCATGAAGAAGAGCCGGCCCGGGCTCAAGCTTTCCGACATCGCGACGCCGCAACTTGCCGACGCTCTTGAGAGCATCCTGTTCGTCGAGACGACGACGTTCGGCGTGCGGCGATACAACTGCCGCCGGAGCACGCTTGCCCGGACCATTGACCCGGTCGAGACGCGCTTTGGAACCATCCGCGTCAAGGTCGGCCGGCGAGCCGGCAGTGTCGTTATCGCTTCGCCGGAGTTTGACGACTGCGCGGCGGCGGCTCGCAAGCACTCGGCGGCGCTGCGCGATGTCATGGACGAAGCACGGCGTGCGTGGCACACTGCGTATGCGAAGCAAGCATGACCACCGCATTTCTTGCCGCCGCCACCGGTTCCGGGCTGGACGCCAGTCCGCGCCAGCTCATGATTCTCGCGGGCGTACTGCTGGCTCTTGTTCTCATCTCGCTGGCGGTGAGGAAGAAGTCGGGCGGACCCTCCGCCAAGCAGTACCGGCGCGAGATCGATGGGGCCGTCCGCGAGGAACAGCAAGTCCGCGGCGATATTGAGGACCTGCTCAAAGACCTCGAACAACTTTCGCAGCGACTCTCTTCCCAGATTGACGACGGCGTTGCCCGCCTTAACCGGGCCATCGCTGAGGCCGATCAGCGGATCAAGAAGTTGAATGGCAGCACGCCGGCGGCTCCGCCGATTACAGCGACCCTGCCGCCGGAACCAACGGAGCCGCGTACGAATCAGGTCTACGTGCTGGCCGACGAGGGTCTGGCGTCGCAGGAGATCGCCCAGCGACTCAACCGTCACCTGGGGGAAGTCGAGCTCATCCTCAACCTCCGGCGGGCCGCCTCAAGTCCGCCGTCTTAGGGAACCAGCGATGATCAGCAAAGCCGCCGCCATGCTCGCGTTATATCACAAGACATTCGATGCGCAAGCTTAATCGGATGAAAGCGGGACACCGGTCCACGACGCCACGACTTGCATTATTCACGGCAATCGGCGCTGCGAGCATCGTCGCCGTTTTTGCTCTTCGCCCGCTCGTCTTTCACCTAGACGAAGCCTACTCCTCGTCATGCCGCCCGCATTGGGGGCGATTCTCGGGTTTGGCTGGCCGCGCGTACGTCGATTGCCTTGGCGCGGCTTCGCTTTGTACGTCCTCGTAATGGTGCCGGTGATCGCGGCAGCAGAGGCGTTCGCGGCACATGCTGCTCGCGGCCGGGTTCTTTGGGTAGAAGTGCTGCTGGCGTTCTGGTTTCTCGTCGGATGGCGGCTGGCATGGGGCGTCTGGAAGCGTAGCGTCGGACATATCGGCGAGCGCTACCGCAGATGGGGACGGCTTGCGAAAAAGCGCGGCGATCCGCACCGTGGCATGATTGCCGTGACTCAGTTCATCGGGCCGGCCCGCGCCCTGCTCGTGATCTGTGTATTTGTTCCGCTTCTGGTCGGCTCGCTCATTCATCGGATCAAGATCGGAAATGCGATCGATCTCGGTGCGTATGCTTACCTCAATCTGGAACCGGTGACCTTCAAGACCGCCGACGGGCTGACCCTTTCCGGCTGGTTCATGCCGCAGCGCGGCGCGGACTCCACCGTCGTGATCTGCCACGGACTGGGCGCCAATAAGGGAAACTTCATCGACTTCCTGAGCGTCTTTGCGGGTTGTGGCTACAACGCGTTGATCTTCGATTTTCGAGGGCACGGCGACAGCGACGGGCACACAGCGACGTTTGGGCTATTCGAGACCGCAGACGTTCGCGCGGCTGTCGATTGGTTGAAGAACGAGCGGCCCGCCCAGGCCAAGCACGTATTCGGGCTTGGCTCTTCCATGGGAGCAATGGCACTCGTACGCGAGGCCGCTGATGACCCACGTGTAGAAGGCGTTGTGCTCGATAGCGCATTTCTGTCCGCGCCAGCTTTAGCAGAGCAACAGGCGCGGCGCGTCCCCATCATCGGTCCTGTCTATATGAAGCTCTTGCTCGCGGGGATATCCCTTCACGCGGGGCGATCGATGACGCAAGTCGATGCGCGCGATGCAATCGCGAAAATCAGTCCGCGGCCGGTGCTCCTGATCCACGGAGCAGATGACGTCCTTATTCCCCCTGAAAACATGGACTTGCTTTACGACTGTGCTCGCGAACCGAAGGCAAAGTGGCTCGGCCCCGGACCCCACAGCAACATCATGACGACCGACTTCGAGGGCTATCAAAAGCGGGTGGTTGAGTTCTTCGATCAGGCCAGGGGAAAAAAGAAAGCACCGAGCACCCGCTAGGGGTTTCCCGGTGCTTTCCGGAGGGGAAAGAAGCCAGCTCCTATTTCCCTCACAGGATCAGGGGGCCTACTTACCCTCGGATAATCGCCTTCCCGCGGTTGGTCGGCCGAAGCCGGTCGGTCCGCAGAAATTGCCGATTGTTCTATCGGCAGTCCTGCGGAAAAACCTGAATCAGCATTGGGCCCATCCGCAGTGATGGCACTTCTTGCAACCCTCCGACAATTCGAGGCCCGAATTGCACTCCGGGCATTTGAGCTTGAAACCGTATGCCGGCCGGTCAAGCGGGAGGCCCTGATCGGGCGCGACCGCGCCGTGCGCGCCCGCCAGAGCCGACGTCGCCGGCCGTCCGACGAGCGGGGCCGGACCTTCTTCAGTGTGTCCATTGGCCGGCATCGAAGGTGCGTCGTTTTCCAAAACGGCTGGGTCCACGTCGCCGAGCAGGATGGCCTTCAAGCCGTGGCGTTCTTTGGCCTTCAAGTAGCGCTTGAGGGCCTGGGCCAACCCGTCGCCCAGCGACATGATCCGGCCAGTTCGAGTCGGGATTTGCAAGCTCGAACCGATTCCGGCGAGCTGCTTGATGACATGCGTAAGGGCTCCACCCGCCCGCAACCACAGACTGATCATCCGGCAAATGGCTTCGAGGTCGCTGTTGGCCAGGTCGCCACCCTTGCCAAGCTGGGCAAATACTTCCAATTCCCGCTCGGCCCTGGCATCGACAGTGATGTTGACGTGCATGTTGCCGAAGGGCGTCATTTGGCGGATTCGCAGGCCCGAGACAATCGCCGGCAGCGGCTGCGGCTCCAACGAAGGAACGGCCGGCGGATCGACGCGGGTGATCCGCTCGCCGAAAAGATTGGTCTCGGTGCTGATCCGTGCGCCGGCCGCGGCGAGGTCGGGCGTGTCGCCATTAAGTTTGACCGGTTCGGATGCCACGGTCTCGTTCTTTTGATGCAACTTCTCCGAGTCCTTCAGAGCCATGGGCTGGCTGGAGCGACAACCATCTCGATAGACAGTGACGCCTTTGCAGCGAAGCTCGTAGGCCATGCGATAGATCTGCTCGACGTCATTCGCATTGGCGTCATGGGGGAAGTTGATCGTCTTTGAGATGCTGGCGTCGCAATGCCGTTGGAAAGCGGCCTGCATCTTCATGTGCCAATCGGGTCGGATGTCGTGGGCACAAACGAACACGTGTTTGACATCCGCAGGGACGGCGTCAATTGAAGCGAGGGTGCCATCCCTGGCGATCTGATCCATCAGACCCTCGCTATAGAATCCGCGATGCCTGGCAACGCGAAGGAAGGTGTCGTTGATCTCGATCAACGGCTTCCGGCCTTCGGCCTGGCCTTTCAAAACGTTTCGGAAAAACGCGAGACTGAACATCGGCTCGATGCCGCCGGAGCAGTTGGCAATGATGCTGATCGTGCCGGTCGGAGCAACAGTCGTCGTGCAGGCGTTTCGCATCGGGCGGTGATACTTCGTGTCCCAGAGGCTTCCCTCCCAATTCGGGAAGTTGCCTCTCTCGCGGGCGAGTTTCTCTGAGTAGTTGTGAGCCTCGTCGTTCACGAATTTCATGAAGCGCTCGCCCCACGCGACGCCGTCCGGCGAGTCGTAGCGAACGCCAAGCTTGTAAAGAGCGTCTGCGAATCCCATCACTCCGAGGCCAATCTTGCGGTTGCCTTTGCAGATCGCGTCGATCTCGGGCAGCGGATAGCGATTTGCATCGATGACGTTGTCGAGGAAGCGGGTCGACTCGTGGATCGCTGTTTTCAGCGAGTCCCAATCAACTTCCGCGCGAGTTGTGCACTCATCGGTGACAAACGCCCCAAGATTGATACTGCCGAGGTTGCAGGCCTCGTAAGGCAGGAGCGGCTGCTCGCCGCACGGATTGGTGGCTTCCATCCGACCGATGTGGGGTGTCGGGTTGTATTCATTGATCCGGTCGATGAAGACGACGCCCGGTTCGCCGGTCTTCCATGCGTTCTTAATGATGATGTCCCAGATATCCTGCCGCGAGTACACCGGAACCGCCGGCTGATGGCCGACGACGGCCTCAGGCAGATCGCTGATGGTGTAATCCCAGATCGCCAAGCTCTTGGGCAGCCAATAGTTTTTGCCGGTGCGGGGATTGCGGACCAAGTGAGGCGACGTCGCAGATTCCAGGAACGCGTCCATCCATTCGTCGGTGACTTTGACGGAGATGTTGTAATTGGTGAACTGCGTCAGATCTTCTTTGGCATGCAGGAACTTCAGGATGTCGGGGTGATGGATATTCATCATCCCCATGTTCGCGCCGCGGCGGAACGCACCCTGCTGGATTGCGTTGGTCGCTTCACTGAATGCCCGCCAGAAGCTGATCGGGCCGCTGGTCGTCCCGCCGGATGATTTGATGAAATCGCCTGTGGGTCGAAGTTCGTCGAATGCGAACCCCGTCCCGCCGCCGGCCTTCTGAATCAGCGCCGTGTGCTTGATCGAATCAAAGATTTCATCGATTGAGTCTCGGACGGGCAGCACGAAGCAAGCCGACAGCATTCCCATTTCACGGCCGGCGTTCATGAGCGTCGGGCTATTCGGCATGAACTGCTGGCTGATCATCAGGTTGTAGAAACGATCTTCCCACTCGCTGCGGACTTCGGGGTCGTCAGAATAGAGACGCTCGGGGGACGCGATGGTGTGGGCGACGCGGCGAAAAAGGTCGCCGGGGACCTCTACGCACTCGCCCTTTTCGTTCTTTTTCAGATAGCGAGCGCGCAATACCTTGACCGCATTCTCGGTAAAGCATGCGAGGTGCTCGGCGTCATCCGTGAGCCGTGATGTCTTTCGATCCATCGCTTTGACGATCATGACAAAACCCCGTCTCAGCCGACAACGGGCACGAGGCCACGCCGCCGGGCGCCAAACGACTCTCCCTTAACCAGCTTTTTTACTTAACTCGAACCGAGCAAACGGGTTGGAGCGTATTTGTGCCCTTCGCTCACCGTTCGAGGCAACCGATACGATCAACTTAGCCATGACTAACACCTGTATCGGTCACCCTCATCCCAGATTTGGAGGGCAAGGGGCGATGGTACACAACATATTGTAGATGTCAACGCAGGATTAGCACTTCGCGCGGATTGTCCGCAACTTGGTTGCCGGGCGAAGATTGGGCTATCCGATTCATCGCGAATCACAATTCCACTCGTCGCAACGATAGCAGTGTCACTCTAGAATCGCGGCCGCGTCAGCAAGGAAGATCGCGTTATTAGGAGTTTGCATGCCCATTCAGTTCCAGTGCTCCACTTGCGGGAAACCCATCGAAGTCGATGACGAATTTGCCGGCCAGGCGGTCACATGTCCCTACTGCCGAAAAGTGATGAATGCACCGACGGGGCTAGTCCCACCAGCCGTGACGAGCACAACGGCGGCCTATTCCGGGCCCCAAGTTGCATCAGCCGGTCCAATTCCGCAGTTCACTCCCCCGGCGCAATCGAACTGGTTTGCGTCAGCGTCGCTCGTGTGTTCGATTGTGGTGCTCCTTTGCCTTTGCCTGGCGTTCGCGGGTTCATACAAAGTAATGAAACGGATGGCGCCTGACCTGAAGCTCCAGCAAGATCAAATGCCGGCATTCGTGGAACAGACGAGCAAGGAACCAATGCTGGTTGTAAGCTCGATTGTGACGCTAATCGCCTCAATTGCAGGCGTGCTCTTCGCGATTCTGGGACTCGTGCGTCGAACAGGGCGGCGATGGCAATCGATTCTCAGCTTAATCGTTTGCGGATTGATGCTGGCGTGCGGCTGCCTCAGCATCATGTCGAATTTTGCAGCGATGGCGTCTGGAAAAGGGCATTAAACAGGCCGGCAGATCGCTGAGCATTCGTTGACACGCCATGGGGTGGGTGCTAGTGTTGATTAGGAAGCGATTCGCTCGTCCGGCGATCGCGGAAAGGTGGCATGCCCATGGACTCATCCCCCAAAACTCGTCCGCGGCGACGGTCATCTCGTGAAGAACCGAAAAAGTTTTTCACATTGGAGCATGCGAACCGTACGTTGCCGTTGGTACGACGAATCGTTGAGGACGTCGTAGCTCAGTATCAGGTTGTCGTTGATGCGCAGCGGCGCGCCCACGAGCTGCCTGAGAAGGCGTCAGCCGAGCAGCGACGCACCACTGAAGACGCCAGTCATGCGGCAGTCGAAAAGCTGCGAGGCCTGGCGGAAGAGCTTTCGGACATCGGCTGTGAACTGAAAGACTGGGCGACAGGATTGATCGATTTCCCTTCGATGCGCGAGGGCCGCGAGGTCTATCTGTGCTGGCGGCTGGGCGAGTCGACCGTCGGGTTTTGGCATGAATTGGACACGGGGTACAACGGCCGGCAGGTTGTTGAAACCGCGTCCTAATCCGTTCAGACCAACAAAGCGATTTCCCCGGGTCGGACATCAGATCGTCCGACCCTTTTTCTTTTTGGGGCCCGGAACAGTTGCCTGAAGGCGGGCGCACGATTCAGCCGTTAAATCCTTTGCTGCAGGGCGATGCATTCCCGCCAATACAAGCGGATGCGCAATTCCTGCCTAGGCCGGACGGCACTCATGCAACTGTTATGGCACGTACCGAGACTCGAATCGCGCGGCTGTGGAATGTCTGGGCGGGTTCGCAATCTGGCCCGCATACTGCGCCTTCGCGATCACAACGTCCGGCTGGTAACTCCCGTCGAGAGTGCCCGAGACGCCGAGCAATTGGTCGATGGCCTGCGGGTGGTTGGCGTCGACGTACCACCGAGCCGAGTTGCCCACTGGTCGCTTCAATCGCGGGGGCGCGTGAGGCGTGCGGCACGCACCGCTGACCGGCTGATGGACGAATGCGACGCAGTCCTGACCTGCCAACCGGAGTTCGCCACGGCAGCAAGAAAAACGCTGCGGCGTCCCGTGGGACTGGTCGCCTGCTGCTGCCGGCTGCTCTACGAGCCCGCGCATACTGCCGAAAATGCGACGCGCGGCGCCCACCAGCGATGGGCATACCAACTCGACGATCGGCTGATGCGCCAGGCAGAGCGGCGCGGGTTTCAGTCGGCCGATGCCGTCATGTTCGACAGCTCCATGACGCGCGGCATCGCGGTAAGCGGCTACGGGTTGGACCCAACTCGATCCCATGTTGTGCCGCCGACGGTTGATGTCGATCGTTTCCGTCCCGCGACTTCACTCCAACGCGCCGAGCTTCGGCGGACGCTCGGATTGCCGGAAGACGCGTTTGTGGTCTGCTGGACAGGTCGGATGGCGGACCAGAAGAACGTCGAATTATTGCTGGATGCCGCCGCGCGCAGCTCGAGGGCCATCCCTGAATTGCGACTGCTGCTGGTCGGCGATGGCCCACTTCGTGCGGGATTGCAGGCGCGGGCGGCCAATTCGTCGATCGGCGGAAAGGTTCGATTCGCGGGAATGCGCGATCGCGTAGAACCGTTTCTCCGTGCATCGGATGTCTTCGCCCTCCCGTCGCACGTCGAGTCGTTCGGGATTTCGGTCATTGAAGCGATGGCTTGCGGCCTGCCGGCTGTGGTGCTTGGCTGCGCGCCGGGGAAATTCTATTGCGGGGCCGGCGAATCCGTGATCGACGGTGAGACGGGATATGTCCTGACAGACGATTCGCCCGCCGCGATGGCGGAGCGCTGGATTGAGTTGGCGCGTGATGCCGACGGGCGGCGCCGACTCGGCGAAGCGGGTCGCAGGCGGGTCGTGGATCGATTCCCGCTCGGCCGTGACGCAGCTCAGTTGGAGCAGATTCTTGAGTCCGTCTGTCGCCGGAACTGACTCGACGAATCGATTCGCGTTTTGTCCGCGCGTATCGGTCGTCATTCCAACCTTCAATAGCGGCTCGGTGGTAGGCAATGCGATCGGCTCGGCGCTCGCACAATCATATCCTCCGCTTGAAATCGTGGTCGTCGATGATGGAAGTTCGGACGCCACACCAGAGCTCATTGGCTCGCTGGGTGGAATCGTTCGAAATGCGCGGCAGGCAAATGCCGGTCCATCGGCGGCCCGAAACCATGGTGTGCGGTTGGCGCGCGGCGATTGGGTTGCGTTCCTCGATGCCGACGACGAGTGGCTTCCGGAAAAGCTTGCCTCGCAGCTTGCACTCGCACGGCGGACCGGAGCGCCCGCGTTGTTGTCGGGGCTCCATTGGCCTGTTGAAGGCGGCGAAACCGTGGTTGCATACCGCGGCTCTACCGATCGGGACGATCTGATCCAAGCGCTGCTCTGCCGAAATGTCTTAGCCGGCGGCGCATCCACCCTGCTTCTGGAGCGCGATCAATTCATCGCCGCGGGCGGCTTCGATGAGACGATGATGGCCGCCGAAGATCGCGAATTCCTCATTCGTCTCGCCACAACCTGTGCCATCAGCGTCGCGCCAGAACCGTTGGCCAGGCGGCGCGTTGGTCCGGTGCAATTTGGGGGCGATCCGGAGCGACTTCGAATTCACGGTGAAATGATACTGAACCGGCATGCACACTTGATCGGGCATCTGCCTTCGGCGCGGCTCACGCTGCGCCAAGCGAGGGCGCGGCTGTGGCAGCGGGCTGGTTTGCAGTATCTGGCCCGCGGAGACCGCCGGCTGGCCGGCGGCGCATTTGTGCGGGCCGCCTCGCTCTGGCCGTTTCTCGCCGATCCCTGGAGAGCCGCGGTGAACGCCCTGCTCGGACGACTGCCAAGACGCATCCCAACTTGATCGGATGCCTTCGCGCTATTGGCCGACGCGTAACCAGGCGGCTTTGAGGTAGCTGGTTTCGGGGCAATCGAGGGCGAGGGGGTGGTCGGGGGCTGCGCCGGTGACGTTGAAGACGTTGGCGCGGCGGTTGGCGATGCGGGTGGCGTGCCGCACCATGTCGAGGAAGTCGTCGCGTGAGAGGAGTCCGCTGCAAGAGCAGGTGAGGAGGATTCCGCCGGGGCGGATGACCTGCAGGGCGAGCTTGTTGAAGTCGAGGTAGCGCTGGCGGCCTTCGCGCATGTCTTCGCGGGTGGCGATGAGTTTCGACGGGTCGAGGACGACGGCGTCGAATTGTTTGCCGTTGGTGATGAGCTGGCGGAGGTAGCCGAAGGCGTCGGCGTGGACGTGTTGGATGCGGGCCTGGTTGAGGTTGGCGTTTTCCTTCGCGAGTTCGAGGGCGACTTCGTCGAGATCGAGGGCCGTGACTTCGCGGGCCTTGCCGCGGCATTTGGCGAGCAGGCCGAAGCCGCCGGTGTTGCAGCAGAGGTCGAGGACGGAGGCGTCGTTGCAGAGGGCGGCGAAGGCGAGGCGGTTGTCGCGCTGATCGCAGAAGAAGCCGGTCTTGTGGCCGTGACGCGGGTCGACGCGGAAGCGGACGTCGTGTTCGCGGATGATGAGGCGGCGCGATTCGGGTTGCGGAGTCGGGGGGAGGCGGAAGCCTTCGAGCTGTTGCGTGCGTTCGTCGGCGCGGACGACGAACTTCCATGAGGGTGGGCCGTCGCGGGATGTAGGCGGCGGGCCGAGGGCATCGGCGAGCATCTGCTGGAGCATTTCTACTCGCTGGAAGATTCCGAGCGAGAAGCACTCGATGACGATGTGGTCGGCGTAGCGTTCGGCGATGAGGCCGGAGAGGGCGTCGCCTTCGCTGTGAACGAGGCGGTAGGCGTCTGTCTGCTGGTCGAGCTTGAGGGTTTCGCGGCGGAGGGCGACAGCGGCGGCGATGCGTTCGCGCCAGAAGGTGTCGTCGATCGGGTCGGGTCCGTGGCGTAGGACGCGGAGGCCGATCTGGGAGCGCGGGTTGTAGAGGGCGTGGCCGAAAATCTGGCCGGCGCGGTCGTAGACCGCGACGATATCGCCGGGGGCGGCGTTGGGCGCGGCGGACTGGATCATGCGTGAGTAGATGAAGGGGTGGAACGAGAGGGAGCGGACCTGGACCCAGGGGTGGGGCGAATTGGGGACGAGGCCGGCGGGTGGGGCGGCTTCGGGGTGCGGTCTGTTGCTCGTCGGCCTGCGATTCACTCGGACATGATAATCGCGAGTGCGTCGCTTTGGACGGGCGCTTTAGTTTTGGAAGAGGGCCTCGGTAGCGCGGACGTTTTCGGGCAGCTCGGCGAGGATGACGTCGGCGTCGGTCTGCTTGAGGCCCACGGCCTGGAGCAGCTCGGGCGTCAACTCGGCGTGGCCGTGTGTGCGGGTGAAGCCAATATCGGTTTTGCATGCGAGGATGTCGGCGACGTGAACGATCTCGACCATGCTGCGGAACTCGGGAGCCAGAAGCTGGGGCTTGTGGTGGTAGCCGATGACAGCGCATAGGCCGCGCGGGAAGCGCCACTTGGTGGCGAGGGCCTGACCGAACGCCTGGTGGTCGGCACCGATGATTTCTTCTTCGATCTGAGTGAAGGCCTTTGGGGCGGCGCGGTGCTTGGCGATGACTTCGGCGAGCTTGCGCGGGAGGGCTTGTCGCATGATGAGGAGGCCGAGGTCGTGCATGAGTCCGGCGAGGAAGACTTCTTCCATGCACTGGGCGCCCTGAATCTTCGCGATAGAACGGCACACGGCGCCGACAGCGGCAGAGTGTCGCCAGAGTTCCATGCCATTGAAGCCGTCGATCGTGACGCCGCCCTGGAAGAGACGGGTCATCGAGGCGGCAATAGCAATGTTCTTCACGGCGGAAAGGCCGAGAAGCACAATGGCGCGGTCGACGTTGTTAATCTGGCCGGGAAGACCGTAGAAGGCGGAGTTCACTACTTTCAGAATTTTTGAGGCAAGCGCCGGGTCGTTGCGGATGACTTCGTGGAGGTCGCGCGCGGTCGACTTCGGGTCTTCGACGATTTTGATGATCCGCACCGTGATTTCGGGAAGCGTAGCGATTTCACCGACGCTGGTGATGGCGCTGTTGACGATGGTGGCAGCGTCGTTGAGTCCGGGCTTTACGGTCGCTTGCATGAAGTCATCCCTCGGCACAATCCTCGGCGCGAGTCGTTCGCGTCAAGGAACCTCGATGGAACTATCGGCGCGGGAAGTAGCGCCTCTTAGTTATTAGCAGAAGCAATTGGATTGGCGGCTTCAGAGGGATGGGTTTCCGGGCTCAAGAGGGCGAGCGTAATCGGAGTATCGGGGGCAATTTCAACCGCCGCGCGTCGGCGAAGCAGTTTCGGGATATTCCGCGGTTCGATCAGTCCATCCGTGAGGCCAGTACGCTTGATGGTGATGTTTTCGGGCGTGAGAAGCCGCCCTGGCGCGATTCGCGCGGCAGCGACAACGTGCGATCGAGCCAAGGTACGCGTCTCGAGTTGAGTATCGGACAGCCGGACGGAGCCGTCGCCCATAACCGATTCGGCGGCACGAACGGCGGCGACGTAGGCCGACATGGACGCGGGATCGAGCGAGAAAAAGTGATCTGGCCCGTCCGCGGCGCGATCGAGCGTCAAATGTTTTTCGAGCACCAATGCGCCGGCTGCTACGGCCAGTGCTCCGGTGGTTGATTCCCGTGTGTGGTCGGAAAACCCTACCGGAACACGATGACGGCTCGCGAGCATGCGAATGCGACCGAGGTTCGCCTCGCCGAGCGGCGTGGGATAGCTGCTGACACAGTGGAGCAGCGTAAGACGATCGAACGCACCCAGACGTTGGAAATGAAAGACCGTCTCGTCTATTTCGTCATCGAGCGCGGCGCCGGTTGAAACGATGAGCGGCAGCCCGGTCGCGGCGGCGGCTTCTATCAACAGAACATTCACAAGATCGGGCGATGCGAGTTTGATGGCGGGCACGCCCAAATCAGTAAGCATGTGCAGTTCGTCGATGCCGAAGGGCGTGGCGAGGAAATCGATGCTGACATCCTGGGCGTGTCGGTGCAATGCCGCGAACTGCGCCGCCGAGAGTTCGAGTCGTTCAAGCATCGCGCGCTGCGAGTGGCTGTGGTGGTCGTGCTGCTTCTGGTAATCGCAGGCGGCTGCCGCACGCGTGACGAGTTTTTCAGCGGCAAATGCTTGAAACTTGACGGCATTGGCGCCCGCGCTCTTGGCGGCGTCAATCAGCTTCAACGCCTGCGCGAGCTTACCGTCATGGTTTACTCCGGCCTCGGCGATGACGTACGTGGGATGGCCCACTCCGATTGCTGATTTGCCGAAACGCACGGTTTGTACAGTTCTCGAGACGAGCATTGCCTGAGCGAGCCGAAGATCGGCGTAGTCGTCAATATCGACGGTGTCGCCGGCGGCAACCACAATGCCCCGGCGATCAGTACCGAAGAAAGCGTGAAAGTCCTGCGCATGGCGCGGCTCCGTAAAGAGCGCGGCGCGCGTGACCGCGACGACCGCGCCATCATGAAAGTAGAGTGGCTGAAGGTCCTGTCGGCGATAGATGCTGTTTTCGCGAAACTTGCAGAGCTTGTCGCCGTCGAGCGAGTGAATCCAGTCGGGGTGTTGCTTGGTAACCGGGGCCACGGTTCGGACGGAATCGCACCGGGTGTCAGCGAGCATCTTCACAGTGCGGTCAATCGCATCGTCGGGCCGGATGGGAACGTTTCCGTAAAGGATCACAATTCGCTCGGCGCGGAAATGCCGGTGGGCGGCCTCATATACACTTACCGCGTGACGAACGGCGGCGTCAACCGTCGCGCTATCCGCTGCGAGTTCGGGCGGACGATCCACCACGAAGATGTCGCGCTGGCGCGCGAGCTTTTTTGCTTCGGCGGAGTCCGTGCTCAGACAGACGGCATCGGACAAGCGCGCGGCCAGCGCGGCGTCGAAGGTGTATTCGATGACCGCACGGCCATTGAGCGGCGCCACGCACTTGTTGGGCAGCCCCTTGCTGCCGGCGCGTGCGATAATGACTGCGAGCGTTCCGTCCATCATGATTCATCGGCCTCAATGCAGGCGACGGTTCAACGATGAGCGACGATGTCATCGAGAATTTCGGCGAGTTGGCCCGTAAGCCGGCCGCGATCGTAGCGATCTAGACCTTCGGAGGCGTCAAGAGTTCCGATCGGCGATTCTTTGCCTATCCCCATGACGGCATTAATCCCTTCAAGGATAGACGCAGGATTTGTCAGCAAGCCAAAACGCGACCGGTCGCCGGCCAGCGACTCCAGCAAGCGCCGGTCATTGCTTCCTGGACGTTCCTCGAGACAGAGAATGGGGCGGCTCGAACGAAGATATTCGAAAACCTTTGTGTTGTGGCCCCACTCTCCAACATAGTCTCCCGCCAGAAGAAGCAGGGCCGTCGATTGGCAGGTCTCGCGCCAGGCGTCATTCCACGGAACCATTCCGGTTATAGAAACAGAGTCGGCGAGACCAAGGGAAGCGATATAGCCGGCTGAAATATTTCCCACGAAGCGCACTCGCCACGGCAGCGGTCCCAGCCGTCGAGCGGCGGCCAGTGCCTGCAGAAATAGATCCGGTCGATTGCGTTGTGACACGCTGCCGACGTGCACGAGTTCAGGCGGGCGCTGCGTCTGCACAGGTTCGACCTGAATGCATCGGGCAGCATCAAACCCATTTGTAATTACGTGGGCGCGGGACGGTTCGACATCGAGTCGTCGACAAAGGTCATCCCGCATTGCCTCCGAAATTACAGTGATGGCAGCGGCCTGCCTGATCAGCCGCCGCTCGAGCTCCTCGTGACGTTCACGCTGGCGCTGTGATTGTGGAGCGTATCCGCCAGCTCCGAACCAGGGATCGCGGAAGTCGATTACGAGCGGCCGCGAAAAGCGATCAGCCAGGATTCCCGCGGCCATGGCGGCGCTGGCCGGCGGAAAAGTCGTCCAGACGATGTCCGGAAGCGCATCTTCGAGTTTGTAGCGTGCCTCTCGCTGGGCGCGACCTGCCCAGATCGCGAAGCGGTCAGGAAACACAAGGCGTCGAAGCCAATGTTCAGATTTCCGCACGGGTGGGCCCGTGTATGGGCCTTGTATGTCGCCCGCCCCGACCAGGTCGGGCACACGATAGACAGTCTGCACTTCATCCGCCGATTCGCTCTCGCCAAATCCGAAGATCCGGGCCGACCATGACGCTCCATGCGTCTGAGCCGTGAGCACGATCGGGTCCCATCCGTGCTCCGGCAAGTGCCGTGAAAAGCCGGCGGCGCGCTCGGCGCCTGCGCCGGGCGTCGGCGGATACCAGTAGGTGACGATCAAAACGCGCCGAGAAGCCATGACAGCAGCGATTAGATCGGGAAGCGGACGCGGCGTCATCCTGGCGGGGTGGTGGCGGGCGCCGGCAAATTCTCGCAAGATGGGTCGATGCGGATTGTGGTGATCCCGAGTTGGTATCCGACGACGGAAGTTCCCTATGCGGGGAGCTTCGTGCGCTCGGCCGCCAAAGCCGTGGCCGAAGCTGGTCACGAAGTAACGGTGTTGTTTCCCGAACTTCGGTCGCTAAGAGAGTGGCGTCCGGGCAGTGGATCGGGCGAGATGGTCGAAGAAGATGATGAAGCCCTCAAAATCTGGCGTTGGCGCGGCTTCCGATGGTGGCCCCGCGAGCGGCATGGGTCGATCGCGTTCTCGTCGGCCGTGCGCAAGCTCTTCTGCGAGTATGTGGCTGAGAAGGGGCCGCCCGATCTTGTGCATGCGCATGTTGTGCTGCCGGCCGGGTACGCGGCGTACAAACTCGCCAGCGTGTGGGGAGTGCCAATCGTATTGACCGAGCATGCTGGGCCGTTTTCTATGATGGTAGAGACGGCATGGCAGCGGTGGCAGGTGCGGCGGGCGTGGGAGGCTGCGGGGGCGATCACGGCGGTGAGCCCGGCGCTGGCGGCGAATATGCGCGATGCGGGGCTGCGACGCGATGTGGACATCGTGCCCAATACTCTTGATCGCATTTTCCTGGAGCCGCCGGAGCCGGCACGCCGGGCGGCTGGTGTCCGGTTCTTGACGATTGCGGCGATGCGCCCCGGCAAGGGATTGGAGGATGTGATTGAGGCGTTTGCGCGAATCGCGCGCGGGCTGCCGGACGCGACGCTAACGGTAGCGGGCGACGGACCCATCCGCGGGAAGTTGGGGGCGATGGCGGCTGAGCTGGGTGTGGCGGATCGGGTGCGGCTGCCGGGAGAGCTGGCCGGGCATCGGGCGGTGCGAAACACACTGATAGAGTCGGACGTGTTTGTCTTGGCGAGTCATGCCGAGACGTTTGGCGTGACGTTGATCGAGGCGCTGGCTTGCGGGAGGCCAGTGATCGCAACGCGATGCGGCGGGCCGGAGTCGATCGTCGGCGCTGGGGATGGCTTGCTGGTCGACGTTGGCGATGTTGGAGGGCTCTCCGACGCGATGCGGCGGCTGGCAGGGGAGACTGGCCGGTATGAGCCGCGGGCTCTTGCGGAACGATGTTGGGCGCGTTTCGGGCCTTCAGTTGTGGCGAGACAATATGTGGCGATTTATGAGCGCGTGATGGCTGCGCAGCCGCGCGTTGATGAGGCGTAACGTCGATGTGCGGAATAGCCGGCGTGATGTTTGACGCGGTCAACGGCGAAGCGGCTTCGCTGCTGACGCGAATGACGCAGCTACTCCATCATCGTGGGCCGGATGACGGCGGGGCGGTTGTGTTTGGGGCGGGCGGCACTCCGGCGGTGGCGCGGCGGTTGGGGCGGCCGGACGAGGCGGTGGATTGGGGTGGGGCGCGGGCTGCCGTGGGGATCGGGGCGCGGCGGCTGGCGATCATCGATCTTTCGGAGCGCGGCCATCAGCCGATGGCGGCGGCGGATGGGCATGTGTGGATCGCTTTCAATGGGGAGATCTACAACTACGCGGCGCTGCGCGAGGAGTTATGCGGGCGGGGGATGCAGTTTGCGGGATCGAGCGATACGGAAGTGGCGCTGGCGGCGTATCGGGCCTGGGGACCGGATTGTTTCTGGCGATTCAACGGGATGTGGGCGATTGCGATCGTGGATTGGGTGGCGGGACGGATGATTCTCTCGCGCGATCGTCTTGGCATTAAGCCGCTCTATCTCGCGGCGTTTGAGGGCGGGCATGCGTTTGCTTCGGAGATCAAGTCGCTGCTGCTCTTGCCGGGCGTATCGCGGGATGTGAATGAGGCGCGGCTGCGGGACTTTCTTGTCTCCGGATTGCTCGATCATACGAATGAGACGCTGTTCGAGGGCGTGTGGTCTTTGCAACCGGGGACTTGGCTGGAGATCGATCTGCGGCCGGCGTCTCTGAACGCGAAGCTGGGGAAAATGTCGGCGTTTTTTCCACCGGACTCGGTTGGCGGAAGCAGTTCGGGAACGACGAGCGATTGGTTGGGGCGGATCGATGAAAGCGTGCGGGCTCACCTTCGAAGCGATGTGCCGGTGGGGTCGTGTCTATCGGGTGGGTTGGACAGCAGCACGATCGTGGCTTCGATCCGGCACCTGGCCCCAGACACGTGTCCGCGTGAATGGTCGCAGCACACGTTCAGCGCGGTGCTGCCGGGGGATGGGCTGGACGAGTCGCGATACGTCGATGCCGTTCACGCGGCGTATCCGGGATTGCACGATCATCGCGTGACGCCTGATCCATCGCGGCTGGTGGGCGAAATGGAGCGGATCATGTGGCATCAGGATGAGCCATTCAGTTCGCCATCGATCCTGATGCAATGGGAGGTGATGCGGCTGGCGCGCGAGAACGGCATCTCCGTGTTGCTGGACGGGCAGGGCGCGGATGAACTGTTTTGCGGATATCCGGGTTATTTTCCGCCTTACATCGCCGATTCGATTTTGCGACTGCACTGGGGCCGGGCGGCGCGTGAGTTCTGGGCGGGGCCGCTGAAGGAGCATTTTTCATTTGCAGGGCTTGCCGGCCACGTGGCCGGGCAACTGCTGCCGCGCGTAGCGCGGAACGGGTTGCGACGGTGGCGCGACGAACGGCAGTGCGACTGGCTCGCGGGAGAGCTGCTGGCTGCGGATGAGATGACGGTGTTGCCGTATCAACAGCGAATACCTCGCGGGGAGCGCAAAGTGCCGGCTTTGGCGCGGGGCGGGTTCGAGCGGTTTTGCTGGGAGATGCTGCTATCGACGAGTCTGCCGAGTTTGCTGCACTTCGAGGACCGTAATTCGATGGCGTTTTCGATCGAGGCGCGGGTGCCGTTTCTGGATGATCGGCTCGTCATGCCTGCGATGGCGCTGCCGGCGGATCGGAAATTGCTGGGCGGGTGGACAAAGTACATCTTGCGCGAATCGGTCGCAGGGCGCGTGCCGGATGCGATTCGGCTGCGCACCGACAAGATCGGATTTGCGGCGCCGACGAATGCGTGGCTGCGCGGGCCGATGCGCGAGTGGTGGAAGGACTTGTTTGCCTCGAAGAAGTTTGGCGAGCGCGGATGTTTTGAGCGGGGGGGCGTCGAGCGGCTAACCAAACGATTTGATGGCGGCGATGGACGGGCGGCGATGCTGACCTGGCGGATGGCGATCGCGGAGACCTGGGCGCGGCGGATGCTGGATCGGCGGGATTGACGGGTGGCGACTGAGCAATTTGATCCCGAGCGAGTTGAATTCTCGATGGAGCACTCGACCGCGCTGCATCGTGAGGCGCTGACCGAGTTATTGAACGCGCTGGCTGTGGTTTCGCCCGAGGATGCGATCGAGCTCGTGGCCTGTGCGGGGGAAGACGAACGCGGGTATCGGCGGGTGGCGATCGACGCGTTTCTGGATTCGTTTTGCCGGCTGGCGGATGAGTTTCTTGCCGATGACGACGGGGGTTATCACGAAATGACCGTGCATGTGACGCGTCGGGCTGCGACGAACGCGGCGATCGAGCTTTGGTTTCATGTGCGGTCGCCGGGCTCCGGGCGCGGCGGGGTGTGGATGCGTCATCTCGTCGCGAGGACGGGCGAGCGGGAAGTGGTCGCGGACATCGGGCCGGCGCTGGTGGAGGGGACGGGGGACGACAATTCGAAATCGAGCACGATGGGGTCGTGATCGGAGAGGCGGCGGCCGTCTTGCTGGATTCCGCGGATGACGGCTGGGGGAGCTGCTTCGGGCGAGCGAGACGGTTGGAGGCCGCGGCCGGCGAACCAGTCGAGCTTGAGCGAGGCGGTGTTGTTGAAGGGTTTCAACTCGCGTTCGACGTGTGCGAGGCACCACTCGGGGAGCCAGTCTTTTAGATTGCTGCGGTCCTTTTCGCTGAGGATGCGGTGATCGAGGGTTGTTGCGCCGAGTTCGTTGAGCGAGCGGAAGTCGTATCCGCGGCGTTCGAGCATGCGAAAGAGAGGCAGCTCGAAAAACCGCTCGGGGTAGGGGTAGTGCTTCGTGAGGACGCGGCGCACGCCCATGGCGACGCGGACCCAGAAGCCGATGATGGCCCAGACGGCGCGGTTGGTGTTGTGGGTGCTGGTGTTGAAGTCGCCGCCGATGAGGGCGGGCATGGGGCGGACTTTGTCGAGGGCGTCGAGGACTTCGCGGAGCTGGTTGCGGCGGTGGGTGCGCGAAGAGTGAGCATCCAAGTGGACGCTGGCGCAGCGGAGCGGGCCGGTGGGAAGGTCGACGGTGGCGAGGACGGCGACTTGCGAGCCGATGCGTTTTTCCTTGCCGCGCATTTTGTCTTTGCCGTTGCGGAGGCGGACGGTGGCGGCGTCGCGGAGGGGCCAGCGCGAGAAGAGGGCGTTGCCGTGGATGCCGTAGGTGTTTTCGGCGGCCGCGAGTTGCTCGAGGCCGCTGCCGCGATCGAGGTTGAGGTAGCAGGGGGCGAATGCGCCGTTCAGATTGAGCGCTCGGGCGATTTCGCCGGGGATGTCGCGGTTGGCGGAGCGGGCCATACCAAAGTCGAGTTCGGTGAGGAAGTAGAGGTCGGCGCTGCGGAGATCGGGATGGGTTTGAAGGGTGTGGATGATGGCGTTGAGATGGATGCCGCGTTCGACGTTCCAGGCGACGGCGCGGAAAGATCGCTGATCTGTCGCGACAGCTTGTGTCGCAGCATCGTCGTAGGAAACGATCGCATCTAGCACACGCCCAATGCGCGGTGCGATTTGGCGGAATTCAGCCGATGCCTCCAGCGCGAGCGTCGATTGAAACCGGCGCAGGGGCGGCAACAACGGCGATAAATCGTGTTCGATTTCCGTGGACATCGCTCAGTCGCATGGCTGGGTCAGACGCACTCAGCTCCCGAATATCTCTGCGAAGAAGTCTCGCATCGCCTGCCATGAGCGCTCGGCGGTGGGTTTGTGATAGGCGACGCCCTTGATGTTGGCCTTGGCGGCGGATTCGTTGGTGAAGCTGTGGACGGCGTTGCCGTAGTAGTTCATCTCCCAATCGGCGTTGGCTTTTCGCAGTGTGTCCTGGAAGGCGGTGATCTGGTCGGCGGGGATCATGGGGTCGTCGGCGCCATGCAGGACGAGGATTTTGGCGGTGACTTTCGTGCCCGGCTCGTATTGGATGCCGCCGAGGCCGCCGTGGAAGCTGACGACGCCGGCCAGGTCGGCGCCTGAGAGGGCGAGCTGGAGGACCGTCGAGCCGCCGAAGCAGTAGCCGATTGCGGCGATCTTGCTGCTGTTCACGTTTTCGTTTTTGAGGAGCACGTTGAGGCCGGCCTTGGCGCGGGCGATCAATAGCTTCTTATCCTGGCGGAAGCGGCCGGCCATTTCGCCGGCTTTGTGGGGGTCGTCGGTGGCCATGCCGTCGCCGTACATGTCCAGCGCGAAGGCGACGTAGCCGAGCTCGGCGAGTCGGTCGGCCTGCTTGCGGGCGTGGTCGTTGAGTCCCCAGAACTCGTGCACGATCAGGATGCCGGGGCTTTTGCCCTTGAGGGCGTCGTCCCAGGCGAGGTAGCCCTTGAGCGCGGTTTCGCCATCCTTGTATTCGATGGTCTTGGTGACGACCTTGGCCTGTGCGGTGGCGGCGGCGCAGAGGCAGATGATCAGGGCGGATCGAATCTTCACGGTGGTCTCCTTTCGGCGGGGATATTATGGCGGGACAGCTTCGGCGAGGATAGACGAGCGATATGTCGCGGGCTGGGCGAGAAGTGGTGGTTGAGCACGCCGGGTTGCGGCGGCGATATCTACTGCATGTGCCGCAGCAATATGACGGATCGCGGCCTTGGCCGGTTGTTTTCATGTTGCATGGGGCGGGTGGTACGGCGGAGATCGCGGCGCGGGCGACCCGGCTAAGCACTTTGGCGGATCGCGAAGGGTTTATCGCGGTTTATCCGGAGGCGATTCGGCGCGATGCGGATCGTCCGGCGCGGTTTTTGACGAATCCGCCGATTTGGAACGATGGATCTGGGCGGGGGTTTGCGGGACGGCAGAATGTGGATGATGTTGGGTTCGTTCGGGCGGTCCTGGAAGAGGTTGCCGGCCAGCATCGCGTTGACTCGCAGCGGGTTTTTGTCGCAGGATTTTCCAACGGCGGGTCGATGGCGTTTCGGTTGGGGATTGAACTGGCGGATCGTGTGGCCGCGATTGCCGTCGTGGCGGGACCGTTGACGATTGCGCGGTTTGTGCTGACGAGGCCGGTGCCTTTGATCTATGTCGCGGGGTCGGCTGATCCGTTGAATCCGGTAGCAGGTGGGGTTGTTCGTGATCCGTGGGGTGGGACGGATGAGAAGCCGGCTGTGCGGACTTGGCCAGAGCTGTGGGCGACGGCGAATGGCTGTGCGAGTGGCGGTGAAGTGGTGTCGCAAGTGGGCGGCGTTAGCGTGCGGAAGTATCGGGGTGGGGATGCGGAAGTTTTGTTTTACATGGTGGATGGGGCGGGGCATGTGTGGCCGGGGGGCGATGGGGTGCTGAGCGAGCGGATCGCGGGGCCGTCGACGGATCGGTTGGATGCGACGGCCGTGATCTGGGAGTTTTTTCGCGGGCATCCAATGGAGCCGCGGTGCTCTTAGTGCTTGGTTGCGCAAAACCAGTTGATCAGGAAGGCGGCGGCGAGCAGGAACACGCTGAGAATTGCGCCGGCGATGGCGTTGCGTTGGTGGCGGGTGCCATTCCATTCGCGCCACTCCTCGGCCATGAGCGCGAGATACTGATCGGCGGTGGCGGGAGCGGGCGTGACGAAGTGAATTGCAACGCTTCTCGCCCGCCATTGGGGAAAGTTGATATCGCCGTCCCAGATTCCACGGATGGCGACGCCGATTGCGGGGAAGACCACCGCCGAATAACGGCCTTCGGCAATGGCTGAGTTGAGATCGTCGAGTTTGTGGATTGTGTAGCGCTTCGCGGCGGCCAGGGCGTTTCGTTCGACGAACTGATCAATCTCGGGCTGCGGGCGTTGAGGTTCGAACACGACGGCGGTGAGTTTGGGATCGAACGATGTCGTCATGAGGCAACCCGATACAGCATCCAGAGATTTATGGTGAGCGTTGAGAGGCCGGCGATCCCTGCGATTCCGGCGTAGGGGAAGATGCTCGCGCCGACGAGCCAGGGTGGACCGACGTAGCGCATCAGCGGTCGGGCGCCCATGATCATGAAGATGCCGCCGGCGTGGACGCCGAGCGGGAGCCAGAGGGTGCGCGTGCAGGCAAAGCAGACACATAGGAGCAGGCCGAGGGCGATGTGGCCGGGGAATGTCCAGTAGCGTTTTACGCGGCGGACGTAGTGGGCGGCGGCGAAGATTATCGCGCCCATGATGACGGCGACGGGCGTTGAGAACGAATCGAGAAGACTGGCGAGGACGACGGCGCGGAACATCAACTCTTCGATGGTTGAGCCGAGGATGGCCGAGAAGGGAATGACTGCCAGTCTGGCGGCGATGTCGGCCGGCCGGTGGCGGATGCTGAATCGGATGTTGTCGGTGAGCATCCAGCCGAGGTAGAGCAGCGCGAGGTAGATGGCGACGGCGGCGAAGCCGTGCAGGGCTTGGAGCGGCGCGCGGCCGAGCGGGAAGAGCCGGGCGTAATAGCCGAGGAAGTTTTCGCCCTTGAGGAGGGGGTATGCGACGAGGACGGCGGCAAGCGAGCCGTTGGTGATGATTCGGTTGATGCTCTTGAGCCGCTTGGAGAGGCCGCTGGAACTGATTCGCCAGCGGATGGGCTGGCCGGCGCATTTGAGCATGATGGACTGGCCGGTCCACATCAGGGCGGGGACGAGGAGCAGGAGGCCGAGGGCGAGCATGAGTTAGATGGCCCCGGCGATATTGATGTTTGCGGTTTCGGGCGCGGAGCCCTGGGCGGCTGTTGCGGGTTGGGAAAAGCGCGGGTCTCCACTGAAAACGCGGGTCCAGCGGTTATCGCCCCAGAGGAACCAGAGCGACGGATGGGCGCGGAGATAGTGGGCGAAGCGGTCGGCGAACCATTGCATGCGCTCGGCGATCGCGGCCTGGCGCCAACCGCGCGATTTGGCGGTGACATCGGCGCTGTTCGGGCCTTCGAGGACGAGCACGGTCGCGCGGCCGGCTGGGCGGGCGACGGCGGCGACGAGCGGCGCGCCAGTGAGCAGGGAGAGCGCGGCCGGGCCGTTCGGGAGCCAGATGCGGCGATCGATGAAGTTGACAGGAATTCCGTTGGCGTCCTTTTGCGGCAGATCCGGAGTAATGACCAGCACTCGGCCGGACTGGAGGGCTTCGGCCATTGCGGCGGCGCGGCGCGTGGGGTCGGTGGAGCTTGCCGGTTCGGCGATGAATTGCAGGCCGGTGGCGCGGCACCAGCGCTCCTTCGCGACGTTGCGGCGCGGGTCGTGCGAATGGCGTAGATAGACGGTGAGGGGGATGTCTTCGTTTAGCCGGGCGAGGATGAGAAGAAAGTTTGTGATATGGCAGCCGACGATGATTGCGCCGCGCCCGGCGGCGACGGCATGGCGGAGAAGGTCAATGGAGCCGTCGAGTTGGATTTGCTCGTGGACGATGCAGGCGAGAGGGGCGGCCATTGTGCCGGTTGCTGCGGCGTCGGGCGGAACGTGGCGGAAGATGTGGATGGCGGCGGCAAGGTGCTCTGCCACGCGGACGAAGTAGTCGCGGTGCGCTTCGGGACTGTAGAGGCCGACGGCCTTCATATTGGCGGCAACGGTTCGGGCCAAAACGGGCGCGATCGGCCCCAAGGCCGCGAGGGACTTCTGGGCCGCGCGGATGGACCAGGCGGGAGCGAGCGGAGCGGCGCGGAGGGCGGCCGACGCGGCGTGAGCGGTCAGCCATCGACGGGCATCACGAAGCAATGGGCGGCGACTCCGAACGGGCGAGACTCATTCGCCGCCAGTATAGCTGCGTAGAGGAATGCGTCCCACGCGGGTGGGTTGTGGCGGGCGGTGCGTTCGGGTGAGATGCAGGTGTGCCGGCTTGCGATAATGGCGAGGCAGGCCGACCTGGGAGCGTCCGGATTCCTGGTGGGTCCCGCGGTCTTCAAAGCCGTTGAGGAGTCGCTACGCGGCTTCTGGTGGGTTCGATTCCCATCCGCTCCCGTGGGTTTTCCAAAGAAATGATGCGGCTGTCAGAGTTCCCACAAGCGACCTACGATCTCGCGAGTCGCCCAGCGCGGTTGGGCGCGAATGCATCGCATTAGATCAAAAGCGGATATCCGCAACGAATCGCTTTCTTTAGAAGGAGAACTTCATGAGCGTGAAAACCCTCGCCGGCCAGTTTGTGGAATTGTGCAGCCAGGGCAAGAACTTCGACGTGATGGAGACGATGTACGCGCCCGACATAGTTTCCGTCGAAGGCGACGGCAAAGAGACGGCCGGCAAGCGACCCGTAATCGATAAATCCAAGCGGTGGGTCGAGGTCAACACATTCCACGGCGAGAAGGTACGCGGCCCGTTTTTCTGCGGCGGCACCGATTCCGAGGGCCAGTTTGCCGTCTATTTCACCCTGGACATCACCCGCAAATCCACCGGCGAGCGTCTCACCCTCGAAGAGGTCGGGCTCTACACAGTCAAGAACGACAAGATCACGCGAGAGCAGTTCTTCTACGATGGTGCGCATTAACGGCATGATGCGTCTGCTCTAGATCCGTGAGCGGCTTTTTTCATTCAGGAGACATCCATGGGCGTCCCGCAGAAGACGGCCATCGTGACCGGCGCTTCGCAGGGGATCGGAGCGGGACTCGTGAAGGCGTTTGCCGAGCGCGGATTCAACGTCGTTGCCAATTCCCGGCAGATGACTCAATCCACGGAGATCGCAGCTTCCGACCACGTCGCTCTGGTGGACGGCCATATCGGCGATCCGGCAATCGCCGCTTACGTCGTCGAGACCGCGCTCTCTCGCTTCAAGTCGATCGACGCACTGGTCAATAACGCCGGTATCTTCTTCACCAAGCCATTTACCGATTACACGGCCGAGGACTTCAAGTCGCTCGTCTCGACGAACGTCGAGGGCTTCTTCTATCTCACCCAGATGGTCATCAAGCAGATGCTTGCGCAGAAGACCGGCGGGAGCATCGTCACGATCACAGCGGCCCTTGCTCGCAATCCGATCCGGGGCGTGACGGCGGCGGTGCCAATGTTTACCAAAGGCGGCCTTGAAACAATTACGCAGCATCTTGCGATGGAGTACGCGAAAGACGGCATTCGCGTGAACGCCGTCGCGCCGGGCGTTGTCCTCACGCCAATGCATCGCGACACACCAAAGGACGAGATGGAGAGTCTGTCGCCGATGGGCCGGCCATCGACGGTCAAGGACATCACCGACGCGGTCATGTATCTGACCAACGCCGCCACGGTCACCGGTGACATCCTGTCAGTGGATGGCGGCGCGCACTTCGGCCGGTGGTGAAGATGACTCGGACTCTGCCCACTCCATGGAAACCCACCAAAGCCCAGATCCTCGCCGCGCACAATAAGCCCCTCCCGGATCTCATCGCCAAGAACCTCATCGTCCTCTTCGCCGGCATCAATCCCGGCCTCTATACCGCCGCCATCGGACGCCACTTTGGCCGCCCCGGTAATCGGTTCTGGCCCGCGCTCCACGCCGGTGGCTTTACTCCGCGCCTCTTTTCACCCTTCGAAGGATTACTCCTTCTCGATCTCCATTTCGGCATTACCAACATCGTGGAACGCGCCACCGCCCGCGCCGATGAACTCACGGACGACGAACTTCGCGCCGGCGGCCGGCGGCTCCAGGCCAAAGTCAAACGCTGGCGCCCGACGGTCGTCGCCTTCGTCGGCATCCACCCCTACCGCGTCGTCTCCGGCGTCAAAGACGCCCGCGTTGGACTTCAAAGAGACCTCTTTGGAGGCAGCCACGCCTGGGTCCTCCCCAACCCCAGCGGCCTTAATGCCCACTACCTGCCCGCGACCCTCGCGCAACTCTTTGGAGCCCTTCGAGTCTGGGCCATTGCGCAACACGAACGCCGCAGAATTGATGAAGGAATGAAATAATGGCAAACCTAGACACCCTTCGCTACACGAAGTTCCCCCTCAACAACGGCTCGGTTGCCATTCCCGCACTCGGCTTTGGCACACTCATTCCCGATCCCGTTGCGACCAGAGTCGCTACCAAGGCGGCCCTGGAAGCGGGCTTTCGTCTGCTCGACACTTCGGAACGCTACCGAACTGAAAACGAGGTCGGAGAAGCGATGCAGGAAGTGTTCAAGGAAGGAAAGATTAAGCGGGAGGACGTGGTGGTCGTCACAAAGCTCTGGAATAACAATCACCGTCCCGAACGCGTCAAACCCGCTTTCGAGGCGAGTCTCAAGAAACTTCGACTCGACTTCATCGATCTTTATCTCATCCACACCCCCTTTGCCTTCCAGCCCGGAGAAGAGCAAGACCCAAGAGATGCAAACGGCAAGGTGATCTATGACAAAGCGGCGACGTTGCTTGATACATGGAGGGCGCTGGAGGCCTTGGTAGACGAAGGCAAGTGCAAGGCGATCGGTTTGTCCGACGTCAGTCTGGAACAGGTGAAGGGAATCGTTGAGGCGGCGAGAATCAAGCCGGCGGTCGTTCACGTCGAGTCGCATCCGTACCTGCCTGAATGGGAACTTTTGAACTATTGCAAATCGAATGGCATCGTGTTGCAAGCATTCGCAGCACTCGGGCATAGCAGTGTGCCAAAGTTGCTGGATGACCCGGTCATCACCACTATCGCCCGGCGAGTCAACAAGACCTCTGCACAGGTCTTACTCGCCTGGGCAATCCAGCGCGGGACGGCGCTCCTGACCACTTCGAAGACTCCCGATCGCATCAAAGAGAACTTTGACGTCTCGGCCATTCCAGAAGACGCGATGTCGGAGATCACCGAGGGAATTACGATGCGGGTCAGGTTCAATGCTGTTGTAGAGACCGGCATCCCGGGGTTCATTCCGAGAGGCAAGTAATGTTGAGAGAGTCATCGTTTCAACCGGTGAATGGAATGACATTGCCTTGGTTGGCTTGGCTTTGTCTTGTCGGCGCGCCTAGTCAATCAGGCAACGTGCTCGCAAAAACGAAGGAGTCGCCGGTGGCCCAGCACGTCTCATACCGTTCCGTGGAAGTCGACGGCCTCTCCATCTTCTATCGCGAGGCCGGGCCGAAAGATGCTCCGGTCCTTCTGCTGCTTCACGGGCTGCCATCATCCTCGCGCATGTACGAGCCGCTGCTCACGCGGCTGGCGAGCCAGTTCCACATGATCGCGCCCGACTATCCGGGCTTCGGGCACAGCGATGCGCCGACGCCCAAGAAATACTCATACACCTTCGACAACATCGCCAAGGTGATGGATCACTTCACCGAAGCGTTGAACCTGCCCAAGTACACCCTATACATGCAGGACTACGGCGGACCGGTCGGATTTCGGATGGCGCTCGCTCACCCCGATCGCGTCGAAGCCCTGATCGTGCAGGATGCGGTGGCGCACAACGAAGGCCTGGGCGCGAACTGGAAGACACGCCGCGCGTTCTGGGCAGACCGCGCCGCGAACGAGGCCGCGCTGCGAACTAATTTGCTTTCGCTGGAGACCACGCGGACACGTCACGTCGGCAGCGACCCGAATCCTGAAAAATACGACCCCGATCTGTGGACCGACGAATACGCATTTCTGAACAAACCGGGCGAGGTAGACATTCAAAGTGACCTATTCTTCGACTACCGCACCAACGTAGACGCCTACCCGAAGTGGCAGGCATGGATGCAAAAGACGCAGCCGCGTCTGCTTGTGCTATGGGGAAAATATGACTTGTCGTTTCAGCTAACGGAGCCCGAGGCGTACCGCCGTGACGTTCCGAAGGCGCAGGTCCACATCCTCGATGCGGGGCACTTTGCCCTCGATACGGCGGCCGACGAGATCGCGGATCTTGTTCGCCGGTTCATGTTGAACCGACCGCAGAACTGACAATCCAATCATGTCTGATTCATGCCACGAGTAGGCACGCGCATTGCGGTCGGCCTTGCCACTGAATTACCGAAAACCCGCATCGGCGTGATCGCCGACGCGGGTTCGGTAGGTTCGCTTCTGCTCGGCTCCCGACTGAGAACCAGCCGGAGAGCTGTGAGCTTAGTTTTCGTCTTCGGGCGTCGTCAGAAGCGGTGGCTTCCGGCGGCGGCGGCGCTTCTTGGGTGCCCCGGGCACGCGCAGGTCGGGCGTGCGCGGAACAGCATTTCCGGCCACGTCGAGCGCTTCGACAGCGGTCTCGGCCAGCAGGTCGGCCTTTACTTCTTTCCAGAGTCCGTCGGCGCGGGTGAAGACTCCGCCGGAGACCATGATATTCATGGTCGGGCAGGCATCGATCTCGCGGATTCGGTCGATCAGGGCGCGGACGTCGGGGGTGTCCTGCGGCTTGCTGCCGAAGATCATCATGATCTCGGGGCGCAATTGGCCAATCAGGGTGACGATTTCGTCGTGCGGCACGCCGCCGCCGATGAACGTGACTTCCCAGCCGTCGGCCTCGAAGAGATCGGCGCACATCTGGCCGCCGATTTCTTCCTGTTCGCCACGGGCGCAGGTGATGAGAACTCGGCGACCGGTGGATGCCCGAGCCGGAAGATGCTGCTGAAGCTGGTCGGCGACGATGCGGTTGATGCAGGTGGCCATATTCTGCGTGACGGTCGAGATGCGATCGTCGCGATAGGCCTCGTCAACGTAGGCCATGGCCGGCCAGATGAGCTTTTGATAGAGCGAGCGCGGCTCGAATCCGGAGGCGACGGCCTCCTGGACGAGCTGCCGGCAGGCCGAGCGTCGGCCGGACATGAGGGGCTCCATGTACTGCTGGAGGAGACGATCGGTCGAGAGGGACGACTGCATGGGGTTCTCCGAAGTGCCGCGGCAACCAGTGACCTGCCCCCCACCGGCGCGATTCGTCTCCACGATTGGCCGGTCGAAGCCGCTTGCGATCTGTAGTTTTCCGCGCTGTCCTTGCGCGGCAGGATTTGCCGATTCCCCGGTTAACCGTTTGGCGTTGATGAGCGATGTTGTCATCGCTTCGGCTGCCAGTGTTAACTTGGGTAATTTGTGATGCATAGGCAAGACAAGCAATCGGCGCAGAGCGTCAAAAAGCTTTAGCGCGGGTGCATGATTTGCACCGACTGCGCAGAAATTGCCGAGTGGATGAGCTGGGTCCGGAATTAGGTGAGTTGAAGCGTCAGATTTGAGCAGAGAGCATTAAGAGGCTGAAGCCCGCGTGGTCGTTGTTGCCGGATTTTTCGCGAAACCGGCGGCTGCTCGATTGAGCTGGATTCGGCTGACTCGCCAGAATCCGGATTCTCGGACGAGACTCAGCTCGATCTGCGTCTCGATGGGGACGACGACGCCGCGATCCAGCGCCGCATCGCGGACTGCCGCATTGAATGCTTCGGAGCCGGGAGCCAGGGGCTGGCGGGACGGACCGCGCTGGCCGGCCAATGACTTTTCCAGATCGGAAACAACGGCCCGGTCGTCGGGACTGTCGGCTCGGACGATGACGCGCGCCGACGTCGAATTAGGAAGCTGCTCAACCAATGACTCAGGAGCAAGCCCGTTGATGTAGCGCGCGACGAGCGACGGCCATGAATTGGTGAATATCTCAACGGCCTGCTCCGCGGTGACGTCCTTGGGAATGACCCTGAGAGGATCCTTCAAAGCTAGCTCATGAATTGCCTCGGGGGCCGCCAGGCGACGGATGAGGTTCCGCGTCTCGTCGAACTCGGCGGCACGAGTGGGATCGGCAAGGCCCTGCCCGCGAACATCGCGGCATTTGCGAAGCAGGTCCAGCATGGCGAGAGCGACCTGCCGCGGCGCGGCCTTTTCGTCGAGGACAACCGCGTTGACGGTGACAGGACCGGGTGTCGCGGTCCAGGACTTCGACGGCAGCCGCCGGGAATCCTTGCATCCGGCGCTCAGCAGGATCAGGGCGGCCGTTGCGATAGCGAATCGTTTCATGGCTCGCGAGTATAGCTCGTCAGTGATGGGCGTCCACGCGGTGGCGTGAGGCCCCGCTAGACCTTGAAGGCCCAGACGTCTTTGAGGTTCTTCGCTTTGTCGATTGCCCACATTTGCTTCAGGAGGGCGTTCTGGGTTTTCTCGCTGATGACGCCCTTGGCGAGAGTGCGAAATTTGTACTCCACTTCGTCATCGGACATGGGGTTTCCGGCATGGCCGCGCGGGAAGTCGACCCGCTTTTCGAGCTTGCGGCCATCTTTCATGGTGATGATGAGTCGATTGGGGATTCCGGCGGGGTAGCCGGGATTCAGGTCGTCGGCCTCGCGAATGCGGGTGCGATCGAGGAGGTCGAGGACCTTCTTTTCGGTGAAGCGCTTCGGGTCGAAGGTTTTCTTGGTGACGTCGCCGTCGTAGAGGGCGGCGCAGACCATGTACCCCATGGAGTGGTCGGCCGTCTCGCGACTGGTGGGCCGCCACTTTTCGGGTTCGCTACCGATGATGCTGACGGCGGCTTCAAAACTCTCGATGACGATGCCCATGATGTCGTCGGCTGTCTGCTTCGAATCGCGGATCTGCTTGCGAAGCTGGAGCGCGGCGTCAATCGCGGACTGCGCGTGGTATTCGGCGGGCCAGAACTTGATATAGGTCTTGCTGATCATGTAACCGGCGGACTCGCTGCCAAGCTCGACGTTGAACTGGCCGCCCGTGAGCATGTTGAAGACACCCTTGGGGCCTTCAAAGATTTCGTTCGGGCCGGTGAAACCGCGACGGGCGAGGTCGGCGGCGAAGACGCCATTGCGGGCGGCATTCGATGCGGCGCAGGCCTTCCACATACTGATCTGGCCGGTGCGCGTCTGGCGCGTGGCGATGTTGCAGACGCCCGCAAGGCCGAGGGCATGAACCATCTGATCGGGCTTTGAGCGCCAAAGTCGGCTTGCACCGAGGGCGCTGCCGAGGGCGACATAGAAGACGTGGTCCCAGCCGTATTTTCGCAGACTGGCGGCATCGCAGAGCGAGCATTGGATTTCGTAGGCGATGACGGTCGCGAGGATGAAGTCTTTGCCGGGGGCGCCGGCGGCCTGGGCGACGGCCAGCGTGGCGGGAATGTTGTCGGAGGGGTGGGCGGGTTCCTTGGAAAGATAGGTATCGTTGTAGTCGAGGTAGCGGACGTGGGCCCCGTTGCAGAAGGCGGCAAGGTCCGGCGTGGTGCGTTTATTGGTGCCGATGATCGCGGCACTGGCCTTTGTTGCGGGGCGCTCGAGGGCAAGCCCGCGGACGATCTGGGCGGCCTTGCTCGAATACGCGCCGAGCGCCGTTGCCGTGGAATCGATCAGGCGGCGTTTGACTTCGTGAATGGCTTCAGCGGTCAGGTCTGAATACTTCAGGCCCGCGGCCCAATTTGACAGTTTTTCGGCCATCGTCATGGCGGTTCTCCCATCCAAGTTGCGTTACTCGTCGCCTACGGGGGCGTAGCGAGGGGTCGCCATTCTAGCGAGCACGGTCGCGTGAGCCAGAGGCCGAACTTGAAGGATGCGCAGCGATAAAAACGCCCGGCAGCTTACGTCTTCAGGGCGATTGACAAGCCGGAGGCGCGTGTCACTTCCAGGCGAACTCACCGGATCCCTTGCGAACGCTACCGATGTTGAAAACCTTTTCGCCGCGTCGTTTAAGAATGGCGGCGATGGAGCGGGCGAAGGTGGGGGCGACAATGAGGATGAAACCGATGCCCATGTTGAAGACGCGGTACATCTCGTCTTCCGCGACGCCGCAGGATTGAATGAGATTGAAGATCGGTGGCGTGGGCCAGCTTCCTTTCTTGATGACGATGTCGCAGTCGGGCGGAACTGCTCGCGGCAAGTTCCCGGGCAGCCCGCCACCGGTGACGTGAGCCATGGCGCGGATGACGCGCTTTCGGCGATAGCGCGCGAGGGCGGCTTGCACGGCTTGCACGTAGATGCGCGTCGGTCGCAGGAGGACTTCGCCGAGCGGGGCGTCGAGGCCGCGCGGAATGTCGCTGAGCTTGAGCTTTTTCTGGCGGAGGAGGACGTGGCGAGCGAGGGCGTAACCGTTGGAGTGAACGCCACTCGAAGCGAGACCCAGGACGATGTCGCCGGGTTCGACGCGCTTCGGGTCGATCAGGCGGCGGCGATCGACAACGCCCACGGAGAATCCGGCCAGGTCGAAGTGGCCGGGAGAGTAGAGCTCGGGTAGCTCAGCGGTTTCGCCTCCGACGAGGGCGCAGCCGGCTTCGACGCAGCCGTCGGCGATTCCGGAGACGATTTCCGCCACAACAGCGGGCTCGAGCTTATGAACAGCCACGTAGTCGAGGAAAAAGAGCGGTTCGGCGCCGGTGCAGAGCAAGTCGTTGACATTCATCGCGACAAGATCGATGCCGAGCGAGCGGATGGCGGCCGGGCCGCGCGTGCGAGCCGCTTCGATGCCGACGAGCAGCTTGCTGCCGACGCCGTCCGTGCAGGCGACGAGGAGCGGTTCCTTGTAGTTGCGAGCGAAGAGTTTTTCGTTGTAGTCCAGTCGGAAGCAGGCGGCGAAACCGCCCAGATCGCCGAAGACGCGCGGCCCGAACGTGCGGCGGACAACCGACTTGATTCGATTGACGGCTTCATCGCCGGCATCGATGTCCACGCCTGCGTCTTTGTAAGTCAGTGATCGCGACACGCGCGAAAGGTTAGCGGGCCGACGGTGGACGGGGAAGGCGGACCGGCCGCATTGGATCTCCGTGGCGGTTGAGGCCCGGTGAAGCATCGGCTACAATAGGGCGATCATGGCCAGCACCAAGACCAATTCAGCCCGGACTTCGCCGGAGAAACCGCTCCGAGAACGCGTGGCGGATGTTCTGTCGAAGCTTCGCCCGGCAGTGCAGGGCGACGGTGGCGACATTCAGCTCGTCGAAGTCACCGCTGACGGAGTCGTGCGGGTTCGGCTGCTGGGTGCGTGCGTTGGCTGCCCGTCATCGGCAATGACCTTGAAGCACGGCGTCGAGCGCAACCTTCGCGAATCGGTGCCTGAAGTTCGCGAGGTCGTCTGCGTGTGAGATAGGCCGAACGAAGTCGTTATTTTGATCCCCCGGTCGGCCGCCAGGGTCGTCCGGGGGATTTTTTGTCGGCGGAGTTATTGCGCGACATGTCAGCAGGCGAAGCGCCCATTCTTGATTATGCACGGCTCGACGCGGACGGCGACACCTCGCTCCGCGGCGAGATGCGGCGCATCTTCGCGTTGGCGATCCCCAATATCGGCACCACCGTTTCGCGGATGCTGATGGGGTTTACCGACTTCGTCATGGTCTCGCGCCTTGGCAAGGACGCACTCGCTGCAATTTCTCCCGCCACTATCCTCGTCTGGTCGGTGCTGTGCCTAGGCAATGGCGTGGCCACCGCCGTCACCACCTTCTCCGCCCAGTCCCTGGGGCGCGGGAATCGCCGCGAAGCCGCCGCCTACGGCTGGCAATCATTTTATCTCGCCTTCGCCTTCGGGATTGTCATGTGGCCTACCACCTGGCTCATTCCCGACCTCATTCGCTGGATCGGCCATCCCCCAGGCGTCATGGCTATCGAGATCGCGTACGTCCGCATCGATCTGTGGAGCGTCGCGCCCTCGCTGCTCGTCGCTGGTCTCGACGGCTTTTTCAATGGCGTTCAGCGACCGGGCGTCAGCGTCTGGGCCGCCGTCGCGTCGCTCATCAGCAATGCGGTTCTCAATTGGATCTTCATCTTCGGCCATTTCGGCTGTCCCGCGATGGGAGCGGCAGGTTCAGCTCTCGCCACTGTCCTGAGTTGGTGTCTCCGCGCACTGATTCTCGCCGTCGCATTTCTATCAACCGAGTTCGCCGAGAAGTTCGACACGCGGAAGTCCTGGCGACTCTCGTGGAGCATGCTGGCCGGGCTTTTCCGCGTTGGCGGTCCCTCGTCCATTCAATGGTTCCTCGACATCGCCGCGTGGGCGGTCTTCATGAGTTATCTCGTGGCCGGCTACGGCGAAGCCGCGATGGCCGCCACCAACGTCAGCGTGCAATACATGCACCTTTCGTTCATGCCGGCGGTCGGAATTGGCATGGCGCTGACCTCGCTCGTTGGGCACGCCATTGGTCGCGGTAAACCCGAACTCGCCGCACGTCGGGCGACCGCCGCAATGCTCATGACCTGCGCCTACATGGGGGCTATCGGTCTGTTCTTCTGGCTCGCCCGTACGCCGCTCATGCGGCTCATGTCGCCGGACGCGGACGTCATCGCGTTGGGTGGAATCGCGCTGATCTGGGCGGCCGTCTTCCAGGTCTTTGACGGGCTCGGAATCACCTATAGCAGCGCGCTGCGCGGAGCGGGCGACACGCGCTGGCCGGCAGCGGCCTTTCTGGTTTGCTGCTGGGGCATCTTCGTCGGCGGCGGGTGGATGGTCAGTCGCTATGTGCCGTCGCTCGGATTCAACGGGCCGTGGCTCATGTGCACCATCTATATCGCGGTGCTCGGACTGCTGCTTTGGTGGCGATTCGAGCGCGGACCTTGGCGCAGGATCAAATTGTTCAAGCACGTCGACAACGCGGCGCAGAATGAAATCGCCGCCGAATCGCTTGGCGCTCCCGGATAGCGGCTAGCAGCGCGGAGTTCGGCCGACCGGTCCGCGCGGGCGGGGGTTGGCCAGCGGCGTTGGTGTCGGGGAAAGCTTCATCAGAAGCAGGATTGGCCAGCCGCGGTACTTAGCGGCTCGCGGGGAGCGGTCGGCGTAGGCGTCGTCGACCACGTGCTCGCTGATGTGATCAATTCGCAGCCCGGCATTCAGGGCCGCCATCACGTAGTCGCTGATCTGGTTGGGGATGCTGGCGGGGCGAGTTTCGCGGCCGGTGGCTGGGTCCGTGAAACGCGCCTGAACGCCCTTAAGCATCATGGCGGGATGCATCACCGAGATGACTGCGAAACCATCCGGCTTGAGAGCGCGGTGAAAATCGGCGAACAGGGCCGTCAGTTCAGCAATGTGATCAACAACCAGGCCGCACAGAATGCGGTCGAGCGAGCCGTCGGCGACCGGCAGGGGATCGGCAAGGTCGTGCTGCCGCCAATGGATCCGATCGGAGCCCGCCTTGGCGCGGGCCTTGGCGAGCATACCTTCGGAAAAATCGAGGGCTGTGACGTCGGCACCCTCGCCGGCAAGGCGAAAGGCGTGGCGTCCGGTGCCACAACCGACGTCGGCAACGCAAAGTCCACGAACCTGGCCGAGCAACTCGACGACGCGGGACTCTTCAACTCCCACTAACGGATTGTCTTCCGAATCATAGATGTGGGCCCAGCGGTCATAGCCCGCCTGCGTGGTAAGCTGGTCGATGGGTTTGATTTCGTCCGACTGGGCCATGGGGTGCATTGTTGGGGCGGGGGAGGAATCAGACAATAGATGCACTCCGGCAGTCGCTTCCGACACTCATTCGCTTCACCCCGCGAAGATGAGATTTTTGAGACGCGCTGCAAGTTGGTAATGCCGCAGGAGATGCGCGGCAGCTGGTTCACTTTTCAAAGAACTTTCGCCAGCGCGGGGAATCGGCGCTGACCCTTATCCCGGGCCCTTGCGCAGATTGACCCCGATCTGCCCCAGTCGTTGTGATTGGGGCGTGTTCGGATATTGTTTTATGCAGCATAATTGGAGAGTCAAGTGGTGGAGTGGATTTGTTTCAGGAGAAGGGGTGTCCCGGACGCCGGGATCGGCGGAGAGATCTCGCCTTTTACAGAATCAGGGACCGGATAGATAGCTGCGGATTTTTTGTTCTATTTCATCGCGGACTCGGCGGGTTACTTTCATTTTTTCCTGGTCATCGCCGGGGGCTTGGGGTGGGTCGTCGAATGGCCAGTGGAGGTGTTTGGCGGCGTTGGGGAAATTGGGACATTCCTTTTCGGCGTTGTCGCAGACGGTGATGACGAGGTCGAAATGGTGCTTCAGGAACTGGTCAGGGCCTTTGGGGCTGGCGTGGCTGATGTCGATGCCCTTTTCCTTCATGGCGGCGATTGCAAGCGGGTAGACCTCGGCCTTTGGTTTGGTTCCCGCGGAGACAACGTACCAGTCGGGGGCGTATTTTTTCCAGAAGGCCTCGGCCATCTGCGAGCGGCAGGTGTTGCCGGTGCACAGGATGATGACGGATTTTTTCGGCGGCGCATCGGGTGCGGGGGCCGGCATCGAGGAGGTCTCCGGAGATTTGTTGCAGGCGAGGGTTGCCGTGGCGGCGAAGAGGGTGAGCAGGCGGAGCAATTGCGAGATCACTTCATGTCTCCCTATGGGCAGAGCTGGTTCCGCGTTTTTGGCCGGAGGGCGTGCAGCAGGGCTGGCCGGCGCGTTGCATTTCGCAGAGGCGCTCGGGGTCGATGGCGAGGATGGCTTTGAGCTTGCGGGCGTCGTCTTTGGCGCGGGGACTGCCGGCAAGAGTTCGGAAGGCCCAAGCAAGTGTGTTGCGGACGGCGGGTGGGGCGTTGCGGTCGGCGAGGCGGTAATGCATCCAGCGGGCCTGCTTTCGGCTTTCGATGAGGCCGGCGTGGCGAAGGATGAGGAGGTGTTTTGAGACGGTGGAGGGGGCGAGGTCGAGTAGGGCGATGATCTGGCAGACGCAGAGCTCGCCGGGCAGGAGCATGGCGAGAATACGGACACGGCTTTCGTCGGAGAGGGCATTGGCGAGGGTGACGAGGGTTTGCATAAGATCCACCATTTCGTTAATTGGCGAATTATAGTTGTTGGCGTGCAGGGGTCAAGGGGAAAAGAAGAGGCCCGCGGCGCTGGGCTGCGGGCCTCGTTTGGAACACATTATTTTCGGCGCGAGTTGATCGCGTCCGGGCGCGGGTTACGGGCAGCTTGCTCCGATGCCGCCGTTCAGGAGGCAGCAGACGAACTTCTGGACGTCGCTGCCGTTGGCCGGGGGGTTGTTGTTCACGTCGGAGCGGCCCTGGTAGGCGGCGTCGTTGGTTTGGCCGAGGATCGCCGCAGAGAAGAGGACGACGTCGGCGCTGTTGACCTGGCCGTCGGCGTTGATGTCGCCACACAGGACGGCGGCGCAGGACGGGCCATTGAAGGGGATGTTGGCATCGCAGAGCGCCAAGTCGAGGGCGTTGACGATGCCGTCACCGTTGATGTCGCCACCAGCCCAACCGAGGCCGGTTTGAGTCTGGTTGGCAACAATGATGGCGCGATCGGCGGCATCAACGATGCCGTTGAGGTTGACGTCGCCGTAGCGGGTGCAGAGGACGGCGAGAACGATCTCATCCACGTCGCGCTGATCGACGATGAGGTCGCCGTTCATGTCGGCGCTCAGGTCGATCTTGGCGGCCTGGTCGATGTTCTTCCAGTTGCCAAAATTGGCATAGACGTAGTTGATGTCGGCGGCGTTGACCGTGCCGTCGTTGCCGTTGGGGTAGGCACCGCGGAAGGCACCCTGAGCGCTGCCGGCCACGTCGGCTCGCGAGTCACCGGGCTTGTAAACGGTCGGCGTGGCGAGGGTGGTGGCGAAGTAATTGTTGCCCATTCCGAGATTGCTCCATTCGGTATCGATCGCGATGAAGCCCTGCTTGCGATCGAGCTTGCCGGTGGAGACGTCGAGTCCTAGTCCGTCGGCGAAGTAGCGAGCGTCAACGGCGTTGAAGTTACCGTCGCCGTCGAAGTCACCGATGATCTCGGGGACGACGAAATCATCGACACAGGCGCCGGTTCCGCCGCCGGTGCCGACCGAGATCCCTTCAGACGCAACGAAGGCGTTGCGGTCCTTGAGGGCCGCCATGAGCTTGGCGACGTCTAAGAGGTTCCGCTGGCCGTCGTTATTGAAATCGCCGGAGACACGATTGCGGCGGTTGAGCTGGTTGGCGGTGGCCAGCGTGAAGGAGCCGCTGAAGTTCTTGTAGAGGCCGTCGGAGCTTCCGTCGCTGTAGGTTCCGCCGAAGCCGACCCGCGTATTGCGGAGCGGGACAAAGCCGGCGACGTTGGCCGCACCGAACGCCAACGGATTGTTGGTCGAGACGCTGTTGCAACGCGAGAAGTCCTGCAGGGACTGGATGAAGCCCGGGTTGGGCAGGAACTTTGTCGGGTTGCGGAGATCGGGAAGCGAATCGACCGCCGAGGTTAGGGCGAAGCTGAAGGCAAGGAACTGGCCCGGCATGTTGTTGTTGTTGTCCTGGGACGGGGCTGAGATGAAGTTCGCAATGCTATAGACGATATTGCGAACATAGTTGCGGGCACTGACGTTCGCCATGGCCGGGTTGGAATTGGCACCCAGGCCGGCATTCGGGTCGCCGCGCGTGATCATGGTTTCGGGGCCGCCGATCTGGTAGCCGAGCAGCGGGTCCGAGTTGTCCAGTACGGTGTCGACGGCGGGCCGCACATAGCCGTTGTTGGCGGGTCGGCGATTGCCCGGCGGGGTCGGGCAGCCAGAGCCGGCAGGATCGGCGGGCTGGGCTGTCGGCGTGAAACCTGGAATGGGGTTGCCGTTGTCATCGACGTCTTTGGCGACGTTGAGGACTTCGTAGAGGCCGGTTCGCTGGTTTGCAGCGGCGGCTCCGCCGAAGAGACCGTTGTAACCGACGGCGAGGCGGCGCTGCTTGACGGCGTTGTTCATGATTCCGGAGCCGCCGCAGTTGCTGCCCTGGGTGCGGCCGCCGGTGGGGATGTCGAAGGTGGTTCCGCTGGGCGGGACGGGGACGATTCCGACGTTGGACTCCTGAGCGAAGCCGATTCGGGGCCCGAGGTTTTCGCCGACGCCCTGGCTCGGATCAACGCTGAGGGAGTTGTCGAAGCCGTTTCGAGTTCCGGAGCCGGCATCGCGCGTGGCAGCCTCGAGATTTTCACCGTTGGATAGCCGGCCGGTGACTTCGAGGTATTGAAGATCGGTGTAGCGAACGTTTTCGAGATTGGTACCGCGATTGGCGATCGCGGCGATGGGAACCCAGGCGATGGTGTTGTCGTAGATGGTGTTGCCATCCGGGGCCGGGGTGACGGGCGGATTGTTGTTCTGGTTGAGGGTCAGCAGACCGCGATTGAGCGTTGCCAGGAGATTCGAGAGGCCGCCGGTTGAGGTGCGCGGGTTGAGGCCGTAGCCGGTTGCGGTCGGCTTGCGGTTCCACTTGGTATCGGCGCCTGTGCCTGACCCGACGACGACCATGACGGAGGGCACGTCGGAGACGGCGATATCGATGCTCTGCGGAATGACCGGAGTTCCGCTGTCGTCGGTGGTAATTCCGTTGCCGTTGTAGTCTGCCTTGGCGCAGGGAGCGATGTTGCTCTGCTGACCGAGGTTGGCGAATTGCAGGCGGTTGATGAATCCGCTATCGAGGGGCGCAAAGGTTGGGATGATGCCCTGGAGCTGGTTATCGACGAACTCGATGAAGCCCTCGACGGAACCCGAGCCGCGGTACTGGACGAGCCAGTAGTAGGTATTGGGGGCCGAGCAACTGAACGTGGGGGCCAACTGATTGGTTGGGCCGAAGCCGGGACAGGGGCTATTGAAGAAGCCGCAGAACGGGACGAGGTTGGAGCAGGTGCCCGGATCGTTGGGGGCGGTTCTGCCATTAGCCGGCGTGCCGAGCGGCGGGAGGCAGTCGGCGTTGGTGGAAGCCGGGACGGTAAAGAATTGCTTGAAGAGCGTTGCGCCGCTGATGTTGACCTGGCCGCCGCTGGGTGCGCCGTTTTGTCCGACGCCGATCTGGACGGAGGCGCAGGAACTGGGGGCGGCGTAGTTGGGGGAAGTGCAGATGGTGTTATCGCCGAGGTAGGTTCCGCCCAGCGACGCGCAGTTGAGGGCATCGGTTTGGAGGCAGGGCTGGGTGGTCAGGGCCGGGACGGCGGGCGGCAGGCAACATGCGCCTATCTGGGCATGCGCGGTTGCGAGCGGCGCGACGCTCGTTGCGACCGCCACAGCAAGCTGGGCGGCGCGGGTGATGAACGATCGACTAAACATTGGTTAAACCCTCCTTAAGATAAATAGACTTCACAATATCTTAATTACGATCCGACCGTATCATTGATGGTCGAGTCAGCTCCTTTTTGCTTCTGTTGACGGACCTTAATTACCAGGGCGGGCCGACTTTGTTGGCGCCGCTGAGGGAGTAGTAGTAGAGACCCCATTCCCAGTTCATCATCGTCTGCAGGACGGACTTCTTTTCCACGTGGCTGTCGGCGTAGAGGAAATTGGCGGTGCCGCCGGTGTAGGCATCGCCGCCGGGATGGTGGCGGCCGACGGCGTTTATCTCGGCGATGCCGGGGTTGTTCATCAGGCCGCTGGTCTGGTCGAGCTGTTCTTTCTGCAGCAGGCCGTAGTAGGGGGCGTCGCCGTAAGTGAAGCCGGGGGCCTGCGGTGGCGCGGAGTATTCGTCGTTACCGGAGCCAATGTGCGTGAACGGGTTAATGGAGCGGTGGCTCTTGGAGAGGATAGAGCCGCCCTGATCGACGCCGATGTTGCGCCAGTTGTCGTTGAATTCGGTGATGAGGATGGTCTTGCCGGTATCGCCGATTTTAGTTTCCTGGGTGAAGAGGTTGACTCGCTGACCGCCGCCTTCCGCGGACGAGAGCTCTTCAGTGAACTTGTTGCGCGGGAAGATCGCGGCATTGCCAGTGTAGGCCATGCGCACGGCCTGGGCGTCTTCGACGGTGTTGTTGGGGCCCGCGGCGCCGTTCTGGTCGGCCTGACCGGTTTCCCAATTGTCGCTTTGGCCGGGATTCGTTCGCGGTGCACCGCCCCTGGGATAGGAAGGGCATTGAAAGGCCTTGTCGCCGACCTGGCCCTTGCTGTAGAGGAACCACGACCAGTGGATGTATCCGAAGGGGTGGGCGGCGTTTTGGGCGTAAAAGTCGTAGTTGGCCTCGGTATCGGAAGGGTAGATGTAGGAGGGCGGATAGGTGCCGTTCCAATCGGCGAGGTAGCTGCTCATGGCGGTGCTGATGTCGTGCATGGCGGCCGCGCATTTGACGGCCTGGCCTTGCTTGCGGGCGGCTGAAAGGGAGGGGAGCAGGATTCCGATGAGGAGCGCGATGATGGAGATGACGATGAGGAGTTCGATCAGGGTGAAGGCGCGGGGGTTGCGAGCCGGGC
Source organism: Planctomycetota bacterium (assembly GCA_015654675.1). Taxonomy (GTDB): domain Bacteria; phylum Planctomycetota; class Phycisphaerae; order UBA1845; family UTPLA1; genus SpSt-539. The sequence continues at coordinate 74,069 of JAATGM010000005.1, read as the reverse complement.
GATTTTGGAACATTTCGAAGCTCCGTGGCGAACGAGGTGTCTCGGACCGGGGTGAGCGTAGAGGTGGCTCGTTAAGCGATGATGGAGGAGCTGTGAGAAAAGGACTAAGTGTGAGTTAAGACGGGGTTATCGGGGTTGTGCGGAATTTGCCGAATGCGGGCGAGAATTGCCCGAACGGCGATGACCGGCCGGCGACGCGCAGCGGCGTGCTCGTCAGCTGAAGGCAAATGGCTGCGTCCAAGGACGAGGGAGGCAGGATCAATGTTCGATCGCGACTGGGATTAGAGTTGGGGCGGCGGTCGCGCAAAGACGGCTTGCGCGGAGTCGCGCAAGCATTGACACAGCATGTGTAAATGCCGATACTGAAACGTGCTAACAAGAGCCCAGCCAGCTTGGACTCAACCCGGGTGGTTTGACCCCCCTGCCTGTGAAAACGCCAGAGCATTCGCGGATCGCGCGGCGGTCTGCTCGGCGCGGACATTGAGCCCCGCACAGCGCCCCGAAACCTAAAATAACCAGGAGTTTCCTATGGCCGGAGCGCGGCCCCAGCAGCGAGCTAGCGGAATCACGGGCGTGCACGTGTGGCTGATCGTGTTCGTCGCCCTGTGGCTCGGCACGACGGTATTCCTCGTGCTGATGTTCACCAATCAAGAGCAACTTCGTCAGGATTCATTGGCCGCGCAAAACAAAGTCAAGACAATGATCGGAACGGCGGACTCAACGCCTGGTGCGCGGGCACTGTCGGGCCAGGGAGGCGGGCAGCAGCCGGTGCTGAAGGTTGCGCTGGATACGATCGGGACGTTGAACAATCGGTTGACCGGCAAGGCGGATGATAATCTTGCGGCGGTCGAGACGCAGTGGACCGCCGTGATCGACGAGATCGGGTCAGCCGGAAAGGTTCCGAGCCCTGAGCAGATTGGTCGTGGTACGGGGGCGATTCCGGCGCTGCGTCAGATGTATGAATGGTACGTCGTCGAGAATGACACTCGATTGAAGTCGACGCAGGCGCTCGATGAAGCGAACAAGGCACTGGATGAGGCGCAGGCGCGGACGAAGTCGCTGGAAGAGGATTTCGGGACGAAGCTGACCGACCTTCAGAAGAAGGTGGACGCGATCTCGAACGACAAGAGCGAGTTTGCGCGGCTGAAGACCACCGAGATCGATGATCTGTCGAAGAACATCGCCGCAAAGAAAGACGAGCTGACGAAGGTCGCGGCCGACATGAAAGCGGCGGCCGACAAGCACGAGGCGTCGGTGGCGCGGTATGAGCAGACGATGGCACAGCAGGGCGAATTGCTGGCGCAGTATCGTTCGCCGGGGCCCGAGGGAACGAACGAACTTGACATCGCGCGGCAGCCGATCGGGCGGGTGATTCGAGCACTGCCCGGGGACGCGCTGATTCACATCGATATGGGCAAGCTGGACGGTGTAAAGCTGGGCATGCCGTTTTCGGTGTATTCGTTCGACAAGCCGGTACCGAATGACGGGCACGGCAAGGCGACGATCGAGGTGACGTCGGTGGGCCAGCACACGGCGGAATGCCGCGTGATCACGCCGCCGCCGGCGGATGAGCCGATCCTGCAGGACGACCTGGTCGGAAACATTCTGCTGAGCCGGAACAAGAACAAGAAGCCGCGATTTGTGGTGATCGGCGAGTTCGATAGCGACTACGACGGTTCGCCCGACCCCGGAGCGTACGACAAGGTCGTGGCGTTCATCAACCGCTTTGGCGGCGTAGTCGTGAAGGACGTGGACGCGACGACGGACTATATCGTCCGCGGGAAGAAGCCCTCGGCGGCGGATGCGGCGGTTGCGAAGCCCACGGAAAAGAATCCGATCGGGCCGACCCAGGCGCGGCGGGCCGAGCGCGACGCGACATTCTACGATCGGTGCATTCGGCAGGGGCAAGCGCTGGGCATCCCGCGACTCTCGCAGGACCAGTTCTTCAGCTTTGTGGGGCTTGAACTGGGGCGCGGCGCGGACGAGCGGCTGTCTCCGTAGAGTTCACTTTCCAATACAAAAGCGGGCGAAGATCCGGCCGAGCAACTCGTCCGGGACGAGTTCTCCTGTGAGCATTCCGAGGCGATCTGCGGCTTCGTGGAGTTCGACGGCGATCAATTCGGCGTCGGCGCGGGCTCGCGCGTCGGACGCAGCCAGGTCGATGGCGCGGCGGATCGCCTGAGTCGCGGCGGCGAGGGCGTCGCGATGCTCGACGGCCAGGGCGAGCTGTTGCTCGCGGACGTCCATCCGGCGGGCGCGGAGGGATTCGGAGATTGCGGCGAGCAACTCATCGCAGCCGGCGCCTGTCGCGGCGCTAACGGAACGAACTTCGAGGCCGGTTGCGGCGTGCAGGCGGGCGGAGAGTTTTTCGCGGCCGGCCGCATCGAGGAGATCACACTTGTTTAGCACCACGATGTCGCAGCGGGTCGCGGGCGGATCGACCGGGGCGGCGGCGTCCACCACTTGAAGAATCAGATCGGAGTCGTGCACAGCGGCTGAGGCAGAGTCCTGTGCGAGCTGATTGATCTGCTCGGTCGATGGATCGACGCCCGCGACGTCGATGATGAGGGCGTCTCCGATCGGGAGTTTGATCGGGGCGGCGAGGCGGTCTCGCGTGGTTCCCGCGATGGGCGAGCTGATGGCTCGATCGAGGCCGGTCAGGCGGTTCAGCAGGGAACTCTTGCCAGCGTTCGGTCGGCCTGCGAGCAGAATACGTGGGAGCACGCCGAATCGCTCGGCGGCCGCGCCGGCCGCGAGGGTTGCGTCGAGGCGTGACGCGAGAGCGACAAGACGTGAACGGAGCTGATCGGCGGTGATGAAGTCGATCGGTTCGTCGGCGAAATCGAGCGCGCCTTCGACGAGCGAGAGGAGATCGGCGAGCTCTTCACGGGCGACGGCGGCGACGGTGGAAAGCTGGCCCGTGAGCAACCTGCGAGCGGCGGAAAGCTCGGCATCGGACTGGGCGGAGATGAGCGCGGCGATGCCCTGAGCTTCGGCGAGTCCGATTCCGCCGTTGATAAATGCACGCGCGGTGAACTCTCCGGGGCCGGCGCGACGTGCGCCGGCTGCGACCAGATCGTCGAGGAGCAGGGCGAGCAGACCCGGTGCGCCGAGCAAGTGAAGTTCGACGAGATCGGCGCGGGTATAGCTGCGAGGATTGCGAAATATGTGGGCGGTAGCGGGGATGGTCGTGCCCGCCAGGCGGACCCGACCGGGGATGCGCGACCAAGACGGCTGGGCGTGCACCGGGAGAGCGTCGTCCGGATCGAACCAATTTGAGGCGAAGCGGAGGGCGTCCGGGCCGGTCAGGCGGATGATGCCGCGCGGAGCCGCTCCGGGCGGAGAGCTCACGGCGGCGATGGTGTCGCCGGTGTCGAACATGCTATTAGGATAGCCGTTTGCCCGGCTGGGGTACGGCGGAGCGTCAGCGAGTCTTGAACTCGACCTGGGCGGTTTCGCTCTTGTCCGCGCGGACGGTGAGGATGAGTTTGTACTTCATGCCGGGTTTGAGCTCGACGCCGGAGACGTCTTTTCCATCCACGTCCATGATCTTGAAGCCGGCGCCGGGATTGGCAAGATCGTAATCGGTGTTGGGTTGCATCTGGCTGGCGGCGTCCGGGTTGCGGGCGACGATGGTGAACTCGGGCTGATTGGAGTAGTCGGAGTGGAACTCCTGGTAGATCGAGATTGTGACGGAAGTAATTCGGCCGAGCTTTTCGGGCTTCGTGACGTCATATCGGAGGCGCGGGGCGGTGCCGACGGGTTCCTTTACTTTCCAATCGGAATGGCCGGTGTAGGCCTTCTTGGCGGTGTTTTGCTCGGCCTTCTGACCATCGAGGGAGACGTCGACGTAGCTCGAGTCTTTCGAGAGGTTCATGGCGACTTTGGCGCCTTCCCATGCGCCGCTGGTTGCGCTGCAACCAGCGATGGCCGAGACGACACCGATGAGAACCGGGAAGATGAGCTTTCGCATACCAGTCAGGCCTTTCTATGAATGAATGAAGTCGATCCTGGGCCGGCGGACTAGGCCGGCTTCTTTTCCATGATGAAATTGTCGTACAGGAGGCCGGCGACCGCGCCGCCGACGATAGGGCCGATCCAATACACCGCGTGCTGCGCGAAGAAATTCGGCAGATTGCCGGACATGTAGGCGACGATTCCGGGACCGAAGGTGCGGGAGGGATTCATGGCCGCACCGGTGAGCGGGCCGCCGAGCAGGATGTCGCAGGCGATGGTGAGGCCGATGCCGAAGCCGCCGATCTTCGGGGCGCGGGGATCGACTGCGGTTCCGAAGATAGCGAAGACGAGGAGGAAGGTTAGGAGGGTCTCAATGAAGATGGCCTGACCCATCGAAATGACACTGGGGTTGTAGGATGGCGTTCCCAAACCAGCGAGCTTGACGACGCTCTCGCCGCCGAACGAGAGGTGCTTGAAGATCATCAAAACGAGGAAGCCGGCTACGGTCGCGCCAAGGAGCTGCGCGATGATGTATTTAATGGCATCGCCGAGACCGATTCGGCCGGTGAGGAGCATGGTAGTCGTGACGGCAGGGTTGAGGTGTCCGCCGGAGACGTTCATGGCGGCAGAGACACCGATGGAGAGGATGATTCCGTGGGCGAGTGCGATGCCGATGAGTCCGGGATTGTTGCCGCCCTGGTATGCGTTGAGACAGATGACACCGGCCCCGATGAAGCTTAGGGCGAACGCTCCGATGGCCTCCGCCATACACGCCTTGGCGATCTTGGACATGGGCTGAACTCCTGCGGTACCGCGGCCATTGCTTTGCCGCGTTGGACGTGGATCCGATCGGGACGCCGCGCCGGCGATCGATCAGTCGGGGGGAACGTTAGATTCGGGAGGTGGGGGTGTCAAGACGGCTATTGGCCGTTGGCGGAGTGGCATTCAAGACAGACGCGCGGGTTGGTTTTGTATTTTTGCGGGTGGGTCGGAGGCAGCGGGAAGATGGGATCGTCGCCCACGTGGCACATGATGCAGGCGTCGACGGTCTGGCCGACGTGGGGGTCGCTGCGCAGGCCGTCGATATAGGCGGCCATCGCGCCGTTGAGGGCGTTGCCGGCTACCTGGCCGGAGTCCTGGTTGAGGCGGCCGCTGAAGCCCTTGTCGTCGTCCGTTCCGAAGACGGCGACTTCGCCGGTGGGTTGATAGGGACCGTTCGAATAAAAGCGGACGGGGAATTGAACCTGCGGTGCGCCGTTGGTTGGGCGAATGAGGACGCGCCAGTCGCCGCAGCCGCAGCTTGCGAGCAGAAAGTCGCCCATGTCAGGCAGCGAGCGGTCCGGGGACTGCAACTTGGCGAAGTAGGGCTGAAGATTGTTCAGACCGCCAATGACGAGGTTGGTTTCGGTGGGCTGGGTGATCCAGCCCTCGGGCGTTGTGCCGCACCCGACGAATGCAATCAGACCGACGAACACCACTCGCTTGACGAGTTTCATTCCAAGTTCCTAGAGGGAGGCCACTGCGAGGAGAGCGTCAAATTATACGCCGACGGCGGGGCGATTTGCCAGAGGCGCGATTGGCCGAGAAAAAATGGCGTGACGCGGGGGCTAGTGCGTTTCGGGGCGGCGTTCGAACCAGAAATTGATGAGGAGGATGATGACGCCGACGACGAGGAGCGCGTCGGCAATATTGAAGATCCAGGGCCAGACTTCGTGGCCGAAGGCGCGGGCTTCAATCTTGATAAAGTCGCGGACGACGGGGCGGATGCCGGTGGTGATGTTTGGGGAGAGCGGGTAGACGTGCGGATTTGCGCCGGTGGGGTATTCGCCGATGGTGACGCTGTGTTCGGTTGAGCGAATCAGGACGCCGGCCTGGTGCTGGCGGGTGATGGGGCTGTCCCAGACATAGGCCTTTTCGAAGGTGCGGTCGTAGAGGTTGCCGATTGCGCCAGCCAGGACGAGGCCGAGGGCGACGTGCATGGAGCGATGTTTCGGAGTGGAGTGGATGAACAGGTATACGACGAACATGAGGGCGAGAACGGACGCGCCGACGAAGATGGGGGCAAAGCCCTTGCCCATTCCAAAGAGCGCGCCGGAGTTCAGCGAGAGCTGGAATCGCAGGACGTTGGGGATGACGACTTTCGGAACCTGCGGGTCGATGTGGGCGAAGGCCCAATGCTTGGTCCAGAGGTCTATGGCGAGGCCGATGACTGCGACGGGCCAGAAGCGAAGATGACTGGAGAGGGAATGAAGGGCACTTCTGGGCCGGGCGGGGGCCTGCGGCGCGACCGTGATGACTTGTGCCTGGGGGACGATGGACATTCGGAGACTTTCGTTTCGAACGGCGCGCGGGTCAATCTTCGTCGCGGGCGGCCTTGAATTCCTCAAGCCAGGCCATCTGTATGGCCTCGAGCTTGGCCTCGTTGGAGGCGTGCGGATCGTCGCCGAAGTCGGGCAGGGCGACAACCCATTCGCGGAGGTCGGTGAAGCGGACGGTGAGCGGGTCGATGTCGGGCTTCTGCTCGTGGAGCAGGATGCCGACGTCTTCGCTGTCGGTCCATTTTATTTTGCGCGGCATGTTGCGGATCCTTAGTCGTGCTTTGACGTCATGGACTCGGCGCCGTGCGGCTCGCGGGCGAGGTTGCGGTTGACGGTTGGGATTTCGACGACGATGTCTTTGGAGCCATCGGGGACGCACTGGCAGCCGAGACGCGAGGTGGGCTTGAGGGCGTAGGCCTCGTCGAGTTGGTCTTCCTCGTCTTCGGTGGCGGCGTTGCAGGTGTCGAGGCCTTCCTTCACGTAGATGTGGCAGGTGCTGCAGGCGCAGACGCCGCCGCAGGCGTGATCGAGCTCGATGTTGTTGCCCATGGCGATGTCAAGAATGCTGCCGGGCAGGCCGTGATCACCGAAGGGGAGCTTGGCGGGGTCGATATCGAGCACGTGTTCCTTTTTCTGCTCGTCGATGATGGTGAGGCGATACTTCTTTTTCGGCAGACGCACTTCCGCGTCGGCAATATAGGGATTCTGTCCACCCACGATCACACCTGGCCTTTCGTCGTTGCCTGCGCTTCCTGCAGGGAGCGTGTTATAGCGAACTCCGCGAGATGGAGGGTTGATTTTCCGAATTGTTCGAGGGCTTGATGGAGTTTTTCGGGGTCGCCGCTGGTCTGGCTGAGCTTTCGCAGGACTCGGATCGATTCTTCAATCGCGATGCGCTCTTCGCGCGGAAGAGTCTCGGCGACGCGGGCGAGGACCTGCTCGGTCTTGTGGGCGTCGAACTCGATCTGGTTGCGAAGGTCGATGAGACGGTGGGCGTCCATGTCCTGGCGGGCAAAGCGGACGCTGTCGAGCTCGATTTTGCGGACTTCGTCGCGCGTGAGGCCGTGGGCCGGGACGACCTGGATGCTGGCTTCGCGGCCGCTACGCTGTTCGCGGGCGCTCACGTTGAGGATGCCGTTGGCATCGATAAGGAAGGCGACTTCGATTTTCGGAATGCCGGCGGGCATGGGTGGAATGCCGCCGAGCGCGAATTCGCCGAGAGAGCGGCAGTCGGCGGCCAGCTCGCGCTCGCCTTGCAGCACGTTGATCTTCACGTTGGCCTGGCCGTCCATGAAAGTGGTGAACATTTCGCGGGCTTCGCAGGGGATGCGGGCGTTTCGCATGATGAGCTTGCCCATGGCGCCGCCCATGGTTTCGATGCCGAGGGAGAGCGGGGTGACGTCGAGCAGTTGGAGGTCTCGGCGGCCGCCGGCGAGGATCTGGGCCTGAACGGCTGCGCCGAGGGCGACGACTTCGTCGGGATTCAGCGCGGTGTAGGGCGTTGTCTTAAAGAACTCGGCGACGCGGGAGCGGACGAGGGGGATTCGCGTGCAGCCGCCCACCATGACGATACGCTGGATGGCGGCGGGGTCGAGGGCGGCGTCGGCGAGGGCGCGGCGGCAGGCATCGATGGTGCGGTCGATCAGCGGGGCAATCAGCGATTCGAATTCGGAGCGAGTGACGGTTCGTTCGTACTTGCCGCTGTTGCCGAGGTCGAGCTCGATGCGGGCGTCGTTGTTAGTGCTGAGGCGGATCTTTACCTGTTCGCTCAGGAGGCGGAGGGCCTGGCGGGTGGCGGGCGTCATGATGTCGATGCCAGTTTTCTCGCGGACTTCGCGCTGCACGAGATCCATGATGACGCGGTCGAAGTCGTCGCCGCCCAGGTGCGTGTCGCCGTGGGTTGAGATGGCTTCGAAAACGCCATCGTGAAGTCGCAGGACAGTGACGTCGAAGGTTCCGCCGCCGAGGTCGTAGACGGCGATGGTGCTGGGCTCCGCACCGGTCGCATCTTCGCTGACGGGCTGGGGGGCGGTGCATTTCGACTTGTCGCCGATGGGCAGGGCGGTTGATTTGGGGGCAGTGGTCGCGGCGCGCTGACCGATCCCGTAGGCGAGGGCGGCGGCCGTGGGTTCATTGATAATGCGGACGACTTCGAGCCCGGCGATCTGGCCGGCGTCGCGCGTGGCTTGTCGCTGCGAGTCGTCGAAGTAGGCGGGGACGGTGATCACCGCTTTGCGGATTTCGCGGCCCAATTGCCGTTCGGCGCGGGCCTTCAACTCGCGGAGGATGATGGCGGAGATTTCCTGGGGCGTCACCGGGCGGCCGTTGACTTCGATGACGACCTGATCGCGCTGGCCGGAGATGACGTGGTAGGAGAGGTAAGGGAGCTCGCGCGCGAGGACATCTGCACCGATGCCCATGAGGCGTTTCACGGAGTAGACGGTGTGTTCGGGGTTCTCGACGGCGTGATTGCGGGCATCCCAGCCGATCTTGAGCGAGCCGTCGGGCGAGAAGCCAATGACGGAGGGGACGCGGCCATCGCCGTTTTCGTCGCGGACGACCTGGGGGCCGCGTTCGTCGCACCAGGCGACGAGGGAGAAGGTCGTGCCGAGGTCGATGCCGACGATGATGTCGCTGGGTGGAGTCATGCGAGCTGGGCCAGGAGATTGTCGAAGTATTTGATGGAGTTCAACTGGAGGCGCAGGTCGTCGTGCACGGATGCGTCGGCGTCGGCCGTGATTCGCCGGCAGAGGTCGGCGATCTTGTGCAGGGTGGCGTCCTTTTTTCGGGCAATGTCGGGGCGGATTGCGGCGATTGCGGCCGTGTTTCCGCCGGCACGCAACTCTTCGATTTCTTCACGCAGCATCATGACTTCGGCGAGAAGTTCGGGGGCGACGCGCTTGTCGTCGGCGGCGGACTTGCCGCCCGAGACTTCGAGAATGTATTCGGCGCGGCGGACCGGATCGCGAAGTGTTTCGTAGGCCTTATTCACGGCCGAGGAAAGATGCAGGACGACGGACTGCGTGGCCGCGTCGGCCGAGACGAAGGCGTCGGGGTGGATGTTGCGGGCGATGGCAAGGAATTTGCGCTGGATGTCGGCTGGGGCGATATCGAAGCTGCGCTCGAGCCCGAACAGCTCGAAGTAGTCGGCACCCGAGACGTGTTCGAGGAGCGAGTGGCACTCTGCGCAGGCGACGGGTGCCTGGGCGAGCGACTCGCACGTCGCGCACTTGATCGGGAATGACCTGAGGGTGGTGTTCATCGAGCAAACCCGCCAGAAACAAAGAGGCAAGGCCGCGGCATCGTTATCCGGGGCCTTGCCGTATTCCGGAATTTCGCCGCCGAGGGCGCGGCGTCTTCGCGCGTCAGGCGCTGAAGCTGCTGCCGCACCCGCAGGTGTGGGAGGCATTCGGGTTGTTGAAGACAAACCCGCGGCCCATGACCTCGTCCTTGAAGTCGACTGCAACGCCATTGAGATAGAGATAGCTCTTGGAGTCGCAAATGACCTTTACGCCGTGAACGTCGAAGACTTCGTCGTTCTCGCCGACTGAGTCGGTGAGGTCGAGGGTGTAGGAAAAGCCGCTGCAGCCGCCGCCCTTAACGCCTACGCGGAGGTAGGTGTTTTCGGGGAGGTTTTGCTGCTGGATGATCGTTTTGACTTCCGATGCCGCGCGTTCGGAGATATTGACTGCCATTGAAAGCTCCTGTGAAGGCTACTGTACTCTTGGGGCCGGTTGCATCTTCGCCACCGGCATACGGATTCTAGTCTTGAAGAGTTCTAACGCGAAGCGCCGGCGGTTGCGGGCTGGCGCTCCTCGGACTTCTTCTTGTAATCGGCAATTGCGGCGCGAATGGCGTCTTCGGCCAGGACGCTGCAATGGATTTTCACGGGCGGCAGGGCAAGTTCCTTGACGATGTCGGTGTTCCGAATCGTAAGGGCCTCGTCGACCGTCTTGCCCTTGAGCCACTCGGTTGCGAGCGAGCTGGAGGCGATGGCACTGCCGCAGCCGAAGGTCTTGAACTTGGCGTCGAGGATGTTGCCCTGATCGTCGCACTTGATCTGGAGCTTCATCACGTCGCCGCACTCGGGGGCGCCGACGATGCCGGTCCCGACGTTCGGATCGGCCTTGTCGAAGGAGCCGACGTTGCGCGGGTGCTGGTAGTGTTCAACGATTTTGTCGCTATATGACATTCGAAAGTCTCCTGAGCGGCCGATCGCCGCGTTCCTGTCCTTTGATTAATGGTGGGCCCACTGGACCTTGCTGAGGTCGACGCCTTCCTGGGCCATTTCGTAGAGCGGGCTCATCTCGCGGAGCCGCTTGACCGCCGTCACAACGCGTTCGGCGACGTAATCGACTTCCTGCTGGGTGGTGAATCGGCCGAGCGAGAAGCGGATGCTGCTGTGGGCCAGGTCGTCTCCGAGGCCGAGGGCCTTGAGGACGTAGCTGGGCTCGAGCGAGGCGCTGGTGCAGGCGGAGCCGGAACTGACCGCGACGTCGGAGAAGCCCATCATGAGCGACTCGCCTTCGACGTAGAGGAAGCTGATGTTCAGGTTGTTGGGGATGCGCTCGGTTGCGTGGCCGTTCAGGAAGATCTCGTCGAGCTGGCTGAAGAGCTTGTCTTTCAGCCGGTCGCGAAGGCCGCCGACGAATTTCGTTTCCTCGGCCATGTTGTCGAAGCAGAGCTCAGCAGCTTTGCCCATTCCGACGATGCCGGGGACGTTGAGCGTCCCGCTGCGCATGCCGCGCTCGTGGCCGCCGCCGTGAAGGACCGGCTCGCATCGGACGCGGGGGCGCTTGCGGCGGACGTAAAGCGCGCCGACGCCCTTGGGGCCGTAGATCTTGTGGCCGGAGCAGGAGAGCAGGTCGATGCCCATGTCTTCGACATCAATCGGGACTTTGGCGAAGGTCTGGCAGGCGTCGGTGTGGAAGATGACGCCTTTTTCCTTGCAGAGCTTTCCGATTTCCTTGATGGGGTTGATGGTTCCGATTTCGTTGTTGGCGTGCATGATCGAGACGAGGACGGTCTTGTCGGTCATGGCCTCGCGGACCTGCTCGGCGGAGACGCGGCCGTCTTTGTCGACCGGCAGGAACGTGACGTGGCAGCCGGTCTGCTCGAGGAACTTGGCCGGATCGATGACGGCCTTGTGCTCGATGACCTGGGTGATGATGTGGTTGCCCTGCTCGCGATACATGGAGGCAATGCCTTTGATCGCGATGTTGTTGCTCTCGGTGGCGCCGCTGGTCCAGACGATTTCCTTGGGGGAGGCGTTGATGGCCTTTGCGACCTGCTCGCGGGCCTTTTCGACGCCTTCCTCGGCGACCCAGCCGAACTCGTGATTGCGGCTAGCGGCGTTGCCGAATTTTTCCTTGAAGTAGGGCAGCATCGCATCGAGCACGCGCGGATCGACCGGCGTGGTGGCGTTGTTGTCCATGTAGATCGGGGACTTCATGACTTCGACTCCACGGGCATGCCGATTGAGACGGGCAAGGCGTTGTCGTGCTGACCGCAGCAACAGGCCTCGGCCGCGATTTCGGCCAGGCTGACTTCTTTCAGGAATTGCGACAGCCGTTCGTGAATCTTCCGAACGGGGCGCGACACGGGACAGACTTCGAGGAGATCACAGGAAGACTCTCCGTCGGCGTTGAGCGGCTCGGCGCACTTGACGAATTCGACCGGACCTTCGATCGCGACAATGAGCTGGTAGAGCGTGATGGCGGCCGGCTCGAGGGCGAGCACATATCCGCCCTTGGAGCCGCGCACCGAGCGGACGAATCCGTGGTGGGTGAGCAGCTTCATGATGTTCATCAGCAGAGCGGCTGGGATGTGGTAGCGCTCGGCGATGGCGCGGGCGTTGGCGACCTGGTTGCGGTGGCCGGCCAGGTGGTTGAGCGCGATGAGCGCGTAATCAGTCTTTTTCGTGAGCGCCAGCATTGGCAATTGGTTCCTATGGACGCTTTCGCGCCAGTTAGGCAATTTAGCACTCAGTTAGTGCGATTTCAAGAGGGGAAGTGCCGGTGGCGTTCGCGTGCAAAGATTTGAGGCGGCTAGGGGTTAGAAAGGGCGGCGGACTCGCCGAAACGATTCGCGAGTGCGGTGAGGTAGCCGTCGAGTGTGGCGGTGTATCCGAGGACGAAGCGGGCCATGAAGCGGAAGATCGGGTTGTAGATCTCGCCGTTTTCAGTGATTGAGAGTTCGCTACCTCCGTCGACGGGATTGATCTGCCAGGTCCATGTTCCGCCGAAGGGGAGGTTTTGATCGGCGATTCGGGTCACGAGTTGGCGCGGCGGGTCGAAGGTTTCGCACTCAAATGTCATAGATTCGTTGCGACCATCGACCTCGCGCCAAACGGGGCGGCCGTTTTTCTCCGGGAGGCGCTCAACGCGGGCGATGTTGGGGCGCCAGGTTGGAAATGCCTCGACATTTGTGAGCGCGGCCCAAACGGCGTCGGGCGGCTGCTTGAGACGCAGCGTGCGCGAGGCGACGTGATCACGCGGAAGGAGTACGCCGATGATCGCGACCAGTGCGATCAGCAGAATGATCGCTGCGAGCCCGATCAGAATCCACTTCAACATGACGGTCTCCTGAGAGCTTGGGGCGGATGGGACGAGTGCGGCCCGACGAGCGCAGGCCGTAGAGCACCTTTGAATGCATCTCGAGTTGGGCGGCGTGGGCGAGCATGGCCAGCCCGCGGATTGCCTCGGATCGTTCAGCGGTCGAGAGGCGGCCGAGCAGGGCGCGGACGCGTTGAGCATCGAGAACGCTTTGGGCCTGCTTGATTCGCAGACCGGCAGGCGAGAGGCGGAGGTTGACGCGGCGTGCATCGGCCTTGTCACGCACGCGGAGAACGTAGCCGGCGCGGACGAGGCGTTCGACGGAAATGGACATGGTGGAGAGCGTGACGCCAGAGTGGGCGGCGAGACCTGAGAGGGTGGTGGGTTCGACTTCGTCGAGGTGATCGAGGATGGAGGCCTGGTGCTGGCTGAGGACGTTTCGGGTGCGCGGGTCGCGGACGTGGCGCGTATGGCAGGCGTGAAAGATGCGGGGGTAATAGTCCGTTAGCAGGCGGGCGGCTTCACGAATGACCATGGACTCAGGGTATCGCAATTAGTTTGATTCGTCAAAGCAAACTAAATAAAACCGGTGACAGACCGCGGCGGGCGTTGCTTTGCGGCATCATTCGTGATGTGGGGATGCGGCGCGGGATACAATAACTGGTTGACGGACCGTAAATAGCGGCCTGGGGGGAGAGTTTGCGGCGGCACGCTCTTTGCGGGGATACGGGGGCAATACGAAGGAGGGGAAGCATGACACAGAGAACTCTTACGCTGGGCATTGGCCTGATCGGCGCGCTGCTGCTGGCGGCGATGATCGGTGGCTGCAATGAATCGAATACGAGCGGTGTGCAGGAGTCGGCGACGGTGATCGAGGCAACGCCCCGCGCTTCGCTGCTGTTTGGAGGCAACGAGCAAACGACGCAAATGGCGACGGAGATCGGCCGATCGGATTGGCCTTCGACACCGGGCGCGATTGATGGGCCGGAGTTCGGGGCCTACTCGGTCACGATTTATGATTACCAGGGCGGACCGGGCTATGGCTTCGGTTACGGAGCGTGGAACAACTACAATCGCTACTTCCGCGGCTATCGGGTCGGGTCGAGCGTTCGTTAAGGCCACACACTGCATTGATCACGGCTTTTCGGCGATAGCGGGGTGGGTATGATTCATCAGTGTTCGGGGAGGGTCCGCCCGGCACGGGGCGCGAAATATCGTCGCCCGGTTCACGGTTCGGACGCTCACACGATCTCCCAATCTTCCGGCAATGCATGAACGATCCGGCAGATGAAGAACTGTTCGAAGCGAACGCTCGCGGAGACGCGGGTGCGTTCGAGCAGCTTTATGTTCGCTACAACGTTCGGTTGCGGCTGGCGGCGTGGCGGATGAGCCGGCGATCCGACTGGGTCGATGATCTCACCAATGAGACCTGGCGTCGGGCGTTTGAGGCGCGGGGCAGTTTTGATCGGAGCCGGTCGTTTTTGATGTGGCTGGCGGGCATCCTCCGGAATGTATATCGCGAGCAGGGCCGGGCGCGACTGCGGCTGACGACGGAGGAGGCCGCGGAAGATGCGGATCGGACTGACCCGGCAAGGGTGGCGGCAGACGTCGAGCTCTTGGCGGTGCTCGACGAATGTGTTCGTAGTCTGGGGCCGGAAGAACGCGACATCGTGCGGTTGCGATTCTTTGAAGGACAGACGTTAAGGGTTGTGGCTGAGAGAGTTAGGATTCCAGAGGCGACCCTTCGGGAGAGCCGAATTCCCGACCTGTTGGAGCGGCTGCGGTCGAAGCTCGAGGCAAGGGGATTAGCTATTTCTCAGATTTTTTCTGCGCAGGCGGGGGGCGAGTTGCAATTGAAGTATGACGAGTGAGGTCTTAATCGTGAATCGCAACCTTGAGAGTCTGTTGAACGAGTTGGGCGCGGCCCGGTCGGCGGGAGTCATCCCGACGGCGGCATCCGCCCCGGCGTCGTTCCCATGGCAGACTCGGCCCGCCGCGCTGACTCATCGGGGTCTGCGATGGGTGCGGTTGGCGGTTCCGATCGCCGCAGCGGCGACCCTCGCGTTCGTCTTTGTCGGACTGGGGAACGGCCGAAAGAATTCGGCTGATCTCGCCTCCGGCACATCCGCACCGGCCACGACGGTACTTGTTTCAGCCAGCGGCGGCAAAGCCGAGGACTGCAACGGGGACGGCGTGGTGAACGGTCTGGATATTGAGTGTTACGTACGCCATCACGCGGAACAGAGCAGGGCACCGGAACTGCAGACCGAGGCCTTTACTCGCCGCTTGCTGGGGATCTGAGACGTCAGATCCGCCCTTTGGATGCGGGGCATGGTCACGATTTACCGGATCGTGAATATGCCCCGCATTATTTTTTACAACGCTTCTTCTCTTCGCTCACACTTGAGCGCCCCCTTTCGGGGTTTTGCTAGATTCCAAGCACCGCGATATTGACCCGATCGATGAACTGCTCGCCACGCGTAATCGCTACCGTTCGGCTGGCGGCGATCGGCGGGCTGCCGGGACCTGACTCCAGAATCTGAACGAAGTAGTTACCGGTGCGGATTCCGTCGAGCACATCGAAGCGGAAGCGGCCGCGATTGTCGGTGGCTTCTGAGTCGATCACTTCGTTGCCTTCATCCGTGATCTGTACCAGTTCGACGGTCTGATTCGGCAAGGGCGGTTCCTGCTGGCTGGGCTGGCCATCGCCGTCCGCGTCCGCAAAGGCCGTACCTGATATGCCGGCTCTGAAGAAAAAGACGTTGGGTTGAAGATTGTTGAGCGTGGTGTTACGGCGCAGCACGTCGGCGAGCGTCGTATTGTCGATGCGTCGCAGGACCTGGCCGGTGAATACGCGCTGATACCAATAGCGGTCACCGTTTCTGGCGCGGGAGAACTGGTCGCCGATGATGGTGCGGAGCGTCGTTCCGACGCTGGCGCCGAAGACGTGACCTTCAGCGAGCGCACCGACCCACAGATCGATGTTGTTCACGTTGCCATAGAGGGACGCGAGCTTGGCCTGAATGGCGGGATCGGGGGAAATGTCTGCAAATCGCGTGACTCGTCGGAGACCGAAAGCGGCGCGGACGGAGTTGTAATCGCCGAGCCCGTGATCGCGGCCGCGCTGAATGTTGAGACTGGCGAGATCGAGTCCGCCGGCTCCGGGAGGGCCGAAGAGGAAGTTACGGACGCTGTTGACGACCTGATTGTCGAGCTCGGAGGCCGGGTCGGAGGCGAGGTATTTCAGGATGGGGTCTATGCCGACGGCGGTGAGCTGGCCGGGATTGAAGAAGGCCTGGCTGAGCGGGATTTCGTCGGCGACTTCGACACCGTTGTCGTCGAGGAATTCGACGTCGTCGCCGAGGAGACTGTGGCCGAAGCGGAAGCCGGCGGTGGAGAACTCGTTGCCGAGGTTGGGGTCGGTCGCAGAGTTGTAGCCGGGGTAGGCCGGCATGGCATTGTGGCCGAGGATGGCGGGCAGCCACTGGTTAAAGGTGATGGCTTCAATTTCGCCGATCACGATCGACCTTGCGCGCTGATAGATGGATTCGTCATTGAGACTGGCCTCGACTGAGGCGATCTGGCCGGCCCAGTAGTTGTGCTCGCGAAGGAAGAGCGTGTGAAGGGCGAGCAGCTCGATGTTTTCGTTTGCGCGGACGTCGCCGGCGGCGAAGAGCTGATCGTCGGGGACGATGTGGGCATCGTTGGCCATGGGGAGGGCGCCGGTTGGGAAGTAGGCAGCGTTGTTGAGCGGGAGGAAACCGCCCGGACTGGACTTGAGTCGGCCGCCGGAAAGCGTTCGGAGCTTCGTGGCGGTCACGGCGTCGGAGCCGTAGATCATCGAGGCGTCGAGCCATGCGGTGAGGGTATTGGGTTGCTGGCGCGGATTGGAGGTCGACGTGCCGGTGGTTGGATCGAAGATCGAACGCGTGGTGTAGATGGCCTGCGTGCCGGTGCTGTTGGGATCGAACGAGGGATCGCCGGTCGGGACGGGGATCGCCATGATTTCGGTTCCGCCGGTAGGCGTGAGACCGAGATCGTGATCGAGGAATTGGCCCCACGCATAGATCATGGCTGAGAGGAGGCGCTCGCTGATGACGTCGACGCCGCCCTGATCGGCGATGACGTTGCTGATCGCGCGTGCGCCGGGGCGATTGACGCCGCCTACTGATGAGATGCCGTCGGCATAGGCGGAGGCGGCGACGCGGCGGAGTTGGATTCCGGTGCTGCCCCAATTGGAGTGGGCGGTGTTGTTGTTGCGGCCGTCAAACGAGCGGAAGTCGGTGGGCGGGTTGTTGGGGGGGCGCTGGTTTTCAGGCGATTGGTTGGTAGGGACCACAGCGGTGGGATCCGCGGCATCGGCATCGACCGCGGCTGGGTCGGTTTGCACTGCGGCAACAGAGTCGAGCGCGGCCGGCGCCAGCGCGTCGGGGTTCGCGCCGCAGCCGAGTGGGACAAGCAGCGAGAGGCCGAGAATCAGGACCAGGGCTGGAGCGGTTGAGTTCGATGATTTCGATCGGAGAATGGGGAGAGAGTTGAACGGGACTCGCAACATGGCTCGCACTCCTTTTGGATGAACCGATCTCCAGTCGTCGTTGTGACGGCATGGACTTGTTGGCTTCCGATGAACAGTTTGAATCTCCGCGCGCAACGGACCGCGGCGGCCGGCGTGCGTCATCGCACAGAGATCGGGCCGCGATCAAACCTTTTCCTTCGATCGGGAGCACTGGGACGCAGAGGAACGCTGAGGCAAGCGCCGCATGCGGGACCCGTGTTGAGTAACGCCGAACTAGTGGCGCTATCTACCGCGATGTGGAAAAATTTTTCGAAATTGGGAATATTCGAGGGGATCAACCGTTGTGCGGGACGGCATAATATATCGTGTCGGCGGTGCGAGTCGCCGCGGCGTGCGCGAGGCGGGAAATTATCGGGCAGGTTGGATGCCTGCATGGAATCCATCAACACTTCTTCGTTCCGTGTTCGACGGGGCGATTCGGCCTGCCTTGCGGCGGCCTTCCATGAACATCGTGTTCGACTTCGGCGCGTCGTCGCGACGCGTCTGAGCAGCCGGATGACTGGGCGCGTCGATGCTGACGACGTGTTGCAGGAGGCATTTGTGCAGGCGGTTCGGCGATCGGCGCATTTGCGCGGCGACTCGCCCGAGGGGCTGTATGTGTGGCTGCGGCTGATCGTGCTGCAGACGCTGGCGGATGTTCGACGGCGGCACCTTGGAACGCAGAAGCGCGACGCGAGTCGCGAGCGGATGGATGGCGCGCGAGTGCGCAATGTTCGCCGCGGGTCGCCGGTGGAGTCGGTCGAGCGGATTGAGATGGCGGCGCGGATTCGGGCGGCGATGGGGAACCTGCGATCGGACGATCAGCAGGTTTTGGCGCTGCGACACTTCTCTCAACTGGCGAATCACGAGGTGGCGTCGGCCCTGGGGATCAAGCCGAAGGCGGCGAGCATCCGGTATGCCCGGGCGCTGGGGCGACTTAAGACGATATTTGGCCGGGTTGATCCGCTCGACCTGCATTAGAACTCCCATTGGCCGGGGCGGGGCGGCGTTGTCGCGCGGGCGTTCCGGCGTTAGCATTTCCGATTCGACATCGTGGCCGGTTTCATGCCGGCCCGTCGTATCCTGGACCATTGTGCCTTCATTGCTGAGGCCTGTAGATGACGCGTCCTTGACGGGCGCATGAGGAGCATTTCCGTGAGTCGCAACCATCGCAAGAGCCACTTGTTTACGTCTGAGTCGGTGACCATGGGGCACCCAGACAAGGTGTCGGACCAGATTTCGGACGCGGTGCTGGATAGTTTGCTGGCGAAGGACCCGTACGCGCGCGTGGCGTGCGAGACGCTTTGCACGACCGGGCTCGTCGTCATTTCGGGCGAGGTGACGGTTCACAATCAGGCGGCGATTGACGCGCTGAACAACGCCGAGGACACGGCGCGCAACGCGATCAAGAAGATCGGGTACACGGACCCGAACCTGCGGTTTGATTATCAGAGCTGCGCGGTGGTGCGGAGCATTCACGCGCAGTCGGTGGATATTTCGCAGGGCGTCGATCACAGCAAGTCGCATGAGCAAGGGGCCGGCGACCAGGGATTGATGTTCGGCTTCGCCTGCCGCGAGACGAAGGCGTTGATGCCACTGCCGATTCACCTGTCGCACCGGCTGGTGGAGCGACTGGCCGAGGCGCGGGAGAGCGGCGAAGTGGACTGGCTGAAGCCGGACGGCAAGAGCCAGGTGACGATTGAATACAAGAACGGGCAGCCGCACCGGCTGCATACGGTGGTCATTTCGACGCAGCACGAGGCGCGGAAGGACCTGCTGGATAAGAACGGGAACGTCAACGAGAAGTTCCGGAAGATCATCATCGACAAGATCATCAAGCCGGTGGTGCTGAAGGAGAACAAGAAGCTGTGGGGCCCGGGGATCACGTTCCATATCAACCCGACCGGGCGGTTCGTCATCGGCGGCCCGCACGGCGATACGGGGTTGACGGGACGGAAGATCATCGTTGATACGTACGGCGGGCGCGGGGCGCACGGCGGCGGGGCTTTCTCGGGCAAGGACCCGAGCAAGGTCGATCGATCGGCGAGCTACATGGCGCGATACGTTGCCAAGAACGTGGTCGCGGCGGGCCTCGCGGACGTTTGCGAGGTGCAGCTGGCGTATGCGATCGGCGTGGCCGAGCCGGTGAGCGTGCTGATCGACACCGAAGGGACGGCTCGGATGGATGAAGACATGATCGCCAAGCTGGTTCGCGATCATTTTGACATGCGGCCGCGCGGGATCATCGAGACGCTGAAGCTGCGGCGACCGATCTATCAGGAGACGGCGGCGCACGGACACTTCGGCCGGCCGGGATTCTCGTGGGAGAAGACCGACAAGGCGGATGCGTTGCGGAAGTCGGCCGGCCGCTGGCTGGATGCCTGATGTTTGAGACTTGAGTCTTGAGACCTGAGTCTTGAGATTTGGGAAAGAGAATTCGATCATTTTTTTCGCCTCGCGGTTCTGCCGCGGGGCGATTTTTTTTTGAACGGGTGCGGGTGGGTTTTTATTGCCGCGAGGCAGTGCCCTGGGGAAGTCCCTCGATCGCCTGGCATGCGGGAGTGGAATTCGGGCCTCGCGACCGCGAGTCCCTGACGCGACGAGACGGCCTTGAGATTCGTGGGACAATATTGGATGTCGGAAATCGGAATTTAAGTCTCGGTTCCGAGGCGAGTTAGCACATTGTTTGGAATGGCCGGGCCGCGTCTCGTGAGATTTGTGAGATTTGGGGCGGTCCGGTTTGTGGAAGACCTGAGGCCTGAGTCCGGGTCTTGAGATGAGATTAATGAGATGCATCAAGCTTGCTGTATCCCGCGGGGAATGCGTGTGGTCGGATTCACTTTTCAAAAAGCGCGGGGAGTCGGCGCTTCCCTTTGGGTTGGGATTTCGCGCACTGAGACCCCGGATTGCTCCCCCCTCTTATTGGGAGCTTGTTCGGTTAGTGTTTAGTATGCTGGAATTGGGAAGTCAAGCCAGAATTCTGGTCGGGGGGCATGATCAGGATGATCGGGGTTTCCAGCACGCGTCTGAGTGAATCGTAAGCGCTCAGGCCCGGCGCTGGCGCGGCCGGTTCTGTTTGCGGGTCGGTCTGTCGGGAGGGGACAGAGTCGAATTCGAGCTTCAAAATGATGCTATTGGAGGCGAAGGGGTGGCCGCGGTCGTCGACTTCGTCGCGGAGGAAGTTGAGGTAGGCGGTATGGTCGTTCGCCGCAGCGAATCTGTGGTCGGGGGTGAAGACGCTGGCTGGCAGTTTTTCCCGTGCCGGGTGATATGATGGGGGGAATCGGGCAGGACGATGGGGGGCGACGCGTAGCATGGCGGCGGAGGTTGGACGTCAATGCTTGAGCACTCAATAAAATGGTGGCTGGCCCGAATGGCCGAACTTGGAGCCATTCAACCGCCCCGGTGTATGGGAGAAACCAAGGCATACGAGTGTCCTTGCGCCGTAGCTTCACCGTTTCGAAGTTTGGGGGTAACTCCATGAACCGCGGCTTCGCCAACTTGCTTGTTGCCGTAACCGCGGGTCTCGGGGTCGTAGCCCATACGGCAATTGCGCAGAGCGCCGCCGGGCAATCCCCTAATCACGTCGGAACGAAACTTTTGCTTATTCACGATGACTACCTCGACGGGCCGAAGGACCCGCTTCACGAGTGCGTGGCCAAGACGGCGGCCGAGTACGAAAAACGTGGGGTAGAGGTACAGTCGATGTCGCGGTCCGAATTCATTCGGATTAGCGGAACTCGAGGGCGTAGGCGTGATCGATCGCTCGCCGGGCTTAGCGCGTTGGAAGTTGCGAAGCAAGCGAACTCTGAAATTGTCGCCCAATTCTCTCGATCCACAAGATTGGCGGCGACTTCAGCATCGCCACCAGTACCGCAAGTCGATGTGCAGGTATACTTTCGCCCGCTATGCCTCGCATTGGAACTCGATTACTCGCCACCGCTAGAGCTGTTACCAGCACGCGCCGTCGACCTCGCCTCACTCGTGCGATTCCCTGTCCCGCTTCGGGTCGAACCATTTACTGTGCCCTCATATTTTGAGCAGCGGTCGCTCAAATCACTTCCGCTCTTACCGCCTTCGAATGGATTTTTGGGAATTGGATTCGAACCGATCCCGTCGCCTTCTGGCCCAAACAAGATCAAGATAACGAAGGTGTGCTCGGCGTCGCCGGCGGAGTGTGCTCATTTGCGAGTCGGAGACGTCGTTACTCGCATTAAAGGCAGCACCGATGTTCTTAGCCGGCTTAGATCCATTAACGATACTCCGCCCGGGACGGAATTACGCATTGAGCTCGAGCGTGGCGGGGATAGGCTGACGAAACGTATTGCGCTTACCTGTGAATATAAATACCTCGCTCGAATCCGCGCTGCCGCCATTCGAAAGTGGTGGGATAGGCCTCTCGGCGAGTTTTCCGACGGCTCTGACGCGCGCCTATCTACTTATAAAGGCAAACCGATGATACTCTTCATATGGGCGACATTCTGCGGGCCGTGCAAGCCTATATTCGCCACACTACAAATGATCGCAGAGCAATACCAGGATGCTCCGATTCCGATCATTTGCATTTCCGTTGACGATGATCCGCAAACATGGATGAATTACGTTGCACATAATGCCCTCCCCGGGCAACATTACCTTTCTCGGGAGTTTGCAAGCGAGCTTACAGTCGCGCATTTGCCGACAATAATTGTCGTATCCCCAGAACTCGAAGTAACTCCGGAGCTCGACCCCCATTTTCTCCCCTGGGTCATTGCACGCTCCTATCAGCGCACGATGCGACCAGGGTAAGCGATAATCGCTATAGCCTGTTTTGCGCCGTTGACACGCCCATCTGACCTGCTCCGCGAAATTTGATTTAGGGGCTATGCGAAACTCAGTGGCCGCGAGCGGGCGAGGGATTCTCGATGAAGCGGACGCAGCGTGTGCCTAGCAGCTGGTGACCAAGTTGTGTGAAGTCGAGGCGACATTGACGGCCGGGGCAAGGGGCGGAGCAAGAGCAGGGGCAGGATTTGAATTCTGAGTATGAGGAAGAGTAGGCGGGGCGGGGGGAGGGTGTGAGGGGCATCCTGATGCGGTGATTTTAGCTGAGCATGCTAGCGCGCCATTTCAGGGCTTTTTTGTGTGGCGCGATTGTGACCCAGGGCGTTGCAAGGCGTTGCCCTGGGCTGGTGTTGGCGCACGCCGTTGGCGTTTCGGACTGTTGGGCGAGATGGGGGGCGCTGCCCGGTTGGTCGCCATTGGCTTGCAGGGTTATTGGTTTGGCGCGGGGTGCGGTCGGGTTGGCGGTGGGGCCTCTCGGCCGTCGCTCGCGCTCCGGGTTCGGACTGTTGCGGCGGTGCGTGCAGAGGACGCACCCTACGAGTATGAGATATGCCACGAAAGGAGAATCCCATGCCCAAATATCTCTGTCAGGGTTCCTATACCGAGCAGGGGCTGAAAGGCCTGCTGCATGAAGGCGGATCCAAGCGCCGCGCGATGGTCGATCAGCTCGTGCGCGAGATGGGCGGGAAGCTCGAGGCCTTCTACTTCGGCTTCGGCAGCGACGACTTCCACATCGTCATGGACCTGCCCAGCAACGTCGACATGGCCGTCGTCGCGCTGGTCGCCCAGGCCAGCGGCAGCGTGAAATCGCGAATTGTCGTGCTGATGACGCCGGAAGAAGTCGATCAGGCCGTGAAACGAAAAGTCGATTTCCACCCGGCGGCGTGATCGAGCGACGGAGCCGGGGCTGAGGAATTGGGCCCTTCGACCCTTCGACCCTTCGACAAGCTCAGGACTACGCAGCAAGCTCAGGACTGCGCTGGCTCAGGGACCGGTCAGGGGGAGATTACCAGGTCGACGAACGGGCCGATGTCGCGGCCGTTGGGTGTACCGTCATTATTGATGTCGGCCCGGCGAACATGCAGCAGATTCGCGTCGAGGCCGAGCAAAACATTAATGAACGTCGGCACGTCACTCATGTCCACGTGTCCGCTGCAATCGAAATCGCCGAGCCGCGCGGCGTTGAGGGCATCGAGCGCGGCGAGCATGTTAAGTTTTCCGTAACCCCAATGGCTATTGGGAACCGCGCCGGTGTTCGCATCGGCGGTGGCCGTCGCGTGCAGAATCGCGCGGGCCTGGTCGGCGGTGAGCGTCGGGCACATTTCGAGCATCAGTGCGACCGCACCGACGAGCAGCGGGCCGGATGAGCTTGCCGCGCCGTGGCCGCCATACCAGCCGCCGCCGTCCTGAATCACATTCCACGGGCAGCATGTCCGCCAAACGGAATTGGGAGCATAGGCCGCGAAAGCCCCCTGGCCGGGCGTGGCGACATCGACGCCGAGGCGGCCGTCGCGCGTCGGCCCGTCGGACGAATGAAGCCACAGTTCGCCGACCGCTCCTTCGCTGATGTTCGAGCGCGGGGTTCCCTGAATATCAATCCAATCGGTGCGTGACACATACACGCCCGCGACCACCGCGCCGCGCGTGGTTGCGGGATCTCCCAGCCGGCCGGGCACCAGGTGATCGAGGAACCACATGGGTGGCGGCCCGCCCACGATGTAGGCATCCACGCGGCCAGTACCGGGGCCAGTCCCGCGGACCTCGATCTGCCCGCCGCCGGTGTGCGAGCCAATGTCCATATATACGGACCGGTCGCCGCTGTTTGATGTCTGCGGGTACGGTTCGGCACCGGGGGCGGTCTGGAATGCGTAGAGCCCGGCGTTCAGACGCCACTCCTCCGGCGGAACCGGGCCGACGACCGCGCCGTCATCCATTCGCACGGTAAATTCGGCCGGCCGCGTTCCGGTGTACCACGCTGCGATGGACCACTGGGCAGAATTCGGCTTTGTAAAGCGGATGATTGTCGGCGCAGCGCTTGTGAAGTCGCCGCCGGAATGTGAGGGGTATCCACCCTCGTCGCCGGTGCCGGTTGCATAAATGCGACCGGGACGGTTTGCGCCGAAGACTTCATCGATATGGCGGCTGACGACCGAGGTGCCGTCGAGCGGGCCGTATTGCACGCCGATGTTGAGGATCGCGACGCACGGCGGCTCGCCAAGCTGTGCGAGTTTGGCATTGAGCCAGGTGAGCGCCTCGTCCATGCATCCGACAAAAACCGGGTCCGC
The DNA here is from genome assembly GCA_015654675.1 of Planctomycetota bacterium. GTDB lineage: Bacteria > Planctomycetota > Phycisphaerae > UBA1845 > UTPLA1 > SpSt-539. Next base: position 49,579 of record JAATGM010000005.1, on the reverse strand, counting down.
CGGCTGGTTGTCGTGGGCGTCGGCACCCGAGGTAATCTTCACGATGATCAGATCCGCTTCCGGGGCCATTCCGGCGTAGCGACCGGCGGCAAACGCCCGACCGTTTCCAGCGGCGACGCCGGCGCTTACGGTTCCATGGCCGACCGCATCGCGCGTGGGCAACGGCGGGCCGCCGTGCAGGGCTGCGTTGATTTGGGACTCGGTGTATTCGACTGAAATGGGCCGGGCGGGATCGTCGCAGTAGTAGTAACTCGTCGGGCCGGTCATGTCCAAAATGTACTTGATGCGCGTATTGCCGTCGGGCTTGATGAAGTCGGGATGGGTGTAATCGATTCCGCGATCAAGAACGGCGACGACGACGCCCGCGCCGGAAACGCCGTATTTCGTCGCGGCCGCTTCGGCGCCGGTTTGCTGGCGGATGCCGTCCGTCGCGAGGGCGGGCGCGGCGATGGCGAGGCCGCAGAGGAGGGCGGTCAGCGGGAGGATGTGGTTGCGGCGTTTATTGGAGCTGAGATCAGCGGCGATGGTCATTTTTGTTCCCCGGAGCGTTTAGCCCAGTTGTCCGGCCGAGCCGGGACGAGATCATCCATCATACGCGCTCGGTTTCTGCATCCCTATTTGCGCGTTTTGGGGGGAGTGGGGGCCAATTGGCTTTTTTTGCGATTATTGGGGTCGCGAGGGGCTGAATTCGATGGTGTGGGGGGCACTTAAGTGATTTTCTTGAGGGGCTGGCTTGTGGGGGGGGGCGAGGTAACCGGTGGGGTCGTCGGGTGCGAGGTGGAGCGATTGGCGGCTGTTTCCGCGCTGGGTGATATGATCGGGAAAGCTGCGGAGGATGATGCGGGCGATTGGGCGAGATATCTATGCCGCGTTCGCCATGGATATTCCGGATTTGCTTCATGCCGTGGCTGTCTGGGGAAGTGCCGCAGCGCCAGCGGATTAGCCGGGCATCGCGCCAACGTGCGAATGGGGTGGCCTGGGGCTTCGGAATTGATAAGGGGAGTCTTTATGGACGAACCCATCGTGCTGGAATACGGAGCGCCAAAACCTCTACGAAGATCGCGGCTCGAAGTACCGGCGTTGGCCATCGCAATCGTTTTGTTGTTCACAGCAGTGTGCGCGTTGCGACGCGGAATAAACATCGAGTTTTATGCGGCCTATATGATTTTCGCGCTGCCCGTCGCGCTCGTGGATCTGGCGATAACGGTCGTTCTATGGTGGCGGAAACGAGTTGCAATGGATCGAGTCAAGATCGCAATGGCTATGTTGTGCGTGTGGCTTGTATATAGCGTCGGCATATTCTTTTTCATGTAGAGCCAATCTTAAACCGCAGCGGGGTGATGAGCAGGCCGGCGACGTGGAGAACGCCTGCGAGTGGTCTTGAAATGGATGGCCTGTCGGGGTGGCAGCATCCGCTGCAAATGGGAAAGAAGCGGGTTCGTTTGTGGTTGGCGACGGAAGATGAGTGACGATCACACTGACAAGCAGTTGGTCCCACGCAAGCGTAGAGCGTGGGTCTACTACTGCTCATTTTTCTTGTTCGTATTGTTCGCATTGGGGGTCCTGTTCATCGGATTTTTTGTCAGGAATAGCGGGCGGTGGCCGGCTGTCTGTGGTTATGGCGAAGCGGTTGGGTACTATTTCATTCAAGGGCGACCGCTTCCGGATTCCATCGTTGAGCTTGAAGAGACTTACAATCTTTACGACCGTCGCCGTGTGCCAGAACTTCCAACGCCACCCTGGCGGCTGCGTCCGCAATACAGACCCGTTGGGGATCTCCGAGGCGGGCCATATCTGATACTGGTGGAATCCGTGCCACCGGGGCGCGGTGATTGGATGAGATATATCGCATACGCCAACGCGGACGGCTCGTCCGTAGTCATTAAAGATATATGGGAGTGGGAATTGGCTGAATATATTGCAGCTGACGACAAATTGCGAAGTCGGAATAAACACCTCCGCTAAGGCGATGTCTGGGGATCGGAATGATGAGATCGAGATTCTAGAATCGATCGCGGGCCCGGTGCTGCTTGTGGCCTTGTGGCTGGTTGGGCCACAATATGGGGAGAGGATGGGGTGCGAGCGATCTGTGTCTTGGAGGATCACCATGCCAGCTTCCACTGAGAAACGCGGTGCGGCCGGGATGAGCGATGCGGCGGTGAAGGCGAAGACGGGGCGGGACTGGGGGGAGTGGGTTGCTGTTTTGGATAAGGCGGGGGCGCGGAAGCTGGATCACAAGGGGATCGTCAAGATTGTTGGAGAGACGCACAAGATGGGGCCGTGGTGGCGGCAGATGGTGACCGTCGGCTACGAGCGGGTATGCGGGCTGCGCGAAAAGAATCAGACCGCCAGCGGGTATTCGGTCAGTAAGAGCAAGACTCTGGCAGCGCCGATCGCGGCGGCTTTTCGCGTGTGGGACGACAAGCGGACGCGCGCGAAGTGGCTGAAGGAATCGGGTTTCACGGTTCGCAAGGCGACGAAGAACCGGTCGATGCGGATCACCTGGGTGGATGGTGAGACGCACATTGAAGTGATGTTTTATGCGAAGGGGGCGGGGAAGAGCATGGTGACTGTCGAGCACAAGAAGCTTGCGGACGCCAAGGCGGGCGAGAAGATGAAGGCGTATTGGGGCGCGGCGCTGGAGCGGATGGCTGAGACCATCTCGGCGCGGAGCTAAGGGGAGAACGTTATGCCGACGATTGCACCGAAGCAGCATCGATACAGCGTCCACCCGGGCGTGGAGATGGTTCAGGACTGGGTGGCGTCGTTGAAGGAGAAGACCGGGCGGACGCTGGAGGAGTGGTTGAAGCTGGTCAAGAAGGAGGGGCCGGGGGATGAGGCGGGGCGGCGCGACTGGCTGAAGGTGAAGCACAAGTTTGGGACGAACTCGGCGTGGTGGATCGCGGAGCGCTCGGTGGGCAAGGGCGGCGAGGAGGATTCGCCCGAGGCGTATCTGAAGACGGCGGTGAAGTATGTTGAGGAGCAGTACGCCGGAAAGAAGGCGGAGCTGCGGCCGATCTTTGACCGGCTGATGGCGGCGGCGTTCAAGATCGGGAAGGACGTGAAGGCGTGTCCGTGCAAGACGATGGTGCCGCTGTATCGCAAGCATGTCTTTGCGCAGCTGAAGCCGACGACGAATACGCGGATTGATTTGGGGCTGGCGCTGGGGGACATGAAGGCGCCGAAGCGGCTGATCGATACGGGCGGGTTCGCGAAGAAAGACCGGATTACGCACCGGATTCCGATTTCGGACGCGGCGGAGATTGATGAGGAAGTCCTGAAGTGGCTGCGGGTTGCGTACGAACGGGATGCCTGAGGGGCGACCTCAACTGGGTCGCGGCAACGTCCGAAGTCATTTGAACGGCTATTGGGGGCTGCGTATTCTTAGATAGGACGTCGGCGGGGCGACTTATCGGTCGCATTTCGCTGACGGTGGGGCTGGAGTGGGAGTCTTGCCACGAATTCGGGTTGCGATGTTTGTGTGCGCGGCCGCCATGGCCGGCGTGGTTGAGCACGCGCGGGCGGGCACGGACGTTGCGATGGGGGATTTATCGGGATTATCGATCATCACGAATTCGGGCGGTCTGAATGCGATTTCGTGCGAGACGACGGCGTGCAATGTCGGCACGACGACGGTTCCGTGGATCGCGGCGATGAACCCGAATCATCCGTTTATCGCGTATTCGATTTTTCGGCTGAAGGACGGGCGGTTCGAGCAGATCGGGCGGGCGTGGGCGAAGCACACGTTTGTGGTTTCGTCGGACACGCTTTGCGGGCCGTGTACGCCGGCCGGCGCGCAGTCGCTGGGGATTGGCTGCTCGGATACTTATTTTGACAACCATAATGCGAATCAGTTTTTCCTCGGGCCGCGCGAGGAGATTGATCCTTACACGGCGGCTTGGCAGCCGTGCGGGTCGTGGTTTGATGGGACGCCGGTTGACTGTCAGCGAAGCAACAACGGGTCGGGGCTGGGGCCGTTCGATCATCGGTGCACGGTGGCGAACTCTGATCTTGGATTGGCGGGGGCGTCTTATTTCTATGAGGGCATGTATATCGTCGCGGGGGACGTGGACACTTCGAACAACATTGCGAGCCGGCGATTCACGATGTTTGCCTCGGGGGATAGCTGGATATTTCAGACGCCGTTTGATGACAATCCCGTATTGCACGGGCCGGTGGTGACGACGCGGTATTTGACCGGCGGGGCGAATGAGCTGCTGAGCACGGTGGCCGATCCGGGGCTGCTGTATGTGGCTTCGAAGGCGACGGACCTGGGCGGGGGGATGTGGCACTACGAGTACGCGGTTTACAACTACACGTATTCGCGGCGGATTCGGCGATTTGCCGTGCCTGTGCCGGGGTCCGCGATTGTCAGCAATATCGGTTTCCACGACAGCGACTTTGAGAGCGGGAACGATTGGCCGGGCACTTTTGATACGTCCTGTGGGGCGGTGAACTGGCAGACGGACACGTTTGCCGCGAACCCGGCGGCGAACGCGCTGATCTGGGGAGCGTTGTTCAATTTCCGTTTTGACGCGAACGTTCCCCCGACGACCGGGAGCGCGGCGATGGAAGCGTTTCTGGCGGGCGGCGGTGCGGACGCGCCGGCGACGAACGCGATCGTGCCGAATATCGGGTGCGTGAAGGGGGACGTAAACGGGGATGGGTTCATCGATGGGCGGGACGTACAGGCGTTTGTGGGTGTTCTGCTGAATCCGCCGTGCGTTGAGGCGCGGTCGTTCTGCGCGGCAGACATTGATAGCAATTCCGTGATCAACAATTCGGATGCGATCGGACTGGCGGGCCTGATCGTCGGGCCTTAGCCAATCGCGCGGATTCGTCACTTCGAAACGGGATCGAGACTCAGTTTCCGAGAACGGCGTGCGCGAACAATGGGGCGTCCGTGGTGGAGACTGCGGCGTCGTGGTTCATGTCGCCGTTGTTGATATCGCAGCCGGGATAGGCGGCCGAATAGCCGGCGGGGTTCAACAGGGCCTGGACGAAGGCCTGGATGTCGAGGCCGTTGACCTTTCCATCGCAGTTCATGTCGCCCTGCTGCTTGATCGTGAATGTCATCTGTGTTTCGGCGGTGGCGTTGACGTTCGGCCACGGCGACATGCCCAAGCTCGGATAGTGCTCGAGCAGCAGCTGGTGAAAGCCGGCGTTGAGGGCGTATTGGACGTTGGTGGTGCCATTGGGCGGGATATCGGTGAACTGCCCGTTGACGGTCAGGACGCGATTGACGGTCATGGCGGCGTCGGCAGCATTGGTGTCGCCGCTGACGACGAGCGAACTGTTTACGGTGATCGAGATCGTCATGGGGGCGTCGGTGAAGAACGAATAGAAAAACTTCATCTCGGCGGAATAGGTCCCGCTGGGCTGGTTTCCGGGCGGGATCGTGTCGACCGCGACCCAGTGGGCGTGCAGCGTGGCATTTCCGAAGGCCCCGCCGGGGTCGGTGTGGCCGGTGGTGCTGGTCGTCGCCTCGCAGGAGAGTGCGTTAGAGTTGGCCGAATCCAGGCGGTACGCACTAGCGGTGGCGTCGCCGCTGCTCTGGAAATCGGTATGGATGTCCCAGGACGACGGCGGATTGGGATCGACGTGGGCGAATGCGCCGGCCCGGGCACTGGTGGTGATCGGAGTGACTCCGGCCTGCATCGGCTGCGAAAATGCGAGTACGAACGCTACGCCAATTCCAAGAAATACGGTCTGAGTCGTCTGATTTCGGGGCTGCATGAGAATCTGATCCTTCCTTCGAGGTTTTGATCGATAAGTCCGCGCCAATTCGCCGGGGGCGGAATCGCACTTGGTCCCAATGGCGGCCGATAACGCCCGCCACCCCCCACTCTTGAGTCTTTGCGTGAGAGGGCCGCATCTTTCACGGCTATCACCGAATTCTGCTTTGGCGGCGTATCATCTCTGGTGCGGGATTTTCAATGGAATGGCTAACCACAACGACGGTTCTGGATCGTTTGCGTGACGCAAATGATCACTCGGCCTGGAGCGGCTTTGTGGAGCGATTCCGGGCCCCGATCACCGGATTCAGCCGAAAACTCGGCCTGAGTCTGGCGGACGCCGAGGATGTCGCCCAGGAGACGCTGCTGGCGTTTCTCGAGTCGTACCGGAAGGACGCGTACGAGCGCGGGCGGGGTCGGCTTGGACACTACCTATTCGGAATCGCGCATAACAAAATCCTGATGGCGCGGAGAAAGATTGCGACGCGGGAGGCACAAATCGCTAAAGCGGACGACGGCACTTCGTTCTGGTCGGCCGTGCCCGATTCGGCCGCGGCCCAGGAAGTCTGGGAACTGGAATGGCAGCGGGCCACTCTGTTGCAATGTCTGGAACAGGTGCGTTGCGAGGTTTCGCCGCCGACGTTCGAGGCGTTTCGGCTGGTCGTTTTCGAGCAGGTTGAGCCGGCCAAGGCGGCTGAGCGCCTGGGACTGACTCGGAACGCCGTTTTCATCGCGAAGCACCGCGTGGCATCGCGGCTTCGCGAGTTGCGGACCGCGTTTGAAGCGGAGGAATGATTGAGCTGCGGGTGTCCGGAACTGGAGCGGTTGGAGGCCTATGCGAGCGATCCGGCCGGGTCGGCGGGGCCGGTGGAGGAGCATCTCTCCAGTTGCGTCGATTGCCGGGCTCGTCTGGTGGAGCTGAACGAGAATCGGGCGTTGCTTGCGCAACTGGGCAGTCAGGCGCTGGAGCTGAATTCGCAGCTCGGCGCGTCCGCTCCTGTGCCGACCGCCATCGGCGGATTTGAAATCGTCCGCGAAGTGGGGCGCGGCGGCATGGGCGTGGTCTATGAGGCCCGCCAACAGATGCCGCAACGGCGCGTGGCGCTCAAGGTGGTTCGCGGGGATTACGCGGCGAGCCAGGAACGGGTTCGTCTGTTTCAGCGTGAGATCCGCGCACTTGCGCGTCTGCGGCACGCAGGCATCCCGTCGATTTTCGAATCCGGAGTCAGCAGCGGCGGGCCGTTCTATGCGATGGAATACGTCGATGGCTTGTCGCTCACGGAATTCGCGCGACGCCACGAACTCGGCGTGCGAGAGCGACTGCGACTATTCCTGAGATTGTGCGCGGCCATCAGCTATGCCCACCAGCACGGCGTGATTCATCGCGATCTCAAGCCGGGAAATGTGCTGGTGGAGGAGGGCGGCACGCTCAAGGTGCTCGACTTCGGGCTCGCGCGAATCACCGACTCTGACGTGAGCTGTGTGACGATGGCGGCCGACAACAGCCGACTGATCGGCACGCTGGCGTACATGAGCCCGGAACAGACGCGCGGCTCGGCTGACGAGATCGATCTTCGCAGCGACGTCTATTCGCTCGGCGTGATCCTGTTTGAGATTTTGACGGGCGGGCTGCCTTATGACGTATCGCGGACTTCGATCCCCAGTGCGGTGCGATCCATCTGCGAGTCGGCGCCGCGCCGCCCCAGCCGGGCGGCCGAATCGCGCGGCATCGATGGGCGGGCGCTGCGGGGCGATCTGGACACGATCATTCTCAAGGCAATCGAGAAGGCGCCGGAGCAGCGATATCAAAGCGTGGCCGCCCTCGCGGAGGATGTCGAGCGATTTGTGGCGAACGAGCCGATCGTCGCGCGGCCGCCGCACACGATTTACGTTGTGCGAAAGTTCGCTCAGCGAAATCGCGTGCTGGTCGGCGGAGCGGCGGCCGTGTTTGTCGCGCTCGCCGCCGGCATCTGCACGACGACACTCCAGGCGCATCGTGCGAAAGCGGCCGAACGCGAGGCGCTGCTGGAATCGGCCACGAATGCCGAGATCAGCCGCTTCCTGACGACCATGTTTGGGTCGGTCGATCCGAGCGCAGGCGGACCGGAGGTGCGCGTGGTCGAGCTACTCAAGAAGGCCGGCGAGAACCTCGACAAATCGTTTGCGGGGCAGCCGCGCGTCGCCATGGGGCTGCGCGACGCGATCGGCCGCGCCTATCAGGGGCTCACGCTTTATGCGGAGGCCGAGCCGCACTTTCGGGCCGGTCTGGAACTGGCGCGGGCGCAATCGGGAGCCGATTCTCGCGAAGCGCTGCGCTTTCATTACAACCTGTGCGAAGCGATGGCCCACAACAACCAGGTCGAGCCGGCCATTCAGCAGCTCAGCGGCGTGCTGGAGGCGCAATCGCGGACGCTGGGACCGGACGATCCGGACACGCTCGTTTCGCGCCACTTTCTAGGCGTTCTGAAGGTCGAACGTGGGGACATCGATGCGGGTGAGGCGCTGCTGCGTGAAACGCTGGCCGGGCGGATGCGCGCGCTGGGCGCGGAGCACGAGTTGACGCTAGCTTCGATGGACAATCTCGGGATCCTGCTGACGCGACGCGGCAAGTTTGACGAGGGCAGCACGCTCGTGCGCCGCGCCCATCAGATATCGCTGGACAAACTCGGCCCCGACAATCCACGCACCCTGACGCTGGCGAGCGACGCCGCGACGCTTGCGCGGACACCGGCTGAGCTCGAAGCCGTCGAGCCGACCTATCGCGACATCGTCGAGCGCGGCGCGCGGGTATTCGGGCCGGATCATCAGCAGACGATCGCGTTCATGGGTTCGTTGATCCAATTGCTGGAATTGCGATGCAAGTATGCCGAGGCGCGGTCGCTTGCGCGTGAGCATTACGAACGGCTGAAGCGGTCGCGCGGCGAGCGCGACGCCCGGACGATGGCCGCCCTGAAAGCGCTGACACGCCTGACGTCGCTCGACAAGAACTGGGGCGAGGCGGAGGGGCTGGCGCGGCGGCAGCTCGAGCTGCGGCGCGAATCGCAGGGAGCGGATGGCGCCGAAGTCTCGGACGCGATGTACGACCTGACGCACATATTGCTGGCGAGCGAGCAGTATTCCGAGGCGCTGCGGACGTCGGAGGAGGCGCTACAACGCTTCGTTCGGGCCGACGGGCCTTCCAGCGGAAACGCGGCGCTGGCGCGGACGTTGCGGGCCGAAATCCTTCGACGGCTTGGGCGATTGAACGAGGCGAACGCAGATGCCAGAAAGGCGTTTGATGATCTGAAGGCCGATCCGGCCACCGACGGGGCGCTGACGGCGTGGGCCGAATGCAATCTTGGAAGCTGCTTGCGCGATCAGTTGAAATTCGCCGAGGCCGAACAATTGCTGCTTCACGGATACGGCGAGCTTGCCGTTCGAATGGGCAATTGCCATCCTTCGACGGTCGAGGCGCACCAACGAGTTGTCGAGCTTTACCAGCGCTGGGATGCGGCGGACCCGCAGGGCGAGCATCGCCGACAGGGGCGGACGTTTCAGGCCGAGCATCCGGCCGCCGGGTAGCAAAGCAGATCGGGCGAATCGAATAGCACACGAGCCGGACCATCACTGGCCCGACTCGTGGCATCTGGGAGGAAGAGAATCGTTGGTGAGTTATTCGTTGGTGTGACGAGGGATGGCCGCGCGCTCAGCCAGTCGGCGAGTCCAGCAGCGGCCGGATAATCAGGTCTATGGCCAGGGAGTTTTCGTCGCGGACTTCGCGATGTTCGACGGCGGTGATGCGCCGTTCGGGCTCCTGGTAGTACATCAGAAATGGGCTGGCGGAAACGTAATCGGTGGCGAGCAGGAAGGCCGGGTTCAGGATGCTGGGGGCGACGAGTACGTTGGCCCAGGTGTGTCGAGCGGCAAGATTGTCTTTTGACCGAGGCATTTGAGACCTCCCTAAGTTAGACGCGTTGAACAGTCGAACGGTTAGTTGTTCCGTTGGGCCGCAGCCCGCCGCCGTACGATTCTGCCCCTTGTCGCACGGTCGGCGGGTCCGCGGCCCGACCTCATGCGGTCGCTTCCGGTGCGGCACACACGACTCTCCCTTCGTTGCACCATCGCACCGGGCTAGCGACCAGCTCCGGTTCCCGTCTGATGGAGGCCAGCGTCAGCAGGACCGGAAAGTGGCGCGAAATCCGGATGTGGCGAGAAAAGGGCTGTTTTGACGTGAAGAATCAGTCGTGGCGGCTGAAGAATCGCGAGGCGCGACGCATGGCGTCGCGGAGCTGCGCAATCGCGCGGGAGGAGAGGCGGCGAACGGCGTCTTCGCTGCGCCCCATATCGGCGGCGACCTTGGCGAGCGACTCGCCGCCGAGGCAGTAGCGGCGGACGACTTCGCGGTAGTCGGGAGGCAACGCGGCCACGCAGGCCAGCATGGCGCTGACCGCCTCGGCGTGGCGGAGGTATTTGCTGGGGGTGCCGGAATCGGCCAGGTAGTTGTTGAGAAATGACTCGTGCTTGGAGGCGCCAGCGCCGCCCGAGACTTCGCGCAGGGCGTCGCGCTTCTTGCGGCGAAGCCGGCGAATTTGATCGATGAAGCGATGGTCGATGATGCGGGTGGCCCAGTAGTAGAAGGAATCCTCGTCGCGATACTCGAACGAGGCGATTCCGTCGAAGATGTCGATATAGGCCTCCTGGAGGAGGTCTTCGGCGTCGATGCGACTCTTCCAATCGGGGCCGATCTTGCGGCGGACGTATCCGCCGAGGCGGGCCTGATGGGCCCAGAGGAGTTTTTGAACGGCATCGTGATCGCCGCCGGACGCCAGGCGGCACCAGCCGGCCAGGGTCGTCGGCGAAACTGACATGGTATGATCAGGCGTTGGCATTAAAGGTGAATGTACCGGCACCGGGCGGTCGTCGGCAAATCGTATGCAGAAATCATCATCGCAACTCGTGACGAAGATCGTGGACCGTTTTCAGGAACTCCGGGAGACCGGCAAGCGATCATCCATCGACCAGGTGCTGGATGAGTTCGGCGGGGTCTCCGATCGAGGCGCGGTGCGGGCCGAGGTGCTGGCGGCGTTATCGGCTGATTCTAAGAAGACGCGCGGGCAGGACTCGACTGTTGCGGAGGGGGCTTATCCGGAAGTTGAGGGCTACGACATCATCGACCAGGTCGGCCAGGGGGGAATGGGCATCGTCTATGAGGCGTACCAGCGGTCGACCGGCCGGCGCGTGGCGATCAAATTCATCCGCGAATCGATGGCGGCCCGGCCGACGGCGAAGCGACGCTTTGAGCGGGAAATCTCACTGATTGCGCGGCTCGAGCACCCCAACATCGTCGCGGTGATCGATTCGGGGGCGTATCACGGCCGCGACTACTGCGTCATGGAATATGTCGAGGGTATTTCGCTCGACAAGGCGATCGCCCCCGGATCGGCCGACGTGCGCAAGACGCTCAAGCTGATGGTGACGATTTGCGGGGCGGTCGATTACGCGCACCAGCGCGGCGTGCTGCATCGCGACCTGAAGCCGTCGAACATTCTGATCGACGCCGAGGGGCGCCCGCACATTCTGGACTTCGGGCTCGCCAAGGATTTCGACGACGAGCATCCCGAGGAGAAGGGGCCATCTTTGACCGAGCCCGGTCAGCTCATCGGGACACTCGATTACATGTCGCCGGAGCAGGCGCGCGGGAAGATGGACGACCTGAGCGTGCGGAGCGACGTCTATTCGCTGGGGGCCATTCTTTACGAACTCGTGACGGGCAAGCTGCCGGTCGCGGTCGGTGGACCGCTTCGCTCGGCGCTGGAGCGGATCGAGACCGAGGAGCCGGCGGCGCCTTCGGCCAGCAGCCCGCGACGCGACCGCGATCTGGATGCGATTCTGCTCAAGGCGCTCGACAAGCAGCCTGAGCGGCGCTATGCGACGGCTGCGGACCTGGGCGCGGACATCACGCGCTATCTGAACGAGGAGCCGATTGTCGCGCGGCCGATCACATCATTCGGCAAGGCGCTGCGCTGGGCGCGGCATCATCGCGCGGTATCGGCGATTTCGGTCCTTTCGGGGCTGTTGATTGTGTCGGTGACTTACGTGGCGTTTCGCGAGGTGGAGTGGCAGCGCGATCGGGCGTTGCGCGAGGCGCGTAAGAGCGAGCAGACCGCGGGCCTGTTGAAGCAGATGGTGGACATGTTCAATCCTAACCAGGCCGACCAGTCGCGGCTTGTGTTGCGGGACATGCTCAATCAGATGGCGCTTCGAATCGACGGTGAACTGCCCGACAACCCGGAGGGACGCGCGACGCTGCACCATACGCTTGGCGAGCGGTATACCGCGTTGGGAGATTATTCGTCGGCCGAGGAGCAGCTAACGATCGCGCTGACGATTCGCCGGGAAGTTCACGGCGGCGAGGCGCATGAGGAAGTGGCCGCGACGCTGGTCAAGCTTGGCTACGTCAAGAAGCTGCGGGGGAACATGGGCGACGCGGAAACGCACTATCGTCGCGCGCTCGAGATCTGCCGGAGTCTGCCCGACAGCCCGGCGACAATGCTCCAGACAGCGACGGCGCTGGATCACCTCGGGCGTTTGATGTTGGAGCTGTGGCGGCTGGAGGAGGCCAAGCCGCAGTTGGCGGAGAGCTTATCGATTCGGCGCAACCAGCTTGGCGACGAACACCCGGATGTCGCGGTGGTGATTTTCGACCGGGCGCGGTTGCAGATGTTGTCGGGCGACCTGGCCGGGGCCGAGAAGGGCTTCCGCGAGGCGCTGGCGATTCACCGCAAGTCGATCGATGGTCGGGAACCGCTGACGACGGCGCAATGGGAGACAAGTCTGGCGGCGGTTTTGAACGCCCGCGGGCAATATGACGAAGCAGAATCGCTGGCGCGCGACGCTTTGCGGGTCGCACGGGAACGCTTCCCGCGCGAGCACTATCCGAACGGGCATCGCATGATCGCGCTGCCGCTGGCGGCGCTGGGCGAAATTCTCGTGAATCGCGGAAGGCCGCAAGAGGGCGAGCCGATGCTCCGCGAGTGTGCGAGCTATTGCGAGAAAGAGGTCCCGAATTATCCGCGCTGCGCGCTGGTGCGCTGCGTCCTGGGGCAATGTCTGACGAAACTTGGAAGGTACGACGAAGCCGAGACACTGCTCACTTCGGGCTGCGATTCGCTGCGCGGCCGGCTCGGGGCGGATCAGCCGGATACGCAATACTGCATACGCCGTTTGATTGATCTCTATAAGGCGTGGGGCAAGCCGGACCGGGCGGCCGTGCTGGCGCGCGACCTTCGGCCGGGCGTGGCGATCAATCCGTTGCTGGTGGGAGACGACCGGGCACTGGAAGCGGCGACTCAACCCGCGGGCGGTTGAAAGCCGACGGTGTCAGTCGCCGCTGTTCGACACGGCGGCGGGGGCGGCGCCATTGATCTTATTGAGCTGGGCTTTGCAGGCCTGAATGGCGCTCTCGGTTTTCCTGATTTCCTGATCGACCTCCGCCGCCAGCTCGCCGCGCTTTTTCATGTCGCGTGAGATTTCGAGGGATGCCTCCAGCTCCTGAACGGCGCGTTGAAGCGGGTCGCGCTGGCCATCGGGCGATTTTTCCAATTCGTTGGCCATTTCGACGTAGAGATTTCCGCGCGAGTAGCGAGCGATGGCGAGATCGCGACGGGCGTCGGCGTCGGCCGGGTCAGCAGCGGTGAGCTTCTCCATCATTTCGACGTTCTTGGCCAGCATTTTGTCGGCTTCGGCCCACATCTTGAGGGAACGCTGCGATGCGCCGACCTTTTGGACAGCGATGGCGAGGTCGCGGCGAACGACAATGTTGGCGGGATCGGCCGCAGCGACACGTTCGATTCGCTTCAGATATTCGTTGAATGCTTCGAGGGCTTTCTGAGGTTTCTTCAGGTTCTCGTAGGCGAGGCCGTAGGCGTAGAAGACGACGGCCAGGTTGCGCTGGGCGCGGATGTCTTTTTCGTCGGAGCGGACCTGGGTCTCGCGGAGGGCGCGCATGCGATCAATGTAGGGGAGCGCTTCGCGCGCCTTTCCATGGTCGGCGAGGAGGTAGCTGATGCTCTGCAGCGTGGTCGCCACGCTGGTCGGATAGCTGGGGTTCTGCGGCTCGATCTTGCAAAGCTCCTCCTCAATCTCGAGGGCCTTGCGAAAGCGGGTCATGCCTTCGTCGATCTTGTCTTGTGCGACTAGAATTTCGCCAATTTTCAGAGTGACGATGGCGAAATTGAGGCGACTCTGGAGATCGTCGGGCTTGTCCTTGGTGCGCTGCGCGGTGTACGCGATGTATTTTTCGTAATTGATGATCGCCTCGGGGAGCTTTCCTTGGGCTGCCTGCATGCGGCCCAGATTAGCCCAGCCGCGAGCCAGGGCCTCTTTCGTGTCCTCGTCGTCCGGCCGGAGGGCGACCATTTGCTCGACGACCTGCTGGTACTTGCCGAATGTTTCGATGGCTTCGGTCGTGCGGCCGAGCGCGCGGAGCGCCAAGCCGACACTGTCGTAACAGGTGGCCAGGGCGCGGAGATTGTTATATGAGTTGGGCTCGCCGGCGTTGATCTGTGCGACCAGGTTGAGCGCTTTCTGATAGCTCTCGAGCGCGCCCTTCGTGTCACCGACATTTGACGAACCGGCCTTGCCCTGCACGTCGCCCAGCCGGCGATAGGCCTCGGCCAGCTCCTGCGAGAGCCGGCGATCGCCCCGGGCCTCGGTGGCGAGACTGTCGACATATTCGAGGCCCTTGCGGATGACGAGTTCGCGGGCCTTGGTCGCGCCGGGCAGGGAGTAGATTTCCTCATACACGTCGCGGATGAATGTGTTGGCGAGCTTTCGCACGTCGTCGAAGCGGCGCTCGGCGCGGGCATGTTCGCGGGCTTCGGCGTCTCGCGCGTGTCGAGTTTCGACCAGCAGGGCTTCGGCGCGGCGCCGCTCGCGGGCCTCGCGGAGGGCGAACCAGGTCGTGGCCGCGACGCCGAACGCCAGCGCTGTAAACGCCAGCACGACGCCGGCGACCAGGGCTGTGTTGCGCCGGGCGAACTTTTGAAGCTGATAAAAGGTGCTGGCCGGGCGAGCGACGATGGGCTCGTCGGCGAGGTAGCGGCGGATGTCGGCGGCCAGTTCGGCGGCGGAGCCGTAGCGGCGCGTGCGATCCTTATCGAGCGCCTTGGCGACGATCGTCTCGACATCTCCGCGAAAGAGGGTATCCACGGAGCTCAGTCGCGACGGCTCTTCTTCGCGGATGATCCGCGCGGCCTCGGCGATCGAGCGGCCGCGGACGTCGTGCGGGAGCCGGTGGGCCAATAGTTCGTACAGAATTACGCCAAGCGCGTAGACGTCGGAGCGCGTATCGAGTTGCGACGAATCGCCGGTGACCTGCTCCGGGCTCATATAGGGCACGGTGCCGATGAGTTGTCCGACGTCGGTCTGCAGGGTCATGGTCTGGACGTCGGAATCGGTGGCACGCGCCACACCGAAATCGAGGATCTTGGGCTGGCCGATGCGGCGGATCGAGCGCGTTCCCGTGCGTGGCACTGAGCGCGCAAATCCGGTTTTGTGGCCGGCTGAATCGTCGGCGGATTCGCCGCCTTCGGACGCGACGAGAATGTTTCCGGGTTTGAGATCGCGATGGATGACGCCGTGCTGGTGGGCATGCTCCACCGCGTCGCAGACCCGGGCGACGAGCTCCATGCGCTCGCGCGTGCCGAGTTGCTGCCGTTCGGCATAAACCGCGAGCGGTTCGCCGCGAACGAACTCCATGGCGAAGAACGGTTGCGGGGCCGTCAGACCGCCGGGGGCGGCGACGGTGGCGGTGCCGGCTTCGTAGATATGTGCAATTCCGGGATGCTGAAGCTGGCCGAGGACGTGGGCTTCCTGTTCGAAGCGACGCAGGACGCCGCGCGAAGCGATGCCGGGGCGAATGACCTTGAGGGCGACGGTCCGGCTCGGGCTTTCCTGGCGGGCTTCGTAAACGACGCCCATTCCGCCCTCGCCGATTTTTCGCAGAACTTGGTAACGGCCGATCGTTGCGGGCAACGGTTCGGGCGGGGACGCAGGCGATTCGTCCGGCGCGGCCGAATCCGACGCGGAACGCTTGATCGGGCTGCGGAGGAACCCGGTTGCGCCGGCGTCGTGCGCCAGAAGCGAGTCGATTTCGGCGCGAAGCTGGGAGTTGTCGCCGCATTCGGCGTCGAGAAATCGGCCCCGGTCGGCGGGCGACAGCTCGATCGCCGCGTTGAACAACGCCTCCAGCCGGCCCTGGGACTGCTCAGCCATCGAGATCTCCCGACGGTGGAGCGCGCTCGCCCAGTTCGCGGCGAAGCCACGCACGCGCAAAGCGCCACTTCCGTTCGATTGTCGCGGTCGATACGCCGAGGACGTCGGCGGTTTCTTCCGTGGTCAGTCCCGCGAAATATCGCAGGTTTACGATTTCCGCGTTTTCGGGGTCGTCGGTCTCAAGCTTTTGGAGTGCCTCGGCCAGCCCGACGACGTCGTCGGACGGCGGCTCGATTGCGATGCCCGATTCGACGAAGTCCACGCGCTGAAGATCGCCGCCGCGCTTGAGACTGGCGCGACGACGGGCCTGTTCAACCAGAATGTCTCGCATGGCGCGAGCCGCGGCGAAGAAAAAGTGCTTGCGGCCGGCGAATCGCGAATCGGCGTCGCCGACCACGCGGAGGTAGGCCTCGTGGACCAGCGCGGTCGGTTGCAGGGTTTGTCCCGGCGGCGTTTTCAGCATGCGCGAGGCCGCGAGCTTGCGGAGCTCGTCGTAGACCATCGGCAGGAGTCGGACGGCGGCCTGCGAATCCCCGGCGGCGGCGGCCGACAGAAGCTGGGTGACATCTTTGAGCGACGAGTCGGCCATGAGGCATATGACGGCCGCAATTGGCCGACCAGGTGGGGAAGTTCTCCGATTTTCGACCTGCATTATATCAGGGCGGGCGCATATAACGGTGTCCGGGGCGGTGCTTGGGGATAATCGCCCCGCTCCGATCGCATGGCATCAAATTTCGGGCAAGGTCCATGAATTCGCGTTCAGACGGGGCAGCAGTGCGTTTCCCGTCAAAAAAAGGGTCCCGAATTGCGCCCGTATGACTGGCCGGCGTCGCTCTCCCCTGCTGAGAGGAGGTCGCCGTGAACACCAATCGCTTGCGCAGATTTGCAGAGGACGTGGAACGCGACATCGAGCAGACGCTGGAGCGGTGGCACTTTGCCGCCAACGCCGAGGGGCTCCTCTGGATCCAACCGGCCGATCGGATATTGCAGTTTAGCGAGCTGGCGTTTGTGACGAAGCGACTCATCCGGGCGAGTCGGCTCGCCAGCGTTCGCCTGATTGAGCTCGATCTGTCCGGCGTAACGATCATCGGGGCGCCGATTACTTCGACCATCCTCCTTCTGAATGAACTGCATCGGCGGCTGAGTCCGCGGTGCCGAATCTCCGAGCCGCTGTACCGCCAGCGGCCCGCGTCCGAGGGACTGGATGCCGGCGCGATTCGGCTGGCCCGCTGCGGATGACATACCCCCCTGCCGATCTGCATTTCGTCTGAATTTGTGCACTCACTTCTCGTGAATATCCTCCGCTGGAAACGTTGACCCTCACGGGACGAGCCGACCCGCGCGTCGCCGTTCCGGTGGTGGAAACATTTTCCGGACAGGGCCATCGGACCGGCTTCGCGTATTTCCGGAGCCATTCACGTGCAAAAGTCCATCATTCGCGTTGCCGGGGCAGTTTTCTTTTTTGGCCTGATTGGCGGAGTGTCGGCGGCGCCCGCGCCGGCCAAGCCGGTCAAACTGCCCGAGACGCCGGTTGGACGCTGTGCCGCGGCGTGGTTCGAGTCGTTCAACACGGGCGATACAGCCATGCGACAGTTCGAGCTTGGATTTCGCGCGAAATCGGCATTGAAGACGCGGCCGGTTGATGACCGGATCGCGCAGTATCGACAACTGCACGATCGGTTCGGGGACCTGCGGCCGATCAAAGTGTTGCCGGGGTCGGAATTGAAGCTCACTGTTATTGCCGAGGCGGATGGCGGGGCGGAAACCTATCAGCTCGACTTCGAGCTTGAAGAGCCGGCTCCGCACGGTCTGGTCGGGATCATGATTCGACATGGATCGGCCGACGCAACCGACAACAACGCTCCGCTGGATGCGAAAAGCCGTGCCGAGGCCGTGAGTGAGATTGCGGCGGCGATTGAGCGGATCTACGTTTTCCCCGACAAGGCGGCAGCGATGGCCGAATTGCTGCGGAAAAACTCATCGGATGGGAAGTATGACTCGATCACGGATGCGGGCGAACTGGCCGGGCGGCTGATGTCCGACCTGCGAACGGTCACATCTGATCCGCATTTGAATATCGTGCCGCAGGCCGGCGCACCCGAGGCGGGCGGCGCATTCGATCCGCATCGGGCGGCGCGTGACAACTATGGGTTCGAGCGAGTCGAGCGGCTTCCCGGAAATGTTGGCTATGTGCGATTGAATCTGTTCCATCCGGGTGAGGATGCGCAGGAAACGGCTTCGGCTGCGATGAACTTCGTCGCGAATTGCGATGCGGTGATCTTCGATTTGCGGACAAATGGCGGCGGTGATCCGGGGATGATCGCTTTCCTGTCGGGCTATTTGTTTGACAAGAAGGTGCATCTGAACAGCTTTTACAATCGCGTCGAAGACAAGACGAGCGACATTTACAGCGCCGAAGAGGTTCCGGGGCGGAAGCTGGGCGAGGACGTCCCGGTATTCGTGTTGACGAGCCGGGGCACGTTCTCAGGCGCGGAAGAGTTTGCGTACAACCTGAAGAACCTGAAACGCGGCACCATCATCGGTGCGCGGACGGGCGGCGGCGCGCATCCGGTCTCGCCGCGTCCGGCCGGCGACCACTTCACGGTGATGGTTCCGTTCGCGCGAGCGATCAATCCGATCACCAAGACGAATTGGGAGGGCGTCGGGGTCCAACCCGATATCGAGGTGGCCGCGGCAGATGCGCTCATGGTGGCTCAGCGCGAGGCGATCAAGCGATTGACGTCCGACACGAAGGATCCGGTGCGTCTGGCGGAGCTTCGAGCCGCTCAGCGAACGCTGGATCGCCAGTCGGCCGTCGATGGCACCGTTCAAAAGAAGGGATGAGTCATTCCCGCGCGACGGCTTGAGCAAGGCCGTCTCCATCGCGATACTGCTCCTCCCGCCGCGTCCTGAGCGAGGATGCGGAGCACCCTGTTCCGAAGGAGGAGCATCACGATGTCGCGTTGCGTCATCTTTTTCTGCGCGAGTGTAATCGGGCTTTGGTCGAGTTCCGCCGGCGCGGCGGACACGCATCCGTTTTCCGTCCGCGACATGCTGGCGATGGATCGCATCTCCGATCCGCAGGTTTCGCCCGACGGCAAGCGAATCGCGTTTGTTGTGCGAGCGACCGACCTCGACGCCAATAAAGGCCGGACCGACCTCTGGCTGGTCAACGTCGATGGCAGCGGGCTGCGGCGGCTCACCTCGCACCCGGATGACGACAGCGGCCCGCGCTGGTCGCTCGACGGCAAGACGATTTATTTCACGTCCACGCGGTCCGGGTCGTCGCAGATCTGGAAGATCGGCGTCGATGGCGGCGAGGCGGAGCAGGTCACGAAACTGCCGCTGG
Organism: Planctomycetota bacterium; assembly: GCA_015654675.1. GTDB lineage: Bacteria > Planctomycetota > Phycisphaerae > UBA1845 > UTPLA1 > SpSt-539. The sequence continues at coordinate 30,241 of JAATGM010000005.1, read as the reverse complement.
ATGTCGGCAATCTCGTTACTTCACCCGACGGAAAGCTGATCGCATTCTCGATGGATGTGTTTCCGGGAAAGTCCGTCGAAGAGACCAAGAAGCAACTCGACAGCGAGGCGGCTCGCAAATCCAGCGGGCGCGTTTACGACAAACTCTTCATTCGACATTGGGATGATTGGCGGGACGGGCGACGCTCGCATGTGTTCGTGATGCCGATCGCCGGCGGCACGGCGACCGATGTCATGAAGGGCGTCGATGCGGACGCTCCCATGAAGCCGTTCGGCGGAGCGGAGGAGATCGCCTTCACGCCTGACAGCCAGTCCATCGTCTATGTGGCTCGCAATGCCGGGAAGGATGAGGCGTGGTCCACCAACGGCGATCTTTACGTTGTGCCAGTGAACGGGTCGGGGGCGCCGAAATGCCTGACGGAATCCAACCTGGCGCTCGATACGCACCCGGTTTTTTCTCCGGATGGAAAGACGCTGGCCTATCTGGCGATGGCGCGACCCGGCTACGAGGCGGATAAGCAGAACATCATGCTCATGCCGTGGCCGGGGGGCGGCGCGGCCAAGTCGCTGACCGACAAGTGGGACCGCTCGGCGGACGAAATCGTGTGGTCGGCGGACGGCAAGACGATTTATCTGACGGCTCAGAATCTGGGACAGAAGTCTTTGTTTTCGATCGACGTCGGCTCGGGAGATGTGAAGACGCTGGTGAAGGACGGAAACATCGGCTCGCCGGACCTCGCGGGTGATCGGCTTGTTTTCGAGATGGACACGCTTCGCTCGCCCGCGGAATTGTTCTCATGCAAGACTGACGGAACGGACGTGCAACCGATCACGAAACTGAATGCGGAGAAGGTTGCCGCGGCGCGGATGGGCGAAGTCGAGCAGTTTACGTTCAAGGGAGCGGACGGTGACACCGTCTACGCCTATCTCGTGAAGCCGGTCGATTTTGACCCGGCCAAGAAGTATCCGATCGCGTTTCTGATTCATGGCGGGCCGCAGGGATCGTTCGGAAATGATTTTCATTATCGCTGGAACCCGCAGGCCTACGCGGGGGCCGGCTATGCGGCGATCATGGTCGACTTCCACGGCTCCACTGGATATGGGCAGGCCTTTTGCGACGCGATTCGGGGCGACTGGGGCGGGAAGCCGCTCGTCGACCTGCAGAAAGGCCTCGACGCCGCCATCACGAAGTATCCGTGGCTCGACGGGCAACGCGCGGCGGCGCTGGGGGCGTCGTACGGCGGTTACATGATCAACTGGATCGCCGGCAACTGGCCGACGCGGTTTCGATGCCTGGTCAGCCATGACGGCAACCTCGATGAGCGGATGGCGTACTACGACACCGAGGAGCTTTGGTTCCCCGAGTGGGAGCACATGGGCACGCCGTGGGATGCGCCCGAACATTACGCCAAACACAATCCGCAGGACTTCGTGAAGAATTGGTCGACACCGATGCTGGTTATTCACGGCGGGCGCGATTATCGCGTGGTCGATACGCAGGGGATTTCGACGTTTACGGCGCTTCAGCGACGCGGCATTCCGAGCAAGTTCCTCTATTTTCCCGACGAGAACCACTGGGTTCTGAAGCCGGCGAACAGCATTCTCTGGCACGAGACGGTGCTGGACTGGCTGAATGAGTGGACGAAGAAGTAAAGGTCGACCAAGCGCGTGATTTTGGGGTTACGTCACTATCGGGTCGTGCTGCGCCGCGGACTGGCACGGCGTTGCCCACAGTGCGGGCGCGGTCGCATATTCGGCGGGTGGCATTCGCTCCGGTCGGGTTGCGACGTGTGCGGGCTCGATTTTCAAATCTACGACACGAACACCTGGGCCTTTATGTACCTGAGCACTGCGGGGATCACGGGCTTGATCGTGGTCGGGATGCTGCTGCTGACGCCTGAAAATCGCTGGCTGGGACGCGGCGTTGTGCTGGGGTTCGCGATCGCGCTCATTCTGGGAACACTACCAATCCGAAAGAGCGTGGGCATCGCCATCGAGTACCTCGTCGATCTTCGAAGCGATCATCGGACGGATCTGTCTTTACGATTTGACGACTGAACGACCGATCAGGGGGACCGGTGGGCGAAATGCTGCTGGACTTCCTGCAGCCAATCCGAGTTCAGCGGCGCATAGGGGCGGAATTTTTCCAAGAGTCCGCGCTCCTCGCTGAAAAAGAGGGCTCGATGAAATCCGAGCCGGTTGGCTTCGGGCGAGTCGATCATGTTACTTGAATCGGCCGCGCTCATCTGGAAGAGCACGCGATTGTCGAACTCGCGAATCGACTGGCGTTCCAGCGTTCGTTCGAGGGTCGAATAGGTGTCGGCCCAGCCGATCACGTGAATGCCCAGCGGCGGCCCCTCCCGCAGCAGCTCGGCGAACTGGCGGTCGGTCGGGGGCGGGGCGTCGGCGTCCGAGCTGGACATGCTGAAGACGTCTTCCTGCCGCCGCAGGGCGCGATAGCGCTGCATGCCGTTGATGATGAGGTAAACGCGGGATTCGTCTCCCGGCCCGCGTTCGAGCCGTTGCTTCACTTCGCCGGCCAGCTCGGCGATCACAGCCGGAACGTCGCGCCACTCGACCCAGCGAATGGAATCCGGCAGGAGCTTCGAAACGGCGCGCAGCTCGCCAGTCTCAGTTTCGCCGGCCGCTCCGGGAAGGACGATGAAGCGCGCCGACTGGGGCGAGTGCTGCGCGGCCAGACAGACGATGGTCGCGGCGAGCAGTGATTGGGCCACGTCTTCGCGCTGGCCGATCAGAACGGCGTTCGCGCCGCTCTGCGTCCGCAGGGTGATGTGGGTCGGGTCTTTTATCGCGACCGGGTCGCCGAGCCAGACATACTTCGCGGGAGTCGGCGCCGGCCACGCGGGCGACTGGATCAGGCCGGCAAGCTGATGGTTTTGCCGGATATCGGCCAGGGCGTTGCCCTCGAAAACGATCGGGGGCGGCCCGGACCACTGACCAGCCCGGGCGAGCGATTGAACTTCGCCCAAAAGCTCGGCCTGGCGATCGTCGGAGAGCCACGCGATCTGGAAATTACTGTTGCCGGCGACCAGTCCGCCGGCGTCGTTGTAGATGGCCTCGCCGGGCCGCGCGAGCAGCCGGGCGGCGACGTTTGTGTCGTCGAGGATGAGCTGCGAATCGGCCTCCGAGCATTGCAGAGCGATGCGGATGGCCATCTGCCCCATGGTGCTGCGGGCGAGGCCAGCGGTTCCGGCCAGCGTCTGCGAACCGAGCACGACATGGATTCCAAAGGCGCGGCCCTGGCGAACAAGACGATCGAGCAGGACGGCGGCTTCCTGCGAGAGCCGGTCGTCTTCGGCGAAGAAGATCTGGAACTCGTCGACGAGCAGGACGGTCCGCGGCAGGGGCTGGCGCGCGGCCTCGCGGTAGGCGGGCAAATCCTGCACACCGGCCGCGCGGAACAGGTCGCCGCGGCGGGTCATCTCCGCGTCGAGGCGTTGAAGGACGCTGACGCCGAACTCGCGGTCGCTTTCGATGGCGATCGCGCGGGCGTGCGGCAGGGCGTGGGTGACATAGGTTTTGAATTCGACGCCTTTCTTGAAGTCGATGAGGTAGAGCTCGACTTCGTCCGGGCGATACCAGAGGGCGAGGTTGGTGATGATGACGTGCAGCAGCGTGGATTTTCCGGAACCGGTCTTTCCGGCAATGAGCGAGTGCTGCGCGAGCCCGCGACCCATGTTGAAGTATTGCAGTCGAACGGCGCCGGCATGTCCGATGGGAATCACCAGATCTTCGGCCGCGCTGCGCGACCAGCGCTGCTCGGCTGACGGCACAATGCTGTCGAAGGGTAGTTCGACATGGAAGGCGTTCTTGGCGCTCCGGCCGACGTCGTGCATGAGGCGCGTCAGTTCGTCTTCCGCGGGCGGCGTATCGATCTGGAGGGAAAACTTGCGACGAACGGGGTCTTCGGCGCGCCAGGTCTGGTTGTCGTGTATGAGGTGCAGGCGACCGGCCGCGAGGTCCTCCAGTGAAATCTCAGGCGGCAGTTTGAGGCGCTTGTCCTGCATCACAAGCGTGAAGACGCCGCAGCGCGGTCCGCTGCTGATGATGCTGCTGAAGCGACGCACGGCGTTTTCGGTGAAGTTGGCGGGGAAATCGGCGACGACGAGGAAGCGATAGGGCTCGGCCAACTGCCCGGCCTGACGGTTGTAGGCGTCAATCGAAGGGAACTCATTGCGAAGGTATTTCTGAATGACGTTTTCCATGTGGCTGGTGAGTTCGGTGAGGCGGGCTTCGATCTGTTCGGGGTCGGTCCAGATTCTTCCGCCCACCAGGGCTTCTTCGTAGTCAGCCAGGTGCATGAAGCCGGCAAAACTTTCTCCGAGGCCGAGCGGATCGACGATGGTGAAGCGGACGCGGCCGGGCGGCAGCGTGGTGAGCAAGCGAAGCATGATGACGCGCAGGGCGTCGATGGCCTGATTGCGGCCGGCACGGTCGGTCTGAATGAGGAGCGAGCAATACTGTGGGACGGCGAGGACGGCCGGAGTGGAATCGGTCACCGCATGCGCGGCGCCTTGCTGCAGGGACTCGGCCTGGCGTTGCGGAAGATTGAGCTGCCAGCGACCAAATGGGATCAGTGCGGTGAACTCATCGGCGGCCGCCGGGCGCGGCTGCCACGGCGCCTCGGGCTCGGGACGGATGCGATCACCGGCGTCGAGGAGTTGGCTGATCTGCGCCGAGCCGGCTTTCCATGTCGAGTCCAACTGCGCCTGGTCGGTGCGGCCGCGCGATTCGGCATCGCCCATCCGCAATCGATGTTCATCGCGCGCGGTGGCCGAATCGCGCTCGGCGGCTGCGCGAATTGCGTCGCGGCGCTTGAGGAATTCGGTTTCGGCGGCGGCCAGTGCGGCGTCGCGGCGCTGTTCGATTTCCAATAGTTGCCGACTCTGGCTGGATTCGAGTTCGGCGAGGGACTGGGTCTGGCGTTGCCGCATCTCGGCGACAAGGGCCGTGATCTTTCGCTTGAGGGTCACTTTTTCGGGGTTGTCGCGACGAGTTTTGGCGGCGATAGATTCGGCTTGGGCGTGCCGCGCACGCACGGCGGTCGCGTAGAGATCGAACTCGCGGCGAGCGGCCGCAACTTCGGCGGCGAACGGCAGGTATCCGGCTAGTAGCTGGGTGCGGTGACGGCGTCGCATAGTCCAACTTGCGAGTGCCGCGAATATGCCGGCGATGATCAACGTTGCAGGTAACGCAATGATTAGCGGCGGCGCCCCCGGGAGCTTGAGACCAACGAGCGTGATAAAACCCGCGGCGACGAGCAAGGCGAGAATGGCGGCTGTCGCATAGATGCGGCCGCCGCGAAGACGGCCTGTTTCGACGAGGTGCTCGAGCGATTCGAGGTGCTGAGCAGCGAGCTGCATGTGGCGAGTATGTTTCGGTGAGCTGCCAGCGGCTTCGGGGGTGGCGGACTCGGTTGGCGTGGGCAACGCCGAGTCAGCGGGTTCGGCGATTTTCGAGTTGTGAACAAACCACTCGGCGTGGGCCTTGAGTTCTTCGAGCTTTTTGAGGTCGGCTTCGGCCTGACGTTCAAAGGCGCGGTGTTCCTTGCGGAGGCGATCGCAGGCGGCTTGCGCGACAGTGTCGGCGAGCAGGAACTGATCCTGCATCTGATGATCGAGGCCGGCTTCGTATTGGCGGGCGTTGCGGATGAGGCGCTCGCGGTCGGCGAGATTCTTTTTCGCGAGAGAGGTAACGGCGGTCTGGTGCTCTGTTTCGGCGGTCGTCCGCTGTTGTTCGTGGAGTTGTTCGGCGTTGGCGAGGTCGGCTTTGGTCCGCGATTCGATTTCGGCGAGGCGGGAACGGAGCGCGCCTTCGGCCTCCGAAACGGCGCGGTGGAGGCGATCGGCGGCGTCTGATTCGACCGGACCGATGGAATCTGTTGAAAGACTGATGATTGCCTGGAGTCCGGCCCGCTGGATATCCAGGAAATTGGCGGTCAGGTCCGGACTGTCCGATGGATTGTCACGATTGGGTTTGTCCGGCATCTGAATGAAGGGCTCCGTGAATCGATCCTTGATGTGAATATGAGCTGGACGGCGGTCAGTCGCAATCGCGGTGCATTTCGTACAGGGTGGTGTCCAGGTGGGCAATGGTTGTTTCCGCGTCGTGCAGCTGGGTCAGAAGCGGAATCAGGAAATCTTTCTCAAAACGCGTCGCATTTTCGTCGCGCCAGGCGGACCGGGCTTCATCCCATTCCAGACGGAGCGTCTTCGCGGCCTGCTTCAGTTTGCCCAATCCGCCGCTGACACTCATTGGGATGCCCGCCCTTCGTTTTCTTCGGCCTCGTTCTGGGGATCGGTTGGCGCCGGAGGCAGCGAAACCGAACCCGCGCTGGCCGTTGAACGTTCATGATCGCGGGAAAGCTTGCCAGCGTACGCTTCGAGGGCGACCAGCATATTGTCGAGGAGCGAGACTGCCTTGGCGATGTCCTTGGTGCGGGCTTCACCCAGCCGGCCGGAGACCGCGCCATAATTGAGAACTTCGCGTTCGAGGCGAACGTTCCAGCGTCGGACGCTCAACTGTTTTCGTTCGGCCTCTTCGAGTCGCTGTTGGGCGCGGGCGACATCTTTCTTTTCGTCGATGCAGGTGGACTGGCTTCCCATTTTGCCGGAGCTCCACTGCTTTTGTGCAAGCGCGGCCTTGGCGCGCGTGAGGAGTTCGGCGCGCTTTACGGCTTCCGCCTTCCAATGATTGCCTTGAACCGAGCGTAGCCACTCGCCTTCGCGGCGCAGTTCGGCATCGACCTCGTCAGTTGCGGAGCCGAGGACGTCGGCCACCTTGCAGAGGGCGACGCGCAGCCGGCTGAGGGCTTCGAATGAGTCGATGGAAGCATGTTCGCTCATGTCGGTTTCTCAATGCTGCTGGAGGTAGTCTTCGATGTGGCCGGCGCGTTGCTGGAGGAAGCCGATGTGCTTTTCGGTGGAGCCGGAAAAGCGAGACATGGCTTTCACAGTCTGCTCGAATTCATCCTTGAACTTGATTTGTTCCTGGTCGCGCCAGGACTTTTCAAGCTCACGCATGCGTGAGTTAAGACCGGCGAGCAGGGCCTGCAGGTCCTGGTTGAAGCGCGCGAGGTCGCGTGCGAAGCGGCGTAATTCGGCGGGATCGACACTGGCTTTCGCCATGGCTGCCTCCGTTGGGCTGACAATTCAACAATCCATTCTAGCGTGCAGTGGTCAACTTCGCGTTTGGGCGATTTCCGCGAAGACCTGGGGTCATTGATCCAGACCGAATTCGGAGTGCAGCGTCTGCACGGCCCTGTGGCCGGATTCAGCGTGGACGACGAAGCTGATGCTGAGTTCGGAGGAGCCCTGGGCGATGGCGGAGACGTTGATGCCGTTCTTCGCGATGGCGCCAAAGACGCGGGCGGCCACGCCGGGGGTGCCGCGCATTCCCGATCCAACGACCGCGACGACGGTCATGCTGGGCTCGACGGAGAGTTCGCGGGCGACGCCGGTGCGGACGAGCTGGGCGTCGAGTGCGGCGCGGGCGCGGTCGAGCTGCGAGCCGGAGACGACCAGTGAGATTCCGGCTTCGGAGACGCTTTGCGAAATCATGAGGATGTTGACGCCGCGGCGGGCGAGGGCATCAAAAATGCGGGCGGCGGTGCCGGGGCGACCGACCATGGTCGCTCCGGAGATGGTGACGAGGGCGGCATTCTGGACAGAAAGGACGGAGCGGACGACGCGATTGCTGGTGGCGGCGTCCGTGATGAGCGTTCCGGGACACTCGGGATTAAAGGTGGAGCGCATGCGGACTGGGATGCGGTGAGTGGCGGCCGGTTCGAGGGCGCGCGGGTGCATGGACTTCGCGCCGAACCAGCCCATCTCGATGGCTTCGGCGAAGGTTATGGACTCGAGTAGCCGCGCGGCTGGGACGACTTTGGGGTTGGCGGTCATGAGACCGTCGACGTCGGACCAGATCCAGATTTCGTCGGGTTTGAGGGCGGCGCCGATGAGGGTGGCGGTGTAATCGGAGCCGCCGCGGCCCAGCGTGGAGATCACGCCGTGCTGCGTTCCGGCGATGAAACCGGTGACGGCGACACGCTTGGAGGTTGCAAGGAGCGGTTCGAGGGTCTGGCGGAGCTGGAAGAGGGTGAGGTCCATAAGGGGTTCGGCTTCGCCGAACTCGTCGTTGGTGACGATACCGGCTTCGTGGCCAGTGAGGGCGGGGCAGCCGAGAGCGGCGCCCATGAGAATGACTGCGAGCCGTTCGCCGAATGAGACGACGGCGTCGCGCGAGCGGGCAGTGAGTTCGCCGACGGCGGTGAGGCCAGCGATGAGTGCGTCGAGCTTGTCGAGCAGGGCCGTGATGGCGACGGTGGCGTTCGCGCCGAGGGTGCGGGCCGCTTCCTCGTGGCGGGCGCGGAGGTCGCCGAGGAGCTTGTGGGAGACGGCGCGGTTGCCAGCGGCCGCGGCGGAGGCGAGTTCAAGGAGGACGTCGGTGGTACCGGACATGGCAGAGACGACGGCGACGACGGAGCGGCCGCCTCCGTGTTTGTGGACGAGATCGGCACAGCAACGGATGCGGTCGGCATCGCCCATGGAGGTGCCGCCGAATTTCATAACGAGGGTCATGCGTGGGTTCCCATGATCTGCCAGATGTCGATGAGGTCGCGGAGGATGGCGGTGGCGGTTTCGGGTCCGCCCGCGCCGCGGCCGCGGAGCGAGATTTCGGAGCCGCCGCGGAGCGTCAGCGTGACGGCGTTGATGCTGGAGGGGACGTTGAGATCGCCGGCGGCGTCGACTGCCTGCGGCGAGACGGAGAGTGTGTCGCCGATTTCTCCAATCAGCTTGATGACCTGGCCGCGCTCGCGGGCGGCGTGGATGTCGTGCGGCGTGACGGTGCGGATGCCTTTGATAGCGACGTCGGCGAGCCGGCAGGGGCGATTGAGGACGTAGTTGGTGAGGATGACGATTTTGGTGGCGGTGTCGATGCCATCGACGTCGGTGGATGGATCGGTTTCGGCGAAGCCGAGCCTCTGGGCCTCGGCGAGGGCGGCTTCGTAGGGCGTGCGTTCCTGGGCCATCTTCCAGAGGATGAAGTTGGTAGTGCCGTTGAGGACGGCGCGGATGCGGGCAATCGGCTCGCCTTTGGCGCATTCGCGGGCCCAGGCGAGGACGGGCGTGCCGGCGCCGACGGTTCCGCTGAAGCGAAACTCGCGGCGGTTGTAGCGGGCGAGTTCGATGAGTGCGGGCATGGCGAGGGCCAGCGGAGCTTTGTTGACGCTGACGCAATGCATGCCATTGCGGAAGCCGGCCTTGAGGAGGTTGATCGCGGGCGTCGGGTTCGAGAGCGTGCTGGGGGTCGCGACGACGAGAACGTCGGCGTCGCTATCGGCGATGGTCTGATCGGGGTCGGGGGATTTAAGGCCGTGTCCGCTGACGGCTGCGATCGTGCCGTGCTTGTCTTTTGCCTCGCAGAGCGCGGCGGCTGATAGGCCCGTTTCAGAAACCGCACCGCCGCCGCGGTCGAGGACGCCGACGAGCCGGGGCTGGAGGCCGACACTGGTGTAGAGTTCTTCGGCGCGCTGTTCGAGGGCAGTGGCGAGTGCCCGCCCGACGACTCCGAAGCCAGCGAGGAAGATTCGCATCAGAGCTCCAGCACGCGGCGAAGTCCGTCCATGGTTGCTTCGGATTGGAGCAGCACGGGCTTGGCGGAGAGGACGGCGTCCGGATCTTTCAGGCCGTTGCCGGTGGCTACGGCGACCACTGGGCCGGCGATTTGGGGTTTTTCGCGAAGGAGCCAGGCGATCGGGGCGGCCGAGCTTGGCTCGACGAAGAGGCCTTCGGTGGCGGCGAGCTTTCGCTGGGCGGCGAGGATTTCGTCGTCGGTAACGGTGACTGCGTCGCCGCCGGAATCACGAATGGCGGCGAGGGCTTTTTTCCAACTGACGGGCGCGCCGATGCGGATGGCGGTGGCGATCGTGTTGGGGTCGTCCATTCGGCAGTCGGTGCGCTGGCCGCGGAGGAACTCGGCGATGGGGGCAGCGCCAGCGGCCTGAACGCCGATCATGCGCGGGAGTCGCTTGATGAGGCCGGCTGCGCGAAACTCGCGGAAGCCCTTCCAGTAGGCGCTGATGTTGCCGGCGTTGCCGAGCGGGAGGACGAGTGTTTCGGGGGCGTCGCCGAGGGCTTCGCAGATTTCGAAGGCGGCGGTTTTCTGGCCTTCGAGGCGGAAGGGGTTGATCGAGTTGAGCAGGTAAACGCCGGCGTTTGAAGACGAAAGCTCGTGCACGAGGCGCATGGCGTCGTCGAAGTTGCCGTTGATCTGAACGATGCGGGCGTTGTGGACAATGGCCTGGGCAAGTTTACCGAGGGCGACCTTGCCACCGGGGATGAGCACGACGGCGCGGAGCCCGGCGCGAGCGGCGTAGGCAGCCAGAGCGGCCGAGGTATTGCCGGTGGAGGCGCAGGCGACGGACTGAACGCCGAGGGTGCGGGCGTGGGTCATGCCGACGGTCATGCCGCGGTCTTTGAAGGATCCAGTGGGGTTTTCGCCTTCGTTCTTGACATGCAGTGCGGCGAGACCGAGTTCGGCGGCGAGGCGATCGCAGCGGTGCAGACCGGTGGCGCCTTCGCCGAGCGTGACGGCGCGGCGCGAGTCAGCGGGTAGGAGCGGGGCATAGCGCCAGACGCCGGCTCCGCCGAAATCGTTGCGCGCGGGGGCGTCGGAGATGATTTCGAGCAGGTCGTTGCAGGCGGCGCAAGTGTAGAGGACCTGCGTCAGCGGATAGCGGGCCTTGCACTGAATGCACTGCTGGGTCATGGCCGGGCCTCGATGACGGCGGCCGGCGGACCGGAGCGGGCGATGAAGGTTTCGGCGTCGATCTTCGCGGAGGCGAAACCGGCCTTGAGCGCGGCGGCGATGGCGGCGGCATCCTGGTCGGCGCGGCAGATGGCGGCGGTGGTCGGACCGGCACCGCTCATGACACAACCGAGCGCGCCGGCGTTGCGGGAGGCGGCGCAAGCGGCGGCGAAGCCGGGGACGAGTTTGGTGCGGGCCGCTTCGAAGATCGATCCTTCAAGACAGCTTCCGAACGCGGCGATGTCGGCGTTGGCGAGGGCGAGTGCGGAGAGGGCGGCGCGGGCCGCGCCGCGAGAGTACTCGGGAACCGTGACGGATTGGGGCAGCACGGCGCGGGCATCTTTTGTGTTAACACGAGTCGCAGGCAGCGCGAGGACGATGCGAAGCGTCGCGGGCGGCGTCACGGTTGCGACGCGCGGAGGCGATTCATTGCTGAAGATGACGAAGCCGCCGTGGATGGCGGCGGCGACATTATCCGTGTGGGCTGCGCCGGCCGAGGCGCGTTCGCCTTCGGCAGCGAGCAGGGTCAGGTCGGTGCGCGAGAGGTTGAGTTCGAGGAGCGCGTCGGCGGCGACAACGGCTGCGGCGGCGCTGGCGGCGCTGGAGCCGAGGCCGCTGCCGCTGCGCGTGCCTTTGTTGATTCGGAGATTGAACGCCGGCGCGATCCCGGCTTTGGCCAGCAGGGCTAGCACGGCGCGGCCGGCGGAGTTGGCGTCGGGGTCGGTGGGGATGTTTTCGGCGTCGCGGCCGGTGATGGTGAGGTGAAGGCCGGGCGGGCCGGGAGTGATTTCGACTTCGTCGGCGGCGATGTCCACGGCGAGACCGAAGACGTCAAAGCCATAGCCGACGTTTCCGATGGACGAACAGGCGCGGGCGCGGGCAAAGGACTTCATAGACCCCGACATCCTATCGGGCCGCGCGGGTAGTGAAACGAGCGCAGCAGTGGCGGGCAATGCTGATTGCCGGGCATCGGGAGCGACGATTATCCTGACGTTGCCTAAGACTCATAATCGCACCATGGCAGGCGAGGCGAAGCGGTGAAACCTGGACTTACGGCGGGCGTGTCGGCGGAGCTGACGTTCGAGGTAACAGACGAGATGCGCCCGATCTTCGACCAGGTGGCGGTGCACCAGGTTTGCTCGACGTGGACGCTGGTGCATTACTTCGAGCTGGCTGGGCGGAAGATTCTGATCGGATTTCTGGAAGAGGGTGAGGAAGGCGTGGGCAGCCATGTGACGATCGATCATTTCGGGCCCGCGAAGGTCGGCCGAACGGTGCGAGTCGTGGGACGGGCGACAGAGGTGAGCGATCGGCGGCTGGTTTGCGAGGTCGAGGCGTTTTTCGGCGACCGGAAGATCGCAACGGGCCGGACCGTGCAAAACGTGTTTCCGCGAGCGGTCTTGGCGCGGTTGCTGGAGCGCGGTTAACTTCGTCGGCGTGGGGACGAGGTGCGGATATGGTCAAGCTGGTGGCGCTGTACAGGAAGCCGGAAAACGCGGCGGATTTCGATCGACAGTATTTCGACACGCACGTGCCGCTGGCGCTGAAGATGCCCGGGCTGGTCAAGTGTGAGGTGGCGCGAGTCGTCGGGGCTCCGGCGGGCGAATCACCGGCACACATGATTGCTGAGCTGTATTTCAACGACATGGCAGCCCTGACGGCGGCCATGGGTTCGCCCGAGGGGAAGGCGGCGGCGAAGAACTTGATGGGGTTCGCGGCGAAATACGTGACGATGTTTTTCGCTGAAGTGCGTCCGACTTAAGCACCTCAATCTAAGTCATTAAATAAGCTGCGCTTGCACGCCGAAGAGCGGCACGGGTGCGGTTGCGCCTGCATTTCCTCAAAATTCTGTAAGGGGAATCTCGGCTGGTTTTCGGCTTGAGGGTTGGCGAGCTCGCGTCGGGCGGGCCGCCTCCTTTGGGAAGAGAAACGGTTCTTCGTTCACAAAATCGGGAGCGCAGCCATGGCGGACATTAAGACGATCACGATGCAAATTAACGCCGGTCAGCGGCGGACGAGCCGCAGATTCACGCTGAAGGCGGCGTTAATCGGGCTGCTCGTACCCGGATTCGTGGCAGTGCTGTGCTGCTCAACACCGGCGCCATTGGCGATTCCGTCGGTGTCGCCGAACACCGGGCCGACGACCGGCGGTACGGCCGTGACGATCGTGGGAACGGGATTCAACAGCTTCGCCGGCGCGCTCAACGGCGGGCCAAGCTCGATCGGCGTCACGTTCGGCGGGAACGCGGCGACGAACGTCGCGGTGGTCAATGACAATCTGATCACCTGCACGACGCCGGCGCATAACGCCGGGACCGTAGACCTGGTGGTGTTCAACACGCTGACGCAGGGCGGCGTGATGGCGGAGATGGCGCAGGCGTTCAGCTATTCCGATCCGCCGGCCCCTGCGCCGACGCCGCTGACCGTTGCATCGAGCATTCCTGGCTCGCCGGCGATCGTGCCGCTGGAGGGCAGCGCCGCGGGCGGGACGCGCGTGACGATTCACGGAACGGGTTTTGAGCCGGGCATGGCGGTTCTGTTTGGCGGAGTCGCCGCGACGAATGTGCAGGTGCTGGGTCCGACGGTACTGACGGCGATGACGCCGGCGCATGTACTGGGCTCGGTGATCGTGGCGGTTGTCGCGTCGGATGGCCGGCAGGCGCTCGCACTGGAGGCGTTTGTCTATGTGCAAGCGCCGGCCACTGACCCTGTCCCGGGCAAGCCCCGGATGGTTGGGGCTACCTCGCTCGGCAACACGTCGGTGCTGGTGACGTTTTCGGAGCCGATGGGAATCGGCCTGGGGACGGCGAGCAACTACTCGATTGTGCAGGAAAACGTGAATCCGGAAGTTGGGACGCTGCTGCTGGTGCTGGCAACGGCGACGGAGGATCGGACCGGCGTTGTTCTGACGACGAGCTCGCAGAATGAAGTGCTGTATCGCGTCAAAGCTGTCGGGCTGACGGACTCGGTCGGCAATTCGCTCGCCCCGCAGGAGTTGCTCGTTGATCCGACGAGCCGAACCTTCATGGGAATGCCGCCGACTGGAGCGACGGTGGATACGGACGGCGACGGAATTCCGGATAGCGAGGAGTTGATCGGCCGAATCGTGACGGTGTACCAAGCCGGGCAGGTGATCGAGACGCGGCAAGTCACGAGCGACCCGAACAATCCGGATACGGACGGGGACGGCCTGACGGATGCGGAGGAGTACGCGATCGGCAGCAATACGCGGCTGGCGGACACGGACCATGACGGGATTCAGGACTACGCCGAATGGAACGTGTGGTATTCCGATCCGAACGATCGGGACAGCGATGGGGACCATCTGATCGACAACCTCGAATTATTCTTTGGAACTTCGCCAATCATCGCCGACACGGATGGCGACCAGCTGGATGACAACACCGAGTTGTTCAGCAGCAATCGCAATCCGCTGGTCGCGGACCTACCGAAGCCGCGGATCAAGATCGGGAACATCATTCCTGCGATCGATGTGCGGTTCAGCTACACGGACACGACGGGCGTGTCGCGGACAGAAGAGCGGACCGAGGGGACGACGCTGACGCAGGGAAGCGAGACGGGGCTTTCGACGTCGGACGAGGACAGCACTAAGACGACGGTGGAAGTGAGCTCGGAACTCGAAGTGTCGGTGGAGATTCCGAAGGGCGGCGGCGTGAAGGGGACGTTCGGCCTGAAGGCGGGATTTGAGCAGGGGCATACTTCCACGATCGGCCGCGAATCGAAGAACTCGTCGGAGGAGGCGTACAACCGGTCGCTTTCGACCAGCCAGACGGTGGACCTGACGAAGTCGGTGACGCGCGAGGTGTTTGGCGCGACGCTGTTGCTGGATGTGACCCTTCAGAACATCAGCGACACGGCATTCACGATCAGCAATCTTGAATTGTCGGCGCTGGTTCAGGATCCGCGCGATCGGAAGCGGTTCCTGCCCGTGGCGTCGCTGGTTCCGCAGAACGCGAACCTGCAGCCGATCAACCTGGGGCCGTCGGGGCTTGTGTCGGAGCGCGGGCCGTTCATCTTCAGTGCGTCGAATGTCTTTCCGGCGCAGGTCGAAGACCTGATGAAGAATCCGCGCGGGCTGATCGTGAAGCTGGCGAACTTCGATATCACCGATGAGTTCGGGCGGAATTTCGCGTTCACGTCGCAGGAGGTGTTCGACCGGACAGCGGGAATCAACATCGACTTTGGGGATGGGCGGCTCGAGAGCTATCGCATCGCGGTGAACAGCACGTTTGACGGCAATGGCCGGCCGATGGGGATCACGATGGCGTACGCCCTGCAAACGATTCTTGGTCTGCAGCCGGGCGAGGCGAACGGATACGACACGACGGTTGTGGATCGCGATATCGACGGCGTTCCGACGCCGGTTCAAATCCTGACACGTCTGAGGGATGTGAAGGCGGGATTCATGGATGATCCGCTGACGCCGCCGCCGGGGAGCGTGGTGGACCTGGTGTATGACGAGACGCGGACGTTCTGGGTGATCTATTCGAATGGGGCGCTCGATCACAATCCGGGGACGCTGGTGGGCGGTGCGCTCAACTTCGAAGACATCGTATTGCGGGCGCGAGATCAGTATGCGTTCGTGTTCGTGCAGGACAAGGATGGCGACGGGGTGTTCGCGACGGAGGAGTTCATGCATGGCAGCTCGGACAAGAATCCGAATACGGACGGCTGTCCCGACGACAATGTGGCGACGCCGGAGTTTGACGGCACGTGTCCTCCGCGGACCTATGACCTGTTGACCGATTACCAGGAAATCAAAGAGGGCTGGACGGTTGCGGTCGAAGGCCGGACGCCCAGAAAAGTGTATTCCGATCCCACGGAGTTCGACTCGGACGGGGATCAGCTTCTGGACGACGAAGAGCGCGACTGCAAGCTCGATCCGCGGCAGCGCGATACGGATGAAGACGGTATTCCCGACTTCCTGGAGCTTACCGGTTATCAGATCAGTACGCAGGCGGGAATCGTCATTACGACGGTGCCGGTGTATTCGGGCATCGTCATTCTCGACGGCGGAAACGGCGTGGCCGAGACGGCGGTCGGCGGGGACGACGAAGTCGTGGCGACGGGGAACGTGCCGAAGGGCGCGATCCTGATTCGGCCGGGCGTCGATGGCACGCTGCAAAGCACGCCGGGTGGTGACGACATTGTGGGAGCGCTGCATTCGGTCGTTGCGGGCTGCAAGCCGAACGGGGCCGCGACGGAGGGTTTCGCGAGCGATCCGTTGAATGCGGACACGGACGGCGGCGGCATCCCGGACGGGGCCGAACTCAGGCTGGGGATCAATCCGAACAATCCTTTCGACGACGCGCGGTTCCGCGATTCGGACGGGGACGGCGTGCCGGATGAGACTGAAGACCTGGGCTACGACACGATGGTCAACGGGCAGCTCGTGCACATGACGTCGGACAAGTTCGACCCGGACAGCGACGACGACAAGCTGCCCGACCTGTTGGAGCACAAGCTGAAGAGCAATCCGCGGGCGGCGGACACGGACGGCGACGGCCTGCCGGACTTCGACGAGTTCAATGGTCCGGGCACGTGCGTGACCACGGCCATTCCATGCGTCGGGTTCACGGCGTGGGCCGACTTCGTGACGGAGTGCGCCGACGCGGACAACTGCAATTTCACGCTGGCGGACCTGGATGCGTTCGGGTCGCGTAAGACGGGCACGAACCTGAACTATGCCGACACCGACGGTGACGGGCTGAGCGACCTGATCGAGGTCAATGGCTACAACATCATGGTCAATGGCCAGCAGCGGCACGTCGATCCGGATGAGTTCGATCCGAACTCGGATGCCGATCCGTGGAACGACGGGACGGAGTACTACAACAATCCGCCGACGGATGCGACGCTGGCGGATACGGATGGCGACGGGACGAACGACAATCTCGAAAGCGGTATCTGTGCGAGCAATGGCTGCCGTAACCCCGCCGTCGGGGACCAGAAGGTGACGGTGGCCTACACGCAGATGCAGATCTCGGGCGACTGCGACGAGGACTTCGGCGTGCCGGCCCCGGACGCGTGCGAGCGCTATGGCGAGTTCCGCTACGACTTCCGCGTGAAGGGCCCGGGCGAGAGCAGCTTCAGCAGCGTGTTCAGCACGACGATTCACGATCAGAACGCGAACAATCCGGACTGCAACTGCGACGACGGACCCACGGACGGCTGCTTCACCGACATCTGCATCGGGCGGGTTCTGCGGATCAATGACAACCGCACCGTGAGTCTGTCGGGCTATACGCGGTCGTGGATCGGGCAGGTCGGGCAGACCGTGCAAGTGGCCGGGTACGTCGAGGAGTACGACGGTTGCACCCGCGACGGGTCGATGCACTACGGACCCGATGTGTGCCCGAGCTGCCCGTATGTTGGTCCGTCGAACCACGAGGTGGTGGGCGGGGCGACTTCGTACACGATTCCGGTGCCGACCGAGTCGTTCGACTTCAAGCGCGAAGCGAACGATGTATGCGGCACCGACCAGGACATCAACTGGCATGCGAAGGGCACGATCTCGGGCCAGTAGGCCCGGATCGTTGAGGTCAGTGCGATGCAAAGCAGCCGGTTGGTGAGCACGGCACGGCGAGGATGGGCGGCGGCAGTCGCGATCGGGTTGATCGCGATTGTCGCGGCCGGGTGCGGAACTCCCGGGGCGCCGGCTGCGAATCCGAACGGCACTCCCCTATCCGGGACGCCGACAACTCCCGCATCGCGGTTTCCGTGGTCGAGCGGCGACGATACTCCCGACGATCCACCGCCGCCGGACAATGGAAACTCGCCGGGCGGGCCGACGGATGAGCAGCTCGCGGCGTTGCTGGCCGACCAGGACCACGACGGCGTGCGGACGCTGGACGAGATCCTCAATGGGACGAACCCGCTCGATCCAGACACGGATGATGACGGCCTCAACGACGGAGAGGAGCAAGTTCATCACACCAATCCACTGGACGCGGATACGGATGATGACGGCGTGCCGGATGGGACGGAGGTGGCCGACCACACGAGCCCGGTCGACGCCGACACTGACGATGACGGGGCCGGTGACGGCGAAGAGAAAGCGGAAGGGACGGACGCCAACGACCCTGATACCGACGACGACGGCGTTGACGACGGGGACGAGGACGATTGCGATGGTGATGGGGACGAGGATGACGATCACGACGGAATGAACGACCAGGACGGCGACACGGACGACTGCGGCACTGATCCGAAGGATGCCGACAGCGACGACGATGGCGTGGACGACGGCCAGGAACGGATGGATGGCACTAATCCGTTGAATGCGGATTCGGACGGTGATGGATTGTCGGACGGGATGGAGAAACTGGTCGGGGCCGATCCGCTCGATTCCGACACCGATGATGATGGCCTGGCCGATGGCGAGGAAGTCGGGCTCGGGACCGATCCGTCGGACGCGGACAGCGACGACGACGGGCTTACGGATGGCGAGGAGCATCTGCTCGGGTCGAATCCGAATGACAACGATTCGGACGATGACGGTACGCCGGACGCACAGGACCCGGACGTCGTGGAACCGTAGGGACATCCGCAGCTATTCAATTCAATCGAATCATGCGATTATCTTTGGCCGGGCGAGCGATGGGCGTTCGTCCGGCTTTTTTTCTGAGGTGACGCGATGTCCGTATGCGAAAGCCGGCCGGCAGAGTCGTTTGGGTTCAAGAAGATCAAATACGAAAAGCGCGGCCGGCGAGCGACGGTGACGTTTAACCGGCCGGATGTCTTGAATGCGGTTGACGGCGACACGCTGGTGGAACTGAACACGGCGTTTCAGGACACGTCGTGGGACGATGAGATCGGCGTGCTGGTGCTGACCGGGGCGGGGGAGCGGGCGTTCTGCACCGGCGCGGATGTGAAGGAGCAGGCGGAGGAATTCGTCAACCAGCCGAAGAAGTACTGGCGGTGGATGGGGCTGTTTGTCGAGTGTCACGAGCGGCTGCGGAACATCGGGAAGCCGACGATCGCGCGGCTGAACGGGATGGTGGTTGGCGGGGGGAACGAGTTCAACATGTCGTGCGATCTGGCGATCGCGGCGGAGCATGTGACGATCCGGCAGGTGGGGGCGGCGCGGGGGAGTGTGGCGGCGGCCGGGGCGACCCAGTTTCTTCCGCTGATCGTCGGGGACCGACGGGCGCGGGAGATCCTGTTTCTGTGCGAGCCGATCGAGGCGAAGAAGGCGCTCGAGTGGGGGCTGGTCAACCAGGTGGTTGCGAAGGGCGAACTGGACAAGGCCGTGGATGTGATGGCCGAGAAGCTCATCAATAAGTTGCCGGAGTGCATCCGGTACGCCAAGCAACAACTGAACTTCTGGCGCGATCTATCATGGCATCAGACGATCGGGCATGCCCGGGACTGGCTGTCGATTCACAATCTGTCGCCGGAGGTGGCCGAGGGGATGCAGGCGTTTGTTGAGAAGCGGCCGGTGGATTACGAGAAGACGCGGAAGTTGCCCTGACGGGTGAGAGGCGGGCGCGGGTGTTTGTCTGGATATCCACGGGCGGGTCGCACGGCGACGTGCATCCATATCTTGCGATTGGTCGCGAGCTGAAGCGGCGCGGGCACGATGTGGTCGTGTCGGTGCATCCGTATTTCAAGAAGGATGTCGAGGGAGCGGGGCTGGAACACTTCGCGATCGGCGGCGACGTCGACGTCGAGCAGATCATGAAGGACCCGAATTTGATGCATCCGCGGCACGGCGGGCGGACGGTGTTTCAGTTGATTCTCGACTCGGCTCCGAAGGCGCATGCGGCGTTGCGCGAGGAGTTTGGGCGTCGCCGGCCGGATGTGCTGCTCGCGCATCACATCTGCCTCGGGATGGGTTGGCTGGCGCACGAGCTTCGCATTCCGTTCGTGCAGACGGCGCTGTCGCCCATCATGTGGCTTTCGGGAGATGATCCGGTCCCACCCATTCAGCGCCGGCCGGGGCGGTTTCATACGATTCTGGCGCGGGCCGTATTCCCCGTTATGAAGCTGATCGCGCGGCCGATGCTGGATCGGCGGGTGAACCCGTTGCGCCAGGCGCTGGGCTATGCGCCTGAGCGAAATGCGTTTCAGAATGACTTGTTCAGCGGGGACATCAATCTTGGGCTTTGGTCGCCGCACATGCGCGGGCCGACGCCGGGCGATCCGCCGCGGTCGAAGATCTGCGGCTTCTGCTGGTATGACCGGAGTGATCGAATTGCGGCGCTGCCGGAGGCACTGGAGCGATTTCTTGCGGCGGGTGATCGGCCGATTGTGTTTGCGTTGGGGACGGCGGCGGTGCACCTGCCGGGGGATTTCTACGAGGTGGCCGTGGCCGTCTGCTCGATGTTGAATCGACGCGGGGTGCTGCTGGTGGGCAAGGAACAGAACGCGCCGAACAGTCTTCCGCCGACGGTGTGCGCCGTCGATTATGCGCCTTTCTCGTTGCTGCTTCCGCGCGCGGCGGCGACGGTTCATCATGGCGGAATTGGATCGACTTCGCAGGCGTTTCGGTCGGGGCGGCCGGCGGTCGTGGTGCCGCATGCTCACGACCAGTTTCATAACGCCTTACACGGAATGCGGCTGGGTGTGGCAGGGATGGTTCCGCGGCATGGGTTGACGGCCGGGCGACTGGCGGCGGCGCTGGACGTGTTACTGTCGGACCCCGGCGCCGAAGCGCGGGCGGCGGAACTGGCTGCACAGTTGCGCCACGAAGACGGCGCGGCAGCTGTTGCCGAAGAAGTCGAGCGAATGGCGGCGCGCGGTCAGGGGCAGGCGCCCGTCGCGAGCAGCGCGACGAACGGGGCGACGTCGCGGCCATCGATGGCATGATCGGCGTTGAGGTCGGCGCGGTTGATATCGCAGCCGGTGAAGGTGGAGGGGGCGAGCAGGGCTGTTATGAAAGGGACGATGTCGGCGGCGTCGCGATCGCCGTCGCAATCGATATCGCCGGCGCAGGCGGTTTGCAGTTCGAAGGCGCCAAGGTCACTGGCCGCGCCGACAACCACGCGGGCGACGCTGGATTGATGTTTCACGTACTGGCGCGTGAGGGTAATGCCGCCAGGCAGCGCGGTGGCGACGTCTTTGCACGGTGAGGTGGGGGTCAGCGAGAAGTCCTGGGTTCCAGCGTTCACGAAGCCGGGCGAGCTGGTTTGGATCGACGTGCCGTCGTCGTTGATGACGCCATTCACGCCGCCGAACGAGCCGACCCAGCCGGGCTTCATCCAATTTCGATGGAGGTCGAGGGTGCCATCGCTGTCGAGCATGGCGAGTCCGTTGCCGGCGGTCGTGACGTAGAGGATGTTGTTTCGGGCGTCGCAATGCTCGTCGTTGGTTGAGAGGCGCATGAGGGTGGTTGAGTCGGTGCGGGTGGAGACGACGGTGTTGTTCACGAAGTAGAGGTCGCCTTTTCGGTAATCTGGTTCGTTACCGCTGTCGCCGCCGTAATGGACGATCTGCTTGTTTCCCGCGCCGGCCGGCTCGATGAGGATGTTGCCGTAGACGTCTGTGCGATGGTAGGCGGGGTCGGCGACGATGAGACTACTGTCTTCGGCGTCGACGAGGTCGAGCTGGCGGTTGCCGCTTTCGATCCAGTTATAGCGGACGACGAGGCCGGCGGAGCGGTCTTTCAAATTGTTGCCGCCAGAGGTGCTGAGGAGCGGACCGAAGCGGTTGTACTGGTAGAGGATGCCGATGGCGGCGGTGTAGGTGTTGTGCTCGAAGATTCGACTGGGGTTGCCGTTGTCGTGAATGTAATTGCCTTCGATGGCGATGTCGCGGGAGACGTCGGGGCCGCTGGAGGAGACGAAGAGGCCGTTGCCGCTGTCACGGATGGTGCAATTGCGGATGGTGATGTGTTCGCCGAGTTCGATGTGAATGGCTGCGCCGTTGAGGGCGTAGGGCTGGGTTGAGCCATCGTCGGCGGTGAAGGTGTTGGGTGGGCGAGCGCCGCGGACGTCGAGGCCGTCGACAACGATCCAGCGGGCGACTGAGTTGTCGGGGATGTTTGAGCCGCCGATCTTGATGACCGAGCGCGGTTCGTTCCAGTAGTTAAGCTGCGTCGGCGTGACGGCGTTTTCGCCATCGATGACGGGTAGCTGCCCGTTGGGGCCGGGGACGCCGCGTACGGTGATGGGGGCGGCCTGCGTGCCCTGGAGGCCGATGACCCATTTTTCTCGGTACGGTGTCGGTCGCCAGTGGATCCAGACTATGTCGCCGGGCTGGAGGGATTGCCATGGGACGGCGGCGATGGAGGCGAGGGGTTGAGCATCACCGACGTGGTAGTCGGCGGCGCGGGCGGACTGCGATCGAAAAATGAGGATCAATACCGCAATCAATGTAAGTCTGTACGCCATGGCTTCATCCTTCTGCTCGGCGCGACCCGAACGCGCGTCGCTGCGAGTGACGTCGGTGTGTGCGATGACCCGATGGCGAGGGCGTCCGAGGATCGGACGCGCAACGGAGTTTAGCCGGAAGGGCAGCATCTGTGGCGGAGATTACGTTCGATTCCTTTCGAGGCGGGGACGCGGGCAGTAACATTGAGCACATGGCTGAATCGTTTGTTTTGTCGCGGATTGAGCAGGCGGTGGGGCTGGTTACTTTGAACCGGCCGGATGTGCTTAATGCATTGTCGCTGGAGACGATGCGGCAGTTGGTGGATGTTCTTGAGGGGCTTGATGCTGATCCGTATGTGCGCTGCATCGTTCTGAGTGGGAATGAGCGGGCGTTTGCGGCGGGGGCGGACATCAATGACATGGCGGACGCTTCGGTCGTCACCATGTATGAGCGGAATCAGTTTGCGCGGTGGGAGCGGATCAAGCGGATTCGGACGCCGATTGTCGCGGCCGTGTCGGGGTATTGCCTGGGCGGCGGGTGCGAGCTGGCGATGCACTGCGACATGATCATTGCCGCGGAGAACGCGCGATTCGGGCAGCCGGAGATCAATATCGGCGTCATTCCGGGGGCAGGCGGGACGCAGCGGCTGACGCGGGCGGTGGGAAAGTTCCGGGCGATGGAGTTGATTCTGACCGGGCGGTTGATGACGGCGCGCGAGGCGTTTGAGATGGGGCTGGTGACGCGGGTTGTGCCGAATGAGCTGTACTTTGATGAGGCGGTAAAGCTGGCGCGGGAGATTGCTCTGAAGGCGCCGATCGCGACGCGGCTGGCGAAGGAAGCGGTGCTTAAGTCGCAGGAGCTTTCGCTGTCGGAGGGATTGGAGCACGAGCGGAAGTTGTTTTATATGCTGTTTGCGACGGACGATCAGAAGGAAGGAATGCGGGCGTTTCAAGAGAAGCGGCCGGCGAAATACGAGGGGAAGTAGTTGGGGTTCCGGGGCGGGCTTTTTTGCAAATCGGGTTGGATTCGCGGACAATTCCGCGGCATGACGACACTGCAAATTACTGACGAAGCGGGGGTTCGGACGCTGACGCTGAACCGCCCGGATGCGATGAATTCGTTGAACGAGCAGCTCAAGGGGGAGTTGCTGGATGCGCTGAAGAAGGCGGAGCGCGATCGAGCGGTTCGCTGCATCGTGCTGACGGGGGCCGGCCGGGCGTTTTCGGCGGGGCAGGATCTGAAAGAGACGCAGGACAAGACAGCGGCCGGGAAAGAGATGGACTTCGCGGCTGAGCTTCGACGGAATTACAACCCGATTATTCTAAAAATTCGAACGATCGAGATTCCGGTGGTTGCGTCGGTCAATGGCGTGGCGGCCGGGGCGGGGTGGAGCCTGGCGCTGGCTTGCGATCTGCGGATCGCGAGCGCGGCGGCGAAGTTTGTCGGGGCATTTTCGAAGATTGGACTGATACCGGATTCGGGGATGACGTTCACTCTGCCTCGATTAGCGGGGCTGGGGAAGGCCCTTGAGATCGCCTACCTGGGTGCGGCGCTCTCGGCCGAGGAAGCGCTGGGGCTGGGGCTGGTCAATCGCGTCGTTGCCGCGGAGGAGCTGGCCTCGGCAACGAAGGAATTGGCGGTTTCGCTGGCGCGCGGGGCGACGCGCGGGCTTGGATTGATCAAAAGGGCGATGAACGCCGGGATTATGAACGACCTGGAAAATCAGCTAAACTATGAAGCGGACCTGCAGGGTATTGCGGGCCAAACGCGCGACCATCGCGAGGGCGTGGCCGCTTTCATCGAGAAACGGGCTCCGGAGTTCAAAGGTGAGTAGCGACGCAGCAAACAGCCCTATCAAGGATCGGGTAATCGGCGTGATCGGCGCCGGGACCATGGGCGAGGGAATCGCGCAGACGGCGGCGCATGCCGGCTTCGTGGTTGAGACACTCGACACGAATCCCGATTTGGTGAAGAAGGCCTACGCCACGATTCACGAGCGGCTGGATCGCCAGGTTGAGAAGAACAAGCTGCCGCGGCATGAGCGCGACGAGACCATTGCCCGATTGCGCATCGCGACGGGGACGGATTCGTTCAAGAACGCGGAGCTGGTGATCGAGGCGGTGCCGGAGGATCTGACGCTGAAGCGGCGGATTCTGGGAGAGCTGGCCGAGAAGCTGTCGCCGCGGACGGTGCTGGCTTCGAACACGTCGTCGATTTCGATGACCAAGCTGGCTGACGGATTGAAGCATCCGGAGCGATTCATCGGGATGCACTTTTTCAATCCGGCGCCGGTCATGAAACTGGTGGAACTGATCAGCAGCCCGAAGACGGACTTTCAGACGGTGGTGCTTGGCGTTTCGTTCGCGAATGCGTTCGGCAAGACGCCGATCAAGGTAAAGGACAGTCCGGGATTCGTCGTGAATCGCGTGGCGCGGCCGTTCTATCTTGAGTCATTGGCGATGCTGGAGGGGGGCGTTGCCGATGTTCAAACGATTGACGCGGCTGTGCGGGATGTGGGGCGGTTCCCGATGGGGCCGTTCCAGTTGTTGGACTTGATCGGGCTGGATGTCAATCTGGCGGTGACCAAGACTGTCCACGAGGGCTTCGACAAGCCGGCGCGGTTTGCGCCGAACGCGATTCAGTCGAAGCTAGTCGAACAAGGGCGGCTGGGTCGGAAGACGCAGCGGGGCTTCTATGACTATTCGAGCGAGCCGGCGACGCGGTCGTTCGAGACGCCGGTTCGGTCGGCCGAGGGATGGAAGCCGACGGCGGCGTTGACGGCGTTTGCCAAGGCGCTGAATAAGCCGGCGGACCGGGCGATGTATTTGTTCGCGCGGATCATGACGGCCATTATCAACGAGGCGGCACTGGCGGCGGAGACGATCGCGCTGCCGCGAGAAGTGGACCTCGGGATGAAATACGGACTGAACTATCCGGAGGGACCGCTGGAGCTGGCCGATTTCATCGGGCTGGATGTCGTGCAGAACCTGATGCGCGAATTCGCGGCGGATGATCGATCTGGCCGGTACGAGGCGGCGCCGCTGCTGCTGAAGCACATCGCGGAAGGCAACCTGGGCGAGAAGTCGGCGGCCGGGTTCCTGCGTCACTCGCTCTAGTCTGCTACAACAGATTCATTCATGCGTCGCGCGGCGATTATCGACTGTCTTCGTACACCGATCGGTCGGCACCGCGGGGCGCTCGCATCCGTCAGGCCTGACGATCTGGGGGCGCAAGTCATCCGGGCGCTGGTCGAGCGGACGAAAATTGATCCAGCGCTGATTGATGACGTTTACTGGGGCGCGGCGAATCAGGCGGGGGAAGACAATCGAAACGCGGCGCGGATGGCAGTATTGCTGGCGGGGTTGCCGGATTCGGTTCCGGGCTGCACGGTGAATCGCCTGTGCGCGAGCGGGCTGGAAGCGGTGGCGCTGGCGGCGCGGCTGATTGAAGCGGAGGCGGGGGATGTTTTCATCGCGGGCGGGGCGGAGTCGATGAGCCGGGCGCCGCTGGTATTGCCCAAGCCGGAAGAGGCGTGGGTGCGCGGCAACCAGACGATGTTTGACACAACGCTGGGGTGGCGGATGACGAATCCGCGGATGGCGGCGAAGCATCATCCGTATTCGATGGGTGAGACGGCAGAAAGTGTCGCCGAGCGATTCAAGATTTCGCGCGAGGACCAGGATCGATTCGCGCTGGCGAGCCAGCAGAAGTGCGCGGCGGCGATGAAGGCCGGTCGATTCGCGGATGAGATTGTTCCGATTGATGTTCCCGGTGAGCGCGGCAAGGTCACGACGGTTTCGGCGGACGAACATCCGCGACCGGAGACGACGCTGGAGGCGCTCGCAAAGTTGAAGCCGGCGTTTCGCGAGGGCGGGACGGTGACGGCGGGCAATTCGAGCGGACTGAATGACGGGGCGTCGGCGCTGCTGATTGTCGAGGCGGAGACTGCCAAGCGGCTTGGGATGCGGCCGATGGCGCTGGTGGGGGCTTCTGCTTCGGCGGGAGTTGATCCGGCGTGCATGGGGATTGGGCCGATTCCGGCGACGAAGAAGGTGTTGGCGCGGAGCGGCTGGAAGATCGGCGATTTGGATTTGATCGAGCTGAACGAGGCGTTCGCGAGTCAGTCGCTGGCGTGCGTTCGCGAGCTGGGATTGGATGCGGAGCGAGTGAACGTGAACGGCGGGGCAATCGCTCTGGGGCATCCGCTGGGGTGTACGGGAGCGCGGCTGGCGACGGCGTTGACGCACGAAATGAGGCGACGCGGGGCACGGCGCGGGCTGGCTACGCTGTGTGTCGGGGTTGGACAGGGGCTGAGCGTCCTGCTGGAACGGCCGTGATGCGGCGACGACTCGGCTTGGCGGCAGGGCTGGGGTTGCTGGTATCGGGATGTATCGCGCATGACGTGCGGATCGGGCGGGAGTTCGCGCCGGCGACGCAGCCGACGGCGATGGACTACGCAGACTGGTCGCTGGTCTTGAACCGCGCGTTGCGCATCGATGATAGCAAGCGGCCGCTGGCGCCGACCGAGGTGGATTACGCGGCGATTGGAATTCAACCGGAGCCGCTGATGCGGTATCTGGCGAAGCTGGAGCATGTCGGACCGAGCACGACGCCGGCGATTTTCGAGCGGCCGGCGGATCGAATTGCGTATTACATCAACGCATACAACGCGACGGTGATTTACGGCATTGCGGCGCAGGTGAAGAACGGCGTGGTGCCGATGCACGTCCCGCGGAGCCCGACGAGCGGGTATCGATATCTGGTGGACGGGGCGTGGCGGACGCCGGACGAGCTTCGACAGTTGGCGATGGCCGAGTCGAAGGGCGACTGGCGGGTGGCGCTGGCGATGTGCAGCGGGCGGCGGAGCGATCCGCGATTCGCGGCGCGGCCGTATATCGGGGCCGTGCTGGAGTATCAACTTCAGCAGTTCGCGGTGAACTCGCTGAGCGATCCGGCGGTGGTTCGGGTGGATGCGGGGATTCAATACCTGTATGTGCATCCGGCGATTTTTCGGGATCGAGTGCGGCTGATCGACAACTATCAGAAGAGGACCGGGGCGCGGAACGCGCAGCTACTCTCGGTCCTGATCGACATGGCGCGGCCGAACCAATATCCGCTGTTGAACTCGGCGGTTGGTTATCCGGTGTTTGAGTTGCCGAGCGATCCGGCGATCAATGCGGCGTCGTCGATGAAGGCCCCGGAGCCGAGTCTTTTTTCGAAGCTATTCGGGGGCCTGTAGTCGCGTCGAACTAGGCACGCAGGGCGCGGGGGCGGCGGATATTGAGATCGGCCTTCTTGCGATTGGCGCGGGTGTCGACGGTTTTCAGGGCTTTCTTCATATCTGATACCTTGAAAATACCGAGCGTGCGGCCACCCGGGGCTCCGGCGGTGAGGTAGGCATATTTGATGCTGACGTGATCGGCACCGAGCTTGGCGCAGAGGTCGGCCATGGCGCCCGGGCGGTTGGGGAGCTCGACCATGAGGACCTCGGGTTCGGTCATCGGGATGTTGAGCGAGCGAAGTGCGGCTCGGGCGCGATCGGCATCGTCGCAGACGATTCTGAAGACTCCGTGTTCGACGGAATCCATAAGAGTCAGGGCTGAGATGTTGACCTTGGATTGAGCGAGCTTGTCGGTGACCTGCACGAGAACGCCGGGCTTGTCGACGAGGAAGACTGAGAACTGGGTTCCGGTATACATGGCTGTTCCTTCCGCGAAATCGGCACGAATGCGCCGTCTGACTGATTATCCGCCGGGATTATACCGGTTTGCGGGGACGCGCGGAGGCACCTAGCGACGCCGGCCGCGGCGCGGACGGACGCTGGCCGAGACGAGGCCGAGGAGCGTCGAGATGATGGCGACCGGCGCCGACGCGCCACATCCGCCGACGGCGACGGTGCTGGTGCCGGCCACGTCGCCGGATTGCTGGCCTTGCTGATCGTCCTGCTCGGATTGAGTCTGGCAGCCGGTCGCGTCCACGGTGGTGCCCGGTGGCGTGTTGGGGCATGCGTCGGCGCAATCATTCACGCCGTCGCCATCGCTGTCGGGGATCGCGGCGGGCTCATCGGCGGTGCCGTCGCAGTTGTTGTCGAGACCGTCGCAGAGTTCGGGAGCGCCGGGATGGATGGACGGATTATTGTCATTGCAGTCCGATGAATCGGCGACGTAGCCGGCTGGCTGCTGACATGCATCGATGGACTCGGCGGCATTGCCGTAGCCGTCGGCATCGGCGTCGCGATACCAGCGAGAAGAGGGCGGGGCGTTGCCGTCGCAGTTGCGGTCATGGCCGCAGAGATCGGTCATTCCCGGGTTGACGTTCGGGTCGGTGTCGTTGCAGTCTCCGGCGCTCGAGACATATCCGATGGGCTGCTGGCAGTTTTGGAGCGTTACCTGTGGGTCTCCGTAGCCGTCATCGTCGGCGTCGCGATACCAGGTGAGCGATGCAGACACGGTGACGACGGCCGCGTTGCTGTTGGCCGATCCACAGCCGTTGGAGACGATGCAGCGGTAGCTACCTGCTTGTGTCGCGCCGTAGCACGAGCCGGTTGCGCCCGAGATGTTCGCAGCGTCCTTTTGCCATTGATAGGTCATTGGCGCGGTGCCCGTGGCGGAGACGCAGAGTTGGAACGTCTGGCCGGTGCAGATAGCTCCGCCGCCGGGTTGCGCGGTGACTGACGGGGCGGTCGGGAATGTGTTGTCACAGTTGCGGTCCTGGCCGCACGCGTCGGTCGCGCCGGGGTGTGTGGCGGGATCGGCGTCATTGCAATCGAGGTTGTTCGAGACGTATCCGGCGGGCTGCTGACAGTTTTGCTGCGTGGAACGAGCGTCGCCGAAGCCGTCGCCGTCCAGATCGCGATACCAGGTCATGTTGGCGGCGGTGGCGAGGGAGGCGGCGCTGCTGGTGGTCGTGCCGCAACTGTTCGTGACGAGGCATCGGTAGCTGCCGGATTGCGACGCGGTATAGCAGGCGGCGGTTGCCCCGGAGACATTTGAGCCGTCTTTCTGCCACTGGTACGTCAATGTCCCGCTGCCGTTGGCGGTCACGCAAAACTGGTAGGTCTGACCGGTGCAGATGGAACCGCCGGTCGGCTGGACTGAGATGGTTGGCGCGGAATTGACGGTGAGGGCGGCGGTATTGCTGGTGGCGGAGCCGCAGGCGTTTGATACGACGCAGCGGTAGTTGCCGGATTGCGAGGCGGTGTAGCAGTTCGACGTTGCACCGCTGACATTCGAGCCGTCTTTTTGCCACTGATAGCTGAGCGTGCCGCTGCCGCTGGCCGTGACGCAGAATTGGAGCGTCTGGCCGGAGCAGATGGTTCCGGCGACGGGGTGAGCGGTGATGCTCGGCGCGTTATTGAGAGTGAGGGCGGCGGCGTTGCTGGTGGCTGAGCCGCAGGAGTTCGAGACGACGCAGCGATAGCTGCCGGCCTGGCTTGCGGTGTAGCAGGAGGAGGTCGCACCGGCGACGTTTGAGCCGTCCTTTTGCCACTGATAAGTGAGCGGCGCGGTGCCGATTGCGGTGACGCAGAACTGGAAGGTCTGGCCTGTGCAGACGGTTCCGGCGACGGGATGCGCGGAGAAGGACGGGGAGGACGGGAACGCTCCGTCGCAGTTGCGATCTTGTCCGCAGACGTCAGTCGCGCTCGGGTTGATGGCGGCGCTGGCGTCGTTGCAGTCGAGGTTGTTTGAGACGTAGCCGGCGGGTTGCTGGCAGTTTGAGGTGGTGACGGCCGGGTCGCCGAAGCCGTCGCCGTCGGCGTCACGGTACCAGGTCATGTTGGCCGAGACGGTGAGGGAGGCGGCGTTGCTGGTGGCGCTGCCGCAGGAGTTGGTGACGACGCAGCGGTAGCTACCGGAGCTGTTGGCGGTATAGCAGGTGGCGGTTGCGCCGGAGATATTGGCGGCGTCTTTCTGCCATTGATAGGTGAGCGTTCCGCTGCCGGAGGCCGTGACGCAGAACTGATAGGTCTGGCCGGAGCAGATTGAGCCGGCGGTTGGGTGGGCGGAGATCGACGGGGCTGAATTGAGCGTGAGCGTGGCGCTGTTGCTGGTGGTCGAGCCGCAGGTGTTGGTGACGAT
>JAATGM010000003.1 GCA_015654675.1 Planctomycetota bacterium | reverse complement strand
TGATTGTCATCCGTGCGGGGCGGGCGGCGGAGGCGGTGTGGGCGGCGGAGCAGATTCTGCTGTGTCGCGAGGCGGGGGCGGTGGTGGCGCGGTGGGCTGCGCCGGATGAGCGGGCGGCGCGGCGGCTGCAACTGGCGGCTGAGGCGGGCGGGACGATCGGGCTGCTGGTGCACGGCGAGCGGCGGTCGGCGGCGGGGCGGTTCGCGGCGGCGCGGATGACGATGGCGGCCGAGCCGGGGCAGGTGCTGGCCGGGTCGCCGGTTGATCGGCTGGCGCAGCGCTTGCGGCTGGTCGTGCATCGGCGCGGGCGGGGAGAGGGCGCGACGATCGGCGTGGAGCTGACGCGCCGCGCCGGCCGATCGGAGGTCGCCCTGTCCGCTTTGGATGATGCGTTGCTGACGCGGGACCGTACGGCGCTGGGTTAGTCGACTTCGACGTCGTTGACGAAGGTCACCACGGCGAAGTTGTTGGCGCTGCCGATGAACTGGAACTCGATCTTGTCGAGGCATTCGAAGTTGTCGCCGTCGGTGAGGGTGACGGAGTCGTTGGCCGTGGCGATGACCAGGCCGCCGTCGATGAGCTTGGCGTTGTCGGAGAGCAGGATGCCGACATCGCTGCAGGGCAGGTAGAAGGTGGCGAAGCCGCCGGGCTCGATCAGGCCGGTTTCGAGGGTTTCGCTGGGGAACCAGCCGGCGAGCAGACTGGTGTCGTTGTCAAAGACGATGTTGGGATCGACGTCGAAATCGGTGTCGTTGATGATGTTGATGGTGATCTGCTTCTGAAACGGGTTGTTGCCGCAGCTTGCAGCCGGGAGCAGACCCAGGCCGGCCAGCAGCAACACCGACATCCGCTTGCGAAACGCCATAACGCCTCCTTGCTTTGTGTTCGCGACTTCTTTCGGGCGGCATCCGTGCGACCGCCTTCTTCGTCCTTTGCACTATAGCGGCACATATCGGGGTCGTGGTTGATTTTCCTGATTGTTTGGATTATGTTTGTATATTCCACGCGGCCCGAAGGCCGGCGCCTATTGAGACGGGGGCCGGCGGAGGGTGCATGCATCGCTTTCTTTGTATTCATCTGCCTTATCTGGCAACCGACCTGGCGACCTGTTCGTCAGCGGGGAGCGGCTCCGGTTCCTCCGGCCCGATTCTGCTGACGCGCGAGCATGGGACCTCGGTGATTGTTGCGCATGCTTCACCGGTGGCCGTGGCCGCGGGGGCGCGGCCGGGCATGCTGCTGGCCGAGGCGCGGGCGTTGTGTCCGGAGGCGGCGGTGCTGCCGCACGATGCGCGGCGCGACACGCTGACGCTGGAGCATCTGGCGTTGTGGGCGCAGCGGTTCAGCCCGGTGGTGCGGAGCGAGCCGCCGGACGCGCTGCTGGGCGACGTGGGCGGGTGTGCGCGGCTGTTTCGCGGGGAGGAGAACATCGCGCGGCAGGCCGTGCGGGGTCTGGCGGAGCAGCGGATCCGGGCGCGGGCGGCGATCGCGGACACGGTGAGCGCGGCGTGGGCGCTGGCGCACGCGGGCGACGAGGCGGTGATTGTTGCGCCGCCGGGGCAGGATGTGGCGTGTGTGGCGGGGTTGCCGCCGGCGGCGCTGCGGCTGGGGGCGCGGGTGGTGGAGCAACTCGACCTGATCGGCATTCGCACGATCGGCGACTTGTTGATGCTGCCGGCGAACACACTGCCGTCGCGGTTTGGCGAGGAGACGGTGCTGCGCATCCGGCAGCTATTGGGCGAGGCGGCGGAGTGGGTGGATGCGCCGCG
Organism: Planctomycetota bacterium; assembly: GCA_015654675.1. Lineage (GTDB taxonomy): Bacteria > Planctomycetota > Phycisphaerae > UBA1845 > UTPLA1 > SpSt-539. The sequence continues at coordinate 50,758 of JAATGM010000003.1, read as the reverse complement.
GCGTGCGGCGGTGTTTGCGGCGCGGATGGCGTTTGGGCCGAGCGATTCGGTCGAGGTGTTGATGGCGGCGATTGAGCGCGTCGTGGCGACGCTGTGCGAGCGGCTCGTGGCGGGCGGTGCGGCGGCGCGGCGGCTGCGGATGGTGGTTTATTTCGAGCAGCGGCCGCCGGAGGAGATGTGGATCGGGCTGTCGCGGCCTTCGCGCGATGCGCGGCATCTGCGCTCGCTGGCGGCAACGCGGGCCGAGCGGGTGGATGTGTCGGCCGGGGCGTGCGGGCTGATGGTGCTGGCGAGCGAGACGGCGGCGTGGTGGCCGGCGCAGGCGGAGTTGTTTGATGGTGCGGGGCGATCGAATGACGAGGGGGTGGCGTCGCTGCTGGATCGGCTGGCGAACCACCTCGGGGCGGAGGCGGTCGTGCGGGCGGAGGGGGTGGAGGATCATCAGCCGGAGCGGGCGTATCGGTATGTGGCCGTTGTAGGCACGAAGGCAGTCGCCACGGCGACCAAGCTGCGGCACGAAGGCACGAAGGCGGGTGCCGTCAAAGATGGTTTGTGGGATCGGGTGCATGATCTGACTGGCTCGCCGCCTGGGGCACGGCCGCTGGTGATTTTTGCGCGGCCGGAGCTGGTGCGGGTGATGGCGCTGGTGCCGGATGGCCCGCCGACGTGGATGAGCTATCGCGGGCAGGAGCATGTGATCGCCGGGGCGGCGGGGCCGGAGCGGATTGAGACGGGCTGGTGGCGCGGGGGCGACGCGCGGCGGGATTATTTTCGCGTGCTGACCGAGGGCGGGCAGCAGTTCTGGATGTATCGCGAGTTGGAGAGCGGGGGGTGGTTTATCGCGGGGAGCTACGAGTAACTCTCTGCGCATCGGGGAAATTGTTTCGATGCCTGATCCGCCGATTTCGAAGTGGCATAGTCACCCGGTCGCGGCGGGCGGGGGCGCGGAGGGGGTCGCGACGCCTTCGCTCTGGCCGTATGCCGAGTTGCACTGCAAGACGAACTTTTCGTTTTTGCGCGGGGCGTCGCATCCGGAGGAGTTAGTTGAGCGGGCGGCGATGCTGGGGTACCGGGCGATCGCGGTGACGGATCGCAACTCGCTGGCGGGGGCGGTGCGGATGCACATTGCCGCGAAGCGGGCGGGGCTGAAGCTGCTGGTGGGGGCGGAGATCGTGCCGGTGGATGGGCCGCCGGTCGTGCTGCTGGCCACCGATCGAAAGGCGTATGGCCGGCTGTCGCGGCTGATCACGGCGGGGCGGAGGCGGGCCATCAAGGGGGATTGTGGGATTACGTTCGACGACATCGCGCAACACGCCGGCGGCTTGATCGCGGTCTGTCTGCCGCACTTCGAGGGCGAGAATCAAGACGGGCTTGCCGCGTACCTGCGACACTATCGCGAGCTGTTCGCGGGCCGGGCCTATCTCGCGGCCGAGCTTTGTTATGGCGACGACGATCGGCGGTGGCTGGCGGAGCTGGGCGAGCTTTCGCGGCGGGCAGGGTTGCCGCTGGTCGCGTCCAACGACGTGCATTACCACGACGAGTCGCGCCGCCGGCTGCACGACATCCTGACCTGCATCCGGCATCGCTGCTCGATTCACGCGGCCGGCCGGCGCGTACTCGCCAATGCGCGGCGGCATCTGATCGAGCCGGACGACCTGGTGCGACGCTACGCGGCCTGTGCGGGTGCGATCGAGCGGACGGTTGAGATCGCCGAACGATGCGCGTTCTCGATGGACGAGCTGCGCTACGAGTATCCGCACGAGATCTGCCCGGAGGGTGTCTCGCCGACGGAGTATCTTGCGCAGCTCACGTGGGACGGTGCGGGCCGTCGATACGACGGGCGCGTTCCGCCCGATGTGCGGGGCCGGATCGAGCATGAACTGGCCATCATCTCCAAGCTGCGCTATGAGCCGTATTTTCTGACGGTGTGGGACGTGGTTCGCTTCGCGCGGAACCGCGACATCCTCTGCCAGGGGCGCGGATCGGCGGCGAACTCGACGGTTTGCTACTGCCTTGGGGTGACGGCGGTGGACCCGACCAAGATCGACCTGCTGTTTGAGCGGTTCATCAGCGAGGAGCGGAATGAGCCGCCGGATATTGATGTAGACTTCGAGCACGAGCGGCGCGAGGAGGTGTTTCAATACATCTATGGGAAGTATGGGCGCGAGCGGGCAGCGATCACGGCCGAGGTGATCACCTATCGGCCGCGCTCGGCGGTGCGCGACGTGGGCAAGGCGCTGGGGTTGTCGCTCGATTGCGTGGACGCGCTGGCGAAGCGTCTGGATTGGTGGGAGCGGCGGGCGCTGCCGGATGATGTGGTGCGCGAGGCCGGGATGCGGCCGGGCGATCCGACGCTGAAAATGCTGACCGAGTTAGTGAATGAGCTGGTGGGGTTTCCGCGACATCTGGGACAGCACGTGGGCGGGTTCGTCATGACTGAGGGACCGCTGTGCGAGACCGTACCGATCGAGAACGCGGCGATGCCGGATCGCACCTTCGTCGAATGGGACAAGGACGATTTGGACGCGCTGGGAATGCTGAAGGTGGATTGTCTATCGCTCGGCATGCTGACCTGCATCCATAAGGCCTTTCGATTCGTTGATCCGAAGCTCGCACTGCACAATCTTCCCAGCGAAGACAAAGCTGTCTACGACATGATCTGTCATGCCGACACGGTGGGTGTCTTTCAGATTGAGAGCCGGGCGCAGATGTCGATGCTGCCTCGGCTGCGCCCTCAAAACTTCTATGACCTTGTCATTGAAGTTGCCATTGTTCGGCCGGGGCCGATTCAGGGCGGGATGGTGCATCCGTTCCTGCGGCGGCGGAACGGCGAAGAGAAAGTGAAGTATCCCAGTCCTGAAGTCGAGGGCGTATTGAAAAAGACTCTCGGCGTACCGCTCTTTCAGGAACAGGCGATGAAATTGGCGGTTGTGGCGGCGGGGTTTTCGCCGGGCGAAGCGGACCGGCTGCGCCGCGCCATGGCGGCGTGGAAGCGGCATGGCGGCCTTGATCACTTTCATGATCGATTCGTGGAGGGCATGAAGGCCAATGGCTACAAACTTGATTTCGCCGAGCGGTGCTTCAACCAGCTGCGCGGGTTCGGCGAGTATGGATTTCCGGAGAGCCATGCGGCGTCATTCGCGCTGCTCGTCTATGTCTCGGCATGGCTGAAGCGCTATCACCCGGCCGCGTTTGCGGCGGCACTGATCAATTCGCAGCCGATGGGGTTTTACGCGCCAGCGCAGATCGTACGCGATGCACAAAACCACGGGGTGACGGTGCTGCGGCCGGATGTGAATGCCAGCGACTATGACTGCACGCTGGAAGGCGAAGGGCGGCGAGAGGAACTATCGGACGATCCATCCACCTGGGGCTGGGCCGGGCCGGCGATTCGGCTGGGGTATCGGTTGATTCGCGGGATTTCGGAGCAGAAGGTGGCCGGCATCGTGGCGGCGCGGCGCGAGCGGGCGTTTCGCAGCGTGGCCGATGTGTTTCATCGCGTCGGGGTAGCGCGAGAGACCATGGCGCGACTGGCGGCGGCGGATGTGTTTCGCTCGCTGGGGCTGAATCGGCGCGAGGCGCTGTGGCAAGTACTGGCGCTGCACGACGAGCCGGGGTTGTTCGACGGGACCGAACCGGTCGAAGCGCAGCCGACGCTGCCGATGGCGGAACTCTCGGAGCAGGTGGTGGCTGACTACGACACGCTCGGACTTTCGCTGACAGCGCATCCGATGTCGCTGGTGCGGGACGATCTGCGACGGATAGGGGTAAGCGAGAATCGGGATTTACGAGGGACGCAGGCGGGCCGGCGGATTGCGGTGAGCGGGATCGTGCTGGTTCGCCAGCGACCGGGGACGGCCAAGGGGGTGGTCTTCATGACGCTGGAGGACGAGACGGCGACGGCGAACCTGATCATTCGGCCGCAGGTGTGGGAGCGGTGGCGGGCGTCGGCGCGGCGGTCGGTGGCGGTGGTGGCTGAGGGGACAGTGGAGCGACAGGGTGAGGTGATTCACGTCATGGTGCAACGGTTTGACGATTTGAGCGAGCGGATGGGTGCGTTGAGCGGGCAGTCGCGCGACTTTCATTGAATGCCGGTCGCGAAGGGGTCGCGCGGATCGATGATGATGGTCGATTCGGCGTTGACGAAGGCGCGGCCGGTGATGGTGGGGATGATGCCATCCGCCGCGCGGCGATAGGAGGCGGTGAAGATGCTGCCGATGATGGATTCCTGTCGCCAAAGCTTGCCCTCGGTGAGGCGGCCGTCGGCGGCGAGGCAGGCGAGCTTGGCGCTGGTGCCGGTGCCGCAGGGGGAGCGGTCGTAGGCGCCGCCGGGGCAGAGGACGAAGTTTTTTGCGTCGGCGTTTGAGGAGGAGGGTGGGCCGGTCAGCTCGATGTGATCGATCTCGGCGGAGTGCTCGCCAGTGATGCCGGCGGCTGAAAGCGCGCGGCGGACTTGCCAGCAGAAATCGGTGAGTTTGGGGATGTTGGCGGGTTCGAGCGGGATGGGCGAGCGCTCGGGGAGGAAGAACCAGTTGCCGCCCCAGGCGACGTCGCCGCGCACGATGCCGAAGTCCGGGATTGAAACTTCGACGCCGCTCCGCGCTCGATAGCTGCGAATGTTTTCGATGCTGACGGATCCGTCGCCCAGCAGTTCGACCTGGACCACACCCGCAGGCGTCTCGATGCGGTGCGAACCGGCTGAGAGTCGGCCGAGGTGAGCGAGCGTGGCGGCCAGGCCGATCATGCCGTGGCCGCACATGGAGAGGTAGCCGACGTTGTTGAAAAAAATGACGCCGGCGGCGGAGGTTGGGGCGGTGGGTTTGCAGAGCAGGGCGCCGACGACGGTGTCCGAGCCGCGCGGCTCGGTGCAGAGGGCGCGGCGGAGCCAATCGTGGTTCGTGCGGAGCGAGTCGCGGCGGGCGGATAGGTCGCCATCGCCAAGCGGGAGGTCGAGATCGAGAGCGACGCGGGTCGGTTCGCCGCCGGTGTGGGAGTCGATGACGCGGATTCGCGCGGGGAGGGGTGTCGCGCTCATGCGACGGTCCGGTTGAGGGCGGCTGCGAGGCGCTCCTCTGACGCGATGGCTTCGTCGGTCGTGCGGGCCGCGGCGGCTTCGGCTGCGATACGGGCGACGTCGGCGAGGCCGACACGCTTGAGCCCTTCGGCGAGGGCCCGGCGACGGGCGGCGCGGACCTGAAGGGCGGCGGAGACACACTCGGAAATCGGTCGGCGATGGATTTCGCACGAACCGCGGAGCGTGGAAATTCGCCGCACGGCCTGGGGGCCAGTGATCACGCCGAACTTGGGCGGCAACTCGCTGCTTAGGACCGCTCGTGAGTTGGCCACTGTTGCCGCGCGAATCGCGGATTCGGGCGCGTCTGGCCGCGTGTAGTCCTGTACGACATAGGCCTGCACGGCAGCGCGTTCGAGCGTCACGGGCCGATCAACGCCAGCGATGACGCCGCCGCACTGACGCGTGCGGGCGTCGAGCGTCGTGATGATGCCCCATTGCGATTCATTCGGGGCGGGCCAGCCCATCCAGGCGAGGACGGGTTGATTGTGGGCGAGCGAGGCCTCGACGAGCGGGACGTAGCTGTCGCGCCAGTGGAGTTCGAATTCGGGCGGGGTGATCGGAAGCGGGGCGGTCTCGGGCGGATGCAGGTCGCGGATGGAGAGGCCGACCAGCTCGGCTGCGTCTACCAGGAAGGCGTCGCGGCCGTCGTCCTGCCAGCGCAACGGACATTGTTCGCGGTCGGTTGCGGCGAACATGGCGGCGACTCCGGTGAGCGCGGCGAGCGATTCGTAGGGGACATCGGCGCCGTGCCAGCGCAATGCGGCTTGCAGCGCGAGGATGAGTGAGTCGCGGTGGTCGGCAGGCGATTCGATGCGGAGGTCAGGAAGCTGGGGCATGTTGATTGGAACTCGGATTGGGGTGAGGAGCAGATAGCGTCAGCGCGGCCGGCGTGCCGCACTCGGAACAGCGGCCGGACTGATTTCCGGTGAGATCGTAGCCGCATGCCTTGCAAAACCCGGGTGGATACTCGGGGGGCAGGGGTATGACCATGATCGCAAGGCAGGCGACGCCCAGCGCGATCAAGAGGACGACGCAAATGACTGCGAACCATTGACCGCCGAACACCACGCCGACGAGAAACAGGCCGATCGTGGCAAGCCACAGCACCAGCAGCGAGATCGCCTTGTGCCCGCGCTCCATTCTCACATCAATATCTTATCCGATCATTCGCGGCGTTCAGGGCGGGGTCTGCAATTTCAGCCGCAGGTCCTGTAGAAGCTCCTTGACGTGCGAGAGGAGCAGCATCACGTCCTCGATATCGCGGGTGGGGAGGGTCGGGTTGCTGGGGCGCTTGCAGTAGGCCGCATGGGTTCCGATGGCAATCTGGGCATCGCTGAGGATGTCGACGGCGGCGGCCACCCGGCCGAGGGTGGGGCCAAACTTGAATTGCATATCGTCGAGCAATACGGCGCGTTCTTTGAAGACGGACATGGGCGTTTCCTCGCTGGATTCGGGCCGTTATAAAGAATGGCGGGTGAGTCGTCGAACCTAGTCGGAGTACGCCGCATGCGTCGTTTCGTTTGTGTCGGGATTCTCGTGTCGTGTTGCGCGCTGGTTTCGGGGCAGACGACGCAGCCGTGGACGCAGCTTTCGCAATCGACCTGCGGCGTGGACGCCTACGCCAAGAAGTATCCGGATCGCGACGGGCGCGGCGTCGTCATCGCGGTGATCGATACGGGCGTGGATGTGGCGGTGCCCGGGCTGAACAAGATGCCGGACGGCTCGCCAAAGGTGATCGACGTGCAGGACTTCACGGGCGAGGGGGAGATCACGCTCTCGCCGGCGAATCTCAATGCGGCGGGGGACAAGGTCATTCTCTATGACAAGGATGGGGCGGCGCAGGAGTACACGCCGCCGCCGGCCAGCGCGCGGCCCAAGGATGCGGCGCTCTGGACGGGGATGATTCGCGAGAAGGCGTTTGCGAATACTTCGGTACCGGATGTGAACGACAACGGCAAGAAGGATGACGAGTTCGCGATGCTGGTGGTTGTGCCGGCGGGCGGCGGTGAAGACGAGGCGCTGGTTTTCATCGATGCGGCCGGCGAGCGCGACTGGTCGAAGGTGAAGCCGCTGCGGAACTATCACGTGGCGCAGGAGCATTTGCTGTTTCCGCGGCCGGCGAAGGAGAAGCAGATTCCGCAGTTGCCGGTGTCGGTGAATGTGTTGCCGCGGCAGCGCAAGGTGAGCTTGCACTTCGACGATGGCGGGCACGGGACGCATGTGGCCGGTATTGCGGCGGGCTGGAAGATCAACGGGCAGGAGGGGTTCAACGGGATTGCGCCGGGGGCGAAGGTGATCAGTTTGAAGATCGGGCACGGGGCGTTGTCGGGCGGGGCGACGACGACCGGGGCGAAGAAGCGGGCGTTTGAGTACGCGGCCCGGTATGCGCGCGAGCACAACGTTCCGGTGGTGTGTAATTTGAGCTTTGGCATTGCTTCGGAGCGCGAGGCGAGTTCGGACGTCGATACGTTTCTCGACAAGCTGCTGCGCGAGAATCCGAACCTGACGGTGTGCACGTCGGCGGGCAACAATGGTTCGGGGCTGTCGAGCATCGGCACGCCGGCAGCGGCTTACGCGGTGATTTCGGCGGCGGCGCTGATGGCGGCCGACACGGCGAGAGACGTCTGGGGGATCAACATTCCCGGGCCGGTGGTGACGACGTTCAGCTCGCGCGGCGGAGAACTGGCCAAGCCGGATATTGCGACGCCGGGGTGGTCGGTGTCGACTGTTACGACTTGGAATCGCGAAGGGGATTTCTTTTCGGGGACGAGTATGGCATCGCCTTACGCGGCGGGCATGGCGGCGCGGCTGGTGTGCGACGCGCGGGCCGAAATCGGCGCAGCGACGGCCGTGCGGTCGAGCTGGGTAAAGGCGGCGCTGCAGCGGAGCGCGCGGCCGGTTGATGGGTTCACGCCGTTGGATTACGGCGCGGGCATTCCTGACATGCTCAAGGCGGCTGAATCGCTGCGCGGCATCGTTCGCGACGGGGCGAAGGATCCGATCTTTGATTACAGGGTCGAGACCGAGAGCCCGATGGTGGCGAGCGGCAAGGGTCCGGCGGCTTATTGGCGCAGCACGTACTTACCGACCGATCGGCCGCAGACGTTTACGATCAAGCCGGTGTTTGCGCCGACGGCGGACGCCGAGGTACGGCGGTCGTTCACGAAGCGGTTCGGCGTGCGGTCGACGGCCGACTGGTGCAAGGCCGAGCAGACGCAGATTTATTTCCGGGCCGAGCAAGGGGCCGATGTTCGCGTGAGTTATGACGCGAAGGGTGTGAGCGATCCGGGGCTGCATTTTGCGGCCATCGAGCTGCTTGACGGCGAGACGGTTGCGCAGCGGCTCTGGAATACGATCATTGTTCCGTTGCGGGCGGGCGGTGCGGAGCGATATCGCGTCGAACTGAAGGACCAGAAGGTCCTGGGATGGGTGCCACAGCGATACTTCCTGGCGGTGCCGACGGGGGCAACCGCGATGCACCTCGAACTGCGCGGAATTGACGGACGGAAGAGCACGGCCGGCGTGCGCGGGGTGTTTCGGCCCAATGGCAACGTGATTCGCACTCGGTCGATGACGATTGATCCGCAGGCCGGCAAGATGAAGGCGGCGTATGAGGTCACGAATGAGCTGGAGCCGGGCGTGTGGGAGGTGGACGTCACCAGCCGGCGGCCGGACGAGGAGTCGTATTTCGAGTTGGCGGCGTGGTTCGACGGGGTTGTGGCTTCGCCGGCGGAAGTGACTGCGTGGAGCGAGGGTGCGGGCAAGGGGCCGTCGGGGTCGGTGACGCTGACGAATGTGTTTGATGCGCCGCTGCCGGTGACGCTGTCTGGGGCGGTGGAGGGGCTGCGCAAGACGGCGAAGGTGAAGCTGACGCCGGACGCGGATACGGGCAAGGTGTCGCTGAAGTTTGACGCGGGCGTGCGGGCGGCGCGAATCCGGTTTGACATGAGCGAGAGCGAGTATGCGATGTTCACGGATGTGGCGGTGAACGTGCTGGATTCAGCGGGCAAGTCGCTGATGAAGGAGGGGATGTCGGACCGGCACTTCCGCGGGGAGGCGACGAATCCGGGCGGAGCGGCGACGTGCGAGCTGGAGATTCGGGCGGCGTTTACTTATCCGGACAGCGAGCAAAAGGCCGACGTGGCCGTGACGATCGACTATCTGTGGGCCAAGCCGATCGGGATTGATGCGACGCATGGGGACTCGGCGGATTGCACGCTGTATCCGGGCGTGCCGACGCCGGTGGAGTTCAAGGCGGCCGGGCGGATGCCGAAGACGGGGGATGGGATGAAGTACGTCGGGTATGTGCGGGCGTCGGCGAAGGCGGATGGGGCGACGGCGGTGGAGGTTCCGGTGGTGGTGAAGCCGTAGGGGCAACGCCGCGAGAAGAACGCCAAACCGGAATCAGGCAGTCGCGAGCGTCAGATTGGCGGCGATCTGTTCTGCTATCAGCTTGAAGATTCGGTTGGGGATTACGTCTACTCGTAGCATGCTCGCGAGCGATTCTACGTCGCTTTCTACCAGCGGGAGGACTGGGGTTAGGACGCCGCAATCCAACTGCGCGGACTCCATTGCTGTTACGCATTGTTGAGCTGCGGTGGCGGGTTGGCCGGCGTCGCAGAGGATTCTTGCTATCTCCGAGGCGACTGAGACGACCGGGGCCTGGTCGCGGCCGGCGGCGTCGCTGGGGAGGTCGGCGATGGGGGTGTGATGCAGGCACACTGCCGAGACCAGCGATTCGGGGAGGCGCCATTCTTCGAGCACGAGCGCTGAGACTACGGCGTGCGAAACTTTGAGGGCTACGTGTTCGGCGGAGCGCCAGTCGTCGCCACCCTGCGGCTTGTAGGCCGCGGCGATTGGGGCGTAGACCGAGGGCAGTGCGCGGGCGAGGACCGGGACGCCGACGTCGGCCAGCAAGCCGGCCATGAAGCACTCGTCGCGCTGCGCGGGGAGGAGCGGCTCGGCGAGGCGGCCGGCGACGACGGCGGTGGTGAGCGAGCGGCGCCAGAAGTAGCTGATGTCGATGAGGTCGTTGCGGTGTTCGTCGAGGCGCTGGATGAGGTAGCGAGTCAGGACGAGGTCGCGAAGGCGCTTGAGGCCGAGCAGACCGATGGCTTGTTTGAGCGAGGTAATGCGGCGCATGACGCCGAAGAGGGGCGAGTTCGAGAGGCGGAGGACTTCGGCGGCGATGCCGGGGTCGGTGGCGAGGAGGTCGTTGAGCTTGTCGTAATGGCAGTTGGGGTCCTGCGTCATTTCGAAGCAGCGCGTAGCGACGATGGGCATGGACGGGATGGCGGCGGAGCGGCGGATGGCTTCGAGGGTGTCGCAGTTCATTTCGGGTCCTCCGCGGAGAGCTTGTGGCACCTTTCGTGATCTATCGGGCCGAACGGGCGCGGGGTTCAGGTTGGGGCCGGTGTTGAGGGGGCGTTTCCGATAAGAGCGGCGGCAATGGCGGCGTGGGCGGCGGCTGTGTGTAATGGCGCGTATGGCAAATGCGACGATGGGCTACTGGCTGGCCGGCAAGCGGGTTGAGGGCGGGGCGCGGCTGGATGTTCTGAACAAGCAGAGCGGGGCTGCGATGGCGTCGGTGTCGCTGGCCGGGGCAGGCGAGATCGACGCGGCGATTGGGGCGGCGGCGGGGGCGTTTGCGGCGACGCGCGGCCTGGCGGCGAATGATCGCGAGCAGATTCTTCGGGCGATCGCAGATGGGATTGCGGCGCGGCGCGGGGAGTTTGTTGCGGCGTTGATTGGCGAAGGTGGCAAGCCGCGGAAGTATGCCGAGGTGGAGGTAGGGCGGACGATTGATACGTTTCTGGAGGCGGCGCGGCGGACGGCCGAGGCGACGGGGGAGTATCGGGCGCTGGATCAGACGGCGCGCGGGCGCGGGTATCGGGCGGTGTGGCGGCGGTTTCCGCTGGGCGCGGTCGGGTGCATTACGCCGTTTAACTTTCCGCTGAATCTGGTGGCGCACAAAGTCGCGCCGGCGATTGCGGCGGGGTGTCCGTTTATCGTGAAGCCGGCTTCGACGACGCCGTTGTCGGCGCTTTTGCTGGGCGAGGTGATCGCGGCGGGGGCGTGGCCGAAGGCGGCGTTTTCGATTTTGCCGAGCCGGGCGGCGGACGCGGAGCGGCTGGCGACGGACGAGCGCGTGGCGGTGCTGAGCTTCACGGGGTCGGCTGAGGTGGGCTGGAAGCTGCGGGCGAAGGCCGGGCGGAAGCGGGTGGTGCTGGAGCTGGGCGGAAATGCGGCGGCGATTGTGCATGGCGACGCGGACCTGGCCGAGGCGGCGAAGCGATGCGCGGTGGGCGGGTTTGCGCAGGCGGGGCAGAGCTGCATCAGTGTGCAGCGGATTTTCGTTGAACGGACGGTTTACGACGAGTTTCGGCGGTTGCTGGTGGCGGCGACGGCTGCGCTGAAGGTGGGCGACACTGGGCTGGCCGAAACGGATGTCGGGCCGATGATTTGCGAGGACGACGCGCGGCGGGTGGAGGCGTGGGTGGGCGAGGCGAAGGCGGCCGGGGCGCGGGTGTTAAGCGGCGGGGTGCGGCGCGGGGCGATTTACGAGCCGACCATCATTGAGAACGCGCCGCCGGCGGCGAAGGTGAATTGCTGCGAGGTGTTCGGGCCGGTGGTGACGCTGGCGGCGTATGAGACGTTTGACGAGGCGCTGGGGCGGGCGAACGACACGACGTTTGGCTTGCAGGCCGGGGTTTTTACGCGCGACATCGGGCGAGTGTGGAAGGCGTACGAGACGCTGGATGTGGGTGGCGTGATCATCAACGACGTGCCGACGTTTCGGGTGGAAAACATGCCGTACGGGGGCGTGAAGCAGTCGGGGACGGGGCGCGAGGGGGTGCGGTTCGCGATTGAGGATTACACCGAATTGAAGACGCTGGTGATGCGCGACTGAGGCGACCGCCTCGCCACGCATGAGCGTGTCTCATACACTCTGTGCATGGCATTACCTGTTGTGGCGATTGTCGGCCGCCCGAATGTGGGCAAGAGTTCGTTGCTCAATTCGCTGGCGCAGCGGCGGATCAGCATTGTCGATCCGATCGCGGGGGTGACACGCGACCGTGTTTCGGCGGTGATCGAGAATGACGGGACGTGGTTTGAGCTGATCGACACGGGCGGCTGGGGGCACGAAGACAAGGACAAGCTTACCAAACAGATTCAAGAGCAGATCAAGCTGGCGATCCGCGACGCAAAGCTCATTCTTTTCGTGGTGGATGTTCATGAAGAGATTACACCGCTGGATCGCGAGGTGGCGGGCCTGTTGCGCGGAAAGAATGACCGGGTGATCGTCGTCGCCAACAAGGCGGACATGACGGCGCATGACCGGCTCGCGGGGGTGCTCACGCGGCTGGGGTTTGGCGAGGCGCGGTGCGTTTCGGCGCTGCATAGTCGAAATACGCGCGTGTTGATTTCGGAGATTGTCGAGCGGATCGGAGAAGACGACGACGAGCGGCCGGACGACCCGGTGATGCGCCTGGCAATCGTGGGGCGGCAGAACGTGGGGAAGAGCACGTTCATCAACGGGCTGGCACAAGCACCGCGGGTGATCGTAAGCGAAGTGCCAGGGACGACGCGCGACGCAATCGACGTTCGGTTCGAGATGGACGGCCGGACGTTCATGGCGATCGACACGGCGGGCATCCGCAAGAAGGCGAAGCGCGACAAGCAGGGGATCGACTATTACAGCGTGCTGCGGGCGCAGGACTCGATCGCGCGGGCGGATGTTGTACTGCTGATGATCGACGCGACGGCGAAGATCAGCGAAGTGGACAAGAAGCTGGCGCGGGCGCTGGCCGACGCGGCCAAGCCGACGGTGATCGTGATCAACAAGTGGGACCTGGCGAAGGGCAAGGCGAGTTCGGAGGATTACGCCGAGTATCTCACGAAGACGTTGCAGATGGTGGCGAACGCGCCGCTGGCGTTTACCACGGCGAGCGAGACGCGGAATCTCAAGAGTACGATTGATCTGGCGCAGTCGCTGTTCAAGCAGGCGCGGGCGCGGGTGACGACCGGGCAGCTCAACCGCGCGATCCAGGAGGCGCTGGCTGCGCACCAGCCGTCGTCGAACAAACACGGGGCGGCACCCAAGATTTACTACGCGACGCAGGTGGCGGTGTGCCCGCCGACGATCGTGCTGTTTGTGAACAATCCGGCGCTGGTTCGCGAGGACTATCGACGCTTTCTGGCGAGCCGGCTGAAGGCGGCTTTGCCATTCCAGGAGATTCCGATACGCTTAATGTGGCGTTCAGCGCATGCTGAACAGCCGCGCGGGGTCGACCGGGAGCCGGTCACGACTCGTCGCCGCCGGAAGGCCGGGCGAGACTGAACATGCCAATCGAATTTCACTGCGAGCACTGTCGACAGGTCATTCGCGCACCGGACGAGGCGGCCGGAAAGAAGGGTCGCTGCCCGAAATGCCAGGGGACGGTGTACATTCCGCTGCCGGCCAGCGAGAGCGGCGAGATTCCGCTCGCACCGGAAGATCCGGACGACGCGCGGCGGCGGGATGAGTCGGAGCGCGAGCGGCGCGCGATCGAGCGTGCTTTGCGACGCGACAAGACCGCGCCGGGCGACAGCGCTCGGCCGCAGCGCGGGGTCGGTCCCGGGCCGGGAGCGGCGCCGGCCGACCCGCGAAAGCTGGTGGCCGAATACCTGGCGGCGCTGGCGAACGGGCAGCTCGAGACGGCGGAGCGCTGCGCCGCCGCGTTATCGCAGATCAAATCGCGGGCGATGGAAGTGATCGAGTCGCTATCTTCGAACGAGCAGATGGCGGGGGACTTTCCGAAGCTGCCGCGTCCGGTGCTGATGGGATTTCTTAAACAGCTTCGCAGTCAATTGAACTAGTCGGCTCGATTCCCGGACACTGCAGCAGTGTAGGGGGTCCCGGTTGGCGGGGGTGGTGAAATCTAGTTGGAAACGCTTTCGGCGGTGTTATAGTTACAGATGGAAGAAGCCGAACCCTCCTTGCAGGCACGACATGGCCTCACGACCCTCCTCAAAATCCGCGGGTGAATCGGTCAGTCTGGTTGAGATTGGCTGCCCGAAATGCGGCGCGTCTTATCGCGTCGGCGCGCAGCTGGTCGGCCGCCGGTTTCAGTGCCGCAAGTGCAACCATGTCTGGCGCTGGGGCCTGAAGGGCTCGGGCACCCTGGGGTCGGGAATCACGACGCCGGGATCGGACTCGAATGTCGCGCCGTTTCGCAGCGCGGACGAGGGGCTGCCGATGGCCGGCGGCACCAGCTCGACCGTGATCGACATGAGCTGGGTGGGCAAGCGGCTGGGCCGTTACGAGTTGAAGTCGGTTCTGGGCCGCGGCGGGATGGGGGTTGTCTGGCGAGCGCACGACCCGACCTTGAATCGCGAGATCGCGGTCAAGATTCTGGCTTCGCCGCAGGGGCAGGCGACGAACGGGTCGCTGTCGCGGGCGCTGTTTCTTCAGGAAGCGCGGGCGGCGGCGAAGTTGAATCATCCGGGGGCCATCACGGTCTTTGAGATCGCGGACGCCGGCGGAATCAGTTTTATAGCGATGGAGCTGATGCATGGGGGCATGCTGCGCGATCGCGTCGATCGGAATGGGCCGATGGATGCGCGCGAACTGTTCCGGCTGCTGGTCCAGCCGGTGAAGGCGCTGGCGCTGGCACACGAGCGCGGGATCATCCACCGCGACGTGAAGCCGGGCAATTTGATGTTCGACGACCATGGGATGTTGAAGATCGGCGACTTCGGGCTGTCGGATGTGACGGGCGATCCGGCCAGCCAGAGTTTGCGCGGGCGATCGGTCGGGTCGCTGGGATGGGTGGCGCCGGAGACGGCGCGCGGCGAGGCGACCACGGCACAGAGCGATATCTATTCGATGGGGCTGGTCATGCTGTATGCGCTGACTGGCAAGCCGTGGCTGAGTTCCGAGAGCCGGAGCAAGTTGCTGGCGCTGCACCAGAATCCGCCGGAACTCGAGGTGGAAGGAATCGCGGGGCTTACGGACGACGGCAAGGCGCTGCTGCACCGCTGCCTGGCGCGCGATCAGACAGACCGGTTCCAGACGGCGGAGGAGCTTGCGACTTTTCTCGAGCACTGCGCGAACGAGCCGGACGAACCGCTGGTTCCGCAGAGCCAGGCGGAGAAGGGCAAGTTAAAGGTGGCCCTGATCAGCATCGGCGCGTGCCTGATCGCCATCGTGCTGGTGGTGCTGTTCGTGCTGGGCTATCTGGATCGCGTTTCGCAGTGGAATCGCAAGCCACAGCTTCGGCAGCGGCCGCTGCCGGCGCCGGTTGAACACACTTCGCCGGTGGCACCGAAGGGTCCGGCGGAGGTGGTGGCGGCGACGCCGCATGTCGAGGACTCGCCACCCAAGCCATGGTTTGGCACGATCGATCCGGCATCGCTGCACTTTGTGGCAAGCAAGGTCGGGCGGGTCTATCACCTGCCGACCTGCGACGGGGGGCGGAAGATCTACATCTACAACCTTGTGGACTACACCACGGCGGCAGAGGCTGAGGCGTCCGGCAAGAAGCCCTGTCCGCAATGCCATCCGGAGCGGTCGTCGGCATCATCCAACCCGGCCCGCGACTAAGCCCAGCTACAAATCAAATTGCGACGAAATTAGCGAGGAGTGTGCGCCCAGCATCCTGCGAGCGTTCGGGGAGGAACTGCGTTCCGAAGACCTGCCCTTCCCACACGACGGCGGCGAAATCTAGTCCGAAGCTGGAATGGGCGACGGTGGCGGCGGTATCGAGCGGCTGGGCGTGGGACGAGTGTTGAAAGTAGAAGGACTCGCCGCTACGAAGGCCGTTGAGCAGCGGGCAGCGGCCGGACCATCGCACGGGCGACCAGCCGACGTGCGGCGGCTTGAACTGGCGGCGGACGAGGTGTTCGGCGTCGGACTCGAAGGGGATGGACTTTCCGGGAATGACGCCAAGCCCGGTGTGCTGGCCGGCTTCGTAGGAGACGTCGAAGAGCAGGTGCATTCCGCTTCCGATGCCGAGAAAGGCGCGGCCGTCGAGGATGGCACGCATGAGCGCGCCGACGACACCGCGATCGCGCAGTGCGGCGGCGATGACGCCGAACGGCGCGGTTACGGCGACGACGAGTTTGGATGCGCGGAGCAGTTGCTCGATGGAGTTGACGATTTCGGCCGGTGCTCCGAGCTCCTTGAACGCTCGTTCAAGCGGGCGGAGGTCGGCGCCGTCGTAGTCGACGAGTGCAATCATCGGGCGAGAATCGAAAAGCGGGCGCACACGAATGAGCATTCGCATGCGCCCGCAAAGGGTTTGAGGTTGTGGGTCAGTTGCCGGAGCTCTTGGCGAGCGCCGCACCGCTGTTTCCGGCGCTGCCGAGGTTGTCGGTGCCGATGGCGTTGCGCTTCTCGACGGCGAAGAACTCAACGCGGCGGTTCTGCTTCTTGTTGGCGAGATTGCTGTTGGGAACGCGCGGGTGATACTCGCCGCAATTGGCCTGGATGACCTTCTGCGGCGGGATGCCGGCCTGGATCAGGTGGCGAGTGGTGGTCAGGGCGCGCTCGGCGCCAAGCTGCCAGTTGTCCTTCCAGCCGCTCTTCTTGATGGGTTCGTCGTCGGTATAGCCGAAGATGTAGATGTCGCGATCGCTGTAGCGAGCGCGAATGTCGGAGGCGATCTTGTCGAGGGTGGTCTTGCCGGTCGGGCGGAGGGTGGCCTTGCCCGAATCGAAGAGGACTTCGCTGTTGATGCGAATCATGTCGAAGCCGGGCATGCCGATCCACTTGCCATCGGGCACGTCGGCCATCTGGGTGTTGCCGCCGCCGGTCGTTGCGGGCTTGGAGGCGAGCTCGGACTGGGCCTTTGCCAGACGATCGCGGAGATCCGCGATTTCGCGATTGAGATCGCGAACGGAGCGCTGCGCGTCCTCATCGCGGCCGGTGAGCTGACCCATCTGTGAGTCGCGGTCGTTCAGGTCGGCCTTGAGCTGATCGTTTTCCTTCTGCAACTCGGTGATGCGCTTGTCCTTCGCATCCGGTCCGCACCCTGTCAGAAATGCGGGGGCGATAATAATTCCGAGCAAGACAGAGACGAGTCCGTTCGTTTTCATAGTTTCCTCCATGCGAACTGAATCCGCGCCGAATTGGATTGCCGTCGCAGCCGAGCGTACCTATATCAGATCGCGCCGCTCAAATCAACGAAGATTTGCACGTCGACCCGCGAAGAATGGGACGATTGTCACGACGGCGTGGTTCGCGGCGCTGTGAAAAAGTTTTGACGGCGACGCGCGGCGTTGGCGCGCGATGGAAAAAAATCTTCGCGTCAGAGTGTTCGAGCGGCGCGAGACTTAATGTCCGGCGGCGCGCGGGGCGGCGTGATTTTGGTTGTGAGGTGTGTCTGAACTTGGTAGAATCCGGGCACATTAGTCGGGCGCACGTCTGATCGTAACTGTGTGTCGAATATAAAATTAGTCCAGTCTGATTGCCACCGTTGTCGCGCGTTGGGGAGGGAGAAGATCGGGTGACTGCACGTACACTCGCCGCACCGGCGCGACGCACAAATGGGGATGGCGTCGTGCGATACGTTCGCGAGCGATTTGCCGGATTGGCGCGCTTGTGGTTTGACGAACTCCGCGCCGGCGATGCCGATCGCGGCGAGTTACTCGTCACCGCCGCGACGCCTGAACAAGTGCTATATCTCGAGCGATACTGTCGCCGCGCGTTCGTCGAAGCCGCGCAGACACTGACCGGCCGGCTGATCGGCGTTCGGTTCGCCACGTCGGACGGGGCCGACGTCTCGTCCGATCTGCCTGGCGAATTCGACGGGTTACTGCGGCTGAACGGTGAGTATCGCAGCGATGCGTTTGTCGTCGGGCCGTGCAATCGCATGGCGCATGCGGCGGCGGTGGCGGTCGCTGGTTCGCCCGGACAGCTTTACAACCCGTTGCTGATCCACGGCGAGTCGGGCGTGGGTAAGACGCATCTGGCGCAGGCGATCTGCCACGATCTGCTGGACCGCAGCCCGGGGTCGCGGGCGGCATACGTCTCGTGCGAGGTTTTCACGCACGATTACATCGAGGCGATGCAATCGGACGCGGTGCAGTCGTTTCACGACCGCTATCGCGGCGCCGATCTGCTGGTCATTGACGACGTCCAGCTTCTGGCGTCGCGCGAGCGAAGCCAGGAGGAGTTTTTTCACACGTTTAACTCGCTGCACCAAGAGCAACGGCAGGTCGTGCTGACGGCCGACTGCCATCCGGACCAGATTCCCAATATTCAGGACCGCTTGCGCAGCCGGCTGATGTGGGGGCTGGTGGCGCGGATCGATGCCCCGTGCCTCGAGACGCGAGTGGCGATCGTCGAGAAGAAGGCCAAGGCACGAAATGTGAATTTGCCACAGGACGTGGCGCTCTTTCTGGCGGAAGGGGCGCGGCGCGGGGCGCGCGAGCTGGAAGGGGCGCTATCGCAGATTCAGCATGCCGCGGCCGCGAGCCAGCAGCCCATCACGCTGGAACTGGCGCGGCAGGTGCTGGGCGGCGGGAACGCACGTCCCACGCGGCAGATCAAGATGGAAGACATTGTTGACGCGGTTTCCGAGCGATTCGGCGTCAAGCGCAGCCAGGTTCAGGGACGCGGCAGGAGCAGATCGGTGGCGCGGCCGAGGCAGGTGTGCATGTACCTGGCCCGCAAACTGAGCAATCGGAGCTTGCAGGAGATCGGGAAGTACTTCGGCGGGCGCGATCATACGACCGTGCTGCACGCGGAGCGCCAGATCGGCGATCAACTGGCGGAAGATTCGGACCTAGCGGCGATTTTGAGCGAGTTGGAGCGCGGCCTGCTGCGGGCCTAATCTCGAGCGCAGACAATCAACACCAATTCACGGATGGAAGTGCGGCGTTGTGTCGAAGGTCTGTGTGTCGGTGGCCGAATTCGCACAGCACGGATCGCCGCGCGGACGGATTTGCGGAGTCGGCCGGTCGACGCACCGGCAGTCTGGAACAGGCGTCACAGGTGTTCCACAGCGTGCGGGCGTTGCTTGTCCGCGGCAAGCATTTGCGGGACAATGGAGTTGCCTGCGTCGGGGGCAACCAGGCCCATGGTTTCACAGCCGTTAAGGCGAAGAAGAAGAATTTGAAACCATTAGTACAGTAATAGTCGTAGAGGGAAACCGACATGAAAGTCGTCTGCGATCGCGTGGCCTTGAACGACGCCCTGGCCGCGACCACTTCGGTCATTGCTTCGCGTACACCCAAGCCGATTCTGCAGTGTATTCGCGTGACAGCGGGCAAGGATGAGCTCATTCTGACCGCCTACGACCAGGAGTTGGGGCTGCGATACCACATCAAGGAAGTCGAGGTTTCGAAGGCGGGTGAGACGCTGGTTCCGGGCGACCGGCTGGCGGCGATTGTGCGGGAGTCGGCCGACGAGACCCTGGCGCTGGAGACGGAAGGCGACACCTGCCACGTGCGGGGCGCGGACAGCCATTTTCAGGTATTCGGACAGGACGTTCGCCAGTTTCCGCCGGTTCCGGAGTTGGACGGCGAGCCGGACATGCGAATCCGGGCCGACGTGCTGCGGTCGTGCATCGAGCGAACGGTTTTCTCGGCCGCGAAGGAGAGCACGCGGTACGCCATCAACGGCGTGTTGTGGGAGCGCCGCGGCAAGAAGCTGCAACTGATCGCCACGGATGGGCGACGATTGGCCCGCGCGGCGGCGTCGCTGGAAAAGAGCGTGGGGCAGGATTCGGACGTGATCGTGCCGACCAAGTCGCTGACGACTTTTTCGCGGCTGCATGTGGCAGGCGACGAGCATGTGGATGTGAAAACCCAGCCGAACCAGATCATCCTGCGGACGCAGCGGGCGACGATCAGCACGGTGTTGCTCGACGGGCATTTCCCGAAGTATGACGACGTGATCCCCAAGGATTGCGACAAGAAAGTCGAGCTCGACACGGCTGAGTTCCTGAGCGCGGTGAAGCGGGCTTCGCTGCTGACGAACGAGGAGTCGCGCGGTGTCCGGATCGCGGTTTCGAGCGACGGGCTGATTCTCAGCAGCCGGGCGCCGGAGCAGGGCGAGGCGACGATCCGGTTGGCGGCTCAGTATTCGGGTCCGAAGATCGAGGTTGGATTCAATCCGGCCTTTTTGATCGACGCGCTGCGCGTCTGCAGTGAGAAAGTCACTCTGGAACTCAAAGAGGCGAACAAGCCGGGACTCGTTCGATGCGGGAACGAGTTTCTGTACGTCGTCATGCCGGTCAACCTCTCATGAGACGCGGCACGCCCGGAGGTTCGGCTCCGCGCCGTCCAAGCCGCCAGAAGCTTCTGGAGGCGGCCGGGATGGCGTGGGCGGAACGCGGTCGACAACAGGAGTTCTGGACGCGGCGAAACAAGAGTCGGCGTCCGGCGGGTGTTTCGATCGGGGTTGTGGCCAAGAGTTTTCTGGACGGCCGGGCGTTCAAGGACGCACTGCGATTGGGGCCGTTGCGTGCGTGGTGGGAGGAGACGGTGCCGGCCGAGCTGCGAAAGCACAGTGAATTGACGGCGGTGCGCGGCGGCAAGCTGACCGTGGTGGTGGATGATCCGGCGGTGAAGTTTGTTTTTGAGCGGGAGATCGGCCGGCGGTTGCTGACAGCGCTGCGAGGCGAACGCTGCGGAGCGGCGATACGGGAAATATCATATCAACTCGGCTCGGTCGGATCGGTTGGGCCGCTGGGCAATCGCGGAACGGAATCCAATGAATAGCACCATGAGCGCAGAACCTAAAGACGACCCGGACAACATCCAGAAGCCCGCGGGAGACGCCTCCTACGGGGCTGACAGCATTCGCGTACTGGAGGGGCTCGAAGCGGTCCGCAAGCGACCGGCGATGTACATCGGCGACACGGCGCTGGCCGGTCTGCATCACCTTGTTTACGAAGTCGTGGACAACGCCATCGACGAGGCGATGGCCGGTCACTGCAAGAACATTCTCGTCAAGCTGAACACGGACGGTTCGTGCACGGTGGTGGACGACGGTCGCGGCATTCCGGTCGGTCCGAAGCGGATTCCGGAGAATCCGGTGATCGACGGCAAGGACGCGATGGAGATCGTGCTGACAGTCTTGCACGCGGGCGGCAAGTTCGATCGCGACAGTTACAAGGTCAGCGGCGGGTTGCACGGCGTGGGTATCAGCGTGGTGTGCGCCCTGTCCGAGACGATGACGGTCGAATCGCAGCGCGATGGCGGTGTATTTTCGATTCGACTGGAGCGCGGCAAGGTCATCAAGCCGGTCGAGCGAATCGGTCAATCGAAGAAGACCGGCACGCGGGTCGAGTTCAAGCCGGACGCGACGATTTTCACCGATACGGTCTTTCGTTACGAGACGCTGGCGAAGCGGATGCGCGAGCTGGCGTATCTGAACGACGGGGTATCGATCAAGCTGGTGGATGAGCGAAGCGGGAAGTCGGAGGACTTCCTGTTTACGGATGGACTGAAGGAGTTCGTTCGCTACCTGAACGAGGGCAAGGAAGCGCAGCATAAGCCGCAACTTCTGCGGGCGACTGACGAGAAGCAGCGGCTGGTGTGCGAGGTCGCGTTCCAGTGGAACGACGGATACACCGAGAATCTGCTGGCCTTTGCGAACAACATTCACAACATCGACGGTGGCGTACATCTGACGGGCTTCAAGTCGGCGCTGACGCGGACGATGAACGCTTACGCCAAGAAGTCCAATCTGCTGAAGGGCGACCTTTCGCCGACGGGCGAAGACTTGCGCGAGGGGCTCACGGCGGTGATCTCGGTAAAGGTGCCGGAACCGCAGTTCGAGGCGCAGACCAAAGTCCGGCTGATGAATCCGGAAGTCGAGTCGTTTGTCGAACAGACAGTGAACGCGCAGCTGGGCAACTGGCTGGAAGAGAACCCGTCGGACGCAAAGCGGGTGATCTTGAAGGCAGTTCAGGCGGCGGTGGCGCGC
The DNA here is from genome assembly GCA_015654675.1 of Planctomycetota bacterium. Classification (GTDB taxonomy): domain Bacteria; phylum Planctomycetota; class Phycisphaerae; order UBA1845; family UTPLA1; genus SpSt-539. The sequence continues at coordinate 28,766 of JAATGM010000003.1, read as the reverse complement.
GAAGCGGCCCGCAAGGCGCGCGAGGCGGCGCGGAAGTCGGCCATGTCGAGCGGCGGGCTGCCGGGCAAGCTGGCCGACTGCCGGACGCGCGATCGCGATTCGAGCGAGCTGTTCGTGGTCGAGGGAGATTCGGCAGGCGGCAGCGCGAAGCAGGGGCGCGATTCGGCGACGCAGGCCGTGTTGCCGTTGAAGGGCAAGATTCTGAATGTCGAGAAGACGCGCATCGATCGGATGCTGTCGCACGATGAAATTCGGGCACTGATCACCGCAGTGGGTTGCGGGATCGGGGCCGAGGATTTTGACGTCGAAAAGCGGCGGTATAACAAAATCATTCTGATGACCGACGCCGACGTGGACGGCAGCCACATCCGCACGCTTTTGCTGACGTTCCTGTTCCGACACATGCGGCCGTTGATCGATCGTGGATATATTTATGTCGCGCAGCCGCCGCTCTATCTGCTCAAGAAGGCGCGGAAAATCGAGTATGTGCTGAACGACGATGTGCTGAATCGCAAGCTGCTGGAGTGGGGACTGGACGGGACGAAGCTGATTATCCGGGACGGCGGCAAGGAGCGCGAGATCGCCGGCGCGGTGCTGCGCGAGCTGGTCGCGGTGATCGACGGCGTGGCGGCGATGGCGCGGCTGCTCGGGCGGCGCGGGATCGAGTTCCAGGCGTTTCTGCATGCGCATCGCGACAAGAAGAGCGGGGCCCTGCCGACGTTGCGGTCGCGGTTCGGCGAAGAAGAGAAGTTTTTCTACTCGGACGACGAGTTCCTGGCGTATCGCAAGGCGCTGGAGCAGCGCGTCAGCGATCTTGAGGTCGTCGATGGCACGCTGCTGGGCGTTGTGGACGGCGAGGGGGGCAACGGCAGCCCGGCGGCGCGGCTGATCCGATGGGAGCTGTCGGAGTCGAAGTCGCTGGCCGACGTGTTGGGTCGGTATATCGCGGCGGGTTTGTCGATCGACGACTACTTCGCGAAGCGCGAGGAGTTGATCACGGGCGAACTTCCGCCGGCGCGATTCCTGCTGATTCCGGCGCAGGGCGAACCGCTGGAGCTGAGCAACACGTCGGAGCTGGGCGATGGCGTACGCGAGATTGGCCGGCGCGGGACCGAGGTGAAGCGATTCAAGGGTCTGGGCGAAATGAATGCTGACGAGCTGTGGGAGACGACGCTTGATCCAACGCGGCGGACGCTGCTGCGGGTGGTGGTCAGCGAGGACGCGACTGACGCGGAGCAACTCGAAGTTGATTCGCGGGCGGCGGACCGGATATTTTCAATTCTGATGGGCGATAACGTGGAATCGCGGCGCGAGTTCATTGAATCAAACGCGATGCACGTCAAGAACCTCGATATTTGATGGACGGACGGCCTCTGCTCTGGCGGCGGTGGGCGGGACGATACGAAACGGCGCGGCACCCGCGCGTCGTGCTGGCGGTCGTTGCCGTCGTGATGTATCTGCCGGCGCTGTTTTTGCCGCTGATGGTGGATGACTACCGCGCGCTGCGGCAGTTCCGCGAGTATCGAGCGGGGAAGATCGCAAAACTCGACCTGTATGCGTTCGCGCGCGAGCCGGAGCAGATCAGGTCCGAGCGCGACGCGGGGTACTTTCCATGGTGGGTCAGCGAGGACCTGCGGTTTCGCTACTTCCGGCCGGTGTCGGAGGCGAGTCTGTATCTGGACTACCTCGCCTTTGGTGATCGGCCGATCGGCTACCGGATAGACAGCATCGCGTGGTACGTGGCGGGGGTTTGGCTGGCGCTGGCGTTTTTCCGGCGGCTGGGCAGCGAGCGGCTGGCGCGCTGGGCGGCGCTGATGTACGCCGTCGCGGGGTGTCATGTAATTCCGGTGGTGTTCGCGTCGGCGCGGTGCGATCTGATTTCGATCGTGTTTGTGCTGGCGTCGATGGTGCTGCTGGCGGATTTCGTGAGGGGCGGCGGGGCCGGCCGGCTGGTGGCGTCGTTGGTGGCGTTTTTGATTTCGCTCGGCGCGAAGGAGGCGTCGGTGGCGGTGTGCGTGATGCCGGGGTTGCTGTACTGGGCGCTGCGAGAGCGGGCTACTGACGCGGTGAGTCTGAAGCGGCGCGTGGCGGGGTCGCTGGCGGCGTTCGTGTTGATCGGAGCCGCGTTCCTGGCGTTCGCGGCGGCGATGAAGTCGGGCAGCAACGCACAGATCATGCTCGATCCGCTGCGGGCGACGGGCGACTATCTGGCGCGCGCGCCGGAGCGTATCGTACTCATGCTGTCGGCGTGGGCGCTGCAGTTTAATCCGATGCTGTTCTGCCAGCGGGTGCGGTTCTACGGGTTCATGCACGCCTTCGCGGCGATGGGACTGGTGGTGATCCTGGTCGCGCTGGCGGCGATCTGGCGCAATCGTCGCGATCGTTCGCTGCTGGTGATGACGGTGTGGTCGCTGATGTTTCTGCCGATCCTGGCGTGCACGCCGCCTGAGGACCGAGTGATCGGGCTGCCGTCGATCGGGCTGGCGTATCTGTCGGCGTACTGGCTCACATCGCGTGTCGACGGGCGGTTGCGGTGGCTGCCGGCGTGGCTGTATGTCGCGATTCCGTTCGTCTATGTCGCGACGACGTTTTTCTTTTTGTTTGCGTTCGAACGGAAGGAGGAACGGCAACTGCGGGCGGCGATCAGTTCATTTGGGCGCGAGGTTCGGCCGACCGACTGGGTGTTTTTCGTGAATGCGCCGCAACTGCTGGATGTGCTGTGGACGCAGGATCGGCTGGACGCGATGACCGGCGGGCGGAAGCTGAACGTGGCGGTGCTGCACGACGCGGGGGCGGCGGAGATCGAAGCGGTTGGAGCGCGAAAGTTGGCGGTGCGATCGACGGGCGAGTCATTCTTGTCGAGTTTTGGCGGGCTGGTGGGGCGGTCGCGGACGGCACCGGCGCGGATGGGTCAGCCGGTGTCGATTAAGGAATATGGAGTCGAGCTGACGCGCGTGGAGAACGGCGAGATCAAGGAGATGTTGATCGAGTTCGCGCAGCCGCTGACGTCAGATGGGTATCGATTTCTGGAACTCGATTCACTGGGAGATGCGCGGGTTATCTCGCCAATTGAGTTTGCGCCGGGGGCTAACCACATTCATCCAAAGAAGTGATGACGCGTTGCGGCGCGCCGCCGACGGGTGGTTGCCGGTCGGCGTAGAGGCCGCCGGGCCGGCGAATCTGGATGGTGGTCCAGCCGAGGGTGTTCGGGGCGACAAAGTCCTTGGACGGGTTGTCGGCGACATAGATGCAATTCGCCGGCGCGACGCCTAGCGCGGCGGCGATGGACACAAAGGCGCGGGGGTGGGGCTTGCCGAGGCCGGGGCCTAGCTCGTCGGTGAGGATCAACTCATGGATGCGCGGTCGCAGGCCGAGCGCGACGATCTTGTTGGCCTGGGTAACGCGCGGGCCGTCGGTGATGAGACCAAGGCGGGCCGAGGTTGAGAGCCGCTGGAGGGCACGTTCGGCGTCGTCACACAGGCGGATTCGCGGCAGATGGTTGCGGTAGTGGTCGATCATCGCGCGAAGCAGGGCCGCATCGACGGGTACACCCAGGTCGGCAAGGGTGGCGTCGAAGACTCGATGTCGGTTGGGCGAATCGAGGTTTTTGAGCATGGCGGCGACGGCCAATTGTGCTGAGCCGAGTTGCTGCGCGAAGGCCGTCGCCACGGATTCGTAACCGCTGCGGGCAAAATCGCGCTCAAGATAAAGCGTGTCGTCGAGATCGAAAATGACGGCCCGCGCGGTCGTGGGCATGGCGAGGGACCCCTCGGGACGTTTCAGCCGCGGACGGGCTTCTGGAGGCGGCGCATCTTGTCGCCACGGCAGAGCACGGCTTCGTCATAGCGGAGCATGTAGAGGCCATCTTCAAAAGCGTTCGACCGAATCGTGGCCGGACGGCCGGAGAGGGTGGACAGAATCCAGCGCGGGAAGTCGGCGCCGGCGGAGATGGCGAGCGGGATTCCGCCGCCGACGCGCGGGTTGATTTCGATCACGCGGACGGCGCCATCAGTGGATTGAATGCACTGAATGGTGATGACGCCGACGCAATCGGCCAGTGATTTGACGACTTTCGCGCCGACCGCCATGACCGCTTTGTTGCGCTCGGTGCGACCTTTGCTGACCTCGCCGGTGCGGACTTCGATCCGCAACCTCGGGACGATGCAGAGGGGCCGGCCCTCGAAGCCGGCGTAGGCGTCGAGGGTGTATTCACGGCCGTGGACGTACTCCTGCACGATGGCGTCGGTGACGCGGCGGGCGAGCAGGTCGAGCGATGGGCGATCGTCGCAGAGGTAGTGGCCGCGGGCGGCGCTGCCGGCGCGGGGTTTGATGTAAAGCGGGAAGCGTGGTTTTCGAAGGCGGAGCGCTTCGTCGAGGGACCATGTTTTCGGGGTGGGGATTCCGGATTTGACGAGATGTTGGAACGAGAGCAGCTTGTCACGGCAGACGGCGACGACGCGCGGACTTGAGATGAGGACGGTACAGCCGAGTCGTGCAAATTGTTCGCGCGCCAGAGAGAGCTTGAGCAGGTCGGAGTCGATGAGCGGGACGAGCAGGTGGATCGATCGTTTCTTGACGAGGTTGAGCAGGAAATCGATATAGCCGGGGTCTTCGATGGCGGGGGTGAGTAACCCGTGATCAACGAGGTGCATGGCCGGAGCGAGCCAGCTTCGATCGGTTCCGAAGGCCACGAGCTTTCGGCCGATGGACGTGGCGGCGCGGCAGAAGGCGTCGATGAGTTCGACGCGACGGCCGGCGCAGCAAAAGAGCACACGAATGGGGCCTTGTTTAGGAATTGCCGCAGGGAAGAAATGGCTGAGTTGCTTCATGTGAGCGGCACCGAATGCTTGGTAACCAAGTTTAAGGTCGGGCGGGCGTCAAGTCGAGACGGCGGCCCGGGTTGCGCGTCGGTCTGCTAATGTGCGCGGGTGACGCCAATGAGCGCCGCGAACTCGGCGCTCGACGGGGCTGATTTGATTTCGCGGGCCGGCACGCCGACCACAGTGCTCATCGGGGCGACATCCTGGAGTACGACCGCGCCCGCTCCGATCATCGATTCGAAGCCGATGCGGACATTCTGGATGATGGTTGCGCCGATTCCGATGAACGCGCCGGATTCGACGGTCACGTGACCGGCGAGCCGTGCTCCGGGGCAGATGTGGGCGGCGGTTCCGATCATGCATTCGTGGTCGATGATGCAGCCAGTATTGAGGATGACGGAGTCGCCGATCTGGGCATGAGCGCAGACGCAGCATCCGGCGGCGACGACGACGTTGCGGCCGAGCCGGGCGGTGGTCGCGATCTGGGCCGAGGGATGGACGGCGTTGATGAGCGGGATGTCGTGGGCCTCAATCGTGCGGACAAATGCGCGGCGCACGCCGTTGTCGCCGATGGCGACAATTGCTCCGTTCAGGCCGTTTTGCTTCAGCTTGGGGAGCAAGCCGGCGTCACCGAGAACCGGCAGGCCGTCGATGCGTCGGCCGGCGAGTGACGGATCGCTATCGAGGAAGCCGATGACCTGGTGTCCGCCGGCGGCGGTGAGGATGTCGAGGATCACGCGGCCGTGTCCGCCCGCTCCAAGAATGACTGTCTGTGCAAGATTTGCCGGCATGTGTGATCAGTGCCTCGACGCAGGTGTATCGGCGGTTTTTGCAGCGCGCTATACCGAGGTCGCCGGTGAGTGATCGAAACCTGCGCGTTTTGCGCTGAGAAGGGCTGCGAAGAACCGCATATCTACATTGGCGGGAGCGATTCGGCGGATCTTGCCGGATGTCGAGCGCGGTCGGTCGGCGGGGCTGAAAACGATCATAGGTCAGAAAATCGACGCCGATATTACCGGTACGTATCGAAGCCGCGTGATCGGCCGGAAACGCCGGGGCGCGAGGGAGACGCCAAGTGAACAGCATGGTTTTGGCCGACCGGTTGCGACAGTCGTGGGGATTCTGGGGTCGTGTGCTGCTGGTCAGCGCGGCGCTGGTGAGCGTGTCGGGCTGCGAACACGCATGGCGCAATGGTTTCCTGGATCCCACACAGACGGGGCGATTCGAGTCGAAGCCGATTCGCAATGAGATTCGCCGCACGCTCGGTCCGCTGGATGAGCCGGAGGGCATACCGGGCGCGGTGGAACCGACGCGCGAGGATCTGGTCGTTACGTTTGCCGAGACGCCGTTGGAGCGCGGCGACGTGATTGACGTATCGGTGTTTGAGCTCGTGCAACCTGGCGCGCCGGCCGACGTACGGCGAGTTGTGAATGAGTTGGGGTTTATCACGCTTCCAACGCTGGGGGTTGTGAAGGTAGCGGGCTTGACGCCGCGGCAACTGGAACTGGATATCGGGGACAAGTTGAAGACGGCGGGGATTCTGCAGGAACCCGAAATCAACATCAGCGTGGTTCAATCGCAGGGGCGGCGGTTCTCGGTGATCGGGAACACAAATCGTGTCGGCGAGTACCCGCTGCCGCGGCCTGACTTCCGCGTGCTGGAGGTCGTCGCGTCGATCGGACCCCTGTCTCCGTTTCAGCAAAAGCTTTACATCATGCGGGGTGGGCAGCCGGCGGGAAGAACAGCGCCCGAATCAGAGAAGCTTTTCATAAATAAGCCAGCGGGCGCGGCCCCCGCCGCCAGCCAGCCGGTTGAGAAGGACCCATTTGCTGAGTCTGACGCTAACGGAAGTGTTGCATTATCGGACTTTGATACTGGTAGGCCGACGCCGAGTTCGCCCGGGTCGGAGCTGTTGCTTGATGAGGACCGGGCTTCCGGCGGCGCGGCACTCATGGCGACGAACGGATCGGCGGGTTCGAACGTAGCATCTACGCCGAAACCGGCCGCAGCGCGCGTCGGCGCTGCGCCAACCGGCGGGTTGTCGTCGGCCGATTTTACGGATCTGATCGACGACCGTAAGTCTCAGCCGAGTGAGGATTTAGGTGGATCGGCCAGCCGGGCGGCACCGGCCGGAAACTGGGTGTTTATCAACAATCAGTGGGTTGAAGTGAACAACGCGGCGACCCAGGCAGCGACGCCGGGTGCAACCGCGATGCCTGGAGTGGTGCAGTCGACTACCAGCAAGCCAGGAGGCGTTGACTGGGAGGCGTTGAGTGCAGCGGAAACGCCGCTTCGCGTGATTGAGATCGCCGTGGATGCCCTTCAAAAAGGGGACATGCGATACAATGTCGTCATTCGTCCGAACGACATCATTAATGTGCCGGCAGAGGGCACCGGCGAATACTACATGACTGGTCAGATCGCCCGCCCAGGCGCCTACGCATTGAACGGGCGGGCCCCGACGATGAAGGAGGCGGTCGCCGCAGCGGGCGGATTCGCCCTGCTGGCCTGGCCGAGTCGCTCGGAAATCATCCGCAGACTGCCCGGCGATCAGGAAGAGGTTCGGATGGTTAACCTGGATGCCATTCTGGCGGGTGACCAGCCGGACTTTTTCATCCGGCCGAACGATATCGTGAACGTTGGATCCACGGCGGTCGCGCCGTTTCTGGCGACTATTCGCAACGCGTTCCGCATGAGCTATGGATTTGGATTTGTCTACGATCGAAACTTCGCGGATCAGTACTCGTACACGTCGCGGATCAATCCGCAGACGATCGATCAGACGCGGCGCGCTCAACGCCAGAATCAGTTGGGAATTCCGCCCGGCTTCTAATCGCGGCACACTTGTTGCGGCGGAGAAACGCCGGCGTGCGGAGCCAGAGTTTTATATATGACTCCCGCCGGACTTGATCCTGGTTCGTCCGCCGACGCGGCCGCGAACATCTCCTCTCCATTGACGGCCATGCCGGGGCAGCGGCATCGCGGTTTGGTTGACGCCGCCGAGGCCCCCTCGCTGCTTGAGACGCTTGGCACGCGCGGACTGACGCAGGTCGCGCTGCTGGCGGCCGCATTGGCCTGGGTCTATTGGCAGCAACTCCAGCGGATGGTGTACTACTGGTACAACAATCCGGACTGGTCGCACGGTTTTCTTATCCCAATCTTCTGCCTCTACTTCCTCCACAGCCGGCGGGCTGAGCTGGCGAAGACACCGGTGCGTCCGAGCTGGCTGGGGCTGATCGCGCTGGCCGGCGCGATGTACGCGTATTTGTATTTCATCCGGGCGAAAATTGGATATCCGCAGTCACTGTCGATCGTGATGGCGATCGCGAGTCTGGTATTGCTTTGCTGCGGCTGGCAGATGTTGTGGCGGACGGCTTTTGTAATCGGCTTCCTGCTGCTCGCGCTGCCGCCGCCGGAATACAAATATCGCGAGCTTACGCAGCCGCTTCAGCAGATCGCGGCATTCGTCGGGTCGCGCGTGCTTCAGCTCTTGCCGGACGTGGTCATCCAACAGGATGGGATCAACGTCACATTCGATAATTTGCGCGCCGGGACGAACGGTTCATTCACCGTTGCCGGGGCGTGCAGTGGAATGCGCTCTTTGATGGCGTTTGTCGCGCTGGGGCTTGCGATGGCGTTCTTCTCGCGGCGCCCGATGTGGCATCGCATTTTCATCGCGGTGGTGGTGGTGCCGGTGGCGCTGTTCTGCAACATCGTGCGCGTGGTAGTGACGGGGGCACTGTACGTCTACGGCCACGCGGATTGGGCCAAGGGCACGGCGCACTCGATGCTGGGCATCGGGACGTTTGCGCTTGGCTTCACGATCTACTTCGGGATTCTCTACGTGCTGGATCATCTGTTCGTCGACGCGAGCGAGGTCGATGCGGGAGGGGCGGCATGAAATCGGCGTTGCATCTGGCGGGACATAGTCGACGCGGGGCGGCGAACGCGGCGTTTATCGCGGGACTGGCAGTGCTGCTGATCACGGGCGGGTATATCAGCTATGCGCGCGGGGCGGGCAAGCTTTACCTCGTGAAGAAGGCGGCTCCGCTGCGCAAGCAACTGACCGAGATGAGCGCGGGGGCGGTTTCGCCCTGGGTGGTGCGCGAGCGTGTTCCGATTCCGGATGAGGTCATCGAGGAGCTCGGGACCAAGCTTTATCTGCAATGGATCATTGAGAATCCCATCGCAGAGGGGCCGCCGTGGGCGAAATCGGCACTGCTGTTCGTGACCTACTACACCGGCGTGCAGGATCAGGTTCCGCACGTTCCGGATGAATGCTATCTCCAGTCGGGCTCGGGCCAGACTGGAATGAACGACATCGAGTTCGCCCTCCCGGACGGGAAGAAGTATCGCGTTCGGCGGCTGGGTTTCGCGACGCCGCGCGGGCGCGGGTATTCGTTTGTGTATTACCTCTTCGCGGTTAACGGCGATATTTATTGCAATCGCGACGATGTTCGGCTGCGCATCGGCCGGCCGTCGGAGCAGTATTTATATTACAGCAAGATTGAGCTATCCTTTCGAAGCCTGGACAGCGAGGCCCCGCCCGAGATGGATCGGACCGCGGAGCGCCTGCTGAACCAGGTCATCTCGGTCATGTTGACGGATCACCTGCCGGATGTGGCGGCGATGGAGCGCGGAACTGGCGCCGCCGGCGCGCCGGCGAATTTGCAATCTCACTAAGGTGGAGACGGAATGGCAACAAAGCTGAACAAAACACTGGTCGGCACGCTGACGGTCGTGGCGATGATGGTCCTGGGCGTGGTCGGAGTGTTGATGATTTACACCATGCCCGGCGCGGATCCGGCGCGCTTCGACGAAGAGGCGAAGAAGGCCGAAGCGAAGGGCGATTGGAAAGTCGCTTACCAGAACTACGTGCGGGCCTACCAGTTCGACCGACGCAGCACACCGACGCAGCGGGCAGAACGGCTGACGAAGGCCGCCAAGTGCATGTTCGAGATCGGCGAGTTCGGCGCAGTAAAGGAGACGCTGAAGCAGGCGCAGGTTCTCGATTCGCAATACATGGGCGCCCAGGACCTGCTGGTGAAGGCCGAATACGAACTGGCCAAGGCATTCCCGAGCTCGCCGCAGTGGAAGGCAGTGTTGGACGAATCGAAGAAGATGGTCGCCATCGACCCGAAGCAGGCGCTGGGACAGGAAGCGCTGGGCGTGGCATATCTGGCGCTGGCCGGCGAGGACGCGTCCTATGAAGGGAAGGGTGAAGCGGCAGTACGCGAGGCCCTCAAGCTCAACCCCACCGACACGGACGCGGCGATCGCTCTAGGCGAGTTTTTCTACAGCAAGGGCCGGGTGGCCGACGCGGAAGCACTGGTCAACGCCTCGCTCAAGCAGGCGGAAGCGGCGAAGTCGGCCGACGCGGAGTCGAAGCTGCACGTCTATCGCGGCAAGCGGATGCTTGTGTCTGGAAAGCTCGAAGAGGCCCAGAAGGAATTCCGGCAGGCCGAGTCGTTGAAGCCCAATCTCGTCGATTCGCACATGGCGATCGCGGCATATTGGTCGCTGAAGGGCAAGGAACATCTGGGTGACGCCGAGACGTCGCTCCTGAAGGCCAAGGAAGTTGATCCGAAGACGCCGGAAATCTATCTCGGGCTTGGGCGGCTCTATCAGCAACAGGGCAAGCCCGGCAAGCAGATTGCGATTATCGAAGAAGGATTGAAGGCGGTTCCGAAGGGCAACGGCTTTCGATTTATCAAAGACAACTTCATGCGCGTTCTGCTGATGAAGGACGCGATGCGATCGTGCCTTGCGAGCGCCGAGACGACCTCGCAGCCGGCCGAGTCGCTGGCACAGGCCGAGGCGTGGTTGAAACGGGCCGAGGACGAGGTGGGACCGGACCGGCCGGAAGTGCGCTTGATGCGCGCGAGTTTGCGTCGGGCACAGGGCCGAATCGTTGAGGCGACGCAGGTTGCGGAGCAGCTCGACAAGTCGCTGGGTCGCACGCGCGATCCGGAAGTGAAGGCATTGCTCGCTGACTTGTATGCAGCGCAGGGTCAGAACGGAGCGGCGGCTGACGCGCTGCGCGAGGCGATTACTCTGGCGCCGCGGTCCGTCAATCTCTACGTGGCGCTGGGGAAGATTTACCTGCGGCAAGGCAACTATGACATGGCGCTGCGATCGGTGCAGCCAGACAACTTTCCGATGGTAGCGAAAGAGCTTGCTGCTGACCGCGACGCGTCGCTGGTGCGGAGCGAGTGCTATCGCCGACTGAATCGTGCGCCGGAGGTCGAAAAGGAGCGACAATTCCTCGAAAAGTCGCTCGACACGCCGAACGCCCGGCTGCGCAACGCCCAGATGCTGGCAGTCCAGGAGAAGTGGCCGGAGGCCGAAAAGCAGGTTCGCGACGTCATCAAGGATGATCCGAACAATCCGGGTGGCTATGGATTGTTGGCCCAGATTTACATGTCGAAGAAGCCGCCGGACGAGTCAGCGGCGCGTTCGGCGATCGATGCCGGCTTGAAGGTCAATCCGGACGATCGTTCGCTGAAGATTCTCTCGATTACCGCGGATTCGACGCAGTCGGCGGAGGTCCGCGAGAAAAAGATGCTGGAGTTCATCAATAGCGAACCGAATGCGCTGGTGCGCGCGGTATCGCTGTTTCAGTATTGGATTTCGCGCGATCCGCTGACTGAGGATGCCATCAAACAGGCGAAGACGGCCCTGGATGAGGCGTACAAGATCGATCCGAAGTCGCCGTATGTCATTGAACAGGAGTTCAAATTCGCGGTGCGCAGGAAGGATTGGGCCACTGCCGAGAACTTCTGCGCGGAGGACGCCAAGCTCAATTCGGACGGAACGCGCGGCCGAATCATTCGGGCCCGGCTGGCGATGGCGAAGGGCGACGTTCCGAAGGCGATCGAATTCTATCGCGAGGGCTTGAACGAATACCCGTCCAACTCAATTGCATGGACGCTGCTGGCGGGTGCGTACCTGATGAACAATCAGCGCGCCGAAGCGCAGACGGCGCTGCAGGGCCATGCGTTAAAGCTGGATCCGGCCAATGGCGAAGCCAACCGCATGATGGCGGCGATCCTGCTTGAGCAGGGAGACAAGAAGGCGGCCAAGCCGTTCCTCGACGCCGCGATCAAGGCGCTTCCGAGCGACATCTTTGTTCGCGAACAGCTGCAGATGCTCGAGGAAGAGAACGACCCGGCAACAGGAATTGTTTCTCGCGAAAAGGTGCGTGCGGCGGAGCCGGACAATCTGGCCAACCTGCTGTCCCTGGCGACGCTTTACGCAAAGACCAAGCAGGCCGACAAGGCCGACGAGTGCTTGAAGCGCGTCATCGAGCTGAACAAGAGCACGAAAGGGGCCGACGCAAAGGAAGACCCGCGAATTGTGAATGACGTGGCGCGGCTTTACGGAATAGATCTGGAGCGGCCTGACGAGGGCGAAAAGCTGTTGCAGGATCTGCTCAAGCGGACCGCCAAGAAGGAAGAGAAAGCAGCCATCGCCTCGATGCTGGCACAGTATTACCAGAAGCTCGACAGTCTCGAGAACGCCGAGCGGTTCTATCTGTTGTCGGCGAATTTGTCTCCGACGGCCGCCGTAACGGCGAGCGTCGGTGAATTCTACGCGAGGATGAACCGACCGGCCGAGGCGCTGGACTGGTTCCAGAAGGCACGCGATCTGGCCAAGGATGACAAGTCGCTGATCCAGACGATCCGGCAGCGGATTATCCAGGCATCAATCATGTTGCGTGACCGGAAACGGGCCGAGCAGGAGATTGACGCCTACATTCGCGATTTTCCGGGTGACGAACAGGGGCCACTGTTCAAGGGACTGTTCTATCTGCAGGTTGGCGACGTGGGGCTGGCCGAAAAGGCGTTCCAGCAACAGTTGGAACAGAAATCGGACAGTGCAGTCGCATTGTGGCAGACGGGTCAGATTCACATGATGCGGCAGCGCTGGGCGCGCGCGATCGAAGCCCTGCAGAAGGCCAAGGCGTTTCGGCCGACCGGCTTTAACTACGAACATCGAATCGCGCTGGCCAAGGCACTCATTGGGGCCGGGCGGTTTGACGAGGGTGTGGCGGAACTCCAATCGATTCTACAGGAATCGCCCGACACAACGTCGGCGTCCATTGCGCTGATGGACCAGTACATGCGAGCCACGCCGCCGCGCCTGTCAGACGCCGAGACGCTGGCCGTGACGAACATGCGACGGTACCCGGATGATTACCGCTGGCCGCAATATCTTGGTCAGATTGGGCTGAAGCAGAAAGACACCCGCAAGGCGATTGAGGGCTTTGCCCGGGCTGTGGACTCCAGCCACTTCGCCACCACCCCTGTGCTTCAACTTCTTTCGGTGCTTGAGAATACGCAGAAGTTTGATGACGTGGTTGATTTCGTTCAAAACAAGCTTCCGGAATCGCGACGGCGACGCCTGCCGATGGCTGAGGCCATCCTGGGGAAGGCCTACGCGGCCAAGGAGATGCCCGACGAATCGGCCAAGCATTTCGACGCGGCGTTGATCATGGCGCGCGACGATTTCGAAGCCTATCGCTACATCGCGCAAACGATGGCGAAGGCACTCGGAAACGAGAAGGCCATCGCACTGGCGGAAAAGCGACTTGCAGCGGACAAGGCCGCGGGCCGCAGCACAAGCGAGAGCCTTAAGTTGTTGATGCAGCTTGATTTCCAAGCTGATAAGAATGACGAAGCGATCCGGATCGGCGATCAGATTATCGATGGAGCTGATCGTGATGACGATCTTTTGTTCGGGCTGATGGCGCAAGCCATCGTCCTGACGAAGATCGGCAAATTCGACGATGCGCAAAAAAAGTATGAGAGCGCCCTGAAGCTGGATCCAGGCAACCCGGTTGCCTTGAACAATCTGGCATTCGTGCTCGTAGATAGCGTAAAGAAGCCGCAGGAAGCCTTGCCCTATGCGGAGCGGGCTGAGGGTATCGCCCCGCGCGACCCCAATACATTGGATACGCTGGGCTGGGTTCTGGCGGAAATGGGCCGATTGGCCGATGCAGAGGGGACGCTTCTGCAGGCCCTGGTCAATGACGCGAATAATGTTCCGGCCAATTACCACTTAGGGGTGGTGTATCAGCGGATGGGGAACAAGGATGACGCCAAGCAGCGATTTGAGGCGGCAGTCCGCGAGGGGCAGAAGTCCGGAGAGACGACCTACAGGGGACTGGCGGAAAAAGCGCTCAAAGAGCTGTCAAGTGGGAAGTAAGGCCCTGGCCGATGTAATACTGCGTGGCTGGCGGAGTTGCGACACGCTTGGCCGGTCTTTCGCGATGGCGGGGCGCGGCGGCGACCCAGGGCGGCAGGGCATTGGAGGCCCTAGCATCCGATAGAGGCCAGAGGTCTTGAGGTCGAACTCCGCGGTGCCTGGACTATGACAACACTGACTTCGGCAACTGGATCGGCTCCGCTGGCTGGGGCAGGTGGTGTCTGGCCGGCGCCTGCTCGGCGCCCAGGCGGGGCACCGGCCGCTGGCTGGGGCTTCTCGGCCGCGGACGTTCTGCGTGCGGTCCGCTCACGTCTGATCCTGGTTCTGTTCATTTGGTTACTCATTGTTGGCGCCACGATCGGGCTGACCGCGCTGTGGATTCAATATGATCCGGAATTTCGGTCGACCGCATATGTGAAAGTTGAGTCGCTGGACGCCGGCGATCCCATGACTGAGCAGCGCGGCGGCGGCACCCGGAGCCCGGCCGAACTTGAAATGCTCGTCAAAGATCAGGCGGTTGTTGTGACGAGCGCCGATGTTCTCACCGATGCGTTGGGGATGCCGGACGTCAAGGGCACGGTCTGGTATCGCGATCTGGTCGCGAAGCAAAAGGACGATCCATCCATCGACCTTGTGACCGAGCTCAACAGCATTCTCTCGGTCGCACCAATCCCGAATACAAGCTTTCTGCAGGTACAGGTTTCCGGAAAGGTTCCGGCGGACTTGCCGTTGATCGCCAATGCCGTTGTGGCGAAATACATCGACAAGGTAAATGAGCTTCAGAAGACGCGGTATCGCGGCGAGCTTGATCGGCTCACGAAGGAGACTGACGACTCGAGAAAGCTGCTGGAAACACAAAATGACACGCTGGACAAGTTGCGCACGCAGCTTCCGGCGTCCATGATGACAGCCGGCGGAATCAATCCGATCAGCGAAGAGATGGCGACGGTTCGGGGCCTGAAGACCGAACTGGAAATGGCCAAGCTCGGGCGCAAGCAGGTTTACGAGAGTCTGAAGGAGATGAAGCCCGAGGAGCTGCCGGTGACTGCTGAGATGCAGGCATCGATCAATGCGGATCCGGTTCTCCTGGACCTGCGGTCTCGGCTCGATTCCGCCAGAAGTTATCTTGAGCAGCTTCTCAGCCGGTATGGACCTAACCATCGCGAGGCAAAGAACGCGACGACGACCATCCAGGCGCTCACCGATCGCCTCAATTCGACGACCATGGATCGCCTGACCGACTTCAGAAATCAGATGGTCCAAACGGCCCAGAACGACTACTACCAGGCGCAGGAACAAGAGCAGCGGCTGGCCGAACGGCTTGAGACGGTGGAAGCCCAGCAGCGCGACCTGGATGCGAAGTACGCCCGCTATCTACGCGATCTTGAGGAGCGCGATCGGCTGAACGAGAACTACCGGGGCTATCTCGCGCAGCGCGAGTATCTCAACATGCTGCTCCGCCGCGAGAAGGCCGTCCGAATTACTCAGTATCAACGGGCCCAGACTCCGACCAAGCGGCATAGTCCACAGTGGATTCTGAACGTGCCGGTCGGCATCGCCATCGGCCTGATGCTGGCGGTGGGTCTGGCCGTTCTGCTGGAGGTGATGGATACCTCGGTTCGGACGCCGCGTGACCTTTCGCGCCACGTTGGTTTGTCGGTACTCAGTAGTATTCCCAACGTCGACGACGAAGAAATGGAGATCGGGCAGATCGAAATGGCGTCGATTGAGTCGCCGCATTCGATCATCGCCGAGACGTTCCGGCAGTTGCGGACGAATCTGTTCTTCTCGGCCCCGGTCGAGCATCAGGGCGTTCTGCTCGTTACGAGCAACGGGGCGCACGACGGAAAGACAACCGTGGCCGTCAACCTGGCCGCGGCGGTCGCAATGAGCGGCCGGCGCGTGCTGCTGATCGACGCCAACTTCCGTCGCCCGAGTTTGAAACGACTATTCCCGGTGCTCAAGGAGACTGGGCTGAGCAACGTGCTGATCGGCCAGTCGAAGCTGTCGGATGTGATTGTCGCGTCGGAAGTTCCCGGGCTCGATCTGGTCGGAAGCGGCCCGACGCCGCCCAATCCGGCCGAGTTGCTGGGCAGCGGCTACTTGCGCGACCTGATCGCCGACGCCCGCTCGCGATACGACCAAGTCATCTTTGACGGCCCGCCGGCCCTGCTGGTTTCGGACGCGCTGGTGCTGGCCGGCGCTGTGGACGGCGTGGTGCTGGTGTGCCGCTTCCGCAATACGTCACGCGGGGCGCTGATCCGGGCCAAGGCACAACTGGATGCCATCAACGCCCGCGTTTTGGGCGCCGTCTTGAACGCGATTCAGACAACACGCGGCGGTTACTTCCGCAAGCACTATCGCGCCTTCTACGATTACAAGGCCGACGAGGAAGAAGTCGATGCGCCGACGAAGCGCCGCCTTCCCGACAAGGAGAAGTCGGACGAGGTCGCGGCGATTGGCGATCAGCTCGAGGCGATGGATCCGACGCCCGCGTCGCACGACGAAAACGAAATCGCCGACCAGATTGCCCGGGAAAATCAGAAGTCGGCCCGGGGCGATCGGGACGACGAGAAGGGCTGAGCATTCAACTACAAAGCTGTTTCACGGTCCGCGCTCGGTTCCCGGGTTGCGGACCGTTTCTTTGCGCCCCACGCAATCGTTTGTAGAATCAGCCGAGCAGTCACGGGAGATTACGGTTGAGCGATCCCATCGCGCTCGGACGCAGCGTCATCGAAGAGGAGGCCCGCGCGCTGACCGACCTCGCGCGGTTACTGGGCGACTCGTTCGCTGCGGCTGTGCGGCGCATTTTGGCCATGCCCTCCGGTGGGCGGGTGGTGGTTTCCGGGTTGGGCAAGAGCGGGCTGATCGCGCGCAAGATCGCCGCGACGCTTTCGAGCACGGGCACCGCCGCGGTGTACATGCACCCGGTCGAGGGGCTGCATGGCGATCTGGGGATGGTCGGACCGGATGACCTGCTGGTTGCGCTCTCCAAGAGCGGCCAGACCGAAGAACTGGTGCGCTTTGCCAATCATTTCCGCCGTGTCGGCGGCCATGTCATTGCGATCTGTGAAGGGAAGGCCTGCCCGCTGACCGAATTGTCGGATGTTGCGATCGCGCTGCCGGCGCATCCCGAGGCCGGGCCGCTGTCGCTGGCGCCGACCACGAGCACGACACTGATGCTGGCGCTGGGCGACGCTTTGGCGATGGCGCTGCTCGACGGCCGTGGGTTCAAGGAAGAGGACTTCGCCCGGTTCCATCCGGAGGGCTCGCTTGGGCGGCGGCTGCTGACGCGGGCGAGCGACATCATGCACGGCGGGCGGGACCTGCCGCGGGCCGGGCTCGACTCGGGCTTTCGCGAGTTGTTGCACGAGATGACGGCGAAGCACCTGGGGATGGTCTGCCTGGTCGATCCGGCGGGCAAGCTGTTCGGCGTCTTTACTGAGGGCGACCTGCGACGCCTGTTGGAGCGCAACGACCAGCCGATGAAGCTGGCGGCGCGCGAGGCGTGGCGGCTCAGCCGGCGCGATCCGGATGAGGTGCAGGTGAAGATCTCGACGGTGACGCCGGAGATGCTGGCAATCGGGTGTCTGGAAATCGTGCGAACGCAAATGATCACGTCGCTGGTGGTGACCGATGAGGCGGGGGCGCCGGTCGGCGTGGTCCGGCTTCAGGACCTCGTGCGAGCGGGCATTTCCTGAAGCGCGGCCGATGATTCTTCGCAATTCAACATCGCTCTCGACTTCGGCACTGGTGGAGCTGTTCAACCGGCACACGACAGACTGGGAGCACGGCGGGCTGCGCGTGTTCGTGCGCCATTCGCGGACGGCTCCGTTTTCGGGGCTGTGTTACTATCGCGAAGGGCGCATTCTGCTCAACATCGGCCGGGCGGTGGTGTTTCCGTATCGGCTGACGACGTGCATCGCGCGGGCCGAGAGCAATGCGCGGCAGTGGTGGCGCGAGCTTTACACAGTGGATGTGCCGGACGCGGAGCGGCTGGCGTTGTTCGTCTTTTTGCACGAGTTCTATCATTGGCTGGTGTTCCGGGCGCGGCGAAACCCGCGACAGAAGGAATCGCGCTGCGATCGATTCGCGGTGCGGGCGCTGGTCGATCATCATGGCGCGACGGTGCGCGATCGCGCCGGCCGACTTGTCGAACGGGCGGCGTGGGACTTTCAGGATCTCGACGGCTTTGTGTGGGGCGCGCGGCGAATCACCCGCGCTGCCGCTGGATAGTTGGTGGATAAGTTGTGGGGAAATAGATTGGCGCCGGGTGGGACATTCAAAGTGACCCACTACCCCCTAAGGGCGCAAAAGGCAGTGATTATTAGACTTATGAAAAATCGGCAACACCCCTTGTCTTTCACTTTGACGATGATAGCATTAACTTAGGCAGGATACGTGTTTTGTAGCCATTCCAATGGGTACTTGCACGGGACCTGCCGGCCCGACCTGTGAGACGGCGTCGGCGCTTTGGGGACTCAGCGGTACGCGATCCGAAGTGGTATGCGTATCGAGGATTGCTTCTCAGTGCCTGCCGGGCCAGTCGAGCCAAGTTCGACAACTTCCGATCGGTGGAGGCGTCTGCCGGTCTTATACGGAAGACCAATCTTCCACTCGCTGCGGCACCCTTTGACCGCGCCAAAACCAAACAGGGTGCCGCACGCCTTTTTTACACATTTCAACTCCGTTGCACGGTTTCCCGCGGCTTGCTAGCGTCGGTCGTCTGGAAGGGAGCAACGTTATGTCCACATCCGAAAACGGCTTCGGCCCGCCGCCGATGCGATTTGTCCGGCCGGCCGACAACTTCGGTGATTGGGGGGCGGTGAAGCCCTATTTTGACGACCTCGCGGCGCGGCCGCTGACGTCGCGGTCCGATTTGGAGCGATGGCTGGAGGATTGTTCCGAGCTTCAGTCGGCGCTGGATGAAGAGCGAAATATTCGCGAGGTCGCGATGACCTGTGCGACGGACGACGTCGTCAAGGAAAAGGCGTATATCGACTTCCTGGAGGTGGTCGTTCCGCCGTCGCGGATCGAGTGGGATCGGCTTGATCGCAAGCTGCTGGCCTGTCCGCCGCATGCCGAGCTTGATCCGCGGCGCTTTGGCGTGCTGATGCGGCGGGTTCGCAATCGCGTTGAGATCTTCCGCGATGAGAATGTGCCGCTTCAAACCGAGGACGAGAAGCTTCGGCAGCAATATCAGAAGATGTGTGGGGCGATGACCGTTGAAATCGACGGTCGCGAGCAGACGCTGGAGCAGGCCGGGCGGTATCTGGATTTGTCGGACCGGGCGCGGCGGCAGGAGGCGTGGGAAAAGGTTTCGGCGCGGCGGTTGCGCGACCGCGATGCGCTGGACACGATTTTCGACGAGATGGTCCGCCTGCGGCACCAGATCGCCGTGAATGCCGGGTGCCGGGACTACCGCGACTACGCCTTCCGCGACATGGAGCGGTTCGACTATTCGCCGGCGGATTGCGAGCGGTTTCATGCCACCGTCGAGCGCGTGGGCGTGCCGGCGGCGCGCGAGCTGCATCGCCGGCGAGCCGCCGCGCTGGGTGTCGATAAGCTTCGGCCGTGGGACCTGTCCGTGGATGTGCGGAACCGGCCGCCGCTTCGGCCGTTTGAGCAGACCGATTCGCTGGTGGCCGGTTGTCAGCGGATTTTTCAGCGCATTTCTCCCGAGCTGGCGAAGCAGTTTGAGCATATGAATCGGGCGGGCTTGCTCGACCTGGACAGCCGCAAGGGCAAGGCGCCGGGCGGATACATGACGACGTACGAGGTGCGGCGCGTGCCGTTTATCTTCATGAACGCCGTGGGGCAGCATCGCGACGTCGAGACGCTGCTGCATGAGGGTGGGCATGCGTTCCACGCCTTCGCGACGCGCGGTGAGCCGCTGGCGGCCTATCGGCATTCGCCGATCGAGTTTGCCGAAGTGGCGTCGATGGGGATGGAGATGCTGGCCATTGATCGGCTGGATGAGTTCTACCAGGGGAAGGATTTCGACCGCGCGCGGCGCGAGCAGCTCGAAGGCATTGTGATCTTTTTTCCGTGGATGGCGACGGTCGATGCGTTCCAGCACTGGATCTATACGCATCCGGCGCACACACGCGAAGAGCGGAAGGCCGCGTGGCTGGCGATTCGGGCTCGCTTTGGCGGCCTGGAGGATTTCTCGGGCTATGAGGATGCGCGGGCCTGGCACTGGCACCGGCAGCTGCATCCATTCACGCACCCGTTCTATTACGTGGAGTATGGGATTGCGCAATTGGGGGCGCTCATGGTTTGGCGGAACTCGCTGCGCGACTACGCCAAGTCTGTGAACGACTATCGGGCGGCGCTGGCGCTGGGCGGCAGCCGGCCGCTGCCGGAATTGTTTTCGACGGCCGGTGCACGGTTTGATTTTTCGGCGGAGACGTTTTCGCCGCTGATCGCCGCAATTGAGGACGCGCTGAAGCAGATCCCGGACAGGGCATGAGGCCGCCGGTTCAGGCGGGTTGGGTGGCGGCGCGAAGGGCTTCTTCAAGCATGGGTTTGACGACGCGCAGCAGGACGAGTCCGAAGATATCGATGCCCATGTGGGCGATCATGCAGGCCCAGATTTTCTTTCGCCACAAGGCGATGATGGCGAGCACGACGCCGACGGTGAAAGTCTGCACGATGCCGAGCGTTCCCTGGTAGACGTGGGCCATTCCAAAAACGGCCGACGACAGGATGATCGCAAGAAACGTTGCGCCGCCGCTGGGGGGCCCGCCGAAGAAGGAACGCATCCGCGATAGAAAGAACCCACGGAAGAGAATTTCTTCGTAGACGCCGACGTAGATCGAGATGGGGACGACGCTGACAGCCGAGAGCGTGGCGAGGACTTCCATGTTCTCGAGGCGCTGTCCCGCGATATCCATGACGTCGGTATTAGAGGCGAGGATGTAGAGCACGCTCGCGATGATGTTGGCGATGTAGCAGGGAATGACCATGAGCATTCCCCAGAAGATTTCCCGGCCCAGGCCGTCGGTGGCGAGGCCGAGCGATTGGCGAATCGCGGGCTGGCCGCGCGTAGCGAGCCAGATAGCGAGCATCGCGGCGACACCGTTGAGGAAGACCTGGGCGTAGACGGTCATGCCGTCGACGTGGGCGTCAACCCAGTCGAGCACGCGGAAGATCATGAAGTAGCGCCAGACGAGGTAGGCGCCGGCGACGATGAGGAGTTGCGTCAGGGCTTCGCCGCCGCGCTGTTGAAAGGGCTGTGGGGCGATGACTGCCCGTGCCATTGGCAGGGTCATCAATTCGGGTTCGTCGTGGATCGGCGGATCGTCCATTGTCGAGCGCGCTCACATGGCCGCGGTTTCCGGCGGTCGCGACAGTTCGCATACTACCGCGCCCATCACGATCAGATTAACCCATTGATTGATTCCGGCGGCGCGCAATTCCGGGGCTATCCAGGCGAGGCAGCCGAGCAGCCAGATTATCAGGCCGGTGGAGCAGACGAGGCCGCGCGAACCGGCGGCCTGATGCCGCCAGAGACGATCGGCGAGGAACCACAGGGCGGGCAGGCCCCAGCATTCGTAATACTGCCGGGCGAGCGGCGCGAACCAGATGATGGCAACGCACCAGATGGCGAGCAGGGCAAACTCAGTTTCCGATTCGCGGCGGGCGCGGAAGGTGAGGGCGGCGAGGGTGAGGCCCGATGCGGCCATAATTCCGCGATAGATCCATCGAATGGTGTCGGCGTCGAGGTTGGCGATGTTGACCTGGCGGACCTGCCGGCGGACTTCGCCGCCGAGGACGCCGGTGGTGGCGGTGGGCGTGGGCTGGAGCAGGCGGCCGAGGGTGGCGGCGAGGCCCTGATTTTCGTGGGTTTTCCATTCGGCTTCGCGTTCGAGGAAGGCGGCGCCTGCGCTGCGGTGGAAGGAGACGTCGAACCAGTGGGCGTGGTGGTTGCACGCCTGACGCGGGCCGTGAACGGCGGCATCGATGCCGAACGAGAGCGCGGCGGGCACGATGATGGCGACGGCGGCGGCCGCGAATCGCCTTCGCAGGACGAGCCAGCCGACCAGCAGGGCGGGAATGAACTTGAAGAAGATCGCGAGGCCGAGCCATGCGCCCGTTGGTTGCCACCGGCCGGCGACGACGGCGGCGGCGGCGAGCATGAGCATCGCCAGCGGCCACAAGCTGACCTGGCTGATCTGGAAGTTGTAGAAGACGAGCGGGGCAATCAGGAAGAACGCCGCGCCGATGGACCAAAGCCGCGCGTCGCGCTGGTCGGGGTTGGTGAGGCGGCGGGCGCAGCAGGCGAGCGCGGCGAAGGCGACGACGGACATGATGAGGTTGATTCCGCTCCAGACAGCGGCGGCGGCGCGGCTGTCGAGCCGGCCGAGCGGGGTGAGCATGACGCGGAAGCCGGGTAGGTACCATTCGAGGAGGCGACAGTCGACAAGATCGCCGCCGCGGGCGAGGAACGCGGCGTCGCCGTAGAAGGATTTGAAGTCGTAGCGGTCTCCCGGCGCGGCGCGATGGAAGCCGATCGCGACTGACGCGACGCCGAGCGCAACGGCGTAGGCCCAGAGGCCGCGGCGCAGGGCGACTTCATGCCGATGAACCCATGCCTCTAACGAAGAGTGACCGCCCACGCCGGTTTGCATGGGCGGCCACTCTCGGTTCGGCCGCGATCCTGGTCAAGCGGCCGCGCTATTGCCCCATCAACCCCCGGGCTTTTTTCACCAGGTCGATGAACTCCGTGCGGTATTCGGTGATGTCGTTGCCGCGCGATTCCTGGGCTACTTCCTGTACGGCGGCCAGGGTCCAGTCGCCCTTGAACGGCGACTGGCGGAGTTGCATCCCGAAGCCGGCCACGGCGGCGGCGAACTTGAAGTCGCCCGAAGCGGTCGCGAACTTGTTGCCGAGGTCGATGACGGGGACTTCGAGCAGCCGGCTGGTCTGGCCGTCGGGCTGCTTGTAGCGGAGCTTCACCGTGCAGGTTTCGTTTGACGCGTTGACAGCACCGCCCGGCGCGACGGCGACGGCCTGCGGCTGCTGATACTTGAGCGGGTCGATGCCCGGGGCATTGATCGACTCGCCGACGGGGACGATCTCGTAGAGGGCCGTCACGGTGTGGCCCGCGCCGATCTCGCCGGCGTCCTTGCGGTCGTCGTTGAAGTCCTGGGCGGCCAGGATGCGGTTCTCGTAGCCGATCAGGCGATAGGCGCCGACCTTTGCCGGGTTGAACTCGATCTGGATCTTCACGTCCTTGGCGATGGTGAAGAGCGTTCCGGCGAGCTGCTCGACGAGGGCCTTGCGGGCCTCGCGCGGCGTGTCGATGTAGGCGTAGTTGCCGTTGCCCTTGTCGGCCAGCGTCTCGAGGGTCGAGTCTTTCAGGTTGTCCATGCCGAAGCCGAGCACGCTGAGGAAGATGCCGCTCTTGGCCTGCTCTTCGATGAGGCGGGCGAGGTCGCCTTCGCTGGTGATGCCGACGTTGAAGTCGCCGTCGGTGGCGAGGATGACGCGGTTGGCGCCGCCCTGAATGAAATTGGCGCGGGCCGTCTCGTAGGCGAGCTGGATGCCGGCTGCGCCGTTGGTGCTGCCGCCGGCGTTCAGCCGGTCGATGGCGGCGAGGATGGTGTCCTGCCGATCGCCGGTGGTGGAGGGCAGGACCAGGCCGGACGCGCCGGCATAGACGACGATCGCGACGCGGTCGTTGGCGTTGAGCTTGCGGACGAGCATGGAGAGCGACTTCTGCAGCAGCGGCAGCTTGTTCTCGGGCTGCATCGAGCCGGAGACGTCGATCAGGAAGACGAGGTTGGTGGCGGGCTGGCGATCCTGGGCGATCGACCTGCCGCGCAGGCCGATGCGGAGCAGGCGGTGGCGCGAGGCCCAGGGGCACTCGGCCATTTCGGCGTTGACCGAGAAGGGGGCGTCGCCGCCGGGTTGCGGGTAGTCGTAGGTGAAGTAGTTGACCATCTCCTCGATGCGGACGGCGTCGGCGGGCGGCAGCCGGCCGGAGTTGATGAAGCGGCGCGTGTTGGCGTAGGAGGCGGTGTCGACGTCGATGGAGAAGGTGGAGAGGGGGCTGTCGGTGACGCGGAGGAATTGGTTGTCGGTGATGGAACGGTATGACTCTTGGTTTTGGGGAGCGCGGCACTGTTCCTTGAGCACGGCAATTCGCTCGCCGAGCCGGCTTTCTTGATCCTGTGCCTGGGCCAAGTCGTTTTGGGCCGTCGCTATCATTTGGTTTCTGATATCCGATAGCAATGCGGTTCTGGCAGCGCTCAATCGATCGTTAAGGGTCTGAACGGCATTCGCGGCATTGGTGGTCTCTGCGTTGTTTGACCCATATCGAGTGGCCAATTGGTCGTGGTAGTCTCGGGCGCTTTGGATTCTCGCGCGAAGATCGAGAACTCTTGAGTCCGCATCGATCATCTTCTGCATTTCTGCGGTGACGGGGAGATCATCCGGCTTCATCTTCGACAGACTGTCATATGTCTGCATACGTCCGAACTTTGCCATCTGAAGTTCGGTCTTGAGGCCTTCCATCGCGGCCAATTGATCGACCAAAGATTGCCGTTGTGCGGGAGTCATGCCGAGGGCACTGGTGGCGGACGGCGAGGATCGAGCAGGAGTTGCGGCAAGGCGCGAGACGGTTTGTTCGCCGGAATCGACTTCGGCTAACGCCCTGGCCGGAGCTTCGTTTTCTGTACTCGGTTCGAGAGGCATCGAACGAGCGGCCGTTTGGGGCGGTGCGGGCTGCGGGGAAGAAACGTCCCCAGTATCGCGAAGCCCGCGCGCGGCGACCTGATATTGTCGCGCCGTAGAAAAAACCGGGGAATCTGTTCCTGAGATGCCACCGCCGCCACCCAATCCGTTCCCATTTGTGGCAAGCTCATACGCCAGCGTAATCGCTTCACCGCGGCTCAATGCGGCGCGCTGTTCGGCCGTTATGCGGCTTAAGGCATCTGATAAATTGTGCGGAAGCGGTGCAACGGGAGGCGAATCGAGAGTGTGTGACATCGGCGAGTCCGGTTTGTCCGCCGTTCCTGTGGCAGGTATCGATTGATAGCCGTGGCCATTCTGTATGCTCTCAGCGGAAAGACCGTCGAATGAAGTAGCATTACCATCCGACGCGCCGGTCGGAATCATCGGCGGCGGCATCGGCAACCGTTCGGCGGTGCGTCGTTCATTGTTCGCAACCTGGGCCTGCGAGGGCGACGGAGAAGTTTGATCGCCGTCGTGGGTCGCCTGGATAACTTCACGGTTTGTGTGGTTCGCTGCGACTGGCGGCAAGGGCGGCACCTGCTTGGCCGCTTTGAAGCTGGTTTCCCATTCCTTCAGATCGAGCGGGCGCTTTTGCCAGGTCAGGCCGACGGCGGCGACGAGGCAGGCGGCCAGACTGGCGAAACCGATGAAGAGGCGCGAGGCGCGGTTCAGCTTCGGTGCAAAGGTCGCCTGGCCGTTTCGACCGGCGACGATTGCGGCTCGCTGCGACTCGGTCAGGGCCGGCGCGGTTTCGCTCCGTAGTTCGTCGCTCAGCAGTGCGGCTGCGCTGCGGATTTCTTCCAGCTCGGCGCGGGCCTCGGGCGACTCGCTGAGTGCGGCTTCGATCGCGGCCCGCTCGGCCGGCTCCAGCTCGCCCAGTGCGTAGGCAGTCAGTCTCGGATCGTCGGGAAGAATTCTCATGACACGCTCCTTGTCGCGACGCGAAGCTCGTCCGCTCCGGTCGTCATGCGTTCGCGCAGCGTTTTGATGGCGGTGTGAATCAGGAAGCCCACATTGGTCACGCTCAGCCCGGTCACGCGGCTGATCTCGCGATAGGACAGGCCGCCGGAAAACTTGAGCCGGACGACCTCCTGCTGGTTCTCGGGCAGAGTTGCCAGCAGCCGCAGGGCGGCGGAAGCCGTGTCGCGGTGCTCGGCCGTGTCGGCCGGCGACTCTGCGGCTGGCATTGGTTGCGTCTCGGCCAGGGTGAGTGTTTTCATGCGGCGCTCCTTGCGGTGAATGTCGATGGTCCGGTTGCGGCAGACGGTGTAGAGCCATTCGGCCGCGTGGTCTTCCATCACCCCCGGGTTTTCGTGGCAGAGCCGGACGAATGCGTCCTGCACGATGTCGCGGGCGCGATCGAGGTCACCCGAGAGCCGGGCGACGTATCGCAGCAGCGGTCCTTCGTGACGCGCGAGGAGATCGCTCAGCCAATCGCGACGATCGGGCTCGCCCATGCGGGCTCCTTCGGGGTTGACGGCGACGGATCGCCGTCGGCCGCAGGACACACGGGCACAAAGGCACACGGCCCTGGCGGCACGTTCAACAGGATCTACGAACGAGTCGGCTGGATATTAGACGGAATTGGAAATCGGCCGGTTCCGGCGAGTTATGAGCCACCCAGCAGGGTTTCGACGAATGCTTGGATATCGTCGCCGTTCTGGAGGCCGTCGTCGTTGAGGTCGCAGCGGTCGAGCTGCAACTGGCTGGCACCGGAGCCCAACATGACGTTGATGAAGCAGGGAATATCGTTGGCGTCGACCACGTCGTCGGCATTGCAGTCGCCGGGGTAATTGCATGGGACGGAGAGGTCGCACGGGACGCTGAATGTGAGGTAGGGCATGATGGCCTCGTCGATTGTGCGCTGGTGGAACTCCATGCGGATGTTCTTCACGCCGTTGAGGCACAGGTGACAGTAGCTCATGATCGTGCCGGCATTGGTGCAGAGGCGCGGGTTGGGGCAATCGTAGTTGGTGCCGGCGCACGTATCGATCGGCGGCGTCATGCAGTGCGTGTGTGGCGCGCCGAAGTTGTGACCGATTTCGTGGGCCACGACCATCGGGTCCCAGTTCTGGAAGCTGTTGTTGATGACGGGGTAGGGGAAATAGCCGGTCAGGTGCGAGCCGAGCGAGTAGTTGTAGCTGGTCTGGCAGAGGCCAGGGCGGAAGGCGATTCCGCCGCCGAGCGATCGGCCGGAGAGCATGTGGGCGACGTGTCGCTCGATGCCGCCCATGTTCGCGTTCCAGTAGTTCTGGAATTGAAAAAGCTGCGGCTGCAGCGTGGTCTGGTCCCAGGGGTCGTCGGGGGTTTCCCAGAGGCGGACATAGCCGACCTGTAGCTTGACGTCGACATCGCGCTCGTAGATCGAGGTGACCCCGGCGAAGAGCGTGGCGACGTATTCGGCCGCGAGCGTTGCGTCGCCGTCAAAGAGTTGGGTGTACTCATAATCAGTTTCGACCGCGACGATGGCGCGGCTGCATGCGGGCAGGCCGCGCGGGGCGGGCCGATCCTGCGGGGCAACGGGCGGCAGTTGCGGGCCGGGGACTTGATCGGCCTCGCAAAGAAAGGGTTCAGCATCGACGCTGCCGGCTGGCGCGATATCTGGATTGAAGATTGTGACCGATTGACGGCTCATGCGGCCGCTGGAGACGAGATAGGTTGCCTCTGCATTGCGGACCCAGCCATTGGCGCCGCGCGGCGTGAAGGCGAGGAAGACGCTCGAATCCGGCTGGCCGGCGATTGTGCCGCTGAACGCGGTCACCTCGGGCAGTGGCAAGCGCCGTTCGCCACCGGGGCCGACGGCGACGATGCGGGCGCCGGGCGCAAATACGTGGATGCGCTTGAGATTGAGATCGACCTGGGCCGAGTCGGTAAGTGGAAACGCGCGCATGGTGACTGAGTGGGCCGACTTGAGGCCGGCCAGCTTGTTGGCGTCGATCGTCGCGCGGATGGGTTCGGCCGGTGCGCGGCGGGTGATCTTCAGGGGCGGCTCGACGTCGTTGGCGAACGAAGTGCCGGCGAGCATTAGAAGTACGGCGGCGGCACAGCAGGCCAGACGGCGCTGCGCGCCGCTGATGAACATGCGATTCATTGAACGTATTCCATAGCAGTCGCCCCCAATCAACATCTGGCTCGCCGGAGATGTCATTATACCCCGGCGCGGGGCCCGGATCGACGTTGGCCGGCTGACGCGTTTGCCAGCAGGGAACGACCAATCCGCTATACTTTTCGATTCAATTGGCGGCCGGCGGCCTAGCAATGGTCGCGGCCGCGGTCCTCACCCCAGCCCTCTCCCGGGGAGAGGGAGTTTGCGGAGCATCGATGTTCAAGGAAGTGCCATCCGAGTTTGATTTTCCTGCCGCCGAGCGCGACATCCGCGCCTTCTGGGAACGCGAGCATATC
Organism: Planctomycetota bacterium; assembly: GCA_015654675.1. GTDB lineage: Bacteria > Planctomycetota > Phycisphaerae > UBA1845 > UTPLA1 > SpSt-539. Next base: position 597 of record JAATGM010000003.1, on the reverse strand, counting down.
TACGAAAAATCGCTCGAGCAGCGGCGCGGGGCGAAGCCGTTTGTGTTCTACGAAGGGCCGCCGACGGCCAACGGTCTGCCGCACCCGGGACACTGCCTGACGCGGGCGATCAAGGATGTGTTTCCGCGCTATCGCACGATGTGCGGCTACTACTGCGAGCGCAAGGCCGGGTGGGACACGCATGGACTGCCGGTCGAGGTCGAGGTGTGCAAGGAACTGGGGATCCACGGCAAGGATGAGATCGAGAAGTACGGCATCGAGAAGTTCAACCGTAAGTGTCTTGAGAGCGTGTTTCGCTATACCAAGGAGTGGGAGACGCTGACGCGGCGGCTGGGCTTCTGGGTGAACCTCGACGAGGCGTATGTCACCTATCACCAGAGCTACGTCGAGAGCGTGTGGTGGTCGCTCAAGACGCTGTTTGATCGCGGGCTGCTCTACCAGGGGCACAAGGTGGTGTGGTGGTGGGCGCAGGGCGGGACGGCGCTGTCGAGCGGCGAGGTGGGGCAGGGGTATCGGGAGGTTGATGACCCGAGCGTGTTCGTTCGCTTTCCAATTGTGATGGATGAGCGGGCGACGCAGCGCGGCATCGCGGAGAAG
>JAATGM010000008.1 GCA_015654675.1 Planctomycetota bacterium | reverse complement strand
CTGCGGTATCGGTCGGCGGCGGACATGGCCGACGAGCTGGAGCGGTGTTTGAAGGGCGAGCCGGTGACGGCGCGTTCTGCGAACCGCGTGTACCGGCTGCGGAAGTGGGTGCGGCGGCATCGGCTGGGGGTGACGGTGGGCAGCGTGATCGCGGCGACCATCGCGGCGGCGCTGATCACGGTGACCATCGCGTGGCGGCGGTCAGAGCTCGCGGTGGCGGCGTATCGGCAGGGATTGGCTGCCTCGACAATCTTTCGAACCAAGGGCATGAATGGTACTCAAGACGCTGCGGTGCGGAATCAGGTCGAGAATGCGGCGAGATTACTGAGCATGGCGGGGACCGAGGAGCCAGATTTGCTGCGGATGGCGGTGGATGTGAGTGTATCATTGGGGACTCTTGATCTCACTCCGGACGCGGTCAGGCAATATGGTACTTCGCTGGCGTTCCCGTCTGTCGTAAACGCCGTAGCCGCGGCCGACAAGATTCCGTACGACCGTCCGGCGTCACTCACAGCGCATGCGAAGGCGCTCGCATTGCAGGCAAATATGGCCCAAGTAGGGAAGCGCTTTCCGGTCGCGCTGTCTTACATCGAGCAGGCGAAAACGCTTCGCGAGCGGGCACTCAGCTCTCCCGAGGCCAACCTCATGCGTACGGAGATGCAAATGGACCTGGCGCACGATTATCGCGCAATTGCCAAGTACCTCGGTTCGCTGCGTTTTTCCGACGATGCCTTCACACACGCCTGCACGGCCTTAGAGATGGGGCGGCAACTCGCGACTGAGCACAGTGACGATCCGGACGCAGTGCTCCTCCTCGCTCGATCGCTCAATACAATGGCCGCCTGGCACATGCGGCGGGAATCAGATGCGGACGACGGGCCCGCGCTGTCCTATCTCGACGAAGAAGAGAAGATTCTTCGGCGGGCCGGAGACGCGGGTCTGCTTATCGCCCGCGCCGGGCAAGTACTCCGGCTCTACGCAGAGATCGAGGACAACAGAGGTATCATCGCGAGAAATGCTCAGCGACGCCAAGCCGAAAGCGCTAAGTGAGGTAATCGAAGGTTTTCCCCAGTTCGACGAAATCAAGGTGGTAGCTCCATTCGTGGAGAAGCGCCGTTCCGGGGGGTTCCGACCGGAACGGCGCTCCAGCTTGGTGGATGCAATTAGCCCGGGTTGCTGGTTTCCACGGGCTCGGCTTCGCCCTCGACCGGTTCTTCACCGTCGTTCAAAGAAAAGGTTGCGTTAGCGACACTTCCGTTGAATAGTCCGCTGGCGGAACCGGTTGTTTCCAGTTCGTAGTCAAGGTCATCCTCGGCGTTTGAGACGACTGCAGCCGTTTTCGTGGTGAAGGGGAAGTTGTCGAAGTCGCGCGCGGCCGGGTTTGATGGATTGCCGTGGGTGATCCACCAGAGGTTTTCGATGTCGTTGAACTCGGGGTTGTTGTCGGTCCAGACCGAGTCGGGGTCTTCCCCGTTGGTGCGGACGAAGTCGATCTGAGTCACCTGCCAGCCGATCGTTTTGCTCCGGCTGCTCGCGTGTCCGGCGGGGTGTTAGAATGAATCGTCATTCGAGAAAGGACTATGAGCGAGCACACGGGTGGCAACGGTCATGGGAGCGGCGAGAAGCACCTTGATCTGATCGAGGCGGCGCGGAATGCGGCTGGGTCGGGGTCGACTGCGCCTTCGGGCGGCGGGCCGTTGATGCCGGGCGGGGAGTCTGTTGATCTTGGGGGACTGGGGGAGCGGTTCGAGGTATTGGAGCTGATCAGCGGGGGCGGGCAGGGGGTGGTGCACCGGGCGCGGCAGTTCAACCCGAACCGGGAAGTGGCCATCAAGCTGATGCAGGCGGGTGAGCGGGCCAACGAGCAGCAGCGGGCACGGTTCGCGCGCGAGGCGGAGCTGGTGTCGCGTCTTTCGCATCCGAACATCATCCGGGTGTACGAGAGCGGTGTGGTGGATGGCCGGTGCTACTTCGCGATGGAGTACGTCGACGGGATGTCGATCGACGACTACGCGATGCTGAACGGGAGCACGGCCGAGCAGTTGATCGGGATGCTGGTGAAGGTGTGCCGTGCGATCAGCCACGCGCACCAGAAGGGGATCATCCACCGGGACATCAAGCCGGGGAACATCCTGGTGACGAAGGATGGCGAGCCGCACGTGCTGGACTTCGGGTTGGCGCGGGAGGCGGAGGGCTCGCGGATCGTGAACGCGGCGCGGGCGGCGTCGATGAGCGGGCAGGTGATCGGGACG
>JAATGM010000033.1 GCA_015654675.1 Planctomycetota bacterium | reverse complement strand
TAGCGACGATGGCAGCCCAGGCACGGCCCAGTTCGCTACCATCGCCGGCGGAGACGGCAACGTCGCCTCGGCCGAGCAGGCCACCGTCGGCGGCGGCTCGCAAAACGTAGCGGCCGGAGTCGCCTCCACCGTCAGCGGCGGCCAGGGCCATCGCGTCACCGGCGACTACGCCACCATCGCCGGCGGAATCGACAACGACTGCCCCGGCGACCAGTCCTTCGTCGGCGGCGGCACCAACAACGCCATCTTCGGCGCCCAGGCCGTCATCGTCGGCGGTGCTGGCAACAGCGTCAGCAGTGAGCTGTCTGGAGTCGTCGGCGGCGCTCTCAATTCAATCTCGGGCATATACGCGTTTGTTGGCGGAGGCAGTCATAACGTTATTTTCGCCGGCGGAACCGTCATCGGCGGAGCGGACAATATCCTCGTGGATGGCGGCTTCGTTGGCGGCGGATTTAACAATTCCGCCCAACTTGGCGCTGGCGCAGTCGTCGCCGGAGCCGCAAACTACGCCCAATGGGATGGCGCCTTCATCGGCGCCGGATCGTCGAATTACATAGAGGCGCCCGGCGCCGCAATCGTTGCCGGCGACTCGAACCGAATGACGGGATCTCGGTCCTTCATCGGGGGCGGCGCTTCCAATTCAAGCGATCGGGAAGAGGTCGTAGTCATGGGAGGTGTTGGAAATCTTGTTCAAAACGGTGAGTCATTCATCGGCGGTGGCATGCAGAACAGTACCTCGGGCGGATCTACGGCCATTGTCGGCGGTGGCAGTAACGTCGCCTCGGGCAACTGGTCAGTTGTCGGGGGCGGATCGGAAAATACCGTCAGCGGCAACCACGCCTCGATCGCCGGCGGCCTAACGAACACAGCCGCCGGTTTCGAGTCATTCATCGGTGCCGGCAGTGACAATCAAGCGACCGGCACAGAATCCGTTGTCGTCGGCGGTGGCGCCAACCTCGCGTCCGCCCTCGAGGCCGTCGTGACCGGCGGCTCGCTAAACACAGCCGCGGGCATTCAGTCATTCATCGGAAGCGGTATCTCCAATCAGGCAAACGGCCTCCGTTCAGTCGTCTCCGGCGGCTCACAAAACATCGCCGCCGGCATCGACTCCGTAATCCCCGGCGGCAACGGCGCAAAGACCGAACGCCGCGGCCAGTTTGCATTGGCGGCCGGCGCATTCGCCACGCCCGGCGACGCACAAACGGCAATCTACGTCCTGCGAAACACCTCGCTCGACGCCACGCCCGTCGAGCTGTTCCTCGACGGCGCAGGCGAGCGCCTCGGTATCGCCCCCGGAAAGTCGTGGACCTTCGATTGCATGGTCATCGGCCGCTCCAGTATCGGCCTCTCGCTCGGCTTCCACTTCAGCGGCGTCATCGTCAACATCGGCGGCACGACGTCAATCGTTGGCACCAGGCAACTCGTCAATTCCGATGTTGATCCCGGCCTCGCCGGCGCCACCGTCGACGCCGTCGCGGACGACCCGCATGATGCTCTCACCGTGACTTGCACCGGCCTCAACGGATTCAGCATCCGCTGGGTGGCGTCCATCCGCATCGATGAAGTATCATTCTGACCCGACTGGACCGACCGGGTAGCGGCCTCGCTCTGTCGGTGCCGGCGAAGTTCACCAACGAAGACCAGGAGTGTTTTGTGATACGACGCGGTCAACGAAGTTTGCGCTTGCTCGTCGTTGCGGTACCGATTCTCTTTGCCGTTGCCACTTGCAACGTCAACATCAACAACGTCCCCAACCAGCTCCCCTTCACCGAGCTCATCGTCTTCGGAGACAGCTTGTCCGACAACGGCAACCTCCGTCTCGAATCCGGCGTCATTCCGTTCGACCCTTACTCACTCGGTAGGTTCTCCAACGGCGCCGTTTGGGCGCAATATCTCGCTCAATACCTCGGTCTGCCGCTTGTTCCCAGCTACGTGGGCGGGTCCAACTACGCCACCGGCGGATCGCAAACCGGCCGCGCCTTCTCCGACCTCAATCCCGACCAGCCCATCCCCCTCGGCCCCAACATCCGCCAGCAAGTCGACCTCTACCCCGGAACTCCAAATGGAACCGAACTCTTCGTCGTCTGGGGCGGCGGAAACGACTTCTTCTCGGTTCTCGCCGGCGTCACCCAGCTCACGCCTCAGCAAATGGCCGACGACCTCTTCCTCGCCATCTCGATCCTCTACGACCGCGGCGGCCGATCCTTCGTCGTCTGCAATCTGCCCGACATCGGCAAAACCCCCGCCTATCGCGGTGGAAGCCAGCAGGCCCTCGCCACGCAGCTCACCCTCGAGTTCAACGCCGCCCTCTGGGCCCGCCTCGACCAGCTCCAGAACCTGACCAACATTACCATTTACCGGCTGGACGTCTTCAATCTCTTCGAGCAGCTCATCGCAAATCCGCCGCCCGGAATCACCAATACAACCGAACCTGCTTGGACTGGCACCTTCCTCGGCTACCTCGGCAGCGGCACCCTGGTCGCCGATCCCGACGTCCATGTCTTCTGGGACTCGGTCCACCCAACCCGCATCTCACATCAGGTCCTCGGCCAGTTCGCGATCGATTCGATTCAACAGCAGCTCGTCATTAAGAACCCGTCTGTCGTGCCGCTGCCGCTCGGGCCACCGGCGCTCCCGCCGCAGATCGCCCTCTGGCTCTCTTATATTGAGAACCTCCCCGTCTTCTACGCCAACCGCGGACCCTGAGCGGGCCGACCGACCCCCATTCCTGTATCATTCTCCCTCCGGAGTTCTGACTCCGATCGGAGAACGCCCGCAATGCACGACGCCGCCGCGCCCAGTCGCAACTTCATTCAGGAGATCATCGATCATGATCTCGAAACCAACCGCTGGGGCGGACGGGTCCACACGCGCTTTCCCCCCGAGCCCAACGGCTACCTGCACATCGGCCACGCCAAGTCGATCTGCTTGAACTATGGCCTCGCATCGCAGTTCAAGGGCCTCTTCAACCTGCGATTCGATGACACCAACCCCGAAAAAGAGGAAGAAGAATACGTCAAATCAATCATCTACGACGTCGGCTGGCTCGGCGCGAAGTGGGACGACCGCCTCGTCTTCGCCTCCGACTACTTCGAGAAAATGTACGAGTTCGCCGTCGAGCTGATCAAGAAGGGCAAAGCCTACGTCTGCGACCTGACGCCAGAGCAAATGAGCCAGTACCGTGGCACCGCCACGCGCCCCGGCCGCCCCAGCCCCAATCGCGACCGCGGCGTCGATGAAAACCTCGACCTCCTCGCCCGCATGCGCGCCGGCGAGTTCCCCGACGGCTCACGAACGCTCCGCGCCAAGATCGACCTCGCCAGTCCGAACTTCAATCTCCGCGACCCGGTCATGTACCGCATCCTCCACGCCGAGCATCACCACGCCCGCGACAAGTGGTGCATCTACCCCATGTACGATTGGGCCCACGGCTTCGAGGATTCGATCGAAGGCATCACCCACTCCATCTGCACGCTCGAATTCGAAAACCACCGCCCGCTCTACGACTGGTTCATCAACGTCGTGAACGAAGGCCGCACCGCCGACGGCTCCGGCCCGTGGGGCAAAAAAATCCACCACCCGCAGCAGATCGAATTCGCCCGCCTCGAATTGACTCACACCGTCATGAGCAAGCGCAAGCTGCTCGAGCTCGTGAAGGGCAACCACGTAAAGGGCTGGGACGACCCGCGCATGCCCACCATCTCCGGCCTCCGCCGCCGCGGCTACACGCCTGAGTCCATCCGCGCCTTTTGCGCCGACATCGGCGTCGCCAAGTTCAACAGCGTCATCGAAATCGTCCGCCTCGAAAACGCTATCCGCGACGAACTCAACAAGACCGCCCCGCGCCGCATGGCCGTCCTCCGCCCGCTGAAAGTCGTCATCACCAACTATCCCGAAGGCCAGACCGACCAGCTCGACGCCGTGAACAACCCCGAGGATGCGAGCATGGGCTCGCGCAAAGTCCCGTTCTCGCGCGAGCTTTATATCGAGCGCGACGACTTCCGCGAAGAACCGCCCAAGGGCTATCACCGTCTCGCCCCCGGCCGCGAAATTCGCTTCCGCTGGGCCTTCTTCATCAAGTGCGAGTCCTTCGTCAAAGACCCGGCCACCGGCGAAGTCACCGAGCTGCACTGCACCTACGACCCGGCCACGCGCGGTGGCGACGCCCCCGACGGTCGCAAAGTGAAGGCCACCATTCACTGGGTCTCAGCCGCCCACGCCATCGACGCCGAAGTACGCCTCTACGATCACCTGTTCTCAGTCCCCCGTCCGGAAGATGTCGCCGATGGCGTGGATTACAAAACCAACCTCAACGCCAATTCACTGGAAGTGCTCCCCGCCGCCAAGCTGGAGCCGGGCTTGGCCGGCTCGTCAGCCGGCACCCGCATCCAATTCGAGCGCCACGGCTATTTCAGCGTAGACCCCGACTCGTCCGCGCAGCGACTCGTCTTCAATCGAACCGTCTCGCTCCGCGACACCTGGGCCAAAGTCGAAAAAGCAAACGCCCCGAAGTGATCGCCTACCGCGCCGCAACCCCTACCGGCTCAGTCCGCTCGAAGACGACATAATCCAGCACCGCCGACTTCGGCCGCCACGCCGGAAAATCGCTCATCGCGGCGACGACCCGACGGTGGACGAAGGCCCAGGTAGCGCTTCCCAGCTCGCGGTCCATCGTTTGCCCCGCGCGACAATCGATCGTCGCGACGCGCCGCCGTGCGAAATACGCCCCCAGCTCCAGGTCTACTTTCGCATCGTCGCCGTCGCGAATCAGCCCGACCATCGTGGCATCGGCGGCGTCCATCGTTCGAAGCAAATCTGCGATCGCCTCGGCCCGCGTCATCCGCGCCGCGAATCGCGCCCCATCCATCCGCCCGCGCGACATCACCGTGCTGAACTCCGCGAAGTGCGCGACCAGCAGCAACGACGCCGCGATCACCGCGGCCGGGAGCGCCGTCCGCCGCGCTCCCATCGCTCGCCCGATTCCCATCGCGGTTTCCACCAGCACGCCATAAAATAGCGGGATGAGCGGCGACATGAGCCGCACGCCCTCATTCCACGGCCAGACCATCAACACCAGGAAGTAGAGAATCGCGAACGCGTCGCTCACCCGGCTTCGCACCACGAGCCGTCTCGCGATCAGCAGCATCACTCCCAGTCCGATTGCGACTGACGCAGCGCGGCCAACACCCGACTGCCACAGGCGCCAGCCCAGCATCCGCGGCACGACGCACTCAGCCACCTCGGCCAGTCGATTCGGCAGAAAGCGCGCCGCCCGTTCCTCCATCAGCCCAAAGCCCGTGGCCATCGTCTGCTCGCTCGGTCGCGCGTGCGTCATCCAGTGCCAGTAGCCGGCCTCTGCCTTGCCGCCCGACCAGACTCGATTCGCCACAATCGGCAGCCCGAGTGCGATAACCACGAACACTGCCGCGGCGGTCGCCCGACGTCGTATGGTCCCGCGCCCGGCAAGCAACGCCGCACATCCGCACGCGATCAGCACCACCCCCGCCGATCGAACCAGCATCGCGGCCCCCGCGAGCGCCGCCGATGCGCCGATCAACCGCCATCCCGTCGCGCGCGTTTGCGCCGACCATCGCTCCATGGCGCACAGGGCCGCCAGCATCGCCGCGGCAAACACCGGCTCGCTCAGGGCCCAGCGCGTCTGTTCCAGTAGCACGCCGTTCGTCGCAACCAACAGGGCGACGGCGAGCGCACCCGATTCGCCGATCCATCGACGATGCAGTACGAACGCCAGGGTCGCAACGGCGACCCAACTCAGCGCCAGCAGGATGCGAATTCCGACCGCCGGCACGTCGCCGAAGCGCATGAGGGGCGCGATCGCCAGCGAAAAGCCAAGCGGCCGGCCTTCAACCGCCGGCGATCCCAGGCTGAATGCGATATCGCGCGCCGTCGAGAGATATGAAACGCTGTCGCCGGTGATCCCGATGCCGGCGGGAGAGAGCACGCTCGCCAGCCCAGCGGTCACGAGGCCGATGCAAAGGATGAGTGGGAGGCGTGTTTGCATGCGTAAGGTCATGGCGACTCTAGCTGATATCGGACGCAGTGAAGATGGAATAAGAGTCGATCCCTATCGCACCAGATAGCTCTAACTGCTGCTAGGGGTTCCAATTATCGCCCCCGCGTTAGCACCAGGTTATCAAGGTTAAGTTGTTGTGTGGAAAGCGGTAATCGCTCCGTCACCCATTGACTCGGACCTGACCAATCCGGTAGGATGCGGGGAATAGGGACAGGGATTTCCCGCAGGGACCCTGGTAGAAAGAAGCGAACCTCGCAATCAGGGAAGGGTTGAAAGAATGAGTCGAACAATCGGGTTAATTGCATCGCTGGCGCTGTTCGCGGCCGTTTCGTCCGCCCACGCCGCGCTGGAAATCTATCAAGGTTCTGTCTCCTACACGAGCGACGCGGAAGGCAATAAGACCGTCGCGCTGCCGTCATTCGACACGACCGGCGGCCGCACGCTGTTAAGCGTTCGCGTCGACATCTGGAGCGATGCGTCGGTCGATATCGCCGGCGACAACGACGACCCGTTTAAGACGGCGTCCGTGTCCGCCCGCATGATTCGCAACTATCGCATGGACGGCCCGGGCGTCGTGGCCCTCTCGCTCAGCACCATCAACGGTCCGGTCGTTAACCTCGCGGTCGATAACGGCGACCTCGGCGCTTTCGATGCGACTCCGGCCGATGGCACCAGCTTCGGCACGCTGAACTACGCCAATCTGGCCGCTATTGGCTCGGCCTTTTTCCCGGCCCTCGGCCTGTACGCCACGGGCGGACCGGGCCTCGTCAACTTCACGGTCCTCGGCAATGGCTCGCCGGGAAGCGCGCTCCTGATGGTGAACGACCAGCAGTTCTTTGGCGTTGCCCCGGATGCCTGGCAGCTTGAGGTCCAGAATCCGCTCCTCAAAATCAACGCCAAGGTGACCTACGATTACACCCCTGAGCCGATGACGCTCACGCTCCTCGGCCTCGGCGCTTTGGTTCTCCGCCGCGTTCGCCGCTAAGCGATCGCTTTCCAGTTCAACTTCCGACGGGCTGTCGGGTTCTTCCGGTCAGCCCGTTTCTTTTTTGTCCCAGTCTCGTGTCCCGGCTGGATCGTCCTCGCCGCAACGCGATATACTGGAACCGCACAGCGGAAGAGCGATGGGGGAGTGGCTGAGTTATTAAGAATGCGCTTCGCCCCCGGTGCCGCTGTCCTCGCCGTCGTGCTTTCAGCCACGGTCGCCGCGGCATTCCCGATTCGCTTCGTCGATCCCGCCGCCGCCGGTGTGGCCGACGGCACTTCCTGGTCCAACGCGTTCACCTCGCTCCAGACTGCCATCGCTGCCGCGCAACCCGGCGATGAGATCCGCGTCGCAACCGGCCGCTATCTCCCGACCGCAGCCCTCGATCGAGCGGCCACCTTCCCGCTGAAGTCCGGCGTCGCTCTGCGTGGCGGATTCGCTGGCGTTGTCGCGCCGGATCCGGACGAACGCGATCCGGTCGCCTACCCATCGATCCTCTCCGGCGACATCGGGACCCCGGCCGTGGCCTCCGACAACAGCTATCACGTCGTATCCGCGACCGCGGTCGACGCGACGGCCGTTCTCGACGGTTTCGAAATCGCCGACGGAAACGCCGACGCCGCGGTGCCCCACGATTCCGGCGCAGGTCTGTTGCTCTCCAACGCAGCACCCACGCTCGCCAACCTCCTCATTCGCGACAACCGCGCTGCCGCGACTGGCGCAGGGCTCTACGCCACTGGACTCGCTGCACCGGCTATCACCGACGCCGTCTTCGCCAACAACGCCGCCGGAAACAGCGGCGGCGGCGCCTTCTGCCTGCTGACGGCGCCGACATTTGACGGCTGTCTCTTCTCCGGCAATTCCGCCCTGAGCGGCGGCGGAATCGCCGCGTTTATCTCCAACCTCAGTTGCTCACATTGCTCGTTCGCCTCAAACTCCTGCGAGATCGCAGGCGGCGCGGCATATTTTTCTTCCGGCGCGCCGTTGTTCTCCGAATGTGACTTCCGCGAAAACGTCGCCCTCAACAACTCCAACGCCGCCAACGATGGCGGCGGCGGCCTCTACCTCTCCAGCGCCGATGCCTCCGTGATACGTTGTCGCTTCACCGACAACCTCACCACCGATGACGGCGGCGCGGTTTTCGTCGACGGCGCCGCTCCCGACTTTGTCGCCTGCCTGTTTCTCGGCAACACCGCGGCCGACAACGGCGGCGGGCTCTTCGGAAAAAACCGCGTCGGCACTCTGTCCGGCTGCGCCTTCTCCGGAAACGACGCCTTCGACGCCGGCGGCGCGATCTACGAACTCGGCGGCGCGCCGCTCGTGTCGCACTGCACGCTGAGCCGCAACTCCGCCAACGCCGCGAATTCGGCCGGCGGCGTTTATTCGGTCAATGCCGCTCTCACCGTCGCCGACTCGATCCTCTGGAACAACACAGCCCCGGGCGGCATGAACGAGTCCGCGCAGATTCGAATCAGCGGCGGTTCGCTCCAGATTCGTTACTCCTGCGTGACGAACTGGACCGGCGTGCTCGGCGGCATCGGCAACATCAGCGCCGCGCCCGCCTTCGTCAGCTCCCTCGGGACCGACGGCGTCGCCGGCACCGACGACGACGATCTCCACATCAGGTCCACCTCACCCTGCATCGACGCCGGCGATGCCGCCTCCGCCCACCCCGGCGACACGGACATCGACGGCCAGCCGCGCGTCATGGGCTGCCGCGTAGACATCGGCGCTGACGAGCGCACACTCGGTCCTCCATCTTCCGGCGATTTCGACGGCAATGGACTCGTCAATGGTGACGAAATCACCCCATTCGTCGCCGTATTCCTGAACCCGTCCAGCGACCGGCTCCGCTGCATCGCCGACATCAACGCCGACCTCATCATTGACGCCGCCGACCTCGCCCTCTTTCTCAATCTCCTGCTCGCACCGGCCCCGTAAGCGCGCCCCTTGAACCGCCGCCCCGCGCCACTTAGCGTGCCTACATGGCACGAAAAACCCTCTACCTCATCGACGGCCACGCCCAGATCTACCGCTGCTACTACGCCCCGTTCCGCCCCCTCACCTCCCCGACCGGCGAGCCCACCAAAGCCACCTACGTCTTCGTCCAGATGCTCCTCCGCCTCATCCGCGAAAAAAAACCCGACTACCTCGCCATGATCATGGACACGTCGGACTCCACCGTCTTCCGCGTCCAGATCGACCCCGAATACAAAGCCAACCGCTCCCCGCCCCCCGAAGACCTCTCCCCGCAGGCCGAGCGAATCGTTTCAATCCTCAACACCGTCGGCATCCCCGTCCACCGCATGGAGGGCTACGAGGCCGACGACCTCATCGCCACCATCGTCGAGCAACACCGCAACGACGACCTCGACATCGTCCTCGTCAGCCGCGACAAGGACCTCGATCAGCTCCTCTCCGACCGCGTCCGCATGTACGACCCGCTCGACGACCGCTTCTTCGACATCCCCGCCATGCTCGAGGCCAAGGGCTACGGCCCCGACAAAGCCATCGAAGCCCAGACGCTGATGGGCGACTCCACTGACAACGTCCGCGGCATCGACGGCGTCGGCCCCAAGAAAGCCGCCGAGCTCCTCGCGAAATACGGCAACGTCGCCGGCGTCCTCGCCAACGCCGACAAACTCACCCCCAAGCTCCGCGAAAGAGTCTTGGAGTTCGTCCCCCGCGCCGAACAAACCCGCCAACTCGTGACGCTGAAACGCGACGTCCCCTTCGACTTCAAACTCGCCGCCGCCGAAACCGCTCGCTTCAAGCTCGCCGCCGCCCGCCCCGTCTTCACTCAGCTCGCCTTCAACCGCCTGCTCGAACTCCTCCCCGCCGCAGAAGCCCAGGCCGACCTCCCGCTCCCCGAACCCGCCGCCACCACTCTCAACATCGAGGTCTCCGCCGACCGCACCCGCGCCACCCTCATCGACACCGAAGATGCCCTCGCCGACCTCGCTCGCAAACTCACCGCCGCCCCGATGTTCGCCTTCGATACCGAAACAACGTCGCTCACCCCCGTCGACGCCGACCTCGTCGGCATCAGCGTCGCAACCGAACCCGGCAGCGGCTACTACATCCCCACCCTCGGCTTCGGCAAAACCCTCCCGCTCGACCTCGTCCGCAAAACCCTCGGCCCCATTCTCGCCAACCCGCGCATCCGCAAGTGCGGCCAGAACTCAAAATACGACATCGGCGTCCTTCGCACCGCCGGCTTCGAAGTCGCCGGCCTCGACTTCGACACCATGATCGCCAGCTTCGTCCTCGACTCCTCGCGCCGCTCCCACGGCATCGACGCCCTTGCACTCGACCTCCTCGGCTACACCAAAATCCCGACGACCGACCTCATCGGCAAAGGCAAGGACCAGATCACCTTCGACCGCCTCCCGCCCGAAGCCGTCCGCGACTACGCCGCCGAAGACGCCGACATCGTCCTCCGCCTCCGCGCCATCCTCGAAAAGCAGCTCATCGGCTCGTCCGTCGAAAAGCTCTTCCGCGAACTCGAAATGCCCCTCGTCGAAGTCCTCGCCGAGCTCGAACACAACGGCATCGCGCTGGACACCAACCTCCTCGCGAAGCTCTCCAACGAAATGGCCGACGAATCCACCGAGCTCTCCAAGAAAATCTTCGACGCCGTCGGCTATCCCTTCAACATCGATTCCACCAAGCAGCTCGCCGAGGTCCTCTTCGACAAGCTCAACCTCCCCGTCATCAAGCGCACCAAAACCGGCCGCTCCACCGACGCCGACGTCCTCGAACAGCTCTCCGAATCCACCACGCACCCCGTCCCCAAACTCGTCCTCGCCTACCGCGAACTCACCAAGCTCAAAGGCACCTACGTCGACCCGCTCCCCGACATGGTCTCCCCGCGTACCCACCGCGTGCACCCCAGCTTCCACCAGACCGTCGCCGTCACCGGCCGCCTCGCCTGCAGCGATCCCAACCTGCAAAACGTCCCCATCCGCACGCCCAGCGGCGCCCGCATCCGCCGCGCCTTCATCGCCGGCGACCCCGCCAATGTGCTGCTCAAAGCCGACTACTCCCAGATCGAGCTCCGCATCCTCGCCCACTTCAGCAAAGACGAAGCCCTCACCCGCGCCTTCATGGACGATCAGGACATCCACACCTTCGTCGCCGCCCAGCTCGCCAACATCCCACTCACCGACGTCAACAAGGAGCAGCGCAGCCGGGCAAAAACCGTCAACTTCGGCATCGTCTACGGCCAGTCCGCCTTCGGCCTCGCCATGCAAACGGGCATGTCCCGCACCGACGCCCAGCAGTTCATCGATCAATACTTCGCCCGCTACCCGCGCATCCGCGGCTTCTTGGACGAGTGCATCGCCCACGCGAGAAAGACCGGCCACGTCGAAACCATCCTCGGCCGCCGCCGCCGCATCGACGACATCAACTCCCGAAACCCCACCGCCCGCTTCGCCGCCGAGCGTTTCGCCGTCAACACGGTGGTGCAGGGCTCCGCCGCCGACCTCATCAAAAAGGCCATGATCGACATCCAGCGAAAAATCCGCGTCGAGAAGCGCCCCCTCAAAATGCTCCTGCAAGTCCACGACGAACTAGTCTTCGAACTCCCCAGGTCCGCCGTGCCGACGGAGTCAAAGCTAGTCGCCGAAGCCATGTCCGGCGCAATCCCGCTCACCGTCCCCATCAAAGTAGACCTCGCCACCGGCCCAAACTGGCTCGATGTTGAGCCATCCTAGAAATCCAGACTCCGCGAGAGCCGTCCCATTCAGAGCCGCGCACGTAAGTAAGCGGCGCGCGACCAGCAACTTTGCGCCATTCCACATATCGCCAAAGGCTCTGAAAAAAGCGTCAGCCCGATCTAACGAGCCCTGAAAAAGGCGACCCGCCGCGAAACCGCGATCAGGCGCCAAACCCTCGAAAACCGCGCATTTTGTTTTTTTCCATAACCAGCGACGGCCGCGATTCTTATTCGCGTTTTCCACCCTCCCAAGTGGAACGCTGATCCAGCTTGATAGTCAGGAGGCCAGTGTGCCACTGCTCTGTGAGCAGTGGCGTGCGTAGCTCCCTCTTCCCGCGGCAGAGGGCAGGGTGAGGGTCGATCAAACAAAAACGCGAGCCAATCGCGAAGCGCGCAAGGTGCGCGCCCGCTGAGCCGGACGTCGAATCTCATCCGTCTCATCGGAAAACCGCGATCTCGCAATCAGAAACAGGGATCGTCTCAGGAATCTCACAAATCTCACGCAGCGCTAGGCAGCGTAAAGGGGACTTGGATCATGCTGACCAACGAACAAATCGCCGAGGCCATCACACGTCCGACCGCCATCGAAGAACTCCACAGCGCTCTGCGCCGCCAGATCGACGACGACATCCTCGCGCAGCCCGCCGCGACCATCCAGTCCATCTTCGATCAACACGCCCTGGCTGCCCGCCGCGTCTCGCGCGCCACCTTCTAT
>JAATGM010000037.1 GCA_015654675.1 Planctomycetota bacterium | reverse complement strand
GGGGGCGACGGGCGGGCGTTGCCGGGTTTGGAAGTTGGGTTTGGGGTGGTGGTTCTGTCGGCGAGCTTGCCTTGCGCACTCATTGGAGATGTGAGCGGCGATGGCGCGGTGAATGGTGACGACGTGGCGGGATTTGTTCGCGTGAAGCTGGGCGCGCCGTCGGCGGGGGATCGGGAGAATTGCGCGGCGTATGGGACGGGGAGCGCGGCCGGCGACGCGGCGGCGTTTGCGGCGGATTTGCTCGACTAGGGAAGGGCCGGCGAGTTGCTTCCGGGAAATCGGCGTTTGGCGATATTGGTGATGATGTTCGACGACTGCGATGCGTGATCGGCGACGGCCGCCGTGGCTCCCGCGAAGAAATCAGTGTCGAAGATCCAAAACCGAATATGTGGCCCCGTATTCGTGAGGATTCCGGCAGAGTCGATCAGGAAACCCTGATGGTCTTTTGCGGCGTCCCACCATGCCAGGGCGGGGGCCGAACGAAGGCCGATGCTGAAGTGCCTCAACATCAGGTCGCCCTCTTTGGAGAATTTTCGAGCGATGGCCCGATCGACGGCTTCGAACGACATTGGACTGACGATGGGGATCAACAGGACGTCGGTATTTCGCCAGGGGGCGCGATCACTGGTTGCATACGTCAGCGCGGCGTGCAGGAGGTCGTAGTCGGCCGGCGCGTCGTCGCGCAGGTCGGCAAAGATGACGAGCGTCGCGCGTGGCAGGCCGGGCGCGTCAGATACGCCTTGGATCGGCGGCCGGCGAATGGCATCCAGTTCCAGCGGGGGAGCACAGTAGCCGAAGTATTGCGCGAAGGCGTTAGGATGCAGTGTGAGTGTGCCCAGGTTCACGCTCGGGCGAGTTTTCTTCGCGTTAATTTCCACGTCACGGTCGTTCGCATCCCGGCAGCGAAGCGTTAATCGATATCTGCCGGGCGGAACGGCGATCGCAAAACTCCCATCTTCATCGGTTGCGACCAACAGGGGCCCGCCCGGCTGACCCTCGCGGTACAGGTGTCCGTATGGCAACGACGGGTCGACGCCGTTGATCGTCGTCGTGGCCGTGGGCATGGGAAAATGCGGTGGCCGGACGGCGGAACTGCAGCGTCCTTCGATCCATACCAATGGTTCGAGTGCGACGTTGACCACTTTGTTCGCGAGACTCTCATCGACCGTGAGAATTGCCCCCTCGATCCCGAGGGTATCGAGCAACAGGTAAGTCTGCGCGCCACAAAACGCGAGCTCGCCGCGAAATACTCCATTGGCATCTGCGCGATGCGCAAAGGCGCGATCGAAGATGTTGACGGGCAGGAAGGTGGATAGTTCGGCGAAGCCGGCGGGTACGCCGTCACTCGTCGAGATCCGAAGGTGAACTTTTACTCTTGTCAGGACTGAACTGACGGGTTGACTCTGGGCGACGAGCGAGCGTGGGGCGCCGAACATCGTCAACGCGAGTACCAGGGCCGGCGCTGTTGCGTGGAACAGGTGAGCAGTTCGAGTGGCATGCATGGAGCGGCTCCTTGAACTCGGCACACAGTGTAGCGGGCCAGCCGGTCAATCGGGAGTAATTTTCTGCGGCCGAACTGTGCGATGGGCACGGTGGCGATACCAAATTCAAGAATGGCGGAAGTCTGAAAATCAGAAAGTCTGAAATTCAGTAATTCAGTAATTCAGTAATTCAGTAATTCAGATTTTACGAGTTTGGGGTCGGGCGATTCGACGGGGGCTCAATGCTTTGGATTGGATTGGATTGGATTGGTGCGCCCTGGCGTTCGGGACTCTCTCGCATCGTGCGAGTCAATCCGGTCGTGCATGCCTGGACTTGTACGGAAGTTCGGGCGGCGGGGCGGGCGGTTCTTTCGCCGCGCTGCTTTTCGTTCCTGATTTCGTCCGCTATGACTACCGGGCTTTCTGGAGGCGCGAATGTCTTCGATTTTTTCGGTTGAGAACCTGGCCGCTCTGGTGACGCTGACGGCGCTCGAGATTGTGCTCGGGATCGACAATATTGTTTTCATCACCATCCTTACGGGGAAGCTGCCGGCCGAGCGGCGGGCGCGGGTGCGGAATATCGGTATCGGGCTGGCGGTGGGGATGCGCATTCTGCTTTTGCTGAGCGTGAACTGGGTGATGGGGCTGAAGTCGCCGCTGTTTACGGCCGTCGGCTACACGATGACGGGCAAGGCGCTGATCCTGCTGGGCGGCGGGTTGTTCCTGATCGCCAAGGCCACGTGGGAGATTCATCACAACGTGGAGCGCGACGATGGGTCGGAGGCGGGGCGCGGGCCGAAGCACGCGTCGGCCGGTGCGATCTTGGCGCAGATATTGGCGCTGGACATCGTGTTTTCGCTGGATTCGGTGATCACGGCGGTGGGGATGGCGCGATCGATCCCGATCATCATCGCGGCGGTGGTGGCGGCGGCGGCGACGATGGTGGTGTTTGCCGGGCCGATCGGCGGTTTCGTGGAGCGGCATCCGGCGATCAAGATGCTGGCGCTGGCGTTTCTGGTGCTGATTGGTGTGATGCTGGTGGCCGACGGGCTGGGGCAGCACATTCCGCGCGGCTACATCTATTTTGCGATGGCGTTTTCGCTGGGAGTGGAACTGCTGAATATTCGGTCGGGGAAGCGCGGCGGCGGGCGGGAAATGGCGAAGGGCGAGTAGCGATCCGGGGAGCGAGGTAGTTAACAATTGGTAATTGTTAATAGGTAATACATAATATATAATATCATGAATATCACATTATGCTAAATCCAGTCTGCTTGTATTGTTGCAGTGTTGCGTCAACGGGAGCTGGCGATGCGACAGCGTTTTCGCTGGGGTGTGGAGCTGCTGAATACTCGGGCGTAGTTTCGCGGTCGGGCGGAATCGCGAATATCGAATGGCGATCGTGTACGAGGCGGTAAATCAGCTCACCCAGTCGGCGATTCGGATTAGCTTGAAACTGTCGCCATCTGGTGCGCACTCCAGGACCTGACCGCTGCCGGACAGGGGGCCTTCCTGCGAGCCGTTGAAGACTTTGATCACCTTATTCTCACGCGTGATCCGAACGATCGGCCTCCCCGCGCCAAAGAAAATCTCCACCTGCGGCAGGGTATTGGGTGGAAACTTCTGGATCGGGTTGGTTCGCACAAAATCGACAATTCGAATGATCTCGTCGTCGGTGAAGCCCTTCGGGGCTATGAAGGGAAAGGTCGAATCCTCCGACGGTGATCGAGGGCAGGCCTCTTTCGCGTCAGTGGTCAGCACTCTGTAGTAGTCGACGAGTCGCTGGTCGAATTGGCCCCGCTGGCTCGCCGGAAAGCGCGCGATGATCCGCCGCACTGTCTCCGAGGTTCTGGTGATTTCCGGGCCCACGAGCACGCATTTGCCGCGCTGCAGGCGGCCGGATGTCTGGTCGGGCGTGTAGAACACGTTGACGCGCGAATCGTCGCCGCGACTAAAAAGGACATGAAGGAACCAGATTGAACTCCCCGGTGGAGCTAGCGATCTTGCTTCGGCGACAAGGGATTCGAGATTGGCCTGCGTGAGCTTCTCGGGGCTCAGGCGCGGGGAATAGATCACTGGGATTTCGACGACCGCTGGTTGCGTTGTTGCGGGCTCGTGCGCGGCGGTTGGGGCTTGTTCAGCCGGTTGGGAGGCGGCGTGTATCGCGCCGGGCATGGCAATCGCGAGCAGGCAACAGGCGAATGTGCAGATTCCGGATGGTGCGCTAGGCATGCTGTTGCTCCGGGGTCTGTGTCTGATACGCGCCAACGCACCGGGCGGTTGCATGGCCGCATTCGGGGCAATTGCCGGATTGGTTTCCGGTCAGATCGTATCCGCAAGTCTGGCATTGGCCCGGACCGGGACGGCGGCGGTCGTGGTACCAGAGGATGGCGGTGGGGAGGGCGCACGCGGCAAACGGTATCCAGAGTGGGAAGCGGTATTGGCTGATCTGGCCATCGTCCCGCATGCGCTTGGGCATCCGAACGCCGATTGAGCGACGTCCCCAGTTTCGTCCGGCCCGCCATCCCGGCCAGAACGTGAATGGGAACACGACGTAGGTTTCCTGATCGGGAGGGGGCATGGGGTGAATGAGCTCGATCAGGCCGTCTCGTATGTTGAATCCATTGCCGTCGGACGTTCGATATTCGGCCCAATATCCGACGCTGAGAATCCAGGTGCAAAGGATGAGGAGGACGAGAGTGGAACCGGTCCACTTGGCGATGCGGAGGAATCGGGTGCGGGTGCGGGTGCGCATGGAGTAATTGTAACACTCAAGGGCTGGAAACCGAGTTTCCGAGTCCCTAATCGAAGCCATTGAGCGCGAAGAACAGGAGTATGGCGAGAGCTAGCGAAACAACTCCCGCGAACGCGCCGATGCAGACCGCCACAATTGGGGCCATCAGTGAGAATGGCGCGTCGTATTTGCTCTTCGTGCGACGCAGCACCATGACCCAGATGGCGACCAGCCACCACAGTACGGGCGCGGCGATCGTTACATAGGCAAGTGGCCGCCAGAGGGGGCTCGCGGGTCGCGGCATCGTCGCTACAGCGGCGACCGATGTGCCGGCGATGGCCAGAAGGATTTTGTAACTACCGGCGTAGCGGACGAGCCCGAGCCAGTAGTCATTCGGGTTCGTCTGGCCGGGTGGGCGGGTGCATAGTCTGAGGAGGCCGGCGAGGGTGTACTCGCAGACGCCGAAGCCGACGAAGAAAGCGACCGCGTGGCCCGCCGCCACGACGAGCCCGTTGCTCCGATTCGGGGTCAGAACGACGTGGACCAGAGCCGCCAATCCAATCGCCGCAATTGAGGTCGCGAGCGCGAATCGATGGGAGGACTTTCGGTCGTGCATTGAGGGGAAGCCGGCGGCTAGGGCGCGGGGCGCGAAGATGGCGAGTTTCGAGGTTTCAAAGAACGAGCGGAGGTTTTTTTCGTAGTCCCAAGGGACGGCGGCGCGCGCCATCGTGGAGAGCCGCGCGATGAGGTCGCGGCGGTCGAAGTCGTTGCCGCATTCGGGGCAGCGGTCGATGGTCAGGCCGCGGAGGTTGTAATCGCAGTGCGGGCAGCGGAGATCGACGGTGTTGTCGTCGGGGGTTGCGGACGCGGGCGAATCGGGGGAGTGTGGAGCGGTCATGCGCTTTCATGGTAGGTGGAAATTGTGGCGGCGGCACGCGGCGAAGCGGGGAGCGCTGGGCGTTGCGCTGGCGGTGGCGTACGCGATGATTTTGGCGATCGCGGTGGTGTCGGGGCGGTGGGGGGTGATGTGGATCGAGCATGACTGGCAGACCTGCGCCGAGCTGGATGTGGGGGCGGTGCATGTGCTTTGGATTTCCAAGGGGGCTTCGATGGCGTTTGCGCCTTCGCGGCTGGAGATCATTGAGCATGAAGAGGGATGGGGCTGGTCGGGGTGGAAGCCCCGCGTTGATTTCGGGTCGGCGGGACAGACGTATGTGTGCCTGCCGCTATGGATGCTTGGGCTGCCGCTCTTGATTCCTACTTTCACGCTGCTTGCGCGGCGCGATCCGCTACCGCAGAGGCCATGCGCTGCTTGTGGCTATGAGTTGATCGGAAATGAGTCGGGGGTTTGCTCGGAGTGCGGTACGAAAGTCCTTGGTAATTAGTAATAGATAATTTCTAATATCTAATTGCCGGATTCAGCGTTGGGGCGCAAAGGGATTTGTATGGTTCAGCGTCCGCTGGCGGTGACGATCATCGGGTGGTTGTTTTTGATCGTCGGCGCGGCGACGTTCGTGGGCGGGTTCGTTCCGCTGGTTCGCTCAATGCGCGGCGAGGGGCGGGCGACGCCGGCACACGAGTGGCGCGATTTTGCGATGGCGACGGCACTGCATGCGCTTGCAATCGTCGCGGGCGTCGGTCTGCTATGGCGGAAGAATTGGGCACGCTGGCTGACGCTGGGTTGGATGGGGTGTCACGTCGTACTGAGCTTCTGGCATGCGGCGTCGCAGGTCATTGTGCACGGAGCGATGCTGGCGGTGCTGGCGTTTTTCCTGTTTCGCCCCGCGGTGACGGCCTGGTTTCGCGGCGCGAGGCAGCCGACATCGGGCGACCGGTAGCCAATTATTTTCCAATTCAATGATGGGGTAGCTCTTTGGGCGCGTGATCGCCTGATTGCGCTTCGCCGGTGATAAGCCGGGCCGAGCGGTTGAAGGTGAAGTAACTCCAGGCCCATTGGAACAGGACCAGCACGCGGTTGTGGAACTCCATCAGCTTGATGAGGTGGACGAAGAGCCAGGTCAGCCAGGCGAAGTAGCCCGAGTAGCACCACTTGCCGATGTGCACGATGCCGGCCTTGCGGCCGATGGTGGCCATGCTGCCGGGGTCTTTGTAGACGAAGGGCTTTGCTTCCGCATCGCCGTTAATGCGGGCTTCTAGGACGCGAGCGACGTAGTGGCCCTGCTGCATGGCGACGGTCGCGACGCCGGGGAGCGGTTTGCCATCGCCAGTGACGCAGTGGGCTAGGTCGCCGATCACAAAGATTTCCGGGTGACCTTTGAGCGTCAGGTTTGGCTCGACAATGACGCGGCCAGCGCGATCGACGTGGGCTCCGGTGGCATCGGCGAGGGCCTTGCCGAGTGGTGAGGCGGCGACGCCGGCAGCCCAGAGCGTGGTGTGGGCGAATACCTGCTCGGTATGGTCGTCCGCCTTGAGCAGGACGTGTTCGGGGGTGATGTTTTGAACGGCGGTCTTGCAACGGATGATGACACCGAGGGCGCGCAACGCGGCGGCGGCCTTTTCGGACAGCTCGGGCGGAAAGCTTGGCAGGATGCGCTCGGACATGTCGACGAGGAGGATGGAGGCGTCGGCCGGGTTGATGCGGCGGAAATCGTTGCGGAGGGTGTCGCGCGAGATTTCGGCCAGCGCGCCGGCCAGCTCGACGCCGGTGGGGCCAGCGCCGATGACGACGAAGGTGAGGCGGGCTCTTGCGCGGGCGCGATCAGTCTCGCGTTCGGCTTGCTCAAAGGCGGAGAAGACGCGGCGGCGGATTTCGGTGGCGTCTTCGAGGGATTTGAGGCCGGGGGCGGCGTGTTCCCATGTGTCGTGGCCGAAGTAGTTGCTGCGCGCGCCGGTGGCGACGACGAGTGAGTCGTAGTCGAGGTGCCCGTCGGCGAGGTGGACGCGGCGGTTGACGGGGTCGAAGCCGCGGGCCTCGGCGAGCAGGACGCGGGCGTTGGTTTGTCGTTTGAGGATCGCGCGGAGCGGTGCGGCGATGTTGGCGGGCGAGAGTCCGCCGGTGGCGACCTGGTAGAGCAGGGGCTGGAAGAGGTGGAAGTTGCGGCGGTCGATGAGGGTGATGTCGAGCGTGGCGCGGCGGAGGGCGCGGGCGGCGACCAATCCGCCGAAACCGCCGCCGACGATAACAAGGCGATGCAGGGCCATTCGGCCCATGATACGCGACTGGGCGGTTGCGGCGGGTCGTTGCGTTGGCCGCTATGATCGCCGACTCGCGGTGTTCAGATTTTTTCGAGGAGCAATTCATGCCCAGCAAGACTTCCGCTTTCGCTTCGATGTCTGCTACGTCACCGTTGGGGCCGCATTCGATTGAGCGGCGCGATCCGGGGGCGAGCGATGTTCAGATCGAGATTCTGTATTGCGGGGTTTGTCACTCGGATTTGCACACGGCACGGGCCGAGTGGCCGGACGTGTTCTTTCCGGTGGTGCCGGGGCATGAGATCGTCGGCCGCGTGACGAAGGTGGGCCGCGAGGTGACGCTCTTCAAGGCGGGCGACCTGGCGGCGGTGGGCTGCATGGTGGATTCGTGCCGCGGTTGTCGCAGCTGCGAGTCCGGCCGGGAGCAGTACTGCGAGAAGGAAATTCGATTCACGTATAACAGCCCCGATCCGCACTTCCCGGGGCTGATGACGTATGGCGGGTATTCGAAGTCGATCGTCGTCGATGAACGGTTCGTGCTGCGGATTCCGGGCAAGTCGGAGCTTTCGGCCGTCGCGCCGCTGCTGTGCGCGGGAATCACGATGTATTCGCCGCTGAAGCACTGGGGCGCGGGCCGCGGGAAGAAGGTCGGCATCGTCGGACTGGGCGGGCTGGGGCATATGGGCGTCAAGATTTCGCACGCGCTGGGGGCGCACACGGTGATGTTCACGACGACGCCGTCGAAGGGCGAGGACGCGCGGCGGCTCGGGGCGGATGAGGTGGTGATTTCGAAGGACGAGAACGCGATGGCGAAGCACGCGGGCAGCTTCGATTTCATTTTGAACACCGTGGCGGCGCCGCACCATCTGGATGCGTATGTGGACCTCTTGCGGGCCGACGCCACGCTGTCGCTCGTCGGCGTGCCGGCCACGCAACATCCGTCGATCACGGTGACGAAGCTGATCAGCAAGCGGCGGGCGATCGCGGGCTCGATGATCGGCGGGATCCAGGAGACGCAGGAGATGCTGGACTTCTGCGCGGCGCGCGGGATTGTTTCGGATGTCGAGGTGATTCCGATTCAGAAGATCAACGAGGCGTATGAGCGAATGCTGCGGAGCGACGTGCGGTATAGGTTTGTGATTGATATGGCTTCGCTGGGCAACTGAGGACTGGGCCCCTCGACGGGCTCAGGGACCATCAGGGGGCGATTGCCGCGATGAGGGCGAAGCGGCCGGCGGCGTGGCCTTCTCTGCGATGTGAGTAGAAGCGATCGTCGCTGATGGTGCAGGCGTCGGCGACTTCGATGTTGGCGGGGTTCAGGCCGGCGCGGCGGAGTTGGTCGACGTTGGCCGCTCGCAGGTCGAAGCAGCGTTTGTTTGAATCGGCGGCGTTGGGGAAGAAGCGTTCGGCGTCGGGCAGCAGGGAGTTGGCGATGCGGCGGACGTCTTCGCCGATTTCGTAGCGGGCGGGGCCGGCGCAGGGGGCGATGGCGGCGAGCAGGTCGTTGGGGTTGGATTGGAAATCGCGTTGCATGGCGGCGACGAGGTGTTCGGCGATGCGGGCGACGGTGCCGCGCCAGCTTGCGTGGGCCGTGCCGATCGCGCGGCGATGCGGGTCGTAGAGCAGCAGCAGCGGGCAATCGGCGGAGAGCTGAAGGAGCGGCACGCCGGGGATGTTGCAGATGAGGCCGTCGACGAAGGGGACAGCGGAATCGCGGCCGAGCTTGCCGCGGCCGACGTCTTGTGGCTCTACGCGGAGCACGTGGTGGCTGTGGATCTGGTCAGGGGCGGTGAGTTTTTCAAAGTCGAGTCCGAGGTGCTGGCAGACCTTTCGGCGGCGGTCGATGGCGTGGTTTGCTTCGGGGCCGCGGTGAGGGGCCATGTTCCAGGGCTTCGTCGTGATGGCGTGGACAAGGCCGGATTGTTGCGCGAGTGAGCCGAACTTGAGGAGTTGGGTATTTTCGAGACTGGTAATTAGTAATTCGTAATTAGTCATTGATGATTTGAAGATGAGATTTCGTTTCGGGATACGTGCTGGCGGAGGTCATGCGCGGCATGCTACTCGACTACCGGGCGAAGAGGCGATGGCAGTTAGTCGGGCGTGGGGTCAGCGGAGGGGGCTGCGGACTCTTCGGTCGGGATTGCGTCGAGGGCTTTACGCCAGGAATTCAGCTTGGCCGCTTGCGCGTTGGCATCCGAATCATCCCACTTTTCGTAGAGACCGACGACGCGTTCGATAGCAGTGCGTTTCATCTTGTTGCTGGATTGCGGGCTGTCACGGAGCACGGTCGCGGCGGCGATGATCTCAGGCTCAGCTTCGGCGAATTTTTTCTGATCGGCCAATGCCTGTCCCAGTTCGCTCTGGATCTCGGCGACGTCGACCGGGCGGAAACCGTCCGTCGATCGAACGCACTCGATGGCCTCGCGGAACAGCGGCTCGGCCCTGGCGGGCTTTCCGGCGTTGAGGCAGGCCAGGCCAAACGGATCTAGCGAATAGGCGAGCTGCATGTGTTTGGGCGGATAGAGACGGCGTCGCATCTCCAGCGATTTCGCGAAGATTGGCTCCGCGGCGGCGAAGTCGCCGCCATCGGCCGTGAGGCGGGCCAGACTGCAATGGGCGGCGGCGATGTAGGGCAGGTCGCGATTCTTGCCGTACTTTTCCCACAGCTGGACGATTTCGCGAAAAGATTTCAGGGAGGATTCGTGATCGCCCAAGTCGTCGGCTGTGGCCGCGAGGTTGTAGAGACTGAGCCAGTAGGTTTCGGCCTGTTCGCCGTTCACCTTGCGGTCGAGCTCCGCCGCGCGACGCATGCTCGGAAGCGCGTCGCTTTTTCGACCCTGTGCGAGGAAGACAAACGCCAGCGCGGAAACAGAATGAAGGTTTTCTCGGGAATCCTCGCCATAGCGCCGTTCGGAGAGCTCGATCATGCGGCGCGCGACGGCCTCGGCATCGTCAAAGCGGCGCTCTTTCTGCAGGACGCGGGTCAAGCCCAGCATGGTGCCCAGTGAATCGACGTGATCCTCGTCGCCCGCTTTCCGGCGAACCTCGAGGACTTCGCGCAAGATCTTTTCGGCATCCGGAAGGCGCCCGGAGCTCGCCAGCAGCGACGCATAGTTGTTCTTGATGGAGAGTGTGGTCTGGTGCGTGGGCCCGAAGTAGCGCTCGGCCCGCGCGATCAGATCGGAGTATGCGGCCTTGCTCTCGTCAAGCTTTTCCTGATTTTCGAGCATCATGGCCAGATTGCCAAGCGCGGAAATGGTTTCGGGGTCGTCGCGCCCGCCCGTCCGCTCGCGTATTTCGAGTTCGCGGCGGGCGAACGACTCGGCTTCGGCACCCTGATCGAGTTTCCAGAGGCAAATGGAGAGCGAAAGCATGGTGGTTGCCACGTCGGCGTCGGTTTCGCCAAGAATGCGTTTCTGCCGATCGAGCGTGTCGCGCAGGAGTTTTTCTCCCTCGGTCGCCTTGCCACTGCGCGCAAGGACATCGCCGAGCCGTGATGCACTGGCGAGGGTATCGCGATGGTCGGGTCCGAGGATTCGACGGCGGTCATCGAGAACGGCACGGGTCCACTGTTCCGCCTCGCTGTATTTTCCTTGGCGGGACAAGACGGTGGCGATCGCCGCGCGGGTTTGGAGTGATTCCGGGGCATCCGGGCCGAGGCGCTCCGACTGAAGCGCATGCGCCGCCCGCAGATTCTCAAAGGCCGGATCGAAATCGGAAATGCTGGAGTACGCGCGTCCGATGGTATATCGAATGGAGGCGGCGACTTCTGGCTGGGATGCGAGTTCCTGATCGATTCGCCCGGCGGCAGTGCCGAGGACTTGGCGCATGAGCTGCGTATCCATGCCCTTGGCCTTGCTCGGGTCGATGCTGCCCAGAATGGTTTGGGTGAAGGCGGCCACCTGTTCGGCCTTGGCGGCCTGGGTTTGGGCACGATCTCGCTCGGATTGGGCAACGTGTTCGGCACGGCGTGCGCGGACGGCCTGCCAGCCCGCAACCACTGCGCCCGCGGTCAGGGCGACCATGACGGCCGCGACGCCTCCGACGAGCGCTTTGTTGCGGCGAGCGAACTTGCGGAATTGGTAGCTGGCGCTGGGCGGCCGAGCGGCGATCGGCTCGTCGGCGAGGTAGTGGCGGATGTCGGCTGCAAAGTCGTTGGCGGTCTGATAGCGGTGGGTTTTATCTTTTTCGATCGCCTTGTTGACGATGGTTTCGACGTCGCCGCGGAAGGTCCGGTTCAGACTGGCCAACCGCGTCGGCTCTTCTTCGCGGATCAGGCGAATGGCCTCAAGTGCTGTCTTGCGGGTTACGTCGTGCGGCAGGCGGCCGACGAGCAGCTCGTAGAGCACAACGCCGAGGGCATAGATATCGCTGCGCGTGTCCAGGTCGCCGGGGTCGCCGCTGGCCTGCTCGGGCGACATGTAAGGCAGCGTTCCGACGATTTTTCCGATGTCGGTGTGGACCGTCGTGAGCTGCAGGTCGCTGTCCGTGGCGCGGGCGATACCGAAGTCGAGGATTTTGGTTCGGCCGTCGGCGGTCACGAGAATGTTGCCCGGTTTCAGGTCGCGGTGGACGATGCCTTTGGCGTGGGCGTGCTGCACGGCCTCGGCGATCTGGGCGATGAGCGCGAGGCGTTGGCGCGTGCCGAGTTTGTGATCGCGCGCGTAGCGTGTCAGCGAAGTGCCTTCGACCAGCTCCATGGCGAAATAGGGTTGAGTCCCGTGTCCGGTATCTGCGAGGCCGGCGTGATAGATCTGCGCGATGCCGGGGTGTTGTAGTCGGCCGAGGATGTGCGCTTCGAGTTCGAAGCGTTTCAGGGAATCGCGCGAGGCGTAGCCGGCGCGGATGACTTTCAGCGCGACGCGACGTCGCGGATTGTCCTGCTCGGCTTCGTAGACCGCGCCCATTCCGCCGGAACCGATGAGGCGGATGATGCGGAAGTTGCCAATCCGTTCCGGTAGCGGTTCAACGGCGTCCGCGTGTGATAGCTTTACGACGGGAAGCGTGTGGGCCGTCAGAGTTGAGTCAGGATCGCGCGTGAGCGATGAGTTCGAATGGGCGTCGAGGTCGTTGGTCGGCAACGTGAATCTCCGCGAGTGGGATTCATTGTAGCGTTTTTCCCAGCTCGGACGGGTCAGACCTCGGTCTTTAACAACACTTTGATGGATTGCGGTTGGGCGGCTTGTTCGAAGGCCTTTACTCCCTGTGAGAGAGGGAGCGTGGCGGTGATCAGCGGTGTTACATCGATCTCTTCGCGGGCCAGCGCGGCGATGGCTTCGGGGAAGGGGCCGCAGCGGCTGCCGACGATTGAGACTTCATTAATGACGATGGGGGCAAGGTCGAGCGTGATCGGGGCGGCGCAGGTTGTTTTGAGAACGATCGTGCCCCTTGGGCGGACTAAGCGGGCGGCGAGTGGCAGGCCTTCGGGAGAGCCGGTGGAGTCGATGACGATGTCCTGATCTTCGCGGGGCTGCGCGTCGGCCAGGAGCTGAGTGCGGATTCCTTTGCGGTCGAGGATTTCGAGCGTGCGCGGATTGCGCCCGATGCAGGTGAGCTGGCAGCGGGTGCGGGCGATGACCTGGGCGATGAGGAGGCCGAGGCGGCCGGTGCCGAGGAGAGTGACTTTGGTGCGCGGTTCGATGCGGACCTGGCGGAGGATTTGAAGGGCGGCGGCGACCGGTTCGACGAAGACGGCGTGTTCGTCGGGGAGAGTGTCGGGGATGGGGTGGCAGTTGGCAGCCGGGACGGCGAGCTTTTCGGCGAAGGCGCCGTTGCGGCCGAGGATGCCGACGACGGTGCGGCGGCGGCAGTGGGTCGAGAGGCCGGCGGTGCACATGTCGCACTCGCGGCAGACGCAGTTGATTTCGGCGACGACGCGTTTGGCTTTAAGCGCGGGTGGGCCTTCGAGTACTTTGGCGACGAATTCGTGGCCGGGGATGCCCCGAAAGCCCATGTAGCCGCGGGCGATTTCGAGGTCGGTGGCGCAGATGCCGGCGAGTCGGACGGCGAGGAGGGCTTCGGCGGGCTGGGGGGTGGGGTCGGGGTGGCTGGGGTCGAAGCGGAGATGGCCGTCAAAGACGAGGGCTTGCATGGTCGGGCGAGTATCGCACGGTGGCTGGCGGCGCGGAAGAGGAGGTATTCCGTCACCCTCCCGCGCGTTACAATGGGGGCAACTTCGGGTGAGCCGAGGTTTCGACACACGACATTTCCGGGAGGCATACTGATGAGCCGGTTGAAGATGCGTGCGATGATCGCGACGGGGATGGTCCTGGCCCTGACGGGCGCTGGTTACGCCGGTCCGTCGGCTGAAGGGGCGGATGGACAGGTTGAGAACCCGGAGTATGTCGGCTGGGCGAAATACAAGGTCGGCACGACCGCCGTCTGGAAGACGGTGACGACGGAGGGCGGCACGACCAAAGAGACGACCACAACGAAGAAGCTGATCGAGCTGACAGACAACAAGGCGGTCATTGAACAGACGACGACCAGCAAGAAGGGCGACGGTGGGACGAAGACCAAGACTGTAAATGTCCCGCGGCTGGTCTCGGAGGCGAAGGCGAAGCAGTTCGTCGCGCCGTCGGGCATGAAGGAAGACGGTACGGAGTCGATCGAGCTGGCCGGCAAGAAGTTCAGTGCGCGGTGGGTCACGGCGCAACGCAGCGGCGACGGCGGCGAATCAACCACGCGCGTCTGGGTTTCAGACACGGCGCCGGGCGGATTGCTCAAGAAGGAGACGAAAGTCGGCGAGTCGGGCAAGACGACGACCATGGAGCTGGTTGAGCTGAAGTCGCCGAAGAAAAAGAAGAAGTCCGAGGAAGATGCGGCGTCGGGCGAAGCAAAGTGGCTGACCGACTACGACAAAGCCGTGAAGCTGGCGAAGAAAGAAGACAAGATGCTGATGCTCGACTTCACCGGCAGCGACTGGTGCGGCTGGTGCATCAAGCTCGATAAGGAAGTCTTTGCCAAGCCGGAGTTCAAGGAGTGGGCCGGGAAGAAGTTCGTGCTGGTGAAGGTGGACTTTCCGCAGACCATCAAGCTCTCGGCAAAGGTGAAGAAGCAGAACGAGAAACTGCAGAAGCGACACGGGGTGCAGGGCTACCCGACCATCGTCGTGCTCGACAAGAACGAAAAGCCGGTTGCGCGGCTCGGATATGAGCGTGGCGGTCCCGACAACTGGATCTCGATCGCCGATCAGACAATCGATGAGGGGGACGGGACGAAAGAGGACTGACGCCAAGGGGCTTCGCGCGATTCAAATTGAGTTTTCCGAAAAGTAGGGCGCGGGTTCGCGCCCTATTTTTTTTCAAGCGTGACAAGCAGGCGGAAGGCGAGCCAGCGTTTCAGGGGGGATAGTACGCGCTCGAGTTGCCAGAGCAGGCCGTGGGCGAAGCGCGGGATAATATTTGGGCCGGAGAATCCGCCGCTGAGGGGGTAGACGAGGACGCTGTCGAGGCGGCGGGTTTGGACGCGAAGCTCGGGGAACATTTTTTCGAAGCGCTTCAGATCGCGAAAGAAAATCCGCGACGGGATGGCCTGGTTGCTGGCGAACGGGCCGGTGGCGGTGAAGACCGGGCTGTCGTCGATGGGGAGCGGGTCTGCGGCGGGGTCGACGCGCTCCGGGTGGCCGATCGCGAAGACGAGGCGGCTGAATGCCGAGATGTTGGGCTCGAGCATGATGAGCCGGCCGCCGGGGCGGAGGACGCGGACGGCTTCGCGGAACATGCGGGCCGGATGCGGCAGGTGGTGAAGGACGTCGACCATGAACAGGTTGTCGGCGGAGGCGTCGGCGATGGGAAGCCGGGCGGCGTCGGCGACGAAGTGGACGAATGGGGTGAGGACGATGTCGCTGACGCGGGCTTCGGGGAGGAAGTCGCGCGAGTTGCCCGCGCCGCCGCCGAGTTCAATGGTTCGCCGGCCGGGGGCGAACTCGGCGCGGATTGCTTCGAAGTAGCGGCGGTAGATTTCACGAGTTAGCGGGCGTTGGTCCCAGACGCGGCGGCGCGATTCGAGGACGTCGGCGGAGGACTGGCCGGCGGATGGGACTGTGGCGGAACGAGCCATGCTTCTGAAGGGAACGGGAACGGGGAAAAAAGTCAAAGGACTGGCGTGGCGGCGATGCGGTATAGTCGAATACGGAGATGACGTTGCACGATCGCATCGAGACGGGATTGGCGACCGAGACGGGCGCGCGGCGCGGGCGAGCGGCCTATGTTCGCGAGCGGGCGGCGCATTGGGATGCGTTCGCGCGGCGGATGGAGTCGTTCGGCGGGCTGGGCGGGTACTACCAGCGGCGGCTGGCGCAGATTTATTCGTTTCACATTCCGGGCGGCGAGCGAGTGCTGGAGCTGGGGTGCGCGGATGGGAGTCTGCTGGCGGCGGTGCGGCCGGCGGTGGGGGTCGGGGTTGATATTTCGGGCGAAATGATCGGACGGGCGCGGCGGCTCTATCCGGGGCTGCAGTTCGTGGAGGGCGACGCGGAAGACCTGGCGCTGGATGAGAAGTTCGACACGATCATCTTGTCGGATCTTGTGAACGATCTGTGGGACGTGCAGGCGGTGTTTGAGCGGATGGCGCGGTTTTGCACGCCGCGGACTCGGATCATCCTGAATTTTTTCAGCCGGCTGTGGGAGCCGCCGCTGCGGTTGGCGGAGCGGATGGGGCTGGCGCGGCCGACGCTGCAACAGAATTGGCTGACGGCGCATGATGTGCAGAACTTGCTCGGGCTGGCGGGGTTTGAGGTGATTCGGCAGGGGGCCGAAGTGTTGTTTCCGTTTGGCGTGCCGCTTGTCGCGCCGTTGTGCAATCGGTGGCTCGTGAAGGTGTGGCCGTTCCGCGTGTTTGCGCTGACGAACATGATGATCGCGCGGCCGGGGGCGGGGATGTTTGCGCGCGAGGGACGGCCGACGGTGTCGGTGGTGGTGCCAGCGCGGAACGAGGCGGGAAATGTGCCGGCCATATTCGAGCGGATTCCGGAGATGGGGGGCGGGACGGAGATTGTGTTTGTCGAGGGGCACTCTAGCGACGACACCTATGCGGCGGCGGAGCGCGAGGCGGCGAAGCACGCCGGCAAACGCGTGAAGCTGATGCGTCAGACGGGCCGCGGGAAGGGCGACGCGGTGCGGATGGGGTTTGCGGCGGCGACGGGCGACGTGTTGATGATTCTGGACGCGGACTTGACTGTTCCGCCGGAGGATTTGCCTCGATTTTACGAGGCGCTGGTGAGCGGGGACGGCGAGTTCGTGAACGGGGTGCGGCTGGTCTATCCCATGGAGAAGCAGGCGATGCGCTTCTTCAATTTACTGGGGAACAAGTTTTTCAGCGGGGCGTTTTCGTGGCTGCTGGGACAGCCGATCAAGGACACGCTGTGCGGAACGAAGGTGCTGCGAAAGCGGGAGTATGAGGCGCTCGCGGCGAACCGGGCGTATTTCGGGGATTTTGATCCCTTTGGGGATTTCGATCTGCTGTTCGGGGCGGCGAAGTTG
This sequence comes from Planctomycetota bacterium, assembly GCA_015654675.1. GTDB lineage: Bacteria > Planctomycetota > Phycisphaerae > UBA1845 > UTPLA1 > SpSt-539. The sequence continues at coordinate 9,298 of JAATGM010000037.1, read as the reverse complement.
AATTTGAAGATCGTGGACATGCCGATTCGATATCGCGAGCGGACGTACGGAGAGACGAACATCCAGCGCTGGAAGCATGGCTGGCTGCTGCTGCGGATGGTGATGTTTGCGGCGCGGCGGATTAAGTTTGTTTAGGGAGAGCGGCGAGATCAAACGGAAATCCGGGATTCTTGGAGCCGATTCTGCGAACGGCTAGAATGTCATAGTCAATTTTGGAAAACGGTGATTCGTCGTGGTGAACGCGCTCGATCGAGACTGGCTGGCTGAGCACTCACTGGAATTGTCCACGCAATTTCCTGGAAAATGGATTGCCGTTCGTGACGGCGAAGTCATCGGCGTTGGCGAAACACTTCGCGAGGCCAATCAACAGGCAATTCTCCGACGTCCTGAGCACGACTTCATTCTGGAGCAGATCAACGTGCCGGACCTGCCGCATGTTGACTAGCAAGTGGCGCGCGCGGTTACATCCCTATCTCGGCACGATTCAGGTGCCGATCGTTGATTTGGAAATCCGGGGGAATGGCGGCGAGTATCATCCGTTTTCGCTGTGCGTCGATTCGGGCGCGGTTGTCTCGTTGCTCCCACGATTCGCGGCGGAAATGCTTGGACTGAACTTTTCCACAGGGCGCTCGATTTCCCTGGGTGGTGTGGGCAAGCAACCTCTGGACGCCATGATTCATGAATTAGGAGTGCGGCTTCCGGGCCTTCCAGAGATTGAGATCCCGGTTGCGATTGCAGTCGGCGAGAACGCGCCTGGCCTGCTTGGGCGCCTTGGCGTGTTCAGTCGGTTTGAGATCACGTTCGATAGTTTGAAGTGCGAGACGCGGATCAGACTGCCATAGCTGCGCAGGGAGCGCGACGCCGCCCAGGGTCCACACATTCGCGCGATTGCGCGCTCGTGTAGAATGGTCTTCGGTGATGGGCTCGGAGAATTCTTGAATGGCTGACGCGACGCGGCGGGCTTTGATTACGGGTGTGACGGGGCAGGATGGGTCTTATCTTGTCGAGCTTTTGCTGAAGAAGGGGTACGAGGTTCACGGGATTATTCGGCGGTCGAGTTCGTTCAATACGGGGCGATTGGACAGCGTTTATCAGGATCCGCATGCTCCGGCTCGGCGGTTGATATTGCAATACGGGGACTTGTCGGATGCGAGTGGGCTGGCGGCGTTGATTCGAAAGATTGAGCCGCAGGAGATTTACAACCTGGCGGCGCAGAGTCACGTGCGTGTGAGCTTTGATATTCCTGAGTACACGGTGGATGTGGCGGCGCTGGGGACGGTGCGGATTCTGGAGGCGATTCGCGAGGCGCGCGTGCAATGCAAATTCTATCAGGCGTCGAGCAGCGAGATGTATGGCAACGCCCGGCCGCCGCAGAATGAGAGTACGCCGTTCGAGCCGCGCAGCCCTTACGCGGCGGCGAAGGTGCTGGCTTACTGGATCACGCGGAACTATCGCGAGGCGTATGGGATGTTCGCGTGCAACGGGATTCTCTTTAACCATGAGAGCCCGCGGCGCGGCGAGACGTTCGTGACGCGAAAGATCACGCGGGCGATCGCGGCCATCAAGAAGGGGACGCAGAAGAAGCTCTACCTGGGCAACCTCGATGCACGGCGCGACTGGGGCTACGCGCCCGAGTACGTCGAGGCGATGTGGATGATGCTGCAGCACGACAAGCCGGAAGACTTCGTGATCGCCACAGGCGAGACGCACAGCGTGCGGGAGTTCCTGGAGGTCGCATTCCGGCACGTGGGGCTGGACTGGGAGAAATACGTGGAGATCGATCCGCGCTACTTCCGGCCGACGGAGGTGGATTTACTGCAGGGCGATCCAACGAAGGCCGCGCGAGAGCTGGGGTGGAAGCCGAAGACGACGTTTGAACAGCTCGCGAAAATTATGGTCGATGCGGATATGGAGGCGGCCGGGGTCAGCCGGTAGATCGGGCCGGCGATGTGGGGGCCGGACGCCGCGCGAGCGTCGCGAGGGTGGACCAGTATCCGTGGGTGGGGGCCATCGCGGGGTCTTTTGCGGCTAATTCGGCTGTGGCGGTTTGCAGGCGGTAGTAGGGGATTCCCGGCTGCTGATGGTGTGTGGCATGCTCGCCGAAACCGTAGGCGCCGAGGATGAGGCGCGTCAGGGGATTGCAGGAAAAATTTCGCAGGGCCGCTGCGCCGACGTGCGCGGCGTCGTCGGGGCCGATCTGGTGCTCGGCGATGGCGCGTAGACTTGCTGCGAAGACGGTCAGGCCCGCGAGGCCGTAAACGTAGATGAATCCATAGGCGACGACGGCGGACAGCAACGCGGCCCAGAAATCCGGGCGGTGGGTTGCCCATGCGACGGCGAGGAGTGAGCCGGCGAAGAGTGCGTGGACGACGAGTACGCGGAGCACCCATGCAAGTGAATTTCCCGGGGCGGGTTCGTCGTCGTGGGTGTCGGTCTGGTGGCGGAATTTGCGTGCGGCTTCGACCAGGGTGAGGCAGCGAAAGGCCAGCGACAGCAGGTGGCCGCCGTGAATATCAGTGTGATAGGTGAGTTTGGGGTCGTCGGGCTGGCCGAGGCGGCGGTGGTGGTCCCAGTGGCGCTGGCGGTAACCGTCGAAGTCGGCGAGCGAGAGCGGGCCGAGGACCCAGCGGCCGAAGAGGTCGTTGGCGGCGCGGTTGGTGAAGACGTGGTAATGGGCGGTTTCGTGCATGAGGTTGAGCAGGCCGTTCATGGTGAGGCCGAACCATAGCCAGCACGGGATGAGCCACCAGCCGAGACCGAGCGCGGCAGTGACGTAGATGGGGGCAACGACGAGCGCGACGTGGGCGGCAACGACGGCGACGGATGCGACGTCGGAGCGCTTGGCGAAGCGGGATGGCGGCATGTGTTCGCGCATGTCAGTCCTGGCGGATGGCCCGGAAATTCATGATACCCGATGCGCCCGAGAGGAGATCGATCGGGGCGAGGAGCGTGGCACATCCTAGCCACCAGAGCCAGCCGAGGCCGGCGCGGCGGATGGGGCGTTCGGGCGAGCGCGTGCAGGCGGCCAGACTGACGGCAATGGCGGCGGGGTTAAAGGCGGCGGAGATCGCCGGTTGATTCAGCCCAACGCGATCGAAGAGTTTGTGGAGGCCGGCGCGGGAGAAGACGACAGTGTGGCGCGGGGCGTGGTAGCCGGACCAGCGGGTTTTGAAGACGCGGCGTTCGAGGGAGTCGGCGGCGGGGGTCTGGCCTTCGATCGCACCGCCCGGGGCGAGAAACCTTGTGAGCGCAGAGATGGTCTCGTGCGGATCGGGTAGGTGCTCGATGACATGGTTCATGGTAATGAGGCGGCAAGATGGCAGTGAGTCGAGCAGGTCGGCCGGTTTGCCACGGACAATCGTGACCGCCCCGTCGGCGAGCTTTTGCACCTCGCGTTGGTCGGCGATTTCGTAGCCGAACAGGGGGCGGCCGAGATTTTTCGTCGCCGCCCAGGTGAGGAATGCTCCGTTTCCGCAGCCATAGTCGAGCAGGGCGCCGTCGCCGTTGAGCAGCGGGGTGAGCTGCTTAAGGCGGGCGTTGTGGCGGGCGCGGGCCAGGAGGCCATGCGCGGTCGCGGCGTGATAGTTGGGCGGATAGAAGTCGGCGAGCTGATGGAACGGCGGCATCGGATTTTGAAAAAGGGTGCCGCAATCCGGGCATTGGGCGTAGTGGGCGAGGTAGCCGACGTTGTACTCGCGATCGGGGACGGCCAGTGGTGAACCGTGGTAAATCGCGTTGCAGGCGGGACACCAGATCGGTGTTTTGAGCTGGGCTTCGAGCACGGTGTGATTGTAGCGGTCGTTGCGTTTCGGTGGTGCGGGTAGGATTCGGCGAAGGGCCTGGTGCGGGCCTTCGTGCGCAGCGAACGATGGAGGCAGGCGGATGGGCGCGACGGCGAGCGCAAAAAAAGCAAAGAAGGCGAACATCAATTCAAATGTCGGCGTGCAGTTGCTGCTGCTGCTTGAGATCTGGCTGCGCTGCAATATCTGGGGCCTGGCCATGGCGATCACGTTGTTGGTCGTTTCGCGGATGGAGATGGCCGAGATCGTCCGGACCGTGTCGTGGGAAAAGCTGCACACCTGGCGCGGGGCATGGGCGATCACCGAAGTCATCACCAAGTCGATGGTCATGTTCAGCGTCGCCTACGTACTGGTATTGATCGCCCTGCGACTGGTTATTCCCACGCCGCGGCGCGGCGTATACAAACTGGCCGGCGGGATGACCTGGAAGAAGCGCGACCTGTTCTTCGCGGGCGTTCTCGGAATTCTCACCAAGGCGCGCTACAACCCGCCGTTCCCCGGCGTGTTCGTCCCACACGTCGCGAACATCGTGCCGTTCCGATGGTTATTGAGTCTGCAGTTCGGGCCGAAGACGAAGACGTCGTTCTTTGTCGATCCGCAGATCATGGACCCGTGGGGTGTAACGATCGGGCGAAATGCGACGATCGGCTATGGGGCGACGCTCTCAGCCCACCTGCACGAGCGCGATTCGGTCATCATCGATCCCGTCGAAATCGAAGACGACGCCGTTGTCGGAGCCGAGACCGGTGTGCCCGCCGGCACACGAATCCGGCGCGGCGCCTTGCTGGAACCCTATTCGGCTCTCAAGCCCGGCCTCGTGCTGGAAGAAGGCGAGCTTTGGGGCGGCCGGCCGGCGCGGAAAATCGGCATGTATCGGGCCGGGACGTCCGCGAATTCTCCGGTTGCGGATACAGAGCAGCCGACGTCGCCGAGTTGATACGCCGGCGATCAAAGGATGCTGGAGAATATTAGATGGCGATTTCCAGATTAATCGACTGGATGCCGCTGGGAGGGCTCTATGCCCTGTGTGTCCTGCTCGTACTGGGGTCCATTGGATTCGGATTCCTGCTCGGCAAGCGGCGACGAAACGCCGACGCCAAGCTTCCGGAGGGGGCTGTCGGCTCGGTGATCGCGGCGATGCTGGGGCTGCTGGCATTTTTTCTGGCGATCACGTTTGGAATTGCGTCCGGAAGATTCGACGCGCGGCGGCAGTTATTGCTCGACGAAGTCAATGCGATCGGCACTGCCATGCTCCGTGCGGACATGATGCCGGAGCCGCATCGCAGCGAAATTCGACGGCTGATCAAGCGCTACGTTGACATCCGCGCGGGGATCCCCGCCGACCCGCAGGCGCTCGCCGCGCGGATCGCCGAATCGGAGCAGATTCAGGACCAGATATGGAAGCACGCCGTGGCGATTGCTCAGATCCATCCGGACTCGGAAATCGTGGCGCTTTTCGTGTCATCGTTAAACGAAATGTTCGACCTGCATACATCGCGGACGACGCACGCGCTCCAGTATCGAATACCGGGAGTCATCTGGATCGGGCTGATCGTCGTGACGTTTTTCTCGATGTCCGCGGTAGGAATGCTCTTTGGCGTGGCCGGCAAGTGCGACTGGCTGATTCTCGTGGCACTCGCGCTGACGTACTCGGCTGTGGTCCTGCTGATAGCCGATCTCGACTCGCCGGCGCAGGGAATGCTGCGCGTGAGCCAGCGTCCGATGCAGGAATTGCGGGACAAGCTGAATGCGATGCCGTGACCGGCGAATTCCGGTCTAAAATGCCGTGTGTTGGGGGTCGAAGGAGTCAGGATCAGCGATGCGAGTGCTGGTGACGGGCGGACACGGAATGGTGGGGCGGGCGATGCAGGCCGAGCGGCCGGCGGAGATCGCCGAGGTTCACTTTGCATCGACGAAGGATGGCGATTTGCGCGACGTGGCGGCCTGCCGGGCGCTGTTTGAGCGGATTCGCCCGACGCATGTGGTTCATCTGGCGGCACGCGTCGGCGGAGTCTGGGAGAACACGCGGTATATCGCGGAGTTTTTCTTCGACAATGTGCGGATAAATATCAACGTGCTGGAGGAGTCGCGTCGGACCGGTGTTCGCAAGGTCGTGAGTCTGCTTTCGTCGTGTGTCTATCCGGACGGAGCAGCGTTGCCGCTGCGCGAGCGCGATCTGCACGCGGGTGAGCCGCATGTCTCAAACTTTGGTTATGCGTATGCAAAGCGGATGCTGGATGTTCAGTCGCGGGCCTATGCGCAGCAGTACGGCGGGTCGTATGTGTGCCTGATCCCCAACAACCTTTACGGGCCGCACGACAATTTCGATCTGGAATCGAGCCACGTCATTCCGGCGATGATTCGGAAGATTCACGCGGCGAAAACCGGTGGCGAGGCGGCCGTTCTATGGGGGGATGGGTCGCCGTTACGCGAATTCACTTACTCACACGACCTGGCGGCGGCGCTATGGTGGGCGTTGTTTAAGTATGAGGGCGGGCCGTTGAACGTCGGGACAAATGAGGAGGTCTCGATTCGCACGGCGGCGGAGACCATCTGCGCGGCGCTGGGATACGACGCGGCCAGGTTGGTGTGGGACACGAGTCGGCCGAAGGGCCAGCATCGCAAGCCGACGGATACGTCGCGGTTCCGCGAAGCGGTGAAGCTCCCGAGCACGCCGTTCGCGCGGGGCGCGGCCGAAACCGTGAATTGGTACGTGGCGAACTTTCCCAGGGTACGCGGGGTTCCGGCGAGCTGAGGCGCGCGTGATGGGGATGGAGATCAGCGCGGTCGCATATGACGGCGAGGGGAGAATTGCCGCAGACCTTGCGTGTCTGCGGTGCGGATACAACCTGCGATTGTTGCGGCGCGAGGCGGTGTGTCCGGAGTGCGGGGTCGGCGTCGAACGCACGTTGCGGGGCGATCTTCTACGCTATAGCGACGCGAATTGGCTTCAGGGCGTGGCCGACGGTCTGGGCATTCTGGTGTATACCATCGCCGCGACGCTGGCGATCACGATCATTTCGGCGGCGCTCTTTCCCATCAGCAAGGATCGGCCGGCGGTCGCGACTGCGATCGAACTGGTGGCGCGCGGCTGCTGCGCCGTCGGAGCGTGGCGGTTCGGACGTCCGCAGCGGGACGCACTGCGACTCGAAAGTTTGCTGGGTGCGCGTCGGATGGTCCGGCTCTTCGGCATATTGCAGATCGTGCCGCTGGCCTATGACTGGCCGGGCGCGGTTTCATCTCAGCACGAGTTGGTCGAAACAACGATCGTCGGATTGAACATCTGCTATTTATTTTCAATCCTGAGCTATGCAAAGGGGTTTTGCGTTCGAGTCGGCGCGCGACGCAGTGAAACTGTTGCCCGAAAGCTCCTGCTGGGTTGCGCATTTTCGATGGGCTGGATGATATTTGGATTAGCGGAACAGGGGCACTTGTTTCCGTGGCGGAGCCGCAGCGGCATGGCCATTACGGCCGGGCTGACGACGTTCATGTGCGTCTCGTTCGCGACGATTCTCTTTCTGGCGGGCGTGCGACAGATGCTTGACACCCTCGCGGAAGCGCTTCGACTTCCGAGATCGCCCTGAGTCGCAATTGGCGCAGCGATCCGGATGTGCTTGAATGGATGGGCGGGGTGATTGCAGAGAGGCGGATGAGTCATGGCTCTAGAGTCTTACATTCCTTCGTCGGTGGAACTGGAAGATGGCGCGGTGACGGACGTGATGGTCATCACGCTGTATCAGCCGGACACGGACAAGGCGCGCGGAAGCCTCACGGGGGCGCATCCGATCGAGGCCGGACGAAGCGGGCGGATGGTGTTCGTCGGGACGCGCGATGGCAAGGAATGGCGCGTGACGCTGCCACAGATCGAGGTGTCAAACAAGACGGCGCTGGGGTGCGAGTATTCGATTCGCGGGCCGGTGGAGCGCGAGATGCTCCGCGACATGGGCGAAGTGAAGAAGCACGAGAAGGCGCTCGAAGAGCGGTTTGATATTCGCTAGTTATTGCACAATGTCGGGGGTTGCGTTTCGACCGACCGAATTGCTTTCGGGCGCGCGGGCGACGACGGCGCGAACGAAGGGCTCGAGATCGCCGACGGCGGCTTTTTCCAGCGTTTTCTGGACAAACTTGTATTTCAATTCGTTGAACTGCTCGGTCTGGAGACGATTGGCGATTTCACCCTGGACGTCCTCGAAGCGGCGCGTTTCGCCGCCGGTCACCTTGGCGGCCCTGACGATGAAAAACGCCATTGGGGTTTCGATAATGTCGCTGACGGCGCCCTGCGGGAGAGAGAGGGCGGCTTTGGAAGGGGCCTCGTAGTTTCCACGCAGCGGGGTTGAGATAACGCCCCAGTTTCCGCCGTCGTCTCTGTGAAGACCGCGGCTGTCGGAGCGGGCGACCTGATCGAACGGCGTGCCGGCGCGGAGCTTGGCCTGGGCCGCGGCGATGTGGGCGCGAGCGTCATCGGCTGCTTTTCGCTTTTCGTCGGGGCTGGGCGGGCCGACGCCCTTGTAGAATTCGGGGAGCGGGGCCTCGATCATCCACACTTCGACGGTGCGCTTGTCGGTCCAGTCTTCGGGGTGCTCGTCGTAATACTTCAAAAGGTCGCGCTTGCGGACGCTGACGCGCGGCACGAGTCGGTCGTGGAGATATTGCTCCACGACGATGCGGCGCTTGAGGCGTTCGCGGACGTCGGCGCGGGACTTGCCGAGCGAGGCAAGATATTTTTCGTAGCGCGACTCGCGTCCGCCGAAATCGGCGTTGACGCGATCGCGTTCGAGGCGGTCGACGGCTGATTCGAGGCGTTTCTTCTGATCGTCGGAGCCGAGTTCGCGTTTGGCTTCCTGCCAGATGAGCCGCTCGCTGACTTCCTCGATGATCTGGCGGCGGATGAGTTGGAAGAGCAGGTCGTAGTATCCCTCGCGCGAGCCATTCCCCGCGGCTTTTTCGAGACTTGGCCGGATGGGCTCAAGGATGTCATCAACGGTGACGGAGTCATTGTTGATCATCAAAACAGTCGGAAGCACGCTGCCGGCCGGCGGCGGCGCGAGATGGGCGGCGCCGGGAGTGGTCACACGTTGATCGGGGGCGGTGGTGGTGGCCTGATGCGCCATGGTGGGCTCGTGGTGCGTTGGCGCGGCGTCCGGGCTCGGCGGGGCGGATTCAACGTTTCGGTTGAAGAGTCCGTTGCAAGCCGAGAGGGAGAGCAGGGCGACGCATGCGAGGGTCGTCAAAAGCCGGAGAAGCATTGCCAAGCACTATACGGCGGTGGGCGTGCAAATAAAAAGACCGCGTCGGATGACGCGGTCTTTTGAAAATCGAAGTATTGAACCTGGGAACGTTTAGCGCCGTCCGCCACGGCCACCGCCGCCGAACCCGCCACGGCCCATGTTGCTGGCGAAGCCACGCCCGCCGCCAAAGCCGCCGCCGCCAAAGCTGCGACCGCCGCCGGCGAATCCGCGACCCCAGCCACCACCGCCGCCACCCCAGTTTCCACCGCG
>JAATGM010000001.1 GCA_015654675.1 Planctomycetota bacterium | reverse complement strand
GACGCGCGGAGAACAGAGACGCGGGGGGACCCGGCCGGGGACGGCCGGGTTGGTGCGCGCGGGGGCGAGCGCGCGGGCGGGGATGAGAAGTTGGGGGCAGCTTGGTGGCCGGAGTGCGAGGGATGTTCGCCGGGACGGCGGACGCTACTTGCGGGGCGGCGGCGCGGCCCTTCGACAAGCTCAGGGACCGACGCGGGGGGGCCGGCCGATGCGCTGAGAATAGAGACGCGGGGGGGACCCGGCCGAGGACGGCCGATGCGCTGAGAATAGAGACGCGGGGGGGACCCGGCCGAGGACGGCCGGGTTGAGGGCGTGGGACCTCATGTGGTGCGCTGGCGGGCTATGTAGTTTTGCGCGTTGGCGCGGTATTCGTCTATCGTGACGGAGCGGGTTGAGCCGCCGTCGGCCCACCATTTGCTTGCACTGCGCGAGTTGCGCTCATTGAGAGTTTGCGTGAGCCAGCGCTTCAATAGCGCTTGGATTGTCTTGCCCGGGACTGAGTGCGGGGCGGTGCAGAGGAGATGTACGTGATTGGACGCAGCGGCACAGGCCAGGAACTGCCACCCGCCGCGAGTGCAGATTTCGGGCAGGGACGACTCGATTTTGTGGCGCTGTGGGCGCGAGAGCTGCACCGGGTCTGATCGAGGGCGCGCAATTGCTCCCGGCCGGGGACGCCGCGGCGATTCGCGTCCGTGCGAGACGGCCGATGCAGCGTCGTCGGTTGCGTACCACGTGCCGTAGGTGCGGAGTGTGATGTGCCAGATTGTTTGGTCGTTGCGCGCGCCCGGCATGGTGGGGAGCGTACTGTGAGCGCATCTGCCCTGCACGTCGTTCGGTGAATGCGAGTGCCGAGACTGTACGGTGGTTGTGTGCCCGGCCGATGCGCTTGGAGCAGAGACGCGGGGGGAGCAGAGACTCGGGGGGCCGACGCGGGGGGACCCGGCCGGGGACGGCCGGGTTGATCGGGTGTTGGTCTATGCTGCTGGTTCGGCTTCCTTGGGGGTGAGCAGGGTTTCTACGCTCTTCAATAGGCGGTCCATTCGGAAGGGCTTGTTGAGGTAGTCGTCTACGCCCATGGCGCGGGCGTAGGCCTCGTGGCGCTTGCCTTCGTTGCCGGTGACCATGATGACGTACGGGGGCTTGCCTTTTTGTTTTCTGGGTTGGAGTTTTTCCAGGACGAGGAAGCCGCTGCGTTGCGGGAGCATGATGTCGAGGATGATCAGGTCGGGCTTGGCCTGGTTGGCCTTGTCGAGGCCGGCGTTGCCGTCGCGGGCGACGTGGAGGGTGGCACCCGAATCGGCCAGGGCGAGCTGCATGGCCGCGAGGATTTCCTGGTCGTCATCGACCATCAGGATCGACTTTCCTTCGAATTTGGCCGGCATGGTTTTTCTCGCTGGGTTTGTGTTTCCGTCCCCCCCCGTCAGGACAAGTATAGGCGGCTGAATGGCCGGGACAAGCATTGGCTGGGCAATTCGGGCGGAGGGGTTTATAAGTTTGGGATGAAACGACGCGCGATTGGAATCTGGTTATTGGCGGGGGTTTGCTTGGGGTTTGTGTGCGGCTGTCCGGTGACGACCACGTTGCCGACGAAGGCGGAGATCAAGGAGGAGTCTCTCCCAGGCGGGGAGGGGAAGTTTTATCTGTACGTTCCGTCGACGTATGACAAGCGGCGGCCGTATCCGGTGGTGATCGCGTGTCATGGGACGAACCCGTGGGACGACGCGTGGGCGCAGATCCGGGAGTGGGCGCAGTTCGCGGAGGAGCATGAGATCATCGTTGCGGCGCCGGTGTTGGGCGGGACGCATGGGGACATTGTTCCTTCCGTGACGGGGCAGATCGAGAAGGAACAGGCCGACGAGCGGACGATTCTGGATTTGGTTTCGCGGTTGAAGGCGCAATACAACGTGTCGGAGGAGCGGGTTTTTCTGACGGGGTGGTCGGCGGGGTCTTTCGCGGTGTTGTACACGGGGCTGCGGAATCCCGATGTGTTTCGGGCGCTGGCGATTCGGCAGGGGAACTTCAAGGCGGATTACATTGCGGTAGAGCCGACGCGGATGGATCGGTGGCAGCCGATCTTCATCTATTATGGCAATACGGATTTGCTGCGGCCGGAGTCGCTGGAATGCATCACGTGGCTGCGCGACAAGAATATGTTTGTGGAGCAGCTTGAGGTGCCGGGGTCGCACAAGCGGCTGGATGTGGCGCTGTCGTGGAACTTCTTCAAGAAGATCGCGAAGGAGCGGCCGTGGATCCGGCTGCGGACGGCGAAGGTGGATGTGAAGAATCGGCGGGTGGTGAAGTTCTGGTGCGAGGCGAAGCCGGCGTATTCGCGGATTGTGTGGGTGTTTGGGGATGGGGAGCAGTCGGAGGAGGAGGCGCCGACGCACGAGTATGCGCAGCCGGGGACTTATGATGTGTCGGCGAAGGTTTCGCTGCGCGGGGCGAAGACTTACACGCGGAAGGTGACTGTGCGGGTGGGGCCGCCGGGGACGGCTGCGCCCAGTGGGACGCCGAGTGAGGGGTTGGCGCCGCCGGGGTGAGCGCGGTGATTATTGCCAGAGGGGTGTGGCGTTTCCGGTGGGGTCGAGTTCGTGGGGGGCCCAGACGAGGACGACAGTTCGGACGGAGATGTTGGTCTTCTTCGGCTTGAGGGTGAGCTTTTCGAGTTTGTCGGCGGCTGGGTCGGGCTTGGCGGACAGATCGTCTACTTCTGTTTTGATCTGAGATTCGAATTCGGCGATCTGCTGCTGGACGGCTTCGACGGATTCGTCGGCGCGGGTGACGTCGCTGGACTCTTTCATGGAGCGACCGACGCCGCGGATGGCGGTGCCGGCTTTGCCGACGTTCGTCGCGGACATGGTTTTCTTGCCAAAGAAGGCGGAGAGGATGGCGCTGCCAAACGAGACGACGGTGGAGAGCTTGGCCTGAGTGGCCTGTTCTTCCTGGACGGCCTTGGTCTGCTGGGCGCGGCGGAGGCGTTCGTGCAGAGTGGCGAGTTTGGGGGCGAAGCGTTCGCGGATTTTTTCGACGGCGGCGTCGCGCTCTTCGCGGGCGGCGAGGGCGAGGCGGGCGCAGAAGTCGCGTTCGGATTCGTTGGGCTTTGAGGTGAGCTTGAAACTGCCGCTGCGGAGGAGCTCGACGCGGCAACTGCGGTAGAGCATGTCGCCGAAGCTTTTCTTCCAGGCGTCGTAGGATTTGGGTTTGCCGGCGTCGGCCGGGAGGGCGGAGAAGGCGGCGCCGTCGACGGGGTCGTGCTCGATGTCGGTTTCGTTGATATCGGTCTGCTCGGCGGCGTCCCAATCGACGGAGACGGGGCCGGGCTTGATGGGGGCGACGTAGGCGGCGGGTTGTTCGAGGTCGACACCGAGTTTGGCGTCGGCGAAGTAGACTTTGGCGGAGCCGAGGAGGAGAGGGCGGTAGACGAGCGCGGCGGCGGCGGGCGTGGTGCGGACCGGGATGAAGTATTGCGGGATTTCCGGGGGGAGGACGGGGCGCTGTGAAGAGGTTTCGGCGGACTTCGTGCGCGTTGAGCTTTGTGCGGGGGTGGCGCGCTCGGTGGGCTTTGCTGGTGGTGGTTGTGTTGCGCGGGCTGCACTCGCGGCCGGCGATCCGGTTTTTCGCTGCGAGTCTGTGAGCGCGCGGATTTGGTCGCGAGTCAGGGGGCCGCGGAGGTAGGACATGGCCCAGCGAGTTTCGATGATTTCGGGGGCGTCGTCGTGGACGTTGTTCATGAGGAAGACGCGGTTGCCAAGCTGGGCGAGGGCGGATTCGACCTGGCCGCGGTCGAACTTTGCGGATGCGCTGGCTGCGGCGCCTTCGAGGCCGTCGAGGACGCGGGCTTTGTCGCGCTCGGTCTGGAGGCGGCCGATGAACCACGTGCCGGCGTTTGAGAGGCCTTTGTAGTCGAGGTCGACGGGGTTTTGCGTGGCGAGGACGAGGCCGACGCCGAAGGCGCGGGCTTGCTTCATGAGGGTGAGCAGGGGTTGTTTCGAGGGCGGGTTCGCGACCGGAGGGAAGTAGCCGGCGATTTCGTCCATATAGATGATGGCGCGGAGACTGGAGGTTCCGGACTGGGTGCGGACCCAGCCGAGCGTCTGGTTGAGGAGGAGCGAGACGAAGAACATGCGCTCGGCGTCGTTGAGGTGGGCGATGGAGAAGATCGAAATGCGCGGCTTGCCGGCGGGGGTGTGGAGCAGGGCGTTGATGTCGAGCGGCTCGCCTGCGGTCCAGCGGGCGAAACCGGGCGAGGCGATGAGGTTGTTGAGCTGCATGGCGAGGTTGAAGCGGTCGCGGGCGGGGTAGAAGGTTTCGAGCTCCATGACGCCGACGCGCGAGACGGGCGGATTCTGGATGGCCTGGATGAGGGCTGGGAGGTCGAGATCGCGGCGCTCGTCCCAGGCGTTGGCGAAGATGGTGGAGAGGAGGATGTGTTCGCGGCTCTGGAGCGGGTCGGCCTGGATGTTCATGAGGCCGAGCAGACTGGTGACGGTGCTGGTGATGCGTTCGCGGAGGAGCTCGGAGTCGTTGGCGATTTCAGCGGGTGGGGCGGCGAAGGATTTGAGGATAGAGACTGGGAGGCCGGCATTGCTGCCGGGGGTATAGATCGCGAAGTCAGCGGAATCGCGGAGACGCTGGATGCGGTCGCCATCCTGCTGCCAATCGGCGAGGCCTTTTTTCCAGAGGTCGGCTTGTTGGGCGGCGAAGTCGGCGGGCTCGACGCCTTTTTTGCGGGCGTCGTCGGCGTTGATCCAGGGGGCGAAGTCTTCGGGCTTGAGGTTGGGGAAGGTGAGCAGGAGGTTTGAGAGGTCGCCTTTGGGGTCGATGATGATGGCGGGGATGGCGTCGATCGCGGCCTCTTCGAGCATCGTGATGCAGAGGCCGGTCTTGCCGCTGCCGGTCATGCCGACGACGACGGCGTGGGTGACGAGGTCTTTTGAGTCGTAGAGGACGATCTGGTTGGTGTGGGCTCGCTTTGCGAGGTCGTAAGTCTTGCCCAGGTAGAAGGCGCCGAGTTTTTCGTAGTCTGGGAGCATTCGTGCATCCTTCCGGTTGGTTGGCGACATTCTAGCGGATGAGGGATTGTCCGGGGTGGCGGGGCGGGCGGAGCACAGGGGGCTGTGAAACGAGAGTGCATCGTCGGGAATTGCGGCGGGGAGTGGGAGCTCGGCAGGAGTTGGGGGGGCCGGGAATCGGGGCGGTCCGGTTCGGCGGCCAGGCGGGCAAATCGACAAAGTTCATCCATAATAGCTTTAGCCCCGCAAATTAATTTCTTGTTTGCTCCAGCGCGAATGTGGTAGAGTCGGTTTTGCACGTTGGAGCAGGGAAAGCACGGCACGTCGGACTCGGGTTTTCTGCTCAACTGCGCGAACGAGAATCGGATGAGCAAACCGCTCGTGCGGATTCTGTTGTCACGTTTCGAGGCTGCTTTCGGCCGCGGCCGGAGTCGGGCTCATTGGTCCCGAGTATCAAGATCACAACGTTTCGAGATTCGAGGATTGGGCCGGCGATAGGGGATCGCCTTGGCGGCGGAGCTGCGCGTTTGGATCGCGGCGACCCGGCGAATGGGAATTAAGGAGAAGGATATGAGTTCGGCGAGCAAGTTTGGCGTTTTGAAGACGGCGGCGCTGGCGGTTGCGTGTTGTCTTGGAGTTGGCGGTGTGGCGCAGGGGCAGGTGAAGATCAGCCAGGTCTACGGCGCTGGTGGCAATGGTGGTGCGACCTATGCCTCCGATTTCATTGAACTCTACAATGCCGGGGCGCCCCAATTGCTGACCGGATGGTCCGTCCAGTATGCATCTGATACAGGCACAACCTGGAGCGTTACAAACCTTCCAGCGGTGACATTGGGAACAGGCAAATATTTGCTGGTTCAAGAATCGACCGGAACCGGCTGGCCCGTTGGGCAAGCGGCGGCACTTCCGACACCCGACGTCACTGGAACAATTGCCATGGCTGCCAGTGCGGGCAAGGTGGCATTGTGCAACAGCACGACCGCACTAAGCGGGAGCCAGTGCCCTACGCCGGGGGCCTCCGTCATGGATATGGTTGGATTTGGGACGACTGCAAACTGTCGGGAACCGCAGTCGGGCGGAAGCACCGCAAATAATACTCCGGCTCCAATCCTGGGTATGTCGGTGATGCGCAATGTTTGCGGTGTGCAAGACACCAGCAATAACGCCGCGGATTTCGCGAATGCATTCCCGAGTCCTCGAAATACGGCGACTGCCGCCAATCTCGGTCTTAGCGGAATTGGATGGGCATCCCCTGGAATGGTCGAGGCGGGCGCGCAGGCAAGGTTGATAATCACTCCCCGGTTGTGCGCGACGAACATTCTCAATCCGGGAACGACCGCGACAGCAGACCTTACGTCGATCGGCGGATCGGCCACGCAGACGTTGTTTGACAATGGCACAAACGGAGATGAGGCGGCGAGCGACGGTATCTATTCGTTTATGGCCACTGTCGCAGGCGGAACCAGCGCCGGAACAAAGAGCATCCCGGTGACATTCAGCGACGGAAGCAACTCGGGCGGCGCGTATATTTCGCTCGTCGTGAATGCTGCTTCCGCCCCGGATAACGACAATTGTGCGACGGCTCAGAACATCGTCGGTCCATATCTAACGCCGGTTAATACGAGTGGTACTTTTACCGGCGCGACGGTCGAGTACAACGCGACTGCCACCAATCCCATTGCGCCGTCGCCGCCCTACTTCGGGTCTACTGCCACCGGAATGATCGGAAGCACAGGCGGACGCCGCGGGCTGTGGTACACCGTTACGGGCAGTGGCAACACACTGTCGGCGTCGTTGTGCCCCGGCGCAGCTCTAGACAGCCTCATCGAAGTCTTCTGCGGAACGTGCGACGGGCTGTCGATTGTGGCAACCGGCGACGACGACGGACCGTCGTGCGCCGGAACACAAGCATCTACTTCATGGTGCACGCTCCCCGGTCAGACCTACTACGTCTGGATTTCACCATTCGGCGGAGGCGCGGTCACAACGGCCTTTACACTTCGCATCAGCGACAATGGAGTGGCATGCTCGGGAGCGGTGGTATGCAGCACCTGCACAATCGGTTGCCCCGGTGGGGCCACCAAGGAGGCAGAAGCCGGATTCGGACCAGCGACGAATGATGGCTGCGACAGCACTCCCAACCTCTTCACCGACCTCGGATCGCTCGGTACGGGAACGGTAAATGTGTGTGGAACGGCGCGGGGTTATGACGACGGCAGGGATGTCGACTGGTACAGATTCCAGTCGACGGTGACGGACATCATCTCAGTTTCATTGACGGCTCAGTTTTCAGGTATCGTCAGCCTGCGGCAGTTGGGCGCCGCTGGCATTTGCACAGGCGCGACCACTCTGGTGTCGTCAACTTCGTCTAACCGTTGTGCGCCGATCTCGATCAACAGCAGCGTCACGGCGGGCACGTGGTACGCAGTGCGCATTATTCAGGCCCCCACTCCGTCCATGTTTGGCGGCGTGATGGTTGGCGCGACGAGCTATAACTACACCGGCAGCATTGCAATCGGCGGGCCGCCGCCGAATGATAATTGTGCATCGGCATCAGTGATTGCATCGACGGGAACGGGCGCTGGCGGCGTGAACGGAAACAGTGCAGCCGCAACGCTCGACGGTCCCAATCCGACAACGGGTTGCTCGCCGAACGTGAATGTCGATCGGGATGTCTGGTACTCATTTCAGCCGAGTTGCACGGGCGCCTACAACATCAGCTTGTGCAGCGGGACGGCGTTCGACACCGTTTTGGAAGTTTGGAACGGGTGTCCGGCAGCCAGCGGGGCGGTCGTTGCGTGCAACGATGACGATGCGGGATGTGGGAGCGGCACACAGTCGCGAATTCTGGGGCTCGTTTTGTCGTCGTCCACGACTTACAAGATTCGTGTGATGTCGAAGGGCAACCCGGCAGCAGGCGGGGCGTTTAATCTGGTGGTGGTGCCCGCGACTCCCGGCAATGACGTTTGCATGGGAGGTGGCGACCCGCTGTACACGATCCCTGGTAGCGGCGGAACGATGATCGGCAATCTTACGCCGGCCAATTCTGAAGGAAACGCTGCGAACAGTTGCCAAAGCGGTACGGGTCAGAAGGACCTCTTCTATTACTTCACGCCGTCCAGTTCATGTCCATGGACTATCAGTCTCTGCTCAACAAGCCCTTCAATCGATACGGCCATCTCGATCGGGACGCTTTGCCCCACACCGTCACTCAGCAACGCCACAACGTGCGATGACGACGGCTGCGGCACGCTCGCCGGGCTGAGCCGGATGTTGAATCTGACGCTGACGGCCGGCACACCTTATATCATCCGTGTCGCACAATTCAGTTCGTCCGTTACGACGGGTTGCTTCACGCTGACCGTCACGCCGGGAGCGCCCGCGAACGACACATGCGCAACGGCGACGCTACTCTCGACGGGGGGCGGCACGGCGACCGTGACGGCGGATAATTCGTGCGCGACGGACGACGGGCTCGTGCCGTCGTGCGGCGCGACAAGCAAGGATTTGTGGTGGACGCTCACGACCACGGCGTCGCAAGCGGGGAACTGGCGGATCAATACCTGTGGAAGTCTGATCGACACAGTTTTGACTGTCTATAACACGTCGTGTGCGGTGCCGACGGAGGTAGCGAGCGGGTGCAACGACGACGCGACGTCCGGCATTTGCAGCGGATCGTCTCAGTCCGAGGTACTCGTCAGTCTGGCGGCGAGCACGACGTACAGGATTCGCGTGGCTTCGAAGGGCGTTTCGGCGGGCGGTGCGATCACATTGAAAGTGAACGCTGAAATTCCTCCCGCGAATAATAACTGCTCCGGAGCGATCGCATTGACGCTCGGTGCGGCAGCGGTCAGTGGGAACACGGCGCTCGCGACAAATGACGGAACGGCGTCGTGCGATCCGGGTGGGGCTTCGAGCCGGGATGTCTGGTACAGCGTGGTACTGAGCAGCGCGCTGGCGGCGAACCAGCAGCTCTCGATCGATACGTGTGGATCGGCGATGGACACAGTGTTGAGCGCCTATTCGGGGACGTGCGCCGTGCCGGTGGAGATCGGGTGCAACGACGACTGCGGCGGGTCGCCTTGTGGGGCGACTTCGTCGTGTCTGACATTCAGCGGACTGCCGGCGGGGACCTACCTTATCCGCGTTTCGGATAAGGGCGCGGCCGTCGGCGGTGTGATCAATATCAAGGCCGCACTGACTGTGGTGAACGACACTTGCGGCGGGGCCATCGCGGTGACCTGTCCGTCGGTATCGACCGGCACCACCGTTGGCGCGACGATCGACTCGTCGGCTCCAGACTGTACGCCGGTTGCGCCGAGCATCGCGAACAACAGCGGTAGTTCGGCAGTTACGGCACCGGGCGTCTGGTACTCAATTGTCGGCACGGGCGCGACGGTGACGGCGGATACGATCACCGGGACGAGCTTCGACTCGAAGCTGTCGGTGTACACGGGTCCGAATTGCGCGACGCTGAGCTGCGTCACGATGAACGACGATATCAGTGCCGGGTTCCGGTCGAAGGTGGCCTTCGCGACGACGCCGGGCCAGATCTACTGGATTCTGGTGCACGCGTTCAGCACGAACACCGGGACCTATTCGCTGAATGTGTATTGTGATCCGACGCCCGCGAATGACGGTTGCGGATCGGCGACGATGCTGACCGATTCGGCTGGTTCGCTCTCCGGTCAGACAACGGTGGGATCGACGGCGACGGTATTTACGCCCGTATCGAACCTGCTGGCGACCTGCGCGACGAATGCGAATGATCCGCTGTTCGACGTCTGGTACACCATCACGGCGTGTGCGACGGGTAACCTGACCGTGACGACCTGCGGGACCTATGACACGCTGCTCTCGGTCCACACGGGCTGCCCGACGGCAACGGTTTCGAATCAGTTGACGCCGACGGGCAGTAGTTGCAACGACAATGGCGCTGGGGCGTGTGCTCCGGGCTCGTCGGTGACTGTGGCGGTGACGGCGGGGACTCCGTACTTCATTCGGGTCGCCGGCGGCATTGGCATCAATGCGGGCGGGACGTTCACGCTGACGTGGAGTCTGCCAGAGACGGTTCCGCCGGTGATCGGGACGTGCTCAAGCAACCAGACGGCGAATGCCGACGCCGGCTGCCAGGCGGCGGTGCCGAACTTTACTACCGGCGTCTCGGCAAGTGACAACTGCACGGCGAGCGGAAATCTGGTCATCACGCAGAGTCCGCTGGCGGGAACGCTGGTCGGGCTGGGCGTGACAAATGTGACGGTATCCGTCGCCGATAAGGCCGGAAACATTGCGACCTGCAATCCGACGTTTACGGTGAGCGATGTGACGGCACCGGTGATCGGGACTTGCGCAGGCGACCAGTCGGCTTCGGCTGATGCCAATTGCCAGGCGGCGGTGCCGGACTTCACGGCGGGCGTTTCCGCCACGGACAACTGTACGGCTACGGGCAGCCTGGTCATCACGCAGACGCCGACGGCTGGCACGCTGGTAGGCCTCGGCGCTCACGCGGTGACGATCAGCGTTAAGGACGCGGCGAACAATGAGTCCACGTGTCAGGCGATGTTCACGGTGAGCGATACGACCGCGCCGGCCATTGCGGACTGCCCGGCTGACATCGGGCCGGTTCCGACCGATGCGGGTCAACCGACGGCAGTGGTGACTTGGACCGCGCCGACGGCGACGGACAATTGCAATCTCGTGAGCTTTGTATCGACGCACAATCCGGGCGATGCATTCCCTGTGGGTGTTACGTCGGTGACGTACACCGCGACGGATGGCGTCGGCCACATTACGACGTGCATCTTCTCGATCACAGTCGTAGACAATGAATCGCCGGTGATTCACAACTGCCCGAAGACGATCATGGCGGACGCCGATGCAGGCCTTTGTTCAACGACGGTGACCTGGACGGCGCCGACGGCGACCGACAACCAGCCGGGCGTGAGCATCGTGCAAACGCAGGGTCCGGCATCGGGGTCGAGCTTCCCGGTGGGCACGACGCATATCGTCTATACGGCCACGGATGCATCGAACAATACGGCGACATGCGCCTTCGACGTGATCGTGTCTGATACGCAGGATCCTGTAATCCATGATTGCCCGGGCAATATCGCGCTCGGCACGGAGGCACCGAATTGCTCGGCCGTGGCGACGTGGACCGCGCCGACGGCGACGGACAATTGCTCGGTGCAGAGCCTGGTATCGACGCACAATTCGGGTGACACGTTCCCGCTAGGCCCGACGATGGTGACCTACACGGCGACGGACGTGAACGGTCGAGTGTCGACGTGCAACTTCACAGTCACGGTGACTGACGATGACGCGCCGTCGATCTCGGTGTGCGCGGGCAACCAGTCGGCGAATGCCGATGCGAATTGCCAGGCGGCGGTGCCCGACTTCACAGGCGGCGTGACGGCCTCGGACAACTGCACAGCGTCCGGAAGTCTGGTGATCTCACAGGTTCCGCTGGTCGGAACTCTGGTAGGCCCGGGCCCGACTGCGGTCACGATTACCGTGAAGGACGCGGCGAACAATTCGACGACCTGCGGGGCGACGTTCACTGTGAACGACGTGACTCCGCCAGTGATCGCCGGTTGTCCGTCGAATATCACGAGCAACACGAACGCACCGAACTGTGCGGCGGTCGTGTCGTGGACGCCTCCGACGGCGAGTGATAATTGCAGTTCTTCGATCAGCCAGACGCAGGGTCCGGCTCCTGGTTCGACGTTCGCGAACGGGTCGACAACGACCATCGAGTACACGGCGACGGACGGTACGAATTCGGTGACGTGCAGCTTCACCGTGCACGTTGTCGCGACGCCTGATGTGAACAACGACTCGGTGGTCAACAGCTCGGACGTTGGACCGTTTATCCAGGTCCTGCTTGGACTGGATACGACACCGCTGCACGTGTACCGATCGGACACGAATTGCGACGGCGTGGTGAACGGTCGCGACATTCCGGGAATGGTGGACGCGTTGATTCCGTAAGGTTGGCGTCCTCTTGAAATGAAACGGGTGTCCGCGATTCATGGTGAGTCGCGGACACCCGTGTTTTTTTTCGAAAGTGCTTGTGCCTATTTCTCGGCCGCTGACGCCAGGGGTACGAACGCGATCTGGTTGGCCTGATAGGAGAGGACGAGGCGGAACGGCTTGATGAAGTCGTGACCGAGATTGCCGAGGACGTATTCGTCGGCGAGCGGACCCTCGTCGGCGGTCGAGAAGATGACCTTGGGCTTCTCGAAGCGGTGGCCGCCCAACTCGAACCATTTCAACTTTCCGGCGCGGGAGAGCTTCATTCCGCCGACGCCGCCCTCCATGCTCATGGAGGTCTTGCGATTCTTGAGCAGGTTGAGCTGCTTCACGGCCGGGGTGTGGAACGAGACGCTGCCGGCGGCGCCGGTGTCGAGGCGGAATACGCCGGCGCGGTCGCCTTCAAAGCGGGCCTCACAGCAGGGGTGGTTCGAGGTGAGCTTGAGCGGCTCCCACTTTGCGTCGGCGAGCTTGTAGTCGGCGGGGTCGTAGAGCCAGGCGGACGGGCCGGCGATTTCGAGCTCCACGACCGAGGCCTGGAAGACGGGATAGCCGACGATGCCGGCGATGGTCTCGCCCATGATTTTGGTGAAGGCGCGGAGATCGAGGTCGACATAGATGTTGTCGGTCGTGGTAAGGCGGCCGAGTTGGAACGTCTTGCCAGCGCGGAGATGGGTCTGGACTGTGCCGCCCATTCCGGTGGCGGGGATGTCGCCGATGGTTTCGAGACCGATCTTGTCGGCGACGGCCTTGTCGATGCAGGTGAGGCCCGCGCCGGAATCGAGGATGAACCAGCCGACGTCCTGACCGTCGAGCTTCGGGCGGCAGAGGATGTGGCCGGTGCGGGTGCGCTTCAGCTCGAGCTTGGCTGGGGCGGTTGAGTCGAACGTGGCGTTGGATGGGGCGTGGGGCTTGTAGGCGAAGGCGTCGACAGCTGGCGCCGTGGGGGTGGTCACCCTGGTGATGGTGACGATATCGGTCTGGCCGGAGGCGTCGAGCTTGACGCGATGGGGGAGCATTACGCCGGCCGATTTCTTGTAGTCGCTGTAGGTCCAGGTGCGGCGATCGCCTGAGACGACGGCCTGGGCGGACTGGGGGAGCCAAGTGGCGCGGTCGATGGTGATTTGCGCGGCGAAGACTCCGTCTTTCAGCTTGAGGGTGAGGACGACGGTTTTCTCGTTGGAGCGCTTGGTGTTGATTGTGATATCGAACGGACCATCGGGAGCGAGCCAGCGGCCGGAGCGGATCCAAGCGGGGGCGAGCGACAGTTCGCGGTCCTGGAGGTCGACGCGGCGGGTGGCGCGGGACCAGTCGTTGACCCAGGCGGTGACGCCGTCGAAGCCGGAGGACTCGCCGAGTTGTCCGGAGATTTCCTCGAGGAATCGGCCATCGGGCAGGGCGAGGAAGTGGAAGTTGGCGGTTTTCCCGTAGCGGGCGACAGTGCCACGCAGTTCGAGGGCAGGGAGTTTGGCGAGGGTGTCATATCCGACGGCAGCGCGGACTTTCGCGAGTACGTCGGCGGCGGCGAGGGGCGGCTCGGCGCGGGCGATTGCGGCGACGAGCGGGATCGAAAACAGTGCGATTGTCGAGCGAATTTTGTTCATAGCACGGTTAACGGGGCCGGGTGGGGCGCGCTCACGGGGAGGGTTGTGGTGGGGCCTGGGGCGGGCGGTTGCGTCGGGTTTTTGGCGCGATAAACTGCTGGGTTCTCAATCGGTTGGAAGGTCGAGAGCGCAACGGAGACGCAGCCCCATGATGAAGTTTTTCCGAGAGCACAACCGGCAGATTCTGGCCGTGGTTGTGGTGTTTATCCTGATTTCGTGGCTGGTTGGAGAGCCGCTTCGGCAGCTTCTGACGCCTGATCCGTCCAAAATGGCGATCGGGACGGCGTTTGGGAAGTCGATCACGAACGGCGATCTGGCGGCATCGACAGGGTCGACGACGATCCTGGAGGCGCTGGGGATGAACTGGCGGGTTCCGTCGCAGACGCTGCTGACGCGCGAAGACGCACTCAAGCCGGAGCATTGGTACATGCTGCTGGCGGAGGCGCGGCGGAGCGGGGTAGTGGTTTCGCCGACGGAATTGGAGGAAGTGATTACGCAGCGCATCCCGTTGGAGATGCTGGATGCCATTCGCCAGCGGTATTCGGTGTCGCTTGACCAGATCCGGGAGGCGATCGGCGAGTTGCTGCTGATCGAGGGGTATGCGTCGGAGGCGGTGGACGTTTGCCAGCCATCGGACCACGAGGTGCGGCACTTCGTGCGCGATACGCAGGACAAGATCAAGTGCCGGATGGTGGCGTTCAAGGCGAGCGAGTTCGTCGATCCGACGGAGAAGATCGACCCGGCCGAGGCGGCAGCGCAGTTCGAGAAATACAAGAACGTTACCGCGGCGGATAGCCCGGATGGATATGGATACAAGTGGCCGCGACGGGTGCGAGTTGAATACATCGCGGCGCGCGTCGAGGAGGCGATTCCGACGATCACGCTGAACGAGGAAGAGGTTCGCCGGCAATATCGAAAGAGCAAGGACCAGCCGGATTTCGAGACGATCGAGATGAAGGATCTCGCGGCCGACACGCAGCCGACTTCCGGTCCGATGACGCAGCCGGCGCTGCCGCGGAAGGAGCTGGTGCGCCGCCCGATGACGTTCGAAGAGGCGCGCGGAAAGATTGAGAAGTCGCTGAAGCGCAAAGCGGCGGTCAGCCGGATTCGCGAAGTGATGCAGAGCGCAAGCACTGAGCTTGGAAAGCCGTGGATCGGGGTTCCGGCGGGAGCGGACGGTTACAAGACGGCACCAGCGGAGGTGAAGGCGGCGGCGTGGATGTCCGAGGTGAAGGAGCGGCTGTCGAAGCAGTATGGCATGCCGCTGGTTTTCAAGCAGACCGAGTTGATCACCGAGGACGATGCGGGCAAGGACATCGGCATCGGCAAGGCGTACACGATCGGTGAAGGCAACGATCGGCTGACGTTTGCGGAGTATGCGTTCCGCGTGCCGGGATTCTACGACGCCAAGAAGGCCGGGGACACGGCGCTGCGTCTGGGGCTGATGCAGGCGACTGATCTTCCCATTTATACGGAAGAGAACGGTGAGCCCGCGGACCAGTACATCTTTCGAGTGATTGAGGTGCGCGAGCCATCTACGCCGGTTTCGCTTGACGAAGCGCGGAGCGAGGTGGAGCGCGATTTGCGCGAGCTGCACGCATTCAAGCGGGCCGAAGCGCGAGCGAAGGAATTCTTTGCATCGGCGAGGAACGGCGGGCTGGACGAGGCATACCGGCTTTCGACAGACCTGCAGGAAGCGAAATACGGCGGACAGTTTGTGCCGCGCGAGACGCAGTTTTTCGCGCGACGCGAGTCGATCATGATGTCGGGTGACCGGGCGAAGTTTCTGGCGGCGGCGATTTCGGGCGGATCGACGCTGGAAGCGCCCATGATTTCCGAGGTGGGGGTGCGGAGCACGGATCTGGTGGACAGATGCTTTGACATGGCATCGCCGTTGTGGACGCCGCCGGTTATCGAGGCGGGACCGACGACGAGACCGACTGCGACTGCTCCGGCCGACGGGAAGCCGGCGAAGGTGAACTTTGTCGCGCTGGCGAAGGACAAAATGGCCGTCGTGGCGAGCTTGCTCGATTCGCAGATCGTTCGCGAGGACAAGTACGCGGAGAAGGATTATCAGAGCGGTCGACAGACCCTGATGGTCTTGCGCCGACTGGTTCTGCGGACGGAGTGGTACCGGGGCAAGGACATTGAACGACGGTGCGAGTTCGTGCGGGCGAAGACTGCGGAAGGGGAGCATGTCCCCGTTGATCCGAGCCGGCCGGAGCCCGTGGCGCCGGACCACGGTCTGTAAATCACGGACCGGTCAGCCGAACAGATCTTTCAGGACATCCAGCCGAATTTCCAGGCGAGCAGGACCGCCGCGCCCAGCACGACGCGATAGATCGCGAAGGGGCGGAGGCGGTGGTTTTGCACAAATCGCATAAACATTTCCACTACGAGCAGGGCAACGACGAAGGCCGTTACGAAGCCGACGCCGAGCAGCGTGGCTTCGTTGGCGTGGAGCTCGTGGCGGTGTTTGACGATTTTCAGCAGGCCGGCGCCGAGCAGCGTCGGAATGGCCAGGTAGAAGGAAAACTCGGTCGCGAGGGCGATCGGAAGACCCACGAGCAGGCCGCCCATGATGGTGGCCATCGCGCGGGACGTGCCGGGAATCATGCTGACGCATTGCGCGAGGCCGATGAGGAAGGCCTGCCGAAGCGTGACAGTCGACATGTCGGCCGTGCCGGTGCGGCGATAGCGGCGCTCGATCAGCTCCATTACGCCTGCGCCGACGATCAGCGCGATGGCTACGAAGACGGGCTTTTCCAGGTGCTTCTCGATCCATTTGTTGAGCGGGAGGCCGATCGCCGCGGCCGGGATTGAGGCGACTGCGAGCTTGGTCAGGATGTGGTTTTTCCAGTCGCGGCTGGACGGCGAGAAGATCTGCTTTATTAGGCGGCGGAAGAAGTAGACGACCACGGCGAGGATCGCGCCGATCTGAATGAAGTAGAGGAATGCATGCCAGGGGGGCAATTCGGGGTCAATTTTGAGGAGGGGCTCGGCGAGGATCATGTGGCCGGTGCTGGAGACGGGTAGGAACTCGGTGAGGCCTTCGATGACACCGAGAATGGCGGCCTTGATGACGTCGGTCATTGTTTCTCCTGAGGGAAGGAATCGAGACTAGGCGCGGGCCTGCCTTGCGAGCGCGGTGCGGGCCTGGAAGAGATAGGCGATGAGCGAACCGAGGGTGATGACGATGGTGGCCCAGATCCACCAGGGGCGAAGCTGAAGGAGGACGGCGTGCGAGCGGCCGCGGGTGAGGCAGAAAAGAATCCAGCCGATGGTGAAGCACTGGACCCACATTTTCAGTTTGCCGAGTGCGTTTGCGGCGAATTGAGAGCCCTGTGATTCGCTGAGGCCGCGGAGACCGGTGACGAGCAATTCGCGTCCGATGATCACCACGACCATCCACGCCTCGATGCCGGCGACGTTTTCGCCTGTTTTCTGATTGACGAAGTTTCGGCCGAGCAAGAGTACGAAGCCGCCGCAGACGAGCATTTTATCGACGAAGGGGTCGACGACTCGACCGAAGGCGGTGACCTGATTGCTTCGGCGGGCGAGCCAGCCGTCAAGGATGTCGGAGAGGGCGGCGACGATGAAGAGTGCGAGGGTCCAGTCGATCAGGGCGACCTGCTGATCGCGGAGCCGCCAGTCGAAGCGCGTGAGGAGGAAGCAGAAGATGATGGCGAGCACGAGCCGGACGAGGGTGATCTGATTGGGCAGATTAATCCGCATGCTCGCCCCGCGGGCGAGGGCCGGACCATCCGTGGCGGTGGAAGCGATCGTCACGGACGCGTTTTTACCATAGGCGGGCGCGTGGCCGCAAGCGGTGGTCAGGGGAGCGACGAGAGACGACGGCGTCTGGAGCGTCGCGAGACGAATGTGAGGGCGATGGGCACGGCGGCGACGAGCATTCCGTCGACCAGCCCGACGGAGGCGCAGGTGGCATTGGAGGCGGTGGGGGTGGACTGGCCGAGGGGGTTGGCTGGCGAGATTGCATTGGGGTTTGTGATGTTCGGGAATGTGGGCTGTCCATTGGCGCTCAGCGTATTGATGACGGTGACTTTGAAGCTGCACGACTCGAATGCGGCGGTCTGGGTGTCGGTCGCGGAGAACGTCACCGTTGTTTCGCCGACGGGGAACATCGTTGCAGGGGCGTGGGTCGAAGCCAGGAGGACGCGATTGGAGGCGGGGATGACCTGCGGGGGATAGAAATAGACAAGGGCGCCGTCAGCGGAAGTAGCCGTGACGGTTTGATCGTCGGGACAGCCCTGGAAGCCGAGGGTGGGATTGCAGGTAATCGGTGGCGCCACGGTGAAATTGATCGGCTCACTTGTAAAGGTGCGGCACGGATTCGTTACGGCGAGTGTGTAACTACCGGTGTCAGTTGCAGTCAGCGCGGCAAGTGCGAGCGTGGGATCAGTCCGTCCGGCGATGGCGTTGTTGTCCTTATACCATTGGAACGAGAGTGGGGCGGTGCCCCCCACAGCAGGGGCAAAGAGTATTGAGTCACCGATGCAGCGCAGCTCCGACGGAGATGTGATTAAGGCGAAGGGCGCTATAACGACGCCGATTGATATGTCGGCACTGTCTACGAATCCGTTTGGATTGGTCACCCGCACGGAATAGACGCCTATGTCGGAGGTGGACAGGGAATTCAACGAGAGCGATGGAGTCGACGAACCGGAGACGTTTCCACCATCAACGAGATCGATTCCATTCTTGCGCCATCTGTACGACGGCGCGGCGACGGAAATAGCGGATACAGTCAAATTGACCATTTCGCCGGAGCATTTGACGACCGAATGTGATTGTTGAGAGATGAATGGCGGACTCGATGCACTGACGATGAAGATGTCGTCGAATGCGAACCCGTCGTTGGGGATCGAGGAGTTGTCGAACTGCTGGAATTTGATTCGGACATCGGAGCCGAGAGTCACTCCATTGGAAGCCGCGATCGATGACAGGTTAAAGGTGAAGGGCTGGTAGCTGTTCAGCGAATTGGCGGAAGTAAGACTGACGAGGCGAATCCAATTATTTCCATCGGCGCTAAACGCGACGCCATCGGAGTCCTGTTGACCGTTGAACGAAGCGGACATGATGTTGTCTTCGTCAGTGAATTCCTTCTGGTTGAATGAAAGCGTGACGTCTCCAGCCCCCGCGGGGTTTATGTGGAGAATTAGTTCGTTGCGTGAAGTGGAGTCGGGCGACGACGCACCAAAAAAGGTATCGAGCATGGCATGGTACGAGCCGTTCGCGGGGGCATTGCTGGCACTGACGCGGATACGACCGTTGACGTTCGTGACGGTCTCCCATGCCTGGGAAAGCACGCCGGACTCGAATCCATCCAGAAATGGGAGTGTCGCGGGGACGGGCGGTCCAAAGACGGCCGCGTAGTCGTTAACCAGTCCGTAGCCGGTGGCGACATCGTACCCGGGCGTTCCGACGCGCGAATCGGCGGTGGAGCGCATGGTGTCGTAGATCTGGGTCGGCGTGAGGGCCGAATTGCGGCTCAGCATGAGGGCCGCGATTGCGGCCGCGTGGGGAGCCGCAGCCGAAGTGCCGAAGAAGTTGGGAAAACCATTCCCTTCGAAATCGGCGCCCTGATAGCCGGGGAAGAAGGAAGTGTCGGTGCCGTCGATGGCCATGATGTCCGGTTTTTCGCGGGAGGTCGCCTGCGGGAGGCGTGTGCCATTGGGTGCGAAGAGCATCGTCACAGGACCACGGGAAGAAAAACTTTCGGCGCGATAATGGTCAAAGTATGCGGCGGCGGCGACACCCATGGCGCCCGCAGCGCCCGGATGCCCGGATATGGTTGAGCTGTTGGTGGCGTGTTCGACGGAGACACCACCGGCGAAGTCGATCCATTTGATGCGAGTGGGCATGGGGCCCGCTTTTCGGTGAATCATGAGCTCGGCCGTTTCGGTGCCGGGACTGAAATTGACGAGATAGCCGAGCTCAACCGGTCGATTTGTGCTGATGTTATTGTCGGTCGATGAGCTAATGATCTCGCCGGTATTCGTGTCGACGAAATAGATATCCAGATTGGTCTGAACTCCGGGCGCGGCAGAGTCGAACGGGTCGTCCCATTGGAACGAGATCAGCATTTCAGTGAAGCGCGGAAAGGTAATGTGCTGCGTGGCATCCGGCAGCCCCGGCGTTCCGAAATTAAACCACTGATCGGTGAAGCCATCGACCGCAGTCTGGATGGTCGTCTCGCTGTAAGCGATGGACTCATAGGATGAAGTTCCGCTGTTTCCGGCTGAAGAGAAATAGGCAGTTCCAGCCGCCCTGACGGTATCGACTGCCTGAGCGACGACGCCATCCTGAAACATGGGCTCCTCGAAGTAGCCGACATCGTCGACGATCACTTTGCACCCGGCCTGCTGTTGAAGGCGAGTGATGTTGAGGGCGAAACCGATCTCGCCGCCGTAGGCGGTGGCGAAGGCGAGACCGGAACCGGGGGCAAGGTCGTGAATCAGTTCCAACATTCCGCGACCTTCGTCCGTGGCATCTGACTGCAAATAGTCTTCGAGGACCTGGACGTTTGGAGGGAGATCACCGCCGAGCACACCGGCGGCGGCGGTTCCGGTTCCGTTATAGCTGTCAGACAGGACGCCAACTTTGATACCGGTTCCGTCGAATCCGGTCGGCACGGAGGCGCGCACGCGATCAGCCTGCATGATGATGTCGGCCTGACTGGTGACGCGGCCGACATGCAGGATGGGTCGGCGAATAGGGGCGATGCTCCGGATTCCGGGATTCTGCAATGCGGCGACCGATTCGACCATATTGATGGGCAGATAGCCCTCAGTGCGCAAGAGATCGGCGCGCGACCCGATTTCGACATAGCCGAGGGCGTTGAGTCGAGGGAGCATGGCGGCGATGTCAGAAGCAATGATCCGCACAAGGACGCGCTCCTGCGGATCGATCATCAGTCGAACTGATTTTGGCAGGGTGGGCATCGCCAGGCCGGCGGCCTGAGCAGCGGAGCGGACGCGCACGAGTTCGGTCAGCGACGGGGTCACGGGGCCCGAATATTCCGCAGAATAGGCGGTTCGAAAGGTGAGCTCGGGGTGAAGCGGGTCAGCAGGGGCGGCAAACGGCGACGTCTCCGCCATTGCGATGGATGTGAAGGATGAGAGAAAGAGAATTCCAGAAACAAACCAGAGTGCGCGCGCAAGCATTTCAAAACCTCACGAACAAAAAACTGGAAGTGCGTCCCGATAGCGGACAAACGACTAGTCCCGTCTCGCACCGAGAACTCGCATCGTCCAAACTATGATGGGAGCGGCTAATTTCGCCCCGATGTTTGTTATTGTCGCAATCCGGGGCGACGATGGCAAGCGCGACGCCTTAGCGTGAACGGGACGAGTGCACATGCGAGCATTTCGAAAAACCCCATCGTGGCGCAGCCGGGGCTAACAACATCGGGTGGAAGGGGTTGCCCGGCGGGGGCAGGGGTTGACGGGTTTGACGCCGGCGCTGGATAGCCCGGTTGGCCGGTGAGCGGGTCGCCCGGGGGTTGGACGACTGTGACCGTGAAATTGCAGCTCTTTTGGACGTTGGTGAGGGTATCCCGGGCGGAAAAGGTCACGATGGTCAGCCCGATCGGAAAGAGCGAAGCAGGGGCGTGGGTGGCGGAGAGCACGACACGATCGGACGGGGGGATGACCTGCGGCGGATAGAAATAGACGACTTCGCCGTCCGGCGTTGATGCGGTAACGGTCTGGTCATCAGGGCAACCCTGGAAGCCGAGCGTCGGATCACAGAATTCCGGTGCGAAGACTTGAAGCTCGATAGGCGCGGTGGTGATTTCGCCGCAGGGGTTCGTCGCACGGAGTGTATAGAGGCCGGCGTCCAGATAGCGGGCGGAATCGAATGTCAGGGACGGACCGGTCGCGCCGTTGATCGGCTGGCCATCCTTGAACCACTGATAGGAGATCGGAGCAGAGCCGCTGATGTTTGGTTGGATAGAGGCGTGTTGCGAGGGGCATGTGACCACGTTCAACTCGGAACTGGCGATCGATGGAGGGGAATTAATGGTCAGGGTTGCGGCGGGACTCGTTACCTGACCGCCGGTGGAATTGGTGACGATGACACCATAGGCGCCCGCGTCGGCGAGGATTGAGGCGGCAATAGACAGCGTCGGGGTATTGGTGCCGGTCACGTGAGCGTCGGTGGTGAGATCGACGCCATTTTTCTGCCAGCGGTAGGAAAGCGGTGGGTTGCCGGCGGCGGCGACCGTGAACGCGGCGGGTGCCCCAAGGCAGACGGTGCGATCGCTGGGTGGGACGACAATTGCGGGTGTGATTCGGCTTCCGATCACGGCGATGTTGTCAAAGGTAAATCCGGCTAACGGAATCGGGGCATCTTCATATTGCTGGAACTTAATTCGGAAATCGCGACCCGGGACAATTCCGACATCGGAGGCCAGTTGTGAGAGATTCAGGACGCGGGTCTGGTTTACGGCAGTTGAATTAGCGCCTGTCAGACTGATCACGCGATACCAGTTGATGCCGTCGACGCTGATGGCGATGCCATCCGAGTTTTGCGAGCCGGAAAAGAAGGCGGACATTTCGTGATCAAAGTCGGCAAAGCGGCGATGAGTGTAGACGAGTTGGATGTCGTCGTAGCCGTCGGCGAAAACGTGGAGGATGAGTTCGTTGAGCGAAAACGTGTTTGGAGAGCCGGCGCGGAAGAATGTGTCCATGGTGACGTGCTTGAGGCCGCCGGCGGGACTGTTCGCGGCGGTGACCTGGATGCGGCCGTTGACGGTCGATCGAAGTTCCCACGCGGGCGAGAGGATGCCTGATTCGAAGCCGTCCGTGAAGGGAATGGTGGCGGGCACCGGTGCGCCAAAGATGGCATTCCAGGCGTTGATGAGACCGGCACCGGTTTGGACGTCGAATCCGGGGCCGCCGATGGCTGGGTCAGCGGTGGTTTGTAGAAGGTTGTAAACGTCTTGCGGGGAATAGTCGGGAATGGCCTGCCGAATCAGGGCGGCCACGGCGGCGGCGTGCGGTGCGGCGGCTGAGGTGCCGAAGAAGTTGGGGTGGCCGTTGCCCTCAAAGTCGGACTGATAAAAGAAAGTCGTGTCTGTGCCATCGATGGCACAGATTTGTGGTGCGTCGCGGACATCTTCAAATGGCAAGCGCGCGCCGCTCGGGGTGAAAAGAACGGTGCGCGGACCGGTGGACGTGAATGATTCGGGCGTGGTGTGATTGAAATATGGCGCGGCGGCCACCGCGAGTCCGCCGTCGCCGCTTCCGTGGGCGGTGACGGTGGGGCTGCGTGTGTCGAATTCCTGAATGAAAATGTTGGAGCCGAAATTGATGTATTTGAGCCGCGCGGGACCGAATCCCTGCGTGCGATGGATCATGATTTCGACGAATTGAAAAGGAGTGCTGTCGTTTTCGTAGTAGACGAACTCGGTTGGCGTTTGATTGAGGATGTTGTCGTCGTCGCCGTAAGATTTGGTGAGGATTTCGTTTCCACCGGCCTCAACCACGTAAATATCGAGGTCGTTGACCACGCCGTTAGTGGTATAAAAGGGATCGTCCCACTGCAGCATGATGGAAATCGATTGGCCGCGCGTGAGCTGTACGAGTTGGCGCGCGTCGGCGCCCGGGCCGTCGTCAAAGTCGAACCACTGGATGAAATAGGGGCCGACCGGGGATTGGATGCCGGTTTCACGCCAGCCGACGGACTCGAATGAGCGGGAGGCCTGATTGCCCGCGGAGCTGAAGTAGGCGACGCCGCGAGTCGAGACGGTACGAACAGCCTGAGATATGACGCCGTCCTGGAAGTAGGGCTCTTCGAGGTAGCGGACGTCGTCGCAGATTACTTTGCAGCCGGCTTGTTGGAGGGCGATGATGTTGTCGGCGAAACTGGATTCGTCGCCGAATGCGGTGGCGAATGCGAGCTTAGCGCCGGGCGCGAGGTCGTGAATAAGCTCGAGCATGGCGCGGCCTTCGTCCGTGCCACGCAAGAGGATATCGGGCTGGACGAGTTGAACATCCGGGGGCAGATCGCCTGACGCGACGCCGGCCGCGGCTCCGCCCATTGAGTCGTAGCTGTCGCTCAGTACGCCGATCTTGATACCGGTGCCGTCGTAGCCGGTGGGGCGAGCGGTTCGGACCCGATCTGTGTAGAGGACGTTGTCGGCCTGGCTGTTGACGATGCCAGCCTGGAGGATCGGTCGAAGCGAGGGGACGACGCCCATGAGTCCGTTTGCGGCGAGCGGTTCGAGGGTGTCGATGCGATCGAGGGGGACAAAGCCCTCGATGAAATGCAGGGCGGGGCGCTCGCCTGCCGGGATGAATCCCATCGCGACCAGGGCGGGCTTTAGGGCGGCGACATCGCGGGCGGTGACTCGGACGCGGACTCGGCCGGCGTCGTCGACGACGAGTGGGGCGAATTGCGGGGGAGTCTGGAAGCGAAGGTTGTTGTCCCGAGCTCGAATGTATTCTCGGCCGAGGGCCGAGAGCGAATTTGAGATTCTGGATTTTGGGGGGTGGCTCGGGTCGGGATTGGTCTGCTGTGCGAGCGCGGCAGAGGTCAGAACGAGGGTAGCGACGGCTAAATACAGCAAGTTGAACGCGCGCATGAGAACCTCGACACGGGGATGGTGAGGCTCGCCCTGGCAGGAAGGGGCTCGATCGCCCGGATATGCGTATTCTATCATGCTTGGGTCGGGGTCAAGAGGAAATGTGAGGGGGCGGTTGGGAACGCGTCTGATGCCGCGAAATGGGGGATTTTTCGCGCCGAGTGGGGTCATTGGGGGTCATCGCGGAAGTATTTGCGGGGCGTGGCGCCGAACGTCTGTCGGAACGCAGCGATGAATGCGCTGGTGCTGTCGTAGCCGACGTCGAGGGCGGCCGTGGTGACGGTTTTGCCGGCGGCCAGGCGTTCGAGACTCTGCAGCAGGCGAACCTGCTGTCGCCAGTGGCGAAAGGAAAGGTTTGTTTCGGCCAAGAAGAGTCGCTCGATCGTGCGTTTGCCGGCGTGGATGCGCTTGGCGTGTTGATCGAGCGTGACGGCCGAGGCGGGATTTTCGGCGACGGACTCAGCGACCCGGCGGGCGCGCGGGTCGGTTGGCCAGGGCACGTGGAGGGGGAGGACCGCGAGTTGGCGCATTTGGTCGAGCAGGAAATCGAGGATGCGGCGGCCGCGAGCGGTGCGGCGTTTCAGTGGGCCATGGGCAACAACGTAGAGGATGAGTTCGCGGAGCAGCGGAGAGACCGCGACGACACAGCAGGATCTCGGCAGCGATGAGACCACGTCATGGCGAAAGTAGAGGGTTCGCATTTCGACTCGGCCGGACATGCGCAGGCGGTGCTCTACGCCATTGGGCACCCAGACGGCGCGATTGGGCGGGATGACCCAGGCGCCGCGATTTGTGGTGATTGTCATGACACCGGTTCGGGCATAGACGAGCTGGTCGCGGTGGTGGAGATGGAGGGGGATCTGATGACGGTGGGGGAGGTCGAATGCGAAGGGAACCAGATCGTAGCGGGGATCCCAATAGGGCAGCGGGAGCTTGCGCTTAATCGACATATTCTGGCATTATAGCGATAGATCGCCAATGCTGAATCGGCTTGAATAGCGACATGTTTGCGGTGGCGCCGGCGTACCGCCGTCACTTGCGCGGTTGGGTTGATCGGGAGTCGTTCGATGAAAACGGCGATCGGAATGATGCTGCTGGCCGGGATTGCGATCCTGGCGTTTGAGTTACCGCTGGGAGCGCAGACGCCGGCGGAGAAGGGCTCGGTCGGGCGCGGACCGGTGGCGAAATCGGAAGTCCAGTCACGAAAGGAGAGTTCGATGGGCCAGTTTGTGATCGTGTGCTATCGACCAAAGGCGGGGAAAGACGCGCAGTTGCTGGAGCTGGTGAAAAACCACATGACTGTGCTGCTGAAAGAGGGGCTTGTGACGGAGCGGCCGGCGTACGCCATGCGGGCAGCGGATGGGACGATTGTGGAGGTGTTCGAGTGGAAGTCGGCGAAGGCGGTTGAGTCGGCGCATACGAACAAGGCCGTGCAGGCGATGTGGCAGAAATTCGGCGAGGCATGCGATTACGAGGCGATCGGGAATTTGGCGGAGGCGAAGCAGTTGTTTTCGGCTTTCACGCCGATCGATTTTGGTTGATTTGCGTAGGCGCGGCGCTGGCGTTGGCGACCGAAGTGACCCAGGGGCGACGAATGGGCCTATGCTGGCGCCATCGATCGGGCCGTGATGGTTCACATCGGACGTCGGAAACCTCGGAAGTCGGTTTGTGCGTCAATCAGAATTGACATTCCATCAGCCCTCTCGGTTCGCTGATTGGCGCCATGGAGCGCCGCACGCACACAGACACGCAGCTAGTTCTTGCGGCTCCATTGGGGGACGGTGCTCGGCCGGAACTCATTCAGAATCCTGCACTTAAGCAGCCCATGCTGATCCTGCGTTAATCGGCCGCGCATTTCTGTCCGCGCGACCCGGTTGCCTGCGCCTCTCTTAGCGACGGCCGATCGCGGGCCTGGTTGAGTCTGCTCGACAGCGGCTTGAGCCGGCCGGGTGAGCCCCAAAGAGAACTTGAACCCGATCTGAATCAGGAGAAACACCGTGAATATCAATGAGGGCGATTTACGATCAATCCGCGGCGCATTCCGATTTGGGCCGGCTCGCCTGTTGTTGTGTGGGCTTGCCGCGGCGATTGCAGTTGGTGGTTGCGGAGTCGGCGGCGTTACGGACTCGCTCGACAGCGCGGTCAACTCCATCAATGTTGCGATCGCCAGTCTCAATACAGACAGCGCCCACTGGGAAGAGATTGTCCGCGGGTTGGAGGACCAACTGCCGGCCGCTGAAAACGACGTGAAGGCGGATGTGGACGAAGTTCTGCAGCGGGGCATCGGCGCGGCGACGGTCAGCGTGATCGCGACGGCCGACTTCATGTCGAACCGGATGATCCAGGGGTTGCTCAAGATCAAGGCGCAGATTACCGGACAACCTTACATTCAGCCGCCGCCGGCCTTTATCAGTTTCGTCCCAGACAAGATCGACATGGCGCGCGTCGGAACCGAGCTCAATTCCATCACCTTCTATGGCTATGACTTTGACGTGAAGGACCCGGCGGGAGCCAATATGAAATTGATGCTGCTGCAGGGAACGCAGATGGTGGATGTCACCAATGCGCTGGCCGTGCCCACGCACTATCAGGGCGTGTTCAATCTCGGGTCGAACGGCGTTCCGCTGAACAACCAGAGCAATCAACTCATTCTGACGTGGAACAACCTGCCGATTTCGACTCTGCCGATCATCCAGCCGCTGCCGCCGCAACCGCGCGACATTGTGATCGGCATGTCCAGCTTCAATTACACGCCGCCGCACACGCACGGCGATGCGGACTTCGCAGGTAACGGTCCCGCCGTGCACGTGGCGTGCGACATTGCGTTCGACGGAGTCGGGATCATCGCGCGAGCGTCGATGGACGCGGTGGAGACGGAAGATGACTTTACAGAGGCGAACGGATTGTCGGAGTGGCGGCAGGTCTACGCGCCTCCGCCCGGCGTTCGAATTCTGGCCTTCCTGGGCCCCATTCACTCGGAGGCATCGTACGTGGATACGAACCACACGCTCGATTCGATCTGTCTATCGCCGGCCGATCTCGTGAAGTGCTTCCACTGCGTCGGCGATACGGGCTCTGACAATGACGCCGGGACCGCGACCATGGTGAATGTTGAATTCAATGAGTATCACATTCGGGTGATCGATCAATAGCGAAACGAATTGATCGAGTGCACCGGCCAGTCACGAATCGCCCCTTGAATTCTATCGGGGGGCGAATCTTATTTTGCTAGTTCTGAGAATTGACGCCGGTCGGAACGTGCGATGCAGATGGCCGTCAAGAGGGGGCCATTAGAGAAAAATCAATGGGCGCGGCTGGATTCGAACCAGCGAAGGCGTAAAGCCAACGGGTTTACAGCCCGTCTCCTTTGGCCACTCGGACACACGCCCTGGCCGGTCCTGGGGACCGGGAGAGGGATTGTAATGGGAGTTGGCGTGGTGACAAGCGGGTTTGACCGCGCTGTGGGCGGGGCTATAGTGGCCGCAGAATCTGGGAGGCGGCGAGGGTTATATGAAGACGCGAATTTGTGACGTTCGTGCGATCGAGATTCTGGATTCCCGGGGGAACCCGACGGTTGAGGCGCGCGTACGGTTGGAGGACGGAAGCTGCGGGACGGCGGCCGTGCCGAGCGGGGCTTCGACCGGGGCACATGAGGCGGTGGAGCTGCGCGACGGCGACGCGAAGCGGTACGGCGGCAAGGGCGTGATGAAGGCGGTCGAGAATGTTAATGGGCCGATCGCGAAGGCCGTGATGGGGCTGGATGCGACGCAGCAGGAACGACTCGACACCGCGATGATCGAAGCGGACGGGACGCCGAACAAGGCGAAGCTGGGGGCGAACGCGATTCTCTCGGTCTCGATGGCGGCGGCGAAGGCGGCGGCGATGTCGTGCGGGTTGCCGTTGTTTCGGTATCTGGGCGGGGCTGGGGCGCATGTGTTGCCGGCTCCGATGATGAACATTCTGAATGGCGGGAAGCACGCGGACAACAATGTGGACTTCCAGGAGTTCATGGTTCAGCCGTGGGGAGCGCACAGCTTTCGCGAGGCGCTGCGGATGGGGGCGGAGATCTTTCATACGCTGAAGAAGGTGCTGACTTCGAAGGGGCTTTCGACGGGCGTCGGCGACGAGGGCGGATTTGCGCCGAACCTCAAGAGCAATGAAGAGGCGATCGAGGTGATCGTCGAGGCGTGCGGGAAGTCGGGGTACACGCTGGGGAAGGATGTGTTTGTGTGCCTCGATCCGGCGTGCACGGAGCTGTATGACGAGAAGTCGGGGAAGTACAAGTTTTTCAAGAGCCGGCCGGACAAGCTGATCAGCAGCGAAGAGATGGCTGGGTACTGGATCGATTGGGTGAAGAAGTATCCGTTCATCCGGTCGATCGAGGACGGGCTGGCGGAGGACGATTGGGAGGGGTGGGGGCGGCTGACGGCGGCGATCGGGGACCGGGTGCAACTGGTGGGTGACGATCTGTTTGTGACGAATACGTCGCGGCTGGCGGAGGGGATGCGGCGGAAGGCGGGGAACTCGATTTTGGTCAAGGTGAACCAGATCGGGACGCTGACGGAGACGTTTGCGGCGGTGAACCTGGCCGTGCGGCATGGGTGGAAGGCGGTTATCTCGCACCGGAGCGGCGAGACCGAAGACGCAACAATCGCCGATATAGCAGTGGCGACCAACGCGGGGCAGATCAAGACCGGGAGCCCCTGTCGAAGCGATCGCGTGGCGAAATACAACCAGCTTCTGCGGATTGAGGCGGAGCTGGGCAAGCAGGCGGTTTATGGGCCGCAGCAGGCGGCTTAGAGAACGTCATCCGCGGGGCTGGTGAATTCCGTCCGGCGAGAGGCCGGACGCTACGGTGCGAACGGAGTCGAACCGGGCGTGAGTGCGCGAGCGGAATCATTGGCTGGATATTCGACATCCGATGAGGCGGTCGGGGGCGAGCGGACGCGCGAAGCCGGCGGGGGATCGCCGTGGGGTCATCGGATCATGTTCGTGGTTCTGACGGTGATGGCGTTCGTGCTTTATGCGCCGGCGGTGGTGCTGCCGGTGTTGCGCGAGCATGCGCTGGTGCTGGTCGAGGAACGTGCGCTGCGGGCGGACGTGCAGCGGCAGACGGCCGAGATTGAGAACGCGCGGAAGCTGATTGACGCTTTTCGGGGAGACCCACTGGTGAATGAGCGGCTGGCGCAGATTGACCTGAAGTATCAGCGCGAGGGCGAGGAGATCGTTCAGGTGCCGCTGGTGGACCTGGGCGTGCCCACGACGACGGGCCCGGCGGCGGCGACGATTCTGGATCGCGATCTTGAGCTGGTGCCGACGAACTGGCCGCGCTGGAGCCGCGAGGCGGAGTCGTGGGCGCTGGAGCGCGGGCTGGTGCGGCTGTATCTGATGCCGGGCGTGCGAGTGGTATTGCTGTTGATGTCGGCGGGGTTGCTGGTGGCGGCGTTTGTGCTGTATCCGCCGAAGGGCGCGGCAGGACGACGGGCTTAGTCACCTTCGGGGCTTGGGGCATCTATAATCCTGCTTAAGTGCATTTCGAATCCGGCGCGGGCATTGGTGCGCGCTCGAAACACAGGAGACCGAGATGAGTCAGCATTCCGTGGCGGAGGCGTCGACGACGGAGGGGTTGCCGGTTTCGCCGGGGATGGGGCCGACGCTTTCGGCGGCGGACATTCCGCCGCATGTGACTGTTGTGGATCGGCGGACGCTCTATGTGTCCGCGATTTGCGTCGGACTTGGAGTCATCGCGGCGTTTGTCGCGCAGGGGCTGCTGCTGCTCATCGATTTTTTCACGAATCTTGCATTTTTCGGGCGGCTCTCTACGGCGGATGCGACGCCGGCGGCGAATCATCTTGGAGTCTGGGTGATCGGCGTGCCGGTGATCGGCGGGTTGATTGTCGGCGTCATGGCGCGGCTGGGTTCGCCGGCGATTCGCGGGCACGGCATTCCGGAGGCGATGGAACAGGTGCTGCGGAATGACAGCCGGATTCCGGCGCGGATGACGCTGCTGAAGCCGTTGTCGGCGGCGATTGCGATCGGAACGGGCGGACCGTTTGGAGCGGAAGGGCCGATTATCGCGACGGGCGGGGCGCTTGGTTCGTTGATCGGGCAAGTGCTGCCGACGGCGGCAGCCGAGCGGAAGACGCTGCTGGCGGCGGGGGCGGCGGCGGGTATGACGTCGGTGTTCGGTACGCCGATCGCGGCGGTGTTGCTAGCCGTGGAACTTTTGCTTTTTGAGTTTCGGCCGCGATCGCTTGTTCCGGTGGCGCTGGCGGCTGCGGCGGCGGGCGGAGTGCGGGCCGTTCTGGTCGGGACCGCGCCGATGTTCGCGATGGAGACGATTACGCAGGCGGCGCCCGTGGCGCTGGGCGTGTACGTGTTGCTTGGGGCGATCATCGGGGCGATTTCGGTGGGGGTGACGCGGACGGTTTATGCGATCGAGGACCAGTTCGAGCGGCTCCCGATTCACTGGATGTGGTGGCCGGCGATTGGAGCGGTGGCGGTCGGCGCGATCGGATACTTTTTCCCGCGGACGCTGGGCGTTGGGTATCGGAACATCACGGACATATTGAATGGGCAGATGGCGCTTGCCGCCGTGGGGGCGCTGTGTGCGATGAAGTTTATTTCGTGGGCGGTGTCGCTGGGGAGCGGGACTTCGGGCGGGACGATGGCGCCGCTGTTCACGATCGGCAGCGGACTGGGGGCCGTGCTGGGCGTGGCGGCGGCGCGGATGATCCCGCACGGGCATATTGATCCGCGCGTAGCGGCACTGGTCGGGATGGTGGCGATGTTTGCCGGGGCATCGCGAGCGCTGCTGGCTTCGATCGTGATGGGATTTGAGCTGACGCGGCAGCCAGACACGTTGTTGCCGCTGCTGGGGGGCGGAGCGGCGGCTTATCTGGCGTCCTGCCTTTTGATGCGGCACACGATGATGACGGAGAAGATCGCGCGGCGCGGCGTGCTCGTGCCGACTGGGTATGCGGCGGACGTGCTCGATCAACTGGTGGTGCGCGACGTGGCCAGCCGGCGGGTGGTGACGATGCGAGCCGAGGATTCGGTGGGGCAAGTACGGGCGTGGATGGAATCGGGGGCGGCCGGGGCGACGCATCAGGGATTTCCGGTTGTGAATGAGGCGGGACATGTGACGGGCGTGCTGACGCGGCGCGATTTGATCAACGCGCGGGGTGAACTCGGGCGGCCGGTCGGCGAGTTGATCCGGCGACCGCCGAAGATTGTGTACGACGATTGCACGCTGCGGCAGGCGATGGACCACCTTGTGAATCATGACATCGGGCGCTTGCCGGTTGTTCGCCGGGCCGATGCGTCGCTGGTGGGGATCGTGACGCGAAGCGATCTGCTGAAGGCGTATCGGCGGCGGATGGATGAACTGACGCCGCAGGAGCCGGAGATTGATCTGGGGCGGCTGAGGTTGGTGCGACGCTAGCGATCGCTGATTGCGGGACTACGCGCCGAGCTCGGTCGGGTCTTTGGCGAATTGTCTGGCGGTGGGCAGGTCGATTTTTCCCTGCTGGACGAGGTCGCGTAGATAGCCGTCCAGCGCGATCATTCCGTCTTTTTTTCCTGATTGAATGGAAGTGTCGATTGATTCAATTTTTCCGGTGCGGATGGCGGAGCGGACGCTGAAGTTTGTCATCAGCACTTCGAGGGCGAGGATTCGGCGGCCGCCGCGCTGCGGGGGTGGGAGCAGGTGCTGGGCGATGACGCAGCGGAGCGACATGGAGAGCTGGGTGCGGACGTCGTCGTGTGTGTCGGGCGGGAAGAGGTCGACCAGGCGCGTGATGGCGCCCTTGGCGTCGGCGGTGTGGAGCGTGGCGAAGATGAGGTGGCCGGTCTCGGCGGCGGAGAGGGCGAGCTGGGCGGTTTCGCGATCGCGGATTTCGCCGACGAGGAGGATGTCGGGATCCTGGCGGAGACCGAAGCGGAGGCCGTCGTAGAAGCTGGGGACGTCGATGCCGACTTCGCGCTGCGAGACGAGGCCGGCGGGGGTGGGCGGGAAGACGTATTCGATGGGCTCCTCGATGGTGATGATGCGGAAGCCGCCGGCGGTGTTGAAGCGCTGGACGAGGGCGGCGAGCGTCGAGGTTTTTCCGGAGCCGGTGATGCCGGTGATGAGGACGAGGCCGGTTTGCAGCTTTTCCACGCGGGCGGCGAGGTCTTCGGGGAAGGCGAGTTCGGCGGTGGTGGGGATACGCGAGGGGATCAGCCGGAGGCAGGCGCCGGGGCGGCCCGAGGCGGAGAAGACGTTTACGCGGGCGCGAAGGGTCTGGCCGTTGTGAGTGAATGAGCAGGCGAAGTCGAGATCGGTCGCAGCGGCGAGACGCGGGGCGATCGCGGGCGGGGCGATCGGGGTGAGCATCGGGATGATCTGGGATGCATCGAGGGTTGTATCGCCGGCGGCGACCAGCTCGCCGTTAATTCGCAGGGTGGGCTTGTAACCGGGGATGAGATGGAGGTCGGAGGCCTCGCGGGCGGCCATGAGTTCGAGGAGAGGGGCGATTGGGACGGCGGGGGCGGTGGGCATGCAGAAGATGATACACGCGAGGGATGGGTTGGTCGCAGGTGGGGCGCGACGCGAGCAGGGCGATTACTGGACTTTTTCGATGCGCTGCAGCTCGGCCAAGTGGCGGCGTTCGTCGTCGAGGATGGAAGAGACCAGGGCCGAGGCGCGCTTGTCGGCGGCGAGACGGGAGGCGTTGGTTTCGTAAGCGGCGAGGAGGCGGCGCTTGTCGGCGGTAATGCGCGGGAGTAGGGCGCGGATGTCGAGGTAGGCGATGGCGCCGGTTTCGGTACCGCGGATGGCGGGCGGCGGGGAACTATCCAATTCCAACATGAGATCAAACAGGCGGCGCTCGTGAGACGTCTCGTCTGCGACGATTCGACGCATGACGGCCTGATCGGCCACGCCGAGCCATGAGATGAAGGGCGAGCTGTTGGGCAAGTGGCCGATGAGACTGCGGCACTCGGCTTCGTAGCAATCGGCCAGCGCGTCGATGGTGGCGGGGGCGGTCATGGGGCGCTCCGCGCGGCGAGTGGGATTGGGTCTTTCGCGGCCGCGGCCTGCGGTTCGGCAAACGTAGTCCGTGCGGCGATGGGGTAGAGATGGCTGGCGAACTGATTGGCCCGGCCGATCAAACCGCCGGCGATGGGGATGCCGGTGAGAAGAATGACGATGGCGGCGGCAATGACCAGGGCACGGCCGAAGGCGGGGACCGAGAAGGCGGGCTTGCCGTCGTCGGCGAAGTACATAGCGTAGGCGATGCGGGAATAGAAGTAGAGACTGAAGATCGAGTTCAGCAGGGCGACGGCGACGAGCCAGACCAGATTGGACTTGAAGAGGGCCATCAGCAGGTAGAACTTGGCGATGAAGCCGCCGAAGGGCGGGAGGCCGACGAGACTGAAGAGGCAGACGGTCATGGCGGCGGCAATGAGCGGACTGCGCCGGCCGAGACCGCGGAAGGCCTCGATCTTTTCGCTGCCGGTGGCCCAGTAGACGAGGGCGGTGCAGCCGAACGCGCCGAGGTTCATGAAGAGATAGACGATGATGTAAACGATGAGGGCGGCGAAGGCGGGGTTGGCTACATCGCTGCCGGGTTTGGCCTGCCAAATGATTGCGCCGGCCATGAGCATGTAGCCGGCGTGGGCGATTGAGGAATAGGCCAGTAGCCGCTTGACGCTGGTTTGAGGGAAGGCGGCGAGGTTGCCGACTGTGCAAGTGACGGCGGCGAACATGGCGACCGTCGTTGAAAGGGGGTTGTCGAAGGTTTCGGCCAGGGGTTGAAGGACGGCGGCGATGATGCGAAGGAGGAGGCCCAGGCCGGCGGCCTTGCTTGCGACAGAGAGCCAGGTGGTGACTTCGATCGACGCGCCCTCGAAAACGTCCGGGCACCAGAAATGGAAGGGGACGGCGGAGATTTTGAAGCCGATGCCGGCCATCAGGCCGAAGAGGGCGACGGAGATAAGGGCCTTGGCGGCAGCGGGTGTATCGGTGGCGGCGAGTTCGGTGGAGACGAGGCGGCCGATCTCGTTGACATCAAGCGTGCCGTAGAAGCCGTAGAGCAGCGAGATGCCGTAGGCCATGAGGGCGCTGGTGACTGCGCCGAAGAGGACGTACTTCAGGGAGGCCTCGGCGGCGATGCGATTTCGCTTTTGGAAACCGACGATAGCGTAGGACGGGAGCGAGGCCATTTCGAT
Source organism: Planctomycetota bacterium (assembly GCA_015654675.1). GTDB lineage: Bacteria > Planctomycetota > Phycisphaerae > UBA1845 > UTPLA1 > SpSt-539. Next base: position 31,055 of record JAATGM010000001.1, on the reverse strand, counting down.
GGCGAGGATGATCATGAGAAGGTTTGTGGTGGAGACCATCAGGGCCATGCCGAAGGCGGAGCCGACGAGGAGAACGAAGAACTCAGGGCCGTTGCGAAGGTGGGCGGCGGATTCGCGGGCGTTGGTCGAGGCGCCGATCATCCAGAGGCCGGTGACGCAGGCGAGGAAGAGGCAGATCAGCAGAATGAAGAGGATCGCGAAATTGTCGACGAGTAGCATGGGCGATCCGCCGGCGGGCGCGAGGCCGGCCCAGGCGGATTGAGCGACGCGCGGGGCGTGAGTGAAGCAGATCCAGGCGGTGAGCGTTGCGCCGATGATGGTGATGACGGAGGAGACGGCGGCGCTGCGGCCGAGGACGAGGGCGGCGAGGACGATGGCGACAATCGTGCCGGCGAGGCCCCATAGGGGACCGATGGCGACGACGGCGTCGAGGTCGGGCATCCAGAACGAATTGGCAATGGCCAGCAGCACGCGATCGACCGCCTTTACGAGTTAAAGAGTTTCACGATGTTGTCGAGGGTTCCGTTCATGAGACGGAAGGTAAACATGGGCAGGACGCCCATGAAGATGGCCAGCGCGCCCATGATGGAGAGAACGAAGACTTCGCGGGCGGATGCGTCCGGGAAGCCGCTGTATTCGGCCTTTTCCTTGCCGAGATAGACGCGCTGGATGAGCCAAAGGATGTAGCCGGCGGTGAGGACGACTCCGAATGCGGCGACGATGGCGACGGGCTTGGCCCAGGGGAACGGGGCGTTGAACGCGCCGAGGAGCACCCAGATTTCGCCGATGAATCCGCACAGGCCGGGCAGGCCGAGCGAAGCGAAGAAGCCCAGCGTGGCTAGAGAGCCATAGACGGGCATTGAGAGCCAGACGCCGCCGAATTTGTTGATTTCGCGATGGTGGGCGCGGTCGTAAATGACGCCGACAAGGAAGAAGCACATTGGGCTGGAGATTCCGTGGGCCAACATCTGGAACATGGCACCCTGGAAACCTGTGTCGGTCATGATGGCGATGCCGAGCAGGACGTAGCCCATGTGTGAGACGGAGCTGTAAGCGACGAGGCGCTTGAAGTCGGTCTGGGCCATGGCGCAGAGTGCGCCGTAGATGATGTTGATGAGGCCGAGCAGGGCGAGGGCGTAGGCGGCGGTGTGGCCGGCGGCGGGGAAGATGGGGTAGCAGATGCGCAGGAGGCCGTAACCGCCGAGCTTGAGCAGGACGCCGGCCAGAATCATGGAGATGGGCGTCGGGGCTTCGACGTGGGCGTCGGGCAGCCACGTGTGGAACGGGAAGACCGGCACCTTCACCGCGAAGCCGATGAAGAGCATCACGAACATGGCCAGGCCGAAGTTCCAACGGAGGAACTGGGTGGACTCGGCGTTGAAGATCTGGTGGATGGCCGGGTTGGTGGCGTAGTCGATCAGGTTGAAGGTGTGGACGCCTACGTCGGAGGCCTTGAAGTACATCGCGAGCAGGGCGATGAGGATGAGGACCGAACCGAGGAAGGTGTAGAGGAAGAACTTTATGGCGGCGTATTCCTTGCGCGGGCCGCCCCAGACACCGATGAGGAAGTACATCGGCAGGAGCATGACTTCCCAGAAGATGTAGAAGAGGAAGAAGTCCAATGCGACGAAGGTGCCGAGCATTCCGGTTTCAAGGAGGAGGAAGAGGGCGAAGTAGCCGCGGATGCCCTTGTTGACGCGCCAATCTTCGAAGTTCCAACTGGCGATGGCGGCGAGAAAGCTGGTGAGGGTGGTCAGGATGACCATGGGGAAGCTGAGGCCGTCGAGGCCGACGCGGTATTCGATGTTGAATTTTCCGATGCTGATCCAGTCGCGCGCGAATCCAAAATGAATCGACTCGGCGGTGCCGTAGGCGGAACCGAAGAGGTGGTTCCAGAACGGGGGGAAGAGCCGCAGCGAGAGCAGGAAGGTCAGGAAGGTCGTGCCGATGCCAACGATCTTGACGGCCTTGGCGTTGGGCGCGGCGAGGCAGAGGACCATGCCGATCATGGGGAGGAAGACGATCCAATTCAGGATGTTTTGGTCACTGATCACGGTGAGCACCCGAAGCTAGAGAATCGCCGCCAGCGATGGCGGCTGACAATTGCGTTTTCGTTTTCGAATCGGCGGGCTTGAAGCGACCGGGGAGGGCCTCGAGCTGATCCCAGAAGGCGACCGAGGCGAGGATGAGGGCGGCGACGCCGGCCAGCGTGAGAATGTAGAGGCGGATGCGGCCGGACTGCGGGCGGCGGACCAAGTCTGCCACGGTGCGGGTGGCGTTCGCGATGCCGTTGACGATGGCATCGACGAAGCCGATGTCGCCGGCCTTGATGGGCATGTCGAGCTGGCGGCCGGTGAAGCTGGAGAAGACGCGGGTGAGGGCGGCGACGAGATTGACGAGGCCGTCGACCAGTAGCTTATCGAGGAAGGCGCTGAGACGGGCGATGACGTGGGTGCCGCCGACGAGGACGAGGTTGTAGAGGTCGTCTATGTAGAGGCGTCGCATGAGTGCAGTGTGGATACCGCGGAAGAGCGGGTTGCTCTTCACGATTGCGTTGGCGAAGCCGAAGCCATTGCGGTAGATGGCCCAGGCGAGGCCCATGCCGGCGACGAAGGCGAAGCCGACGATCCAGCCGAGAGCCTGATGTGCATCATGCAATTCCTCGCCGTTGACGGCCGGAGTGAGCGAGGAGACGCGCGAACCGACGAGCTTGTCGATTGGCGCGTGTGCTTCGGGCGTGTGAGCGGCATCGGCGACCAGGAGACGTACGGTGAGGAACGGAATCGATGCGCAGAGAACAGATGCGATTGCGAGAACGACGAGTGGAACCCACATGATGGGCTTCTCATGGGCGTGCTCGTGAACATGCTCGTCGCGAGGCTTGCCAGCGAACGTGAGAATCCAGCAACGGGTCATGTAGAACGGAGTGATGTAAGCAATGATTACGGGTATCCAGAACATCCACTTGGGGAGTGGGGGTACTTGCGGGTAGATGGCGCCGAGCGAATTGTGTCCGCCCGAACCGTGTGACGCCGTGGTGTGAGAATCCTTCTGGTCGCCGCCGTGAGCGGGCTCCGCTGCGTATGCCTCGGACGACGACAGCGCGGAATGATGCTCCGAGTGGTGGACTTCATCGAACCACTTGTACGCGCGGTGGTAGGCGACGACGAGAATCTCGTCCTTGCTGTGATAACCACCGATACCGAAGCCGGACCAGGGGATGCCGGCGCCCGAGATGGCGAGCACGGCGAGGAAGAAGGTCCAGCAGGTAACCGGCATTTTGCTGCGGAGGCCGCCCATGCGACGCATGTCCTGCTCGTGGTGGCAGCCGGCGATGACCTGGCCGGAGCCGAGGAAGAGCAGGGCCTTGAAGAAGGCGTGTGTGAGAAGATGGAACAGCGCGCCGACCCATGCGCCGACGCCCATGCCGAAGATCATGTAGCCAAGCTGCGAGAGGGTGGAGTAGGCGAGGACCTTTTTGATGTCGGTCTGGACGGCGGCGATGAGGGCGGTCATGCCGAGGGTGATGCAGCCGATGACTGCGATGACGAACTGGGCCTGCGGGGTGAGCAGGCCGAAGATGCGGGCGACGAGATAAACGCCGGCGGCAACCATCGTGGCGGCGTGAATGAGGGCCGAGACGGGGGTCGGGCCTTCCATGGCGTCGGGCAGCCAGACGTGCAGCGGGAACTGGGCGGACTTGCCGACCGCGCCGCAGAAGAGGCCGATGCCCATCCAGGTGGCGAGGTTTACGCCCCAGAAAGTCTGCGTGAAGAGGGCGGCGGCCGGGTCGTCGGCGAGGGCGCGGAACTTTGCGGTCGCGCCGGCCAGGGAGACATCCTGCAGATAGAAGATGACGAGCATGAGACCGACGATGAATCCGAGGTCGCCGACGCGGTTGGTGATGAAGGCCTTGATGGCGGCGTTCGACGCGGACTTCTTCTCGAACCAGAAGCCAATCAGGAAGTAGGAGCAGAGGCCGACCAACTCCCAGAATATGAAGAGGAAGAGCAGGGAGTTGCTGATGAGCAGGCCGAGCATCGCGAAGCAGAAGAGCGACAGGTAGGTGAAAAAGCGGTGGAAGCGCGGGTCTTCGGCCATGTAGCCGAGGGAGAAGACGTGAATCCAGCTCGCGACGAAGGTCACCATGAAGAACATGATGACGGTCAGCGAGTCGAGGTTGACGGCGACGGAGAGATTGAGCTTGCCGAGGTCGGCCCAGTGGAAGGTGTGCTTCGCGGCCATTTCGGCGGCGTAGGCGGTGCGCTGGCCGGGGGCCATGCCAACCCACTTCACAAGGACGTAGGTCGCGAGGAGGCAACTGGTGGCGATAGCGGCGGTGGCGATGTAGCCGGCGAGGGGATTGCCGCCTGGTGGCTTCTTTTCTTTTGGAGGGAAGTGGTGATGGTCGCCGTGGCCGGCATCGTGCGCCGGCGCGTGGGAGTGGTCGGACTTGTGGAGATGATCGGGGGGAAGCTCGTGGCCGTGTTCATCATGACCGTGGGCATCGGGGACGATGCCGGGGAGCTTCGAGCCGAAGAATGCCAAGAAGGTGAAGCTGATCAGCGGGATCAGGACGCCGAGGGCCAGGGCTAAATCCAAGTCGATCATCGGGTCAGCCCTGCAATTGGTCGGCGCGATCGACGTCGATCGTGGCGAGACTGTTGTAGAAGTTCATGAAGATGGCGATGGCGATGGCCGCTTCGGCGGCGGCAAGCAGGATGATGAAGACGGCGACGATCTGGCCGTCAATCGCGCCTGTTCGATAGCGGGTGAACGCGACGAGGTTGAGGTTGGCGGCATTCAAGATGAGCTCGACGCCGATGAGGATTCCGATGGCGTTTCGCTTGAGCGTCATGGTGAGGATGCCGAGGCAAAAAAGGGCCGCGGCGAGGAGGAGGTAGTGTTGGAGGCCGATCGAGGTCATTGGGTCAGTTCTCCGGACGGGCGAGATAGGCCGCGCCGATCATGACAACGAGCAGGAGAACCGAAGCGACTTCGAAAGGGACGAGGTATTGCTGTAGGAGCAGGTTGCCGACCTGGCGGACGGTCGCGGGCTGATCGGCGGGATGGGCGGCGACGGTCCAGTCGATGCCCGTGACGATTTTGGCAAGCGCCGCGAAGAGGACGAGGCCGATTGTGGTGGCGGCGGCCGCCTCGCTGCGCGATGGGGCAAAGCGGACCCAGGGTGACTTACTGGTGAGCATGACGCCGAAGACGATGAGGACGAGGGTTCCGCCGGCGTAGACGATGAGTTGGATGGCGGCGAGCAGGTTGGCCATGAGGAGGAAGTAAAGGCCGGCGACGCCACCGAGCGTCCCGAGAAGGAACAGGGCGGCGCGGACGATATTGCGCGTGAGGACGATGCCGATGGCGGAGAAAAGCACCACGCCAGCGAATAGGAAGAAGACGATGGGCTCAAGCCAGGTGTTGACGTTCATGGTTGGTCAGCGCGGCGGCGTCAGCTCCCGGGGAAGTGTTCGATGGCCAGGGTGCCGACGAGGCGGCGACGGTTCACGAAACCAAAGATGATGAAGCCGGCGATGGCGATTGAAATGACGACGCCGACGAGCGACAGAAGCCCGCGAACAACTTTTGCAAAGCTTTCGAATGCGGGATGGGCGCTGTTGTCGAAGAGCAGCCAGAACGTGCTGCCGAGGACGACGAGCATGGTCAGCGGCAACAAGACCTGGATGCAGGCGTAGAGCACCTGGTCAATCCGGATGCGCGGGAGCGTCCAACGAATCCAGATCTGGACGTAGAGCAAGAGGCCGCACTTGAGGATGAAGAGGATCGGGCCGTCGAAGAGCAGGCCGCGAACAACGGCGGAGGCGATGTCGTTGCCGGCCGGGGCCCAGCTCAGCGGAAGCGGGCCATACCACGCGCCGAGGAAGAGAATCACGGCGAGGCCGGAGACGGCGAACATGGCGGCGTATTCGGCGAAGAAGAAGAGCGACCAGCGGAAGCCGCTGTACTCGGTGTGGAAGCCGGCGACGAGTTCGGATTCGGACTCGGGCAGATCAAACGGGGCGCGCTTACAGGAGGCGAGCGAGGCGGTGTAGTAGCAGAAGAAGGCGATAAGGCAGAACGGATTATTCCAGGCGAGCCAGGATCCGAAGCCATCCTGCTGGAGTTTGGCGATGTCGGTCAGGCGGAGGGCGCCGGCGGTCATGACCGGTACGAGCAGGGCCATACCCATCGGGATTTCGTAGGAGACCATCTGGCAGGCCTCGCGCATCGCGCCGTACACGCTCCATTTATTGTTGCTGGCCCAGCCGGCGATGATGACACCGAGAACTTCGATGCCGAGCATGGCGAGGATGAAGAGCAGGGCGACGTCGAGGTCGCGGAAGACGTAGGTGGTTGCGAAGGGCAGGGCGATGAAGGCGCAGATGGCGGGCACGAATGCGAGATAGGGGGCAAGGCGGAAGAGCGTGCCGTCGCCTTCGGGCGGGACGAAATCTTCCTTGCAGATGAGCTTCATGCCGTCGGCGAAGGACTGGGCCCAACCGTGCCAGCCGCCGACACGCATGGGGCCGAGCCGGGATTGGATGCGGCCGGCGACTTTGCGTTCCCACCAGATGGTGTAGAGCGGGATGATGCTGATGAAGCCGATGACGCCGCCCATGGCGATGAGGTCGCGGATGAGGCCGAATTGCAGGGGCCAGAGGACAAATGCGACGGGGCGCCAATTTCCGCTGAAGCGCGTCGAAAGCTCGGCGATGGTGAGATCGCCGCCGAAGGTCGTGGTGGCGGATGTGTTAAGGGTTGTGTCATTCGCGAGTTGGGCGACGTAGCGGAAGACGAATGCATGGGCCCAGACGAGCAGGATGATTGAGACGATTCCGCCGCAAAAGAGGATGAGGGCTGTCCAGCGCATGAGAAGAAGTTGGACAACTTGTTTGAAGGCCACGATGACGCCGGCGGCGGTGAGCATGGCGAGGCCGGCAGCGATTGGGCCGATTACAAGTAGTAAGACGCCGACGACTAGGGGATCGATCGGTGTTGCCTTGAGCAGGCCGCCTACGAGGGCGCCGATGCCGATCTGGGCGAAGCCGAGTGTTGTGAGGACGACACTGCCGTTAAGCAGGCCGAGCGGGATGAGGCCGAGGCCGCCGAGAATCGGGAGGACACCGGCGAGGATGAAGACGATGGTGCCGACCTGGTCGGGGAGGGCGCGGAAAACTCCGAGCATGACGCAGCCGACGATGAGGGCCGTGAGGCCGCCTCCGAAGAGGACGAGCAGGGCCTTACGGCGCATGGCGACCCGCTTTTCGGGGACGGGTTCAATCCATGGAATTGTCGCCTGTGACACCGCGCTGCCTTTCAGGACGGCCGACCGGCCGGTTCGTGAATAGTTTCACGAATATAGCGAATCGGGTTGGGATTGGAAGAGGTTTGCATGGCAATCAGCAGAGAGCACTTCGCGACTTAAGCGCCTGAGGCGACGGGATTTCCACAAAGTTGAGGGGTCAGCGATCAACCTCGCCCATGACGACGTCAATCGAGCCGATGATGGCGGGGACGTCGGCGAGGAGGCAGTCTTTGACGACCTCGTTGGTGATTGAAAGATTGCAATAACTGGGGCCGCGAGCTTTGACGCGGTAAGGGATTTGCGAGCCGTCGCCCTGGATGAAAAATCCGAGCTGGCCGCGAGCGCCTTCGATTTCGTAATAGATTTCGTCCTTCGGGAGTTTGACCGACTTGCCCGACTTGTGTTTGTACTCTCCCGGCGTGCCGGCGAGTTTGTCGAGGGCCTGGCGGACGATTCGGACGGATTGCTGCATTTCCTGGATGCGGACGAAATAGCGGTCCCAGCAGTCGCCGAGCTGGCCCTTAAGGCCCTGGCCCACGGGGATGTCGAAGTCGTATTCGTCGTAGCCGCAATCGGGATGGACTTTGCGAAGATCCCATTTCACGCCGCTGCCGCGGAGACTTGGCCCTGATAGGCCCCAGTTGATGGCTTTTTCGGCGGAGATGATGCCGACATTGGCGGTGCGTTTCACGAAGATGTGATTGAACGAAAGCAGGTTGTTGTATTCAGCGATCTTGGGCTCGAAGTAGTCGAGGTATTCGCGGCAGACATCGATGAAGCGCTCGGGGACGTCGTCGGTTACGCCGCCGATGGTGATATAACTGTAGGTGAGGCGGGCTCCGCAGGAGGCCTCGAAGAGATCGAGGATGCGCTCGCGTTCGCGGAAGGCGTAGAGAAATGGCGTGAACGCGCCCATATCGAGGCCGTAAGCGCCCATTGAAACGAGGTGCGAGGCGATGCGGTTCATCTCGGCGAAGATGACGCGGATGACCTGGGCACGCTTGGGAACTTCGAGGCCGGTGAGGGCTTCGATCGCGAGCGAGAACGCCAGGTTGTTGTTCATCCCGGCGAGATAGTCCATTCGGTCGGTGTAGGGGATGTATTGATAGGGGGCGACGTTTTCGCCGATTTTTTCGGCGCAGCGGTGGAGGTAGCCGATGTGGGGCACGGCTTCGAGGACCATCTCGCCGTCGGTGCGGAGGACGATGCGGAGCACGCCGTGCGTGGAGGGGTGCTGCGGACCCATATTGACGAGCATTTCCTCGGTGCGCACGTCGCCGATTTCGTCGCGGACGACGTCGAGGTTCAGGTCGGGGCGGGATTCGAGGACGGTGTCAGCCATCGGGGTTCTCGCGTCTGGTCAACCGTGCAGCGGCCGAGTTTGTCCAAACTCGGTGACGGCGGGGATTCCGTGATATTCGAGCGGGAATTCGTAGTCCTTCTGGAGCGGGTGGCCTTGCCAATCGTCGGGACAGAGGATGCGGCGCGGATGGCGGCCGTTGAGATCGTCGACCGAGTCGGGGTGATTCTGGAAATTGATTCCGACGAGGTCGTAGGTTTCGCGCTCGTGCCAATCGGCCGCGCCCCAGAGGTGGCAGACGCTGGGGACCATGGGGTTGTCGCGGGGCGCGAGGACCTTTACTGATAGCTCGCCGCGGGCGGACCACAGGCCGTCGGACTGGGCGGGGCGCTGCGTTGAGTGAAAGTCGTAGATGGCGGCGAGCTGCTTGTCTTCGATGTAGTCGACGCCGGTGATGCAGCGGAGCCAGTCGAATTTCAACTGGGGATCGTTTCGCAGGAACTCGGCGACCGTGAGCCAGTGTTCGGGCTTTACGATTACGTGCGGGTGGCGGCTCTCTAGGCGGGCTTCGATGCCGGCGTCGGGAAACTTTTCCTTCAGCAGATTGGCAATGCCTTCAATGGTCATGATTTCACGCGGAGGCGAAGGCCTCTTCCTTCACGTCACGCCAGCGATCCTTGGCGATGGACTGGCCGCGAATTTTGTCTTGCAGACGCATGAGACCTTCGAGCAGGGCCTCCGGGCGCGGCGGGCAGCCGGGGACGTAGACATCGACGGGGACGACGAGGTCGACACCCTTTACGACGTGGTAGCCGTGCTTGAAGTAGGGGCCGCCGCCGATGGTGCAGGCGCCCATGGCGATGACGTATTTCGGTTCGGGCATCTGGTGGTAAAGGCGCTTCACGCGGCTGGCCATTTTGTACGTGACGGTGCCGGCGACGATCATGAGGTCGGATTGACGCGGGGTGGCGCGGAAGGCGCCCGCGCCGAAACGATCGATGTCGAAGCGGCTGGCGCCGACGGCCATCATCTCGATGGCGCAACAGGCGAGGCCGAAGGTCATGGGCCAGATGGCGTTGGAGCGGCCCCAGTTGATGGCCCAGTCGAGCGAGGTGACGATGAGGCCCTCTTCAAATCGGTTTTCGATCCAACTCATGGAGGAGTTCCTTGCAGTCGTGCCTGATCAAGCCCACTGCCGCGCTGCGGCTGACAGGGCACTCGGCTTCGCGAGAAGCTCTTTTTCGGAGGGCTTGCTGGTGCTGGCGGTGGAGCGGACCCAGTTGAGATAGCCGAAGCGCCAGAGGTAGAGGAAACCGACGACGATCAATGCGAAGAAGATGAGCATGTCCCAGAGGGCGGCGATTCCGGCGGAGCGGAAGACGACTGCCCACGGATAGAACAGTGCCATTTCGATGTCGAAGATGATGAAGACGAGGGCGACGACGTAGAAACGCAAATCGAACTGGACCCAGCTCGGGCCGATGGCGGGTTCGCCGCATTCGTAGGGGGCGTCTTTTTCGGGGTGCGGAAGCCGGGCACGGACGAGCTTTCCGATGGTCAGCGGGGCAAGCACCATGGCGATGCCGCCGACCATGAAGAGGAAGAGGCCGAGGACCAGATTTGCGCTTTCATTGGGCATCGGGGGCGGCTCCTCAGTTTGTCGCGGCCGGCGCCGGGGCGGCGGGTGCGGGTTTCTTCGCTTCGCTGGCCTGGAGGGCGCGTAGCATGGCGTCCTTCACGGGAGCGGCGCGATCCTGCCACTGACGCTTTCTTTCTTCGGCCCAGGCGGGCAGTTTTTCCTTCTGCATCCAGATTGGCTCGGGTGTCTGCTTGCCTTCTTTCGCGAGGTCGGTGAACTCGACGACCATTTCCTTGCGGGTGAAGGCGCTCAAGTCGTGGTTGTTGCCCATGTGGATGCAGTCGGTCGGACACGGCTCGCAGCAGAGGGCGCAGAACATGCATTTCGAGTAGTCGATGGCGTAGCGCGTGAGGGCCCCGCCGATGGCTTCACCGGTGGCTTTGTCGATTTTTCGAGCACCGGTTTTTTCGATGTAGATGCAATCGACCGGGCAGGCCTTCGCGCACTGATCGCAGGCGATGCACTTTTCGGCTTCGAACCAGTGGAACCCGCGGTAGCGCGGCTGGAGGACCGGGGCCATGTCCGGGTATTGGACCGTCACGGTCTTGGCGAAGCAGTATTTGAGGGTGATTCCCATCCCGATGGAGATGGTCTTGAGGGTGTCCCAGATGTCGGCGAAATAACGGCCCACGCAGGCACCTCGTTCGGCAATTCGACCGGGCCCGATCGGAGCTGACGGCCGTTTTGGCGATTGTAGTCGGCTTAGTGCAACTGCACCACGGCCGAATCGTGTGGCGATGTTAGCGGGCGGCGTCGGCGATGCAAACTGCGTGCGGAAGGTGATTTGTCAGTTGGGTTTATTTGCGGGAGCGCCTTCGACGGAGATCTTCAGTACGCGCCAGCGGGGCGAGGCGCGCATTTTTTCGAAGCGATGCTCGGCGGCGGCGAGCTCCATCATTTCCGGTCGCAGTTTGACGGCGGCCTCGAGGGCCTTCCAGGCGAGATTCGTGTCGCCGGCGCTGGCGGCGCAGGCGGCGAGGGCGAATTGCATGTTGCCGTCGTCGGGCTTCAGCGCGACGGCCTGCTGCATGACGTTGAGTGCGGCGAGGTCTTCGCCGGATTCGGTAAGGGCGACGGCGTAATTGTAGAGGTTGACGGGATTGTCGGGTTCGAGCGTGACGAGGCGCGTGAGTACAGGCAGCGATTCAGCGCCGCGGCCGGATTTGAGCAGGGCGATGCTGAGGCCGCGCAGGGCTTCGCGCCAGTTGGGGCGAAGCTCGAGGGCGCGCTGGAAGGGCGCGATGGTTTCAGAGACGTAACCGAGGCGCTGCATGACCAGACCGAGGAAGAAGTTGCCCTGCGAGCTGTCGGGGCGGAGGGCGAGACCCTTGTCGATCCATTCCTTCGCCTCGGTGGGCTTTTGTTCGTAGTAGAGGACTTCACCGAGGTAGAAATAGGAATCCGCGAAATCGGGGTTCAGTTCGATGGCTTTTCGGAATTCGGACTCGGCGGCTGCGTTGCGGTCGACGAGCAGCCAGGCGCGGCCGAGGCCCATGCGGCAGTAGGCGTCGTTCGGATTCTGACGGACGACGAATTCCCAGTAGTTGATGCTATCGAGGTAGACATCCTGCAGGCGCCAAGTCTTCCAGGAAAACGCCAGCGAGACCACGATCGCCAATCCGGCGACGGCGAGCTTGGCTGAAAATCCGCGCGCGGCCAGTACGGCGATGCCGAAGCCGAGCATGAGGAGCAACGAGAGCATGGGGAGATAGACGAAACGGTCGCCGGTGATGGAACCTTGAAAGTCCACGAGCCCGAGCACGACGGGGTTAATGAGAAGGAGGAAGCCGAGCACGCCGACCCAAACGATTCGCCGGCGGCGAAAGGCGATCAACAGAGCGATGAGAGCGGCCGTTCCGACGACGCCCCAGGCGAACGGGGCGGCGGTGAGCTTGATGGCGTCGAGCGGCGGGGCGGGGTATTGCGGGCAGAGGTTGAGCGGGACGAGGAGCTTGGTGAAGTAGAAGGTGATGTTGTGACAGATGACGAGCGGTGTCTTTTTCAGGAGGACATCGAGGTGTGGGGCGACTGCGCCGGCACCCGTTTTCTGCGAGACATAGGCGATCCAGCCGAAGACGACGGCGAGCAGGAACATCGGGAGTTTCTCCGCGAGCGCGGAGATCTTCAGGCGGCGGTAGGGGTAGAAGTCGAGCAGGAGCAGGAAGACGGGGAGCATCCAACTGGTTGGCTTCGACAGCAGGGCGAGGAGGAAGGCGAGCGTTGCTGCGGTGAGCCAGCCGACGCCGGGACGGCGGGCGTGTTTGTCGTAGGCGATCAGTGTGAGAAGAGAGAAAAATGCCGCGAGCAGCGACTTACGCTGGCATATCCATGTGACGGATTCGACGTTCATCGGGTGGACGGCGAAGAGGACAGCGCCGACGGCGGCGGCGGGAAATGAGCGTGTCAGGCGCGAGAGCCAGATGAAGAGCAGCAGGCAGTTGGCGGCGTGGATGGCGATGTTGGTGGCGTGGAAGACTTTCGGATCGGGGATGGGCTTGCCCACGCCGTCGATGATGCGATCGAGCATGAGCGAGACCATGGTGAGCGGCTGGTAATAGCCGCCGACGGTGGTGGGGTTTCGCCACTCGGTGAAGAAGGCGCGGGCGTGCTCCCAACTTGGGCGGAGGACGTAAGGATTGTCGACGATGTATTGGAAGTCGTCGAGGTTGAGGAATTTGCAGCTTAGCGAAGGGACATAGAGAAACAGCGCGCCGGCGGCGAGCGCAATGCCAACCACCGCGGCAATGACACGGCCATGGGCCGGTGAGGAGGCGGCGGGGTCGTTGAGGGCCGTTGGCTGCATCCGAGCGGGCGTCGTTTCCGTTTGTTGGCCGGGGCCGGGCGCTAGCCGAAGTAGCGCCGGGCCTTGGCGAAGATGGCCGGATAGTCGAGGCCGTCCTTGCAGGCGGCGGCGGCCATGCCGAGTTCTTCATCGGACAGGTTGATCATGTTCGGGGCGAGCGACTGATAAAGCTCGCGGCCAGTGCTGCGATGTCCGTAACGCTCGTAGTACATGACGCTGCGGGTGACATCGTGCAGGGCGTTCGGCCGGCCAATTGCGTCGGCGCACTCGCCGCCGCACACCTCGCACATATAGTGCGGGCCTTCGGCGTAGAGACTCATCAGGAGATCGTGATCGGCGGCGGCCATCTTGATGTCGCGGGCGGCGGCCGTGTTTTCGTCGATCTGCTTGAGGTTCTCCATGTGGGAGGTCATGCCGGTCAGGCGTTCGTCGGAGAGGACACCTTTCACGACGGCCTGCTGCACGGAGAGACTGGACTTCGTGAGCTTGGCCCAGCGATCCTTGAAGGCCTGGGAGCTGCTCTGCGTCTTCATGGCGATGAGGCCGATGCCGGCCTTAACGCACTTGTCGAGGGCGGCGTTCATCTTGTCGCTTTTCTTGGTGCGCGGGTCGTACTTGACCATGATCGCGTCGGCGAAACCGCCCTCGGCGGCGTTGGAGAGGGCTTCGGCGCGTTCGTCGGCGTGGGTCGAGAAGCCGACGAGCTTGACCTTCCCGCTCTTCTTGAGCTTTTCGCTGGCCTCTTTGAACTCGTCGCTTTTGGGCCAGTTGACGGATTCGGCGGGGTATTCCTTGTCGCACAGGGCGTGCATGAAGAAGAGGTCGATGTAGTCAGTCTTGAGGGCTTCGAGCCGCTCGTCGACCATGCCTACCATTTCCTTCGGGCCGCCGTGGGGGTGACACTTGGTGACGAGGAAGATTTCTTTTCGCTTGCCGGTCTTGTCGAACCACTTACCGACGACCTTCTCGCTCTGGCCGCGACCGTAGCAATCAGCGGTATCGAAATAGCGGATGCCCTTGGCATAGGCGTAGTCGAGGAGTCGCGGCGTGATGTTTACGGCGCAGCCCTGATTGAGGATGCTGACTTCGACGCCGCTGCGGCCGAGCTTGCGGGTCGGCAGGGGCGGGGCGTCTTTGGCTTTCGGGGCAGCATCGTCATCGGCGCGGACTGAGGGGATGGCCGAAATGGCTGCGGCGGCTGCTCCGGCTTTGATGAATCCTCGTCGCGTTGCGTCTGACAGGTTGAAGGACATTGGAAGCGACTCCTTTCTGGCGACTGGCTCGACCGATTGTCTAGATATTGTAACGGCAAATTGGGACTGGGTATCACCCGTAATTTCGATTGTTCAGGAACGAGCGGAGATCGATGGTTGGGGGTTCTGCCGCCGATTTTGACTTCGCGGTCGGGGCCTTTGAGCTGCATCCACAGCCGGATGATTTGCTGCCTCCGCCGCAACAGCCGGATGAGGATTTTGGCTTTGGCTCGGCGGTTGCGATCAGACCGGTGAGACTGAAGAGGGCGTCGCGTCGGGTTCCGCCGGCCTCGACGAGCTTGTTGAGATTCAGGCCGCGGTTGCGTTCGCGGCTGGGCTCGCGGGCGGAGCGGCTTTCGCCTTCGGCGGTGACATAGACCGCGCGGCGATCACCGACGACGGGGCATTCCTGCTCGCACAGGCCGCAGCCGATGCAGTAGTTGGTGTCGATTTTGGGGACTTTCCACTCGTATTTCACGACGGCGAACTCGCCTGGCTGGGGGAGCTGGTCGAACTGGCCGTCGATTTCGAGGGTGTCGGCGTCGTTACGTTTGATGTCGTGAGTTTCGCGGACGCCGGACTTGTGGATGACTTCGAGGCAGTAGGTGGTGGTTCCGTCGCCGCGGAACTGATTGGCGCGGAACACGGCGGGCTCGGGCTCGAACTCGCCGGGGCGGGGCAACTCGCCGACGGTGACGGTGTTGGCGGTCGCTGAGCGAACGACTTTCTTGCCGTCGCGCTCGAGGAACTCCATGCGCTCGGTATAGATGGCCTTGGGGGAAGTTGGGCAGACCTCTTCGCAGACGACACAGGGGCGCTTCATGCTCCAGGGGAGGCAACGGCCGAGGTCGTAGTGAGCGGTGCCGAGGACGACGGGGCCGACATCCCTGTAGGCGCCGAGTCCTAGTTTTTGTTCGACGCCGATGCGCTGGATCGCGCCGGTGGGACAAACTTCGCCGCAGGCGGTGCAGTGAAGCTGGCAGTAGCCCATGCGGAAGTTCATCACGGGCGTCCAGAGGGCTTCGAGGTTTTGCAGGTCGAAGTGATAGGGCTGGAGAACGTTGGTTGGGCAGACGCGGATGCACTGATCGCACTTGATGCAGCGCTCGAGGAATTCGAATTCTTCGCATGAGCCGGGTGGGCGGATGAGATTGCTGGCGGAGAAGTCTTTGGTGGTCTTACCGGCGGCGCGGGCCAGGGGATAGAAGAGGAAGCCGGTCACGGCGGCGAGGACACCAGATCGGAGGCGGATGTCGGGTCCAGCGACTTCGTGGGCCTTGGGCGCGACGAACTTGAAACTGAGGGCGTCGTGGGGGCAGTCTTCGATGCAGTTGAAGCAGACGAAGCACTCGCTCTTGCGGAGTTGGGTTTGAGGGTCGCTGGCGCCTTCGCAGGAGGTGAGGCAAAGGTCGCAGTCTGTGCATTTGTGGGGATCGCGTTCGATGCGCCACAGGGCGAAGCGCGAGATGGTTCCGAGGAACGCGCCGAGCGGGCAGAGGACGCGGCAGAAGAAGCGCGGGATGAAGAGGTTGGCGGCCACGAGGGCGAGTAGCATCGTGCCGATGAGCCATGCGCCGATGTGCTGCTTGTTGTCTCCCAGTCCGGAGAAGACGCCGGGGACGCCCTGTTGAACGGCGGTGGGCATGTTCAGGGCGGGAAGGACGGCGGCGGTAAAGCTGCGATGGAGGAGGCAGATCGGGTCGAGCAGGCCGATCTGGAGGGTTCCGTTCCAGTCGCCCTTGTGGAGCTGCCGCGCGCCGAGGCAGGTTGCGATGATTCCAATGACGGCGACGCCGATGAGGAGATTGCGCGCCGTCTGTTTGGATTTGGTGGTCATGACGATGGCGAGGGCCGCGACGCCGCACACAAGTCCGACGGCAGCACCTGAAATCAGGACCGCAAGACTCATCTGGCCGAGGAGGGCGACGAACATCGCGATCAGGATGCAGTATTTGAAGGCGAAGATGCCGCGGTAGCGGTTGGAGTCGATGCGGTCCTTGGCGGTGCGAGTGTTGAAGACCCAGCCGATGAACTGATGGAGGATGCCGTAGGGGCAGATCCAGTTGCAGAAGATGCGGCCGAGGAGAAGCGTGGGGATCAGGAGGACGAGGCCCCAGGCGAGGCCTTTGTAGACGGTACCGGTGGAGATGGCGGTGGCGATGCCGACCAATGGGTCGATTTCGAGGAACTTGCTGATCCAGAACTGGCCGTGATGCTCGTCGACGAAGCGGAAAGTCGTAAGCACGCAGAAGGCGATGAAGAGCGAGAAGACGACGATCTGGACCAGGATGCGGACGGTGGTGATTCGCATGTGGATCCTACGGCTCGGTCGAGTTCCTAATGGACGCGCCCTATCGTCTCACGTTTGAACCGGTCAAGGACTCGGGTTCGATTGCAACACTGCGCTCGTAAAGGACATCGGGACACAGATCCGCACCGTTCGGCCAAACAATTGTTCCGATTGTCGGCTCTACGCGCACGCTCTCGAAGAATTCTCGATTGTTCAAGTCGGCAAAGACCCCGTCGAATGGGACGATATCCAAAACCTTCACCAAGCGACGCTCGCCACCTTCAAAAGTCAGCTCAAGGCGATGATCCGAAAGCGGGTGTACTTTGGTGATATCACGATTCATGGTGAATCTCACTACTCGAGTGGCGCGATGGGTGCGAGCGGTTTTCGGGATCGGGCAAGCTCCCAGTCTTTGCGAAGATCTTCCAGATGTTGGCCGGCCCACTCGACGACCATGCGCTGGGCGCGTGGACCAAGGTCGCCTTCCAGCATTCGCGGCTCGTCAATGCTGAATCGACCCTTTCGGTTGCCATAGCGCACGTGAAAATGGGGTGGTGGATGGTCTGCAAAGTACATGGTCACGATGATGCCGAAAAAGCGAGAGATTTCCGGCATGGGTTTACACCGATTGCTCCTTGATCAGTCCTTGGCGTTCGTAGGCCTGCCAGTCGCGCGAGGCGAAGCGTTTGCCATCGGCGACGACGCGGCCTTCTGCGGCGGGGCCGGCTCGTTTGCGGGCGTCGATGCGCTGACCGATCTTTTGCTCGGCGAGCGAGAGGTAGCGGAGGTTGGCCGGGTCGCGGCCGAGCAGGTGCTGGAGGCACCAGGCGTCACTCGCGAGCGGGTCGACGCTGGCGACAATGCAGGGCCGGCCGTCGACGCCGCCGACGGCGACGTCCTCTAGCTTGCCGCCGGTTGGGCCGTTCTTCATGAGGACGCGGGTTGCATCAACAAGGACAAGCGTGGGGCTCATCATCATGCCGAGATCGCTGACGATGTCGTGAATGGCCTGGTGGAACTGATTGCGGCGCCCGCAGAGCAGGCCGTACCAATTCTTGATGGACATGCTGGCGAAGCACAGGTTGTGGTCTTTGATGGGCGGGACACCGATGACTTTGTCGGCAAGGCGCAGGGGTTTGTAGAAAACTTCCCAGGTGCCCAGGGCTTCGTTGCGGGTCGGGTCGGGGTCGCGGTCGCGAATGGCGACTGGCGCGAAGCTGGTATTGGCGGGCAGGAAGACTTCGGCGCCGGCACGTTCGGCGGCTTCACGAATCTTGGATTTAGCGAAACAGGGTTCGGCTTTTTCGATGGGATTGTCCGCGACAAGGACGCGCTTCGCGCCGGCGGCGAAGCACATTCGGATGACTTCAGCGACCACGTCGGGGTTGGTGGTCGCGCCCATTCGCGGTCCGCGATCGAAAGCGACATTGGGCTTGACGAGGACTGTGTCACCTTTGGCAATAAAGCGTGACATTCCGCCCATCGGGCCGAGGGCGGCGGTGATCATTTTCTGAATAGTCTCGCGTGGAATCTCTTCACCGACTGCTGCGCCGCGGGCGACACTGACGCGCGGGTCGGAAGGCGACCAGCCGTCAAAGAGCGGGGCGAAGTAGTTCTTGAGCGTCTCCTTCTCGTGGACGGGGAGGCCGGCGTCGCCGTTTGGATCGTAGAGATGCTTCGCTGCCCAGACGGAGCCGCCGACAGCGGCCAGTGTGCCGCCGACGCGTAGCATCATCTCGCGGCGGCTGACGCCGGGAGGGCTGGTCTGTTCGGCGCTATGATCGTGACTCATGTGGTGACTCCGTTGCCCATCTGCAGCCGTACAGGTACGCGGCTACTTGAGGGCCTCGCGAAGCTCGCCAATTCGCGATTTGGCTGCGGAGAGATCGGAGGCGGAGGTTGCGCCGCCGAAATACCGGCCTTTATAGAAGATCATATCATACTCGCCGCCGAAATCCGCGATGAGCGTTTCGCCCCCGTCAGAGGCGGCTCGTTCGACAATTTTTCCCTGTTTGGGGACGTAGTCGGCGTAGAGCTCGAAGGTTTTCTTGGCGGCGGCTTCGTCGGGCGCCTGATGGATGAAGAGCGTCAGGTGGGCGCCGTTCGCTTCATATTCGGCGGCGAACACGTCGTTAAGGAAGTCGAGACTGAAGGCGTTCTTAGGCTGGAAGGAGAACGAGCCCTCGACGAGGTCCTTCTTCGGGAAGAGGGCTTCGGCCCAGTTTCCGCCGCCTTCGTCGGGGATGGAATCGGCGATGGCGTTCGCCAGCGCGAGGAATTGTTCAGGCGTTGCCTTCGAATCTTCTCCGGAGATGAGTTGAACGTAGGCCTTGCCCTTTATGAAGAAAATGCTCGACTTGGTGCGATAGCCCTCCTTGCCGAGCTTGATGGACTCGGGGTGGCCGGAGCGCTCTGCCTGGAAAATGCCGTAGGCCTTGAGGGGGTCGCGCATTTTGTAGATGAAGCAGTCGATCGAGGAGGCGGAGTCGGCGGCGAGCCGGTAGGTACCGAAGACGAGCTGCTCAAAGTCGAAGGCGAGGTATTGCTCGGCGCGGCCGTCGATTTTCTCCCAGAGGTTGCCGGGGTTGTAGGTGGCGACGCCCTGGGCCGGGCTCCACTCGCCGCCGGGGACGGTGGGCAGGAGGGCGGCGGCAGGCGCGGCTGCGGACTTGTCGTTCTTGTCGGGCTTCGCGGCGGTCGGCGCGGAGGCGTCGTAGGCGATCTGGCGATCGGCGACTTCGCGAGCGAGGAGCTGCGGTGTGAGCGTCGCGCCGGAGGCGACATTGTTGGCAGTGATGAGCGAGAAATAGCGCCCGGATTGAAAGCCAACGGCTGCATCGCCGTTTCGCCAACCGCGGACGCCGACGGGCTCGCCGACCGCGGTTGCAGGTTTGACGGCGTCGAAGACTACTTTCGCGGCTTCGGGCGTTCCCATGTCGGCGACGCGCACGGTGAGCTGCTGTTTCGAGTCGAGGCGACTGATGAAGCGGCCTTCGTAGAGTCTCTTCAGGCCGGCCTTAGTGAATTTTTCGGCGTCGTCGGCGAGGGCGCGCGCGGCCTGATCGGGGGTGAGTGCGACGGCGTCCTGGCGCGTCCAGCCCGGCGAGGGGCTTTCGGGCAATAGACTGCGGGCGTGCTTGAGTTCGGGAGGGATGGCGGCGGGTTCGTGGGTTGGATCGACGGAGAAGAATGGCTCGCGGTGGCGCACTGCGTAAGCGACGAAGCTGATTGTGATGGCAGCGACCAGGAGCAGGCAGACGACGCCGATGATCCGCTCGGTGGCGGTCGGTCCGTCGCGCATGTACCGGCGGGCAAAGAGGGTAGGCATCGGGATTGATCGGTCCAAACGGGGCTACGGCTCTCGCCAGAGTAGAGGCGGGCTGATAACGGATGTCAAAAGCCGAGCGTGCAATTCATGTCGCGCGATCGCGACGCCAGGGGAGGTTGCGGTGGACTCGGCATTGGGGGCTGGTGCCGGCGAGGCAGTGAAGTTCAATATCGGCGCCGGCAGGCGAGATGTGTGCTTCCACCCAACCGAGCGGCTCTCTGGAGTTGAAGCGGTAGCCGACGGCTGGAAGGTTGAGCAGGTGGACGCCATCGAGATCGGCGATGCGAAACTCGTGGGTGTGGCCATAGATCAGCGCCTTGATCTGGCGGTGGGTGCGGACGATTTCGAGGAAGGCCGACGAGTCGGTTAGACCGGTGAGTGAGAGGTCAGGATTGTGGTGGAGAATGAGAATCGTCGGGTCCTTCGGGACGGCGTTTAGTTGCGCGACGAGCCATGAACGCTGCGCGTCACCGAGCGCACCGGTGATGGCGTTTACCTTTTCGAGCGTGTCGAGCAGGAGATAGCGTGCGTTTTGTCCACCGATGGTCGAGACGACTTTGGAATCGAGGGTCGCGTCGTGTGGTGTTTGAATGGCGGACAGGAAATTGGCGCGGTGATCGTGATTGCCGACGGTGAAGTGCAGAAGCTGGCCGGTCTTCGGCAGCCGATCGACGGCTTTGAGGAATTGGGCGTACGCCGGTGGCTCGCCGGCGCGGAAGGCGACGTCGCCGTTGAAGAGAATGTGGCGCGGATCGAGGGTTGCAATCTGATCGATGGCGCGGTCGAGGTTTTCGGCCATGCATGTATCCCAGGCGGTCGCTTTGGGGTCGGCCTGGATGTGCGTATCGGCGAGCAGAGCCCAGTCGTCAGTCGGTGGGTAGGTGGGTTGGACGGACTTGGCGCAACCGGCGGCGCAAATCGCGAGAAACGCGCGGCGGGAAATTCCGATGGGGTCAGTTGATTTTGACGAGACGGGGTTTGCAAGGTGCAGCGGCATACGGACCCCTTGAATCGGGGATTATCGCGCGCCGAGTGTTACTGCGTCGAGTGCTGGGCCGATCAGGGATCGAGGATGATACGGCCGACGGCGCTGACGGTGATGGGGCCGCCCTGGCCATTGTCGTGGATGTCGTCGACGAGCGTGGCGACGAGGGTGTAGGTGCCGGGGGGCACTGGGTTGCCGTCGACATCGTTGCGGTTGAAGTTGAAGCTGCCGTTGTTTCCGTCAGCGCCGGCGCTGATGTTTTGGGCGATGGTGCGTTCGTCGCCGGGGCTTCCGGCCGTCGGATCGAGTTGCAACGTAATGCGCGTGTCGGGATTGGCGACGCCGTTATCCGTCCAGGTGATGGTGGTCGAACCCGGATTGGGGATGGTGACATCGGTCGAGCCGGGATTGGTGAAGGTGAGGGTGGGGGCGGGGAGCGTACTGGTGACGTTAAAGTCGCCAGGGGCACTGGTGGTCTGGGATTGGCCGGATGGGGACTGGATGGTAATTACCGGCTGGTACGAACCGACGATGACGCCGGTGACGTCCCAGGCAAACTTGTCGTTGTCGCCGTCGGCCTGGGCGTCGCGCGAAGCTATGAGTTGAAGTTCGGAGATGATTTCGCGCGTTGTCGGATCGACTCGGTCGACCTTTAGCGTGATGAAAGTTCCGGCGACTGGGGCGATGTCGGCCCACTGGATGTTGGCCGGCGCTCCCAGCGCAACGTTTTGGGTTGTCACGGGCAGGACGAAGGTGATCGACATCTCGGGCGGGGGGTTATTCGTGGTGGTCGCGCCGAGGAAGTAGAGGATGAGGTCGGTGTTGCAGCCGGAGGCGACGACGAGGGTGGCGGCTATGCTCCATGCGATGAGGGACGATGGGATGCGAACCGGCCGGCCTGTGATTTGTAGTCGCTTAGTCTGTAGATTCATATTGGGTGGTCTCTTGCTTGCGAGTGAGGCGGCGAGGCGGGTTCTACTCATTCTTGGCCCGTCCGGCCCGCGATGTCAAATGTAGAAGCCGACAGGTCTAACATCGGAGGGTTTGGCGGGGACGCTTGACCGAAGCATCGACAGCTCCTAGCGTTATATCGACTGTTGCCTCGCCGGTGTGTCTGCCGATCATGTTATTGATGAAGGGGATGGCCCACAGCAGCGAGTTCCGCGCAATGTCCGGGAAAAGCACTCGGATTCTAGTTGCATTGTGCCTGGCGATGCTTGTGACGAGTTGCACGCCGTCTGCATTTCTGACGATGACGGCGACGCGGCGCGGCAATATCCAAATCGGATTCGTGAATAACACACCGTTTCGGGCGAATTTTACGTTTGGGGGCTATGACCCGCTGGACAAGGCGACAGTGCCGGTCTTTGGGCAGTTGAGAGTTGAGGGAAATACGACGGCTGCCACACAGACTCAGGCGTGCCGGCGGGTGTTCTCGATCGGGGGGGCAGAGCTTATTCGGTTGATTACGGTTCAGAACCTGACGGTCAATGATGCTCCGGTTTTGCATCAAAACATCTACTTTTCGAGTGCGCCGGCGAACGACCCACTGTCGGCCGAGCCGACCGAAGGATACGCACTGCAACAGGTGGAGCAGGACGGGATCGAGTATCAGTGTGCGGGTGTGCTGACGTTTGCGTTTGTGCAGGACGCGGCCGCCCCCGGGGGGTTCCGGACGGACTTCACATTTATCGAACCTGCGCCGCCCGCTCTGCCACCCTAGTCCCCTTAGCAGCATTCCATAATATATAGGATACGTGGCGAATCCACGGTTGCTGACGCCGACCAGCGTCGCGACGGTGGATTTGTTCGTTGCGCGTAGTAGCCGGCAGAACTGCTGCTATAATAAATGGGGATACGCAGTCCGGCCGATTTTGCGCCCAAGCCCACCGCGATCGGCTGCGACCGCCGCACTAGAGCCAACCAAGCGAACGGCCGCCCATGACAAACCGAGGCCAGTTGAAAATCCCGAGCATGTAAGGAGACGCGCTGATGGCAGCGAAACTTCCGGTCTGGGGGATCGACCTGGGACAGTGTGCGCTGAAAGCCGTGAAGCTGCAGGCGTCCGGCGACAAGGTCGAGCTTCAGGAAGTATTCATTCACGAACATCCGCAGATGCTGACCGGGTCGGAAGCGGACTCGCAGGCGCTGATTCGTTCGGCGCTGGAGGCGCTGATCGCCAAGCATGATGTGCGGAAGGAGCAGGTTGTCGTCACCGTTCCGGGACAAATCACATTGACGCGGTTCGCGAAGATGCCGCCGGTGGAGATGAAGAAAATCCCGGACATGGTGAACTACGAGGCGCAGCAGCAGATCCCGTTCGACATGGACGAGGTCGTCTGGGATTACGAGATCCTGTCGCCGAAGGATTCGCCGGACGTTGAAGTGGGGATTTTTGCGATTCGGAAGGAACTTGTGCGGGCTCAGCTCGCGCACTACACGGCGGTGGGAATCCATCCCATGCTGGTGCAGTCGGCGCCGCTTGCGACCTTCAACTCGATGAAGTTCGACGGTCAGCTCGAGGGGCAGACGACGCTGCTGATGGATATTGGGGCGCAGTCGATCGATTTGATCATTGTCGAGGGGAGCGGGCTCTGGTCGCGCGTCATTCCGATGGGCGGCAACAGTTTCACCGACGCGCTGGTGAAGAGCTTCAAGCTCGCGTTTCCGAAGGCGGAAGCGCTGAAGCGCACGGCGGCGACGAGCAAGTATGCCCGACAGATTCTTCAGGCGATGCGGCCGGTCTTCGCGGACCTGGTCGGGCAGGTGCAGCAGTCGATCGGTTTCTATACGTCGACGCGTCGTCAGTCGGAGATTCAGCGGGTGATCGGCCTGGGGCGGGCGTTTGGGTTGCCGGGATTGCAGAAATTCCTACAGCAGAATCTCCAATTGCAGGTAGACCGGTTCGCCAGCTTTTCGAAGATTGACGCGACGGCGGTATCGAAAGCGCCAGGGTATGGCGACTTCGTGTCGTCGCTGTCGGTGGCGGTGGGGGCGGCGCTGCAGGGGCTGGGTGTTTCGGCGGTGACGTCGAGCCTGATGCCGGTAGAAGTGATCCGGCAGCAGATGTGGAAAAAGAAGCGGGTCTTTTTCGCGGCGAGCGCTGCATGCGTGGCCGGAGCCGCCGGGGCGATCTGGTTGGGGAACATGCTGGCATCAAACGCGCTGGCGGCGAAGTCCGGGTCTGTGCAGGACGTGAACATTTCGCCCATTCCGCTGGATCGAGCGGTGGCCGTTCTGCAACAAGGGGCGCCGCGCGATAAACCGCCGCTTGAGGCGGCGGTGATGACCGCTCAAGCCATGGAGACGCTGAAATCGGAATTCGGAAAGCAGCAGCTCAGCGGGGATTTCCAGGCACGTGCGAAGACGATGGCCGAGCTGCTCGGGCAGAATGTCATCATCCCGCAGATCATGGATTTGATCGAGACCGTGTTCAAGCAGGCGGCGTCGCAGCCGATGCGCGAGCTGAAGTCGAGCGACGAATATGTCGCTCTGGCGAAGCAAGTCAGCCGGCCTGAGCGGACTGAAGTCTGGATAGAGAGCGTCTTGTGCAGATATGACTCGAAGGACGCGCAGAAAGCGTTCTTGGGCAATCAGATATCGGCACGCGGGGCACCGGCCGAAGAAGCAGCGCCGCAGGACTCTGGCACGGCCGGGTGGGCGATCATTATTCGCGGGCGAACGTCGCTGAATCCAACGCAAGCCGCGGGACTGGTGGACGACATCGTCGCGAAGTTCAAGGTTGAGGGGCGGCGCAAGGATCGGACCTGGTGGGTCAAGGACGTGAAGTCGGACGATTTGGGGGCGGCCGGGAAGAAGGGTGTTCCCGGGGCAGGGTACGCGCAGCCGGCGGGAAACGCTTCGGCGGCTGGAAAAGGGGCGGGGGGGCGCGATGACCGAGGCGAATCTCGGGGTGCAGCCCGACCGGGTACAGCGGCTCCACCGCCAAGAGTGACTCAGATTGGCAATCCAATTGACGAATACAAGCCCAAGCCGGGCATCGACAGCGTGACGGGCGAGCCGGCCGACCGGGATTCGACGTTTCGGGTCACAATGGTGGTGATCCGCGGTCGAGTGCCGGATGACATGCTCCCGAAAGCGACGAAGGCGAAGCCGGGCGACAAGGGCAAGGTGGAAGCGCCGGACGCGAAGGCGGCAGCGCCTGCACCGGACAAGCCGGCGGATCGAGACTGAGACGAAGTGGCGTTCGAACGCGGGAACCTGATCTGTTTAAGGTGGACGACGCATGGACATCCTGAAGAAGAACTGGCGGACGATTGTGTTCGCTCTGGTGATCGCTGCAGCAATCGGGATGGGCGTGTGGGGTTGGTTACGCGGCGACGACATTAAGAAGCGGATGGCGATACCTGAGCAACTCGTGCAGCGCGTGTCTTCTTATTCGGGGACCGGGGCAAACCCTGAAATGATCGAGCAGAAGAAGGCGCAGATCGAAAAAGACAAGAAGGCATTTGACGCGGCCATTGCGGCGGGGCTCGACTTGCAGCGCTATAACGCGTTCGAAGAAGAAAAATCAGCGGACGGAAAAGTTGTTCGAAAGAAGCGGGAACCGATCGTCGCCGACGCCCTGCCGAAACCTCTCAAGCCGGGCGACGCGTACCGATTCCGGGATCAGTACAAGATTGAAGTCGAGCGATTGATCAAGCGGTTGAACGGCGGCGCGGCACCGAATCGTAACGATATCGAAGACATGCGATTTCAAATGTCGACCAAGAAGCCGACGCGGAGCAAGGCAAATGAAGACCCGTGGGCGTTAGCAGAAGCGGCTGCATTTGACCCGGTGACTCCAACCGGGAAAGCCGAGCGTCCGGCGACACGGACGGATGCGCTTCGGCAGGATCCGGAATTCGTCGCGTCACTTGAGCGAGCAAAGCGAATATGGATCTATGTGGACGACAAAGCGCTGGGGCTTCATCAGCTTGCCGACAAGGACCTTCCGGCGCCGCCAGACGAGATCTGGCAGGCGCAGCTCTCGCTCTGGTTACAACAGGACATTGTGACGGCGATAGCGCGAGTCAACGAGCGCGAGGCGGCGGTACTGGCGAAAGAGGGCAAGACCGACCACCAGTGGGTCGCATACATGCCCGTTAAGGAACTGGTGAAGATCGCGATCGCACCTCGTCTGGGGCATGGAGGCGGGTTTCACCAGCAGTCGACGATGTTCGCACCATCGTTCACACGGAGAAACAACTCGGCGTCGATGTTCATGGTTCCGGTGCAACTTGTGGCTGTGGTGGACGTGCGAAGAATTCCAGAGCTGCTGAATGAACTGACTCGGACAAACTTTATTTCGCCGATCAATGTGGAATTTGCGGCGGTCCCGAGCGATCCACTTCAGCGGCCCTACGTGTTCGGACCCAACCCGGTGGCCCGGGTAACGATTGATCTGGAGGCATATTTTCTTCGGAGCGAATTTGAAAAATTCATTCCCGAGGAATTGAAGCAAGCCATGGCGTCGATCGACGCGCGCGACGCCTCCAAGGGCGGTCGCGATTGAGTATCCAACGGATTCCTGAAACTTGCGGAGGCAACTGAGATGCCAAGAGCCCGCTCGAATTTCTTTGAACTGCATGTTGAGAAGCTGGTGCTGGGTGTAGCGGCGCTGGTGCTGGTTGGCGCCGTGGCTATGTTCCTGGTTTCGAGTCCGTTCAAGACGGCGGACGGGAAGAGCCCCAACGAAATCTGCGATGAAGCCGCGAGCGCGGCGGAGAAAGCGCGACTGGCCGTTCTGAAGCGGCAACTGCCCCCGGCGCAGGCGCAGAAGATCGACACCGATATTGCGAAGATCGTCAACGACGGGCTCATCGCGCTGGCAAAGATTCAGCCAAGCTTCGGCCCGGTGGTGAAGTGGAGCCCGACACTGGTGGACATGTCCGGCGGTGCGAGTGAGGCGCAACACGAGTTGGCGAAACTTCTCCCGCCGGAAAAGCCGGTTGTTCGCGCCGGGCGTGCGACGCTCAGTATTCCGGAACCGCGTGGGATCGATGCAGTGGGAAGCTCCGGCGGCCCCGAGCCGCAAACCATGACGCGCGCGGGGGCGGGCGCTGCAGCGCAACTTGATCTGCTCGAGCAGGGCCATATCTTTCGTGCAGCCGGGTATCCGGCGGGCAAGTTTGACGCGCCGCTGGCAATCGTTTCGGTCCAGCTTCAGCGGCGCGTGGCGGCGGATTCGAACGCGCCGTGGGAGGATGTGGAGACCTTCAAACCGTTCCAACCAATTGCGATTCCTGAAATCGCTGTGTCGGCGAGCGGACGACTCTCAGCGGATCAAGGAGAATTGCTGCGGAAGTTTCGCGAGATGCTGGGGGTGAATGGTGACCTGATCGCGAGGACTCCGCCTCCAGCCGCGACATCTGGCGGCCCGGCCGAATATCCGCCAGTGCCCTGGATCGATGGCGATCCCAGGTACGAGGAGGAGAATGCGCGAGCCGGTACTGGCGGCGCGTCGAGCGGCGAGCTTAAGCGCCCGGGGGCGCCGGGCGGAAGCGCTGCCAGAGTCGAGCCGACTCCCGAGCGGCGATTCAATAAATGGATGCGCGCGGCGGATGTGGCGATGAAGGGGACGCGGGACAAGCCGGTCGATTTCGACCTGGCGGCGATTCTGCTTGAGGCGGCGCTGGGCGAGGAAGGTGTTCCGCCGGCGATGCACGACAAAGCCGTAGCGCGCGCCAAGGAACTCGAAGCCAAGCACAAGAAGAAGGTCCACGACAAACCGCGACGACCGGAAAAGATGATGCCGATTGCGGCGGTCGATCTCGACGCGACGGCGGGGCAATCCTACGTTTACCGCATTCGTTACGAAGTCGTGAATCCATTTTATGGTGAGGCGAGCGAGTTGAAGAATCCGGGTGACGCTCGAATGGCGACATTGCTGTCGGATTGGTCTCCGCCGAGTGAACCGGTAGAGATCCGGACAGACACATACTACTTCGTGAAGACCGTCAATCCGAAAAACAAAACGGCCGACGTCGAGGTCTTCAAGCTTCGATCTGGGAAGTTTGTACAGGGCAAGTTCACTGTTGGCGTGGGTGACCCGATTGGAAAAAAGCAGCGCATCCCGAAGGCGGGGGACATCGATTTCGGAACGGGTGTGCTGGTCGTGGATATTGTTTCGGATGCAAAGAATGCCGACGGCGGGACGCTGGTTTGCGTGGACACGGCGGACGGTCGGTTGAGCATTCGCGACCCGGTTTTGGACAAGAAGAACCCGAAGTACGCGCAGCTGTCCGGCAATGGTCGGAACCGCTAGCCCGGGACGGATGAGCCACAGACCCTGTTTTTCAGCATTGCGGCGGGGGTTCGCGGCGGCGCGGCCGGCCTGGAAGCCGCGGCAGTGCTGGTGATGGGGTAATCGCGGCAGGGGGGCGGAGGCGGTCGTAATGCTGGCAGACGGGGTTGCGGGCTTGAAGTTGGGAACTGGTTTTTGGTATGCTTTCGAACTGCCCGAGCAAGCTGCTTCGAGGGGAGCGCGGCTCGGCGCCAGACAGACCCACCGGACCCACGGCAGCAACAGGCGCAAGCGAAAAACTCCCGCCCGACCACAGTAAGAAGATTGGTGTCCCGCCTGTAGTCGTGCCGATCCGTGACCAGACGGGTAAACCCCGAAAGAGGAGGCCGTTGTGAATCAGCGCCGCGCATATCTCGGTGTCGCCCTTTTCGTGCTGGCAGCGTCCTGTTCGACGGCCGCGGCAGAAGAACTAAATTCCGAGTCGCGACTCTCGAGCGCGGCCGCGAAGCTTCACGCCGGACAGTACGACGAGTGCCTCTCAATTTTGCGTGACATCGACAGCGAGCAACTCCCGGATGCCGGGATGCAAGCGAAGTATCGGAAGTGCTTGCGCGAGGCCGAGGACGGACTGGATCAGCAGAATCAGGCGCGGCGCGATTTCGAACTCGCGGAGAAGTCGGCGAAGGCCGGCGATCGGCGCGCGGCGGACCGGTACTACCGGTTGGTTGCGTCGAATGCGCTGGGAGACGCGACGCTGCGGCGCACTGCCGCGACGCGACTGATGGGCGACACGGCGCCGGCCGCGCAGCCGAAGCCGACAGTTGTGTTGGCGCGGGCCGAGTCGATTTCATTCGAGCCGCCGAAGGGCGACGACAAGGAATCGGGGGACGACGAGAAGACCGGCGACGATGAGTCGAAGGATGCGCCGGCGGAGACGGAGCCGGCGTCGGACGACGACACAAAGAAGGACGAGCCCAAGGCGGACAAGTCGAAGAGCGATGAGGCGAAGCCGGACGAGCCGGCCGCCGACGAACCGGCGCCGGATGACGCGAGCGCCAGTGAACCAGCCAAGCCCGCGCCGGCGAAGGACGCGCCGGCCAAAGTTGAGCCGGCGAAGATCGAGCCGGCGAAGTCGGAGCCCGTGCGGCCGGTGAGCGAGCAGCCGACTTTTACGCCGCCACCTGTGAACGTAAATTTTCCGGTATCGTCTTCGCCGCCTGGTTCCGTGTCGGGCAATAGCGAAGTCATTCCGGTCGAGCAGTTGGTTCCGGGGACAATGCCACCGAGCACGCCGCCCGTCGCACCGACAACACCGGCGCGGAGCGAGCCGACAAACTGGCCGACCAACTCGTCGAGCAGCGGGACTTCGATCTACTCGTCGTCGCCACCCGCCAAGAGTCCGGCGCCGACGATGATGCAGTCGAGCGGCAATGGCGAGATCCTGGAAGTGCAACCGGTTTCGGGGGACGCGCAGGCATCCAGCGGAAGCGGGATGACTTCTCCGGCCGCGCCGGCGCCGCCTTCCGGCGGTCCGGTGTATTCGTCGCCCGGGTCGGCGGCGGTGTCGCAGGGGATGGGGGCTTCAAACCTGGTCGACAGCGTCGTGCAGGAGCAGGAGCTTCTGTGGCAACAGGCCGTGAAGACGTTCACGGATACCGAAGACAAGATTCGGGCTGCGATCGCGGCGGAGAACTTCACCGAGGCGAACCAGTTGATGGACTACGCGCGGCAGACGATCGAGTCGAACCGCCGCAACGCGTATCCGGCGTCGCGCTACGACGAGTACAAGCAGAAGGCGGACGACCTTTCGCGGTACATCGGGGATGAAGAGAAGAAATATGCGGCGCGCCAGGTGGACGCGAAGACGACAGAAGTCGCCGCGAACGAGGCCAAGCGCATCCAACTCAATGAGGAGAACAAGCGCCGGCAGCTCGAAACGCTGATGACGCAGGCGGAGGAGCTGAGCAAGGAGCGGCGCTACGACGAAGCGATTGGCGTGCTAAAGCAGGTGCAGGCGATTGACCCGTCCAACGAGCAAGCGACGTTTATGCGGGAAGTGCTGGAGGGCACGCGCGTCACGACGGCGACATTTGACGCGATGCAGGAGCGAAAACTTCAGACGCAGGAGATTCTTCAGGAAAACGAAGAGGAAATGATCCCGTGGCATCACGACATCCAGTATCCGCGGAACTGGCCGGAGATCACTGCGCGGCGGAAAGACCAGACGGATTCTGGCGACAATGACAAGGCGAGCCGCGAATCGACTCGCAAGGCGCGACGCAAGCTGAAGCGAATCGCACCGGAGGTCCGTTTCGAGTCACAGCCGCTCGACCAGGTTGTAAAGTATTTGCGCGACGCGACGGGGTTGAATATTCTCGTTCAGTGGACGGCTCTGGAGCAAGCCGGCATCGAGCGCGAGAAAGAGATCAATCTCGAGCTTCAAGAAGTTTCATACGAAAAGGTCCTGGACTCGATCCTTGAGGCGCTCGGATCGGAGGCGGGTTCACAGCTTGCCTACGAAATCGATGATGGCGTGCTCACTATCTCGACGAAGGAGGCGTTCAGTCTCAATCCGCCTCCTCCGCCGGTGGTCTATGACGTGACGGACCTATTGTTCCGGCTGGTCGACTTCCGTGCGACGATTGGCATCAGTCTGCTTTCACTGATCCAAACCGGCGGCAACGGCCAGAGCGGCGGTGGTCAGGGTGGCGGCGGTCAGGGCGGCGGCGGTGGAGGTCTCGGCGGAGGCGGCGGTGGTGGTGGCCTCGGCGGTGGCGGTGGTGGTCGCGGCGGTGGTGGTGGCGGAGGTAGTGGCGGCGGCGGTGGGCGCGGCCGATGCGGGGGGGACGCCGTCGAGGCGAGTGGCCAGCGAAGTGACTGTTGATGGAGCGGTGGT
>JAATGM010000059.1 GCA_015654675.1 Planctomycetota bacterium | reverse complement strand
GACACGACGGGCCAGAGCGGCGGACGTCCGCAACTGCCGTTCTTTGGGTTGTGCGGCGCGCTGGGCATTGAGTCGGCCGCGGCGCTGATGGCGATGTTCGCGGTCGGCGCGAGCCGCATTCGACGTCGATCGGCGGCGCGGCGGCGCGGGTAATCGTTGCACGGACAGGGAGCGTGCATGCTGTCGGCGGCGAGCATGAGCGGGCCCGAGTTCTGGCGGGCGGCGATCTTCGCTGCGGCGGGCATCGTCGGGCTGGGGCTTGGGTGGTGGATCTTTCGGCGCTGGTGGCGGCGGCGATACGCCGATCCGGAGCCGAGCGGCGAGGTTTGGACGTTGCAACAATTGCGCGACTTGAAGGTAAAAGGTCAGATAACGGACGCGGAGTTCGCGCGGTTGAAGGCGGCGATGCTCGGCGGCGTGAAGCGCGGCGACGGCGCGGCATCGACGGAGTCGGGGTAATTCCCCGGCAAGAATGGCTTGGCGGATGATGTCAAGGATGGTCGTCGGGCGCGTCGATATTTTGCGGTCGATTCGGAACGGATCGATCGAGAAATCCTAGAGCGCGGTCAAGCCGCGCGGCGAGGCAAGTCAATTGGCAAATGGCAACCGACCAGGTGGCGGGACAGGTGGAACGGGCGGCGGCAGCGGTAGCGGCGGCGGACCGGAGGGCGGAAGCGGCCCGGGTCTGAAGCGGCGGCGGCAAAGCACGTGCAGCTTCTGCGGGAAGAGCCATCGCGAAGCGGGGCCGATGGTCGAGGGCCCGAACGACGCGTTCATCTGCTCGTCGTGCGTGGAGCTGTGCCACAACATCATCAAACAGGAAAAGAAGCGCGTCTCAACGGGACGTCCGCTGTTTTCGAGCATTCCGACGCCGCGCGAGGTGAAGGAATTCCTGGACCGCTATGTGGTGGGACAGGATTTTGCGAAGCGGGCGCTGTCGGTCGCGGTGCACAACCACTACCAGCGGCTGATGTATGTCGATCGGGGCGGGAACAACGAAGATGTTGAGATCGACAAGAGCAACATTCTGCTGATCGGTCCGACCGGGAGCGGCAAGACGCTTTTGGCGCGGAGTCTGGCGCGGATTTTGAACGTGCCGATTGCGATCGGTGATGCGACGACGCTGACCGAGGCCGGATACGTCGGCGAGGATGTTGAGAACCTGCTGCTGCGATTGCTGCAGAATGCGGACTTCGATCTGGAGTCGGCGCAGCGCGGCATCGTTTATATCGATGAGATCGACAAGATCGGACGCAGCGCGGGGAACGTGAGCATTACGCGGGACGTTTCCGGCGAGGGTGTTCAGCAGGCGCTTTTGAAGATGCTCGAGGGGACGGTTGCCAACGTTCCGCCGCAGGGCGGACGGAAGCATCCGGAGCAGCAGTACATTCAGATGGACACGACGCACATCCTGTTCATCTGCGGCGGGACGTTCAGCGGGATCGAGGACATCATCAAGCGACGGGTGGGGCAGAAGAATATCGGCTTCGTTTCGGAGTCGGCGAGCAAGCAGGAGTCGCCGCAGGAACTGGGCGAATTGCTGCGGCAGGTGACGCCGGACGACTTGATCGAGTATGGCATGATTCCGGAGTTCGTCGGTCGACTGCCGCTGACGTGCACGATGTCGCCGCTGGACGAGGACGGCCTGATGCGCGTGCTGACGGAGCCGAACAACGCGCTGTGCCGACAGTACCAGAAGTTCTTCGAGTTCACCGGGAACCGGGTGGAGTTCACCAACGACGCACTGCGCGAGATCGCGCGGAAGGCGATGAAGCGCGAGACGGGGGCGCGGGCCCTGCGAAGCGTCCTGGAAGAGCTGATGCTGGACATGATGTACGAGCTGCCTGACAAGACGGTGGCGGGGACGTACGTCATCAACGGCCCGGTGGTGCTGGGTACGGGCGAGCCGGACTTTACACCTGAGCAGCGGCGCGAGACGGCTTGAGCTGAGCGAGGAGTCGCGGGCAAGACACCCGTGCCAGCCATTCAACCGGCGTAGGGCGGCCACTTTCCGTCGACGTATTCCTTCGACATCCGTAGGTAATTGCCGAGCGCCACCTGGTGGTAGTCGCGCTCGACCTGGGTCACTTCGCGGACGGGCTTGGCGGGGGTGCCCATGGCGATCATGTTGGGCGGGATTTTTGTGCCCGGCGTGACGACGGCTCCGGCGGCGATGACGGCGCCATCCCCGACCTCGGCGTTATCGAGGACGACGGAGCGGATGCCAATGAGGCAGCCGTTCCCGACTTTGGCGCAATGGACAATGGCGGCATGGCCGATGACCACGTCCTGGCCGATGTGGAGGGGGACGCCAGTGCGGCAGTGGATGATGGCGGCGTCCTGGATGTTGGTGTGATCGGCGATGCGGATGGGGGCGACGTCGCCGCGAATGACGACGTGGGGCCAGATACTGACGTCTTTTCCGAGGGTGACATCGCCGGTGACGATGGCGTGCTCGGAGATAAAGGCGTGGCCGATTTTTCGCATTCGGACGGAATTGGCTGCGTTTGAGTCCATGTAGGTCCCTTAACAGGACTGCCGCGGGGGTTATCGGCAGGCATTGGGCGGCTAAGATATCTGGCTGGCTTAATAGCCGCCACCGGGCGGTCGAAAGATGAGTAGAAGGAAGGCGTGCGGATGCTTCGGTGGATAGGACGGTTAGCGCTGTCGATGTGCGGCGGGGCGGTGCTGGTTGGCACGGCCTGGTGGTCGATCAATCATTCCGACCAGCAGCGAGAGATCGCGCGGCTTCAGGCGGAGCGGGAGGAGCTGATCCAGGTCATTTCGCGGCTCAAGAATGAGCGGCGGGTGGCACAACTCTTCGTCAGCGACCAGAAGACAGACGCGGACGGGCGATCGCTTGAGACGACGGTTGAATTCGCCACACTGGACGCGGACGGCAAGCCCGGACCGGTCAAGCGACTCGAACTGGTGGGAGATATCTGCTACATCGATGCGCTCGTGATTCGGTTTGAGAATGATTATGTGGAGAAAGGCGACCCGCTGCGGGGGCACAGTCTGCATCTGTTCCGGCGGATGTTCGGCGAGGGGCAGGCGCCGGGCTCGGGCGTGGCGCTGGATGAGTTTGGGGCGGTGCCGGCGTTCTATCAGACGAGTCCCGAGGGCAGCCGGTTTGAGCAGCAGCTTTGGCGGCGGTTCTGGGATTACGCGGCCGATCCAAAGCTGGCGGGGGAGCTTGGGGTGCGGGTGGCGCAGGGCGAGGCGGTCTATCAGCGGATGAAGAAGGGGCAATTGTGGGAATTGCGGACACGGGCGGACGCGGGATTGGAAATGGTGCGCCAGCCGGTGAACGCGATCATCTCAAATCATCTCTCGGGTAACAGCGTTAATTAGGGCGTCGGCTTCGGGACGAGGCCGGTATCAGGATTGCCGCGCAAATTCGGCGCGGATGAGGGGCGAATCGGCCTGTCAGTGCTGAAGCGCTCGGAACTGGGGCTGCGCGCCATAAGCGCCGGATTTTGTGGACGTAGCAGGCGGGCGGAGGCCGATATTTTTCGGCGACCCCTCGCATCGCACGCGCAAAGACGGCGCGAGCCGCGAAGACTGCGGGCGGGTCCGGGCAGGGCCATGGATGGCTTGTCCGCAGAGTGATTCGACGCCAGGTGCGTCGGGCCGCAGGCAGGGCTCAGGATGAGCACGGTTTCATCAACACCGAGCGCGATCAACACGCTTCGTACGCGTTGGCAGGGGCCGGCGTTCGTACTGGCTGTGATTTTCTTCGCGGCGGGAGCATGGCGGCTGCGGGAGCCGGCGGCCGCGAAGGCGGCGATTGAGCCGCGGACGATGGCTGAGCGACTGATCGCCAGCGGTCGGTACGCGGCGGCTGAGGGATTGCTGGAGGCGCTGCTGGCGGAACCGGAGCGACGCGGGGCGGACCTGGGGACTTTCCATCGGCTGATGGGGCGGGCGCTCTATCTTGACGCGCAGCAGACACTGCAGCGCGAGCCATCGGCCGGCCGGGAGATCACTCGACACTTCGCAACGGCGGCCAAGCTCGGATGCGAGATTAGCGCCGGCGAGCAGTTGTGGATGGGACTGGGGTATGTCTGGCAAGGCGACTCGGAGCGAGCGGCCGCGGCATATCGCAAGGCATTAACACACGAGGGCGGCGCGACCCCGAAAGGGGCGGACATGGCGCGCCGGCAACTCGTCGAATGGTTTGATAGCGGGGTGGTGGCGGCGGAGTCCGACGAAGAGCGGCAGACACTCGACGGCATCCTGCGGGATGAGCGGGCCGGGTCGGGCAATGTTTCGTGGGCGCTGGAGCGGCGCGTGGAAGCGCTGCTGGCGACGGGAGCGACCGAGGACGCGGCGCGGGTGGTGAAGCAGTATGGGTCGCGTCTGGCCGGGTCGCCGAATCGAGACATGGGATCGTACCTCGATGCGGCGTGCCTGGCGGCCGCGGGCGACGGCGACTCCGCGGAGGCGATCTTGCGGGAGCTGCGTGGTTCGTGGGCTCCGCGTGACGCACTTTGGGGGAAGGTGACGCGACTTCTGGGGGAGATCAACACGCGGGCGGGGCGGCCCGAGGTCGGGCTGGGTTTCTTCGACGAGCTGAATAAGGCATTTCGATCCGGAACGGTGTATGAGGCCGGGCTGATCGGGCGGGCGGAGAGTCTGGTCCAACTGGAGCGCTATGACGAGGCGGCGGACGCGCTCGAGGAGATTGTGGGGCTGATCGACTCGAAGCAAGCGACGGCGGCGCTGGATCGCGACGTTGTGCGGACGTTTTTGCGGACTTCGGCGAGATTGCTGGAGGGGCGGCGTCTGGATGGACATGCGGACGACGCGGCGCGGTACTTCGAGATGAGCGCGCGGTTGCTGACGCCGGAGGACCGGGCGGAGTCGGCGTTTCTGCATGAGCGGATTGGCGACCTGCACGCGGCGATGTCGCGCGAAGCCCGGAGCGGCGGGCACTTGGTTGATGCGACGATTCACGCTGACGCGGCGGCGGAGGCGTATCTGGAGCTGGCCCGGGTGGACCTGGGTGACGAGGCGCGGGCGACACGGGCCTTGTGGAGCGCGGCGGAGCAGTTCGAGCTGGCCGGTGAGGGCGAGCGACAGTCGATGGTGCTGGGGGAGATCATTGGGTCGTACCCGAAGCATCCGATCGTGGCGGCGGCGCTGGGGCGGCTGGGGAAGGCGCAACGCGGTTTGAAGAATGTCGATGGCGCGATCGTGGCGTATGCGCGGTTGGTGCGGGAGCAGCCGCACACCGTCGATGCGACGCAGGCGGTGGTTCCGCTGGCGGAATGTCTGATTTCGAAGGGGGCGAGCGGGCGGGCCGAGGCGGCGGCGCTGCTGATGCGATTTGTCGATCAGCCGCCGGGGAGCGAGGCGCTGGTGACGCCGCAGGCGCCGGAGTATCGCGAGGCGCTGGTGTTACTGGCGGAGACGCTGGCGGATGACGGCGAGCACGACGAGGCGATTGCACGGATTGAGAAGACGCTTGGACTCTATCCGGAAGATGCGCGGGGCGTGCATCTGCGATTCCGGTTGGCTGAGAGCTATCGGGCGAGCGCGGCGGGATTCAAGACGGCTGAAACAGATGCAGGGGCGGCGCAGGCCAAACGGGACCGGCTGGGATCGGCCGCGACGGAGTTTGGCAAGGTCGTCGGGGCGCTGGCGGCACGCGACGAGGACGGTTTGAGCGCGGCCGAGCAGGCGGAACTGAAAAGCGCGTATGTGCAGCGGGCGGATTGCCTGTTCGAAGCAGGTCGGTTCGGCGAGGCCGGGCCGGCATACGCGGAAGTGTTGTGGCGCTATGAGCGCGAGCCGGCAGCCGTTCCCGCGGCGCTTCAGATTGTGCATTGCAACCTGCGACTGGGTCGCCGGGACGAGGCGAAGCGCGGGCTGGAGCGAGTTCGCTGGCTGCTGGGAAAGATTCCGGCGGCGGCGTTTGAGCGCGAGCGGGCGATGCCGGGGCGCGGATATTGGGAAGAACTGCTGGAGCGGTTTTCGCGGTCGGGGCTGGTTTCGTAGGAGTCGAACGTGAGCCAGGTGAGCGAACGAATAGAGCCGAACGAGCTGGTGCGACTGCTGGAGCGACAGCGGGACGTGTTTCAGCAATTGCGCACGCTGGCCGATCGGCAGCGGGCGCTGGTGAATCAGGACGATCCGACTCCGCTGTTGTCGCTGCTGGGCGATCGGCAGCGGCTGGTGGACGACCTGACGCGGTGTAATTTTCTGCTGGGGCCGTATCGCCGGAACTGGGCAACCTTGATGACGAAGCTGGGCGAGACGGAGCGGGGCGCGGTCGAGGAACTGCTGGTCGAGAACGATCGGATCCTTGGATCGATTTTGACGACCGATCAGCGGGACAGCGAGACGCTGCGGACCCGGCAGGAGGCGACGGCGGCGCTGCTGACGCGATCGTCGGGCGGCGGTCCGGCGCGGCGGGCATACGCGGCGAGCGGGTACTCGGGACGGGCGACGCGCGGGGCGGCGCTGACGGACGCGATGGTGTAAGTCGATGAACCAGGCGAGCGGACAGGCCGGACTTGAATCGATCGTCGCTGCTTACAACGACGTGAGCGCGCGGATGAAGCAGGCGTACGAGCAGCTTGCGGGTGAGGTTTCGCGGCTGAACGACGAGCTGGCGACGAAGAATCGAGAATTGGCGCGGCGCGAGCGGCTGGCGGCGCTGGGTCAGCTTGCGGCCGGGCTGGCGCATGAGGTGCGGAATCCGCTCGGTGGGATTGCGCTGTATGCATCGATGCTGGATCGCGATCTGGCGGATCGGCCGCGCGAGGTGGAGTTGGCGCGGAAGATCGGCGGGGCGGTTCGGTCGCTGGACCGGCTGGTGAACGAGATTCTGGAATTCGCCCAAGAGGATGTGTTGGAGCGGCAGCAAGCGACGTTTGGCGAGGTGCTGGAGCCGGCGCTGGAAGGGCTCGCGGGTTGGACGGATGGACTTACGATTGAGGTCGAAGTGGGCGCGGGCTCGGCGGAAGTCGAACTGTGGTGCGACGTTCAGCGGATGCAGCGCGTGCTGCTCAATATTCTGATCAATGCATCGCAGGCGATGGGAGAGCGCGGGCGAATCGAAATTGCGGCGCGGACGCGGGATGGCGCGGCGCGGATTGAGATCCGCGACAGCGGTCCCGGGATCGCGGAGGACCGGCTGGACAAGATATTCGATCCGTTTTTCACGACGCGGGCGAGCGGGACGGGGCTCGGTCTGGCGATCGTGCATCGGATTGTGGAGGCGCACGGCGGAAGAGTGACGGTGCGCAATCAGGTTTCGGGTGGGGCGGCGTTCGCGATTGAGTTGCCGGATCGCGGAGCGAGCGAAGTCATGGGGCAAGCGGCGGTGAAATTGGACACGGTGAACCCCGCCTCCTCGCGGGGCGCGCGGAATCGAATGGCGTCTTAAGGGAGTGAGACCACATGGCGAAGGTTTGCGTACTGGACGACAAGGATGTGATGCGCGAGTCGGTGGTGGAGTCGCTGAAGCGACAGCAGCATGAGGTGACGGCGTTCAGCGACCCGTCAGAGCTGCTGGAGGCGGTGCGACGAGAGACCTTCGAGGTGATCGTCAGCGATCTCAAGATGCCGGGAATGGACGGCATGGAGCTACTGAAGACGCTGCGCGACGCGGGCGTCGAGACGCCGTTGATTCTGATGACGGCGTTTGCTTCGGTGGCGACGGCGGTCGAAGCCATGAAGCTGGGTGCATTCGACTACATCCAGAAGCCGTTCGAGATGGAAGAGATTGCAATGCTCGTCGAGCGGGCGGCGCAGGTGCAACGACTCCGCGGGGAGAACGAGGCGCTGCGTGCGACGTTGACGGACTGGCAGGACGCCGTGGAACTGGTGGGCACGAGCGGGCCCATGAGCGACGTCCGCGAGCAGATCGGGCGCGTGGCGGCGAGCCAGGCGACGGTGCTGATCACGGGCGAGAGCGGCACCGGCAAGGAACTGGTGGCGCGGGCGATTCACTCGTCGTCGGCACGGACCAGCCGGCCCATGCTGTGCGTGAATTGTGCGGCGTTGTCGCCGACTCTCTTGGAGAGCGAGCTGTTCGGGCATGAGCGCGGGGCGTTTACCGGCGCTGATCGAGTGCGGAAGGGTCGGTTTGAACTGGCGGACGGCGGGACGCTTTTGCTGGACGAGATCAGCGAGTTGCCGCTGGCGCTTCAAGCGAAACTGCTGCGGGTGTTGCAGGAGCGCGAGTATGAGCGCGTGGGAAGCTCGACGTCGCGGCGGACGGATGTGCGCGTGATCGCGACGACGAACCGCGATTTGCAGGATTGGGTGGCGCGGAAGCGCTTCCGTGAGGATCTGTTCTTCCGAATCAGCGTGTTGCCGATCCGGTTGCCGCCGCTGCGACAGCGGCGCGAGGATGCACCGGAGCTGGTGCGGCATTTCCTGGATCGGATCGCGCGGCGAGAGGGACGGCGCGTACCACAGGCGTCGCCGCGGGCGATGATGGTGATGCAGAACTACCACTGGCCCGGCAACGTGCGCGAGCTGTTCAACGTGTGCGAGCGGGCGGTGGCGCTGTGCCAGGGCGGCATGATCGAGGCGTCGATGATCGAGTCGTGGCTCGGCCCGGAGACGATTCTGACCGAATCGCCCGATCTGCGGCGGCTGCGACCCGGGCACATGATGGAAGACATGGAGCGCGAGCTGATCGAGCGGACGCTGGTGACTTTCAACGGGCATCGCGAGAAGACGGCGCGGGCGCTGGGCATCGGCGTTCGGACGCTGGGCATGAAGCTCAAGCAGTATCGCGAGCAGGCGGCCGCGGCGGCGAGCCGGGCGGTGACCGAGGAAGTCACGGCGACGCGGCGGGCGGGCTGACACCCGCAAGGGCTGCCGGGCGGGCGCGGAATGTGCGCCTGCGATCGGCGGCGAGCCGCGATTTGGATGGATTCGGCCCGGCGGCGTCGGGTACGACGTTTGCTCCGGGAGCAGCGAGGTCGTGGCATGATTGAGGAAATCGTCAACCGGCTGAGTAACCCGGCGATCGAAAAGATGCTGTCGTTTACCGAGGCGCGGCATCGCGTCATCTCGGAGAACGTGGCGAATATCGATACGCCGGGGTACCGGACGAAGCAACTCGACCCCGGGCTGTTTCAGAAGGCGCTGCGGCGTGCGATTGAGGCGCAGAAGCGCGAGCCGGATGCGGCGATGACGCTCGATCAGACGCAGGAGTTTCGCGAGCTGGGCGGGCGGCTGGTGACGACGCCGTCGCTGGAGCCGACGGAGAATCTTCTGTTCCATGACGGGACGAATGCCCGGATTGAAAAGGAGATGTCGGAGCTGGCGAGCAACACGATGATGCACCAGCTTTCGGTTGAGTTCTTGAATAACCACTTTCGGATGTTGAAGCGATCGATCACGGGGCGGACCGAGTAGGCGGCCCTGAGGAGTGATGCATGTTTCGGGCACTTGATATCAGCACGTCGGGGCTCGTGGCTCAACGGACGCGGCTGGATGCAATCGCGGGGAACATCGCGAACGTCACGACGGCGGGCAAGCTCGATGGCGGGCCGGCACCATATGCGCGACGTATGACGGTGTTCGAACCGGGCGACGGCAACGGCGGACCGGGCGTGCACGTGGCCGAGGTGGTGAAGGACCCGAATCCGCCCAAGGCGGTTTCGGAGCCGAATCATCCGTTCGCGGATTCGAACGGCATGGTCTATTACCCGAACATCGACCTGCCGACCGAGATGGTGGATGCGATGCTGGCGGCGCGGGCCTACGAGGCAAACGTCACGGCGATCGAGGCGACCAAGACGATGATCGCCAGCACGTTGCGGATTCTGGCGTAGGGCGTGAGCCGCGGCGGGAGTGTGAGTCATGACTGATCCGATTCTGGGAGGTGCGACGCAGCCGGCGATCCGCGGGCTGGCATCGACTACGCAGGCATCGCCGACCGGGGCAACGCAGCCGGCGGAGGGTCGGGATTTCAAGTCGTTTCTGGCGGACAGTCTGAACGAAGTGAACGCACTGCAGACGGCGGCTCAGGACGGCGTCGAGAAGCTGCTGACGGGGCAGACGGACAATACGGCGGAAGTGCTCACGGCCATCCGCAAGGCGGACGTGGCGTTTTCTCTGCTGACGGAGATTCGCAACAAGCTGATGGATGTGTACACGGAGTTGAAGCAGATGCGGGTGTAGCAGGGCGGCGCGAGCAAACTGATCGATGGAGTTTGTCAACAAACAATTCAAGCAGATCGGCGCGCACCTGGGCGGATTAACGGGGTCGCAGCGGCTGGTGCTGTTGCTTTGCGTCGTGCTGCTGGTGGGCAGCGCGGCATGGTTTTATCAATGGTCGGGGCAGGCGGAGATGGTGCCGCTGCTGGACCAGCCGATGAAGCCGACAGAGCTGACCAACATCGAAGGTCAGCTGACGACGATGGGGCAGAAATTCCGGACGGCGGGCGGGCAGATTCTCATTCCGGCGGACGATCGGACGCGGGTGCAGGGCGTGGTGGCTCAGCACGGGTTGATGCCGGCGGATACGAGCATCGGATTCGCGAAGCTGATCGAAGAATCGAACATGTGGATTCCGCGCGAGGAGAGCCGCTGGCAGCGGAAGATCGCGCTGGGCAACGAGTTGGCGAAGGTGTTGGGGACGTTTGACGGGGTCTCCGACGCCAAGGTGTTCATCGATTCGCCGGAGCGGCGCGGGTTTGGCGAGACGGCCTCGGCACCGACGGCCAGTGTGTTTCTGCGGACACGGCAGGGCGTGACGCTGGACAAGGCGCGAATTGCTGCGATCGCGGCGCTGGTGAGCGGGGCGGTGAATGGGTTGCGGCCGGACGCAGTGCGAATTGTGGATGCGACGACGGGGCGGCCTTATCGCGTGCCGAATGAAGAGGACTCGCTGCCTTATGACATGATGGATTTGCGGCGACAGAAAGAGGACCACTTCGGGCGGAAGATTCTGTCGCAGCTTAGCTATATCCCGGGTGTGCTGGTCGGGGTGAACGTCGATCTGGATTCGGATCGGCGGCATGAGCGGAAGGAGAAGTATGGTCCGCCTGTGCCGTCGGAAGAGGAAAACCGAACCTCGGAGACATCGAACAATTCGCAGGCGCAGAGTCCTGGCGTGAAGCCGAATACGCGGGCGATGGTGATGACGCCGGGGTCGGTTGAGTCGTCGAATACGGAGGAGACGCGCACTTCGTTGCTGGGGGAACGCGACAAGCAGATTACCGAGACTGAAGTCTCGCCCGGGGTTGTTCGGGCGGTGACGGCTTCGATCAACATTCCGCGGAGTTACTTCGTCGCGGTGTTCAAGCAACTGCATGCGGGCAAGGAGCCGGCTGAGAAGGACCTTGAGCCGATCATTTCGGGCGAGGAGAAGAAGGTTCGCGGACAGGTGAAGCCGTTGATCGCGGCGGCGAGCGATGCGCAGGTGGAAGTGAGCTGGTTCTTCGATTCGGCCGCGCCGGTGGCGGCCGAGGCACCCAGCGAGACGCGGCCCACGGGGGTTGCGGCAATGGCTCGCGAGCAAGCGAAGCCGATTGCACTGGGCGTCTTGGCGTTGTTGAGTGTGCTGGTGGTTGTGCAGATGGCGCGGCGGGCGACGCTTGGGCCGCTTGCAGCGGCAGGCGATCTGCAGCCCGCGATGGCGGGCGGCGGGGCTGCGATGGCAATGGCGGAAGCGACCGGCGGCGATTCGCTGACGAGTTCGGTCACTCAGTCGGCGCGACGCGAGATGATGATGCCGGAGCCGGATCTGGATGAGGCGATGGAGCGCGTCCAAGCGATCGTGCGCGAGATTACGAAGCAGGTCGGCGCGGAACCAGAGATGGCCGGTTCGATTCTGGATCGGTGGATGTCGCAGCAGCGGTAGGTTGGAGCAATTGGGATGAGTGCGACAGCGACAGCGGAGAAACCGGCGGGAGCGGCGGGGGAGGACACATCCGGGCTTCGCAAAGCGGCGATCCTGCTGGTGAGCATCGAGCAGGACCTTGCGGCGCGGATTCTCAAGACCATGCGGCGCGACCAGGTGGAGGAAGTGACGCGCGAGATCGCGACGCTGGGTCCGGTTGAACCGGAGATGCGCGAGCGGATCGTGCGGGAGTTCTGGAATCTGACGCTGGCGCGATCCTACGTGCGCGACGGCGGGGTGGGGTATGCGACGGAGCTGCTGCGGAAGAGCTTGTCGCAGGAAGAGTCGACGCGGGTTATCCGGCAAATCGAGCGGATGATGTTTGAGAAGCCGTTCAGCTTTTTGCAGAAGGCGGAGAGCGAGAACCTGTTGATGTTCATCCAGGAGGAGCATCCGCAGACGATCGCGCTGATCGTTTCGCATTTGCCGCCGGAGAAGGCGAGCGCGATCTTGATCGGCCTGCCGCAGGCGCGGCAGGTGGAGGTTGTTAAGCGGATCGCGGCGATGGAGCAGACGAGCCCCGAGGTTCTGAAGGAGATCGAGCGCGGGTTGGAGAGCCGGCTGGCGGGCATCATGACCGAGCGAATGCAGAAGGCGGGCGGGGTCGAGTGCGTGGCGGGGATGCTCAACCTGGTGGATCGCGGGACGGAGAAGGGGATCTTTACGGCGCTCGAAGAGAGCGATCCGGAGATGGTGGAGCAGATCCGGCGATTGATGTTCGTGTTCGAAGACATACTAATGGTGAACGACAAGGGCGTGCAGTCGATGCTGAAGGAGGTCGAGTCGGCGGACCTCTCGCTGGCATTGCGGACGGCAAGCGACGACTTGAAGGGGAAGATTTTCAAGAACATGTCGGAGCGGGCGGCGCAGCTCTTGAAGGAAGAGATCGAGTACATGGGGCCGGTACGGCTGAGCGACGTGGAATCGGCGCAGCGGCGGATCGTGGATGTTGTGCGGCGGCTTGAGGACTCCGGTGACATCGTGATCGCCGGACGGGGCGAGAAGGACATGGTCGTATGAGGGCGGTGGTGATCAAGCCGAGTGCGGACCGGCAGTCGGCGCTGCCGGGGCTGCGGATCGAATTGCGCGA
The DNA here is from genome assembly GCA_015654675.1 of Planctomycetota bacterium. GTDB lineage: Bacteria > Planctomycetota > Phycisphaerae > UBA1845 > UTPLA1 > SpSt-539. Next base: position 215,109 of record JAATGM010000059.1, on the reverse strand, counting down.
CATTGAGGCGGAGGCGCGCGGCGTGGTGGTGGCGGCGCACACAGAGGCGCTTCGGATTGTCACGGAGGCGCGGCAGCGGACGAGCGCGGAGTTGATGGCGGCGCAGGCGGCGCGGGCCACGGCTGTGCAGGATGGCCGGCGCGAGGGCGTTGAGCTGGGGCGAGCGGAAGGGCTCGAGGTGGGGCGGAAACAGGGGCTGGCGGAGTCGCGCGAGAAGTTTGAGAAGAGCGCGGAGCCGCTGCTGACGGCGATGAAGAATCTGGTTGGTGAGTTTGCGGCGAGGCGCGAGCAGTTGTTTGAAGAATCGGCGCAGGATGTGTTGGTGGTGGCGCTGGCGATTGCGAAACGGATGTCGGGAAGCGCGGCGCGAATCGATCCGCAAACGGCGTGTCAGTCGGCGCGGACGGCGCTGGAGACAGTGCGCGGTGGCAACCGTGTGACGCTACGAGTGAATCCGAGCGATCTGGAGTTGGTGCAGGCCTATTGCCCGTCGCTGGCTTCGATGATCGCGGGGCGCGAAATGGAGATACAGGGGGATGCGCTGGTCGGTGCGGGCGGGGCGATGGTGGAGTCGGCGAGCGGAATGGCTGACGCGCGGCTGGAGACGCAGTTCGCGGTGATCGCTGACGAGTTGATCGAGAACTGGCGCGAGCGGCTGGCAGAGGTAAGCGGGGCGTCGGAGGCGTCGCGCGGGGGCGATGGATCTCGGTGAGCAGGGTTGCCGAGCAGCTTGATACGATTGCTCGGGCCGCGCCGGTCGGGGTCAGCGGGCGGGTGAAGGCGGTCTCGGGATTGACGATCACGGCGGCGGGGTTGCCGGCGGCGGTGGGGGCTGCTTGCGAAATTTCGATCGGCGGGGATCGGGTCGTTGAGGCGGAAGTCATCGGATTTCGCGACGACGTGGCCTTTCTCATGCCACTTTCCGATCCGCTGGGTGTGGCCGGCGGACAGGTCGTCCGGCTGGCGAAGGCGCATTTGAAGGTCGGGGTTGGGCCGGATTTGCTAGGACGGGTATTGGATGCGCGCGGGCGGCCGATTGACGGCGGGGCGCGGCCGACGACGCTGGCGGCTTATCCGATTTTTCGTTCGGCGCCGGCGGCCATGCAGCGACGCGGGATCGATGCGCCGCTTTCGGTGGGGATTCGATCGATCAACGCGCTGCTCAGCGTTGGCCTCGGGCAGCGGATGGGATTGTTCGCGGGAACGGGCGTCGGCAAGAGCGTGCTGCTGGGAATGATGGCGCGGTATACGTCGGCGGACGTCAACGTGATTGCACTGGTCGGCGAGCGCGGGCGCGAGTTACGGGCGTTCATCGACAATGATCTGGGGCCGGCGGGCCTGCGGAAGTCAGTGATCGTGGTGAGCACGTCGGACGAGTCGCCGGTGCTGCGGGCGCGGGCGATCTTCACGGCGACGGCGATCGCAGAATACTTTCGGGATCGCGGGGCGAATGTGTTGCTGCTGGCTGACTCGATTACGCGGACGGCGATGGCGCAGCGGCAGATTGGGCTGGCGGCGGGGGAGCCGCCGGCGACGAAGGGATATCCGCCGAGCGTGTTTTCACTGTTGCCGGCAGCGCTGGAGCGAGCCGGGCGGACGCAGAATGGGTCGATCACCGGGCTCTATACCGTGCTTGTCGAGGGGGACGACCTGACAGAGCCGATCGCGGATGCGGCGCGCGGGATTCTGGATGGACATGTGTGGCTGTCGCGGCGAATTGCATCGCGCGGGCAGTATCCGGCGGTAGATGTACTAGAGAGCGTCAGTCGCGTGATGATCGATGTCGTGAACCCGGAGCATGCGGCGGCGGCGCAGCGGGTGCGGCGGCTGCTGGCGACATGGAGCGAAATTGAAGACCTCGTGAGCATCGGGGCGTACGCATCAGGGAGCAATGCGGAGTTTGACCTGACGATTCAGATGCGGCCGGCGATCGAGGCGTTTCTGCGGCAGCCGATCACAGAGGCGTCGTCGTTTGAACAATCGCGCGGCATGCTGATCGGGTTGGCGGCAGAGATTGCAAAGCGTGAGGCGGCGCAAAAACGGGCGCCGACGATGGGCAGCCCGGCGACGACGGCGCGGCCGGCAACTGCGAAGCGGTGATAGATGGCGACGCAGTTTAAGTTTCGACTGGAGCCGTTGCTGCGGTTGCGGGTGCAAGCGGAGAAGACCAAGCAGCGAATCGTTGCGCGGCGACTGGTGGCGATTTCGGAGGGGCAGCGACGCATGGAGGAGATTGCGACGCAAGAACGGGATGAGCGGGCGCGGCTGCGCGAGGCGAGCGGGCCGGGGTCGATGTCGGTGGATGAAGTGATGGCGTCGCGAGGATGGATCGGGAGATTGCAGCGGGATCGGTGGGCGATGGGGGCACAGATTGCGGCGCACGAGAAACAGCTTTTGATTGAGCGGGAGGCGCTGGCCGACGCGGCGAAGCAACGGAAGATTCTGGAGAAGCTGCGCGAGCGGCGTTTGGCGGAATACCGAATGCGGATGAATCGGGCGGAGGATCGATTCCTGGATGAGACCGCGTCCGGCCAATTCGTGCGGAGTGCGAGTGCGGCGGAGCTTGAGCCATGAACCGATGGTCGAAGATTGTCGTGATTGTGCTGGGGCTGAATGGGCTGGGAGCCATCGGCTATGCGGCCTATTCCGGGATGTTTGCGGGGGAACGCTTGAAGGCGGCGTTCGGGGCGCTGCGCGGGATTGGGCCGAGCGTCGCGGCGGCTTCGCAACCGGCGAGTGCGGGCGGCGAATTGACCGAAGTGGCGGCCAGCCAGCCGGCCGAGGAAGTTGGCGTAGATGTGCTTCGGGCTGAACTGGCACAGCGCGAAGGCGACGTTCGGCATCAGTGGGAAATGATTCGGGCGGCGCAGCTGCAACTTCTGCGGGACCGGGAACAGTACGAGCAGGAAAAGAAGGACGCCGCGGCCATGGTGGCGCGGCGCGAAAAGCCGGACGGGGGCGAGGGTTATGCGCGGGAGCTGGAGTACTTGTCGAGCATCAAGGCGAAGTCGGCAAAAGACTTCCTTCGTATGAAGAAAGATGCCGACGTGGTTGAGATCCTTGTTGCGCTGGAGCCCCGGGTTGGTCGAAAGATCATCGACGCCTGCAAGTCGCAGGAAGATCGCCTCTGGATGGGGCGAATTCTAGAACAACTGAGACAACGCAACCATGATCAGGCGGAGGTCCTGGCGTCGGGTGCGCAGTAACGAAAGTTGCGCGACTCATGCCAAGCATTCCGAACTCTCTTCCGCCGCAGGCGGGGGAACGCAGCCGACGCGCCGAACAATATTCACGCAACACGCCATCGGATGGGGCATCGTTTGACGATTATCTGAGCAACGCGAGCGCGGCGGCAACGGCGACGCCTTCGCGGAGCGAGCGGAAGCCCGAGCGATCCGAGAAGCCGGAAGCCGGGGATTCGGCGCAATCGAAGACTGCTCCGACTAACTCGGACCAGCAGCCGGTGCAGCCCGAAGGAGACGCGGACGAGACGCCGGTGGTGGACGGGACTGAGGGGGCTGGGGCGGCGGGGGTTCCGCTGCCGATTCCGGTGTGCTTAGCGCCGCAGACGCCGCCCCCGATTGAGAGGCCGGTTGGCGGACCAATTCAGCAGCAGCCGCAGACCGATGGGCCGGACATCACTCCGAAGTTGAAGGCGGGAGCTCAGTGGGGGCCGGGTCCGCTGCGGCCGGGGCCGGGGGCCGCGACGAACACCAACGATCCGGTGACGCCGAAGGAGCCGCCGATCTGCACGGGAGGGCCGGGCGGAAATCCCAACATCAAAAAGATTGATGTCCCTATTCAGACGGTGAAGGAGCCGGTGCAGGCGCAGCCGGATGGCGAGGCGCCGGCGCCAGTGGATCAGTCGAAGCCACAGCCGAAGGAGCCCGCGACGACACCGAAGCCGGAACAGACGACTCATGCGGAGAAGCCAGAGACGCCGGTGAAGGCCGAAAAGCCGGCGGAGAGCCCGCATGCGGAGAAGCCGGCGCGAGTTGTGAGTCGCGCGGAGACGACGGTCTCCGATGCGAAACCGGAATTGACGAGTGACAACGGCGATCGGACCGCCGGCGATTCGTCGGACCAGCCGCCGGTACGCGGAAAGGTCGAGGGTGGGCAGCAGAGTTCGGGTCGCGGGCCGGAACGCATGAAGGTGGGCCATGCGGGCAAGCCGAATGAGGCGATGCCGGACACGCTCAAACACGTGCTGACAGATATGAAGGTGGTGGGGATCGAGGATAGCCGGGTTGACTCGCAAGGGGCGTTCAACCCCGCGGCCGAGATTGGCCGATTCCTGGTCCCGATTGATTCGGCTCCACATTCCGCGCCCAGCGTTGCCGCAGTTGGTAGTGAGAAGGCAGAGCGGCCAGCCGTTTTGGGTGGCGAGCCCGCCGGGGCGGCCGGCACGGGATTGAAGGCGAGTGCGACAGATGCTTCGCCCTCGCCCGGAGGCGGGGACGCGAATATTGAGCGACTGGCGAAGGTGTTGAGCGGCTCGCGGAATGAGAGCAACTGGCGGGTGGCGTTGCAGCTTGATCCGCCGGAGATGGGACGGCTGCATATTCACGCGCGGATGGAGGATGGCGGGCTTTCGTTGAGCGTGGCAGCGGATAATGAGCCGGTCCGCCGCGCGATCGAGTCGCGGATGGGCGAGCTGCGGGATGCGCTGAGCGAGCATGGCATTCGACTCGACGCAACAGATGTGCGTGTCCGGGCAGGCAGCGAGCCCGGAAACGGCGCGACGCGCGAGCATACGTCCGGGGGACAGAGCGAATCGCCGGCGCGGGGATTCTCGCAGGGGCAGTCTTCGCAGGGCCAGGCGTCGAATCGGGGCGACGGCGGATCGTGGCAGACACCGAGTGGGTTTGGGCAGTCGTACGGGGGCGAGTCGCGACAATCAAATTCGGGATGGGGCGGGCCGATGGGGTTGGCGGATGTGGCGGCGACGTCGGAGACGTCGGTCGATCTGGTTGCCTGACACCGCGTGGACGCGGCAAGGGCACGGCTAGCAGGAAGCGAACATGGAGATCAACGGCGCATCGCCGGTATTCAATCCGTCGAACTCGTCGTCGAGCGGGACGACCGGGAAGAACTCAGTTAACGCGCAGGACTTTTACAAGCTACTGATTACGCAGCTTCAGTCGCAGGACCCGATGAAGCCGGCGGATAACCAGGCGATTCTGCAGCAGGTCTCGATGATCAAGCAGCTTGAGTCGTCGGACCAGCTCACCAAGACGCTGGGCGGAATGTCGACGGATCAGCGGCTGGGATCGACTTCGGCGCTGATCGGCAAATACGTCACGGGGACACCGGACACGGCGGGCGGGGACTCGACGCCGATTGAGGGCGTGGTCGTGGCGGTGAGCTACGCATCCGACGGGCAGGCGACGCTGGAGCTGCACAATGGTCAGCGGCTGCCGGCCGAACGCGTACAGGCGGTGACGCTGGTGGACAATTTGCAAGGTGCGCAGAAGAGCGGACTCGCGGCCGGCGCGGATCCGGCGGCTGCCGCGGCTGCTGCGGCGGCGCAGAGCAAGATGAAGGCGGGGCTGCCGCTGCTACAGGGGCTCATGGGCTCGGCTTATCCAAAGGCGGTGAACTGAAATGGGTTTGACATCAGCTCTCTTCACGGGACTTTCCGGGCTTAATGCGAGCCAGACGCGGCTGGACGTGATCGGCGACAACATCGCGAATGTGAACACGACGGGCTTCAAGTCGTCGCGGGCGATGTTTCAGACGCTGTTCTCGCAGACGATGAACGGCGGAACCAAGCCGAGCGACACGGTCGGTGGAACGAACCCTTTGCAGGCCGGCCTGGGAACGATGACGGCGTCGATCCAGCGAAACTTCACACCGGGGTCGATTGAGACCACGGGTGTTCCCTCGGACCTGGCGATCGAAGGGAACGGGTTCTTCGTTCTGCGGACGCCGGAGAACGAGCGAGTGTTCTCGCGCGACGGGGCGTTCGTCCTGAACGCGGAGAAGAAGCTGGTCTCGAAGAATGGATTCTTCGTGGCGGGTTATGGGGTGGATTCGAACTTCAACATCATTCCGGGAAATATTACAGATATCTCGATTCCAATCGGGACGCTGACTACCGCGAAGGCGTCGACCAAGGCGCAATTCGACGGGACGTTGAACTCGGCGGGCACGGTGGCGACACAGGGGTCGATCCTGCAATCGCAGGCGTTCGATGATACGACCGGGACGCCGATCACGGGGGCGACGTTGCTCACAGACCTGCGCACACCCGGGTCGCTGGCGACGCCGCTGATTGCGAGCGGCGACGTGCTGACGCTCAAGTCGGCCAAGCAGGGGGGACGGAATCTACCGGAGAGCACATTCACGGTTGGGGCCACGACGACGGTGGCCGATTACACGGCATGGCTGCAGCAGCGGATGGGAATCAACACCGACTCGGGCGTGGGTGGGACGCCGGGCGTGACAGTAAGCGGTGGAATGATCACGGTGCAGGGCAATGTGGGCACCGAAAACGGGCTGGAGCTGGCGCCGGGCGCGATTCTGAGCAACAACTCCGGCACCCCGAATCCCTTTAGCTTCACTTCCACGCAGCCGGCGAACGGGGAAAGCGTACATACTTCGTTCACGGTGTATGACTCGCTGGGATCGCCGGTCTCGGTGGACGTGGTGGGCGTGCTGGAGTCGCGAACGACAAATTCTTCGACGTGGCGGTTCTACACGAACTCGGCGGACAGCACGGGGATGAACCTGAACGTCGGCCAGTCGACGGTGACGTTTGACGGGAATGGCCGGCCGGTGCTGCCGCTGAGCAACGCGATTCTGCTCAATCGGGCTGGGACAGGCGCGAATGACCCGATGCCGGTCGATCTCGATCTGACGCGGCTGAACGGGCTTGCGAATGACTCGTCGTCGATGGTGATGACGTTCCAGGACGGGTTCGCGACCGGGACGTTGGTGGATTACTCGATCGGCGGCGACGGGATCATCACGGGGACATTTTCGAACGGATTAACGCAATCGGTCGGCCAGATCGCGATGGCGACGTTTTCGAATCCGGCGGGACTGGTGGCCCGCGGTAACAACATCTTCTTCAGCGGGGCGAATAGCGGCGATGCCCAGATCACAGCTCCGCTGCAGCTCGGGGCCGGGCGAATCCTGGGCGGGGCGCTCGAGCTCAGCAACGTCGATCTGTCGCGCGAGTTCATCAATATGATCACGGCGTCGACGAGCTTTTCGGCGAACAGCCGGGTGATTTCGACCTCGGATCAGCTGCTTCAGGAGTTGATGATGATCGCGCGGCGATAGTGGTAACGCGGTTGGCATGCAAAATCTGCGCGTCGGTTCGGCAATAACGGCCGAATCGGCGCGTAGCCGTTTGGGCAGTGCAGCAGCGTTCGGGCGTGACCGATAAAGGACTATCGATACGTTTGTTAGACGCTAAGGCGCGAGCAAGTAGACCGCATGGCAGACGCAAAACCGAAAACCGAGGCCCCAGCAGGAACTGCCGCCGGCGCGAGTGCAGCGCCGGCAGCGCCCGATCTCAAGAAGAAGAAAAAGATGGGGACGGCGGTCATTGTCGCCGTGGTGATGGTGGTCGAAGGGATTGCCCTGTTCGGTGCGATGAAGTTCCTGGGGGGCAAGCCGGGACATGCCGAAGCGGCGGAGCATGGGGAGCCGACTTCGAAGCCGGTCATTGAGGATGAGGAAATCCAGGTCGTCCAGCTTCGGGCGTTGAACGTCAAGTCGGGTCGGCCGGTGCTTTATAGCTTGAAGGTATTTGTTCGAGTTCCGGCGGACAAGGCGGAAGCGATCAAGAAGACTTTGGAGAAAAAGCGGGCGACGGTTGAGGACAGCGTCGCACGGATTGTTCGCAGCGCCGACCCTTCGCATTTGTCGGAGGACGGGCTGGAGACGCTTCGGCGGCAGATTCAGTTTGAACTGGGTCGGTTGACCAACGACGAGAGCGGCGTTTCGGAGATTCTCATTCCGGAATGCACGCCGTATCCGACCGGATTCTAATCAGCGATCGAGGCATGGATGCCCGAGAACACGCCGGAAGTTCAGACACCGACACCCACCGCTGCCACGGGGGCGGAGCAGTCCGCGACATCGACCGCGACGGTCGAGACGTCGGGCGGTAGCGCGACTGGGTCGACGGTCGCTGCGGCCGAGGCGACGCCGCTCAATCTGCCCAATCTGGGAGTTGGCGCGGCTGGCAATTCGGCGGGTGCGTCGGACCCGGTCTCGATGCTGAATGATGTCGAGCTGAACGTCTCGATTGAGCTGGGTCGGACGGAGATGCTGGTCGAGGACGTGCTGAAGCTGGGCGAGGGCTCGGTGGTGGAATTGGACAAGCTGGCGGGCGATCCGGTGGATGTGTTCGTCAATGACCGGCTGGTGGCGCGCGGCGAAGTGCTGGTTTTGAACGACAGCTTTTGCGTGCGCGTGAGCGAGATCGTCGCGCCGATGGACGGCGAATAGACGGCAAAACGTTTCTGGCAGACGTGGCGGAGCCGCGGATGACTTCACTTCTTACGCTGATAATCGCTTCCTTGATATCGCTTGGTCAGGTCGGGGAGCCGGCGCGCGCGAACGCGGGCGGGGCGGCGTTGACGACCGACGGCGCGAGCCCGACGGCTTCGGTGGGAGGCGTTGTGCTGGATCGCGAGATCGTCGCGCCGCGGCGCTCTGGTGGTGCGACGGGGCCCGCGGGCAAGGGAGCCGAGGCGCTGGTGGAGGGATTGTGGCCCCTGGGGGTGGTGCTCGGATTGATCCTCGGGGGAGCGGTTCTGTTGCGACGGATTTTCCCCAAGCGCGGCGGGGCAGACGGCGGGGAATTGATTCGTGTGATTTCGCGGCAGTATCTGTCTCCGAAGCAAAGCATTTGCCTGGTTCGAATCGGGACGCGGGTGATGGCCCTAGGGGTTACCGCGGAGCGAATTTCGATGCTCTCGCAGATTGAGGATGGCGCGGCGGCGTCGCGGATCGTCGGAGCGGCTGAGAGCGGCCGGGCGAACTCGATGAACGGGCGGTTTCAGTCTTTTTTGACGGGCGCTTCGAGTGCGTTCGGGGACGCCGTCGAGCGGGAGACCTCGGGCACAACACGAGGCAAGCCACGCGATGCATTGACAGCCGTGCGGCGACTGCGCGAATCGGTTCGCGGCGCGGGTCAGCCGATTGCACGCGGATAGACAAATGACTCCGGCGGAGCCGGTGTGATGCGCGATGGAGTGCGCGATGCTGAAGCGCTCGGAATGGGTGAGGCATGCTTGCCGCGGATTGGTCGCGGCGGCAGCCCTGTTCTGCGCGGCGCCGGCGGATGCGCAAGTGGGGACAACTCCGGCACCGACGACTCACGTAGATAATCCGGTTGGCATTCCTGATCTAAGAAAGCTCGTTCCGACCGCAACCGATCGCGGCGGCGTCAGCACGACAATGACCATTCTCGTGCTGATGACGGTGCTGTCGCTCGCGCCGGCCATTCTGGTGATGGCCACGAGCTTCACGCGGACGGTGGTCGTGCTGTCTCTGTTGCGGCAGGCGCTGGGGACGCAGCAGCTTCCGCCCGGGCAGGTGATCGTGGGGCTGTCGCTGATTCTTACGATGATCACGATGGCGCCGACCTGGAAGGGCATCCAGGCGCAGGCGGTCGATCCGTACCTGGCTGGGAAAATGGGACAGGCGGAGGCGTTCGATAAGGGGGCCAAGCCGCTGCGCGATTTCATGATTCGGCAGATCGAGTCGGCGCATAACGAAGAGCATGTTTACATGTTCATGGAGTACACGCGCGGCAAGGATGCGGCCGGGGCGGACAAGCTGAAGTGGGCGGATGTTTCGCTGGTGGAATTGATTCCGGCGTTTGTGCTGAGCGAGCTGAAGGTTTCGTTCATCATGGGGATTCGGATTTATCTGCCGTTTCTCGTGATCGACATGGTGATCTCGGCGATCCTGATCAGCATGGGCATGATGATGCTGCCGCCGGTGCTCATTTCGCTGCCGTTCAAGCTGCTTTTGTTTGTGATTGCGGATGGCTGGAAGCTGGTGGTCGGTTCGATTCTGGCCAGCTTTGCGATGTGATGACGCGGGAGCGACATGGATACGGGCGCGGCCATTGATCTGATACATCGAGCGCTGGTGATCTCGTTGATCATCTCAGCGCCGGTGCTGATTGTGGGGCTGCTGGTCGGGCTGGTGATCAGCGTCTTGCAGGCAGTGACGCAGTTGCAGGAACAGACGCTGAGCTTTGTGCCGAAGATCGTGGCGATGGCGGCGGCGGCACTGTTTTTTCTGCCGTGGGTGACGACGCGGACGCTGGAATATGCGCGCGAGTTGTGGGGCGGCTGGCCGGGATAGGGAAGAGGCGACGCACGGATGCACGCGGCGACCGACATGGGATGGGTGACGATCTGGCTTCCGGCCTGGCTGATGGTGCTGGCGCGGATGGCTGGGGTTGTTATTGCGCTGCCGTTGCTGGCGGGGTTTGAGGTTCCGGCTCAGGTGCGGATTTTCCTGGCGGTGGCGCTGGCGGTGATGGCGTTTCCGATCGCTCTGCCGCTGCTGCCGACAGGGCTCTCCATCGGGCAGACGGTCACGGGGCTGGTGGGAGAAATCGTTGTCGGTGAATTGCTTGGGCTGGCGGCGGCGGTGGTGCTACAGGGGGCGATGATGTGCGGGCACCTTGTGGCGCAGCAGTCGGGGCTGGCGCTGGGGACGATCATCAATCCGCTGTTTGACGGTGAGGCGAGCCCGATTGAGCAGCTTTGCTACTTCGCGGCGGGCGGACTGTTTCTGGCGTTGCGCGGGCATGTGGCGGTGGTGCAGGCGGTGCTGGACAGCATTCGCATCGTTCCGCCGGGGACGGTGGCCGCGAATGCGTCGATGGTGGACTACGTGATTGCCGTGGCGACGAGCATGTGCGACCTGGCGTTGAGGATCGCGGGGCCGGCGATGCTGGCGCTGTTGCTGTCGACGGTCGCCATGGGATTCGTGAGCAAGACCATGCCGCAGCTTAACATTTTGAGCGTCGGATTCACGCTGAAGCTCGTGATCGCGATGGCCGCGATGGCGGGCGTCGTGGGTTTGATGGAGGAACCGATCGCGAGCGTGTTGAACGAAAGTATGGATGCGTTTCGGCGGCTTCTGCCGAGCATTCGGGCGGCCCGCTAGGCGGATGACACTGACGCATGGCAGAGAATGGCGACAACCGGACCGAAGCACCGACGCCGCGGCGACGCAGCGAGGCGCGCGAGCAGGGTCAGGTCGCCAAGAGCATCGATTTGACGGCGGCGCTGGTGCTGATGGGGGCGTTGTTGTCGCTGAGCTGGTTCGGGCCGGCGACGCTTGGGGCGCTGTTGCGGCTGGTGGCGCGGATGTTGGGGCCAACCGAGCAGACCGAGCTTGTGACGCCGAGTCTGGATGCCGAGATCGGTCCGATTTTGCAGACGATGGCGGCGGCGGCGCTACCAGTGATGGCGGTGATCGCCGTCGTTTCGGTGCTTTCGAATGTGCTGCAGGTCGGGTTTCTGCTGAGTTCGCATCCGTTGGAGCCGAGTCTTGGGAAGCTGAATCCGATCACGGGGGCGGGGCGCGTGTTTTCGGTTCGTGCCCTGGTGCAACTGGTCATGAACCTGTTGAAGCTCGGGCTGGTGTGTGCCGTGGCGGTGAGCGTGATTCGCAAGCGTATGCCGGATATCGCGGCAACGATGGAGTGCAGCGGGTGGCAGCAGGTGCTGCTGTTCTCGAAATTGACGTGGGACTTCGGTTTGAAGATCTCGGCGGTGCTGCTGGCGCTGGCGGTACTGGATTACGTCTGGCAGCGTTATCGATTCGAGCGCGATCTGCGGATGACGAAGGAGGAAGTAAGGGAAGAGATGCGGCGGATGGAGGGCGACCCCATCGTAAAGCAACGCCGCCGACAGCTTCAGATGAAGCTGGCATTGCAGCGACTGCGGCGCGACGTTCCGAAGGCGAACGTGGTGGTTACGAATCCGACGGAGCTGGCCATCGCGATTCAATACAAGGCGGGGGAGATGACGGCGCCGAAGGTGGTTGCGAAGGGGCAGGGATTCATGGCGCAGCGGATTCGCGAAATTGCGGCGGAGCATCGGATTCCGATCGTGGAGCGAAAGCCGCTGGCGCAGGCGCTGTTCAAGACGGTGGAGGTGGGGCAGGAGGTTCCACAGAATCTGTATCAGGCCGTGGCGGAGATTTTGGCGTACGTGTTCGAGTTGGCGAAGACCGGGCGGCGACGACGATTGTCGCCCGTGCCGGCGGGTCTGTGATGGTTAGGTGATGGCGGTCGCCGCGATAGAGCAAAACTCGATTCTGAAGTCGCTGCACAACAATCGGGGCATGCTTGCGCCGATCGCGGCGATTGCGCTGCTGTTCGTCATTCTTATTCCGCTGCCGACGGGCGTGCTGGATTTGCTGCTGATCGGGAATATCACGCTGTCGGCGGTGGTGCTGTTGACGGTGATGTACTTGCGATCGCCGCTGGAGTTTTCGGCGTTTCCGTCGCTGCTGCTAGCGTTGACGCTGGTTCGGCTGGTTTTGAATACGGCGACGACGCGGCTCATTCTCACGAATGCGAATCAGGGGACGGCGGCGGCCGGACACGTGATCGAGGAATTTGCGGACTTCGTGGCGTCGGGGTCGCTGGCGGTCGGGGTGATCATTTTTGTGATCATCACGGTGATTCAGTTTGTGGTGATCACCAAAGGCGCCACACGAATCGCGGAGGTCGCGGCGAGATTCACGCTGGATGGCATGCCGGGCAAGCAGATGGCGATTGACGCCGATCTGAACGCCGGGCTGATCAAGGAGGATGAGGCGCGGCGGCGGCGCGAGACGATCACGCGCGAGGCGGACTTCTACGGGGCGATGGACGGCGCCAGCAAGTTTGTGCGCGGCGACGCGATCGCAGGCATCATCATCACGCTCGTCAATGTCTTCGGCGGCATTTATGTCGGCATGGTCGAGCAGAAGTTCTCGCTCATGCAGTCGTTGTCGGTGTTTTCGAAGCTGTCGATCGGCGACGGGTTGGTGGCGCAGATTCCGGCGTTTCTGGTGTCGATCGCGGCGGGCATGATCATCACCCGGTCGGCGGCGACGACGAATACGGGCGAGGAACTCATCCAGCAGATCACGAACCGGCCGGTGGCGTTTGTGCTGGCGGCGGGTTTCCTGCTGGTGCTGTCGCTGACACCGCTGCCGAAGATTCCGATTCTGGCGATGGCGGCGGGGTGCGGGGGACTGGCGCTGGCGCTGACGTCGGGCCGGAAAAAGGCGGCGGTGCAGGAGGCGGCACAGGCCCGGGCTGATATTCCGAAGGCGGTTGAGCGAGTCGAATCGTTCTTGAGTGTCGATGCGATCGAACTGGAGGTCGGCTATGGACTGATCCGCATCGTGGACAAGAAACAGGGGGGCGACTTACTCGACCGAATTACCAATTCGCGGAAACAGATGGCGATCGAGCTGGGTGTCATCGTTCCGCCGATTCGTATTCGCGACAACGTGCAGCTCGAGCCGAACGCTTATGCGATCAAGCTGCGCGGGGTTGAGGTGGCGCGGGGCGATGTAATGCCGGGGTATCTGCTGGCGGTTGATTCGGGTGCGGTGACGCAGCCCGTCAATGGGATTGATGCGCGCGATCCGGCATTTGGATTGCCGGCGTTGTGGATCAAACCAGAGGATCGGGCGATTGCCGAGCATCGGAATTACACGGTGGTGGAGGCGAGTGCGGCGCTGGCGACGCACATCACGGAGGTGGTGAAGTCGCATGCGCCGGAGCTTCTGACTCGGCAGGAACTGAATCGACTGATCGACAACCTGAAGGAACGCAGCGCGAAGGTGGTCGAAGAGGTGATTCCCGATTTGATGAAGCCGGGCGATGTGCAGAAGGTTCTGCAGGGGCTTCTTCGGGAGCGAGTGCCGATTCGCGATCTGGAGACGATTCTGGAGACGCTGGGGGACTGGGCTCCGCGGACGAAGGATCCGGACATTTTGACCGAATATGTGCGGAACGCGCTCTCGCGGACGATTTGCCAGATGTACAAGGGGGAGGGCAAGACGATTCATGCGGTGACGCTCGATCCGTCAGTGGAGGATTTGATCAACTCGCATCTGGAGCGGACGGAGCGCGGGGCGTTTCTTTCGTTGCCGCCGGCGATGTCGAGCCGGATTGTGGCGGCGATTCGCAACGAGGCCGAGGCGGCGGCGGCGCGGTCGGGCGGAGTGCAGCCGTGCGTGATCGCGGCGCCGCAGGTGCGTGTCTGGGTGCGGCGGATGATCGAGACGGCGCTGCCGCACGTGCCGGTGCTGGCTTACAACGAAATTGTGCGGGGGTTTGAAGTGAAGACCTACGGGATGGTGGTGCTGGAACATGAGTCTGAAAACGTATCAAGCCCGGTCCATGTCTGAAGCGTTGCAGCGGGTCAAGGATGACCTGGGTCGCGACGCCGTGATTCTGAACACGCGCTCGTTCAAGCGCGGCGGTGTTTTGGGGTGGGGTGCGCAGCGCATGGTGGAAATCACCGCTTCGCACACGGATCAGGTGGCGGAGTTTACGCCGGCGGAGCGCTCGGCGGCGGATCGGACGCCCGCGCCGCCTGTTGCAGCGCGGGTCGCGGATGCGGGGACGATTTCGTCTTTGCGCGATGAGATGGCTTCGATGCGGGTGAGTATCGAGGCCGTGCTGAAGGAGACGCGGGCCGGACGGCATTCGGAGGTTCCGGCGGAGCTGGTTGAGACTTACACGCGACTGATTTCCGGGCAGGTGGCGGACGAGCTGGCGCGCGAACTGTTGAGCGACCTCGGACCGCTGGCCGGCGACGAGGAGGCGCTGCGGCAATCGCTCGCCGAGCGGATTGCGGAGATGGTTCCGACGAGCGGATCGCTCGAGCGCCGGGCGGATGGGCGGCCGTACGTGGTTGCGCTGGTGGGGCCGACCGGAATGGGGAAGACGACGACGCTTGCAAAGCTGGCGGCGAATGCGCGGCTTCGCGATCAGCGGCGGGTGGGGATGATCACGATCGACAACTATCGGATTGCCGCGGTTGAACAGCTTCGGACTTATGCATCGATACTGGAGATTCCGCTGCGAACGGTTTCGAGCATTGAGCAGATGCGGACGGCGCTGGGAGAGCTTTCGGCGTGCGATCTGGTGCTGATTGATACGGCCGGGCGGTCGCCGAATGATGAACCGCGGCTGGAAGAGCTCGGCGGGCTGCTAGCGGCGTCGGGGGCGGATGAGATTCATCTGGTGTTGTCGTCGACGCACTCGGAGGCGGCGGCGGTGCGGGCGGTCGAGCAGTTTCGGTTGCTCGGGGCCGACCGAGTAGTCTATACGAAGTTGGATGAAGCGGTCGGGTTCGGCGTCGTGCTGAATGTGATTCGCAAGGTTGGCCTGAAGCTGTCGTATGTGACGAACGGGCAGTCGGTGCCGAATGATATTTGCGTTGCGGATTCGCGGCAACTGGCGGAAATGATCATTGGGGCCGGGCCGACGGCTGGGGTGTGCTGATGGCCGCGATTCCGCTGGATCAGGCGAGCGAGCTGCGGCGGCTCATGCAGGCGGCGCGGCCGAGCGGGCCGGCTGTGCTGCGGCGCGCGCGGGTGATCGCGGTGGCGAGCGGAAAAGGTGGCGTCGGGAAAACGAATTGCGCGGTGAATCTGTCGCTTTGTCTCGCGCAGCGCGGACGGAGCGTATTGCTTGTGGATGCCGACCTTGGGACGGCGAACGCTGATCTGCTGTTGCGATTGGATGCGCGATACAACCTTGGACATGTATTGTCGGGGCAGAGGACGCTTGACGAGGTTGTCGTGGGAGTGCCGATCCATCAGCGCGGTGCGGCGCGGCAGCCGGCGGCCAGCAAACTCAGCGTCATTGTCGGGGCATCGGGGCTGGCGGACGCGTCAAACCTTTCGGACGAACAGCGCGATCGACTCATCGATGGATTGACGCGCGCGGAGGGATCGGCGGATGTAATCATCATTGATTGCGGGGCCGGGGTATCAAGCAATGTGACGGGCTTCGCCTGCTGGGCGGACGACGTGTTAATCGTGACGACTCCGGAGCCGACTGCAATTACGGATGCGTATGCGCTGATCAAGGTGCTTTCGCAGCAGCGATCCAAGGCGACACTGCACCTCACCGTGAATCAGGTTGTGCATGGCCGCGAGGGACGGCAGGTTTCCGAACGGCTGGCGGAGGTTTCGGCTCGATTTCTCGGAACTTCAGTGCATCCGGCCGGGTCGATTCCCGAAGACCCGGCGATACCCCAGGCAGTGCGGGAGCGGTCGGCGGTGGTACTTCGGTATCCGGCGTGTCCGGCGTCAGCGGCATTGGCAGCACTGGCAAAGCGGTTTGACGCCGGGCCACCAGCCGGGCGACCCCAAGGCACATTTTTTCGGCGAATCATGGGTCTTTTCAACTGAATCGGGCGTCAGACGCCGTCGATGCGTGAACAGACGAGCCAAGTGGTTCTCGGAGCAACGTGAGACCTCATGCCCGGTTTTGTTGGATCAGCGTGTGGATTATTGATCTTTGCGGCAATGATCCTGCGCGGCTGGCTGACCGGGAATTCGCTGGAGGTCATTCTTTCGCGTGCTCTGGCTGGTCTTTTCTTCGGCGTGCTGATCGGGGCGCTGGTCGGGTGGGTGGCGATGCGTGCGATTGTCGAGTGGATCGACGCGACGCGCGACACCGAGCCGGCGCCTTCGACTGAGCCGGAGACAAAGACCACCGCGTGAGACCACATTCGAGCCGTCGATGGAGCATCGAATGTCAATCGGGACTACGGAAGTGCTGGCGATCTGGAAGAAGTACAAGTCGGCTCCCACGTCGGAGCTGCGAAACCGTCTGGCGGAGTTTTATCTTCCGATTGTCCGATTCAATGCCGAGCGGATTCGGACCAAGCTTCCGGTGGAAGTGGACGTCGATGATCTGATTTCGGCGGGGACGTTCGGCTTGCTCGGAGCGATCGACTCGTTCGATCTGACGCGCGGAATCAAGTTCGAGACATACTGCTCGCCGCGGATTCGCGGTTCGATTCTGGATGAGCTGCGGAGCATGGACTGGGTGCCGCGGCTAGTGCGAAACCGGTCGCAGCGAATCGAGCATGCGACAAAAGTATTGAAGAGCGAACTCGGGCACGTTCCGAGCGATCGCGAGATTGCGGAGCGAATCGGCGTGCCGTTCGGCGAGTTTCGGCGGATGGCGCGGGACGGCGTGGCGGTATCGATGACACCGCTTTCTCGGAAGCAGAACGACGATGACAGCCGGCGCGAGGGGCATGAATTCGACGTGCTGGAGGATCGCCGGCCGGTCGATCCGTTCCTCGAGGCGCAGAAGTCGGATCTGAAGGAGTTCATCGCTCGCGGACTGACGCGGACGGAGCGGCTGATCCTGGTGCTGTATTATTACGAGCAGATGACGATGAAGGAGATCGGGGAGACGCTGGACCTATCTGAGAGTCGCGTCAGCCAAATGCACTCGGCGATCGTCGATCGGCTGCGATTCCGGCTGAAAGAGCGGATGGCCACGACCGAGGCCGAAATCGAGATCGAGGTGTGAGATGTCGGCGATTCCACCCACCATCATTTCGTCGGTGCTGCAGTCAGATCCGGCACAGCGGCAACAGGTTGCGGATCGTGGGAATGAGGAAGCACGCGCGGCAGGCGTTTCGCGCGAGCTGACAGCACCGGACAAAGCGGTGGAAGTGGAGATCGAGGCGACCGACGCCGACACGCAAGTGCACACCGACGCGGGTGGGCAGGGGAGCTATGGGCGGGAATATGCGGAGGAGGAAGCCGGCCACGGGCCACATGGCTCGAAGCCGGGGCCGGACGAGGATGCCGCACTGCACGGACGCATCGATATCACGGCCTGATCGGGACTTAGGGCCGGTTTCGACATCTGGCGTTATGCGACTATACTCAGGCGTCTTGGGCGCTGCGGCTGAACGCTGGAAACTTCCGTATCAGCCCGGTCCGAGCGGAGTCTACAACCCATGATCGCGGCCAGTTCCATGCTCGCATTCCTCCAGAATCTTGGCATGCCTGAGTTGATTGTGATCGGCATCATTGCGCTGCTGCTGTTCGGGCGACGGCTGCCGGAGGTCGGGCGATCGCTCGGCAAGGGCATTGTCGAGTTCAAGAAGGGGCTGCGCGAAGTTGAGGACGACGTGAACGACGCAAGCCGTCCCGCCAGCAAACCCAGCAGCGGGACAAACATCACCCCGAACAACCCAAGCTCACCGGGCGCGGGCGGCTGATCCGCCGAGCTGTTCCAACAACAATCCAATTGCCTGCTCGACGGACGCCGGCGTGGCGTGGCCGGAGATTCCGAGCGGCTTGATGAACGCGAAGCCAATCGCGGCGTGGATCAATTGCCAGGCGAGGCCGCTGGGCATGACGTCCTTACGCACATGGCCGGCGCGCTGGGCCGACTGGATGATTCCGGTGAGGAAACGCTCGTAGCGCTGATAGTGGCGGCGCAAGGCGCTGAGGATGAGGGGGTCCTTAATTTCCGCCTGGGCGTGAAAGATGATGCGGTAGTAGCGGCTGAGCAGGGGGTGCGTTGCGGGGTTGAGACGAATCAGCACGCGGAGTTTGTCCATGGGGGAAGCGAGGGGCGCGATGGCTTTTCGCCATTCGGACAGCGTCTCCCGGCCGGCCTGTTCGAGCAGGGCGACGAAGAGGGCCTGCTTGCTGGGAAAGTGGCGGTAAAGAATGGGCTCGGTGACGCCGGCGGCGCGGGCGAGTCCCGCGGTGGTTGCGCCGCGGTAGCCGTGGACGGCGAAGTAGGCAACGGCCGCTTCCAGCAGCTGGCGACGGCGATCGTTTGCATTCATTCGCGACATGGCGAACCGCTTCCGAACGGGTTGATCTGAGATGTCAATCGGTCGGTCAGTCTAGCGGTTCGGCGGCGTGCTTGCGACGATCGGCTGAGCGGTGCGGCCGGGCGGGCTTGGCGTCGTCGGCGGGGCAGTGGGCGGCGATGGCGATTTCGCTGGGCTGGCCGAGGACGAGGGGGGCGACGTAGCGCGCGATGAATTTCCGCTCGGTGGAGCTCATGTGGCCGCCGTTGTAGCCGCTGTCGGCGAACTGCGGCATGTAGCGGATGTTCTGGATTTTTCGGTATTGGCGAAGGGTGGCGGCATCGGTTCGAGCGGGCAACTGGAAGCCGTCGAGTCCGGCGACTCCGTCGGAGGTGTCGCGACGATCGACGGTCCCGGTATAGGGGACGATGCGCGAGAGGATGGCATCGTCTTCGGAGTAGAAGACGTAGAGTTTGCCGTTGACGCGCTTCGCGGCGCGCGTGAGGTCGTAGTGGCTCGAGAGACTGCAACCGAGAAAGACGACATTTCGGATGCGGACGTCTTCGGGAAGTGATTCGAGGGCGAAGGTGGCGATGCCGGTCCCGGCCGACAGGGCGATGATATCGATGGGGGTATCGGGGTAGCGGATGGAAGTGCGGCGGATGGATTCGCCGAGCTCGATTCCTTTGCCGCGATTGCGGTCGTAGTTCATCTGGTCGACGGCGGTGACGAATCCCTGCCAGGGGACGAGTTCTACATAGCCCTGGTAACCGGCGTCCTGCATTCCGAGAGGGATAGAGATAAAGCCGACGTTGCCGAACTGCCCGGCGCCACCGACATAGTAGACTGTGCCCTGGGAGCGGCTTCCATCCTGGAGCGCCGAGGTAACGATTTTTGCCGCGCCTCCACAACCCGAGAGTGTCATGAGTGCGAGGAAGAGGGCCGCGTGCAATCGCAAATCGATGACTCCGTTCCTGTTGCGAGACCGCGCGAGAGTTGCCGGATTATAGGCGTGGGAGACGTTTCGTCGAGCGTCAGCCGGCGAGGGCTGAGGTGCGGGCGCGTTTGGCGGAAGCTTTCCACTTGTGTGCATACATCTTTCTATCGGCGGTTGCGATGAGTTCGAGCGGGTCGGCCGGGTCGTCTTCGCGAAGTCCGGCGACTCCGGCGCTGATTCCGGGCTTTGTCTGCACGCCGTGGATCAATGACGTGTACTGCGCAAAAAGTGCCGAGAGGCGCTGAGCCATGGCTTCGGCGCGATCGCGTGGGACGCCGGGGAGGACGAGGAGGAACTCGTCTCCGCCGAGGCGGATGGCGAGGTCGTCCTGGCGGATGAACTGCTTGAGGAGCACGCCGACAAACTTCAGGAGATGGTCGCCGGCGGCGTGGCCGAGGGTGTCGTTGAACTTCTTGAAGTGATCGATATCGAGGACGATCACGCTGAGGTCACTGCGGGCGTCGCGCTGGGCGCGGAAAATCCTGGGGAAGCGTTCATCGAAGAGGCGGCGATTCTTTACGCCGGTGAGGGGGTCTTCCCAGAGCTGTTTGCGCGTGGCCTGCAGCTCTTTGTTTACCTCCTCGGTGCGGACGGCGACCTGAGAATCGACCTGTTTCTCGACGGATTCGGCGCGGCGACGCCAGTGAACCGCGTCACGATGGAGCTCGCCGATTCCGCGGGCAATCTGGCCGAGGACGTCGTCGCGACTTTCGATGGAAGCGTCGGCGACGGCCTCCCATGTCGGGGCGTTTACGATGGCATTCAGGCGCGTGAGGGGCTTGAGGATATCGCGGTCGGCGCACCACCAGCAGGTGAGCAGGCCCGCCGCGGCGACGGCCATGACCGGGGCGACGAAAGTCCAGAGATCGCCCAAGCTGGCGCCCTGGCCCGGGTCGGTGGCGATGAGGAACGAGGCCACGAGCGGTTTTTCGGCGCGGGTCTGGTTGAGGGCGATGTCGACTTGCTGCCATACGGGGCGGGGGTCATCGGCTGGAGCGGCGACGCGGCGGACCGTGATCTGGCCGGCGCGGAGATCGGGCGGTGGCGCAAGAAGCTCGCCCGCGTCGCCGAAGGTTGGGCCGGCGGCGAGCTGGGGGCGATCGACGCGCCAGACGGCGGCGGCGCGGAGCATGTTTTCGATGCTGGGCAAACGCCACTCGGCTGGCGCGGAGGCGGTTTGGGGTTCGTTGTCGGCGAGATGGCCGGCGAGGAGGAGGGCGAGGTTGCGGGCGACGGCGCCTTCGCTTTCGGCGGTGGCGGCGGTTTGAAGATGATAGTAGACCAGTCCCGCTGCGAAGGTGAGCGAGAGCGCGAGCGTGGTGATAAGCAGGGCGAGTGTCTTGCGGACACAGCCCGGGGTCGGAATTCGCATCGGTCTGCTGCCTCTTCAGTCGCGGCGTTTGGCCGAGATCGTTGAGGGAAAGGTACGATACGAATGGCGGCGGATGTGGATTGAGGGCGTTTTCGGACGAGCGGCGTGCTGATTTGCTAGTGCGTCTGCATGATATCGGGCTGGGAGGTTGGGACGGGGTCGCGGGTTGGACGGGTCCAGCCGTCGGCCTCGGTGACGTCGCGGATTTGCTTGCAGCGCACCGGATCGTTGACGGACTCGAAGGTTCCGAAAAGCAAGTAGGTGCCGGGCCGCTGGGGTAGAAGATTCAGCACCGAGGCGGCGGGGTAGTGCTGCAGGGTGACGCGGAAGCTGCCTTTGAAGCCGTTCTTTGTTTTGATGACGGAGATGATGCCGCGCTGCGAGAGGAAGCGGTTGCGGCCGATGGGGGCGTCGAAGCAGCCGCGGACTTCGCGCGGGCCGACGGCGTAATCGCGGGCAGTTCCGGCGGGCGGGCTTTCGAGGACATAGGACATTTGAAGCGTCAGCTTGCCGAGGCCGCTGAAGGGGCTGATGTTGTCGAAGCGCATGGCGATGGTGAAGGCGCCGCTGTCTTCGACCCAGGAGAAACATTGCTGCGGGTCGTAGCGGTAGACGATGGGCGGGGGCGGATCGATGGCCGTGAGACTGGTGGAGACAAATTGAAGCTGGGCATTGCCGGAGCAGCCGGCCGTGAGCGCGGCGGCGAGGACGAGGCAAGTTCGGAACGGGGCTGAAATCATTCGCCTGGCATCTTGAACTGATCGCACAACTCGCGGACTTCGGAGCGGACTTTTTCGACGGCTTTCGTATCGCCGTTCGACGAGAGGGTGCGGTGGATGAATCCTGCGATGGTCGGCATCTGCGCGGCCTGCATTCCGCGGGTGGTGACGGCCGGGGTGCCGAGTCGAAGGCCGCTGGTCTCCATCGGCTTGCGCTGGTCGAAGGGGATCATGTTTTTGTTGACGATGATGCCGGCGGTCTCGAGCCACTTCTCGGCCATTGCGCCGGTGACGTCGGCGTGGCCGCTGGTGAGGTCGAGCAGCATCAGGTGATTGTCGGTGCCGCCGGAGACGAGGCGATAGCCGTGCTTCATGAGGGCTTCGGCGAGGGCCTTTGCGTTCGTGAGGATTTGCTGCTGGTACTGCTTGAATTCAGGCCTGAGGGCTTCGCCGAAGGCGACGGCCTTGGCGGCGATGATGTGCATGAGCGGGCCGCCCTGGAGGCCGGGGAAGATGGCGGAGTCGATTTTCTTGGCCCAGTCGCCCTTGCACATGGTGAGGCCGGCGCGCGGGCCGCGGAGAGTTTTGTGCGTCGTTGTCGTGACGAACTGCGAGGTTGGTACGGGCGACGGGTGAAGGCCGGCGGCGATGAGGCCGGCGATGTGGGCGACGTCGGCCATGAGCAGCGCGCCCGATTCCTCGGCGATTTCGGCGAAGCCGGCCCAGTCCCAGATGCGGGGGTAGGCGGACGCGCCGGTGATGATGAGCTTGGGCTTGGTTTCGCGGGCCTGGCGGCGGACCTCGGCCATGTCGATGCGTTCGTCCTTCTGACTGACGCCGTACTGGGCGACGTTGAACCACTTGCCGCTGATATTGACCTTCATGCCGTGAGACAGATGGCCGCCGTGATTGAGATTAAGGGAGAGGATCTGGTCGCCGGGGTTGAGGGCGGCGAGGAAGACGGCCTGGTTGGCCTGACTGCCGGAGTGGGGCTGGACGTTGGCGTGCTCGACGTTGAAGAGCTTTTTGGCGCGGTCGATGGCGAGGGATTCGACTTCGTCGCAGTGCTGGCAGCCGCCGTAATAGCGCTTACCGGGATAGCCCTCGGCGTACTTGTTGGTGAAGACGGAGCCGGCGGCCTCGAGGACGGCGGGGGATACGTGGTTTTCGGAGGCGATGAGTTCGAGGGTGTCGTGCTGGCGTTTCGTCTCGCGCTGGAGGATGGCGAAGACGTCGGGGTCGGCTTTCTGAAGGGCGGAGGAGACGTTTGAGCTGGCCATGGGCGATCCTTTTTCTTCCGGGCAGATGATTGGTGAGAATGTAGGGGGAGCGGGGGGCGGGGGCAACGGGCGGGTTTCATAAGTAATTGGTAATTGATAATACCTAATACCTCATTGAACTGCCGGTCGCGAAGTCGGTTTGGCTTTCGCCGAAAGCTGGCGTCGCGCGTGAGATTGGGTTCGGCAGGTCGCTCGAGCCGCGGCGATTCTGGGTTGTGAGATTGATGAGATTTGGGGCGGTCCGGTTTGTTTGGTAGAAGTTTTGTAGCCGGGGCATCCGCCGCGGCGGGTCCACTGCGGTATTGAGGCACAGGGGGATTGAGACTTGCGAGGCCGGTGAGATTCGTGAGATTCGCGAGACGACCCTCGTTTGCCGGGTAGAAATGCGGATTGGGACTGAGATTGATGAGGCGGCGAATTGAGATCGGTGAGATTCGGGGCGGTCCGGTTTGGGGGAGTCTGCGGACCGCTGACGACAAGTGATAATGGTGATAATCAGCGCCTTCCCTTTCGGATTCACTTTTCAAAGATCGCTTATGCGGGCGGGGAGTCGGCGCTGAGCCCCCGTTCTGGGCTTTGCGCAGTTTGACCCCGGATCGCCCCCCTTTGTTTCATGGGAGCTTGTTCGGTTAGTGTTTAGTATGACACAAATGAGAAGTCAAGGAAGACTTCTTGCTCCAGATCAATCGCTATGGGCAGTTGGTGTCGGGGTCGGTGAGGAGTTTGTTGATGAAGAGGGTGGCGTCGGCGGCGTTGAGTTTGAGGTCGCTGTTGAGGTCGGCGCAGCCGCAGTCGTTGGTGGCCAGGTTGCCGGAGGCGATGCAGGCGATGAAGGGTTGGATGTCGCGGCCGTCTACGGCGTAGTCGAGATCGAGGTCGCCCTGGCAGAATGCATTGCAGGCGCATTCGTCGGGGCGGGTGTCCTGATCGAAATCGGATAGCAAGCCGTTGGTGATGTCGCAACTGTCGGGGACTCCGTTGGCGTTGCAATCGGTGGCGGTGCCGGAGATGAGTTCGCAGGCGTCGAGAATCTGGTTGGCGTTGCAGTCGCCGATGGCGGCGGAGTACTGGACTTTGACGGATATATAGGTTGCGCCGCCGCAGGGGTTGTCTACGAGGACGTTCGGTGTCATGTGGATGATGGCGTCACCGCCTGGGACGGCGGCGTTCCAGGTCGCGGCCGGGATGGTGAGGGTGTCCTGGTTGGGTGCGGGGCAACTGAATCCTGAGAAGGCGAAGGCGTTGCCGAGCGAGACGTTGTTGACGTCGATGGCGACGAACTCGGAGATCGAGTCGATGTCGCCGACGCCGCGGAAGGTGAGGGTGACATCGGACGTGGCCGGTGGTGGGGCGGTGAGGGTAAAGGATTGGATGGTTGGGGTGAGGAGGGGGCTGAGGTTGGGGGATTGCTGTTCAAAGGTACCGGTGAGCTGGCATGAGTCGGGGGTGAGGTTGTGATCGCAATCGGGGAGGCAGTTGGCGCCGCAGAGGAGCGGGTCGGTCTGGCAGGCGTCGAGAATGCCGTCGTTGTTGCAGTCGTTTGAGGTCAGCTCGCAGACGTCGGGGATGCCATTGGCATTGCAGTCGGGGCAATTGGGGCAGAGGGGTGGGACCTGGCATTCGTCGGGGATGGAATCGGCGGCGCAGTCGAGACTGAAGCCGGAGACCACGTCGCAACGATCGGGTTGGCCGTTGCTGTTGCAGTCGATGTCGCAGACGTCGGGAATCTGATTTTGGTCGCAGTCCGCGCAGGTGGGGCAAATGGGCGGCACCTGACAGATGTCGGGGATGCCGTCGCTTTGGCAGTCGATGCACGACGGACAGAGCGGGGGAACCTGGCACTCATCCGGCCGGGCGTCCGCGTTGCAGTCGAGACTAAATCCGGAAACGACGTCGCAGGGATCGGGCTGGCCATTGCTGTTGCAGTCGATGTCGCACGCGTCGGGGATTTGGTTGTGATCGCAGTCGGGGCAGGTTGGGCATATCGGCGGAACCTGACAGATGTCGGGGATGGAGTCGTTCTGGCAATCGGTGCAGGTGGGGCAGAGCGGGGGGACCTGGCATTCGTCGGGGATGCCGTCCTGAGTGCAGTCGGGACTTGCGCCGGATTGGACGTCACAATCGTCGGGGTGCCCGTTTGCGTTGCAATCGGGGTCGCAGTCATCGGGGATCGAATTGAAATTGCAATCCGGGCAGGTCGGGCAGAGGGGAGGGACCTGGCAGGCATCGGGAACGCCGTCTGCCTGGCAGTCCGTGCATGTCGCACATAGCGGCGGGACTTCGCATTCATCGGGCCGGCCGTCCACATCACAGTCCTGGCTCGTGTGATTTGCAATGTCTACGTCATCGTTGATTCCATTGAGGTTGCAATCGACGCGATACTGCCATGTATCGCCCAAATTCGAATAGATGAAGGATTCTCCACCATACAAGACCATCGCCCGTCTTGCGGAGTCATATGCAAGTGCGTGTTCGCGTCGAGGAACGGGGAGATTGAAGCCAAATTGCTGTGTCCATGTAACGCCATTCCATTCCCAGGTGTCGTTATAGTGAATCGATCCCAATCCTCCGAACAGAAGCGTCTTATTCCTCGAAGCATCGAACGCCATCGCGTGGCCAGAGCGAGCGGGTGGATAGCTGGAAGTCGTTCTTTGTTCCCAATTATTGCCGTCAAGTTCCCATGTATCGTTCAACGAGCCAAGCGTGTTCGAATAGCCACCGAAGAGCACGGTCACGCCGCGACTTGCGTCAAACGCCATCGCCGAGCGTTCTCGCGCGGGCGGGCTTGTCGCCGGGAAGCGCTGCTCCCAGTCGAGTCCATCCCATGCCCAAGTATCGGAGAGGACGCCGGCGCCGGTTGAACCGCCCACAAGCACTGTAACCCGTCGGATTGAGTCGTATGTCATGCCAGGGGAAAGCCGACCGGGCGGGCTATGCGCCGGAAATCGCTGAATCCAGTTCTCGCCATTCCACTCCCAAGTGTCGCCGAATCTAGACGCGGCCGGGCCGCTGCCGCCAAACAGCACCGCGACTTTTCGTATCGAGTCGAATGCGATTGCGTGCAAGTATCGCGCGGGCGGTGCATTGGAGGCTAGACGCTGGATCCACCTCAATCCATCCCATTCCCACAGGTCGTTGGTAATCGAAGCGTCACCCCAGCCCCCGAAGAGCACTGTGACACTGCGATGCTGGTCGTAGGTGAGTGCATGACCGAACCGCCGGCCCGGCGTATCGTTTTGATTTGCCTCGCGGTGAAGCCAATCGACGCCGTTCCATTCCCAGGTCTGACTGCCCAAACCCGCGGGAGAGCCGCCGTTTAGCACCATGACACCTCGAGCATTGTCGTAGGCCATTGCGTGCCCGAAATTGACGACGGGTTGCGCGGCTGGGAAGCAGCGAGTCCAGTTTGTTCCGTTCCACTCCCATGTCTGCTGGGAGGCAACGAGTACCGTTACGACATGGACGGCGTCGTAAGCCATCGTGTGGCCGGCGTGCATGCCCGGATCGGCAGCCGAAAGGCGTTGATTCCATGTTAGACCGTTCCATTCCCACGTGTCGGAAAAGTAGCCGGTACCGAAATACCCGCCGTTGAGGACTGTCACGCCGCGGCCCGCGTCGTACGACATTGCAGCAATCGTCCTTCCGGGCGGGCTCGTCGGCGAGCTGCGTTGGTTCCAGGTCGATCCGTTCCACTCCCAAACATCCGCGCGGAAGGTGAATCCGAAACTTTCTCCTCCAAATAGCACTGTGACGGCGCGGGCGCTATCGAAGACCATCGAATGGCCGGATCGGGGTTGAGGATGCACAGCGGGAGCGGCCTTCGTCCAATTGATACCATTCCATTCCCACGTGTCGCCGAGAAATGGGTAATTTGGATCGGATGGGTCAGGTAGACCGCCAAAGAGGACGCATACTCCGCGGACGCTGTCAAAGGCCATCGCGCTATCGCAACATGCTGGGGGGCTGACGGCCGGGAAGCGTTGCCGCCAGTTCTTGCCGTCCCACTCCCATGTATCGCGCAGTACTCCGGCGTTGTCGCCGCCGAAGAGGACGGTCACCCCGCGGCGGCTATCGAATGCCATTGCGGCCCGGGTTCGTGGATTGAGCAGCGGCGGTCGGGACCAGTTCATGTCCTGTGCGAGGGCGGGCGGTCCGAAGCTCGCAGCAATTAGAGGTAGTAGGAGGGCGCTTCGCATGGCGGCGTTTGGCGGCCACATTGCGTCTTGGAGTGTGGGTCTTTTCAACATGTCTCGCTCCATCGTAACCGCGTGAATGTGCCGGTTTTCGCGGTTTTTTGGGGCTCTTCGGGCGGGTGGTCGATTCTGAGGTCGGACTCCACCCAGCCGGAGGCCGGGGGTCTAGTCGTAGTCCGGGCGGTTTTGTAACAGGGAAAATGTGGAGTTTTTGAGAAAACTGTTACCGCGCGGGGGGGCGGAATTTTTGGCGGCGTTGGGCGCCAATGGTGTGGCGTGCTATCCACGCAGGAATCGGATCGCAGTCTGGGCAGGTTGTTGGTTTAGTGCGGGTGTCGACTCCATTCGTACGTCACCTGCCCGGCCGGGGACGGCCGGGTTGGCCCGGCTCGCGCGGGGGGCGGGTGGTTTGCACGCGCACGGGCAAACAAGTTTGCCCGTGGCACCCGTCGGTGGGTGTTGGCGCATGGGGATATGATGCCGGGGTGGGTTGAGGAGGCGGAAGCCCGGTGCGGGTTTCGGGGTGGGGGCAGGAGGGATGCATGGTGGGTTTGGTTGCGCGAGTGATTTGGGGCGTGCTACTGGTCGGCTTCGGGACGGCGGCGATGGCGGGGGGGCCGAGTGTTGTTGGGGAGACTACTTTGATTGAGAACCGGCCGCCGGATGACATATTTGGGGCGCCGGGGCTTTATCTTTCTTTGCGGGCGGATGTGAGCCATCCGAACGGGTTGGCGGGGTTCAGTGGGCCGCCGGCTCGGGCGACTTCTGAGGCGAACAATAACGGATTTCCGTATGTGAATCCCGTGCCGCTGCCTACGCTCCAATGGTCCGCGACGGAACATTATTTCGTCGGGCTGGTGCCGATTGTGGAAGCCGACTTTCCGAATCTGCGCGGGCGGTACAACTATCGCGTGTGGGACGTGAACGACGATATGGATTCGCTGCTGAGCCATAACCTGAATCGGCTGGAGGTCATTCCTTTGCCGACGAACCTGGCGGTCAGCAACCAGACGACTACGCCGACGTTTACGTTTACCGATCCGGACCCGACGCCGAATGTGAGCGGGCTGGTGCGGGTGTATCACGTTCTGGTGGTTGATTCGAACCTGGCCGGCGTGGGGCATTTTCCGCCGCCGGGCGGAGCGCCGACGCCTTCGATTGCGATACCGGCGGGTGTGCTGTGTCCGTGCCGGTCGTACCACTTTCGGGCGGAGAGCGTGGATGCGGATACGGCAGACGGGGCGGCGGAGAACCTGGCGAGCGCGTTCATGTCGTTTACGCCGACGGATGTGTTGCCGAACGGGGACATGACAAAGGATTGCGTGACGAACGGGCGGGATATTCAGGCGTTTGTTGCGGCGGTGGTGGCGGGGTCGAGCGCGGCCGGGGATTTGTGCTCGGCGGATTTTGATGGGAATGGGGTGATTGGCGTCGGGGACGTGGCGGGGTTTGTGGGGAGCTTGCTGGCTGGCGGATGAGGGCGGGGATCGGGCGGGATTGGGGTTGCGGGCAGGTCACTCAAGATTAATCAGTGGGTCTTTGATCGCGGCGATATGATGCGCCGGTCATTTTGGATGATGCGGGCGAAATGCGCCCTGGCGACGGATGGCAATGCCGGAGGACGGCGATATCGCGCATTTGACGACTCGCGCTGCGACCGGGGGCATGAATGCCGTGCGCCGATTGGCGGGCTGGGTGCTATTTTGTGGGCTTCCGTTCGCGGCGATGAGCGGGTGCACGATCGACGTGTGCGGTCCGTGTGTGTTGAGTGGTGTCCGGGAGCGGTATCGGGATGCGGTCAGGACGGCCGAACCGCTCGCGCCTGAGACGGATCAGGGGCTGGCGGAGCTGAGCGACTGGCGGGGTTTGCCACATCTGCGGAACGATCGTTACGAGCAGTTTTCGAGCCACCATCGGCGGCCGGGAACGCTGCTGGTTGAGCCGGGCGGCAAAGACTTCGATAACTTCATCGCGCTCTCGGGTTTGAGTTTGCCGACTTTGATGGAGCACGTCGATCGGGCTGACACCGACGGCGGCACGCTGGGCGGGTACGTGCTTGCTTCGGTTGATGATGGGCCGGGCTTTGTCTCGCGGATGTTTTTTACGCGGTTCCGCCTCGACGATGTGCTGGCCGGGAACAGGTTTTTCGATCTGCCGGACCTCGGGCGATTTGAGTACGAGGTGCTGCGGATCTATGTCGACGATTTGTCGCGGCCGGTGATGGAAGTGCCGGTGGCCGATCTGGGCGAGAGCGCGCCTTTCGCGAAGCCGATGGCGGGTCGCACGGTTGCGGCGACGATCAGCTATACGCCGATCAGCTTTCAGAAGCGTCTGCGAGTCGTGCTGGGGCGGACGAATACGTTTTGCGCTTACTTCTATCATGTGGACGTCAAGCGGATCGAATCGGTGACGCGAGCTTTTTCGCCGCGACTGGCGGATGATGTTGCGTATGGGGCGTGCGCGGAGATGCTTGATCGGGCGGGCGATGTGCGGGAGGCATCGGCGGGGGATGGGGGGTGGATGCAAGTCGTGGACGTGCCGGCCGGGGGCGAGGCCGTGGCGTTTAGCGATTCATCGGGCGGCACTTTGACGCGACTGGGCGTCAGCTTCGACGACGCGATGGCGGGGCGGCTGGCGGGTGTGGATTTGCGGGTGTTTTACGACGGGGCCGAGGGGGCGGCGTTTGATATTCCGTTGGATGTATTTTGCGGGGCGCGCGAGCAGCTTGCGCCGCTGCGCACGCTTGCGCTGCGCGTTGAGCGGGCGGAGGGCGGTGCATCGGCCGAGATGTGCCTGCCGATGCCGTATCGCCAATCCGTTCGCGTCGTGGTGCGCAACCGTGGGGATGGGTCGGTTTCCTTGAAAATCAGCGGGCATGTTGATCGGTCAATGCCGGTTGAGCCGTGGGGGTATTTGCACGCGCGGACGTTTGCCGTTGCGGGGCCGCAGGCAGAGAAGTCGCGATTCGAAGTGCTTTCGGTTTCGGGGCGCGGCCGGTATGTGGGCACGTTTCTGTTTGTCGCGGGCGATGGCGATCGGCGAATGGGGCCGTTTCGGGCTTCGCTCAATATCCTGGAGGGCAACGAAGAAGGGGTGATCGACGGCGTGACGAAGATTTTTGGGACGGGAACCGAGGATTATTTCAACGGGGGGTTTTACTTCGGGCGGGGGGCGTTTGACAGCCCGTTTGCCGCGGCGAATTACGTCAAGGGTGGTTTGGCGAGCGAGCCCGGGGTGGTGTCGTGCTGCCGGTGGCATGTGCTGAGTGACGCGATCGATTTTCAGGAATCGTTTCGGCTGCGGTTTCAGTATGGGGTCGACAATCCGGCCATGGTGCAACGCTATGCGTCGGTGGCGTATTACTATCTCGATCGCCGTGAGCCGGGGGCGGTGGCGGGCGGCAATGTGATTGTTGATCGATAGCGGCGCGGAGAAGCCGGCGATGGGCCGCGCTCATTTCCGGCGATAGAGCTTTTCTTCGACGCGTTCGAAGCGGATGCCGGTTTTTTTCAGCCATTGGTTGGCGGAGCGGTCGTCGAGCATGAGGAGGCCGTTGAGGGAGACGGCGTTGGCGATGTGCTGGGTGGCGGCTTCGCCGTCGGTGGTTCGCGAGATGACGTTGAAGGCGATGACGACGTCGGCGTTGAAGGGGATGTAGGACCTTGCGATGTCGATGCGATGGCAGCCGGCGGAGGGGAGGTCGCGTTTGACGGCGGCGAGGACTCGATCGGATTCGTCAACGACAATGAGGCGATGGGGGCAGTCGACGGCTTCCTGGAGTTCGAGCGGCTCGAACGAGACGAGGGCGATGCCGGGAATGCGGCGGAGGGCCTGGTCGGCGTAGCGGGCGAAGTCGCCGCGCCAGCGGGCGAGGCGGGTGGTGGGCGGATTGGAGGCGTCGGCGAGATAGCCGCTGACGCAGCGGGTGGCGGCGCCGGGGCCGACGAGCAGGATGGACGGCTCTCCGGACATGCGAGAGACGTGCGGGGCGAGTTGTTTGAAGTAGACCCAGTTTCGACGCGGCCAGGAGGTGGAACCGACACGGTTTGACATGGCAGCGGTTCCAGTGACGCGTGCGAGCGTCAGGGTCGGCGGACGGACTGGCCCAGGGGAGCGTGTTTGTCGCCCGCGGCGAGGATTCGCAGGCGGGTTGTCTTCGAGTTGGTTTTTGCCCCGAGTTTGTCTTCCATTTCGGTCTTCACGACGTATTCGCCGGGGACGAGGGTGGCGGGGAGGAAGAGCGGCTTCATGAGATAGAACTCGGTGCGAGCGCGGGGGGCGAGATCCTGGATGTTGTCGTCCACTTCGGACCAGACTTCGGCGCCGTCGGTGGTGAGGAGACTGGTGCGCATGGAGAGGAGCGTGCGGAAGTCTCCGGCGGGCATTTTGTCGCTCTTGAAGTTGGCCAGCTCGACGTAGAGGAGGGCTTTGCTTGAGACTCCGCCGGGGAAGTCGGGTGGGTCGATGGCCTGATAGCGGCCAAAGTCTTCGATGCGGTTGCAGATGGCGAGGACGGGGATGGTGAGATCGGCGCGGGACTTGAGGGAGTTTCGCAGCTCTTCCATGGCGGCGAGTTGCTTGGTGGCGGAGCTGGCGGGGTCGCGGCCGCCGGAGGAGCGGGCTTCGAGGAGAGTTTTCATGAGGCCGCTGACGAGTTCCTGCACGTCGGCGTTCATGCCGGGGGTGGGGGCGACGGCTTTGTCGTCGTGGCCGATGGCGGCGTAGAGCATGCGGAGGCGGACCTGCTGGTCGACGTCGTTGGGGCTGGTGGTAACCTTGGCTTCGAGTTCGTGAATCATTGCGTCAATGCCGGGATCGGGCCGGGCCGAGGCGGACTGGTTGGCGATTGGGGCGGTGTTGGGTGCGGGGGCGCTGGGCGAGGTCGGCTGGCCGGCGGCTTCGGCGATGGAGACGACTTTCAGGCGCGGCGCCATGGGAGTGGCGGGCGTGTGCGAGGGAGTTTCGGTATCGCCGACGGCTGAGGCGTGGATTTCGGGCGGAGTGGTGGTGGGGGCCGGCGACTTTGCGGATTTGTTAGCGGTCGAATTCGCTGTCTGAGGAGCGTTGGATTGCGGGATTGGTTGCGCGGCGGGGGGAGCTGATGCGTTTGAAGAAGCGCCGGCGTCTGTGACGGCGATTTCGACGCGCTCGTCGGGCGAGCCCGCTGGCGGAGCGGATGGGAGGGGATCGTTGACTGGGCCATCCGGCGGCGTTGGCTCTTGCGGGGTCTGCTCCATGCGGACGATGCGGGCGGGCTTGGCGCGGCTGGGGGCGGCTTGCCGAGCGATTTTGGAGTTGAAATCGTCGGGCTCGAAACCTTTGACGTAGTCGTTGACGCGATCATTGACCGGGTCGTTTGGCGCGGCGTTTGCGGCGGATTGGTTGGGGCCGGCCGTGGAGTTTGCCGCGGTCGGCTTCTTCAGGCCGAACCAGGTGAAGTTGTTCATGCTGCTGCAGGCGGTGGCGGGCAGCAGCGCCAGGGACACGAGCTGGACGAGGCGTAGCGGTTTGTTGCTCACGGGCGATCCTTCGCCGCGGGGGCGGCACACATTTGTACGATCAGTTTTTCGACGGCCAACTCCGTGGTCGTCTGGCCAGTTTTCGTTCCGACGTCTATCGAGAGGAGACGACGGAGGTAATCTTCCCATTGGCGGACGGAGAAGCGGCCGACCTGGCGGCGGAAGAGATTGGGGTCGCCGAAGTAACCGGCGGCGCGGGCGGCGGCCATGGCGGGCGCGCCGCCATCGAGCATGCGGCGGGCGTTGACGAAGCGGCGGAAGCCCCAGGCGAGGCCGCCGAGGGCGCGGAAGGGGGCGGCGCGGTCGGTCTCCAGCACCTGGTGCCAGAGTTTGAGGGCGTCGGAGGCATCCTGTCGGGCGATGGCGTCGCCGATGGCGAAGACCTTTTCTTCGCGATGGGAGCCGACGAGTTCTTCGACGTCCTCGACGGTGATTTTCGTTTTTGGCGCGACGTAGGTGGCGAGCTTTGAGATTTCGGAATCGAGTCGGCCGCAGTCGGCGCCGACGAGATCGGCGAGGCGATCGGCGGCACCGGGGCCGAAGTCGCACCCAAAGGCGGACTTGGCGCGGGTGGCGGCCCAGCCGGAGAGGGCAGCGGACTTGGGGGCTTCGCATTTGATGGCTTCGCCGGCGCTGGCGACGAGCTTGTAGAGGCGGAGGTTGGAGGGGAAGGACTTCAGTAAGAGGATCAGCGTTCCGGTTTCGCTGGGGGCGGCGAGATATTTTTCTAGGCCGGCGCGGTTGACGCCGGTTGAGCCGGGCTCGGTTTCGTCGGAATCGTCGGTGGGTTCGTCGTCGGATGGGCCGCCGCGGCCTGAGATGAATGGATCGGCGTCGCGAAGGATGACCACGCGCATGGGAGTGAGCAAGGAGGGGGTGCGGAGTTCGTCGAGGACGTCGGCGAGGGCGGCGGATGCACCTTCTAGCTCGACTATGGACATTGGATCGGCGTCATCGCCGAGGATTTCTTTCAGCACGGAGCGCAGGGCTTCGAGTTTGAGGAAGGCGTCTTCGCCGTGGATGGCGTAGATCGGTTTCGGGCCACTGGGCCTGGGCTTGGTTTTGGCCGCGGTCATGGTTCCACCATTCGCTTTGCGGCAGCGACGTCAGTCGTCTGGGCGACCGGCGCTACGGCGCCGAGTCGGCCGGATAAATCACGAGTCGACGATGGGCGCGTTCGACCAGTTCGTCCGGGACATTGGAAATCGCCTGCACTTTGAGCCACGCCCTGCGGGCGACGGCGCGGTCGCCCATGAGCATGGCGACATCGCCCGAGGCGAGCCAGATTTCGGCGTCTTCGGGCCGAAGTTGTAGCAATCGCTGCATGGTCTGCGATGCAGAAGCGTAACGCCGCTGGGAGACCTGCACCATAGCCCGACCGCGAAGGGAGTCGATGTCGTCGGCGTCGGTGCTGAGGAGCCAGCCGTAGGCGGCGTCGGCGTCGTCGTATTTTTTTGATCGGAAGAGGACCGCCGCGAGGCCGCGGCGGGCGGGGACAGACGCGGGATCGAGCTGGATGGCTTCGCGGTAGCGCTCTTCGGCGAGTTGCCACTCTCCGCGGGCGCGGTGCCAGTCGCCGCGTTTGCGCTTCGATTCGGCGTCGGCGGGTTCGGCGGCAGGGTCGGGGGCTGTGGGCGGTATGACGGCCGCGGCGGGAGGGTCGAGGAAGTCGGAAAGGGCGGAACTGTTGGCGGCGGCGCGATGTTCGGATTTGGCGGGCGCGGCTTGCGCCAGGGTCGTGGATGATCTGGCTGAGGCGGGCATGTCAATTGAAGACATGAGGGCTTCGCCGGTCTGGCCGCAGCGGTCGGTGGCTTCGATCTTGATGACGATACGGCCGTCGAGTTCGTTGGGGACGGTCCAGGCGAACGAGCCATTGTTGGGGAGCGACTTTGCGATCGGGGCGAAGAGGGCGTCGTCGGACGGGCGAAAGTAGATTGAGATGGGGCGATCGATCAGGTGGTCGTCATCGGTGGTCCAGCGGATATCGACGCGGCGGTTGAGTTCGAAGTTTGGATCGCGGGTGGCGGAAATTTTTGTGATGCGCGGGGGCCTGGAGTCGACGGCGACCCACTGCTGCGGAGCGGTGCCCGGGGTTGGTGGCGGTGAAGATGCACCGGCGGAATTGGAGACGATTAGGTAGAGGCCGTAGAGGCCATCGCGCGGGGCGGTCCAGATGACGGGTGGTTTTGTGATTGTGCCGATCTCGGCGTGCTTCCAGGTGACGGAGCGGTCGTCGGTGATCCACAAGTCGACTGAAGTGAGCGAGCCGCGGCCGGCCCAGAGTTCGAAGTCGATCTTGACGCCGGGGGCGCGGACGAAGCGAACGGACTGCGGTTCGGGCGCGGCGAGCGGGACTTCGGGTGTGAGGGGCTGTTCGGAATCGGCGCGCGCGAAGGCGCAGGCGGAGACCGCGAGCGCGATGCAGAGGACGGCATTCCGGTAAAGACCGGTCATTACTAGTCTTATCGGACTTGGGTTACGCGGGGCTAAAGCGGATCGGCAAAGCGATTAGTGGCGGCGGATTCGGATGGGTTGGCCGCCGATGTGCTTGGCGGCGGGGGAGAACAGCGATTCGACGAGGGTGGCGACTTCGTCGGCATCCAAGGCCTTGTCAGCGGGAAAATCGGGGAACGGGCCGCGGAGCATCTGGGTTTCGACCGCGCCGGGAGCGACGCAGTAGACGCGGATGTTTTGAGGGTGCCCTTCGGCGTGGAGGGCCTGGCTGAACAGGTTCACGAAAGCCTTGGTGCCACCATAGGCAGCGAAGCCAGGGAACGGGTCTTCGGCGGCGAGTGAGGACATGTTGACGATCACGCCTCCGCCGGACTCGGCCATTTTGGACCAGGCGGCCCGGCAGCAGAGATAGACGGCGCGGATGTTGATTGCGACCAAGTCGTCGAATTGATCGGGCTCCAACGACTCAATCGGGCCGCAGGGCGCGACTCCGGCGTTATTGATGAGACCATCAAGGCGGCCGTAGGCGGCGACGGCTTCGTCGATGAGGCGATCGACGTCTTCGGTCTGGGTTAGATCGGCTGTGACGGCGAGGCATTCGCGGGCGATCAGCCGGCGGGTCTCGTTCAGCTCGCGTTCGCTGCGGGCGGCGATGGCGACGTTGGCTCCCGCAGCGGAGAGGCGGCGAGCGATGGCGCGGCCGATGCCGCGGCCCGCGCCGGTTACGATAACAGTCTTGCCTTTCAACATTTGGGCGGCACCGCGTGCGGCCGGGTGATATTGAGCGGCACGGTTCGGATTTCGCGGCCCCGGCGATCGGCCAGGGGGTCGGAGTGGCGTGTGGCGGAACAACCGCAGCCGGTATCGGAGCAGGATTTGGCGCGAAGCGTTCGGATGAGGGCCCGGACGACAATTGCGGCAGAGCCCGCTACGACGACGGCGATGATCGCATACTGCCACCACATGACGCTAGGATTATATCGCGTTGGACGCGGGAGGCGCGATGGTGACGGTTTTCGAAACGATTTGCGAATGGCTGGCACGCGAGGGTGTGCCGTATCGAACGGTGCAGCACGGGCCGACGCTGACGTCGGAGGAGTCCGCGAAGGCGCGGGGTGAAGACGTGCGAATCGGTGGCAAGGCGCTTTTGATCAAGACGGACGGAGAGTTTCGGTTGTTTGTGCTGAGCGCCGCGCTCAAGCTCGACTCCGGGGCCGTCAAGAAACAGCTTGGCGTGAAGAGCACGCGATTCGCGACGGCGGACGAACTGCGGGAGCTGACCGGACTTGTGCCCGGGTCGGTGCCGCCGTTTGGGCGACCGATCCTGCCGTTTGAGCTGTTGGTGGACGAATCGATCGTGGCGAACGACAAGATCGCGTTCAACGCGGGCAGTCTGACCGATTCGATTGTGATGTCGGTGGCGGACTATCGGCGTGTGGCGGCACCGCGAATCCTCAAGTTCGCCGCCGACAGTCAGGCGGGCGTTTAGAGGACTCCGACGATGGAAAGGATCGACAGGGCCGCGTCGATCGAGACGCCAACGATGGCGGCCACATCGACGCCGCCGGTGTCACAGCCAGTGACGAACGGAAGCACGAGGGCGGAAATCAAAGTGCCCTTTGCCAGACGAGAAACGAAACGAGTTTTCACGGTGTCTCCCTTACTTGGTTCGAGCTTTGGAACCCCTACATCCCTATAGATACATATGAGGGATGGTAGGTTAGGTTGCATCTGCGTGGACGTGCTTGACTGGGGGGCGGACGCAATGTATGTTAAGAATGTAAGTGATTGCAGCGAAAGCCAATAAACGGCGTATGATGACACCGCAGACAGCTTTGTGATGCCCGTTTCGTCGGATAATCCGACGCGGCGTGGCTCCTGTCGCATGCGATGGAATCGTTCGCCGTTTTTGTTTTGTCATGAAAGTATGGAAACGCTGAGCCGCACTGAATGCTGACGATCACGCTCCCTGACGGAAAAACCTTGGATATGCCGGACGGCGCATCGGCCGGCGACGTGGCTGCGAAGATCGGCCCCGGTCTGGCACGCGCGGCGATTGGTGGACGGATTACGCCGGCCGGTCAGGCGGCGCGATTTGTGGATCTGGCGACGCCTCTGCCGGGGAACTGCAAGCTCGAGATTGTGACGGCGAAGGCCGAGAACCCGGACGCGCTGCGGATTATTCGACATAGCACGGCGCATGTGATGGCCGAGGCGATCTGCAAGCTCTTCCCCGAGACGAAGCTGGTCTATGGTCCGCCGGTTGAAAACGGATATTTCTACGACATCGATCTGGCCAAACGACTGACGCCCGAGGACTTTGTCGCGATCGAGGCGGAGATGGCGCGGATCGTGAAGGAAGATCGGCCGTTCAAGCGGTATGAGATGTCGCGCGACGCGGCGATGAAGAAGCTGCAGGCCGAGGGGAATCCGTACAAAGTCGATAACGCCGAGCGGGCCGAAGGGGACGTGCTGAGTTTCTACGTCACCGGTGCGGAGCCGGGGCGATTTTGGGAAGACCTTTGCATGGGGACGCATGTTCCCAGCACAGGGCGGATCGGCGCGTTCAAATTGCTGAGCGTGGCGGGCGCGTTCTGGCATGGCGATGCGACGAAGCAGCAGCTTCAGCGCGTGTATGGGACGGCGTTTCCGGCGAAGAAGGAGCTGGATGCTTACCTGGCGCAGCTGGAGCAGGCCAAGTCGCGCGATCATCGCAAAATAGGTCAGGAATTGGGGCTATTCACGATTGATCCGCTGGTGGGGAGCGGTGTCGTGCTGTGGAAGCCCAAGGGGGCGATGCTGCGGTTGATTCTGGAGACGCACCTGCGCGACAAGTTGCGCGAGCAGGGATATCAGACGGTGTTTACGCCGCATATCGGGCGGCTCGAGCTCTATCGCACGAGCGGGCACTTTCCGTATTACCGCGAATCGCAGTTTCCGCCTTTGTATGAGACGGATACGGCGCGCATTTTGAATGAGCTGTGGGTGGCGGTGCATGAGCGCGGCGATGACAAGCCGATGTCGCCTGCGGAACAGAAATATCTCGACGAGCTGAAGGTCGCCAATCCGCGTCTGTGGAAGGAACTGCTGGACGACGAGTCGCAGCCGGAGTCGAAGCGGTTTCTGGTTGCGCCGGGACATCAGCAGCACAACCTGCAGGTGATTCGCGAGCATCTCAAGGTGGATGACGGATTCCTGCTCAAGCCGATGAACTGTCCGCATCATGCGCGAATCTATGCGAGCGAGCCGCGGAGCTATCGCGACCTGCCGGTGCGACTGGCGGAGTTCGGGACGGTCTATCGGTACGAGCAGTCGGGAGAGCTTTCGGGATTGACGCGCGTGCGCGGTTTTACGCAGGACGATGCGCATTTGTATTGCACGCCGGAGCAGCTTCAGGCGGAGCTGGCGGGGTGTTTGAGTCTGACGCGGTACGTGCTCGATATGCTCGGGCTGAAGGATTACCGCGTTCGAATCGGGCTGCACGATCCGGAGGATCCCAAGTTCATCAAGAATCCGGAAGGGTGGGCGCTGTCGGAGGATGCGGTGCGGAAGGCCGCAACGCAGGCCGGACTGGCGGCCACGGAAGAGAAAGGCGAAGCGGCGTTTTACGGGCCGAAGATCGATTTTGTGGTCAAGGATTGCATTGGGCGGGAATGGCAACTTGGGACGGTGCAAGTCGATTACAATCAGGCAGAGCGGTTCAAGCTGGAATACGTTGGGAAAGACAACCGCCCGCACCGCCCGGTGGTGATCCATCGAGCTCCACTGGGGAGCATGGAGCGGTTCATCGGCATCCTGATTGAGCACTTTGAGGGTGCGTTTCCGGCGTGGCTGGCGCCGGTGCAGGTGGTAGTGGCTTCGATCAGCGACGCCAGCGCGGAGTACGCGGGGCAGGTGGCCGGGGCGCTGCGGAAGAAAGGCGTGCGGGTGGAGCTGGATGATTCGGCCGAGAAGATCGGTCCGAAGAAGCATCGGGCGCGGGAGCAGAAAGTTCCATACATCGTGGTCGTCGGCGAGAAAGAAGCCGCATCGAAGACGGTGAA
The DNA here is from genome assembly GCA_015654675.1 of Planctomycetota bacterium. Classification (GTDB taxonomy): domain Bacteria; phylum Planctomycetota; class Phycisphaerae; order UBA1845; family UTPLA1; genus SpSt-539. The sequence continues at coordinate 175,729 of JAATGM010000059.1, read as the reverse complement.
CGTGAATGATCGTGACGGGCGACGTTCGGGCGATATGGCGCTGGACGCGTTCGTGCAGATGATGGTTGAAGAAAGCGTGCCCGGGGGAGCGGGGCCGGCGGGGAGAGCCGGCTGAGCACCGGGCGGGAATGTTTGTAGGAATAGAAAGGCAGGTGTAGGTCCATTAAGAACCTTCGATGCAATGAGCAGATTCGCATTTCGCCGATTCGTCTGATCGACGAGGTTGGCGGCATGGCAGGGGTGGTCCAGACAGACGAGGCGCTGCGACGTGCGCGCGATGTCGGTATGGACCTGGTTGAAGTTTCGCCGGCCGAACGTCCGCCGGTGTGCAAGATCATGGACTATGGCAAGTTCAAGTACAGCCAGTCCAAGTCACAAAAGCACAAGCACCACGAGCAGAAGCTCAAGGAAGTGCGGATGCGTCCGAAGACGGATGCGCACGACCGGCTGATCAAGGTTGAGCACGCGAAGCAGTGGCTGGAGCACGGCGACCGGGTGCAATTTACCATGGTCTTCAAGGGTCGCGAGCGGCAGCATCAGGACCTTGGGTATAAGGCCTTGATTGATATCATGAAGGAGCTGGACGAGGTCGCGAAGGTGGAACGCGCTCCGAAGATGGAGGGCGGGCGGCTTTCGATGGTCCTGGTTCCGGCGAAGGCAGCGCCGCCGCCGACGAAGAAACCCAGCAAACCGGCGGATGCGAAGCCGAAGCCCAAGCCGGCGGCCGCGCCGATTTCAGCGGCTGCGGTGGCCCCGGCCGCTGCGCCGGAGCCGGCCCAGCCGAGCTCGTAATTCTCTTCCCGGCAGCAGGATAGCCGCGGCGGATTTCGTCTTGCCAACCCGCAAAGTGACGGGTACACTTTTCTTTCTGCGCATTGGGCGCAAGATGAAGGAAGAGCCAGCGATGCCGAAGATGAAGACTCATAAGGGATTGAAGAAGCGCGTGAAGGTGACGGCGCGCGGCAAGGTCAAGCACCGCCGGCAGTTCACCGGGCACTTGATGAGCGGAAAGCCGGGTTCCCGGCGACAGCGGCTTCGCAAGGCCGGTTTCATCATCGGGCCGTACGCGAAGAAGGCGATTCGAGCGCTGCAGGCCTGAGCCGCAAGCTCATATCAGGATTGATCAAGGGAGAATCAGGCGATGGCGCGTACACGCACGCATGTAGCCCACCACAAGCGGGTCAAACGACTTCTCAAGCGAGCCAAGGGCTACTATGGCGCGCGAAGCAAGCTGCTCGGTCCGGCGCGCGACACGGTTCGCCGCGCGGGTCGATATGCGACACGCGATCGGCGAGCGCGGAAGCGCGAGTTTCGGGCGTTGTGGATCGTTCGGCTCTCGGCGGCATGCCAGGAGCGCGATATTTCGTACAACCAGCTCATTCACGGGTTGAAGCTGGCTAACTGCGACGTGAATCGAAAGATGCTCAGCGAGATTGCAATCGTCGATCCCGCGGCGTTTGACAAGTTCGTCGAGTTGGCCCGTTCGCATCTGCCAAAGCGATCGGCGGCATAATTCACCGGGGACCCAGCCGCCGGCAAACGTCTCGCAAGATTTGCAGGGGTTCCGCCCTCCGACCAGGATTTCCTCGTCGGGGGTTTTTGTTACAGCCGGAGAGCCGTTTGGCGGCCTGCCGGTTGGTGTCGGCAGGCGGACAGGGTTTGCAGCCCTATACTGGGAGACGGATTTGGGCGTTCGGACGCTAATTGGCGCAAGATTAACGCTGGTTTAGCGGGATGGATGCACCGAAAGACATAGAAATAGGGCAGAAAGGCGTCGCCGGCGAAGACCGATGCGAGCCGGACTGCGAACGAAGAGACCGAAGGTAGTAATCATGGAAGCGTTAGCGAATCTCCGAAACGTCGGCATATCCGCCCACATCGATTCGGGCAAAACCACCCTGAGCGAGCGGATTCTCTATTACACGGGGAAGACGCACGCGATCGGCGAGGTCCACGAAGGCGAAGCCACGATGGACCACATGGAGCTGGAGCGCGAGCGCGGGATCACGATCACGTCGGCTTCGACGACGGTGCATTGGAAAGACAAGCAGATCAACATCATCGATACGCCGGGACACGTGGACTTCACGGTCGAGGTGGAGCGATCGCTGCGCGTTCTGGACGGGGCGATTCTGGTGTTGTGCGGCGTTGCGGGCGTGCAGTCGCAGTCGATCACGGTCGATCGGCAGATGAAGCGCTACCAGGTTCCGCGACTGGCGTTTATCAACAAGCTGGACCGCACGGGCGCCGATCCGGTTCCGGTGATGGCGGGGCTTGAAGAGAAACTGGAACTGACGGTTGTTCCGCTGCAGCTTCCGATCGGACTGGGCGACCAGCACAAGGGACTGATCGATCTGATCACGATGGAGGCGGTGTATTTCGAAGGTGAGCACGGCGACAAGGTCAAGCGGGTGGCAATTCCGGATGAGCTGAAGGCAGAGGCGCAGGCGGCGCGGTCGGGAATGCTCGACTCGTTGTCGCTGTTTGACGACTCGCTGATGGAGCTGATGCTGGAGGAGAAGCCGATCCCCGAGGACATGCTGCACAAGATCATCCGGCGACACACGATCGCGAACGAGATTACGCCGGTGCTGATGGGCAGCGCGTACGACAACAAGGGCGTGCAGCTTCTGATTGACGCTATTTGCCGGTATCTGCCGTCGCCGCTGGATCGCGAGGTCTTTGCGGACGACATCAGCAACGACGGGGCGGAGACGCCGCTTTCGGCCGATCCGGATGCGCCGGCGGTGGCGATGGCGTTCAAGCTGGTGGACGAGACGTTCGGCCAGTTGACTTACATTCGAATCTATCAGGGAACGATCAAGCGCGGCGAGCGGTATATCAATACACGCACCGGGCGCGAAGTTCGCTTCAGCCGGTTGGTTCGCATGCATGCGAACAGCCGAGTCGAAATCGAATCGGCGCCGGCGGGCGACATCATTGCCGTCGTCGGTATGGAGTGCGCGTCGGGCGACACGTTCTGCCACGAGAGCGTGAACTACTCGCTGGAATCGATCCATGTTCCGGAGCCGGTCATTGAGCTGGCGATCGCGCCGGCGCGGACGAGCGATCGGGACAAGCTTTCGAAGGCGCTGAATCGGTTTTCGCGCGAGGATCCGACGTTCCACGTGCGCGTCGATCATGAGTCGAGCGAGACGCTGATCGCCGGTATGGGCGAGTTGCACCTTGAAATTTACACTGAGCGGATTCGGCGCGAATACAAGGTCGAGTTGAATGTCGGCCGGCCGAAGGTGAGCTATCGCGAGGCCCCGACGAAGGTCGTTGAGTACAACTACAAGCACAAGAAGCAGACCGGCGGATCGGGCCAGTATGCCCACGTGGTCGGCCGGCTGGAGCCGCTGCCGGAGGGATCTGAGCTTCCGTATGTGTTTGAGAACAAGGTGTTCGGCGGCAAGATTCCGACCGAGTACATTCCGTCGGTCGACAAGGGATTCAAGCAGATTCTTCCGAAGGGCCCGCTGGCGGGCTTCCCGATCGTGGGCGTGAAGATGATCCTGGAAGATGGATCGAGCCACGCGGTCGATTCGTCGGACCTGGCGTTCCAGATTTGTGCGCGGGATTGTTTCAAAGAGACGTTCCTGCGATCGACGCCGATCCTGCTTGAGCCGATTATGAAGGTCGAGGTTGAGACGCCGACTGAGTTCCAGGGCGGCATCACGGGCGATCTGGCTTCGCGGCGCGGGTTGATCATCAATGTCGAGCGGCGAGGCGTGACCACGGCGATTCTGGCCGACGTGCCGCTGTCCGAGATGTTCGGCTACGCGACCGAGGTGCGGTCGATGTCGCAGGGCAAGGCGTCGTTTACGATGGAGTTTCTGAAGTACCGCAAGATTCCGGCGGCGCTTCAGGAGGAAGTCGTCACGGCGGCGCGAGAAGCAGCGAAGAAGTAAACCATTCGTTCGATGAACATCGTAAGATCCAATCAGGGATATGCTTGCGCGCCGATCGCAGGTTCCTGCGCGCATTTGGACGGGGCGACGCTAGAATAGCGACTTCGCTGGGGGATGGCGTTGTTCGTCAGGGGTATGTTGGTGGACGTGATTCGAAGATTGCGCCGCGGGGTCGCACCGCAGTCGGTGTACGCGCTGGCGGCGTTTCTGGCGACGTTTATCGTTTCGCGGCTGGTTGTGTTTGCCATCATGTACAACGACGCGCCGGATCTGTATCTGCGCGTGAATGGCACGCACATTCATCATCATGTGTGGGGAATCCTGCTGCTGGCGGTGTCGGGACTTTGCCTGCTCGTTTCGGAGCGGGCGCGACGATCACCGCGGCTGATGGCGATGGTTTACGGCGTCGGGCTGGGGCTCACGCTGGATGAATTCGGGATGTGGCTGTACCTGGGCGGGTCGTACTGGCAGCGGGCGAGCTATGACGCGGCGGTCGCGGCGGCGGTAATCTTGTTGATCATCTCCGTGTGGCCGGCAACGCGGGTTGTTCGGCGCGGGATGTCGACCGCGGGATTGGCGGCACTGGCTGTGTCAGCGGCTATTGCACTGGTGATCGCGGTGCAGAGTTATCGCATGGGCGGGCGCGTGCTGGCGCATGTTCGCGAGATGGTGGAGCCGTCGATTGTGACGGTTGACGACGTCCGCAGCGACAATATTCGTTAAGTGGCGCCGGTCAGGCGAGAAACTTTTCGAAGGCCATGAAGTAGCCGTCGATCATCTGGCGCGATTTGCGGCGGGCTGCATCGCCGGCGAGTTCATCGATCGACTTTATCTCGAACGGCGTGGCGAAGTAGAAGTATTTGAGCTGCTCGCGGTAGTGCTCGACGGGGGGCTCGGGCCAGTCGAGGCCGTTTTCCTCGAAGCCGAGGCCGACGAACTCGCTCATCGAGTCGCCTGATTCCTGGATTTTTTCTTCCAAGTCTTCGCTCTTCCAACGGTCGTCGGTGAGGATGCCGATGCGGACCTGTGGCAGGAACGGGCGGACGGCCACTTCGAACCAAAGATGGGGATTCGCGGCGGACGGCCAGCGCGTGGCGAGCGTGGAATGGTCGGGGCGATCTTCGCGGGCCGGCGGGGCGAAGCGAGCGTCGCCTACGAGGCCGCGTTCGATCCATTCGCGGAAGTCCTTGATGTTTTGAATTTGTGCCGTCGTCAGTGCCATTAAAATCAGCTCTCCGAGGTTTTTGAATATCGTGCTTCTTCCGATCGACCGATCTGGCCGCGACTTCGGGCTCCCAGCCATTCGAGAATCCGCCGCCGGGCGAGGGTGATGGGGCGGAAAACGGCGCGGTGCCAGGCGATCCAGGGCGGCGGCTCGGCCTTTGCGAATTGCTCGGGCGTGAGCTGGTCGGGGCGGTGCCGGCGCCAATGCTTGTAGAGATGATACCGGTCGGAGGCCTGGAGCACCGCCAAAATGCGGCGGGCGATGGCGGTGTGTCCGCCGCTACGCTCGGGCCAATGCCAGGAGATCTGGAAGTCGATGAGGTGCGGGCACTGGTCGTCACCGAGGAGGACGTTTTCGCGTTTCTCGAGATCGACGTAGGCGACATCGCGCTGGTGGATGGCTTCCATGAGGCATTCGAGGCGCGGGAAGAATTCGTCGTTGGGATGGTCGTCGCGGCGAAGGTCGCGACCTTCAGCGAACTCATGGGCGAAGCCGTGGTCGCCGATGCGGCCGAGGAAGGGCGGGACGCCGGGGATTCCGTTTACGCGTTCGTAGAGGCGGGCTTCGTGGCCGACCATACGGCGGCCGAGCCAGCCGAGGGGAAGTCCGAGCAGGGGGGCCATGCGGCCGAACTTGATGACGGCGCAGCGGCCATCGGATTCGTAGAGGCCGGTGGCGGCAAAGAAGTCGTGCTTGAAGACGCGAAGTTGGCGGTAGGTGCGGCCGGCGACCTGCACGGTGTCCGGGAGATTCGACTTTCCGAGGGCGAAGAGCCAGGGTGACGGCGTGCGGCGGCGATCGGCGTGAGTTCGCGATTCATCGTGCGATGGCGCCGAGTCGTGTGCGGGGGCGGACTGAGACAAGGCAAAGTCCGTCACGGGGCGGGTTTGAAGTCTTTGCGAGCGGCGACGCGCGTGGAGCAGGGAACGGCTTCGTTGCCGAGCCAGCGGTCCCATGCGCCGTGGTCGGCGATGTCGACGCCGTCGTGGGTGGCCTGTTCGTGGAGAAATCGCTGCAGCTCGATGAGGAAATGCGAATCCATGAGATCCGGATGCTGGCTGAGGTGGCGATGCAGCACGCGGAAGACGAGTTTGAGTTCCTCGAGGTCGTGGGCGGCGGTGACGGTCTCTCCGCGAATTTGAAAGCTCATGGGCGCTCCGGGCCGCACGCGTGACTTGGACGGCGGCAAAGTAGATGATAGGTGGACCGGGGTTTATTGCAATTCCGGAGGCGATGATGCCCGGCCCTGTTCGCCACGGCGAATCTTCGACCGGGGGCTCTGACCGGGCGCGTGTGCCGTGGTATTGGAGGCGAAATGGCTCGATATGCCGGGGACTTTCAGGGCAAGTGTGCGGCTTGCGACGAATATGTTGAGTTCGCGATGGGGATCAGCCCGGGGAATGATCCGATCGCGATGCATTTCGGCCCGGGCGGGCCGCAGCCGGTGGAACTGGCCGGGGTTGAACTCGAATTGATGGTCGAGGATGAGGTGACGGTGCGATTCAAGTTCGTCTGTCCGCTGTGCGGGCAGAAGTCGGCCGGGCGCACGACGGGCCGGTATGCGGGACAGCGACCGACGCAGGACGAGGTTTAGCGGCGTCGGGCGCGGCGGAAGCGCGACCAGGCCATTGCCATGAGGGCCAGGGCGAGGCCTTGCGGGGCGGCCGCTCCACAGGCGCCGCAGGATGCGCCGGATGGGGTTGGGTTGTCCGGTGTACCCGGGTCGGGATTGCCGGGATCGGGGTTGCCTGGGTCGGGGTTTCCGCCGCCGCCAGAGATGGCGAGCGTGGCGGCCTGACTACTGAGTGAACCGCAGAGGTTGGTGACGACGCAATCGTAGTTGCCAACCGAGTTTGCCGTGGCGGGATTCACGTTGAGCGTGGCGGCGGTCGCGCCGGAGATGGGGGAGTTGTTCTTTCGCCACTGGTAGCTGAGCGGATTGGAGCCGGATGCGGTGACCCGGAAGGTGGCGACATCGCCGGAGACGACGGTGGTGTTGGCGGGTTGCTGCGAGATGGACGGGGCGGTGTTGACGTTCAGGGCGACGGAGCTGCTGTTGGTCGCACCGCATTGGCCGGTGACGACGCAGAAATAGTTGGTGGCGGCGTCGGCCGTGGTGGCCGGGCTGACGAAGAGGGTGGGCGTGTCCGCGCCGGAGATATTGCCGCCATTGTTCAGGTCGGTGCCGCCGCGACGCCATCGATAGGTGAGGCCGGCTTGTGCGGCGGCGGTGATGCTGAAACTGGCGGTTGCGCCGGAGCAGACGGTCTGCGTAGCGGGTTGCTGCGTGACGGATGGGTTTCCGAGGACGGCGACGACGGCGGCATTGCTGGTGGCCGGCGCGCCGCAACTGTTGGAGACCTGGCAGGTGTAGTTGCCCGCATCGGCGGCGACGGCGGAGGCCTTGGAGTAGGTCGGGTTGTTTGTGTTGGCGATGTTGGCGCCGTTTTTCTTCCACTGGTAGGTGAGCGGGAGGCCACCCGTGGCGGTGATGGTGAGGGAGAAGGGGCGGCCGAGGCAGGCGGTGGCGTCGGCGGGTTGCGAGGTGACGGCGGGGGCCTGGCCAACGGTGAGGACTGAGGCGTTGGATGTCAGGACGCCGCATCCGGTGCTGGTGATGACACAGTCATAGCCGGGACTGTTACTGGCATCCTGTAGCGTGAGACTTGTGATCGTGAGATTGGACGCGGTGGCATTCGCGATTGTCGAGCCGGTACCTGTCGGGCCGTTTACGAGATTGACGCCATCTTTGCGCCACTGGAAGGCGGTTGCTCCTGACGCGGCCACACTGAATGAAGCGGTCGCGCCGGTGCACTTGTTTTGCGTGGCCGGCGGCTGAACGAGGATTCCGAAGCTGCTGACCGTGACGATCGCGTTGGCGCTGGTGTCCGTTCCGCAGGCGTTGCTGACGACGCAGGTGTAGGTGCCGCTGTCGCCGGCGGTTGCGCCGGGCTTGGTGTAGGTTGCAGCGATGGCGGTGGGGATGGCTGTCCCGTTTCGCCGCCACTGGTAGGCCAGAGGTTCGGCGCCGTCGGATACGACTGTCAGTGAAAGTTGTTGGCCGAGGCAGACGGAGGTGGTGGCTGCGGGCTGACTCGTGACGTGTGGCTCGGTGCAGAGAGTTGGTTCGGAGCGGAAGGTGTTCGCGCCGGTAGCGTTGAAGTTTCCGGGGCTTAATTCGTTCGACAGCGTTTCGTATGCGACAAAGGTGTGGGAGGCGGAGCGAGTTACGGATGGCCGGCTGCAATCGCTCGGCTGAAGGACCGTGGTCGGCAGCGACGCGCTCGCGCGATAGTTCGCGGTCAAGCCGGCTTCGTCAAAAATGGAATTCTCGTCTGGATCGCGATCGTGCAAGTAGATGTCGGCGCGGGCGACGGTGGGCGGTCCGCCGATATTGGTGGCTTTGCTGCGGAAGGCCACGAAGCGGCCATCCGCCGAAATCGCAGCGCGTTCGGTGGCATCACCCAGTCCGCTGCCGTCGTTTCCGAAGACTCCAGTTGCATCCACGCTGATGGCACGATTGGGGTTTGCCGCGGCGACGTCGTCGAAGACGCCGTTGTTATCCTGGTCGCGGTCGCGCACGTATGCCTGGCGGAAAGCCGGCGGCGATTGACCACCGCTTAGGACGACCAGATTCTGCGCTTCGCTGAAGAATGCTACGTAGCGGCCGGAGCCCGAGAGGGAAGCGCCGAAACTGTTGCTAGTGGCTTCAACGCCATTGGGGCCGACGCTGACGCGCGTGGTCGAGTTCAACGCGCGATCGCGGACGAACACGTCGGACGCGTTGTTGGCGTCCAGACTTGCGAGGTTCGTCGCAAAACTTGTGAATGCGATGTAGCGGCCATTTGCGGCCAGGTCGGTGGAGATCGAGGGACTGAAGCTTGCGCCGTTGCCCACTGCGCCAGCGGCGCCGGAGCGGCTCACGAGGGTGGTGCTGGTTTGGCCGGCGCCGGCTTCGTCAAAAGTGCCATCATTATCGAGGTCGCGATCGCGAATGAAGATCTGTTTCACGCCGCCGGTATTGTCGGCGGTGAGGTTAGTTGCGAGACTTTCAAACGCAACGAAACGCCCGTTGGACGTAATTGACGGGAGGCCGCTATCACCATTGGCCGTGCCGGCGGTAGCGATCGAAATTCTTGCGGTAGTGCTCGATTGGAGGTCGCGGACGAAGACTTGTTTGAACCCGCCGGTGGACTGGCCGTCAAGATTTGCGCCGGACGAGACGAATGCGACGAAGCGGCCGTCGCCGGAAATGATGGGATCGGAGCAGTCAGAGGTGGCTGCCAGGTCGGTTCTTACTGATACGAGGGTGGTGGTCCCAGCATCCATGTTGCGGAGGTAGATGTCGGAGACGCCGTTCGCGTCTTCGGCCACCAGGTCGGAAGCACTGACGAACGCGACGAGGTGTCCATCGGAGGACATGGAGGCCTGCTGGCCGTTGGCGGCGGCGTTGGCGGGGGTGAGACTGGCGCGGACGATGGTGCCTTGAGCGAAGGCCATCCGCGGCGCGGCGACGGCGAAAACAACAAGACAGAAGCCGGCGAGACGCCTTCCGGCACCGATAGCATGACAGCACTTTTGCATGGCGGTTTGGTAAGCCCTCCGGCTGTGAATTCTCATTCCGCAGCGAGCGCCCGCCCCCGATCGGCTCGACGGCGCTTCCTGGCGAGGATTACTGCCATCTTACCCGATGGTGGGGGCGTTGGCGAACAAGTTTGGGGGCATTTTCGGTCGGTTGCAGGGGGTGTGCGTGTGAAATTGCACACGCTGGTGATGGGTTTTGCGGGACAGGGACCGAGGGGGCGCGATCGCTTAATATGCCGCGATGAACGAAATATTTCGCACGCCGTTTCGAGTGCGGCTGGATGACGTGGATTACGCCCGGGTTCTCTATTTTGCACGGTATATCCACTTTTGCATGGTCGGGCTCGAAGATTTTTTCCGCGACGGGTTGGGTCTGCCGTGGGACAAAATGCTGGACGCTGATCACGTTGTGATGCCGACGGTGAATGTTCAGATCGATTATCACAGCCCGCTGCGATTTGGCGACGCGGGGGAGATCGCGATTCGGGTGGGGCATCTTGGAAATCGGAGTATCCGATTTGATTACGAGATGCGGCAGCTTCCGACGGGACAGGTCGTATCGGAGGCGCGGCATAGCTGTGCATTCGCGGACAATCGAACGTGGCAGACGTGCCAGATTCCGCAGCGATACCGCGATGCGTTTGAGCGTTATCTTTACGAAAAGCCGGCCGGGTGATCGGCCGGGTGGCGCGCTTTTCGAGCGCAGAAGTTCGAAATAGGAGAATCTGATGATTCGGCGGATCGCGACTCTGACTGTAATAGCGGGATGTGTCTGGGCGTTCGCGGGCTGCGAGAAGAAAGAGGAGCCGAAGCCGGCCGATGCGCTGCAGAAGGCGGCGGCGGACGCGGCGAATCAGGCGACGGACATTGCGGTCATCGCGTTGCTTGAAAAGGCGGATGCCTTCGACGGCAAGGTGGATAAGACGGTTTCGAAGTGCGCGAAGTGCAACCTGGGGATGGAAGGCAAGCCCGATCAGGTGATTGTTTATTCGGGGTACACCATTCAATTCTGCTCACCGGGTTGCAAGAAGGAATTTGAAGGGGACGTGAAGAAGGCCGTCATGGCGATGAACATTCCCGCGAAGAAATAGCGACGCGTGGCGGGTTATTCGGGTACGCCACTTCCGCAGAAGCTGGGGATCAAGGCCGGGCATCGCGTGGCCTTGATTGGTGCGCCGCGCGGATTTCTGGATGTGCTGGGGACGCTGCCGAGCGACGTGGGGGTTTCGTCGGAGTCGCGCGGGGCGGCGGACGTCATTGTTTTCTTTGTGGATCGGCGGGCCGAACTGGCGAAGCGGTTTGGGCCCATCGCAAGGCGGCTGAACGAGACGGGGGGATTCTGGGTTGCATGGCCGAAGAAGGCCTCGGGAGTTGCCACGGACATTACTGAAACGGAGGTCCGAGCGATTGGGCTGGCGGCGGGGCTGGTGGATAACAAGGTTTGTGCGATTGATGAGACGTGGTCGGGGTTGCGGTTTGTTATTCGCCTGGCGGATCGGTCCGGTGCTTCGACGAGGTCGAAGAAGAAGCGATGAATATGCGCACATGTGTGCAAGCCATGACTCGCGGGACGAATTCTGGGTGCGTTTGACGCGTATTACTCGGATGACGACGTGAGGAGCGAGCATGGGACGCGAATCGAAAGTATGAGGAACAAGTTCGTGAATGCGAATACGTTCCATGCAGTGGGGGCAGCGGCAGGTTTCAATACAGCAGTAGCGGGATGGGAGGGTTGTGTGGGAAATTTTTTATCGCTGTTAGTTTGCGGGGAAGTCAGGCGCCGCGGGTGTCTTTTCCGTGGTGCTTGATCCAGAGGTAGATCATCAGGCCTGCGCCGAGGAGGCCGAAGGGGAGCATGGAGCCGAACCAGATGGTTGGGTGGAGCTTTCCGGCAGCGCCGCCGCCGTGCGATCGGTGCGTTACGAAATCAAAAAGCACACCGAGGCCGTAACCGCTGATCAGGGCACCATAGTACTGAAATGAATCGATGATCCCGGATGAGCAGCCCGCCATTTTGCGACCGCCCAAGTCCATCGCGGCGGCGGTTCCGAGCAAAGAGTGGGTTGAATTGCACATCATGCTGATGCCGATCGCGACCGCGACCGCGACGGCAGCTGACCCGTGGCCGTGGGGAAGCAGACACGCGAGGACGGTGAGGGCAACCTGGCCTAGATAGAGGATGGCGGCAACCGGGGCGCGACGGCCGGCGAAGACGAAATCGGAGATGTAGCCGGATGCCATTGAGCCGATGGTCGCGGTGATGGGGAGTCCCCACACGAAGGCACTGTAGAGGGGGGATAGCTTGCCCGCGGTCCAAATATCCTCGAGATAGACTGACCACCACGATTCGATTGCGCGGCGGACGAAGCCGGTGCAGAAGTATGCCCCGGCGACGATCCAGACGGTGGGGTTAGACGCGATCTTTCGAAGCACGTCGATGAGGTAGACTTTTTCGTTGGGGTCGTCGGTCGAATCGTCTTCGTGTCGAACCCGAAATCCGGCCTCTTCCGGAGTATTTTTCACCATGAGATTCATGAGCACGACAATCACGGCCACGGCGACCGGCGGAATGATGAAGACATAGCGCCAGTTGATTTGCGGCCAGGTCATCAGCACGAATGAGCCAACGTAGAGGCCGCCGGCCACGAGGACTTTTGCGAGATAGCCGGCGCCGATGGCGCCCAGATTGATCATGGCGCCGAAGATTCCGGCGAAGGCCCCGCGTTCTTTGCGGCGAAACCATGCCGTGTTGATTTTGATCATGCCCGGGGCGCCGAAGGCCTGGAGGTAACCATCGGCTGAGCGGAGGAAGATCAGAGTCCAGAGAAGCGAGAGTCCGCCAAGCTTGGAGAAGGTGGCGAGCCCGAATGCCAGATTGAAAATGATGGTGCCGATTGCACCAATGGTCATGGCGAGCTTGCCGCCAACGCGATCGGTGAATAGACCGTTGACCATCTGACCGACCGCGTACGCGGCGTCGCGGCCGGTGTTGATTCCGCCGTAGTCGGAATTGCTTAGACCTAGGTCGTGTTTTAGTTCGGGGGCCACGGGGCTTAGGTTGTAGCGGCAGAGGTAGTAGGAGGCGTAGGTTAGGCCGAGGAAGAACCAGTTGCGGCCACGGCGGGCACGGTAGCCCGGGGGGTGGGCGTGAATCGTCTCGTAGGTCGCGGCGACGGATGCGTCGGATTGGTTCATATCGTTGCCGATCGATCTGCGAAAGGCCGCGCTTCGGGCGGCGGATCGGCGGAATGTAATCGATCAGGGGACGGGGGCAACCGGGGCGGCGGGATTCTTCTACTTCGGGAGTGCGGTCCCTAGAATCGCGGGCGATGGCAGTCAATGTGACGCGGCTCACCCTCTGGCGGCTGGCGATTCCGATGCGCGGGAAGTTCCGGCATGCGCTGTCGGAACGGGCGGTGAGCGAGCCGCTGATGGTTCAGGTGGATTTGTCGAGCGGGGCGACCGGGTTTGGTGAGACGCATCCGCGGTCGTACGTGAGTGGGGAGACAGTCGAGTCTGCGGTGGCGGATATTCGCGAGTTGCTTGCACCGCAGTTGCCGGAAATCAGAGCTGAGAATTTTCCGGAGGCATTGGAGCAGATCGACACGCTTCCGCTGGTGGACGCGATGGGGCGGCCGTGCACGGCGGCGCGGGCGGCGGTGGAGCTGGCGCTGCTGGACGGATATGCGCGGGCGTTTCGGCGGCCGATTTCGGAGGTGGCGGGGTGGCTGGGACTGCCCGGGCTGGGGCCGCCGGGGAGCATTGGGGCGGTTCGATATAGCGGCGTCGTCGGTGGCGAGACGCCCGAGGGTGTGACGCGATCGATTCGGAAGATGCGGTGTTTTGGGTTGCGCGACTTCAAGCTAAAGGTGGGCGATCCGGGCGACGACGCGCGGGTGCGGGCGGCGGTGGCTGTTCTGGCGGGGCCGTTGCGGGCGGGGCGGGCGACGTTGCGAGTGGATGCGAATGCGGGGTGGACACTGGATGAGGCGCTGCAGCGGCTGCGGTCGTGGGCGGATCTGCCGATTGCGTGTGTTGAGCAGCCGCTGGCGCGAGGGCACGAGGATTCGTGGTATCAGCTTTTGTCGGCGAGCCCGATTCCGCTAATGGCGGATGAGTCGTTGGTGACGCCGGAGGACGCGGATTCGTTACTGCGGCATCGCGCGGCGGGGTGGTTCAACGTGCGCCTAAGCAAGAATGGTGGGTTGCTGCCTGCGCTGCGGTTGGCGCATCTGGCGCACAAGCATGGGCTGAATGTGCAGCTTGGCTGCATGGTGGGGGAGACGAGCTTGCTTTCGGCAGCGGGGCGATGGTTTTTGAATTGCGTTGGGCGGGTCGGGTTTGCTGAAGGGAGCTATGGCCGGTTTTTGCTGCGCGGCGATGTTTCGAAGCGAACGGTTCGATTCGGGTATGGCGGGCGGGCGGGGGCGCCGGCCGGGCCGGGGTGGGGCGTAGACGTGAGCGAAGATCTGTTGCGGCGGTGGAGCTGTGAAAAGCCGGTGCAGGTGGGAATGTAGGGGCTGGCTTGCGGACGGGGCGGTCGCCGATAATCTATTGGAAGCAGGACTTCGTCCGCCCGGCGGCGTGAGCGGCGGATGGGCATCGCTCGGCTTGCCTCGCCCAGACTGAATCGGAGTTTGACGGCCGCATGTCATCGACACCCGCTGTTGCATTTGACTACGCGAGCGCGCCGCGGCGGGCGCTGAGCACCACCGAGAAGAACTTCTGGAAGGCCGTGGCGCTGACGATCGTCATTGCGGCGATCTTCTCGCTCGCCTCGTGGATCGAGCGCAACGTCTACCATCGCGGCCACGACGTCCGCTACTTCACAGGCGAAGGGACCGAGGCGGCGATGCGGTATATCACTATCCCGCACATCATCATTGGTTTTCTGTTCATGGTGTCGTCGCGAAATAACCAGACTGCGGCAAAGCGGGCGTGGGTCGCTGGGCTCATTTTGATTGGGATTGCACTCTGCAGTGTTTATTACTCATTCGCCGTGACGGGCGGGAAGGCGTTTAAGCTTGCATATGGATCCATCTATCTATACTTCCTGATTCATGAGCTGCGCGACGAAGGGATGTTTTACGTCGTGCTGGGGGATGCACCGCACATCACGGACAAGGCGCGGTTCAAATCGTTTACGCGGGCGCTTGTGGCACTGACGCTGCTGGCGGTGATTGTGATCGGCTGGTCAGGAGTGCCGTTCGGGCTTTATCCGCGGGGTTTCCTGCCGGTCGATCCGGCGCGGTCGATCGCGTTCAAGTGCCTTTTGGCGTTTGGGCCGATTGTTGCGTGGTGTGCGACGGCGCGGCTGGCGCTGGCTTATTACGCGCGGGGATTTGTCGGTGGCGTGCCGGCGCTGGTTCGCATGCACGCGCCGCTGATTCGGTTGATGGCGGGTTCGGCGGCGGTGCTCGGGCTTTCGATGCTGGTTACGCAGCGGGCTTATTGTCTGATCCTTTTTCACGTCACGTCGTGGTACATCTTCGCCTGCTATCAGTATGCGAAGCATCCGCCGAAGGTGGCGCCGACGGGCGTTTGGCAGTGGATGCGGACGACGCTTTCGGGTTTTCGCGTGTTGCATATCGGGATGGTTGTTGTCTTGATGGCGATCGGGGCGGTGTGGGTATTCGGGTTCAACAAGCCGCCCGCGCTCAATTGGCTGTTGGCTCCGCAGGCGTTCCTCTACTGGACGATCATGCACATCACGGTGAGTTTCGTACCGCGCTGAAATCAATTTCCTTCACTTAAGCGCCGGACCGCTCCGCCTTCACGCCGCCTCCTCGTTCACGCTACAATTTCGCTCCATTGGAAAGCGAGGAAACGATGGCTGAAGCTACGCGGATTGAGAAGGATTCGATGGGGCCGATGACGGTGCCGTCCCATGCTTTGTGGGGGGCATCGACGCAGCGGGCGGTGGAGAATTTTCCGATATCGGGTCACCGGCTGGGGCGGCGATTCATTCGGGCGATGGGGTTGATCAAGCAGGCGGCGGCTGAGGTCAATCGCGAGCTGGGAATTCTGCCTGAGAAGCCGGCGATGCTGATCGGTCAGGCGGCGCAGGAAGTGATTGACGGGAAGCTGGATGAACATTTCCTGCTCGACGTGTTCCAAACGGGCTCGGGGACTTCGAGCAACATGAACGCCAACGAGGTGATCGCGAATCGAGCGATTCAGATCGCGGGCGGAGTGGTCGGGAGCAAGTCGCCGGTTCATCCGAATGATCACGTCAATATGGCGCAGTCGTCGAACGATGTCATTCCGACGGCGATGCATGTCGCGATCGCGGAGGCGCTGCAGCACGACATGATTCCGGCGTTGCGGCGGCTGCAGGAGACGCTGGCCAAGAAGGCGGTCGCTTTCGACAAGATTGTGAAGATCGGGCGGACGCACTTGCAGGATGCGACGCCGATCCGGCTCGGGCAGGAATTCTCGGGCTACGCAACTCAAATTGCTCTGGCGGAGACACGGGCGCAGAAGGCGATTCGGGCGCTGCGCGAATTGCCGATCGGCGGAACTGCCGTCGGTACGGGCATTAACTCGCACCCTGAGTTTGGCCGGCGGGTGTCGGCGCTGCTGGCAAAGAAGACCGGGATCGAGTTCGTGGAGGCGGCCAACCATTTTGAGGCGCAAGGCGCGAAGGACGGCGTGGTTGAAACCAGCGGATTGGTGCGGACGATTGCGATCAGCTTGACGAAGGTCGCGAACGACATTCGCTGGCTGGCGAGTGGACCGCGGTGCGGGATCGGCGAGATTCGCATTCCGGAGACGCAGCCCGGCAGCTCGATCATGCCGGGGAAGGTCAACCCGGTCATGTCGGAAATGGTCCTGCAGGCGGCGGCGCTGGTGATTGGCTGCGATGCGACGGTGGCGTATGCGGGGGCGACGCTGGGGACGTTTGACCTGCACGTCGGCATGCCGGTGATGGCGAACGCGATGTTGGAGGCCATCCGGATTCTTTCGAAGGCGACATCCGTTTTCAGCGAGCGATGTGCGGCGGGCATCGAGGCGGACGAAAAGCACTGCGGAGAGATGGTCGAACGCAGTCTGGCGATGTGCACGAGTCTGGCGCCGGTGATCGGATACGACAAGGCGGCCGATATTGCGAAAAAGGCGCACAAGACGGGGAAAACGGTGCGGCAGATATGCATCGAGGATGCGATTCTGCCGGCTGACAAGCTCAACAAGCTGCTGGACCCGATGAGCATGACCATGCCGAGCGCGGACAACATCGGGAGCGGCGGGGGATGAGGCGTCTGCGCTAGCCCGCGCCGGCTGGGATCGATGATGGCAGACACCGGGCTTCGTTCGACGGAATTCGAGCCGTGGCTGCGTTGTGCGCGATGCAATTATGACTTGCGCGGGGCGAGCATCGGGGGCAAATGTTCGGAGTGCGGGTTGCCGGTAGCGGACTCGCGGGCGTTCGCCGAAGCGCTGCTTGATCCGGGGAGCAATCGCAGCCGGTCGCTTTCCAGACTGCTGATGGCGATGGCCGGCCTATTCGCGCTGATGGGGGCTTCCCTGAATGTGACGATCAACCTCGGGCCGGGGGCTATCAATTCGCCGGGGTTACTTGGGATTGAGTATTACGGCGGGTCTGTGCTTCGATGCATTCTGATGATTGCATTGTTGTACTGCGTTCACCGGGCGCGCATGATGACCGGCGGTGCGGCTGTTTTCACTCCGGCCGGTTCGAAGCAGGTGCAGACCCTTCCGTGGATCGTGGTGGGATTCGTGATCGTTCATCTGTTGTCGGTGTTGCTCGATTATTCCTCGTTCATTTTGAATTCGCGCTTCGTCATGCGCGTGTTTGGATCGTCCTGGGGCGTGGTGGCCGCGATGCTATATGTAAACCGCGTTTTATGGCCGGTGGCGTTGGGGGCAATGATCGCGCTGGCGCTCGGGGTGCGCGGACGAATTGGATCAATGCGTAGTTCGAACGAGCGGATCGGGGGACGAAGCGCGGCATGGATTGGAATCTGGATTCCGATCGGTCTGGGGGTTTGTTTGGGATTGTGGCTGTTCGCCGAGGCGTGCGTGGGTCGGGCAGTGGGCCGCGCGGTTGGTGTATTTTCGGCCGGCGATGCGCTTTCGAGTGTACCGATCGGGTTTGTTGTGCTCGCACTGGCGCTGGGCAGTCAACGATTACGAGTCGGGCGGGCGGACGGCGATGCGTTGGGTGCGGGGGCGAGTCAGATCGCGTGTGCGCAGGCGCGGAGGGTTCTCGGGGCGCTGGGCGTACTGCTGGGCTCGTTGGGTCTACTTTTCTGCATATTTGCGTGGTTGATGATTTCGCGGGCGGTTGATTGGGGCGGCGACTCTGACGCGATCGGTTTTGTCGCGGCATTGGGGTTGGCGGCAATCGGGCTTGTCGCGCTTATCACGGTTATGTGGCGCATGGGCTCAGGCAGACCGATTGGCGTCTCGTCCGCGACGCACCAGCGCGATGCAACGACCTTTTTCGTGCTCGCATTGTCGGGTTTGGCGATTCGAGCAATTCTATCACCCTGGTCGAGCTATTTTGGCGTGCTGTCGTTCGAGCGGGGCGTGACGTTGGGTCTTGGCTGGGCTTTCGCAATATTGGTCGTGGCTGGAGCGCGATCGACGCTGCTTGCGTACTCCGACGAAATTGAAGATCAGGGCGAAGCGCCCCCGGGGCGTGGTCGCGCCCGCGTCGTAACCATGATGACCGCACTGCTGGCGAGCTTTGCGTATGTGCAGGCGCGCGGACTGGGATTCGTTTCCGCGATTCTGGAGCTGTTTGGAGTCCGACAGTATTGGCTCGGGCCGATCAAGGCGACGATTGAAGTGCTCGTATTTGTTCCGGCGCTGATTGCAGTGGCGGCGCTGCTGTTTGCAGCTGTCCACGTCCGACGACGCGTTTCGGAATCGGGGCGTTCACATTCGAGTGCGCCGGCTAGCGTTTCGTTACCTTGATGGCGCGATTTCCCCGGTATTGGCCGAGTGCGCCGCGGAGTTTTGGTTTGCCTTCGACCTCGACCGAGAATTCGGCGGAGGCCGGGACGCTGGTGGTGATCATGTCGCCGGGGGCGAGGGAAAGCAGGTCGCCGCAGGTGATGGTGGTTTTCGCGAGAAACGCGCGAAGGGAGACCTTTGAGCGCGTGACGCTGGACTGGACGCGGCGGACGGTGTCGGAGCTTGATCCGCGACGGCTGTAGGCGAGCCAGCTCTGGGCAGCCAGTTTTCCCATCACGGGTTCGATGACATTGAATGGAATGCAGAGACTCATCGTTCCGCCGCGGGCGCCCATCTTGATTTCAAACCCGACGACGACCACGACTTCGTTCGGTGCGACGATCTGCACCAGATGGGGATTGCTCTCCGTTTGATGCAGTTCGAATTTTACCTCGACCAGGTCGGACCAGACTTCGGTGAGGGTGGCGAGGGCGCGATCGGTAATGCGTTGAACGAGTCGCTGCTCGATGTCGGTCAACGGGCGCTGCGGGATGTAGATGTCGTCGCTGTTGCCGCCGAGCAGGCGATCGATGATGGGATAGACAATGAGCGGACTGAGCTCGAGACACATCTGACCCTGCAGGGGCGGTGCGCCGAGCAAACTGAAGACGGTCGGGCTGGGGAGTGAATGGATGAATTCGCTATAGGTGAGCTGTTCGGCGGTTGCGACGCGGACTTCGACGATCGTCCGCAAGAAGCCGGAAAGCGATGCGCCGAAGTTACGCGAAAACATCTCATGCAGCGTCTGCAGGGCGCGCATCTGGTCTTTGCTGACGCGCTCGGGACGTTTGAAGTCGTAGGCCTGTACGTCTGAACGGCCGCCCGCGGCAAAATCGGGTTCGGCCATTCCGCCATCGACGCCGCCTTCGGCTACGGCCGCCAGGAGTGCGTCAACTTCGCTCTGATCGAGGACATCAGCCATATACGCGCAAGTCCTGGTGAATCATGATCCTGGCATCGACGCCGGGCGGTAAGAGCTTATCGGACAACGCTTTCGGCGGTCTTGAACCGGCTCGTCGCGCAGCGCAGGGCTTGCCGTCGAATATTCGACGGCGAGCGGGCAATATCGGGGCATGAGATTTCGTCAACGCACGTCGCACGGAGATTGGTCCATGAACGCAAGCCCAGATTATCTCGTCCAGAAGTCACGAATGTCATTCCTTACGGCCGCCGTCCTGGGTGTGTCAGGGGTGCTGATGACCGCGATTTTCTGCGGCACCGGAATCGTCTGCTACGGCATGGTGGTCTTGAATCAGCGGACGGGCTCGCTGATGGGACTTGGGCAAGCGGCGATCAAGGGTCTGCCGGAATTGCAGAAGTCGTTGCCGCCCGTTCTCGCGGATGCGATGGATGATGCGCGATCGCCGGACTACGCCGGAAAGCTCGAAGTCAGCGGCCGGCTCGTTCCAGACAACGGCGAAGAGGGCGCGTACCGAATCGTCATGGAAGTGAAGAATCGCGGCGACAAGGTGGTGTCGATGTTGCCGCTGCACGTGGCGCTGATGGATTCAAGCGGCGCGCCGCTGCTTGAATGGGTTGAGTATGCGGCAACGCCCGTGGCGGGTGGCGATGATTGGCGCGGCCCGTTGATGCCGGGTGCGACTCGGCAGATCCGAACGAACCGGCGATCGCGCAAGGGCGATCGGACGGTGGCCTGCGAAATCAGCGATGTGCGACTTTGGACACCGCGCGAAGGCGGCAAAACCGAGACACAGACCAGTTCCAGAACGGAATTGTCAGGCATGGACAATCTCTGATCGCGTTGACGGCGTTCGACAATCCATTTAGTATTCCCCAGACGGGCTCCGGCATGGAGGTGACTCCATCGGAGCCCTAATCTTTGAGGCGCCGAACCGGGTTGCACTCGTCGTTTACCGCATCTGCACTCCACGCACGGGCCGGCTTTTCACGTCGCGATCTAATCGTTGTCATCGTTGTGCTACTGGCCGCCGGGGCGTTCGGCGTGCAGGCGATGCAGCGAATGTCACGCGAATCGCGCCGTCAGCAATGCTTGTCCAATCTCGAGGTGATCGGCCGAGCGATGTCGGAATACGCCGCCCAGAGCGGCGGAAAGTGGCCGTGGGTGGCGAAGCTGCCGTCTGTCGAGGACCATCAACCGGCGTGGCACAGCTTGCCTGAGGTGTTGCGACCGTTCATGGAGGGGCAGGCCGAGCGATTCCGATGTCCGGCCGATACGCGAACGCTGGAAGAAGGCCATCCGCTGTTCGGTAAGTTCGGCGAGCATACGACCTACTTCGAGACCGAAGGCACGAGCTACGAGTGGGTATTGCAGAACCTCTACGCGGGGCAGCCGGTTGGGCGTGACCCGCTCACGCGGGCCGATGGATTTGGAATGGGGGCAGCGGACCAGCCGATCGTGTGGGATTTTGGTCCGTTTCATGCGCGCGGAGATGAACCGGGTGCTTTCAATATTTTGTACGCTGATTTCAAGGCGAGACCGGAACGCGGTCAGTTGAAGCTGCGCATCAGCGGAAAGTGAATTTCGAGACAATGAGCGAAACGACTTCAACTTTGGAACGACCTATGTCAGATCCTGGCGCGAGTTCGACCCCGTCTCCCCGTCCGGCGAGCCGCCGCAGCAGTGCGTGGATTGGTGCGATCATCGGAGCGATTGCGATTCTCGGCTGGGTCGGCTGGGCCATTTACGACAAGCTGGCCACGCCGCCCATTCCGAACATCCAGACGGCTTCGGCGCAGGAAGTGATCACATTTGTGGTCAACGATCGCGGCTTGATGCATCTGCCGAAGTTTGATCAGGATCGCTTTCTGGCGACCTGGCAGAAGCATTATGCGGGCAGCGATCAACAGCGGGCGCTGAAACAATATCTGGAAGGGGCGGATGAGTCTTCGCGGTCGGCAGTTCGCACTGTGCTTTATCAGATCGGCAAGCGGCAATTCATGGAGAATGCGCGGGAGTATCAGCGGTTGTCGAAGTCCGGCGGCGATACTTATAAGTTCCTGCTGTCGAACATCAGCGATGCGTTGGCGCAGACGGCCTGGATCAAGGGGAGCGGCGACCCGACGCGGGATCTTTCGAGCGTGATGGCGGTGGGGCTGCCGCGAAATCCGGAGGATCTTGTGAAGCTGATCGTCAGTGATACGACGCCGGAAGAGCGGGTCATAGGCGAGAAGTATATCGAGGCGCTTCGGAACGTTCGCGAGCAGGAGAAGAAGCGCTCGGGGCCGCCGAAGAAATAAGGGGGCGGGCCTGCGGGGCAGGATTGCGGGATGCCGATGAATTCGGCATGGAACGCTGTGCTATTTCGCCGGCCGTTGCGAACACTGCAACGAATCCGGCGCGAGTGGGGCGGGCGGAGTCGCCAGTTCGGCGCACTCATTTACTTTCCGTTGATGTCGATGATTGGCCGGTTGCGGTACTTGGACCGCATGTCGATTTGACCGGGCGCGTGGTTCGGAACACGCGTCGCATGTTGCAATTGCTGGACGGCTTTGGGGCGCGCGGGACTTTTTTTGTGCTGGGGCGGGTGGCCGAGTCGTATCCGCACCTGGTTACTGAGATTGCTGATGCGGGGCATGAGATCGCGTCGCATGGTTATTCGCATCAACTGGTGACGCGGCAGTCGCCATCGCAATTTCGGGCGGATGTCGCACGGAGTCTGGATGTCATTGAGCGAATCGTCGGCGTGCGACCGATCGGATACCGCGCGCCGGCGTTTTCGATTGTGGACGAGACGCGCTGGGCTGGTCCGATTCTGGCCGAGCTGGGCATTCGGTATAGCTCGAGCGTCTTTCCATTTCGCGGCCGGCGATATGGCATTGCTGACGCGGCACGATTTATGCATCGCTGGCCCAATTGCGATTTGATGGAGGTGCCGTTGAGCACCATTGAGTTTGCCGGGAGTCGCTGGCCTATCGGCGGCGGTGGTTATTTTCGGTTGATGCCGGGGGCGCTGACGCGGGCCGCGATGAGGTCGATTGAGAAAGAGGGGCGTTCGGCGGTGCTCTATTTTCATCCTTATGAACTGGACGCGGCCGAGATGGGCGAGCTGCGCCGCGACGGGTGGCAAATTCCGCGGCGCGTCGGCGTGACGCAGTCGCTGTTTCGCGGGCGAGTCGAGCCGCGGCTACGGAAGCTGCTTTCAAGCTTCGCGGTGTCGCCAATTGGCGATGCGATTCGATCCGTATAATCTGACGACGTGGCGACACTGCTTTCTGGATTAACTGGTTCGATTGGCGATCTGGCCGAATTGCCCGATGAGATCGCGTCGTCGTGGTGGGTGGCGCACACCCGCTCCCGGCACGAAAAGACGCTGGCCGATGAGTTGGAGCAGATTGGAATCTTTTGCTACCTGCCGCTCTGCCAGAGCGTCACGCGCAGCCGGACGACCCGGCGCGTGACGCGCAGCGTGGTGCCGGTGTTCCCCGGGTATCTTTTTTTTGCCGCGGACGCGGAGCAGCGACATCGAGCGATGGGGACCAATCACATCGCCCGGACGCTTCCGGTGGTCGATGTCGCCGGGTTGATCGGGCAGTTGCGGCAGATTGATCTTGCTTTGCGGAGCGGCGAACCGATTGCGCGCTCGGCGCGGCTTGCGGCGGGCGATCGGGTGCGCGTCATTGCCGGGCCGCTGACGGGTCTCGAAGGCGTGGTGACGCGCTGGCGGTCGGCAGTTCGGATTGTTCTCAATGTGGAGATTCTGGGGCAGGCCGTCTCGGTTGAAGTTGATCGAGATCTTGTCGAGCGGGTTGATTGACGCAATGTCGTTGCGGAATTCGACTTTGTGGGTGGGCGTGTTGCTGGTTTCGGGATGTTCGCAATCGATGACGCACTCTGACGCGAATCGCGCCGACGGGCCGACGGCTTCAGCACTGGCGGCTTCGGGCTGGAAGTCGCATGTCGGTGACGGTGCGGGGCTCTATGTATCCACGCGGGAACAACGCATCTGGTTGATTGAGCGCGGGGTTGTCGTGGCTTCATATGCATGTTCGACGGCCGCGCGCGGGACGGGGCAGGTTGAGGGTTCGCGGCAAACGCCGTTGGGATGGCATGTCGTCGCGGACAAGATCGGGGCGGGGCTGCCCGTTGGCGCCGTACTCAAGGAGCGGCAGTTCACGGGTGAGATTTGGACACCCGCGCCGGACGACGGGCATGATCGGATTTTGACGCGAATCATTCGATTGCGCGGCAGCGAGCCATATCTTAACTCGGGGCCCGGGATCGATTCGTATGATCGCTACATCTACATTCACGGGACATCCGGGGAGGATCGGCTGGGGACCCCCGCATCGGCCGGATGCATTCGCATGTCAAATCGCGATGTGATTGCGTTGTTTGAGCGCGTTGCTACGGGGACGCCGGTTTACATTGCGGCATCCTGATATCAGGGGCGGCGCGTTCCGGTGAGCTGGGCACCGTCCAGGATCAGACCGGAGACGTCGGTCATGTCGATTGTTCCCGAGATCAGATTGCCATTGAGGATCAGAGTCGCGTGGACAGTGGCGACGCGGACGACGCCGTTGGCGATGCCCGGTCCGGGGCGGAACTCGGCGGCGGCACCGTTCGCGAGCGGTATGCCGGGTGTTCCTCCATTGATGAGCAGGCGGTCAACCACAAATGATACCGGGATTGCGTCCGACGGGATTCCGCCGGTCAGGGCGGATGTCGTCAGTCGCACGGCTCCGATCGATCCGCCCGCCGCCGACGGAATGACGCGCGTATTGAGGCCGACGATCACGGTATTGGTGCCGAGGTAGGCGGTTGGCGTCTGCTCGACGCTTAGAACTGCCGGCTGCGAATAGCTCGGGCTGCTCGTTGCGCTGAAGACCTGCCCGGTGATGTTGACGTCAAAGGTTCCGATGAACGGATTGGTAACGTCGACGACGCCGACCGTGTTGACCGGATCGAACGGAGGCGGAGCGGGCGGTCCATCGGGTGGCGAAACCGTTCCGCAACCAGCCATGAACAACGCTGAAATAGTGACGCCTCGAACGAGGCGCGTCCTATGCGCGGCCTTCATTTCCCACTCCCCCTTCGACGGCGCTTCGGCCGTCGGCTTCCACTGATTGTAGGGCGATTGGTCGTCGCGTTCCCAGCAGACGCGGGGTCGGATAATCTCTTGATCGTGTCCGCTCAGCAGCCCATTCGCGATGCCACACAGCGTTTTTCAGATCGCGTGGAGGACTACGTCCGCTTCCGGCCGACTTATCCGGCGGCTGTCGTGGAGTGCCTTCGTGGGGAGTTCGGCCTGCGGGCTGAGCACGTTGTAGCGGACGTTGGCTCGGGAACGGGGATCTGGAGCGAGCTGCTGCTGCGCGGTGGCAACGCGGTGATCGGAGTGGAGCCGAATGGGCCGATGCGGGCGGCGGCGGAGCGAATGCTTGCGGGGCAGCCGCGGTTTCGAAGCGTGGGGGGGACGGCTGAAGCGACGACGCTTGCCGATGCGAGCGTGGACTGGGTGACGGCGGCGCAGGCATTTCACTGGTTCAACGTCGATCGAACGCGGAGCGAGTTTCGCCGCGTTCTGCGGCCGCCGGCGCCAGTCGCGTTACTCTGGAACGATCGCTGCACGAACACACCGTTTCTCGCCGCGTTCGAAGAATTCCTCGAATCGTGGGGAAACGATTACGCCGCTGTTCGCCATCAGAACATTGCCGCTGAGGGGGTGCTAGACCAGTTTTTCGAACAACGGCCCATCGCCCGGCGAACATTTCCGAATGAGCAGTCGCTCGACTTCACTGGCCTGCGCGGCCGTGTTTTGTCGGCCTCGTACATGCCCGCGGCCGGCCATCCCCAACACGGCCCCATGCTTGTCGCCCTCCAGGCGCTTTTCGATCGGTTTGCCATCCAGGGCGTGGTGGTGCTTACCTACGAGACTCGTTTGTTCGTCGGCACACTGTCGTAGCCGGCTGGCGATTCAGCTAGTCGCTGGATACGACGATGCCACACGCCTCGCGGACGGCTTGCATGGTCTTTTCGGCTTCTGCGTGGGCTTTGCGGCCGTTTGTCTTCAGCACATCCTCAACATAGTCTGGGTCTTTTTCGAGCGAGATGCGTTTTTCGCGGGCGGGGCCGAACTTTGCTTCGAAAAGTTCGGCGAGGCGCTTCTTGGCGTCGCCGTAGCCCATGCCGGGGGCGCGATAGCGGCGGTCCCACTCGGCTACTTCCTCGGGCGGGGCGATGAGTTTTAGAAGCGCGAAAACGTTGTCGGTGGACGGATCTTTGGGTTGATCGACCGGCGTGCTGTCGGTCTTGATGGACATGATTTTCTTGCGGGCCGATTTGGCGTCTTCGAACAGCTCGACGGTGTTGCCGTAGCTCTTGGACATCTTCTGGCCGTCGACGCCGGGGACGACGGCGGCTTCGTTGAGCTTGGCTTCGGGGCGTACGAAGACTTCGCGGCCGTAGGTGTTGTTGAAGTAGCCGGCCATGTCCTGGGTCATTTCGATGTGCTGGACCTGATCCTTGCCGACGGGGACTAGGTTGGAGCGGTAGATCAGGATGTCGGCGGCCATGAGGATGGGGTAGGTGAAGAGGCCGACGGAGGCGGCGATGCCCTTGGCGACCTTGTCCTTGTAGGAGTGGGCGCGTTCGAGGAGGCCCATGCCGGTGACGGTGGAGAGGATCCAGGCGAGTTCGGTGACCTCGGGCACGTCGGACTGGCGGAAGAGGAGGGCCTTGTTGGGGTCGAGGCCGAGAGCGAGGTAGTCGAGGGCGACGTCGCGGGTGAGGTCGCGGAGGCGCGGGCCATCCTGAACGGTGGTGAGGGCGTGGAAGTTGGCGATGAAGATGAAGGACTCGTGGCGGTGCTGGTCGTCGATGTGCTGCTTCATGGCTCCGAAGTAGTTGCCAAGGTGGAGCTTGCCTGAGGATTGGATGCCTGAGAGGACTCGCATTTTGGGGGCCTTTCTTAGCGCGGCCCGCGCTGGTGCGAGGCCGGGAGTTTGATGAGTTTAGCGAGATGTCGTCGGGGTCCAAAGGGGAGACATGAGCAAATGAGGTTGGGTTGTGTAGAGGGTACGCGTGCCATTCGCAGTAATGAGAGCGTGCCTTGCCTTGTTCGCTATCGATTCAATCGGAGGCGTTCCGGCACGCGCGGCCCTGCCCGCACGCGTGAGCACGATTCCCGAACGGCCGGCGGCAATGGCAGTTTGCTTTACGCGGAAGTGGAGGTTCGCTTGTTAGCGGTGAATCGCGCGTTGGCTGGCTTGCGTGCGCGCTCCGAAATGGGGGAATCGGTCCCTATTCGGTGGTGGGGACGGGGGTTAGAATCCGGGCGGTTCTGACTGGAGCGTGCGTTTGGCGGCCGACGACGTTGTCATCTCCATTGTGAATCTTCGGAAGTACTTCGAGGCGCGGGACGGTTCGCGGATCGCGGTTCTGGACGGGATTCAGTTTGATATTCACCGGGGCGAGACTTTGGTCGTGATGGGGGGGTCGGGTTGCGGGAAGTCGACGCTGCTGAATTGCATGATCGGGGAATACAGCGTCAACGAGGGCGAGATTCGGTACCGGACGAAGGACATGGAGGGAGCGCGCAATATCGTCGGGATGGGGGAGGATGAGCTGAACGACATTCGGCTCAAATTCGGGATTCTGTTTCAGAGCGGAGCGCTGTTTAACTCGCTGTCGGTGGCGGAGAACGTGGCGCTGCCGCTGCAGGAGCACAGCGACGTGGGCGACACGATTATCGATATCGTCGTGACGCTGAAGCTTCAGCAGGTGCACATGCTGCCGCACCGCGAGAAGATGCCGGGGATGCTGTCCGGCGGGCAGAAGAAGCGGGCGGCACTGGCGCGGGCGACGGTGATGGACCCGGAGATTCTGTTTTATGACGAGCCGTCGGCGGGGCTTGACCCGGTGACTTCGGCGGCCATTGATGAGCTGATCATCGATCTGTCGAAGAAATTGAGCGTGACGAGCATCGTGGTGACGCACGAGATGGACTCGGCGTTTCGAATAGCGGACCGAATGGTCATGCTGGAGCGCGGGCGAGTTTTGAAGATCGGGACGCGGGATGAGTTCGATGATCTACGGAAGGCCGATCCGAAGACGCTGAAATCGCGCGAAGAAAAGCTGATCAATCAATTTCTGAACGGGCACTCGTCGGGACCGCTGACGGACACCGAGGGATTGAGCGAGTACGAGAAACTGCTCGTACCCGAGAAGGAGTGACGCCGAATGCCGGCTGAACGCAACGCGGTAAAGCTGGGGACGACGCTGATCGTCATCTTCCTGCTGTTTTTCGGAATTCTGCTGTGGCTGCCGAACTCGCTCGGGAGCGGGCCCATGCAGACATTCAAGGTGCGGTTTCCGCAGGAATGGGCGCTTCCGACACTGATCAAGGACAGCAAGGTGCTGGTGGCGGGGCGGCCGGTGGGGAAGGTGACGGACATCAAGCTGGAGGAGATGGCGATCGATCCTGAGCAGGCGTCGCGCGGGACAGATCTGTATCTGGTTGTTTCCGCGAAGATGGAGAAGGCGGTTGAACTGAAGAAGGATTGCCAGATCAGGGCGGTTGGGGAGGTTTTGGGCGGGAACGGGACGCTGCTCGTGGATGTGGGGTCGAGCGCTGCGGACGCGGACCTGACGCGGGTGTTAAATGGGGCATCGCCCGGCGGATTCAACGCTTATCTTGACAACCTGGGGCGGGAATTGGACGCGAACAATCCGCATTCGATGCTGGGATTGATCAAGTATCAGTTGATGGCGGACAAGCAAGGGACGGTGATGGCGAAGCTTCAGCTTTCGATGGACGACTTGAACGCCGTGACGCGGAGTGCCGCGTTGCAGCTTGATCCGGAGCAGAAGCGATCGCTGATGGCGAAACTGGAGCGCACGCTGGATGAAATCAACGCGACGACGGGGAGTCTGCGGACGCAGTTTGATGCAGGCCGGCCGGATGTGGTGATGGGGAAGGTGCATAAGGCGCTGGACACGCTGAATGGCGGTCTACAGACGGCGGCAACGATCCTGGAAGAAAATAAGGTGCCGATCAACCAGATCGTGAAGCACCTGGAGTCTACTTCGGCAAAGCTGGATACTCGGGTAGTTGAGTCAATCGCGGACCAGGTAGACACGCGGAACGCGTCAGGCATTGTGGCGAAGGTCAACGTCGCCATGGATGACCTGAACAAGGCGCTGAAGGACATCACGGTCGTGACGGGGACGACGCGCGAGGTGGTTGTCTATAACAAGGACAACGTCAACACGATCCTGCTGAATTTCCGGCAGGTTTCAGAGCAGATCAAGGGGGCGGCGCGGTATGTGGCGGCGCACCCGTGGGTGATATTCCGGGAACCGAGCGCGACGGCCTCGAAGCAGCAGGCGATCTTTGACGCGGCGCGGAGTTTCGCGGAGGCGGCCCAGAGTCTGGATGACGCGACTTCGCAGTTGAAGTCATTAGCGGACATGAACAACGGGCAAATTGCGGCGGACAACCCTGAATTACCCAAAATCCGAACGGAAATCGAGGCAACGTTTGCCAAGTTCAAGCAGGCGGAATCTTCACTGTGGCGCGCCCTGGACGTGAAGCACTAGAGCGGCCGCACGGGGTTGCGCGGCTTGGTGGCCCGGGGGCTCGCGCCGGTTACAATGAGAGGGTGGAGGTTCGAGCGGAGGATGCCGGCCGGCGATCAGGACCTGCGAGGTGCATGCGCGAATTGCGTCGACGGCTGATGTTGGCGGCTGTGGCGGTCGGATTGGGCGGCTGCGGCGAGCAGGGGGCGCGAGTCGGCATCCAGTCGGCCGAGCCGGATGTTCGCATTATGGCGATCCGTGCAGCGGGGAGCGCGCGGGATCAGTCGGCGGTGCCGCTGCTGGTGGACCGACTGAGCGACGAGGACGACGCGGTTCGATTTTACGCGATCCTGGCGCTTGAACGGATCACGGGGACTCGGATGGGTTATGATTACGGCAGCTCGCTGGCTGTGCGGCACGAAGCGATCGAGCGTTGGCGCGAGGCGATGAATTCGGGAGCATTCGCGCGGGCGACGAGCCGCCCGGCGGCGGAGGAATCGAGGGCGGCGCGGGACGGCGACGGATCGAGGCCGACGGAGTAGACGGGAGCCAGTCATTTCGAATTCCTTGCACGAACATCATCAGCGGAGCGTCGACATGACGATCACGGGCAGCACGGACAGTCTGCCGGTGGTTCGGAGCGCGCTGGCACGCATGGCGGAGCTGGAGGGCATGGCGGCGGAAGACATTCATAAGATCACGCTGGCGGTGGACGAGGCGCTGGCGAATGTGATCAAGCATGGGTACGGCGGGCCGTGCGACAAGCCGATCCACATCAAGCTGGAGGGGTTCGACGAGCCGGACGGGCGGGGCGGGATCCGGGTTGAGGTTCGGGACCATGGGCGACAGGTTGATCCGCACACGATCAAGGGACGCGATCTGGATGACGTGCGTCCGGGCGGCCTGGGGGTGCACATCATGCGGACGGTGATGGACAAGGTTGAATTTTCGTGCCCGATCGACGGGGGAATGCATCTGGAGATGGTGAAATACCGCGACGGTGGCGCACGGAAGCCGGGCGACGCGGGGGCGAGGACAACATGACAGCCAAGGGCTCGACACTGGTGAAGGAAGTCCGGCAGGAAACGGACGCGACGGTGGTGGTGCTATCCGGAGAGGTGGACATGCACCAATCGCCGGCGCTGCATGCGGCGCTGGTGGACGTCGCGAACGGGCGGCCGAAACGGCTGGTGCTGAACATGACGGACGTGGGTTACATGGATTCGTCGGGCGTTGGAACGCTGGTCGAGCTGTTGCGGCGCGTGAATGGGTACAAGGGGAAGCTGGCGCTCGTGAATCTTTCGGCACGGGTCAAGAGCGTGTTTGAGATCACGAAGCTGGACAAGTTCTTCAGCATTTATCTGACCGAGGAACAGGCGCTGAACGGATGAGCGATACGGCACCGGCGCCCGAGACGACCAAAGGGTCGAG
The DNA here is from genome assembly GCA_015654675.1 of Planctomycetota bacterium. GTDB lineage: Bacteria > Planctomycetota > Phycisphaerae > UBA1845 > UTPLA1 > SpSt-539. The sequence continues at coordinate 145,101 of JAATGM010000059.1, read as the reverse complement.
CATTCCGCGGCGGATCGCGGAGGCGGTCGGGCTGGCGGCGTACGGGCTGGTCGACAGCGCGCGGGGCACGGCGGCGTTTGTCGGCAAGTTGGCGATGCTGTTGCGCGACACGGCGACATGGACGTGGCGCGCGCTGATTGTGCGTACGGCGCCGATTCGGGCGACGGTGGTCGCGTCGCAGATGGTGCGGGTGGGGGTGCGGTCGATTCCGATCATCGTGCTGGTGCAGACGTTTGTGGGAATTATTCTGGCGCTGCAGATGGCGCCGACGCTGAAGTCGTATGGGCAGCTTCAGCGCGTTGCGGACGTGGTGGGGATCGCGATGTTCCGCGAGCTTGGGCCGCTGCTCTCGGCAGTGGTGCTGTCAGGGTTTGCCGGGGCGAGTATTGCGGCAGAGCTGGGAACCATGGTGGAGGGGGAAGAGATCAAGGCCATGAAGGCGATGGCCATGAACCCGGTGCGGTTCCTGGTGGTGTCGCGGGTGGTGGCCACGGCAATCATGCTGACCGGGCTGTCTGTCATCGCGGACACGGTCGGCGTGCTGGGTGGGCTGATTACCGGCACCGGGGTGCTGGGTATCGGGGCGAGCGAGTATTTGCAGTACACGCAAGCGGCGATCTCGCATCGGGATTTTCTTACCGGGCTGTTCAAGGCGTGCGTGTTTGGCGTACTGATTTCGACCATTGCGTGTCTTGAGGGGCTGACGGTGAGCGGTGGGGCGGAGGGGGTCGGGCGGGCGACGACGAACACGGTCATCAAGTCGATCGTTGCGCTGATCACGACGGACGTAATCTTCACTGCGGTTTTCTACGCTTACGGGCTTTGATTCCTTCGACGAATCGCACCAACGCGGTGGATCTCACGTCTCGCGGCGTTTGATCAGTTGTACGCCGATCGCGAAGCAGATAACGCCGATGGCGACAAGGATGCCGCAGGGTTGCAGCATTTCGGCGAATGAGAAGCCGCGCCAGATCGCGCCTTCGAGCGAGTAGATGCCCCATTTGACCGGACTAAAGTTGCTGGCGACGGTCATCCATTGAGGCATGGCGATCAGGGGGATCATTCCGCCGCCGATCATGGCGAAAACGAGCATGACGGCCCAGCCGACGCCGGCGACGCCTTGTTCGGTGCTGCCCATCGTGGCGAAGAGCATCGTCAGTCCGACGAAGCAAATGGCGGTGGAGAAAATGGCCATGGCGAGCAGGGCGGGGTGGGTCGTGCGAACACCGAAGACGAAGTGTCCGACGGTGAGGAGCAGAAGGATGACGCCTGAGCATGCGAGGAAGCAGGCGAGGGCTTTTCCGGCGAGGATTTGCGTTCGCTGAAGCGGGGCGACGCGTAGGCGGAGAAGCGTCCCGGTGCGGCGCTCGGTGACGAGGGAGATGGCGAAGCCGGCGGTGCAGCCGATGACGCCCCAGAGCATGGCCGAGGGGAAAGTGATTTCGAAGGAGTTGTCGGTGCCGTGCTTTTCGCGGGTAATGTCGACCAACTGGATGTTTGCTCCGCCCATGGCTTGGGGGCCTTCGTGATAGACCTTGGGGTCAACCGATCCGAGGAACTGGTCGAGCGAAGTGAAGAACGTTTTGAGGACGATTCGCTGCGGTGCGGACAGGCCTGAGCCGACATCGAGCTGTTTGCTGGCCTTTTCGATGCGCTCCCGCATTCCGGCCGGATTGGTGAAGGCGTCCTGCAGTCCCTTGAAGCTGGCCTCGGTGAGGATGCCCTGCAAGTAGCCGGCTTCGGCCTTGCGCGACGGATCGATTCCCACTTCTAGCTTGGGCATTTCGGCAAATGTGAATCCTTCGTTCTCGTCCGTGTTTTTCTTCACGATGACGAACGCTACGAGATTGCCTGTGCGGACCATGTCGCGGGCCTGGTCGGGCGTCAGGGGCGTGGCGGGCTTTCCGTTCGCGTCCAGCGGGGGCTCTACGGAGAGGGCGGAAGAATCGCGCAGGCGTTTGATGAATGATTGGGTAGATTGGGACTGGTCTTCATCCACCACGCCGATGGTCATTTTTGCGGTGTCTTTGCCGTCACCGCGGAAGATAGCGCCGAAGAAGAGGGCTTGAAGCAGGGGGAATACGAGTACCCAAAACATGCCGAAGCGGTCGCGCCAGAGGAGGCGGAGGTCTTTCAAGGCCATTGTGAGAATCGCGTGCATCAGTCGCGCAGCGTCCTTCCGGTGAGGGAGAGAAAGACTGTTTCGAGATCGGCACGTTTGATCGACAGCGTCGTGAAGCGGAGGCCGTCAGATGAGAGGCGGGCGACGTCTTCTAATGGATGCTCGGACTCGATGCGGAGCGTGAGACCGTCCAGCCGACCCGGGAGACGAGTCGGATCGGTGGGGGGGCGGTCGAGCTGTGCGAGGATGACGGATTTGCCGCCGAACTTGCTGATCAGGCCTTCAACCGTGTCGAGGGCGAGGACTTTGCCATGGTCCATGATGGCGACTCGGTCGCAGAGGCGCTCGGCTTCTTCCATGTAGTGCGTCGTGTAAAGAATCGTGCAGCCGGCGCGCTTGAGGGCTTCGATGTTGTCGAAGAGATAATTTCTGGATTGGGGATCGACGCCGACGGTGGGCTCATCGAGGAAGAGGACTTTGGGCTCGTGGACGAGGGCGGCGGCGAGGTTGAGGCGGCGCTGCATTCCGCCGGAGTATGTCTTGACGTGATCGGCGCGGCGGTCGGCCAGGCCGGCGAAGTTTAGGGCGTGGTCGACGCGTTCTTTAAGCCGAGGTCCGTGGAGGCCGTAGATTCGGGCGAAGAATTGCAGGTTCTCTTCGGCGGACAGGTCTTCGTAGAGGGAGAGGGACTGCGGGGCGATGCCGAGCTTCTGGCGGACGACGGGGCGTGTGGGGTCAGTGGCGCCGTCGATGGAGATCGAGCCGGAATCGGACTTGAGGGCGCCGACCATCATGTGGATGGTGGTGGTTTTCCCGGCGCCGTTGGGGCCGAGGAGGGCGAATGTTTCGCCGGCTTGAATATCGAAGGTGACGCCATCGACGGCTTTGAGCGAGCCGTAGGATTTTCGGAGATCGTCGACGCGGATCATGGCGCGTTCCAATGGCGGGCTTCGCTTGCCGCGGGCCGCATGATAGCGATTGGGGGTTGGGGGCGATATATTTGGAGGGCTTACGATTGAGTCAGACGAGGGTTGGTAGATGAAGAAGATCCTGATTACGGGATCAAGCGGGCAGATCGGCACGAACTTGGCGCTGGCGTTGATGGAGCGCGGGGATCGGGTCGAGGGGATTGATATCCGGCGGAACACGTGGACGGAGAAGGTTCCCACGCGGCTGGTGGACCTGCGGCGGACGTCGCCGCGCGAGATCGCGACAGCAACGGACTTCGACGCGGTTGTGCATTTCGCGGCTTACGCGAAGGTTTTCGAGCTGGTCGAGCACCCCGAGCGGGCGCTGGAAAACGTGCAGATGGCGTTCACGGCGCTGGAGTTCGCACGGCTGAACTCGATTCCGTTCATCTTTGCCAGCTCGCGTGAGGTTTATGGGGACATCCATCGACACATTACGGTGGAATCGCAGGCGGATTTCGTCGTTGCCGAGAGCCCCTACTCGGCGTCGAAGATCGCGGGGTAGGCGTTCATCTATTCCTACGCGGAATGCTACGAGCTGCCGTACCTCGTGTTCCGGTTCAGCAATGTCTATGGCCGGTATGACGCCGACCTGGAGCGCATGGAGCGGGTTATTCCGCTGTTTGCGCGGCGGATCGCGCGGGGCGAGCCGATCGTGATTTTCGGGCGCGAGAAGGTGCTCGATTTCACTTACTACGAGGACGCGGTGAATGGCATCATGCGCGGGATCGATGCCCTGACGTCGCGGCGAGTGACCAATCAGACGATCAACCTTGCTTACGGACAGGGTGGTTCGTTGGTGGATGTTGTCAACGTGCTGGCAGACTCGCTTGGGAAGCCGGCGAAGGTTTCGTATGAGCCGGCGCGGGCGGGGGAAGTGATGCGGTACGTCGCTGATATTTCGAAAGCGCGCGAACTATTGGGATATGAGCCGAAGACACCGCTGCCGACAGGTTTGGCGAAGGCGGTGGCGTGGCAGAAATCGGCGGGGATCCTGTAGTCGGGGCGGCTATTTCGGGGGCTTTTCGGTCGTTTTCAGGACGAGAATCTGGTAGGTCATGCCGCGGAGGACCTCGATTAGGACCTTTGGTTTTGCGCGGGTACGTCTTTCGTCGTAGAGCTTGCGGAGCGCGCCGAGGTCAGCGACGTCGCATTGATCGACGGTTCGGACGATGTCGCCGATCTGGAGGCCGGCGCGCTGGGCGGGTGACGCGGACTTTACACCCGTGACGAGGACGCCTTTTCGGTCGGGGAGCTGTTCGCGGGCGGCGTAGACGGCCGTGATTGAGCGGGCGGTGATACCCCAATCGGGAAACTCGCGTTCGTCGTCGGCGATTTCGCCTTCGAGCTGGATGGTCTTGACGGTTATCTCAATGGGTTTGCCGGCGCGCTGGATGGCGAGCTTGACCTCGGAACCGACGGGACGCTCGGCGATCAGTCGCCGGACGGCGGGGAGTTCTTCCGGGAAGCGGGCTGAGACCCGGACGCCGTCGATGCTCAGGAGCACGTCTTCGGCGTGGACGCCGGCGAGCTGGGCCGGGGAGCGCGGATCGACGGATTCTATGAGGACGCCGGTGTTGGCCAGGAGTCCGAAGTGGGTTTCGAGGTCCTGCAGCTCGCGAAAGCGGAGACCGATGTAGCTGCGGATGACGTGGTGGTCCTTGAGGAGGCGCTGCACGACTGACTTTGCCACGTCGATCGGAACGGCGAAGCCGAGGCCCTCGGCGAGCGTGACGGCGCGGGTGTTGATTCCGATGACTTCGCCACGCATGTTGACGAGCGGGCCGCCGGAATTTCCGGGGTTAATCGGAGCGTCGGTCTGGAGCCAGTTGTTGAACTCGCCGGTTTCGTAGCCGTCGGAGGATTCACCGGCGAAGTAACGGTCGTTGTTGGTGATGATTCCGGAGGTCATGGTGCGCGAGAGGCCGAAGGGGGTGCCCATGGCGAGGACCGGCTCGCCGATGACGACTTTGGCTGAGTCGCCGAGGGGGGCGGCCAGCGGTGTGACGCCCTTGCGCTTCAGGTCGTCGGGGTCGACGCGGATGACGGCGAGATCGGTCCAATGGTCGGCACCAATAAGCCGGGCGCGGACACGCTCTTTGTTCACGAGGGTGACGATGAGCTTTTCGGCTTTGCCGGCCACGTGGTAGTTGGTCAGGATATAGCCGCGGGGGTCGATGATGACGCCGGAGCCGGTGCCGCGGATGATTTCCTGCTCGCCTTCGCTGTAGGCGCGGCTGTGGACGTCGATGCGGACGACGGCGGGGAAGACGCGATCGCGTGCGGCGCGGACGTTTTCCGGGACGAGGGCGTCGTCGGCGCGGGCCGGGGGAGCGATGAGCACGAGGAGCACGAAAGCGGTGAGGCGAAGGGGCCAGACGTTCATATGGTCGGGTATGATGGGTGTTGGCGCGAGAACACTCAAGTGCGGCGGGCGGGCGGGTCGATTTTTCAGAGGGCGAGGCGAGCTTGTCGGTTGCGCGGACGGGGATTAACTTAGGAATCGTCGGCAAAGGTTTATTTGAAGACTGAGCTTCGAAACCAACTGCGGGCGGTAATGGCCGCCATCCCGAGTGACGAACTCGTGAAACGCTCCGCGCGGGCGGCGGGGTTGCTGTTTGCGCAGGCCGAATATCAGCGCTGCGAGACGTTGATGGTCTATCTGTCGCTGCCGCGGGAGGTGGACACGACGCCGATCGTGGTGCGGGCGTGGCAGGATGGAAAGCGGGTGGTCGCGCCGCAGGTCATGTGGGAAAGCAAGCAGATGATCCCGATCGAGATTCGGTCGCTCGAGGACGACGTGGCCAACAGCGCCATGGGAATTCGGGAACCGATCCGCGGAGAGCCGGCACCGATTTCGGATATCGAGCTGGTGGTCGTGCCGGGACTCGGGTTTGACCCGACCGGGACGCGCCTGGGGCGCGGGCGCGGATTCTATGACCGGTTTCTCGGACGGCGCGAGTTTCGCGGAATTCCGTGCGGACTGGCGCTTGAGGAGCAGGTGGTTCCCGCGATCGCGGCCGACCCGAACGACGTGCGGATGAAGATGCTGGTGACTGACCAGCGGGTAGTGCGGTTTTAGTCGCGGCGGCCGGTTTGCCGAGCGGTTTTTCGTTGCCATCTTTCGGCGGGTTGTTAAGTTATCGCGTTCCGTTGGAACGCCGCGGCCGGGTGGATAGGTCGTGCGTGGCCAGTTTGCAGGGAGGTATCCGATGGCGCTGTGGCAGCGATCATCGTCTTCAACAATTCGGGTGGTCTGGTTTCTGTGCGGCCTCGCAGTCGCGCTGAGCGTCATCTACATCCGACAGCACCAGCGGGCGACATCGGCCAAGGGGGTTGCGCAGCCAGCGGGTCTGGTGGCTTCGCCGCACGCCATTGAAAAGCCGGAAGAGGCGGCTCCGGCGGCATCGATTGTTCCGAAGGTAGAGCTCGCGCGAGCAGAAGTGGCGCTGACGGCGCTGAATCCGCGGCGTGAGTCGAGCGAGAAGGCGGAACTCAGCGGATTGCAGACGGCGCGAGATGCGCTGTCGCGCGGCGATGCGTTGACGGCCCGGCGTATTTTTGCGGATGCGCTGAACGCGGGATTGCCGGCCGAGATGCGCGAGAGCGTGCGGGGCGAGTTGAGCAAACTGGCGGACACGGCCATTTTTTCGCAGTTGGTGCTTCCGGGAGACGGGCTGGCGGAACATTACATTGTGAGCAAGGGCGACACGCTGGCGGTGATTGCGAAGCGGTTCAAGATCACGCCGGACCTGATCGCGCGGGTCAACGAGCTGACGAACAAAGACCGGCTGGCGGTCGGGACACCGCTCAAGGTTGTGCATGGGCCGTTTTGCGGCCGGGTGTTCAAGCAGGATTTCCGACTGGACATTTTGCTGGATGGCGTGACGGTACGGAGCTTCCGCGTCGGCCTGGGGACGAATGGAAGCACGCCGACGGGCAAGTGGCTGGTGCGCGACAAACTGGCCAATCCGGGTTGGACCGATCCGCGGACCAATGAGTATTACCATCCGGATGCGCCGGATAATCCGATCGGGGATTACTGGATCGGATTGGAGGGGGTCGAGGGAGACGCGGTCGGGAAGCGGGGCTTTGGCGTACACGGGACGATCGATCCGTCGAGCATCGGACGGCAGATGTCGCTGGGGTGCGTGCGGCTCGCGCCGGAAGACATTGAGGCGGTATTCCGCCTGTTTGTCATCGGGGATTCGACGCTGGATATTGTGGACTGACGGTAGCGGCGGCGCGATGGGTGAGGTCGGCTGAAGCGGGCGGGCTGTCGGACGCGTCACTTCGTTCGAGCAAAACTGCATAATTGATCAAGACGGGTGGGGCCGACGGCGAAGGCGGCGGCGTATTGATGCTGCGCCGCGCGGCGATGCCGATGTAGGAGCCCATTCCGGCGTAGCGGAGCGTAATGCTGAGGTTGGCGGGGATGACCTGGTCTACGGATTGGGCAAGGGAGGCAGCGGCGGGGTCCGAAGTGATTGCCTGTCGTAACAGGTCCGTGATTTCCATCTTGAGGGTGCCGGGGCGGGATGATGAATCGACGTCGCCAGAGGCCATGACTAGCGGGGGCGAGGATGCACCCGGGATCGAAAGGCCGGCGAGGAGCGAGTTTTCGTCGGCCGGTTCGAGATGGGGCAACCAGTTTTCTGGGGCCTGCATGCCGGCGGAGCCGACCTGGGCGGTTCCGAATCCGCGGAGCTTGTCGTTCACGTAGAGTTGAATGTCGCGGCCGGCATCGCGGGTTTTCATTTCAACGACGCCGCCTGACAGAGTGAGGCGCTGCGGCGGGAGCCATGCCGCGACACTTTGCGGGCCGGATGTCGGGACCGGCCATGCCAGTTCGACGATGAAGACGAGGTCGTAGTTCCCGGCGACGATTCGGGCGAGGCGAGTGGACGCGCTGTTCAGACGGACGGCGCGGGCATCGCGATCGGACGCGGCGAGGAATTGCCGGCGGTCTTGCGGCGAGAGGTGGGCAAGGCGAAAGATCCATTTGGAGGCAAGGGCGGCAAGCTTGGGGTCGGGGGAGAGACTGAAATCGGCAAGACTTTCCCAGGAAAGGCCGGCTTTGGCGGCGAGATTTACGCTGACGGCCTCGCGCTCGCCGCGCTGGCGGGCGAGGCGGTCGAGCGTCTGGAGAACGGGAAGGGCGGAGTCCGGGTCGGCGAGACTGAGAATTCGCATGAGAAGGGCGAACACGGCGTCGATGCGCTCGATGTTGGGCCGGGCGGCCAGGGCCTGGATGAATGCCAATCGGTCGGAGGACTTTCCGGAGAAGGCAGCGCGGATGTCTTCAAAGGCGTCGAGGGCGTTTCCTTCCCTGAGCATGGCGGCGACCGATTCAACGCGAAGTTCATCGGGGCCGCGCAGCGTCGTTCGATGGAGCACCGTGCGAACCGGATCGCGAAATTGGGGCGGGTAGCGCATCGGGAATTCGCCCGTTCGGGCGGCGGCAGAGCGCAGACGGACCTGATCGGAGGCGAGTTCGGCGACACTGCGCCGGAGCAGCTCGGGAGCGTCGTCATCGCTGAGGTCGTCAAAAATTGAAGCCAGGGTGGGACTGCGGAGGACCGGAACGAGGGAGATGCCATTCAGCATCGAAATCAGACTCTGACGAGATTTGTCGGATTCGGCATCGCGCAGGCGGATGAGGATCGGATCATTTGGATCGGCGACGATGATTCGGTCGCGCTTGATCAACTCGCCGAGGGCGGCGGCGTCGTTGGGGCCGGCTTGCACGGCCAGGGCGTGGACCATGCGGCGGCGTACCGAGGCATCGTCGAGTGTTTTACATTTTTCGAGCGCAATGGTGCGGACCGTCGGTGACGCGGTAATGAGGCAATCGAAGGCCTCGTCCGGCGCGCCGGAGGCGAACAGGTCAACGGCGGCGCGGCCGACGTCGCTGTCGCTGGAGCGAAGAATTGCGGCAAGGGCGGCGAGGGCGTTGGTACGCGCGTAAGAGCCGGGGGATGGTTCCGTAAACTCTCCGCGAATGGCTTCAACCAAGTTAAGTTGTACGTGCGGGTCGGAGGCATTGATCGCGTCTCGCGATTCGGGAGGCATTGGACCGAAGCGGACGAGGCCGGCCCAGGCGTCGCGGCGGGCCTCCGTTTCGAGCTGGGCGATGGCATCGATGATGGCGGCATCCACGGGGACGGCCCAGCGGGCGTAATCATTCTGGCTCACGTCCTGGCGCAGGGTCGTGAGGCACTGGATGCCGAGGCGGACAGTGGCCGGCGAGTTTGAGCCGATGGCCCGAATCCAGCGGGCGAGTTCGGGAGAATTGGGGCCCTTGGCGCCCTCCCGGCACTTGCTGGCGAATTCGAGAAGCGAGACGCGGACTTCCTGAGCGGGTGCACCGGCCGCGGCGATTGTGAAGTTGTCTACATTGCCGGGCAATTCGAAAATGACGGCGGCCCATCCCGAGCGGGCGAGTCGGTTCTTGGTATTGGGGGTACGCTGCTGCGCGACCGGGCGTGTCTGGTTAATTCCAACGACGGAAGCCGGAGCGCCGAGCTCGGCCTGTGTGACCTGAAGTCGCTCATAGAGCGGATCGTTGGCGCGACGGGAGAATTCGGCGCGACCGTCGTTCCAGATCATGGCACGGAATCCGATGAACTTGACCGGCGCGGGAGGCATCGGGTGGATATCGAAAGATGTGCGGCGGAGATCGTAGGTGGTGTCGGTTGCGTAGCGGAATGGGATCGCAACGAAGCGACTGCCCTCGCGCGGCTGAAGTACGCTGCCTTCGTCCATGATTTGCGAGAAGACGAGGGGCTCGAATATCGCGGGGGACAGATCGATCGAGACGGGCGGCTCGGATTGGGCGCAGAGGGTCGGCGCGATGAGGAGGGGAGCGAGGAGGGTGACCGAAGCCAATCGGTTTGACGGCATCAGGAATTACCCGCAGTTACCGGCGTGGGGCCCGCCATCAGGGTGCGCTTAGTCCATACATCGTATCCCGCGGGCAGTTTCACGCCAAATCTTCGTAGCTGTTCTATCGGTCGGGCGCTGGTTAGGATGCGACCGTGTTATGCGGCGCGAGGCGAGTTGAGCTGTTGTGGGTTGTGGCGGGGTTGTGGGGAGCCGTTTGCGGGACGGCCTCGGGCGTCGGGCTTTCGACCTTGAGCGTAGTTTGCCCGGTGTGCGATCACGCCTTCGAGACGCTGGTTTATGACGGTCAGGACACGCGGGGTGGCGTTACTCGGGATTTGTTTGCGCGAGCCCTGGGGCCGCAATCGATCTACTACCTGATTTCAACCTGTCCCAAGTGCTATTTCAGCGGCTATCTGGACGACTTTCAAAGCAAGGGGCGGGTTGATGCCGCGCTGCGGAACAAGATTCTCAAGAGTCCGAAGCTGCGGCCGGCGACGGCGATTTCGACGACGATGAAGCCGGACGAGATTCCGGCGGCGACACGGTATGCACTGGCGGCGCAGGTATTTGACTGGCGAAATTGCTCAGAGGAGGCGCGGGCGTGGGTGTACCTGCGCTGGGCCTGGGTGGTACGCGAAGACGGCTCGTACCTTCCGCCGACGTCGGCGCTAATGATGGCGATGCGCGAGATTGAACCGAGATTGCCGGCGGCGCAGGCGGGCGTAAATCAGGGCGATCGCGAGCTGGAGGCCGTGAATCTGCTTACGGCCGATTGGATGGAGGGTTCGTTTGACGCCGCGCTGGACCCGTACGTGCGGCTCGTGCTTGCACTGGTGCTGCGGCGGCATGGCGAAAATGAGCAGTCGGGGCATTTGTTAGGTGGTCTTAAGGGGATAGTGCTGGCGGAACCGCTGCCGGGGGCGATTGCGAAAATGGAGGCATCGATCGCAGAGGAGCGCCGGCTGCTTTTTGCTGCGAGGGAGCATTTTGAACTGGCAGTATCTCGGCATGAAGTGAGGCCGGAGAATGAGGGGGCGGCGAAGTATCTGCTTGGCGAACTCTATCGCCGGACAGGCGACCCCGAGCACGCGCGAACGTGGTACGAGGCGGCCCTGGGCGATTCGAAACTGGATGGGCAATTGCGAAACTGGGCGCAGCAGCAGCGGGCGGGATTGGCGATCGCAAACGCGGTCGGGGGCAGCCGGTAAATTAGAGAGCGGGCTGGCGGCGGCCGAAGGCGATGACTTCGTTCATGCTACCGGAGCGGAAACCGCGCAGGTCCATGGCGACGTAGGCGTAGCCGAATTCGCGGAAAGCGGCGTCAATTTTGGCGCGGGTTTCGGGTTGCATGAGGGCTTCGATCTGGTTGGGGGGAATCTCGATGCGGGCGAGGTTGTTGTGATGTCGGACGCGGCATTCACGAATTCCAAGATCGTGAAGGAATCGCTCGGCGCGCTCGATCATGCGAAGTTTTTCAGGGGTAATGTTTTCGCCGTATTGCACGCGGCTTGAAAGGCACGGGCTGGCCGGTTTGTCGGACGTCGGCAAGCCCCAGCGGGCGGAGAGTTCGCGGATTTCGAGTTTGGTCAGGCCGGCTTCGGCGGCCGGTGCGCGGACGCGGTGTTCGTCGGCGGCTTTTAGTCCGGGCCGCCAATCGCCGAGGTCGTCGGCGTTAACGCCATTGACGACGGCGTTCATTCCGCTGGGGCCAATGAAGTCGGCGAGCCGGGTGTAAAGCTCTGTCTTACAGAAGTAGCAACGATTGGCGGGGTTGGCGAGATAGTTGGGGTCGGCGAATTCGTTGGTGTCGATGATGATGTGACGAGCGTTGAGCAGCGTGGCGAGGCGACGGGCATCGTCAAAATCGTCGGCGGCGACGCTATCGCTGCGACCGGTGACTGCGACGACTCTTTCGGGGCCGAGCGTATCGAGGGCGGCTTTCAAGACAAAGGTTGAATCGACCCCACCTGAGAATGCAACGGCCACGGTGCCTAGATCACGCAGGATTTCCTGCATGCGGGCGAGCTTGGCGTCGATGGTCGTGGTTGGGGCTGCGTTCATAAGAATCAGTGCGACGGAATCGGGACCGGGGCGGGCCTGGTCGCCGGGACGCCTCCCGGGGGCAGCCGGCCGCCGCGCGGCTCGCGCCACTTGTCGCGTTCGCCCATCTTGCGAATGTCTTCCTCGAGCTGCTTCTTCAACCAGGGATAATAGTCCGTGAAAGGCGAGTTTTTTGATTTTTCGATCAGGAAGTTGACGCTTTTCATGGCGCGAGCCCGGTCGTTGACCCAGTCGCGGGCGATGCTCTTGAGGATCGGGGCGTCGGTTTCGACTGCGGCGAGCTGCGGGGACGTGAGTTCGGAGAGATTGGTACGTGTCACGCGCGTGCTGACGACAATGATGGAGTTGCCCTGATCGGAGACGCGAAGTTTGTAGCGGACCTCGCCGAGCGTCAGCAGGTTGCGGGCGTCTACGTCGAACTTGGCCGTCCATTCGACCAGTTGCGATCGGCCGGGCGGGAGCATTTTAGAATCGCTGTTGCGTGCGAGTGCCTCGGTGCGGACCCAGCCGGCGCCATTGCGATCGGGCACGGTCTGGACTTTGAGATTGGCCGCGATCGACGAGTCGATGACGGGGACTTCCTGGAGCAGGTCGGTGAGCCGCTCTTCGGTCTTCAGGATGTTGCGTGGAATGAGAATATTGTTGAGCAGGCGGCAGACGTATGCGATGCGGAATTCGCCCTCGGGACTCAGCTCGCCGGCCTTGGAGATATGGAAGAATGAGAACGGGCAGCCGATGAGAACTTTTTCGGCGGCATCGGGTTTGAAAAGGGTGATGAGCTGCACGCCTTCGCCGTCTTTGAACGCGACGGCGACGGCCTTGCCGGCGATGTTGCGCTGTTCGGGTTCGTGCTCCATGCCGTGCTCGCCTGTGACGTCAAACGTCGCGACGAGTCCGGGGGCGAGGCAGCCGGCCCGAATGACTACCGGCTGCGAGTCCAAAGGCGCGTCGCCCTCGGCCCAAACCTGACCGGAGGCGACGGAAAGACAGCACGCTGCGGAGAACAACCAGAAAAACAGTGATCGGATCATGGTATTACTGTATTCGCGAGGGGGCGGCCGGTCCACTTGGCGCTTGTACGGGAACGTTCGGTGCCATAGCTTCCGACACATGCTTAATGGTCGGTGGAACGCGGCGCTGGGGGTCGGGGTGCTGGTGATCGTTCCCTTGGTCTGGCTTCTGGCGCGGGTGATCTGGATTCCGGCGTATTTCGGGGTGTTTTTTTTCATCATCGGCGGGATGCTGGCGGGGGCGGGGCCGTTTCGAATGGCGCGCTCGATGCGTCCGGTGAGCCGCGGACGGGTGTGGTTCGGCGTCGCCTTGTTGTCGATCGTGGGGACGGCGTTCGGACTGTATTTTGAATACAGATACCGCGCGGACGAAATCGGATCGCCGCCTCGTTTCGCCGAAGGGCGTATGGATGCGGTTCGACGCGGCGATTCGGCGCGCGTGGTGGGTCTGGATGCGACCGCGGCGTTCGAGACGATGCTCGGCGAGCGATATCGGCCGGGGGGTGTGATTGGATATTGTCGCTGGGCTGCGCGGAGCGGGACGGCGAACCTGACGGTAGCGCGGGGGTTCTCGGACGAGGTAACACTGGGGCAGCGAAAGACGGCCTGGATCGTGCGGACGGTTGCGGCGTATGGATTGCTCGCTGCCGGTCTGTGGTATCAGCTTGAAGGGCTGCGACGGTCGGGGCCGGTCAGCAATATTCTAGCCCCCGGGGAAGAGGCCGAGGACGCGTAGCGTCCGAATCTTCATTTTTGATCCGCAATGGCACGTAGTCCAGTGCCGAGGCGTGATTTTTCTCATGTCAGTCTCAGGTGAACCGAAGAACCGGATAGACCGGATTCGCGGTCTTTGACGGCCATATCATCTGATGGCTGCCCGTGAGCGATTGGAATCGGCTATATGCCTCGCCACAAATCAGTACTGACGACGGGAGAGATCGCGAAGATCTGCAGTGTCGCACCGCGCACGGTTTCGAAGTGGTTCGATACGGGACAGCTTCGGGGCTATCGCATTCCGGGGAGCCGGGATCGGCGCGTTCCGATCGAGCACCTGATCCGGTTCATGCGGGCGCACAGCATTCCGCTGAACGGATTAGAGGAAGGCGTGGTTCGCGTTCTGGTGGCTGAGCAGGACGCGGAAATCGGGTGTCTGATTCAAGCGGCGCTGGCGGAAGACGTGACGTTCGAGGTTCGGACGGCGAATTCGCTTTTTGACGCGGCGCTGCTGTCGGCGTTGTTTCGGCCACGCGTGATGCTGGTTGATGTCGATCTGCCGGGCTTCGCGGCACGGGACCTGTTTCGTGCGATGCGCGAGCACGCGGAGATGGCGATTCGGGGCGTGATCGCGCTGACCGGGAGCATTCGCGACGGCGAGCGACAAAAGCTTCTGGACGAGGGGTTCGTCGGATGTCTGAGCAAGCCCATCGACGCCGCGGCCCTGCTGGCGGCTGTTGAGCAGGCACTCGGGGCCGAGGCATAGCGATTTTCGCGTATCGCGGCGACTTGAACCCAGCCCATTCCCGTTAATAATCCAAGATTCAGACTTGTCGGGGCAGCGTCTCGACGGGCGATCGGCCATTCTCGGTTGGCGATCGGTCGCTCCGTCGGGCGAAGCGAGGCCGTTGAAATGAAGACTCAAACTCAGAACGAACTGGACACGATTCACCACGTGGCGATTGCAGTCAAGGACGTCGGAGCGGCGGTGGAATGGTATACGAAGACATTCCGATGCGAGATTGCTTATCGCGATGAGACGTGGGCGCTGCTTAAGTTTGCGAACATCAGTCTTGCCTTGGTCATTCCTGAGCAGCATCCGCCGCACATTGGATTCAGCAGCGAACGAGCGGCAGAGTTCGGGACGCTGAAGCCGCATCGCGATGGGACGCGGTCGGTGTATGTGGACGACCCGGCCGGGAATTCGGTCGAGATCATGGACGCGTCGTCGCTCTGACGAGATCGCGAAGCTGGAAAAATAGAGAAGCCCCGCCAGCGGTATGCCGGCGGGGCTTCTGTTTTTTTGGGGGATCGAAGCGGTCGATCCGCTCTGGTCGGATTGGTTACTTTTCGTTCGAATCGCCAGCGTCGTCGCGGAGGATGATTACCTCATGCTCCTGCTGGTCGCCGTTGACCTGGACCTTCTCGTCGGTGGTTGTGCCGCCGTTCGAGGTCTTCAGGACGATCTTGCGACTGCCCTTCAGGTTTCGCATTTCTTCGCGGCTGATGATGCCGTCGCCGTTCGTGTCGGCTTCCGGGAAATGCTTGAAGAGGATCTTGCCCACGTGGGCCTGCTCAGTGGCCATGAGGGCCTCGTGCTCGGCGGGGGAGAGCTTGCCGTCGCCATCGGTGTCGGCTTCCGGGTGATCCTTCAGAATCTGTGCGAAGGGGGCCTGCTCAACCACGACGACGAACTGGGCAACTTCGGCAGCGGTCGGCTCGGCCTTGGCATTGTCGACGAGCCAGGTCGCGGCCTCACGCGGGCTGGTGGTCGGCATTTTCGGGGCGTCTTTGGCAGGCGTGCCGCCGGTCCGAACGGCGACGCGATACATCATCACGTTTTCGCGGGTTTCGCCGGGGTTCTCGCCTTCGACGCGGCGAATGAACATGCCGCCGCCGACGAGCTGACCGGCCTCATTGGCTTCGAGCGTGCCGTTGCCATCGAGATCGGCGTCGGGGAACTGCTGGAGGACGCCGGCCGTGTTGCTCATCGCGATTGCGACCAGAAATGCGTTTCGCTCGCTGATCGAAAGCTTGCCGTCGGCGTTGGCGTCGGCGGTCGGATGGGCGGCCAGGAAGGCGGTGAGCTCTTTCTCGCTCGGGATGCCGAAGCGGGCCATGTGTACCTTCATGGCTTCGCCCGCGCCGGTCTTTTTGTCGAACCAGACGCAGGGCTTGTCGCCGTCGGCGTTGTTGACCTGGACTTCGACGTTGTCCGGATCGCCGTTAGCAGTGACGACCACGACCTTCTTCTGCAGGGGTTCACCGGCGGACGGCGCCGGGTCGCCAGCGGCGGCAAAGCCCGAGAGGGCGAAGCTTGACCACGCCAATGCGGCAATGAGGGACGGGATACCGAAGGCCGCGCGATTGCGGCTGGGTGTGGATTCCAAAATCATTTCAATTCTCCTTTTGACAGTAAAGACATTGGCGGCCATGGCGGCGGGACGGTAGGTGAAACGGCGCGCGCTAGCCGAATGCACCGCGTCGAGGAGGCAACGGGCGTACGCCCCGGCTGTCAGCCGCCCGTGACGAAGGGCCCATTCGTCACATGCGTGCTCACGCGCCAGGTCGATGCGCCGGTTGACCCAAGCCACGACCGGCCAGAAAAACAGCAGAGTTCCCGCCGACCACTGGAGGTAGCGGACGAACAGATCGCCTCGGCGGAGGTGGGCGATTTCGTGAAGGATGACGGCTTCGAGCTCTTCGGCGTTTTGCAGATGGCGCCGCGAGAGGACGAGTACGGGGCGGGCGAATCCGAAGATGAATGGTGCGGGCGAGTCTTCACTGACGCGGACGTCGGGGGCTCGGCGTACGCCGAGCCGCTGACAGGCGGCTTCGACGGCGGCGCGGGTCGCGGCATCGGCATGCGGCAGCTTATGGCAATGCTGTGCGAATCGGAGGTAGGCGGCGAGGCGAAGGCCGAGGACGATGGATGCGCCAATGCAATAGACGGCTGCGATGATCGCGGCGAGCGGGATTCTTGGCGGAGCCGACGGAGTGGAGGAAGCCGCCGACGATGCAGTTCGATTGACCTCGTTGACGATCAGAACATCGGTGGCACCCGCATCAGGGGCTACGCGGGCTGGTGAACTGGGCGCTATGGCGGCCCATGATCGCGAGAGGGCGCGGACACCGGATGAAAGCGAGTAGGACCAGGACGGGCCGACGGGGAGGAGGAACTTGACGAGGACGATCATCCAGAAGAGGCCGTGCAAGGCCGGATGGAGGCGACGGCCGACGAGTTTCAGGATGAGCCAGGTGACGAGGGCCAGCGCTGTGCCGAAGAGGACGGCGTTTCCGACCCAGCCGAGGACGGCGGTCGTGAGGGATTCGAAGCGAGGATCGGTGATGAGGGCGTTCATGGGCGACCTCCTTTCGATCCGGGCTTGCGCGGGGATGTCGATTCATCGCGCTCGCGCTGTTCGATACGTTGTTCGATTTTTTTGAGGTCTTCGGAGGAGATTTCGGCCTCGTCGACGAGGCGGAGAACGAGTTCGCCGGCCTGGCCGTCGAAGACGCTATGAACGAATTGCTTGAGGCGCTGGGCGAGGACCTGTTCGCGCCGGACGGCCGGTTTGTAGATGAAGGGCTGGCGTGAGCGGTCGACTTCCAGCGCGCCCTTTGCGGCTAGCTGGTTCATGAGGGTCATCACGGTGGTGTAGGCGAGCGGCTCGGCGGATTCGGAAGCGAGGGCGTCCTTTACGTCGCGGACGGTGGCGGCGCTACTTTTCCATAGGACTTTGAGCACATTGAGCTCGGCTGACGTGATGTGGGGGACTGGCTTTCCCATGTAACACCTCTGGTTACTATGAACGTCGGAATCTTACTATGTTCATAGTAATTCCGCAAGGATTTTTCAGGCCGCAGAGCCAGCCGAGACGTAATCTCTGGATATTTCTATTGTTATGCACATACAGGCTGCTCACTTATTTTCGAGTTCGAGCGTGAAATTGGCAGCGGCGTTCGGCGACTGCATGATGCGGCGAATCGGACGGGAGAACGCATGACACGATGGGTTGCAGAGCTCGTTCGGCAGTACGATCCGAATCGGCCGCTCGCATTGGCTGAGACGATTCCGGCGAGCTGGTACTTCGATGAGGGAGTTTACTTCCACGAGCGGCAAACCGTGTTTGGCGGGAACTGGGTGGTCGTCGGGCGCGTGGATCAGGTTCGCGATGCGGGGCAGTATCTGACTGCCGAAGTGGCGGGCGAGCCGATCGTGGTTGTTCGCGGGCGGGACGGGTTGCTGCGCGCATTTTTCAATGTTTGTCGGCATCACGCGGCGGCGGTTTGCACGGAACCGGCCGGGCGGGCGACGGCGCTCAAATGTCCGTATCACGGGTGGACGTATGGGCTCGATGGAGAGCTTAAGGGTGTGCCGGAGTTTGACGGGGTTTGTGATTTTGATAAGTCGAAGAGCGGGCTTGTGCCGGTGCGCGTTGGGGTTTGGGAGCACTTTGTCTTTGTCTGCCTCGATTCCAACGCCGGCGAACTGGCGGATTTTCTGGGTGAGCTGCCGATGCGCGTGGCGCCGCTCGGACTTGGGACAATGAAGTTTGTCGATCGTCGGACGTATGACCTGAACTGCAACTGGAAGGTGTTCGTCGATAATTATCTCGACGGCGGGTATCACGTTCCGCATATCCATCAGGGGCTGGGCAGCGTTCTCGATTATTCGGCGTACACGATTGAGAATTTCGGGCGATGCTGCGTGCAATCGAGCCCGCTTGATTCGAGCGGCGGAGAGGCCGAGACCGCGTCGGTTCGGGGCGGGGCAATGGCGCACTATTACTGGCTCTATCCAAACTTCATGGTGAACTGGTATGAGGGGATCATGGACAGCAATCTGGTGCTGCCGCTGGGCGTCGATCGTTGCCGGGTAATATTCGACTTTTATTTCGCCGACTCTGTGACGGAGCGGGAACGGAGCATCGCCGTATCGGAGCGAATTCAGCAGGAAGATATTGGTGTGTGCGAGTCCGTGCAGCGCGGGCTTGGTTCGCGGGCGTACAACACCGGCCGATTGAGCGTGCGGCGCGAGGCGGGTGAACATCTGTTTCATCGGCTGCTACACTCTGATCTATCGAAGGCATAAGGAGGCGGTCGGATGGCATATCAGACGAAGATTCTGGCTTTTGCGGGCAGCTTGCGACGCGATTCGTGGAACAAGAAGCTTGTGCGGATCGCGGTTGACGGGGCGCGGGCGGCGGGCGCGGCGGTCACGGTCATAGACTTGAAAGAGTTGCCGCTGCCGGTATTCGATGAGGACCTGGAGAAGAGCGAGGGGCTGCATTCGAATGCGCGGAAGCTCAAGGATTTGATGCTCGCGCATGATGGGTTTCTGATTTCGTCACCGGAATACAACAGCTCGATTTCGGCGGCTTTGAAGAATGCGATCGATTGGGCGTCGCGCCCGGTACAGGGTGAGAAATCGCTGGAGTGCTTTGACGGAAAGGTGGCGGGATTGATGGCGGCGTCGCCCGGAGCGCTGGGAGGGCTGCGCGGGCTCGTGACGGTGCGATCCATCCTGGGCAACATCAAAGTGATTGTGCTGCCGGATCAAGTTGCGGTTACGAAGGCGCACGAGGCGTTTGACGAGGGTGGAAAGCTTAAGGATGCTAAGCAGCAGGCGGCGGTCGAGGGGATCGGGGCGCGCGTGGCTCAGGTGTGCGTGAAGCTGCGGGGATAGATTTTTCTCGCTATTTAGATTGGCGCGATCTTGTCGCCCTTGACGGGCGTGTAGTCCCTCTTTTGGAAAATTTTTGCGCCGTGGCGGATGTGGACATAGTCGAAGTAGGGGGCGATCCCAAGCCCATCCTGGACGACTTCCGTATTTTGCAGGTGGTAGTGCAGGTGGGGTTCACTTGAATTGCCGCTGTTACCGCATTTCCCGATGAAGTCGCCGGTCTTCACTTTTTGGCCCTTCTTCACTTTGATCGTGCCTGGCTGGAAGTGGGCCATAACGCTGTATTCATTTGGGGCGTGTCGGATCATGACGCAGTTGCCCATGGCGGAATAGGGGTTCATCGAGCCCGGGGTGTTGTCGGGTACACCCTCGACGACCATGACGACTTCGCCGGAGGCAGGCGCGTAGATTTCGCGGCCGTAGCAGTAGTAGTCGGCGTTTTCGGCGCCATCGTCGCCGAATGATTTATCGTCGGGTCCGACCATCACGAGGTCGAGGGCGAAGCGCTGGTTGGGCTGATC
This sequence comes from Planctomycetota bacterium, assembly GCA_015654675.1. GTDB lineage: Bacteria > Planctomycetota > Phycisphaerae > UBA1845 > UTPLA1 > SpSt-539. The sequence continues at coordinate 125,134 of JAATGM010000059.1, read as the reverse complement.
GTGGTGCTGGTTTTGCTCTTTGTCGGGACCGCCCCAGACGACGAGCCATTCGTTCTTGAACGGGAGCTTGAGGGTGGTGGTGTTTCGTTCCTGGGCTTGGAGTTCGGGGCCGGCGGGCTTGATGAGCAGCCCGCTGATTTGTCCTTTCGCGTTGAGAGCCAGATCGAGCAGGAGCGGGCCGCGCGGGGTGATGAGGCGAAACGTGCCGTGATCGTCCTCGACCCGCATGGGGGCGATGGCTTCGATTTTTCCGAAGCCACGGATTTGTTTGAGGAACGGGCCGGACTTGGCCGGCGGGATCGCCTTTTTCATCTCGGGTGAGAACATTTCCTGAACGGCGGTGTCGTCGGCGGAGTTGATGAGGTCGACGACGCGCTGGGCAGTACGCGTAATGCGCTCGGGTGGGGCGGCGAACACGAGCGGCAGAAGCAGGGCAGCGGTAATCGGCACGAAGGCTCCTTTCGACAATCTGCGATGCGGTTTAGGGGTATAACGGCTGCGCTCGAATCGGCTCACCACGGCGGAATTGGTCGGCGCTCTTTTTGATCGCGGCGGCTTGTTGCGAATCAAGTTTGGAAGCGACATCGTCGAGCAGATTCGCTGCGCGGGGAAAGTCTCCGGTTTCGGCATAGGCGGCGGCGGCGACGACGACGTCGGGCCAATCGCCGGAGGTTGGCCCTGATTGGACCAGCACCATCGCGCGTTTGCCGTTCCTGACGGCCGGATCGGGGTGGGTGGAGAGGAGCCAGATCAGGTTGCGGCGGAGCACGGGCGCCGTGGGAATCGCAACAATGGCGGATTCGAGCACGGTGGTGGCTTCGTGGGGTTGGCCGGCGTTTGCAAGGGCTTTGGCCAGTTGCAGGCGAGCATTTTCATTGTTGGGGTCGTATTGGACGAGCATTCGCATGGCGTCGAGCGCTTCAGGTTTGCGATCGAGTGACCAGAGGAGTTCGGCGAGTCCGCAGATTGCGGGCAGATAGGAGGGCCTGGTTTGGAGGGCGGTTGCGTAGTATTCGACGGCGCTTTCTCGGCGGTTCGTCGCGGCCAGCAATTCGGCGAGTCCGACCCAAGCCTCGGTGTAGGAAGGAATGAGTTCGACGGCGCGGCGGAAGTGCGATTCGGTTTCGGCTACGAGGACCGGGTCGCTCCGCTCTGAAGCGCATGCGACGGCGAGGTTGAAGTGGCCCAGCGCGACATCGGGGAAGACGGCGAGTTCGCGTCTCCAAAGGGAGATGTTGTCGCGCCAGTGGTTGATTTGCCTCATGCTGAGCAACGCAAGCACGACGGCGAACGGTGCGGCGGCGAATGCGATACGCGAGGTTGGCATTGAGCGCGGAAGCAGCTGCGCCAAGCCGAGGACAACAGCGAGCGTGACGATCCACGTGGGCTGGTAGGCGTAACGGTCGGCGGCGTATTGACCGCCGACCTGGACCAGTCCACTGACGGGCGCGACCGCAGCGAAGTAGACGACCATCAAAGGGAGAAGCCAGGGGATGCGATCGCGCCGGCGAATTGCCACGAATGCGAGAACGATGCTCGCGACAGCGGCCGCGAGTGCGGCGGGAACGAGTGGGTACACGTTTATGCGGGTCTCGGTATCGCAAATGATGGGGATGGGATAGAAGGCCGTCAGTCCCACCGGCCAAAGCGATTTCGTAACGTAGAAGGCGATTGCATTGAAGAAGAGCACGATGCGTGCGCCGATTCCGAGTGTGGTGAGGGATGCGCCGGTTCCGGCAGATCGCTGGCCGTAAACTGCCAGTGCGCAGATCGCCGCAGCCGCGATGATGAGTGGGGCCTGACGGCGGAGGGCGGCCAGCAGCAAACGGGGCGAGAGATCGCGCTGGTAGCGCTGGTCGCGATAGATGTCGAGGGCGACAAGCATGACGGGGAGGGCGACAGCGGTTGCTTTGGCGAGCATGGCTGCGCAACCGAGAAGGATCGTCATGGAGCGGCGCCCGGCGCGGAGTTCGTGGAGGAGTGTCAGCAGTGTGAGCATGCCACAGAGGAGTTCACGGCGCTCGGTTGCCCACGCGACTGGCTCGGTACGGAGCGGATGGAGCGACCAGAGAATCGCGACGACGGCGCCGAGGATATAGGGCTGCGAGTCGTTGGTGAGGTCTTTGGAGGTCCGGAGCTTTGCGAGCCGGGCCACGACGGCGAAGAGGAGGCAGGCGCTGATGGTGTGCAGCAAGAGGTTCGTCAGGTGATAGCCGAAGGGTTTGAGTCCCCAAATCAAGTAGTCGATCGCCAGCGTCAGCCAACTGAGCGGCTGGTAGGGGCCGGTTTGAAAGGTCGAGAACATCCATTTGAGATTGGACCACCCGAGTCCGCGAAACGCTTCATTGTGGACGATGTTGCGGTCGTCGTCCCAGTTGAGGAATCCGAGGCGAAGCACGGGCAGAAATGTGAGAAAGGTGCATAGGCCGATGGAGAGCAACAGGAGGATGGGGGCGAGACGGCGGTTCGATTCTACGCGGTCGGTTGCCGACATGGTTTAGCGAGCGGGGAGCGGCACGACCTCACCGGGATTGGTCCCGGCTACCGTGACGGCCTGGCCGGGCTTCGCGTGCACGGCTTTGAGATAGCCCAGGCCGAGAGGAGAATCGATTGCGAAGGACCAGGCGAGACTGGTGAGCCGCCCGGATTCGACGTCGGCGACCTTAATGGGGGCGGGACAGGTGATCTGCACATTGGGGGAGAGTTTGATCCCAACGAGCTTGCGGGCGACAACGCCGTGCGAACGCATCCGCTCGATCACTTCCTGGCCGAGGTAACAGCCTTTGTGATAATTGATTCCGCGTTCAATCTGGCCGGTCTCGGGCGGAATGACTTCTTCGTCAATTTCGGCGAGCGAAGCGGGAATTCCGGCTTCGATGCGAAGCGTTTCGGCGACTTCCGGGTCAATTCTGGCCAGGCCGCTTGGACGGCCGGCGTCGAGTAGAGCCGTCAGAAGCGGGGGAGCCCCGGCGGCGGCGATGAGCAGCTCGGCGCTGGGTAAGCCGGTAAAGTCGTTGCGGAGCATGCGTCCGGCGTGGCCGTTCCAGAGAAATGGAACATGCTGCAATTGGGCCATCGGGGTGAGATTTCCGAATCCCATTCGGCCGACGACCTCGACCGCGGCCGGGCCGGTGATGGCAAAGCGTTCAAAGCGCGAGTTGATGTCGGCCAGGGTGACGTCTTCTGTGATGATGTACTTGGCGAGGTGCTTCCGGGCTGGTTCGAGCCAGCGCCGGTCGAGGTCGAGCCAGAGGCGGTCTTCGAGGACCAGGATGTTGCAATCGAAGATCGTTCGGCCTTTTGCGTTTGGTGCGAAGGCGTAATTCCCGTCGCCGGGTTGGAGGGTCTTAACGGCGTTGGTGACCAGATTGTGGAGCCAGGCGGCGCGATCCTTGCCGGTGACTTCGATCAGAGCGCGGTCGGTGCGGGCAAGGAGGCCAGCCGAGTCGCGAGCGATCGCGTACTGGTTGGCGAGCGTGGCGTTGGGTTGCATTGCAAGTAATGTAGGGAGTCGTTGGCCGGACGGTCAAACGCGGGCCTGAAAGAGGAGAGCTGAAATGGCTGGTCGATTGCAGGAATTTCGCGAGTTCCGCGAAAAGATGAACAAGCGGATCCTCGACGCAAAAAACCTGAATATCACTCGGTTTTTTACGTTGGACGGCAACGCTTATGAAGATGCGGCGTTGGACAAGCGAACCAAGGAGTTCGCCGGGCTGGCGGCTTCGATGGTGCTGCGTTGCGATGATTGCATTGCGTATCACGTGATTCGTTGCAAGGAGCTTGGGGCGTCGGACGAGGAGGTTATGGAGATTTTCAATGTGGGGTTGATCGTGGGTGGCTCGATCGTGATTCCGCACTTGCGGCGGGCAGTGGCGCTTCTCGATGAACTTAGGGATGGTTCGTAGGTGGCTTGGGGAACTCATTCCAATAATGGGTTGTATTACCCATCTCTTGTCCGGCGGTTCGGTGCGCGGTAGAATGAACCTAACTTGAGTCCGATCATCCGTCGGGGCCGGTCACTGCTTTATCCTTGTCTCGGACCGGTCGATGGAACTATCTCCGGCGTCTCGATGTAATTTTAGGAGTCAGGCATGGGTTTGTTGGTTCGGTCTCGAATCGCATTTTGTGTCGGATTGGGGAATCTGATTGTGGCAGCGGGGCTCGCGAACGGCGCGACTCCCATGCTTCGCTCGCCGCTTCGTCTGACGACCGGACGACAACTCGGCACGATTACGGCTGTTAAGTTCGAGGCAACGGACTACGAGGCACTGCGGCCGACACAGGATGTGGTGTTGTCGGATTTTGCATTGCCCGACGGTCGAACGGTTAATCTGGAATTAGAGCAGTTTGACGTTTATACGCCCGACGCGCGGGTCGTGATCGGTGGAGCGGGGGGTGATCCTGCGGCTGACGTAACGATGGCGCGTCCGGATGTCCTTCTATTTCGGGGACGGGTCGCCGGAGATGCGAGCTCGCGGGTCTATCTGGCCTTCTCGCCATTTGGAAACAACGGATACGTGCAAACTTCGCGCGGGCGGGTCGTTGTAGCGTCGGAGCCAGGCAAGGCGAACAGCACGGTAATTTACGATCCTGCGCTGTTGCCGGCCGGAACTTTCAATCCTGTTCCATTTTCTTGCGGTAGCGACAATCTGCCCAATCACGGATGGACGGGCCCCATTCCTGCACCGCCGGACCCGGATGCGCCCGCGGCTCGCGATGTCGGCTGCCGCGTCGCCAATGTGGCGGTTGAGACGGACTGGAACTATACTAACGCATTCGGCGGAAACACCGCCAATTCGCAGGCGTATATCGCTACGCTGTTCGGGGCGGTCAGCGAAATCTACCAGAGCGAACTTCAGACAAAGTTGCAGGTGACCTATTCTCGAGTTTGGGCATCGGACATTGATCCCTATGCGACGACCGGATCGAACGTGAACAGCCGGCTTCCCGAAGTCGCGGCGTTCTGGGGCTCGAACATGGGTTCGGTCAACCGAACTCTGACGCACATGTTGACAGGGTTCTGCGGAACGGCGGGTGGAATTGCGTACTTGGGGGTTCTGTGTAATCCATCGACTGGTTATTCGGTTTCGGGATGTTTGAATCGATCGTTTCCGTATCCATTAACGAATAACAACAGCGGAAACTGGGACGTCGTGGTGGTGGCGCATGAGATCGGGCACAATTTCGCGGCACCGCACACGCATGAGACGACGCCATTGATCGACGGATGTGGTAACGGCGACTGCTCGCAGTCGGCGAGCGGAACGATCATGTCGTACTGCCACACTTGTCCGGGCGGAATGACGAATATTGCGTTGAACTTTCACCCACAGATCCGAAACAACAATATCTTTCCATACTTGAATGGAGCGGCTTCGGGGTGCTTGCCACTCCAAAACGACGTCACGATCACGCAGCAGCCGTCACCGTCGACGCAATCGCAATTACTTGGAGGTAGCGCGAGCTTTGCGATCGCGGCAACCGGCGGCAATCTGACGTATCAATGGCGCAGGGGCGGGGCGAATTTACAGAACAGCGCGCGGATATCCGGAGCGAATGGGCCGACGCTAACGATCATTAATCTGGTGCAAGCGGATGCCGGAAGTTACGATTGTAAGTGCATCAGTTGCAACACTCTGCTGAGCAGCCCGGCCACGCTGGCGGTTCTCGTGCCTCCCCCGTCGATTACGGTTCAGCCGACCGCGGTTGAAGTGTGTGCTAACGGTTCGGCGCAGTTTTTCCTTGGTGCAAGCGGAGCAACGCCACGCAACTATCGGTGGCAGAGAAATCAGGAGGATCTGTTCGACGGTGACAATATTTCGGGCGCGTCGAGCGGGCTATTGACCATCAATCCGGCGACGATTGCGGATGTCGCGAATTATCGCTGCGTCGTGTCAAATCCGGGCGGTTCGACGCCGACGAATGATGTCGGTCTTGCGGTCTGGCCGTCAGGGACGGGCGATCTGAACGGGGACGGATTTGTAAATGGAGACGATGTGCAGTTCTTTGTTAACGCGGTGGTCAACGGGGGCGGGCCGAGCCAGGTGGTTTGCGGCGCCGACCTCGATCTGAGCGGGACGGTGGACGCACCGGATGTGGTCGCGTTTTCCGACCTGTTGATCACGACGCCTTAAGCTCGCCGCGCAGAACCAGTTGAAGAAAAACAAAAGCCCCGCCACCCGGCGGGGCTTTTTCACATCAAGCTGGGGATCAGGGACTCGAACCCCGACTAACTGATCCAGAGTCAGTTGTGCTACCATTACACTAATCCCCAGTGGCGTTCGCGTTGCGTTTAATGCGATGTCTCTGGACCATCGCTTGCGCCGCGGGCCGCAATTTGAGTCGGAATATAAGTCGCTAAAATTAGACGGTCAAGTCGGGCTTGCGGTTCCGGCGACGCGACCTGCCGGCCAGCCAGATGGCCGACAGGGCCGGCAAAGCGATGGGGATCGAAATCGAGCCACAAAGCGTTTCGTGCGAGACAACCGCATCGCCGGAATGGACGACCGTTTCGGGCGGGCCTTCAACCACAAAAGTCACGCGGCCGATCGGAACGCTGCCGGGGCACTGGTTGGGCTGGCTGACGCGGTAGCTGGCGTAGGTGGTTCCGCCAAACGTCGTGTTGGGTACAAAGACGAAGTCCAACTGCGAAGAACCGGTGCGGAGCAGCTGGCCGAACTCCGGGTATTGAAAGATTGTGACGGCCTGTCCGTTGTCGTTGCGTACGTTCAGCCGGAATTCCGCGGCGGTGTTTGCGCGAACGATGACCGTCTGGTCAACGGCTTCGGGGCATTCGCGGCTATCGGCCATGGCCGATGCGGCAGCGAGTGCGACTACCATCGCGCCGATCCACGGGCGCGGGGTGGTTGTGATCCCCATGCTTCTCTCCCTCCGCGGGATTCTACGCCGTCGGACGAGTCGATTTCCCAATCTGGCGGGGGTCCGCTAAACGCGCATTCTTGACGCTGCCGGATGCGGGTCCTATCGTGCCTGATTCGGAATGAGGCCCGATCGCGGGACGCGGTTCGGGGTGGCCTCTGAAAGGAGAACCGGGCGATGGCAGCGGTGAAGATTGGAATCAATGGATTTGGACGGATCGGCCGGATGGTGGCGCGGTGCATGGCGATGCGTCGCGGCGAATTCGAGATCGTGGCGATCAACGACGTCGGCCCGGCGCCGAAGATACACGCGCACTTGTTCAAGTATGACACCGTGCATGGGACGTTTCAGGGAGAGGTCGGGCACTCTGAGAACGCGCTGATCATCAACGGGCAGAAGATCCGGGTTTGCGGGGAGAAAGACCCGACCAAGCTTCCATGGAAGGAGCTTGGGGCTACCGTTGTTATCGAATCGACCGGGGTGTTCACGGCCAAGCGCGATGCCGCCAAGGGGAAGGCGGGATATGACGATCACATTACGGCCGGGGCGAAGAAGGTAATTCTCTCAGCGCCGGCAAAGGACGCCATCGATGCGACGATCGTTTTGGGGGTGAACGACGAGACGCTGAAGCGCGAGCATACGTTCGTCAGCAATGGGAGCTGCACGACGAATTGTCTGGCGCCGCTGGTCAAGGTTTTGGCTGACAATCCGCAGGTCTTTGGGGAGAACATCACGGGCATGATGACGACGGTGCATGCCTATACGAATGATCAGCGAATTCTGGACCAGGTGCATGGCGACGACCTGCTGCGGGCCCGAGCGGCGGCAATGAACATCATTCCGTCGTCGACCGGAGCGGCGAAGGCGATCGGTTTGGTGGTGCCCAAGAAGACCATTCAGCTCGACGGATTCGCGTTCCGGGTGCCGGTGATGGACGGCAGCGCGGTGGACCTGACGGTTGCGCTCGAGAAGGAGGTCGAAGTCGGCCAGGTGAACGACTTGTTCAAGAAGGCCGCCGAATCGGCTCGATTCAAGGGAATTCTGCAATATTCGGATGAGCCGCTGGTTTCGAGCGACATTATCAACAACCCGTATAGCTCGATCTTCGCGGCAACGCAGACGATGACGACGCCCAAGGGGAAGGGAAAACTGCTCAAGCTCGTTTCGTGGTATGACAACGAGTGGGGATTCAGTCAGCGTGTGTGCGACCTTTCGCTCCGTCTTGCGGCGCTGGCCTGAATCGGGTGAACAACTGAAGTCGAACAGCCCGCCGACGCACGGGCCGGCGGGCTTTTTTTCTGGAATCGGTCGATTGCGCGATTGAGGCGGGGCGGGCGATTGTCTAACATGGAATGAACGGCGTGCAGGTACTCGGCAAATGGTTTCTCTCGGTGAATATCTTGATCCGCAGTTGGTGAAGATCCCACTCGTCGCGCGGACGAAGTGGGAGGCGATCACTGAGCTGGTGGACACCATCGCGGCTTCGGGGCGGGCGCGCGATCGAAATCGGCTGCTTGAGGCCGTGCTGGCGCGGGAACGGCAGCGAACGACGGCGATTGGCCGGGGATTGGCGATTCCGCACGCCAAGTGCGACGCCTGCGGGGAACTTGTGGTGGCGGTCGGTGTTCCGGCCGAGCCGCTGGATTTTGACGCGATTGACCGGCAGCCGGTTCGGTTGGTGGTGCTGCTGGCGAGCGCGATGGCGCAGTCGAGCTTGCAGATCCAAGTTCTGGCCAAGCTGAGCCGGTTGGTTCTCAACGACGAAGTATTCCAGCGGGTTTTGAGCGCTCCGGACGCGGAGTCGCTGGTGGCGATTGTTCGCCAGTTCAATCATTGCTGACGTCTGCACACGCGGGGCAACCAGGGATGAGTGGCGGTTTTCCGAAGCTTCGGCCGGTGGAGCGCGTGCCCGGTGAGGACAACGGCCAGATCATGCTGCGCGATCCGACGGGGATTGCGGACGGGATTCTGACGCTTTCGCCTGCGACGCTTTTTATCGCTGCGATGATGGATGGGGTGCACGCGCCGGAGGAGATCCAGGCGCGGTTCACCATGCGCTTTGGACAGATGCTGTTTTCGGATGAGCTCGAGCGACTGATCGGGCAACTCGATGAGGCCGGGTTTCTTGAAAGCCCAGCGTTTGCGGCGCGGCGGACGAAACTCATCGAGACATACAGGAAGGCATCGGTGCGGCCGCTTCGCGATGCGGCGTCGTTGTCGGGCGGTGGCCAGAGTCTGGATTTGTTCATTGATGGGATGATGGCGGACTCGCCGGCGGGCCGCGATCGGATCGTGGGATTGGTTGCGCCGCACCTGGACTATCCGCGCGGGGCGGCATGTTATGGTCGGGCCTATCGCGACCTGAGCCGGCGCACAGATGCGAGGCGATTCGTTATCCTGGGGACGAACCATTTTGGGGAGACGGCGGCGGTTGTTGGGACTCGCAAAGACTTTGAGACGCCGTGGGGAGTGGTCCGACACGACGGCGAGTTCATGGCGGAATTGGATCGGCGATGCGGTGTCGACCTCTGCGAAGGCGAGATCGACCACGCGCGCGAGCATTCGATTGAGTTGCAGGTGGTTCTGCTGCGACGTGTCCTGGGAGATCGCGAGTTTACGATCGTGCCCTTTCTGTGCCCCGATCCATGCGGGTCGAGCGGCACTCGGCCACGGCGCGGCGTGGGGGTCGATTTGCGGGTCTTTGCGGAGCAGTTAGGCGAATTGATCGCGGCTGATTCGATTCCAACGTGCGTGATTGCCGGGGCCGACTTAAGTCACATTGGCGCATATTTCAATGATTCGAATCCGCTGAGCGAGGCGTCACTGGGGGCGGTGCGGCGCTCAGATCTGGCGGCACTGAAACATGTTGAAGCGGGTGAGCCGGAGGCGTTTTGGAAGGCGGTCGCGGCGACCGGCAACGAGACGAATATCTGCAGCGTCGGATGTATCTATGCGGCGGCTGTTGCGCTGTCTGGGCGCGGGCGGCCGGTGATGCGGCATTATCACCAGGCGTTGACGGCGGAGATCGCCAACTGCGTCACGTGCGCGGCGATGGATTTTGTGGCAAACTAGGGCGACGTTTTTGGTTTGGGGCGTGGTTGCGGGGGCCAGAAGATAAAGTCGTCGGACTCATCCGCCTTTTGATTTCCATCTCCCCAACGCGGCGAATGCTGACCACCGTCATCTTTTCCGTTTTCGGAGGCGGAGTAGATGATGGGACCATTGGGGCCGACGCGGTATAGGAAGTTCTGTTTGGTGAACGGGTCGACGTGTGAATCGGTGTTGGGTGCGGCGGGAAGTTCGTCGAGCGACGCGGGCCAGCGACCCTGACGGGCCTTGAAGATGTTCACCTCGTAGGCGAGCTCGGTGGCGCGGCGCGAGGCCTCGTTTCGGGTCATGAGGGTCTCGACGCGGCCGAGCGCGGGCAGGATGGGGCCAATTTCGGGGTGCTCTCTCACGTACCGGTCGGTGAGTTCGTTCATTTTCTTCGCGTTGACGTCGGGATAGCCGATGCGCATGGCGTCGGCGGTCTCGCGATAGTAGTCCCGCAGTGCGCTGCCGATTTCTCGCGGGTCTTTCTTGAGCATTTCGTCCAGGTCTTCGGGGGGCATCGGTTTTTCGGAGAGGAAGCCGGCCATTTCCTGGACGCGCTCAGCGTTCAGACGCGGCGCACCATCAGTTGTATTCGTGTCGGTTACGTATTGAACCAGATCGGCGGCGAAGGCGGCCTCGCCGACCAGAAGGTCGGCGGGGTCGCGCGGCCTTGGAGCGTTTTTGCGAAGAGTTTCGAGGGCATCACTCAGACGTTCGGGCGGGATTACACCCTGCGAGAGTGCGTCGCGCGCGTCGGCGTAAGTCACAGATGCGATCGAGACGCCGACAAGGTCTTCGATCAAGGTAACGCCGGAGCCGATGTGTTTCGCGCTGGTAAGGGTGGTCTTCCAGGCATCCACCATGGCATCGGGATCGACTTTTCCGTCCGGGGCGCGCCACGACGATGCGAGAATCTCCTTGCAGATCGTTCGATGAACGCTGAGGTCGGGCAGCAGGAAATTGACAAGCGCCGGCCCCTTTGCATCGGGATCGATATCGACGCTTGTGGCGTAATCGGCGTGCGAGCTTGCTGACTTGTACTGCTGGATGAAAGGCAGGGCGGACTGAATGCTGCGTTCCCAATCCGGATGGTCTTCCGGCCGCCACGGGCCGTGATCGCCGGAATAGGTCGGATCGTTCATCATGCTCGACATCGGGGGCAGGGCCGATACCCAGCGGCCATCGGTATCCTGCTTGAGCATGAATTGGCGGTAGACCGGGGCGGCATTGTCTGCGGCGTTTTGTGCGGCGCGCTCGCGCACCCAGGCGACGTAATCGATCGGGCTTAGAAAATCCGGTTCGGGCGGCCAGTCGTCGGTGGCTTGTGCTTCGCCGGGATTGTTCGGGTCGGCGTTCATGTCGGCAGGTTGGGCGGGATTGTCGGGAGCGGGTTTGCCACTGGCGTGGGTCTTTGCGGCGGAGGGCCGCTTACCCATGACGAGGGCGTTACCGTCCGGGCCTCGGCGGCGATCGGAGACAATGAGGGCGACGGTTTCGCCGGGTTTCAGGCGAGCCGAAGCGATGTCGGTCGTTGGAGGTATGCCGGTTGCTGAGGCGATGGACCAGTTGGCGCCGTCGGCGGTTCCGATGACGAGCAACCCGCGCGGTGTAGCGACGATCGCGGCGTCTCGGACGGCGGGGGGCAGGGCGAGCGGGGAGTCGGTTCGCAGGTCGGGAAGGCGGTCGAAGTGGAGTCCGTCTTTTGAAATGGCGTGAATCAATTCGCGGGTACGGGCGGCGCGGTGAGCGAACAGGTGGACGGAGCCGCCGGATGCGACAGCGATCGGGCTAACGAGGCCGGCGTCGGGAAGGGCAAGGCGGCGGCCGGGATCGGCGGTGAAGGTCCGGCCGTCCTTCGACGCAAACGAGGCGATCACAGACCGGCTGTTTTTCGGATAGAGCGTGACGTAGAGGCGGAACTGGCCGTCGGGCAGGGCGAGCAGGGCGGGGAAGCGCGGTCGGCCGTCGTCGGCTGCCAGGCCTGTGAGCTCGAGACGTCGGGGCCTGGACCAAGTCTTGCCGCCGTCCTTCGATTCGGATGAGGCGAGGACGCCGAAGTCGCGGCGGTCTTCGCGCGAGAAATATTCGAAGACGCCGAGCAGGCGATCACCGCCTAGCGATGCGAGCGTGGGGGCCGAGGCATGTGGGATGGCGTTCGACGAGCCGGACTGCGCGGGCTTCGCATCGGCTAAGAACAAAACTCCGAGGTCGTTGTTCCAAGGTCCGTCGGCCTTCGAAAGCCACGCTGCTTTCGGCGACGAAGTGGGGGGCGTCGGTTGGCTGGCGACCGGCGCAGAGGCGTGCGACTGTGCAATCATGTAAATGAGCAGCGCGTGGGAAATCGAGGACATAGTCAGCTCCGGAAGAGAGACTAAAGCAGCGGTTGGATGCGGCCATCGTGCGCCGCGCTACGCGGGCAAACGGAGTCTGCGCGGGGATTGCACTACTTCAGTTCCACGGTCCAGTAGGCCTGGTCGAGGAACTGCTTCCAGCTTGCGTAGCGCCCGTCGTTCAGCTTGACGCTGATGATCGGGTTGCGGTGCGGCTTTTTAGGGATGGTCTGGAGCTTCATGTGGGCCTCGTTCGGCGTGCGGCCGCCCTTGCGGATGTTGCACTTGAGGCAGCAGCAGACAATGTTTTCCCAGGTCGATCCGCCGCCGCGGCTGCGCGGGATGACGTGATCGAGGGAAAGCTCGGTGGTTGGGAACTTCTTGCCGCAGTATTGGCAGCGATTTCCGTCGCGGGCGAAGATGTTGCGGCGGTTGAACTTGACGTCCTGCTTGGGGAGGCGGTCAAAGATGCTGAGGCGGATGATGCGCGGCACAGCGATGTCGAAGCGGACGGTTTTGATCCAATCGTGTCCGTTTGGATCGAACGCGCGGCGCAGCTCGGAGAGATCGCACCAGGATTGGAAGTCGTAGGAGAGGTATTCGCCATCCTCGATGTGGATGACTTCGGCGAGGCGGCGGCAGAGCAGCGAGAAGGCGCGCCGGACGTTAATGACCCGAATGGCCAGATAGTGCCGGTTTAGCACGAGTACGTTGCAGTTGACTGCGGAACCCGCGGCGAGCATTCGGCTCGTCCCTCTCCGAACCATGCACGGAGTTTGGCGCGATCTGCTGCTCCGCCCCGTGCTACCAGCAATTGTATTCCCGCGGATGGCCGGCCGCAAGCGGTGCGATTGCGTCGGCGCTGCGCCGCGAGCGGTATTAGCGGAACGTTAGCGCCGGTGGCATTGGATTAGACTCGTTGACAGTTGTGATTGTCGGGCCTCTAATGGCCGAAGAAATAAATCCCGGGGCCGTAGCTCAGTTGGGAGAGCGCTTGCATGGCATGCAAGAGGTCACGAGTTCGACCCTCGTCGGCTCCATTTTCAAGCCCGGTATTCACAGCGGCGTCATGACGTAATTCGGAACGTCACCGTCACCACCGCCTGGACGTCTTTGTCGATGGTGGTGGTGTCGTACATGCCTTCGCCGCTGGTTTCGGTTGAGAATGGTTGGGTGATTTGAAGGACGCCCATGTAGGCGGAGCGGACTTCGGCTACCCGGCCGCTCACGTTTTTTGCGATTTCGTCGGCGCGGGTGCGGGCGTCTTTTGAGGCGAGGCCGAGCAATTCCAGGCGGAGCTTGGGTAGGTCGGTGTAGTAGTATTCGGGCACGCCGGAGATGACGAGCACACCGTCCTGGATGAGTTGCGTGACGCCACCGACCGAGCGGTTGACGCGGTCGACGTCCGGGGTGAAGACGCCGATGTCGCGGGTCAGGGTGTAGTCCGAGACCTCGCGGGTTTCGACGCCCTTTGAATCGCGAACGTAGTGCGTCGCGGTCTGGATCGGGCCGAGGCCAACTTCGTCGGGCTTGAAGCCCTGCTCGGTCAGGAACTTCTGGACGCGCTTCGTGCCCTCATCAAGCGTGGCAAAAGCGGCGGGGAGTTCCTTGTTCTCGCCTCGCACATCGATATGCCATACGCCGCGGTCGGCGCGGATGCGCTTGCGGGTGGAGCCCTTTACGCACATGGTCTGCTCGCGCTTGTCGACGGCGTCGGCGCGAGAGCTGTAGGCGCGGGCGGCCACCCAGGTGCTGCTGACGAAGCTGACTGCGAGGCCGAGTCCGACGACGGTGGCTGTGGTGGGAAGGTTGAGATGGATACGATGATCTGACATGGCTCCTCCGTGAGCGCGAGGTTTTGGGGCGGAACGATCCCTGTCCCGCACGTGAGGTTTACGACGAAGCATGGGATTCGGTTCGATGAATGAGGAATGGTTGTGGAACAAATGCTGAGTGGGCGCGGGGTGATATTCGACATGGACGGGGTTCTGGTGGACAGCTACCAGCCGCACTTTGAGAGCTGGAGGTTGCTGGGGCGGGAGCATGGGCGCGATATCAGCGAGGCGGAGTTTGCGGCGACGTTCGGCCGGACGAGCAGGGACATTATCGAGTTATTGTTTGGTGCGGGGCGGAGCGCAGCAGAGATTCGACAGATGGATGAGCGAAAGGAGGCGCTCTATCGTGATTTGATTCGCGGGCGCGTGCCAATCATGGGCGGGGCGCGCGAGCTGTTAAAGGAATTGAGGACGGCCGGGGCGCGATTGGCGGTTGGGTCTTCGGGGCCGGTGGAGAATGTCGAGTTGGTCCTGGAGGCACTACGCGACGTGGTGGCGTTTGATGCGGTGGTGACGGGGGCGGATGTTTCGCGCGGGAAGCCCGATCCGCAGGTCTTTCAATTGGCAGCGCAGCGGATTGGGATTGCTCCGGGTCGTTGCGTAGTGGTTGAAGATGCGCCGGCGGGAGTTGAAGCGGCCCGTCGAGCCGGGATTCGCGTCGTTGCAATTCGGAGTGCGCATACTGCGGGGCAGCTCGATGGGGCTGATTGGGTGGTCGATCGACTTGGCAATTTGACTGCGGCGAGCTTCGCGGCGGAGTGAGCGTTACTGGGTAATTAGTGGTTAGATTTGCCCAGTTGGCAGGCCCTGATTCATCGATGTGATCTTGGCAATCTCGGAATATATTCTCTAAGTATTTTCCTGATATCTAGTTGTATTCCGAATCGACTCCTTGCGCCGGATTCTAGTTCTGTGGCGCGGCGCATGCAGTGGGGAGATTCTCTGGTGAGCGAACCAGACCTATGGGGCTCGGCCGGGGAACGATCAACGAGCCCGGATCGGACCGGCCGACGCCCCGCTTTTCATATGCGCACCCTGACAGCTTTACGTGCCAGTCAACCTGAGGCCTAGAATCGACGCGATGATTGAAGCGGCAGTGATGAGAAGGATTGCCTTCATCGCTTTCATTTGCGCGGTATTGGTATCCTGTAACGGGGGCGGCGAGTGTTCGTTCGTCGAAGAATCTGGAACCGCGAATGCTGTCGCGGGTCCCATCTATGTAGCGACAGGCGATCCATTTCAAGCGGGGCCATTGGCTGTTCGGACGATCGACGTGGAGCAGTGTGACGGGGGCGCGCCCAGGCCGCTGCATATCGTTGCGCCCGATGCGCCCGGCACCTTTGCCGTTGTTCAGTTGCAGCATGCGTTTTTTGGAATGAACACCTGGTACGACGAGATCATGAGGCATCTCGCGAGCCATGGATTTGTTGTCGTAGCGCCACAGATGTATGAGCTCGGAGCGGGCGTGGCGCTCGGCAATCCGAGCGCGGATCAGGAGGCCGAGTCAGCGAACCAAGTTCGAGAATGGCTGGGCGAGCATCTGGGTGAAGTTGCCGGCGTTGATGCGGACATGGGCCGCTTCGGTCTCGCGGGACACTCGCGGGGCGGCAAAGTCGTGTGGCTTCTGTTGAAGGCCGATCCTTCGCGCGGCATGGCGGTGGCGGGGATTGATCCGGTGGATGGCACGGGCGGTCCGCTGGGCGGGCAATCGCGAGTATTAGCCGGGACGCTGAATTTTCCTTTTCCGTCGCTGGTGATCGGAACGGGGCGGGGTGGGGCCTGCGCGCCGGCGGGTGATAATCATATGCAGTTCTACGCGGCGAGTGCTTCGCCGGCATGGCACGTTGTCGCGAGTGACTACGGACACGGCGACATGCTGGACGAGGATGCGGCGAACGCCGCGGCGCTCGTGTGCGATTCGAAATCGGATCGAGAGCCGATGCGGCGCTTGACGGCGGGGATGCTGACGGCGTTTTTTCGGGCGACCTTGCAGGGGGATGCGGCGGCGTTCGCGTCGCTGAGCGACGTTGCTGCCGCACCGGCGGCAATCGTGGTTGAATCAAAGTAACCCCGAGTTTCAGCTCTGGCGATCGAGTTGGCGGTACTGGACGGCTTCGCTGAGATGATCGGCAGAAATGCTGTCGCGTCCGTCGATGTCGGCGATGGTTCGGGCGACGCGCAGGACCTTGTCGTGGGCGCGGGCGGAGAGGCCCAGCTCGGTCATGGCCTGCTTGAGGATCAGCTCGGCTGAGCCGTCGAGGGGGCAGTGCTGGCGGACGAGCCGCGGTCCCATTCTGGCATTGAGCAGCGTTTTCTTTTCGCCAAATCGGGTCCGTTGGCGTTTTCGTGCCGATTCGACCTGCTGTCGCATCGCCGCGGAGTCGGTGCCGGCACGGGCGTGCCGCAATTCGGCGAAGGGCACCGCACTGACCGTGACGTGAATGTCGATGCGATCGATGAGCGGCCCGCTCACGCGGCCGCGGTACTTGTCAATTTGGGGGACGGAACACTTGCAGGGCTTGCGCGGGTCGGCGAAGTAGC
The DNA here is from genome assembly GCA_015654675.1 of Planctomycetota bacterium. GTDB lineage: Bacteria > Planctomycetota > Phycisphaerae > UBA1845 > UTPLA1 > SpSt-539. The sequence goes on along the minus strand of JAATGM010000059.1, from coordinate 108,456 downwards.
CGCAGGGGCATGGGTTCATCGAGGCGACCAGCATGAACTCGGCCGGGAAGCGGATCGAGCTATGGGAGCGGGCGATGGTGACGCAGCCATCTTCGAGCGGCTGGCGAAGCGTTTCGAGGATGGATCGCTGAAACTCGGGGAACTCGTCGAGGAAGAGGACGCCGTGATGGGCGAGCGAGACTTCGCCGGCTTGCGGGATGGTTCCGCCGCCGACGAGGGCGGGGGCGGTGGCCGAGTGGTGGGGCGTTCGGACTGGGCGCGTGGCCATCAGGGCCGTCCCGGAGGGGAGCTTGCCGGCGGCGGACCAGATGCGCGTCGTTTCCAGCGATTCGTCGAGCGTGAGCGGTGGGAGAATCGAGGGGAGGCACTTCGCCATGAGTGTCTTGCCGGAACCCGGCGGGCCGATGAGGAGAATGTTGTGGCCACCGGCGGCGGCGATGGTGAGGGCGCGTTTGGCGAATTCCTGGCCGCGGACGTCGGCGAAATCGACGTCGTATTGGGAGGCCTTGTTGAACACCGCATCGAGATCGATCGTGGTTGGTTCGAGCGGGAGTTGTTCTTTCAGAAAGCCGACGGCTTCGGTGAGCGAGCCGACGCCGATGACTTCGATGTCATCGACGACGGCAGCTTCGTCGGCGTTTTCGACGGGGACGATGACGCCGCGATATTTCTTGCGGCGGGCCAGCATGGACATCGCGAGGGCGCCGCGAATCGGACGTACGCGGCCGTCGAGGGCGAGTTCGCCGGCGATGACGTATTCCTTTGTCGTATCCGGCACTACGGAATCGGCGGCGAAGATCATTCCGAGGGCGATGGGGAGATCGAAGGCGGGGCCTTCCTTGCGGATGTCGGCCGGGGCGAGGTTGACGAGCGTGCGTTTGTCCGGCGGCTCATAGCCGCAGTTGACGATGGCGGTGCGGATGCGTTCGAGACTTTCCTTCACGGCGGCGTCAGGCATGCCGACGATCTGGGCCTGGGCGAAACCGCGCGAGGCGACGTTGACCTCGACTTCGCAGAGGACGGCGTCGATGCCGACGAGTGTGACGCTGTAGAGCCGGGCGAGCATGGGCGGGGATTGTACAGTCGCGCGCGGGGCTTGCGAGGCGCTTCAATGATGTGAATCGGAGTAACCACTTACCTTGGCCGGGAGCGCCAGGGCGAACAGCAATGCGCCCACGAATGCGGCCGCCGCGAGGCACATGAATACGGGCGGCCAGCCGTGATGCTGGACGAGGACGCCGAGGCCCCAGCCGGAGAGGACGGTGCTGGCGTAGCCGAAGATGCTGGTCAGTCCGACGGCTGTGGCTGCGGCGTGTTTGGTGGCACGGTTAGCGACGATGACGGCGACGAGGGCCTGGGGACCATACACAAAGAAGCCGGCGGCCATGAGCAGGATCGTGTTGAGCATGAGCGCTTTGGGGGGTGCTTTCCAAAATAGGAATACGGCGAGGCCGCAGAGGAGCATGGAGAGCATGCTGAGCGGTGCGCCGCGGCCGCGAAAGACGCGGTCGGTGAGCCAGCCGGTGAGGAGCATTCCCGCGAGGCCGGCGACTTCGAAGGCGGCGACCATCCAGCTCGCGCTGGTGAGGTCGAGGCCTTTGAACTCTTTGAGCATGGTGGGGCCCCAGTCGAAGACGGCGTAGCGGATGGTGTAGACGAAGAAGTTGGCGAGCGAGGCGATCCAGATGTATTTGTCGGAGAAGACTCGGCGCCAGAGGACCTGACTGAAGCGTTGCGATGGCTCGGGGGTTTCGCGCGTACCTTCGATCTCGGGGAGGCCGACGGATTCTGGCGTATCACGAAGAAAAATGATGAGGGCGACGGCAATCGTCATTGCGATCGTGGCCGGGACGAAGAAGCAGAGGCGCCAGTTGTTGGAATTGCGGACGAGGTAGCCGCAAAGGACGACGATTGCGCCGCCGCCGAGGGCGTGGGAGGCGTTCCAGAGCGACATTTTGGTGGCTAATTCGCGGGGCGCGAACCAATGCGTGAGAAGCCGGGCGCAGGGTGGATATCCCATGCCCTGGAACCAGCCGTTGAGCATCCAGAGGAGGCCCAGCGTGATCAGGGCGGAACTGAGGCCGAAGAAGACGTTGATGATGGCTGAGACGGCCAGGCCGAGGGCCATGAATAGCCGAGCGTTGGCGCGATCGGCGAGCATGCCATTGGCAAATTTTGAGACTCCGTAGATGACTCCATGGAGCGTGAGGAAGAGTCCGAGGTCGGACTTTGATATGTGGAGTTGGTGTTCGATGAGTGGCATGGCGACGGCGAGATTCTTGCGGACGAAATAAAACGCGCCGTAACCGATCGTTGTCCAGATCAGGATGCGCGGGCGGAAATGGGAATAGCCGCGGCGGATCGCCTCGGGATCGGTGATGGGTGGGGCCGGCGGCGGAGGGCGAAGCGAGAGCGCTTGCACGGGCGATCAGGCCACGACGGGGAGCGGGACGCCGATCTGGGTGAAGACGTCGGCGTACTGGTCGCTGAGGTATTCGCGACGCGGGCCGCCGTGAATGTGGTTCCAGGGGAAGACTTCGTTCGGGCCGCGCTCGCGGTGGGCGTAGAAACTGGGGTCGATACCGGTCTCGTCGAAGGCGCGGAGCCAGCGGTTGTAGTCGAAGATTTCGTCCCAGCCGTCGAAGCGTGCGCCGAGCTCCCAGGCGCGCTGGATGGCGCGGCCGAGGCGACGGTCGCCGCGAGCGAAGACCGCTTCGAGGATGGAGCGCTCGGGGTCGTGCGTTCTAACCTTTATGCTCTTGCGGCGCCCGTGGCGCGAAAGATCGGCGAGGCGGCGGCGGGCGTCGCGGAAGTAGTCGATTGTGGGCTGGGCGGCCCATTGGAGTGGGGTGAAGGGCTTGGGCACGAGGAAGCTGACGGCGGAATTGATCTCGGCCGGGCCCTTGCCGATTTGCTTGCGAAGGTCGCTCATCTGCACGCTGAGGTCGTAGATACCGCGGACGTCGTCGTCGGTCTCGCCCGGGAAACCGACCATGAAATAGACCTTCACACGACGCCAGCCGGCTTCGTAGAAAGCGCGGAGGCCGTCGAGCAGGTTGCCGTCGGTGACTTTCTTGCGAATCGCGGCGCGCATGGTGTCGCGGGCGGCTTCGGCAGCGATGGTGAGTCCGGATTTGCGAACGGACTTGGCCATCCAGGGGATGTTCTGGAGCATCTTGTCGATGCGGAGCGATGGCATGGAAATGTTGACGTGCCGCGGGGCGAAGCGCTCGTTGACGCGCGCAGCCAGCTCGGGGAGATACGGGTAGTCGGCCGTCGAGAGACTGAGCAGGCCAATCTCTTCGTGGCCGGTGGCCCAGTACATTTCTTCGGCCATGTCGAGAATGCGATCGACGGAGCGCACGCCGACAGGGCGCTTGGTGTAGCCGGCGTGGCAGAATCTGCAGCGTTGCGGGCAGCCGCGCATGACTTCGATGGCGATGCGGTCGTGGATGACTTCGACGTATGGGATCAGCGGGCGCGTCGGGAATGCGGCGCGTTCAAAGTCAGGCGTTTGGCAGCGCTCAATGGTGGCGGGGATGTCGGCGTCGCGCGGTGTGACGGCCGCGATTGTGCCGTCCGGGTTGTATGTGGCGTCGTACAGCGACGGCGCGTAGATCCAGGGAAATGCGCGGGCCATGGCCGGAATCATTTCGCGGCGGCGGATGCCGTTGCGTTTCAGCTCCTGATAGAACTTGACGATGGCCGCCATGGATTCTTCGCCGTCGCCCATGACGACGAGATCGAGAAAGTCGGCGAGCGGTTCGGGGTTGTCGGCCTGCGGTCCGCCGGCGATGACGAGTGGGTGGCGATCGTCGCGGTCGGCGGATCGAAGCGGGATTCCGGACAGGTCCAGGAGATTCAGCACGTTGGTGAAGCACATCTCGTATTGCAGCGAGACGGCGAGAATGTCGGCGGAGGCGACGGGCTGGCGTGTGTCCCAGGTGAACAGGGGCAGGTGTTTTTTGCGCATGACGGCTTCGGCGTCGGTCCAGGGGCTGTAAACCCGCTCGGCGGAAACGCCCGGCGTGTGATTGCAAAGCCAATAGATGATTTGGCAGCCGAGGTGGGACATGCCGATCGTATAGGTATCCGGAAAGGCGACCGCGACGCGGACTTCGGCCGATTCCCAGTCGCCGGGGGACGGCAATTGGTTGAATTCGCCGCCGATGTATTGGCCGGGCTTCTGGACGAACGGCAGGAGTTCTTCACTGATTCGATCGCGAAGGGGCATGGTTGGTTCGTCCCGGTGGGTTGGGGGCCGCGCTGCGCGCGTGCCGCTTGCACGAGGATACCACAGGCAGGGTGGAGTTGTCTGCCGTCGGAATCCGCAGGTTATCGGGTCATCGGCGGGCGGGGCCTTGACTCTGGGTGCGGCGCTTTATACCATCTGTCGAAGGAAGACGATTGAGCCGCCGGCCAATTACGGTGGAGCACGTCGTTTTCTGGTGCCTCACAACAACCCCGGCAACCTGCTCGCCAGCCGCTTCTTGGCGAGTTCGGCCTGCCAGACCGAGTGGATTTACCGTCTCCCCGCATTTAGGCATACCTCCACGAACCGCTTTCGGCGCATGTTTTCGCTGAATTCGGTCGGCAACCGGCCATTGCCTTGGGCCGGGGGCAGATGCCGGCGTCCGCAGCGGCGGGCGTCGGGAGACCTTGGGATTGCAATAACGCCACGCCCGGTATCCTGCGTGATGACGCTCTCCACCGCAGGAAAGTGCCGGAAGTTCGGCCGGGAGACTGTATGACGACGCTGTTTCGATCGAGATGGATTCGTTCGCTGAGCATTTGCCTGATGGCCGCGACCGGTTTCGCGCTGACATCCGGTCTCGGGTGTGGGTCGGGCGGCGGGTTACCAGGCGCAGGTGACGGCGGCGGAAGCTCTGATACTCCGACGGGGGCGATTCTGTCGCCGACGAGCAATGTGAATCTCGAAAACGGGCAGTCGACGAATATTCAGTATTTTGCCCAGTCGCCATCGAGCGCTGCGAAGTTGGACGTTTACCTCGATCGAGATTCGTCGCGAGGAAATGGAAACGAAATAGAACTGATCAATGGTATCGACGTTCCCGCGGGGACTGGCGGAACAAGCGGGTCTTTGACTTTTAATTCGACGAACGTTCCGAATGGGACCTATTTCGTCTTCGGCAATATTCATTACGGGGACGGCCTGGCGCAGACGTTGACGTTTGTGTCGGCAGGTGCGGTTGTCGTCACGCCGGTCGGATCGCAACCCCGACCAGAGGCGCCAACCGTTCGCATCATCGACCCTTTTCCGAGCCTCGGAGTTTCGAGCCAGGATACGGTGCAGCTGCAGTACGAATACACGAGCCCGAGTTCTGGCGTCACGCTGACGCTTTTGCTCGACAAGGATCGAATTCCCACGAACGATGACATCAGTAATCCGGGAGACCCGAACGATCCGAGCTCGAAGATCATCATTCTGCCCTCTACTCCGCGCGATGTGAACGATCCGACCTTTGGCAACGACCCGCCGCCACCGGACAATCCCAATGCGCCGCCGACGAATGTCGACAGCGTCGAGATCAGGAAGAACCCCAGACAACTTGCGGCGACGACGTCGAGTCAGGGGCCAGTTGCGAAGATCTACAGATTTTCCGTCGACCTGGCGAGAATACCTCCGCGCTCAGACGGCTCACCTTACTTCATTCGGGCAACCATCTCCGATGGAATCAATCCACCAGTGCATTCGTATGCGGTGGGATCGTTGACCGTCACATCTCTCGCAACTGGGTCAGTCGATCTCGCCAAGGTCGGTCAGGTAATCTCGGGCGCACGATTCCTCGGATTCAATCAGGGCGAATTCCTGGGCAGTCGCATCGTCAAGCTTGACGATCTCGATTCCGACGGAAACGACGACATGATGTTTGTTTCCAGATTCGGAAGCCCGCGAAATCGTGTTAATACCGGGGCGGCATATTTGCTTTTCGGGAGGCATAAGACTCCGTATCCCCCGGATACAAACGGCAACGGATTGCCAGACACCCGCGATCAGAACGGCAATGTAGTGGACTTTCCTGCTCCGCCGACGTTTATTTACAATCCGGCGTTCCTCGGGAATGTCAGTCCATATGATCCGACTGCAGTCGGTCGATTCGGCGGCACCATAAATATCAACAGTATTTCATCGCTGGCAGGCGGGGCCTTCTATCGCGGCGTCGTGTACACGATGCCGGCATCGCACGAGTTCTTCAACCCGTGTGAAGGAAGTACGTATACTCTTCCGCCGCCGGCGTTGCGTGACGTTGACCACCCAGGGAATTTCTCAAGCGGACTTACGTCGGTCGCCAGGCTTGATCTAACGGGCGACGGCATTCGCGATTTCGTCTTCGGTCTGCCGTTTATTTCGAATCCGCGAGATTTTCACGACGACGATCCATGCGACCCGCCGCTGGATGAGACCACCGATCCGCCCACGCAGCCGTGCTATTTCGACGGCTTTCCGAATGAGTGTGGAACGGCTCCGCCCACGCTGGCTCCAAACAACCTCGACGCGATTTCAAACGTCCTTCCGTTTGTCGACCCGCCTTCGCAATTGCTGGCGCGAAGGGACTTGAATCGGCTGCCGCGTGAATTGCAGGAGATGCCGATCGGAAGCTGCAATCCGGCGAATCCGCAACCAGAAGTCCCACCCGTCGACACTGGATTGATGATCGTCGTCAGCGGTGCCAATGATATCGCAAATACCTTCAGGCAATTCGTGGACGCGGCAGTGGCGGGCATGGTGACGAATGCTGCAACGTATCCACGGCTTGTTGTTGACGAAGAAGGGGTGATACGTGGGGAAGCGGATGTGCCAATCGGGATGCGAATGAGGGGCGCCTGGTTCCCGGGTCCGAATACCCAGTCGCCGCTTCAATGGTATCCGCGACTCGACTCGTATAACGAATGGGCAACGGACCTGGCTGGTATTCCGTCAGTCGACAACGATCCAGTTGACGACTTACTTGTGTCGGCCCCTGGGGCGGCCGGGCAGCAGGGTTATGTGAAGCTGTTTTTCGGCCAGGACTTTGTTGGCAACGCCACATTTTATGCTGATACCGCGAAGTCGCTTCCAAGTTATCAGTGCACCGACCCGGATCCAGATTCTCCCGGTCGAGGTTTCCGGCCGATACCCGTTTCGGTCGAAATCGATGGCGCGACGGCGGGTGATCGCTTAGGGGGAGCGCGAGGAGCCGGCCAGGTCGATCAGGACAGCAAACCAGACATTATCATGGGCGCACCAATGGCGAGTCGCGCGGCGATAAGCCTAGCGACTCACCTACCGTCTGGCGTGCCGCTTACGAACAACGGCGTATTCTACATCCTGTTTCAGCCGCCGGGCGGATATGGCCCAGCACAGTTTCCAGTGGATCCGCCGAACTTCAACGATCCAGTGGCGCTCGCGCAGTGGCGGCAATTGGCTCGATTTGAGATCCGTGGGACCCATACGGGCGATCGATTCGGCGAAGTCCAAGAAGCAATCAACGATCTTAACGGCGACGGAGTCGACGATGTGGCATTTGCGTCTCAGTACTTTCCGGCAACGCCCGATGCTTCAATCAATCATTCCGTCGGATCTGGGTATGTGGGAGTGATCTTCGGACGCCGACAGATTACTGCCGAGAACGGGTTCCGGCCGGAAGAGGTTGGGACGTCCAGACTTCCCGGTGTTCGGTTCTACGGCGCATCCGGCGGAGCGGCTGCTGGAGCGTCTATCGCAGGTGCCGGCGACTTCGACGGCGATGGATACGGTGATCTACTAATCGCTTGTCCAGGTGAGGTTCGACCAGCTCCTGACGGATCCGGACAGCTTCGGCGGGGCGTTGCATATTTGATTTATGGTGGAACTCACCTTGAGGGCCACGAGTTCACGCTCAGCCAAGTGGGAAGTACGGCGCTGCCTGGGATTGTGATGGTGTCGCCATATCAACTCGGAACAGCTGACGAAGCGACTATCGAGACTGTCGCAGGAGTCGGCGACGTCGATGGCGACGGGTTCGATGATATTGCACTGGGGCTCCCGCATGCGGATTTCGTGTTCCCGAACGCGCCAGATCAACGGCGTCGCGACGCCGGCAACATCATCTTGATCTATGGAAACAATCTTGGTCGAAATTAGAGACATGTCGTACGGCAGGATACGGCGGCCGCGAATCGAACCGCCGTAATCCGGACCACCCACTGAGAATCTTGGTGCGGCCGATGACTCGCGCGTCATCGGCCGCGTCTTTTGTCAGCGCGGCGGCGGCGCTTTCGACGGTACCGTTGCTATACTGCCATGAATATGATTCGGCACGATGCCATTGTGATCGTCGGCGGCGGGCATGCTGGGGCTGAGGCGGCGTGGGCGGCCGCGCGGATGGGGATTCCGAGCGTATTGGTGACATTTGATCGTGCAGCCATCGGGCGAATGTCGTGTAATCCGGCCATTGGGGGGATTGGCAAGGGGCAGATGGTTCGTGAGGTGGATGCGCTGGGCGGGCTGATGGGGCTGGCCACCGATCGTGCGGGGATACAGTTTCGAATCTTGAACCGCAGCAAGGGGCCGGCCGTCTGGGCGCCGCGGGCGCAGTGCGATCGCGATTTGTATGCGTCGGCAGTCCAGGATTTGATCGCGGGCACGCCGAATCTCTCCGTGATCGAGGGGAGCGTCGAAGAACTGCTCATTGATCATTCGGATCGGACGCGGATTCGCGGCGTGCGGATGGCGTCGGGCGAGGAAATCATGTGTCGGGCGGTCGTGGTGACGACCGGGACGTTCTTGCGGGCCTTGATGCACTGCGGCGAGCAACAGACGGCCGGCGGGCGGATCGGTGAATCGTCCGCGGTTGGGATGAGCGGTTCGCTTGCTCGCCTCGGGCTTGAATTGGGGCGGCTGAAGACCGGGACACCGCCGCGCGTCCATCGCGATACCATAGATTACGCAGCGCTTCAGGAACAGCCGGGGGATGCGACGCCGGTGCCGTTTTCATTCATGAATGACCGCATCGAAAACCGGCAAATCTGCTGTTGGATTACCTATACCGACCCGGCCGGGCACGAACTGATCCGACAGAACCTTCATCGGGCACCCATGTACTCGGGGCAGATCGTGAGTCGGGGGCCGCGGTATTGTCCGAGCATCGAGGACAAGGTGGTTCGTTTCGCGGAGAAGGAGCGACACCAGCTTTTTCTGGAGCCGGAGGGGTACGCGAGCGATCGGATCTATTGCAACGGAATCAGCACTTCGCTTCCGCCAGACGTGCAGGAGCAGGTGGTGCGCGGCATCCGCGGGCTGGAGCGGGCACGGGTTCTGCAATGGGGCTATGCGGTGGAGTACGACTTTGTCCCACCGCACCAGATCGACGCGACACTGCAAACGAAGGCCGTCGATGGTCTGTTCTTAGCTGGCCAGATCAACGGCACCAGCGGGTACGAAGAGGCGGCCGGCCAAGGGATTGTGGCGGGCATCAACGCAGCGCGGCTGGTGCAGGACCGCGAGCCGGTGGTCCTGCGGCGAGATGGCAGCTATGTCGGCGTCATGATTGATGACCTCGTGACGAAGGGTGTCGACGAGCCGTATCGAATGTTTACGTCGCGAGCCGAGCACCGGCTGCTGCTGCGCAGCGACAACGCGGATGAGCGGCTCACGCCATTGGGGCGCGAGATTGGGCTGGTCGATGACGAGCGGTGGCGGCGATTTGAGGCGCGACGCGATGCGATCGATTCATTTGCGAGCTGGATGACGGACCGGCGCGTTGGAATGGAAGCGGCGGAGGGACTTACGAATGGAGAGGCCGATCCGCTCGATGCGCCCCTGGTCGCAGCGTGGCGCGAGGGCCGCGGCGAGGCGGATGAGCTTTCGTCGTCGCTAATGAGGTCGGCGCTGGTGACGGCTGCGACGCGGCTGAAATACGCCGGCTATGTGCGCCGACAGGATCGCCAGGTCGAGCGACTGGCGCGACTGGAGTCGCACCGCATCCCGGACGGATTCGATTTTCTGGCCGTGCCACAGTTGCGGCATGAGGCGCGCGACAAGTTTTCGCGGCACGGACCTCGAAGCATCGGCCAGGCACTGCGAATCAGCGGTATCAGCCCGGCCGACATCAGCATTCTGATGATTCACCTGCAGCGCGGACGAACTCCGCGAACTTGACGCTCGGCAAATCCGTTAGATACTGAATGCCCTCCGCCTCGATCGGAGGCGCGTCGTTTCTTCATTTGGACTTCCAGGAGCGGAACATGTTTCAACGGCTGATCGCCACTACGCTGCTTGTGTCTATCCTCACCGCTCCAACGTGGGGCGAGCAGAAGCGATATGACTATCAGAAGAAAGTGCTTCCCAACGGGCTGACGGTGATCACGCTGGAAGATCATTCGTGCCCGGTCGTGGCGGTGCAAGTGTGGTATCACGTCGGCTCGAAGGACGAAGACCCGAACCGGCAGGGCTTCGCGCACATGTTCGAGCACATGATGTTTCGCGGGACCGACAAGCTCGGGCCTGAGGAGCACTTCAGCTTCATCCGGCGGACGGGCGGTGACTGCAATGCCTATACGGCGTTCGACAACACCACGTACGTCAATGAATTGCCGTCCAATCAGCTTGAAATGGCGCTGTGGCTCGAAGCGGAGCGAATGGCGTTTTTGAAGATCGACGACGACAGCTTCTATAAGGAACGAGCGGTCGTCGAGGAGGAGCGGCGGCTGCGGTCGCTCAATACGCCGTACGGGACCGTGTTGGAGAAGGTGCTCGCGTCGGAGTTTTCGAAGCACCCATATCGTTGGTCACCGATTGGCTCTATTCCGCATCTGCGGGCCGCGACGATCGACGAATTGCAGGCGTTCTGGGACAAGTTCTACGTTCCGAACAATGCGACGCTGGTTGTGGTTGGGGATATCAAGCACGAAGAGGTTCAGAAGCTGGCCGAGAAGTGCTTCGGATGGATTCCGCGGTCGGAGCAACCACCGAAGATCACGATCAAGGAACCAGCGCAGGACGGCGCACGAAAGCTCAAGATCGCTGAGAAGAAGGGACCGGTGCCGATCGTCGGGTTCCTTTATCGCGGAGTGCCCAAGGGGCATGCAGATGAGTTGCCGCTCGAGTTGCTCATGACCATTCTCGGCGGTGGCGAAAGCAGTCGAATCTATAACGATCTGGTGAAGAAGCAGAAATCCGCGCAGGTCGGCGTCGCTGGATTGTTCGGCTTTGAGGATGATGGATTGTTGGGTGCCGGCGCTGTTCTCATGCCGTGGGGAAACAAGAAGAAAGTCCTGAAGACGATTCACGAGCATATCGAGCGGATGAAGAATGAGCCGGTTACGGCACGCGAGCTTGAGAAGGTGAAAAATCAGTTCCTGCGGCAAGAGGTCACCGAATCGATGACCGTCGCCAGCAAGGCGAGCGCTCTTGGACAGTATCAGGTCATCGAAGGCGATGCTGATAAGGCCAACCATCGATTGGATGAGATCCGCGGTGTGACAGCGGCCGATCTGCAACGCGTCGCGAAGAAGTACCTGATTAAGTCGAACGAGACGGAAATACGGATCGAGCCGCAGTTCGGCAGCGTGCTCGGATCATTGCTGGGCGGTTCGAAAGAGAAGGACGGCGATGTGGACGAGGGGGCCGCGCCGGCCACCAAACCCGCGCAGAATCGCATTGCAAAGCGGGGCGGGGCGCGAACCGATCTGAAGCGACCGGCCGGGTTCCCGGAGAAGCCGCCGCAGGCGAGTCTTCTTGCGGCAGTGCCAAAGATTGAGACTGTCGAAAAAACGCTTGAGAACGGGCTCAGAGTGGTCGTGGTTCCGAATCACGAAGTGCCGTTTGTGACGATGACTCTGGGAATTCTCGACGGTGCCGCCACCGAGTCGCATCCGGGCACGGCCATTACTGCCGCCGGCCTGATCACCAAGGGATCGGCCAACCACACAGCCGAGCAGATGGCTGAAGAGCTTGAGTTTAATGCGATCAGTTTGGCCGGGAATGCGACATTGGACGTTGCGACTGTGAACGCGTCGTGCGTATCTGACAAGTTTGAGCTTGCGTTGAAGCTTCTCGCTGAGGTTGTGCGGACTCCCAAATTCCCCAAGGACGAGTTTGACGTTCAGAAGAAGCAGTCGTCGCTGGGGTTGCTGATTTCGACGCGCACGCCCGAATACCTTGCGGATCGCGAGCTGCGGCAGCGACTGTTCGGGGCGCACCCGTACTCGCGAACGCCGATGGGTGAGCTCTCGGATGTCGATTCGCTGAAGGTTGATGAAGTCGCGACCTGGTGGAAGACGCATGTACGGCCAGACACGACGGTTCTGTATGTGGCCGGCGATGTGAAGCCCGACGAGGTGTTTGCCGCGGCGAAGACGTGTTTTGGCGACTGGAAGTCCGAGGGCCCGCGACCGGACTCGAAGCTGCCTGAGATGCCGAAGGCCGGGTCGACTCAGATCGTGCTGGTTGACCGCCCGGGATCGGTGCAGAGTCAGATCCGCGTCGGGCATGTCGGCGTTACGCGGAATGATCCCGACTACTTCAATAGTCTGGTTCTTTCGCAGGTGCTTGGAGGTGGATTCAACAGCCGGCTGAACAAGGCGATCCGAATTGACAAGGGATTGACGTACGGCGCGCGGGGCGGATTGAGCTCGAATCGGTTCGCGGGAACGTTCAGCGTGAGCACATTTACTAAGACGCCGAGCACCGCGGAGACGCTGAAGACGATCCTGACCGAGATCGACAAAATCAAAGCGTCGCCGGCCGACAACAAGGAGGTTGAGGACGCTCGGTCGTACCTGGTCGGAAAGTTTGCCGGCGATCGCGAGACGCCGCAGGCAACGGTTTCAGACCTTTGGTTGATCGACTCGTGCGGGCTTCCTAAGGACTATTTGAGCAAGTATCTGGATGGTGTTCGGAAATCGACTTCCGACGACGTCCTGGCGACGGCGAATCGACTCGTTCATCGGGACAAGCTGACGATTGTGGTTGTGGGCGAGGCCGAGAAACTCAAGGCCGAGCTAGAGAAGATTGCACCCGTCGTTGTAGTGAAGCCGAATGACAAGGCCGACAAGCCGGCCAGCGAGAAGGATGAATCGGCTGGGGACGACAAAGACGAATGACGCGGGCCGGGACCGGGAGGCGTCGCACCCGGCGGTTTCGGATATATTGATGGATTGGACAGGGCCGGGCGGCTGCGTCCGGCCCTTATTCATTGATTGGGAGCATGATGAGCAACAGGAATCAGACCAACAACCTGGATGAAGATCAGAAGCGGGCGGAACGCGACGCGGCGATTATCGAGTTCGTCGAGCGGTTTGCGCCCGGGTCCAACGGCGATCTGCTGGGTTCGATGATTACGACGGTCTGCCGGCTGGCGAAAGACGGGGCGGGTCGGGGCGAGATCAAGCTGATCAACCAGGCGCTGGGCGAGTTGCGCTACGCGTTCAAGGTGTTCGCGCCCTATCGTGACATTCGCAAGGTGAGCATTTTCGGGTCGAGCCGGACGCCGGAGACTCACGCGGATTACATCCAGGCGGTGAAGTTTGCCGAGCGCATGCGGCAAGAGAACTGGATGGTCATTACCGGGGCGGGCGACGGGATCATGAAGGCCGGGCACGGCGGGGCGGGGCGCGAGGCCAGTTTTGGCGTGGCGATCCGGCTGCCTTTTGAACAGAAGACGAACACAATTATTGCGGACGATCCGAAGCTGGTGAACTTCAAGTACTTCTTCACGCGGAAGCTGATGTTCCTCAAGGAGGCGTCGGCAGTTGCGCTGTTTCCGGGCGGCTTCGGGACGCAGGACGAAGGATTCGAGGTGATGACGCTGATCCAGACCGGCAAGGCGGAGCTGATGCCGATCGTGCTGGTTGACGCGCCGGGTGGGACCTATTGGCAGCACTGGCGGACGTATGTGCAATCCGAGTTGCTTCGGACCGGGATGATCAGCCCGGAGGACATGCATCTGCTGCGGATCACGGACGACGTCGAAGTGGCGGTGCAGGAGGTCGTTCGGTTCTATCGGCGGTATCACTCGCAGCGGTATGTCCGGGACCAGCTTGTGTTGCGGTTGCAGAACGCGCTGCCGGATGAGGTTTTGCAGCGATTGAACGACGAGTTCAAGGACATCTGCGAAGGGAAAATTGAAACGGTGTCGGCGGCGAGCGAGGAAGCGGATGATGTTCCGCAGATGTCGCGGATTGCGTTCCGATTCAATCGGAGGAATCATGGGCGGCTGCGGCAGATGGTGGACATCATCAACACTTACGACCTTCCGGTCGGGACTCGGGCGGGACGGGCGACGGCCGGGGCGGCCGGCTAAACGGTGGCGGGGATGCGGTCCGGACGATCGAGTGAATCGGCCATTCCGGGGTGGATGGCCGGGCTTGCACTTGGCGCCGCGATGCTGATCGGGGCGGGGTTGGTGCTCCTGGGGGGCACGAAGGATCGGCCGCGACGGTTTGCGGTGGTCGAACCGGGGCGGATCTATCGGGGCGGATATCCGGATGAGGGCGAGCTGCGGTGGCTGCAGCGGCAGCTTGGAATTCGCGAAATCGTCAGCTTGATGGAGGAGTCTCGCGACGCGGATAAGGGCGGCCGGGAACATCGGACGGCCGCGGCGCTGGGGCTGCGGCTTGAGGAATTCCCGATGCCGGGGGATGGGCGCGGGGACTTCGATACGCTGGATGCGGCGGCAGACGCCATCGCGGCGGGGTCGGCCAACGGGGCGATCTATGTACATTGCTCGGCAGGGAAGCAGCGGTCGAACGCGGCGACGGCGGCCTGGCGAATGAAGCACTGCGGGTGGACGGCGGACCAAGCGATCGAGGAACTTACGCGGCGCTATGGCTTTGAACCGGGGGATGAGGCGCGGCTGGCGGTGCATTTGCGCGCGTACTACGCGGAGCGAATTGCTCCGTCGCGCCGCGAACCACAATCAGGGCTTCCAGCCGGCCGCTAGAGGCGGCGGATGATGCCGATGACGATGCCCTGCACGTCGATATGCTCGGCATAGATCGGCTTGTAGTTGGAGTTGGCCGGCTGGAGGCGGAAGCGACCGCGCTCGCGATAGAGCCGCTTGAGCGTTGCCTCGCCGCTATCGAGCAGGGCGACGACGGTCTGGCCGTTCTCGGCGGAGTCGCGCTTTTCGCAGACGACATAGTCGCCGTCGCAAATCTGGTCGTCGATCATGCTGTCGCCCTTGACCTCCAGCACGAAGGTTTTTTGGCGCGATGAGAAGAGGTTTTCCAGGTCGACGGACTCGGGATTTTCGATGGCCTCGATGGGGGCGCCGGCAGCGACACGGCCGATCAGGGGAAGGACCGACGAGCGATCAGCCGGCAAGCGGACATGGTCTTCCAGTTCGACCGAGCGGGACTTGTACCTTCCGCGCTGGATGAGCCCGCGTTTTTCGAGGGCGGTGAGATGTTCGAAGACGGTGACCTTGCTGATGCCGAGATAGTCGCCGATCTCCTGCAAGGTCGGGGAATAGCCATTCCGGCTCTGGTATGAGCGGACATAGGTCAGGATTTCGGCCTGGCGCGGCGTTCCCGGGGTTCGCGGCTTGTTCGAGCGTTTTCGAGCTGCCATGGGCAACCTCCGTGTTGGGGGGCCACGGGACTCCGGCCAAGCCCTGAGGCCCCAGGATGATTAAAGGCACCGCCTGCCCGGCGTGGTGGCCGGAATCGGGCGGCAAGCAGGAAGCTTCGGCGAGCGGACGGCCGGTGGCAAGGCCCGCGCGCCATTCGATGGCGGATGGGCTTGCGTAAGTGGATTCGCCGAGCGAGATTAGAGACGGCCCCGGGGGCCACGCGGTCCGAAAGTCTCCCCCGGGGCCTAACACGCACAATGGGATTGGATTTGGGGAAGATGAATCTGGGTCGCTGGATTTGACTTGGAACTCCGCGAGTTGCCGTCGATGGGCGGCGATGGCTCGCGCCAGCGCAGTTTGAAAGGCGCGCAGCGGATTGATTGGCGACCAAATTTTGTCTCGCCATGAGCGGTGATGCGGTGGAGTATTGCATTGACTGAACCGGCATATTGACACGGGGCACGATGACAACTTGACCATCCTTGGCGCGTTGTCGCGCGAATAGGCGAACGGGGCGATTGATTCGGGGTCGGGCGGGCGGCGAGGTCGCCCGATCGGTTCGCGTTTTGTACGTACGAAGTATAACCTAACCTTTTGGCCGCGGCAAGCGGAATTCTGGAAAAGTTCGGGAGTTCCCGGCGGCAGAATCCGCCGTGATTGCGAGAGCTTGGCGTTCAGGCATGCGATGGTTGGGTTTGCGAGATGAGTTGAACCGTGGGTTCGGGTGGAATCAGTGCTCGCGGTGTTGCGTCGTGGGCTTAGAATGCGGGTTTTCAGGAGAATTACGATGGATGCGATTCGGCGCAATTGGAAGGTTGGAATTGGAATTGCCGTCGGGCTGCTGATTGGGGCGCTGCTGGCGGGGACCGGCCGCTCGGCGCTGGCTCAGTCGGACGGAGATGGGAAAGGGCGGCCGGTGAGTCTGGCGATTTTCAAGGACCCGGACGATATCAACGCGCGGGCTTATGGGTATGTGTTGTTTGACAGCGGGCGGGTTGAGAAGCGTCCGTTGAAGGGGCTGGCGGGGAATTGAGGGATGCGCTCGCTGGGCGCTGCTCGGTGGGAGTATGGGGAATTCTGCGCCATGTGTCGGCGCGGGATTGATTTTTCGATAATCGGGGCGACAGGATTCGAACCTGCGACCTTCTGCACCCCATCGAGGGGTGCGGATCGCCGTAGTCTTTGCATTCGCATGGATTTAGACGTGAGCCGGCCTGTCCGTTTCATGGGTGGGCGAGTAATCAAAACGGCGGGTGAATCCGTGCGATTCGGACGGATTTTGGACAGTTAACGGAACCCGTACAAGGGGCGTTCCGCTGGCTGGGATCGATTGTGGGCGACGCGGCGGGATGGGACGTCGTTGTGGGTTGGGTTTCCGGCAAAACGCTGTTGCGGTCAGCCTGCCCCGATTATCGTGTGCGGATCGGTCGGGCAGCACGCTCATTTCATTTCGGCTGCACACGCACGCCAGGCGTCGCTCCTCGGGCCCTCGTGGAGGCTTCAGAGTGGACGTCACCGTTCGGGCGGGTTTCTTTGAGGTTGATACGCCACAGGATACGGTTGCCGAGATTCAGCGTCTCTGCGCCACATTGGCTCGCAGCCGAACGCCGGGGGCGCTTGAAGTCCAGCATGAGGGCAAAACCTATGGACTGGCGAATGCCAAATGGGATTCGGGGGACGATTGCTTATCGGGGACCATATTCCGGGTCCGAGACCGCCGGCTGCCATCAAAACTCAAGGGCGCGGTTGTCCAAGCACTAAATATTTCCGCCGACGAGAACCTAGGTGAACCCGCTTCATTCGCCTACTCGCCGCGACGGAAACTGGCGCTCGTTGAATACAACCACAACGGCCCTCGACACTGTGCGCTCCGAGCGTTTCTCTATCATGCCGGTTTGTCCGGACCAGTGAATGTAACGCAACGGCTTAGGCAGGATGCGGCCGCTCGCCTGAAAAAGGCGAAGCTCGTTAGAAAGATCGAGTTCGGATTCACGAGTGCAGCGATTAACGAACTCGCCGCCGTCCGTGAAGCAGGCGGCGCCATCGCCGATACGCTTGATGCCATGGCCGACGTCGAGGGATTCAGCATCCACGTTACTATTTCAATGGGGCGCGAACCCGGCGGCCTAGGCGAAAAGGCACGTCGCATTCTGGAAGCACTGCAGAATGGCGGCACGTCGATCAGCACCCTCAAGGCGGGGATCAAGGAAACCGATGAGCACCTCACGGACCTGATTGACTTCCTCGGGAGCAGCGACACGGTAGAATTTACTTGCACGGAGGCGGGTCGAGAATTGAACCATGCCGAGTGCCGACGCAAGTTGGTATTCGCATTGAAGAAACACGCGGCGAAGTAGATGGTGCCAAGCCAAAAAGACTTACCACCGGTGACGCGGCTGGAAAAAGCCGGCAACGTTCTGGAGCGATTCCACGCTCGCGAAAGATGGGAGGCGTGGGGGCCGCTTCTTGTGGGAGTCGTTTGCGGGCTGATCGTCGCGACTTGGCGAATCTCCGTCAGTAATTACTCCTCTATCATGCGTGATGTTATGCCGACGGCAATTTCCGTTGCCGCCATTCTCGCGGGCTTTCAAGGGACGACGCATTCAATTCTGTTGTCGATGCGCGAGGGCCGCGTCTTACGGCATTTGAAACAGCGAGGACTGGTTCCGCGCCTTGTTTCGTTCATCAAGACTGGCGTCGTCTCGCTGCTCGGGTTTGTGGCCGTGTCGCTGATCGCTTTGGTCAATGTCGCCACGTCGCCGAATATTCAACCGGCTTCGGCGACATCGACTATGGTCAGCTTTGGGGCCCGGATGTTGGTTGCGGCGCTCGCCGGCATCTTCATCTACTCAATGCTGGCGAGCATTCGGATCGTCCAACTCGTCGTGAAAATGCTCACAATCGAAGATAAGGCTCCCTGATGCTAATTGGTATTCAGCGAGCCCCGAGTTCACTCATTATCGATTTCAAGTCGCCGCCAGTGAAGTCGACGCCACGCCCGCATTTGCATCTGTACGGCAAAGCATCCTGAAGCGAGGTCATCGGGCCGCGGCAATCTGGACAATAGACCGCTTCGTGGAACTCGCCGTTCGCTCGTCGCTTGAAATACGCGCCCCGGTGTTCGATAAACTCTTCTGTTTGCGACTTCAATGCGAGCGCGCGCTCGAGTTCGGCGCATCGTGCTGTGAGCGATTCGTTCGCGCTTCGAAGTTCGACGACCTGCTTTTCTAGGGACTGCGCCTGCTCCCGCACGAGTGCCAAGTGTTTGTCTAAAACGGACGCTGATCCCCGCTCCGTGATCCATTTGTCGATCGTGTCGATCACTCCCATGTACGATCCTCACTTCGCTTCGACTTGTTCCTGCATTCGCTCGAAATCATAGACGAGCACAGTGGATCCCAAGCGAGCGCGATGCTCATACAGGATTGCGACTAGCGCCGACTTCGGTAAAGCACCACCGTAGACTTCTCGATAGCGCTCAAGTGCAGCGTTTCCAGCGCTAATTCGCGCAGCTTCTGCTTGAGTCGTTGGCTTCAAGAACAGAGAAAAACCAGGGGAATCGGCCGGAACATCGATCGGCGCCGACTCCATTAGAGTCGAATACTTCAGTTGACCTTCAGCGGCGCCGGGCCCCTCCGTGAGCCACATCCTGGCCCAAACTCGAAGCATCGGCTGTCGATATGGGTTTCCTAGCGTGATGGACCAATTGTTGGCCTGGTCCACGCGGTATTTGTAACCGTCTGGAAATGAAATTATCGCGCCGAACGCCGCCCACCGACTCTGTCTCTGTTCTTCGACACTGGCTTCCATTGCCTCGGCGGATCGACGAGCGGCTACCGCATTTTGAGCTGATGCCCCCGCCATCCACAAGGTGAATACCGAATAGATTACCGTCACCGGCACAAGAAGCCAGCTTGGCTTGTCTGGCATGTTTGATTTCGCGAGGCAGATGATCCAGACGATCATGCTGAGGATGATCAGCAGGAGTATGACATCGACGAGCCACTTCCTGCACCACGCGTTCAGCTTCGACCTCGGCTTGCTCGGTGCGTCTTGTTTCATCATTCAAAGCTCGACATCCGTTCCCTCTGTTCGTGTAGTGTACTGGGCTTCGGAACGACACGCACACGCCATCGTTGGATCGTGTTGCGCGAAGTCTCGCGTTCGCGGCCTAACGATATCGCCCTTGCTCATGCGATCCGTGCCGCTGAGGTTCATTCCGGCAGTCCGTCCACGTCATAGAGCTCAAAGACCGTCTTGTTAATCCGCGATTCATGCGTTTCAACCGCGGATGTAAGCTGATCCCGTTCCCGATCGGAGAGCACTGGGGCGCGGAGGGCCGCCTTGGCGTCCATTATTACGCGAACGCTAGCGACGATTCGTTCGGTGAGCTTCCGATCATCGGCGTTTTGTGGAACTATGATCGGGATGTTCTCAAGGTACTGCTTGTTGGCGCCGAAGTATCCGCTGTGAAAACGCCCAGCCTGCGACTTGAACCAGCGATCGAGAAGGCTGCTCGATAAGAGTGCGGCCAGATATCGCATGTCTACTCGACTGGTTCGAATTCCGAAGCCGCCAGTTGTCACGTTTACGAAATAGTGATCTCCGCCCTCGTCAAACCAGGCGCCCAGGTCTGTTATCATGTATGGAACCATGACCTTCGGCGACTCCCATCGTTCGAGATTCTTCCGCATCAAGCCGTACCACTCGTCATGGTCAAACTTTCCGGATTCTCGTCCGCGAAGCATCTTCTCGTTGGCTTTTAGATACTTCCATGCGAGCGGATAATCCGCCTTCATCCTTTCGGGCGAGATAATCGTCGCCCGACTGTCCGCCACTCGATACGGGAATAAGACCCGGGCTGTGGAGTTGGCCCAATGTCGGCCAATCTCGCCGCTGCGGATGACGGGGCGTAAAACGTCGGCCTCAAGATCAACACGGTGGCCGAGTTCGAGACTCGTGGCGCGCGTAAGCGACTTTCGTTCTTCAAACTCTTCGAAAACGAACACGGTGTCCGCGCTCGTCTGGAGGCCGACGAATATGTCGGGAGCGACGTCGACCAATCGTGGATGATTTCCTGAGACTCGTTGGCACCAGGCCTCGTCGTCCGTACTGTGGAACGACCAAGGATCGGTCCCGCGCGGCGCGCTCGCTACGAATCGGACAACGCCTGGGATCTGTACGGTCTCTTGCTGGTCGATCGCGGCGCACTGGGCCTGGCCGTCTTTGAGTTCCGTAACGGCCGCGACGTCGATCTCATCCTCGCCTTTCTGTTCCTGAAAGATGTGAATTGCCGTATAGGTCGTCGCACCCGTGAATACTTGCTGATCCGTAAAGTCAACCAAACTGCGAAGGTGCCGGGCGTCGGCGACTATCTTCCTAAGACCCTCGCCATATTGCGCATGCCACCATTTATTTGGCATGATGAAGCCCAGCAACCCCTTTGGCGCAAGTAGACTCAGCGCCCGCTCAGCGAACACAACATAGATGTCATAGTTGCCTCTCACCGCTGCGCCATACTTCCATTTGTAGAACTCGCACTCCTCGCTGGCCCATTTATTGAGCTCCTGGACTCGGATGTATGGCGGGTTGCCGATGATGCAATCGAAGGCATGTGGCTTTGGCTTGGGATTCGCTGTGGTTGGAAGTGGGGCGAGGAGCCGGCCAAAACCTCGGGTATGGCTTGCCCAGTCGAACCGGTTGATTCGGAAAGATGTGTCCGCGTCCTCGGTGTCGTAGAGCGTGGGCTGATTCTTATTCAGCTTTTCACGGAATCTAAAATAGCTGTCATCGTCGATGAGCGAGTTGCCGCACTGGATGTTGTTGTCCAACGATGGAAGCAATTGACGCTCGACCCAGAGGGTCGCCCAGTTTTCGGGCAACTTCGACTCCAGCATTTTCAGGTAGAGGGACATCACCGTGACCTCTACGGCCTGCTGATCAATGTCAACGCCGTGGATGCAATGGGTGAGGAGCGACGCGCGGAAATCGGGGGCGAGATACCAGCGGCCGTCTTTGTCCTGGAACGCGATTTCCGCTTTTTTCTTCCGACCCCTACCTCCGGTACTCTCGCTTAGCGCTGGAACGACTGCTCTGGCGACGGCCGAGTCTTTGTTGACCGCCGCGAGGCAATAATCGAAGAGGTACTGAAGTGCTGCGACCAGAAATGAACCCGAACCGCAAGCCGGATCGAGGATCTTCACGTCCAAGACATCGGCAGGTGTCTTCCCTTCCACCTTGGGCCCAATTACTCGCCGGATTATTGAAGCAACCACGAACCGTGGCGTGTAGAAAACGCCCGTCTTGTGACGTGTTTTCTTGGCCGCCTTCTTGTACTCAGGCTTGAGTTGAACCTCGACCCTGCCCTTCCTGATCTCGATCGTGTTCCCCAGGAAGCGTTCGTAAACAATTCCGAGAATGTCATCGCCAATGGCGGCGAAGTCCCACGGGCCGTCCGGCGGATAAAGCGATCGAGTGAAATCGGCAATAACGGCCCCATCCACTCTCAACTCTTCGGAGAAGTGCGGTTTATAGAGATAGCCGTTGTATTTGGAGTCGTATTCGCGGAATTTTGCGCACAGGGCCTCGTAGAATTCGCCTCCCTCGCCACCAATCCGTTCGAGCATCTCGCGCAACGATCCCCAAGTAGCGATGCCCCGGTCCTCAATAACCCGCATGAACACGAGGCGGTCCATGATGCGCTGCACGGCCTCGGTAAGTTTGGCCGCGCCGTGGAGAGTATCGGCCTCGGGAAAGGCGGGCTTGTTGTCGCGATAGATCGCGGCGGCAAAGTGGCGGCGGTGGGTGTCGAGATAGGCGAGGAATTCCTGATCGACCGGCTCCCCGCCTTTGAGGTCGATGAGCATCCGGTCAACGGTGCGGAGGCGTTTGCCGGGCCGGATCTTCTTGATGTTGGCCAGCAAGCGTTCGAGAGATCCGCCTGCCACGGCATCGTGACCGAAGATGGACGTTAAGACGTCCCATTGGGCTTCGTAACTTTCGTAATTGAGGGCGTATTCGCTAACCAAGCCACGGCGAGGCTCTTCGAATATTGGCTTGAGCGTTGTGTCGTAGAGGCGGAATTGCTCGAAGTCCGTGAGGATCGCAAAAGGAATCGTGCTGTTCCATGCGTACTGCTTGGCTTGGAAAATCGCGTCCTTGTCCGCGTCGATATCCACGATCGGCCGCTTTGCCTCGACTATGAATCTTGGGAAGCCACCCAATCGAAAGAGATAATCCGGCCGCCGGTTGCGGAGTCCGCCGCTCTCGGCGGTCTCGACGTTCTTTTCGATGATCACTTCGCATTCGCTCGGACCGAGCTGCTGCTGGTCTCCGACGTCCCAACCCAGTGCCTTCCAGAACGGGTCGATGTAGTTCTGGCGAATCGTCGCCTCTTTCGTTTCCTTTTTCCTGAGCTCGCGGAGATGGCGAGAGAATCCGTGTACCAGCGCTCCGATTTCAG
The DNA here is from genome assembly GCA_015654675.1 of Planctomycetota bacterium. GTDB lineage: Bacteria > Planctomycetota > Phycisphaerae > UBA1845 > UTPLA1 > SpSt-539. Next base: position 85,440 of record JAATGM010000059.1, on the reverse strand, counting down.
GTGGGACAAAAAGCGACTTGTGCTGTGCTTTTTGCGGCTGACGGGGCATGGTCCGGAGGTTAGAGGAGTTAGTCGATTGTTTCAACCGCGGCCCGCGGCTGGAAAAAAAGTGGAGGCGACTGGCACACTCAACAGCCGCCCCCGTGCTCATCGTGGGCCCAGCCTGGGGGGGGTGGCCAAGCCCGGGGATGATGAGCAGTCCAATCGTACCCGACCGGCAAGGGCGATTTCAAGGGTGACTTGCCATGAGTTTCGCGCGACGACATCATTCACGTAGCCGCCGTCGTCCGAGGGTGGACATGTCGACCGATCTTCAACTCAGGTCTCGGTGAGATTGGATGAAGTTGTATCGCTTTCTCCCCGGGGTCGATCCGAGCGCCATTCCTTGGCTGCCGGAAATCGTTTCATTGATGATGGTTCGCGACGCGGTGGCGGCCGCGCTGCGATGGTATAAGACGATCCGAGATCGCGAGCACCTCGAAGTCGAGGATCATCGTGACCTGTTGATTGCGTTTGTTTCAGTTGCTGGATGGACGTACGAAGCGATTCGCACCATCCAACGGCTTCACGGGCGCCCGAAGGCCGTCATCACAAAAGATCTGGTCAAAGGTTCAAGACACGAGCCCCTATGGGATAAATGGGTCGATCGCGAGAAGGGTGACGGCTTTCGCGCAAATCTCAAACAAGTCCGCGACACATACTTTGGCCACTGGGATCCCCAGCAGCATGTGTCGCGCGAATACATTTCGAGAATCAGACCCAAGGACGAGATTCCTCCGCTGGTCGTTTGGCCCGGACCAAAGCATACCGCGGCAACCCAACGCTACGAATTCGCGCAGGCGGCCTATGCAAACGACTTGTTTGGATATGGATTTGAAAAAGAACCTGGCAGGATCATCGCTAAACAACGCGGCGAGAAAGTCGTTGAGGCTGCCGTAGATATCATGTTGTTGTTCGATACGGTCATTGCGGCCAAACTCGCAGAGCGAGCCGATCTCGTGGCCATAATTGACGTCGATGACCCATCGCCCAAAGGCGATGTCGGACCGCCTCGGAATGCCGCGGGCTCCTGACCTTCGAATGGAAGCCGCTGACATGCTTATCGCACTACACCGTCTGCTGGCGTATCCGATCATGGTAGTTGTCGAGCTTGTCTGCCCGCCAACCGTTCGGGCCGATCAGGCGACCTGGCGACTACCCACCCGATTCTGGGTGCGCCGGCGCCGGCGAATCTTTCCGCACGATGTTCCGCGATGGGTGCCGGATCGGATGCTGACGAAGGGCGAGCAGCTCGCCCGTGAGACGGGTTGGGTGATGCCGAGGCGTCGGCGATGATCGACCCGGACGACAACGTGACGCGGGCGATTCTGCTCGTGATCGCCTACGCCGGCTTTCAGGTCTGGGTGCCGCGACTGCACGAGGGGACGATTGCTGCTCGGAATGAGAAGACCGGAGAGAAGTTCGTCGTCACGGCGGACGATCCGGTGGATGCCGTTTACGAGCTGGCGCGGCAGGTGGGCATGGAGCTTGGGGATTGAAGGTGCCCGTTCGCATTGAGAGTCAACAGCAAATGCAGATCGCGAGTCGGAGACTTACTTTCTGCTATCTCTGTAATAACCGCCTCGCTGGTGCCGGTCCGACCATACGCGAGCACGTAATTCCAAGCGCGCTGCTTGGCCCGTCGCCCGTGGAGTCCCGCGATCAGTGGCCGGTCGTTGTGCCAGCGCATAAGAAATGTGATGAACGCCTCAAGCAAACTTCAGATCGGTGGATAAAAATCCTGGCCGATATTCATACCAAAGGCAGCGCCGATTGGGCCGGACCGGACAGAGTCCTTGAGATGCCGGCGCGCCCTGCACTACTGGAGGGAGTCGGCGGAGAAAACCCAGTTCCGATTTTCACGGGACTCGGTGAAGTAATATCGGGAGGCAAATCGTGGATCCGAGGTCTTCATGCTGCACTCCACAATACCCCGATCCAATTGAACTCGCGAATGGCCGTTTTCCCTCCTGTTCCGGCTGCCGGGGAAAATGGACGGGAACCGACATTCGAGCAATCTGAGAGTATGAGCTCGCTCATCCGATGCTACGTGTCGCATGCGAGTGCCATCGGCAAGTGGAATGGCATAACGGCTTGGGGCGGCACGCTCCGATTTCTAACAGTGTGGACCAGCACTTGGTGCATGTGGACGTTGACATTCCATGGCGTGGAGGAATGGTCTCGCAATGTAAACGGTGTTGGGAACGATCGCCCTTGGTGCGGGTTCTATGAATCAGAACCACCGCCCGGCGCAGCGATACTCTCAGAGACTGACCTTCAAGCCGCGATAGATGCGTGGTCCTGGAACGGCGTTTCGCCGCCAAAAGAGCTACTGAGGTTTCTCGCGTAAGTCTAATCCAATTTGAGTGCTTGCCGAAACGCCTTCTCTATGTGTTCCATCTGCATCGAGAGGTCGCCGGCGTCCTGGACTCTCTTGAATTCTCGCTCCTTGAGCTTGTAGTGATTCGCTCGTAATTGCGTAAGGTGCTCCGGCTCGTTCGGGCCTTCCGGCGGGGGACAGACCCGTGTGGTGGCGAAGACGATTTCGCGCATTATGTGGAGCATTTTGAAGACTTCCTCCTTGACGTCGGGCGGCAGGAAGAGGGCATTCGCTCCGGCGAAGCCGATTGCCGTATCCACCGGGTTTAGAGCCGATCGAATGCTTTCTTCGGTCGTGATACATCTCGGCGACAGGAACGTGCGTAATGAAAAGAGAGCGACGACCAGTTTGGAGTAGAGCTCAGCGCAGATTTCGGCCCGCCGGGTCCAACGCACCTTCGCGGATTCGACCAGATCTGCGGTGCGACCTTCGATTGCATCCAACGTCTCTTGAACGGCCCGTCGTTCGCCTCGTTTAGAGAGGTATGCTCCAAGTATCGCGCCGCCACCAGTCATGGCGGCGGACAGGACGGAGAGACCCATCATTGTTGAAACATCCACCCGGCAATCCTCCACCCCGATCGATCCAACGTGCCGGCCACCATTCGTGAGATGGAAACCAGCGAGCGTCGTTCCGCCAGAATACCACCCGCCGCGTCAGCCGTCATTCGTATGCTCAGCTCGTCCAGCCGCCTTCGCGCCTGACTCGTAGTAGTCCCTGAATCGCCACTTCCCCGGCTGATCGGCATGAACGTAATTCGCCACGAACGTGCCGTGGTTCGTCCTCTGGCACCATCCGATGATCGCGGACGGATTCTTGTCCGAGCTTCGGTCGATGCGGACGCGCATGCCATCCAGCGGCCCGCCGACGAACGTCACCCAGACCGAGGGCTCGGTTTGCGGCTGCCGGTTGGCTCTGTCGACTGCGGCGCGTAGGTCAGCGGTTTCGGCTTCGGTCAACACTGCTTCTCTCCGGTTGACCGCGTGGTGTTCGGATTGTGGTCGGGTCGGTGGATCGTGACAAGCCCCCGCAGGGGCCTGGCTCAGGTGCCCGCCGGACCCGAAGGCGCGATACAATCCATAGATGCTCACCCGACGCAGACTCTGCCTCGCCGCTGGATACGCCGGATTTGCGGTCTGTATTGCGACCCTGATCATGCTGCTGATCTCAACGATATTCGAGGTATTGTGGAGCTACGGCAACGGCGACGTGTTCATGAAGATTAGCGAAGGTGGCATGATTTGGTATCGAAAGGGCGTTCTACCCCCGAATTGGATTTTTCAGCCGGAGCCGGACGGCTGGGGCATTCATCAAACTGGTTACCGATGGGCGTCATTCTTAGAGGGGCTGAGGAATTGCGCGCGACTGCCGCAGTGGGGAACGTATGCCGGCATTGATTTCATATCTATCCCACTTTGGCTCATCATCGCGACGGTCGGACCGGTCGCTGCATTTTTGTGGTATCGAGGCCGCCGCCGCCCTGGGCCCGGCCACTGCCCCAACTGCAACTACGACCTGACCGGCAACGAATCGGGGAAGTGCTCGGAATGTGGAGCGGTGATTGCTTCTACTCCACCGTCAGCCGTCCCCCCGCTCGATGTCGACTTGCGGACTTAGGCTGCGATAAGACTATTCGGCACTTCGAACAACATCTGCCGTCCGCGATATGGAATCGGCTTCTTGAACTCAACCGCGTCCCGCACAATCCAACACCAGGGCCCGAACGCGAATGGTTCTCCGAGGCAACTCTCGATCGACACGCAGTCCACGAGCGTCACCTTGCCAACGATCGCACCGAACACCAGCTCGGCGGGATCCGGCAGGAGCGGCCGAACTTTCGGATCCTCGTACGCCCGATCCATCCAGCTCCGGCCGACGCCGGCGTGGATGAGCAGCTCGCCCCGATAGTGCGTCCGCCAGGGCCGATTCTCGACGCATTTAATGCCGCGAACGATCAGCCACGGCCATGGGTTCAAGACGGTGAGGGCCTTCATGTGCTACACTCCCTTGCATGCGACATACCTTCCCCTGCCCCCGCTGCAATCGCATTCTCAAACGCTCCGGCGATCTCATCATCGAAGGGCAGGCGGTCACGCTCGATACCTTCCAGTGTGACGAGTGCATGGGCGAATTCAAGATCGGGAACTCGACCTTCCCGACGGCGTTCACGTTTGTCGTCGACGCTGATGGCCGCGTGCTGAACCATACGACACTCAAGCCCCTCTGAAATATCTATCCAGTGCAGCTCGGATGACGCCGATGTCGCTCGACTTGAGCCGCTTCGCCTCTTTTTGAATCAGCTCGTGCTGTGTCGGCGTCAATCGGATGACTAGCACCTTCGTCATGGGCTCAGTCCCGAACAGCGGCCGGCCAGGCGGACGCGGCATCTTCGATGGTTTCTTTTTCGACATGGAGCTTTCCTTTTCGGTCGTGTGTGAACTGAATCACCGAATCATCCGGGACTTCGCGACAGCTCTTGGGCATCGCGCTAGGCAAGCTGGCGAGGTACGTCCCGGCCGTCGTCGTCGCGATGCACAGCGGGTTGCCGCGGCGGATGGCGATCATCCGATTCGGACGGGACCAGAGGGCCAGCACGACGGCATTGTACGATCCGATCTCTCGAATCGCGCACGCGCACCGCTCGGACACCGGGCCATCCATCCGCTCGATCAGAAGGGCGATCGTTTCCGAGTCGCAATCCGACACGGGCCGCAGACCCCAATCGTCGATCGTCTCGCGGTAACGCGGGATCATGCCGTTGTGTACCAGCCAGCCCCCGTCGACCGGGTGCGGATGGTTGTTGATATTGTCGTCGGGGTCGCCCTGCGTCGCGTAGCGGGTATGCCCGATGAGCATTCGCGCGTCCGACGCCATCGCGAGCAGTCCGAGGTGATCGGAGATTCGCCCCGTTTGCTTGTAGCAGCGTAGCCGGCCGCGTCGATCGATCCACGCGAATCCGAAGGCGTGGGGGCCGCGCGACTCGGTGACGACGGCGATCTTGCGAAGCCGATCGATATCCGGCTCGCCTTCCCCGTCACTTACAAAACCAAAAATCCCGCACATGGTTGGTTCCTCCAAGAAAAAGTAGGGGGGCCGAAGCCCCCCGATTCGTCACTCGTCCCGTCGGTTGTCGTTGACCAGTAAGCCGCCGACGAGTCGGCAGCGGCTGAAACTCAGCGGGAAGCACTTCTTGAACAGTGTCGCGGACCAACGGATTGCGTATTCGTGATTCTCGATGCCCGCCATGACCTTCGCGAAAAGGTGGAGCATCGTCACGACCGACAGTCGTCCTCGCAGCTCGATCCGCCGAAGATTGTTGCGGACGCGGCTGTTGCCGGAGCATCCCGACTTGCGGCCGACGTGCGTGAGTTGCCACGGCTCAAGGTCGTATGCCTGGCAGAGCGACGTGAGGCACGCGGCGATGTTCGCGAATCGGGCGTCAAACTCGCCCTGCCACGGCTTCGTCCGGGCCAGCGTCCGCACGGCGCGGACAGCGCGGGGGCGGTACTCAATCGTCGTGTCCACTACTGATTCGATGGTTTCCATTTTCGACTCCTTATCCGTTTGAGGTTTCCAAACCGGCCCGGGGACGCCCTACGGTTGGGCGTCATACTTCCGGGCCATCTTCATGAGGGTTTTCTTAGACTTCCGGATCGACTGGACCGACTCGCCGACCGCGCCGAGGGTCTTAGCGGTCCGGCCCTTCGTCCAACCGAGTCGGTAGAACAGTCGCGTGAGAGCGGTCTGGCCTTCGCCGCTGCGATGAATCGGCGACGTGGCGACCGGTGCCTTGGCGGTCCAATTCGTCGTGCGCTTCGCCTCGTGCGAAAGCTGGACCATCGCAATGCACTGCTGAATATGGGCGATCATCTTGTCCGCGTTCAAGGTTCCGGCGAACGCCCGAAACTCGACCGTCGGCTTCGTGCCTTGCTGGAGATTCGTGAGATTCAGGACGCGATAGCGGCCCGCCCGCTCGGCTGCCTCGACCGATCCGAAGGCGGCGATTCCGGCTGACCACCGGCCACGCTCGCGATTCTTCGTGCCGGTGCTGGCGAAAATCGCCTTCTCGAAATTGGCGACGAAGGTAATCAGGCGGGCCAAGGCGGGGCGATTGTTGCGGTCGAATCCACAGTGGACGTGAAATCCGCAGGACGAATTGACCTGCGCACCCATCGCGTTAAGCGTGCGGCAGACCTCGACGACCTGTCGGATGCCCTCTTCACCCCGGAGGACGGGCGAAACGAACTCGCATCCGATGCGGCCCGCTCGCGTGCGGATCGATCCGTCCGATGTCGCGGCCCAACCGAAGGGGAGGCCCATGGCCTGCGTGTTTCCGTGTCGGTTTCCGACTTCCATCGTCCCGGCGGGGATCGTCGTCTCAATCTCAATTCCGAAGGTGATTTCGTTCGCGTTCATTGTTCGATCCTTTGTATTTCGTATTCGTCTTATGAATACAATTTACGACAGAATCGGAACGAATGGCAGCATATTCCGACACGGAATGGCCGATTGTGCCCAACATGAGGCCCGCCCGTGGGTTGGCAAAACGACAATTTTTCTTAGCAAAGTTGGCTTTTTGGCGAGCCGCCTAAGTGTTGGCCCGTGAGAGGTTTGGCCTTGACGACGCCCCGCGCCAGCCGGGTAGAATGCGCGACGTATGCTCAAGTGTCCTGACCACGGCGAATTGCAGGGACGTGAGAAGTTCTGTCCCACATGCGGAAAGCCAGGCAAACGTGACGAGAGAGTTGGTCGCGGCAAAGCCGTGATCCGGCGATTACTCGTGGTTTGCTTCGCGGTCGGTTGCGCAGCGCTGCCCGAAGGGTACCGAGCAGTTCAGCGTCGTCGCGCGGTTGAGACACTGCCAACTGAGTGGCGATCCATTTTCGATACGACCAACCAACTAACCGGGAATAAGTCGAGAATGAAGAATCTGAGAAGCGAAGTTGATGCGCGACGGGGAACACTCGCTCCGCTGAATGCCGATCAGTGTCGCGTCTTTTTTGATTTGTTCAGCCAGGGGGATGGAAGCCTGGACGATTGCATGTATCTACTGTCGAGCGCTGAGACAAACCGACCGCATATTCGAAGCTCGCCGTAGAACGTCCGATGGACCCGCGACGGGACTTCGCGTTGGACATTCCCCGGTGGGGCGTGCCGCTGTCATCCAAGGCGATGCAGCGCCAATGTGGGCGGTTGGCGAGGGAGCGAATAAGGGCGGGGTGGCTGGTTCGGATTGAGACCTCGTGTGTGCGGGCTTCCATTGCAGCGACGGCATCCAGTAGCCGCAGTCCGACTCCCACTCCCTGATAGTCGGGCAGGACGACCAGCCGGTGGATGATCCGCCGGCCCTTGTGCCCCATGTTTTGAATAACGGCGCAGAATGCAATTGGCCGGCCGTCCCAGACCGCCGCGAAGCATCGGGCCTGCCGGTGCAGTCGCGGACTTAGATAGTGATGGTGTTCAAAAGTGGTCCAGAGGCGTCGGGGTGCGCGGCGGATTTCGAGCGGGATTCGTGGTCGATCACCGACGCGCTCAGCAAACTCCCGCGTCCCACGCCGAAGCAACCTCCCGGCGTCGAGCACCCAATCCGGTTGGAGCCAGGCGAGCACGTCATAGTGACAGGTCACGGCGACGAAGCGAGCTGCCGGCGAGCCAGCGCGAATTGCTTTCGCGACCGCCGCCGATCCGAACTGCGCCACCTGCCGATCGACGACAGAGGTGAACTCATCGAACGCGACGACATTCGCCGGCGTCAGGATGGCGCGGGCGAGATTGCATCGGAACTGTTGCCCGACGCTCAGTGCGGCATAGGGTTTCACCCAATCGGGCGGCGAGCTGAAGCCGACGGCGTTGAGTGCGGCCGTGATATCAGATATTCCCAGCGACTCGGGAAACGCATCGACGATTGCCTTTCCCGCCGGCCATTCGTATCCCGTGACGTAGCCGTCGCCGAAGACCTGCCGGGATATCTGCGACTTGCCGGAGCCGGAGGGGCCGACGATGGCGCCGATCTTCCAGCCGCCATCCAGGGCCGGCAGCTCGACGGACCAGGATCGGGTCGCCTTCGCCTCGAGCTTCACATCGAACATGCCCGAGACCTGCTCGACCCGGAAACTCTTTTCGACCGGACATGAGACTTCGACTTTGATCGCCGACGCCGGGAGAGCTGTTGCGTCGACCGGGTCGGAGCGAGTTGGTTTTTCGCCCGCCGCCGGCATCGTCAGCACGCGGACGTCGCGGCCGTCGTCGGTGAACTTGCGGTAGAGCTGCTCCTGATCGGACTCGCCGTTGCAGGTCACGAGGAGCGAATACGACTCCTTCACCGCGGCGCGGCCCGATTGTGCGGGCGATTCGTCCACGGCCTTGTCGAGCTGCTTATCGATTTCCGCGTAGTCAAAGCCGCTCAGAGTCTCATCCACGGTCGTGTCCCGCTGCAATTCGGCCAGGAGGTCGGCGAGCTTTGAATCGTCCCATTCGCCGCTGATCTTGTTGAGGGCAATGTTGAGAGCCTTCTCGCGCGGCTCATCGAGGTCCACGACGGAGACATCGACTTCGGCCGCGCCGCCGGCGGTGATGATCTTCAACCGCTGATGCCCGCCGACGACGTTGCCCGTCCGCCGGTTCCAGACAATCGGCTCGACATAGCCGAACTCGGCGATCGACCGCCTGAGTTTCTCATACTCGACATCGCCGGGTTTCAGATCCTTGCGCGGGTTGTACGCGGCGGCGCTGAGCTGCGAGACGGGGATGCGTTCGATGGTCATCAGAAATGCACGCCCCGCGGCATCAGGTGACGAATGCTCGCTGGGGGCCGGCCAGCGATGATGCGGTTGGCGACGTTGACCTCAGCGACGGACGCCGTGAGCTGGAGCGGCAGCAGCCAGCGATCGTCATTGCCGGTGTTGAATGCAATCCAGTGTCGATCGGCGTTGAACGGATCCCGCAGCGACCAGATCAACCGCGCGTCTTCGGCCTCGGCGCTCTCGACGATGGCCGTCGGGCCTTCCCACGTTTCCTCGTCGCGATCGAGCGTGAACACCCGCAGCCCGAGCGATGCGGCGGGGATGGACATGAAGATGATCGCGCGGCCATTCGCGTCGATTCGAAGCTTTGGGATCGCGTTGAGATAATTGCGGCTGTCATCGATGACGCCGCCGATCCACGCCGATCCGTTCCATCGCCGGTGCGAAAGTCGATAGACCGCCGTCGACGCGAAGATGCCGACCATCGTGGCCGGCGGGTCGTAGGGTAATCCTCCGGCCGCGCGCTCGGCGACGGCTGTCGCGGTGTTTCCGCCCGAGACGTACTCAGCGAAGACGACCATGGGGTAGCCGTCTTCGTCCAAATCAAACGCGCCCTCGCAGCCCTGTCCGACGTTGCCCGCGAAGACTCGAAACGCGTCGAAGTTGCGCCAGTCGCCGGCCGCGATCGGGTGGGGCGGGATGGCGACGCCGAGCGAGTCCTGCAGCGTGTCCTGGAAGCTGCTGTTTCCGTCGGTCGGCGAGCCAGACGTGCCGGGATACGGGTACGCGAGAATCGAGATGCCGTTGCCCGTCTTCGGAAGCGAGATGTCGCCCGCGGCGTTCTTCCACGTCGTGCCGCCGTCAGTCGATTTCATGTAGTAGATGTTGTACGTCGCGAAGTCGCTGGGGAGGGTCGTGAAGCTGTACCGCAGAATCCACATCAGGTGCAACGATCGCTGCCCGCTGGTCTCCTTGCCGATCACGAGCTGTCGTTTGATCTGAAGGCTGAAGCCCGAGTCGATGAGTTTGTAGGGTCCGTCTGGAAGGATCGGACCGCCGACTTGCGCACCTGCTGGGATCCGCCAGAGGCAGCCCCACTGCGAGCGCGCGGCCGGTGCAAGACTCACACCCGGCGCCGCGACGCCGTAGCCGTCCATTCGATACGTGCCGTTGTGCTGAAAAGTGCAGAAGAGGTCGCCGCTGAAGGGGTCGAGCACACCGGATGCGTCGATGATCGACCCACCGCCGAGCTGGACGGCGCCGGACCGAACCGTCAGTGCCGCCGGGCTGCCGAATGTAGTCGGCGCCGCGACGCTGGTGTGCTTCCACGCGCCGCCGCCCTGCATGGCGTGCAGCCGGCCGAGCATATCCGCGAAGAGCGACCCTTGGGCGTGGTAGTCGCTGGTGCCGAGCCCGGTATCGATGGGGGTGCCGAGTGTGAGGGCGTTGACGTCGAGTAGTCGTACCTTGAAGGTCGCCGACGCCGCTTCCAATCCAGGCGAGTATCCGATCGCGAGAGTCTCCGCATCCGGCATTGCCATGATGCAGTTCTCATTGTTCTGAGAATTGCAGCGCCCCTCAGAGACGTCGATCGGCGTTCCGACGGATTGGAAAAGTGTCATTGCGGCCACACGCTCCCGGTCTCGTATTGCCCGCGCCAGTCCGCGCCGCTGACGTATTTCGCATTCCAGAGATCAACGGCGAACGGCTCGGTCAGCTTCGCGCCGGTCCAGTCGTTGAAGCCGATGAGCTGAAGGTTGAGCGACGGGTAGCCCGTGTAGGGCAGTTGCCACTCGCCCTTGAGGGTGTTGCGGACGACGACATTGTTCGAGTGCGCGCCGACGACGAAGAAGTAGGGGGGGCGGACCTTGTCGGAATTGTCTTTCGCGGGTGGGCCGGCCGTGATGGTGTTGCCGGTCACGAGCTGGTCAGACTGCCACGTTCGATTCGAGTAGCCGGTTTGGAACGGATTGCCGCAGGCGTTGAAGGTGTTGTTGGTGAATGCGAGACGCCTCGCGGCGGCATAGATGCAGTGGCCGTAAACCTGTTGGGCGTTGGCGCAGCGCGTAAACGTGCAATCGGTGACGACGATGGTGGCGTTCAAATGCTCATGAGCGCCGATGACGTTTGAGGCGTGGGCGTCGTCCGAGGTTGCCGATGGCGTGACTTTTCCGGGGCACCAATGGGATCCGCATTCCGTGAATCTGCAATGGTCGATGAAGAGCAGCTTCGAAGCCGCCGGGTCGGCGTTCCATTTGATCGTGCTGCCCCACCAGTCGTAATTGCTGAATCGGATGTTTTCGATGAACAGCGTGTTCGCGGTGCAGTCGAGCCCGTTGTTGGGCGGCGGCTTCGACCAGTCGCAGCGGAAGGGGTTGGTGAATTGCAGCTCCGCCTTCGCGCCGACGCCGAGCAGTGTCAGCGTTTCGCCGCCCAGCGTGACCGGCGCCGAAATCTTGATCGGCCCGTCGATGAGGATGACGGCGGCGGGCTGGGTCGCAGCGATGGCCGCGGCCTTGCGGAGTTCGGATTCGGATCGAACCGGGGTGGGCGCGGCGATCGCGGCCGCGGTGAAGATCAGGGAGATGACATATCGCATGATTTGAATCCTTGCAGGCGAACGAGTTGGTTGAATCCGCAGCTTCGGGCCGTGCATTCGACGGCTGGCGAGACGAGCCCATCCGGAGTGACGGTGTGGGCGTCGAGGATGATCGTCTCGCCGCAGTCGCACTTGACGGAGAACGTCGGCCGGCCGTTCAGCGTCGTCGGTTTCCAGTTGTCGTAGGCAATGACGTGCATAATTGAAAAACCCCGGGCCGGGCTGAGATCCCGAACCCGGGGCAGCCGCGAAAAGCTCTATTGAGAAACGCTGGCGTCGCAGGACGCGGACGCGGAGAGCCGGCCGCCCTTGCATCTGCTCGCACCGCAGACGGGCACGTCGGGCGGCGAGACGACGGTAATCGTCTCAATCTTGGGCGCGAGCGGGTTGCCGCCCATCGGCTCGTAGGTCGTGACGACCGTCTCGCCCTCGACGTACATGGCGGGGGCGGGCGCTGCGACGCAGAGGATCAGCGCGATTGAAAGAATTGCGGCGAAAATCTTCATGTGAGTCTCCGATTGAAAGAAAACTTCCATGCGTCGCCAACGCGGCGGCGCGGTTACTTCGGGAGCCAGTCGCGGGCTTTGATGAGCAGCCCGGAGCCGAGAAGGCCGAGGAGTGTCTGGGCGATCGTGGCCCAGTCGACGGGATGGCCGCTGAGGTAGTTCCCGACCGCCAGCACGACCGTGCCGACGCCGATCAGGATTCCGCCCCAGGTTGTTTTGGGTTGCTGGACCATTGACTCTCCCTTCGTGGCCCCCGTTAGACTTTTGGGCCGGTCAGTGAACCGATGAGCGATGTGAGACTTCCGATGTTCGGCGCGAGCCGCGTCTTGAGCTGGTCGCCGATGTCGAGCACCTTGTTGAGCCGGCCGGAGAGCTCCTCGAGCTTGCTCGGGTGCGGGGCGTTCTTGTTCGCCTGGTATTGCTGGATGGCCGTGGTGATCACGGGCACGAGCGTGTCGACGAGCTTCTGGCCGACAACGACCCACGATGAGAGCAGCAGAGCGGCCTTGTCCGCATCCGCGCGGGCCTGATCCAGTGCCCCAAGCGCCTCGTCGAACTCCGCGATGTGGTTATCCAGCTCGGCGATCGTCGCGTCCGAGACTCCGCCACCGGCGCCGCCCATGAGGTTCTGGTCACCGAGGGGGCCGATGTCGCCTTCGTCTGCGGGGGGTTTCATGGTTGCTCCTTACGGTGCGATGAGAGCGCCGGTGACCGCGCCGCCGGCGATGCCGCCGATGGCCGTGATGGCGGTGTTGAACAGTGCCGCCGCAGACTCCTCCGCCTGGGCGACGTTTTCAGCCGTCAGCACGGTTCCAGCGCTGGCAGCGATGAACTTGTCGATGCAGTCTTGAATTGGGCCTTCAACCCGTGCCCAACTGGCTTTCGAGTCGGCGAGCTGCACTTCCAGCCGCGTGCGGGCGTCGATGGCTTTCTGTAGGTCGGCCACACTCATCGGCATTTCGACGCCGGGCTGGGTGGTCGTTCGGCCAACGATCGAGACGAGCCGCCCGTCCTTGGTGTGCGCGGCGACGAAGTCGTCCCAGGCGGTGTCGATGATGTGCTGTTGGAGCTGGTGTTTCTGAGCGGCCATCTCGCCCGCGGCTTTGAAGCCGGTGCGCATGACAGCGATGAACGCCTTGTCGGCGTTGGCCTTTTCTTTGGTGACCGTCGCCATCTTGCGGGAAAGAGTCGCGTCGCAGCCGGTCGTGCAGGCGAGCGGCAGGGTGACGAGGCATGCAGTGGTGAAAATCGCGAAAAGCTTGCAGTTGTTCACGGCTGGGCTCCTTCGGAGGAGCTATTGCCGTTAGGACTTGTGGCGGAAGAAACCGAAGACGCTTTCGATCAGTGCTCCGAGGGCGGTCACAAACGCCGCGACGATGAACCCATTTCGCGTTTTGGCGGACTCTCGGTCGCGTTTCGATTCCTGTTCAAGCCGATCGACGCGGGTCATTAGGCCGCGCCACGGCTGATCGGGGGGGCCGTCGAGCTTGAGCAAGGTCATATCGCATTTGCGATTGATCTCGTCGAGCTTCCATTCGATTCGGCTGCTGGGCTCGGGATCGCCGCCATCCATGCCGGTCTCCTCCTAAATCACGCCGACAGCGGGAAGATCGCCATCGGGACATTGCCGTAATCGCGGATGAGCGCCGTGGATTCGCCGCGGTCATCGCCAATTAGCATCGAATGTGTTTCCCGAACTCCGCTACCAGAGCGGGCGCTGCGAATGCAAATCGCCTCGGCGTCGCCGCCGACGTTCTCGTGAACCCACTTCTCGACGATGCGGGCGTCGTTCGTGTCGATCGTGATTCCCGACAGGAAGTCCGACGTCATGCGGATGCGGTAGATCGTGTCGATGTTGTCATAGAAGACGAGGATCGTTCCATCGTTGAGAACTTCGACGCTCGCAGCGTCATCACTACCAAGCGACAGTACGACTGGGCTTCCGTGCGCCGCGACCGCGTGCGTGGTGAAATTGGCCGTCATGAAATAGAGGTCGCCCGTCGATTGGTGGCCAACGACGAAGTCACCCGCGAAGTTTGCATCATGATTGACGTAGGCCAAGCCCTCGTCGCCGTTTCCGCCAACGCCAACCGGCGTACCCGCGGACGCGAACGAATAGTTGCGAACGAAACTCCCGCTCGTCGTGTATTCATCGATCGATCCGAGAACGCCGTTCGGGCCTTCATTCAGGATGAAAACCGAACCGCTTTGTGATTCGACAAGTGCGAGGTCTTCTTTGTCGCCACCGAGCGACCAATGCGAACCCTGGCTGTAAGAACTGTCGTAGATAATCAGCTCGCCGCCGTCATCGATCGCCCAAAGTCTTGAATTGGCCGCGTCCCACTTGAATCCGGAGTATTCCCACGCGCCCGGGCCGGTCGAGGTGTATGCGGTGCTTTGCGTCGTGATGCTGTGGGTCGGGTAAGCGCCAGCAGCCTGGGCTGCGACGGTCGTCGTGAACGGCATCACCGGCCGGCCAGACGCGTCGACGATGGCAGTGTTCTTGCCGTCGTAGCGGCACTCGTTGGCGTGCGACTCGCCCGATCCGCTGCCGCAGGCCGTGATCAGTAGCGTCGTGCCATCGACCGAGACAAAGCCGATGAACGAGTATTTGACGTTCGAGAGCCACGCCTGGAAGTATGAGTCCGTTGCGGTGCAGAACGCTCCGAGCGAACCGGTCATCGCCTGCGTCATGAGCTGCGACGTCACGTTGATGGCCGCGTTGGCGGTCGCGGTGACCAGGGCGCCGCCCGTGAACGTGACCGCGACATTTGTGGCCGACTGCACGTTCGGAAGGTGCGTCGTGTCGCTGCCGTTGTAGGTGAGAAGGTCTTGCGCGGAGCTGTAGGTCGTATCGACGACGGTGCCGGCGATTCCCGTGATCGTCAGCGTAGTGCCCGCGACCGTCGCGGATGCGGAGGTGAAGTCCCAGCTCCGGCCGGCCGCGTGCATCGTGATCCCGGACGGCGTGAACGTCCCATTGCCGGGCCCACTGCTGAGCGTGCAGACGACCGTGGCCGTATTGAACGCGGTGAACGTCAACACGGGGCTGCTGAGGGTGATCGCCGCGGCCGTCGGCCGCCGCTTACCTCGCGGGTTTTCGGTCGAGCGATTCAGCATTAGACAGTGTCGAGCCCCGTGACCGGCTCAGCCGCCGCATCGGTGGACACGTTTTGGGTGAAGGCGTCCGTCGAGTCGTCCTCTTTCTTGACGTGCAGCACGCCGCTGACGATTGCGATCTTGTTCATGAGCTTGCGGAAGGCGTTGAGCGGCGATCGTGCCGATTCGCCGGTGACGGCCGACATGTCGCGCTTGAGGATGCCGTCCGCGATTTCCGTGACGGCGTCGGCCGCGAGTTCGGATGCTCCGATGGCATCCGCGGCGACGACGCTGGCGGTGATCGCATTGGCCGATCCACTGACCATGTTGACGCCGAGCTGGGCGGTCGACGTCGAGACCGCCGCGCCTGCCACGTCCACCATGTCGGACTTGGCGAGGGCGCTTGCGCCTGTGCCCGTGAAGTTGACCGGCTGAGTCGTTCCCTGATTCGCATTGACCGCGGTGACACTGCTGGCTGAGACGTTGTTGACGTTCTTGACGTTGACGTCGAGCACGCCGGCCGTCGCGGGGGTCGCGATCGCCGTGCCGAGAATCTTGACGGCGTTGACGTCCACTTGGCCGTTGGCAGGTTGGTTGATCTGTCCCGCCCCCGATCCGCGGGTGTAGAGCCCGCCAGCCGCTTCCGCCGCAGCGTTGGGCAGTGCGGTCAGGCCAGCGCGGACCGAGTCCTGCGGATCGAATGCGACGACTTCGAAGACGACGTCGCAGGGATCAGCTCCGGATCCTGTTGCATGAAGAACGAGCGGCCCGAGGGTGTTCGTGTCGGTGGCGTTGCCCGCGACCTTGTACCAGCCCGATCCTACTTCAGTGACGGCCCCCGATGGCGAGGCGAAGCTGGCACCATTTTTGGAGAGCGTGACCGTTGGCGAGAGGCCGGTCTTTGCCGAGACGTGATCACTGCTGTCCAACATGAGGAACATGAGCACTTGCGCGGTCTGGCTTTGCTTGATTAGGTTCATTTCATGCTCCCGTGAGTCCGGATGAATCGAGGCTGAGGCCCGCACCCGCTATTACCACTGGTGTGGTGACGTCGATTTCGAATGGCGGGAGTGGCCGCGCTGGTAGGGCGTCGTCGAAGAACAAGGCGGGGAAAGTGCCGTCGTAAATCAGTTTCTCGGGCACTTCGTTGTGGAACGCGCCCTGCGAAACGGAGAATGTGACCGTGTCGCCCGCGACGTCTGCATCGTCAACGTCGTAGTCGTGGTCGGCCAGGCCAAGGGTGACGCCATCGTTGTCGGCGCCGCCGACGTTTTTGGTGAATGCGGCCGATACAGTAGTCGCAGAGAGCGCATTTGCGATCGCGTCGCCGTCGGGAACGCAGAGCGCCCCACCAATGATGTGGACCGGGAAAGTAAACGACGCGATCGGAGTGTCGTCGCCGTCCAGAATCGTCCCGCCACCATTGTCGTATTCGGCGCGGTCAATCCCGCCGCCGACCTCGGTCAGAATATTGTTGTAGCAGGTGAACACGACCTCGGTTGGTTTGCTGCCAAAGCCGGTCCCTATGTAAACGTCGTGTGGAGCGAGCGTTCCATTGCCCGCCGCATTCCGCAGACCCGTCACAAAAAGCGAGATGTCGCTTTGATCGTCGCGACTGAAGTTTCCGACAGCGCGGACGAAGATCATCCGCAGCATCCAAACGCCCGCGTTCCCTTCGTAGTTATCGTTGAGCACCAGCGCCGCCAGGACGTTCGCGCCGGCCAGCGCGACCGCCAGCCCAGCGAAGTCGGCCACAGGAAGGTTGCTGTCGCCGCCCGTGTAGGTGGCGCGATCGTCGCTGTCGCGGTAACCGACCGGCGTGCCTTCGGCGGTCGAGCCGTCGCCGACGATCAGCTTCCCGACGTGGCCCGCGCCGCTGTCCTGCACCGTGAGACCGCTGATCGTCAGCGTTGTTCCGCTGCCAGCCACGTTGCAGTTCGTGAAGTCCCACTTGCGATTGGCGGCGATCAAGGAGAGTTTTGCGGACAGGTCTACGCCGGAGTTGTCGATCCCGGAGACGTCGTCGTCACATTCGAGCGTCAGCGTGCCGGTGTCGTTGAATGGGAGCGAGCCGCCGCTGGCGATTTCCAGGCTGGCAGAGAGGACGCTGGCTACGCCACTGGGCCACGCGCGCTGATTCGACGGCCGATACTTGCTCGGTCGCAGACCTGACGGGCGTAGCATGCTCGGTCGGTACACACGTTATCCGTTCGCAAGACCTTGAATGCCGATGTGGGTTTCGAAGCCAGAGTTAGCCGTGACGAACGCGGCGATGTGACCGCCGAGGACGTCAAAAATTGGGATGATGGGTGACGAATCGTCGGCGCCATCACCAAGGAGTTGGTAGTTGGTGCCCGGCGTATCCGCTCCGGATGCTTCAACGATTTCGGCCACGGGCAGATAGCCCTTGTTGACCGGAGGAGCGTTGGTGAACGGGTCGTTCCTCTGGAACGGATGCGTGGCCGCTCCGTTTGCGTGGAATGTGCACTGGAGTTTCAGCAGGAAGCGCCCAGGCGTTTGAACGGCCTCTTTGTCCGCTGATCGCTTGGGATAGTGGACCAGGACGATCGTGGCGGTTGAGTCGGTCGGATCGTCGCCACCGGCGTAGATATGCAGGGCCGCGTTGAGGCGCCCTTCCGAACTCCAAAGCCCATTGAGCTTGTTGACGCCAACGGCGAGCAGCGCGGCATGCTTAACGACGGAGATATCCGCGATTTCGACCGAACCCTGAAACGCGCGGTGATAAATGATCGGGCCGTCTTGGAGGTTCATGCCCCCGCTATCGCCGCCGTCAGGCGGTCATGTCGGCGTTCGCATCACCGAGGTCTTGCCGCTGAATCGTGCCACCAGCCGTCACGATGGAGATTTCGCCATCTTTGATGGACTCGATCGTCTTCAGCGCCCAATCCCGCAGGCCCTGCGGATTGCCCGGGGTTCCCATCGAGTCGGCCGAATGCCGCATCATCCACGCGTTCGCGGATCCGAGCAGGTTCCCGATGCGCGCGATGATGGGCGGTGGGCTCGCCTCCCACGTCGTAATGTCGTAGTCGGCCGAGAGGAAGCCGTTGATCTCGTCGAACGCCTCCTGTTCGGCGTTGTCGAGATCGTCCTGGGTGATGCGGCCTTCGGTAGGCGCGGCGGAGAGCGGCCCGAAGTTCTTGAGGTAGCCCTCTTCGACGACCAGCGTGAAATACGATGCCATGGGTTTCTCCTACGCTCCGGCTTGCCAGCGAGCCTTGAGGATCAAAGCGATGTTCCGCCGTAGTCGCGTGACGATGGCGGCGGGGGGGATTCTCGGCAGCGGCCGCCCGGGCACCTTGAATGACTTGCCATCCATCTTCTTGAGCACGCCGAGCATGCGCGCGTGGACATCATTGCTGCGATTTCGCTTTCCGTAGGTCGCGGGGACGTTTCGGTTGAATCGTGCCTGTTCATCCGGTCCGAAGTTGAAAATAGATGTCCGGTCATTCTGGTTTGCGACCAGCTCGGGGCTGCTGGAGCCGACAGTGATTGAGCTGCTCGAAAGGCGGAAGATGTTACCTTGAACGCCGCGCACCAAGCTCTGGTAGGTTCGGCCCGTGTCGATCAGCGGTTGAGCGCGGGAAAGGGCCGATCGGAGTCCAGCCCATGATGTGATTGGTCCTTGCAGTCGGGCGCGGGACAGGATCACCGTGACCGGCCTGAGTCGCTTCCAGTTGCGCCGGGCTCCGCCGCGGTACTCGCGCTGCATCCATGCGAGTATCTCATTGCCGGCCTCCATGAGGGCGTCTCGGAAGGCGCCATCGGCGGCGGCGTTCCGAATGCGATGGATCGCTGCGATCAGCTTCTCGGCTCTGACGTTAAATCTTGGGCTTAACACGACGTTTTGCTATTGCCCGCTGTTTGAATGCCAGCCGCTGGGCCGAGACCGTCAGTGCGTCGACGGTGACCCGCGGCGAGCCGCTCGGCTTGGCGTTCTTCCAGCGGTCCATGGGGCAGTCCTTGTCCGGGTCGGCCATCATCTCTTCGAGGACGCCCGGGGACGGTAGCAGAGCACTTTCGCCGCATAGGTGCCGCGGATCCCCGATTTCCGTGCAGGCAAGCCGGTTGAGGACGTAGATGCGATGGGGGCAGACGGAGCAGACGTCGTGGCGGGTCATCATGCTTCGGCATCGAACACGAATCCCCCGGCGGTCCGCTGTGGCATCGGGTTGGGCTGCCCTCCCGAAATCTCCGTCCACTCCGGGTCCCGCAGGTTGAACGCGAAGAAGCGCGTGAAGTCGCCGCCAGGCCCGCCTACCGTGCCAGCAGGCCAGGGGATGCCGTCATAAGCGGGCTGGCGGTTGTCCTGATACGGGATCCGCACGCACAGGTATGGCGTGCATGCGTCGTCGACGACCACGCGCGCCGCCGCGAAGCCGTTGTAGAGATCGTCGGGAAATGCGGTCGCTGGGTCGGGGCGCCAGTCGGACGGGAACTCGCTGTCGGTGACCTCAGTAAACGTCGTGCCCGTCCACTCCCACACCTTCCAATTGAGGCCCGACGGATCGACGAAGCCACCGCCGAAGAGGTAGGTTTTCTCCGTCTCTTCGTCATAACACATGACGTGATTGCGGATTTCGTCCCACGCCGCCGGCAGCGCCTCCCATTCGTATCCGTCGAGTGTGCCGTTCGGCTTGAGCTTCCACGCGCGGTCGCTGGTCAGACCGGACCAGAACGGCTCGCCGCCATACACGAGGATGTAGCTATTCGGGTAATCGAGCACCTTGATGCTGGACGGCGCGGCTGTCGGGGGCGTGCGCTTGAGCGTGCTCGACATTTCATCGCCGTCGGCGTCAACAGTCGCTGCCCAGCCCGTGCCGAGGTCGTTGATGAAGGCCGCGAGGTCGTCGAGCGTCTCGCACTCGATGGCATTGAGGTTGATCTTGCGTGTCCCATTCTCGCGCCCGCCTCTCACGGTCAGAATCAGGTAGCCGCGGGTGATGGTGATCGTTGCTGCCGTTTCGCCCGGCACCGGCGTCCTCGAGAAGGTGATGCCGTCGGACTTGAAGACTTTGTGGAATACGGCCGCGCCGTCGAATGCGATGCTTCCCGTGTCGTCCCATGAAACGTCGTTGTCGAAAAGCTCGCGGTCCCAGGCATCGCCCTCCGTGTCGAACGAGTAAACGCCCGTGATCACCTTGGGGGATGATGAACCGATCTGGGATGTGAGCATCAGTGTGCGCTTGCGGTATGGGTCATAGACAGCGCGCGTCCAGATGCTATTTGGAAGGCCGTCGTCGGCGAACGGCTGCGGGTCGGTTGCCTTCTTGACGATCTTGCCGCAATCGAGGTCCAGCTCGCGCGTGATCTCGCCCGTCGACATGGGACAGAC
The DNA here is from genome assembly GCA_015654675.1 of Planctomycetota bacterium. GTDB lineage: Bacteria > Planctomycetota > Phycisphaerae > UBA1845 > UTPLA1 > SpSt-539. The sequence continues at coordinate 64,721 of JAATGM010000059.1, read as the reverse complement.
GATCATTTTGCGATGGTCCTTGTCGAACGCGATGGCCGCTTCCTTCCGGATGGTGAGGTCGTCGACCAGCCCGGTCGTGACGGGGATCTGATGCCACTTGAGATCGGTGCGGAACTCCCACAGGTCTGACAGCTCGGCGCCGGTGAGCGACTTGCCGCCGTAGAGCACGATGCAGCCGCGGGCGGCGTCGTATTCCATCGTGTGGCCGTATCGCGCCTCGGGCCCTGCGATCGCCAGCAGTTGCCAGGGGCGGTAGTCACTTGTGATTGTAGAGCCGTCGAAGAGCCAGGTGTCGCTGAAGACGGACGAGTCGTCTGTCCCGCCGAACAAAACCGCCTTCCCGATATCCGGGAATCCGACGATGCGGTGCCTGTACCGCGGGTCGGGTGTGGCGTGGCCGCTCGGAATCAGTTGATCCATCCGCTCCCATGTTTCGCTCCCGTCGTTCCAGTAGAAGTGGCGGCCGGCGATTTCCGAGGGGACACCGCCGTCCACCTCCGGTGACTTGCCGAAGAAGAGTGCGAAGCCAGATTCATAACCCGCGCCGAGCAGCGTGGAGATTTCAGGCAGGCAGCAGATGTCGGGCCCGCGCAGGACGCCCAGCTCGCTCGGGTTGTTGCTCGAGGCGTCCCATGTTCCGCTCGCCAGCCAGCGCGTCGACTCGTCGTTGACGTCGCTTTGGGCCTCCGGGTCGATCGCGATCCGTCGGAATCCGCCGTAGCAGATCAGCTTGCCCGTCGCGGCCGAGTAGCACATTGCGAACTCGGTCCACATCCAATTCGACACGCCGCCCACCATGCCGGTCGGCTGCGGAGTAAATGCGACCCAGGGATTGGCGGTGTAGGGGTCGAAGCCGTCGGGCGGCGTCGCTGGGTTGAATACGCTCGCGTCGTATTTCCAGAACTCAATTGTAGATTCGTTACTGGGATTGCGGCCGAGGATGAGTAGGTCGCCAGCCGCCGCCGCACGGGCGCTGTATTGGGCGAGCACGGGAAAGAATCCCGTCTCAAACGGGACGGCGTAGTTGCGCACCACGCCGAAGGTGCCGAAATAGAACAGATGCGTGAGCTGCAAGAGCGGATCGCCGCCAAGGATGAGCATGACGCCGCCGCCGATCGGTAGCTGCGCATGCCCGCTGCGGCTCTGGTCCGAGACGGATTCCGTGATGTCGCCTTCGGGAACCCATGCGGCTCCATCCCACGGCCACACGCCCGCGTCGCCCGTGATGGCCCCGCGATCGGTGTAGAGCTGCCCGCCGAACAGGACACACTTCTTGCGGCATCGATCGTAGATGAATCCAGCGTTGATTCGCAGGCCCGGGTTGAGCGGTGTGGCCGGCGCGACGACGACGTGCTCAAGTGTGAGAACGTCCAGCTCCGCCGTCAGTGCGACGGCCTGGCTGTCGAGCGGGGTGAACTCGTCAACGTCGTAGCGAACCCCGCCGGCGATGACGACCTTCTTCCGGTTTTCGTCGAACGCGATCGAGTGGCGGATGCGGCCCGGCATGGTGTCGGTGGCGGTGATGTCGCCGGTGATGTCGGTCCACGTTGGCGAGCCCGTCAGCTCACCCGTGCCGGCGTTGAGCGTGTAACCGTATTTCCACCACTCGTTCTTGATCGCCCCGCCAGACGCCATCTGCCCACCGTGCAGCAGCATGTAGCCGCCATGGTAGACGTCGTCGTCGTCCTTCCAGACGGGGACATAGCAGATTGCGTGTTCAAACCGCGCGCCGGGCCCTTGCGCCTTCGTGCGCGTCTTCGTCCACATGTCGGTGTGGGGTGTCGCGGTCGGGTCCAGCTCCCAGGTGTCGCCGAAGTATCCGGAGTCGGCCTCGGCCTCGCCGCCCGAAACGTCCGTTCCGCCGAAGAGGATGGCGCGTTGACGGTCCCGGTCATAGACCATGTCGCCCTGTCCGGGTGACGCGGCGCGGCGCCCGATGTTTGTAATGGTCCCCGAGACGTTGCGATTGAACACTGGGCCGGTGCAAGTCATCACGCGCCACTTCTTTGTGGCGAATGAGAACTCGAACGTGAACGGGGAGTTGATCTCGCCCCAGTCGCAATCTCCGCCGATGTTGACGGACTGGCCAAACGCCTGGGTCGTGCCGCCTACGAAGTAGAGACAGTCGCGGACCTGATCGTAGCAGGCGGAGCCGTGCGTGTGGCCCATCATGCCGAGGTTGGAATAGTTGATGAGCTGCGGCCAGATGGCTTTCAGATCAACCTCTTCGTCCATGCAATCGCCGGCCGTCAGCAGGCTCATGCAATCGTCCGGGCAGAAGTCAGCTTCGTAGTCGCCTGAGTCCGCGGGGCGGAGGTTGTCCAGGGGGATGATGAGGCACCAGCGTCGCCCGTTCCACGAGACCAGGTCGCGGGCCGCATTGAAGCTTCCGCCGGGGTAATTGCCGCCGCCGAAGACGACGGCGTTGATGCTGTCGCAGAAGTGCAGGCCGCAGAAATTGTTTCGCGGGATCCGCCCGCCCAGCGTCCGCGCGTAAGTGGGCATCGCGAGGAAGGTCCAAGCGGTCCAGTCGAATCCGAAGATTTCGCTGCGAAACTCGCCGTTGAGGGGATCGCTTCCGGTGAAGACGTAGAGGACGTGGCGTGCGATCGTGTCGAGGGACGCGACGGCGCGGAGCCTGGTGCCGACGCGAGCGAGTTTGTTACCGATCTTTACGCGTCGTCTCACGTTCCAAGGACAAGCAGCATGTAGCGAGCTAGTTCGGACGCTGAGAGGTTGAGGACTTTGAAGATGTCGCCCGTGGCCGCGGTGACAGTCACGCCCGCCAGGGTCGGGTTGATCAGAAGTACCATTCCGCCCGGCGCGACTGGCAACGCGTCCGAAACATCGGAGAAGGCCGCGAGCGGATTCGAACCGGCTCCGACTTTCAGGCTGGCGGCGGATGCGGGATCGAGGGTCGGAGAAGTGTTGACGAGCCAAATGAGGCGTATTTTTGAGAAGACAACGGCATCACCGTATGGATCGGTCAGCGCTCCCGACAGGTCGTGCGAATCGGCTGCGCTCGTGGCGAGCACCTGCTCAGCCAAGTAGAAAATCTTGTTGATCTCATTCGCGCCGCTGCCGTCCTCGAACGCCTGGGTGATCTTCTGAGAAATCTCGATGGGGATGTCGAGTCCCTGATTCTGCTTGAGCAGACTCAGGACAGCGGAGACGGAGATGAGGCCGGAGACGAGTTCCATTAGCGCGAGCTCCTAGTTGCAACCGACGGTTGACTTCGGCTCGCGGTAGATTTCGACGTAGAACCGATCGTTCGGCGTGTCGTACCGCACGGTCGTCTGGATGCGATGGTCGACGTATGCCGTTGCGGGCGTCGCGTGCTTCCAGAGTTGTTGCAGAAGTCCAGCATCGGCTGCGCTATCGCCGACGAGCGTCGCTCCCCAGTTTGTGATGTCGTCATTGATGGTCGATTCGACTTCACCCAGTGTCTTCCCGCTCAAATCGACGTATTGAGTGCCCGCGCTGGCACCGCCGATGATCGTCAGGCGAAGCACCTTGCGGTAGATCGTGAGTTGTGCGGACGTTCCCCCGGCAGGCAGAGAGCAATCGATGGTGATGCCGTCACTATTCTCCTCTACGTCGGCCGGGTCGCGGTGGAGGTCCACACGTTCGAGTTCATCACCCTCGATGGCTTCATAGCCGTCGGCCGCGTTGTTGTGGGCAGTACCCACGTCGAGAACTGCGTCAGTCAGTGGCTCGATCCCTTCGCCGGCGTCGATCTGCTCAAAATGGAAGTCGTCGCTGTTCTCTTCCGTTTGCCAGACCTTCGCCAGAAATCCGAACGGCTCACCCGAGATTGGGGTATAGACGCTGATGGGGTCTTCGCGGCCGGGCGGGGTGTACGAGGTGAGTGCTTGAACATAGACCCGCGCGCCGATAAACGGCGATGCCCCGTTCTGGGCCTGAACGATGAACTCCGTCAGCGGGTCGTAGGTCCATTCTCCGGTTTCTGAGTCCCGACTCATCGGATTGGCTACAAATAGGCCGTCGAGAAGCGGAGACATTGCGTCGCCGTAGGCTGAAGCGATCCTTACGAATACCAGCGCGGCGCCCACGCCTGGCGTGTTGAGCTGGATAAAAGCCAGCTCGTCGGCGGGCTTCCCGAGGACTTTGTACGGGCCCATGCCAGGGGCGCCAACGAACGGGTCGTCCGATCCGGGGCCGATGCTGTCGCCAATCGCGGTCGCTTCCGTGCAGCGGACGAGAACGAAGCCGTCGTGAGCAGCTCGGGCAGTCCCTCCATTTGCCGGCACCGGCTTCAGGGTGACGAGCATGCCGCGCGAGCTGGCCGAATCGTTAGGCACGGGACGTTTGATGCGAATTCGCTTCGGCGTATCCGTGGCATCCGATTCGTCGATTTGCGCGAAGCTGAAGGCGGGTATGTCGTCTTCGAGGCGGTTGACGATCGGGACGCCGCCGGGCTTGGACTGCGCGTTCTCCGGTCCGGGTCGCACGATGTCGCCACCGGCCGATGCGCCTTCCGAGAATCCGAAACGGTCTTCATTGCGAAGAAGGGCATTCACTCGCTGCGATTTGAGCCGCTCTTCAAAGATTGGGTCGGGGTTGTCCGCCGCCTCACGGTTGGCAAAGGCAGTTGTGGATGCCCCAGCACGTCCACTGACGCTCCACGTCAATTGCCGCACGAGGCCGTCGCATTCGTAATCCACGATGCGGGGCACTGTCGCTGAGGCCGCTTCAACAACGGGTTGGGCCGACCATAGGTGTTTCGCAATGAGATCGGTGGCGAAAGTGTCCAGCTCGGTCAGGTTCAAATCGGTATCGACCGGTTCGTCGTCTTCGTTGAATTCGCGGCGCCGATAGAGGATCAGCTCGCGATGCTCGATCTTTTTACAATTTCTGAGGAGCGCATTCTTGGGGTAAAAATAGAAGTCGTCTGCCGCCACCTGCGGCAGCCACTGCGCGGCCGGGAGCGGTTGGTTGTTAGCATCCGTAGCGATGAGTCGGACGCTCTTCCACGCCCAAGTGAGCGTGACGAACGCCTCTACGGCCAGGGCGGTCCCGACCACGAGCTTCACGCGGGGCGAGTGAAATTTTACCACGCCTTGCGTCGTGTCGATCGAATAGCCTTCGGTGATCTCGACGTCGCCGCTGTTGCCAGCGCGCACCGGCTGGCCGGTGTCTCGGTCGATGTGTTCTTCGACATAAGAATCCGCTACGACAATTGGCTCTCGCCGAGCGACCTTCCCCGTGATGGGATCGGTTCGAGTCTTCGCGATGTTCGACAGGACCGGCAGCTTGTAGAGGTGCTCATCCGGCAACCGGTACCATTTCCAGATGCTGGCGGTCGCCGCGTCCTTTACTCGCTCGAGGGTTCTGGCGGGCAATTCGCCGTTGATTGTCGGGACCGCGACCGTGTTCTGATCGACGTACGCTTCGGGGTTGTCTGGGTCGAGGATGAATTGGAAGCCGCCGAAGTCCAACGGGGTTGTCGTTCCCGGCTGCAGCCTCGCCACGAAGTAGCTGAGTTGAGCGAGAGGCTTGATCTTCCCGTCGATGTCGAGGCCAACCGGAATCAGGCCGCGCGTCTGCTCCTCGATGACGATCCGTTCGCCCTTGATGATCGTGTCGGGAGATAGCCCCGTCGAAGTGAATCGCTGAGACTCCTCTTCGTTCGATACGTCCGAGACGAAGGGTCCGTGCCGCGCATCGAGCTCGCCTAGCCGCACCACCACAAACTTGTTGTTCGCCGCCAGAGACACGGAATAGCCGTATTCGCTGAGGAGTCGGTCAATTTCGGAGGCGGGGTTGTCGAACTCCCATCGGACGGCGGGGTACTGGTCCGTTGGAAGAATGCTGGCGTCGTAGGTCACGGCCAGGGCATCGAAGCAAAGCGAGATGAGTTCTTTGAGTGATCGCTTGTGGTCGAGGTTTTCGAGTGTTCCGCCGGATACTTCGCCGACGTCATCGAACCCAAGCCCCTTGTGCGGAATGTTGTAGCTGCCCGTGATGGATCCCCGAGCCGACCGCTCGCGAGTGTCCTTGACGACGATCTTGACCGTGCGGCCGCTGTCCGGGCTGTTGCCCCAATCGACATCGTCCACGATTTGATCGGTGAAGGTCGCTATGCCTTCCGGCGCCATTCCATCCCGGATGATCAGCGTTCCTGATTCGCCGATGTTGGGAAGCTGCATCCCGTCTGAGTAGGCAATATCAAACTGGTTGTGCGACGGCGTCATCCCGAGGCCGCGTGTAAACGAGATCCCAGAAAGCGCGTCGATCAGATAGACGCGGTCGCCGATCGTGAATGTGGCGTTGACGGGCGTCATGCGTAGTCGTCGAGATTGACCATCGCGTACCGCCAGCGAAGGCCGTAGTTGGTCAGCGAGCCATCAGGGCCGATTGTCGGTAGTTGCTTCGTTGTGACGGGCGGTTCGATGAATCGATTGAACAGCGGTGCGGTCGCAGTGGGGTATTCGAAACGACCGGTCGCCTGTCCGGATTGGATGACGATCGATGGAGTCAGCATCCCAAGCTGGAACACCGGCGGTCCGCCGCCGACGACCGGCTTGATGATGGTGAGCGTCGTGGCCGGCTGATATTCGAGCGTCTCCTGGTAATCGAAGACATTGCCGTCTTCCGTCGAGTCGCTGAACTCGATCGAGAAGTCCACCCGCGGGTGGTTGGAGTCGCGCCCGGGAGGATTGCGAACGAACGTCACGCGTTTGTTCAATAGGCGACGTTGGCTGGTCGTGATCAGATCGATGACCGCGTCGATGGCAGCGGTGCAGAGTTCCTCGGTCCGTCCCCTGAACGTTCCTTGTGCGCCGATCGATCGCCGATTGTTACCAGAGATGGACTCTGTGAGTTGATATTCGCCCCAGACGGATTGCAGCGCGGACGCGGGTGTGTCGGTGTCGAGCTTTTCGCGAACAAAGACGCCGGAGATGCTGAGCGAGAACGGGACGTGGGTGACGTATTCGGTGCCATCTGCCGGCGGAACGCTGTATCCGGAGACCATGAGTGGTTCGGCGGCGGCGTCGGCCTCGAGTGAGTCGAGGATTCCGGCCTCGTCGTCGACCAACACGAGCGACTTTACGACTGCTGCCGTTGCGAGCACGTCGAGCTGGTCGCGGAGTGCCGTGACTGCCGCGGTGCCAGTAGTGTTCGGGCCGTAGAGTTCGCCCTGCAGTTCCCAGGTCTTCCGCCACGCGTCGGGGCCTGGGCCGTCGCTCAGCGGCTCTTTGCGCATGGTGATTTTTGGGGTGATAGGGAAGGTGAACGAACCCCATTTGAGCGAGATGGCCATTAGGGTGTCGCTCCAAATGCACGGTTGGCCCCGGCCGCTCGTTCCTTGCCAGTGATCTTCTTCTTGAGTTGCTCGCGAATCTCATCCGTGAGTTGCTGAAGCGTCCGCTTGTCGTTCGGGTCGAGCTGCATAACAAGTTTTAGGGCGTCGGGATCAATCGTGATTTCGAGGTTGAGCGTGTCGGCGACGGTACGGACGAAAAGGTCGGCTGAAGTCAGTGCGGCCTCTTCGATGGACCTTGTGAGAGGCTGAATCTTCGCGTTGATTCCATCGATGAACGCTTCCTGATTTCGCTTGAACGCGTCGATGATGGCGTTGGCCTGCGATTCGAATGCCGCGATCGGCGACGTGATCGGTAGGGCGTCGAGCTCGTTGGCAAACGCGTTGCCGCGGAGCTGGCGAGCCATTTCGATCGTCCGCCGCTTCTGCTCTTCCGCGATGACATCGGGTTTGACGAGTCCGGTACCGGCCACGTCGTTGAATTGCTTTTGGCTCAGAGTAGCGGGGACGACGCCGGTTCGGCGGATATCAAGAGCCGCCTTCATTGCATCGAGTTGCCGGCCTTGTTCGGCGAGGGAATCTATGCCGTTGAACCGCGCGAACAGCGTGCGGTTTTGCTCTGCCAATTGCTCGGACCGCTTCATGTCGATTTCGAGGATGGCACGATCTTTGTCGGCGATTTTCCCGAGCAATACCTCATGTTCTTTGGAGAGAGAGACTCCGCGGGCGAGTGCGCCTTCAGTCTGTTCGAGGGTAAACGGACCGGTCACATTGCCGAGCCCCATCGCTCCGGCTTGGTTACGCAGTGCAGCGCGGTCCGAAAGCAGCTTCGAGCGCAGCTCGTCGGGCGACCGGTGCCGATTCAGGAGCGATTCGCTCGCATCCTGCTGCCCGGACAGCGACATTGAGAGATCGGCCAGCCGACCCTCGCGGAAGCGTTCAAGCTCACTGAGCAGTGCGCTTGCCTGGACCTTCGCGTCGCGCAATCCGGCAACGATGGCCTCGATGCCGTTTTTCTTAACTGTTTCAAGGAGATGGTTGTAAGCCTCGGTGATGACGACGGTGTCGCTCCACTCCTTGTTAGCCGCGCGAATCTCGATGACGTTTTGTCGCAATGCATCGACGCCCGCTTCGCCGAATCGGCCACGCGCCTGCTTTGAGAAAAAGCCAAGCGACTCCTGTGCGATCTGGGATTGAAGCGCTGGCGTGGGATCCGCCCGCGACTCCGAAGCCGTCAGATCCGCCTGGCCCCCGCGAAAGAATGGGATGTTGTAGCTCAGAGCTCGTCCCGTGAATCGATTGATCGGCGAGACGTAGTTGTTGGGGTTCTTCCGATACTCAAGCGCTTCGACGGCCGCAATGATCGCGCCGGCGCCAATTGCCCCCATAGCACCAAGCCCGACGGCTCCCGCTGCTAGTGGACTGGCTCCGAGCGAGTGGACGCCCCATCCGGCTCCGGCCATGGCCGCGGCTCCGCCGGCGCCGCTCATCGCACGGACTCCCCAACCCGCCGCCTTGAACGCGAGAGGCACGCCGGCGCCGAGCGCAGCTGGCCCCCACTTCGAAGCCGCGCCAGCCATCACGAGCGTTTGGCCCTGCGGCGTTTCCCATAGCGTCTTGAGCGCCCACTTGGCCGCGTCGACGAGCGTTGACGCGAACCAGCCGATGAACTTCTCCGCCGGCCCGCGGGCCTCTTCCCATAGCTGGGTGAACGCGCCGCCGAGTCCGCCGGCCATGAACGCGTTCCCGATCCGCCCGCCCAGATTACCGAACCGCTCTCCCATGCTTCGTAGGTCGCCGCCTAAAGCACGGCTGATCGCCGCGAGCTGTCCCGAGTCCCGCATTCGATTGAGAGTCGAGAGGAAATCGTTCGCCTTGTGTGTGACGTATTCGAACAGCGGCCCGGTGGTGTCGCGAAGCGTGTTGGTGAACATGTCGCGAATGTTCGAGAGGACACCAGAAAGCGTTTTCGACTGTCGCTCCATGAGTCCGCCGAACCGCCCCTGAATGACACGCTCCAGCGCACCCATTGCATCATCGGTCGATGAGGTGAGTTTGTTACCCTTGTTGAATTGAGCGCCCTCGCGCTCCAGGTCTCGCCGCGTGATGCCAAGCGCCCCGAGCGACATGATGGCCCTGCCGCTGTAGCCGGCATTGAGCTCCTTCAGGGCGAAGATCATCCGATCGATCTTCTCCTGAGACCCGCCGAATGCGGCGCCGACGTCGCCGATCAGCGGGATCCACTTCCTCGCGCTGAGTCCGAGGGCCTCGAGCTGAGTCGATGATTCGACCAGCCCCTGCACCTGGAACGGCGTCTTCTCCGCAAACCGGATGATCCATGAAATGAGCGAATTGGCCCGAGCCTGTGAACCGGTGACCGTTCGCAGGGTGTTGCTGTACCGCTCCATGTCGGAATTGAGTTTGATGCCCTGTCGAACCAGGAGCGCTCCGGCGCCGCCGACGAATCCGCCGACGAGCGATGTGTATTTCGCGGTCGAGCTGATGAGCGTATTGACGCCTTGAGCGGCGTTGCGGGCGAACGCTCCGGCTCGCTGGCCGGCCCGTTCGATCGCGCCGCCCATGCGGTCGTACATCGACCCCGCCTGTTGCGCGGAACGCGAGATGCGGGCGTTCGCGGCTTCCATGAGCTGCTCGAACCGTTGCGCGCGTCTCTCGACTTCATCGAGTCGGCGGCTCATGAAATCATCGAGGGTCAGGGTTGTTGTTACGGGTGCATCAGCCACGCGAGCGGCCTCCCATGAGGAGCGGCATCATCAGAAGCGCGGCCGGGCCGGATTTGCGTACGATCTGCTGGTTTGTTTCCGCCTCTGCCGCGCGATCCCCATCACGCATGGCGGAGAAGACTCGCATTTCGAAGCTGTCCTGTTGGTTGATTCCGCCTGGCTTCGGCAAGGCGCCCATGTCGCGGCATGTTTGGTACTTCGTGAAGACGATCCACCACTCGTTCTCAAATCGCGGCTTGCCTGCGAAGCTCCCGCAAGGCATCGACTCGCAGACGGGCGGCTTGATATTGCGGATCGGATTCCCGTCGGAGTCACGGACAAGCCTAGTCCCGTCATGGCGGAACTGGACGCACTCGCTGCATGAGAGTCGCGACCAGTCCGGGTGCAGTCGATAGAACCGGACGGCCGCTGCTATTTTCCCAGAAGCTTGTCGATGTCGTCGCTCGTGCGCGTGATCGCGCGGCCGATGAAATCGATGATGGCGAGCGGAACGCGCTGAAGCTCTTCAACCCTCCGGAAATCCACCGGCTCGCCGTTGGGCTTGGTCAGATCCCACTCGCGCAGATTCTTCGAGATGAGGTGTTGCATCACGACGCGCTCGCGATCAGCCAATGACTTGTTGCGGTTTGCGTCGAGCTTTCCGAGATACTCGGAGAATTCGCCGGCGGACAACGGGTGATACTTGAACCGCACCGCCGGTGTGATGTCGGTTTCGGGAACGACGCAGTCGACGACGAGTGAATCGTCGATGTATCCGATTTTCGGGACGTTCGGGGGCGGCTCGACGCCGCGGGGGTCGATTTCTGAGAGATTCACGGCTTACTCCTTGGGTTATGAGCTGGCGACCACGACAGAGACTTCGTCGTCTCCGCCTGCGGCGACCGCGTAGAACGTGAAGGGGAACTTGACGGTGTTCGTGTAGTTCTCGGCGTCGATGGCGGGCGCCTCGCCGTCGAACTTGCAGCCGCTGGACGCTGACGCAATCGTCACCGTCTTGGTGGTGCCGACGAGCGTGAGGACCATCGAGAAAGTGAAGGCGGTGTCGGCCTGCCAGAGGTCGTAGAGGGCCTTGGCGGAGGCGTTCCAGTCGAGTTCGACGACGCCGCTGATGATGCGACGGCCGCGGGGCGCGGCGAGTCGATCGCGCGAGTTGCGGAAGACGTCCTCGACGAGGGCATTGTCGAACGTCAGCTCGACGGAGACTGGCTTCTGGGTCGCGCCACCCATCGTTAGCGCGAGTTCGTAGTGCTGGAAGATGACTTCGGCCGGCGCGGTGAAACCGCTGCTCGGGAACGTCGCACCGATCGAGACGGTCGATCCGAGCAGCTCGAGGGCGAGCATGACGCTCTGGTCGTTCTGACTGGAGCTGAGGACAGCCCGCTTCACGCGCGCGTTGTTCATCTTGAACGTGTCGGCGCTGCTGACGCCGTAGTCCTTGTCGACGAATGCGGTGTAGCACGGGAGTTCTGTGGTCTTGTCGAGGGTGATCGTGCCCGACGTGTTCTTGCCGAGGATGGCTTCAAACAGTGCGATGGCCTGATCGTGGCACAGCCCGAGCTTGAAGCCGCCCATGCCGCCCTTCGTGCCGAGTCGGCGGCGGCGGATGCTCTGCGAGATGTGACCGCAGGCGCCCGGGGTGTAATTGGTTTTGACGTCGGGCTTGATGTCTTCGCTGGTGAACTCGGCCAGGATTCCGGCGACTGAGTCGGCGCCGTCCCAGGCTGCCGAGCTGCCTTGCTGTCCGAAAGCGAGTCTGCCCTTATAGCCCGGTGAGGTTACGAGTTCAGCCATGCACCCGCTATCGCCGCGCCGCTACGCCAGCGACTGGATGCCGCGCCTGATCAGCAGGTTGTAGTCGAACTCTGATTGCCAGACGACGCCGCCGTCCGTTCCTTTGTTTCCCTTGGGATCCGCTGAAGCGGCACTGGGCATGCTCGCCTGCAGACCCGACGTCGAATCGAGCCCGAATCGATCGCTGCGGCCGCGAAGGAGTCGGTCGTAGAGCCGGCCGAGCACGTTGTTGAGCTGCACGCACGAGCGGCCGGCGGTGGTGCACATGAAGTGCAGATTGAAGCCGTATTCGAGGTCGGTGTTGTTTGCCTGGCGAACAGTGAGTTTATTCTGCGTGACGACGATCGCCGGGCAGTCGTCCGAAACGTAGGACTCAGGCGGGAGCTTGTCGGATGCCTCGCTGAGAAAGTACCAGTTTCGTGCGATGGCATCGATCGCCGTGTTGAGCTGGAAGGTGACGGCGCCGCCCGTCGCACCGGGCCATGCCGGGGAGAGCTGCAGCGTGCTCGAGGTTGGCGCGGCGACAACGGTGTATTCGCCGACGTTCAATGCGGCGTCGGCCACAGTGACGCGGACTGTTCGGCCGACGGCGGTGGTGGTGTCGAAGAGGCCCGGGCCGGCGAGCGTGAGAATATCCGGCGCGGTGGCGGTGCCGGCGGCATCGATCAAGTCGTGCAGCAGCCAGCTCTCGATCGCGGCACGGACTGTTTCAAGCCAGTTCATTCAACGCATCCGGATTGGACGTCGGTCAGCACGATGTCGGCTTCCCCGCTGGTGACCAGCTCGCGGAGTCGATCGATTTCGCGGCTCAGACTGGCCGGCACGTCCTTGCCGCGGCGGATGAGTTCGTACTGGCGGAGCTCGGCGGCGGTGAGGACCTGGCGGTACCACTCCGGGCTCTGCGGTTCGACATTCGCCATGGGCCTGTCTCCAAGAAAAAAGGCCCCGCCGGCATGGCAGGGCCTTTGGGTGTCGTTCGTTGGGACGGCTGATTAGGCCGTGTTCTTCTGCCACCAGGCGTCGCCGGCGACGATGATGTTCGACTTGCGCTTGCAGCGGAACATCACCGGGACATCGCGTCGGAAGTCGCCTTCCATCGCCCGATCGACCGTGATCCGCTGCATGATGTGCTCGAAGAAACAGCGCTTCGGATCGCCGAAGAACCAGTCGGACGCGCTGTAGCGGTCGAGCAGCGGCGTGCTGAGGATCTTGTAATCCCCGCCAACGATCTCGTTGAGCTGGCTCGGTCCGGCGATGCTCGTGACCGAAGCTCCGAGGGACGGCTCCGTTTTGAACTGCGTGCCGTTCTTGATCTGCAGGGCCGTCTTGCGCTTCGCGAGCGGCACGAGCTGGATGGTCGGGCGGACGTAGATTTCGTTGCCCTTCTCGTCGGTCCGCGTGGCGAAATTCTGCATCGCCGAGTCGATGTTCTCCTGGCCAACCAGCCCGTTGCTGGTGACCAGCGTGACGTTTCGGTTGTACCACAGTGCCGGGCTGCCGGCCGTCGAGCGGAAGATGGATGTCTGTGTCGGGGCACCGTTGATTTCGGGATAGAACCGCATGATACCGCCGGTCTCGGTGACCGAATTGATGATCATGCGTTCGCGTTCGGTCGCGAACTTCTCGCCGATCGACTTGGCCTTCGTCATGATCTTGCTGGTCCGATCCTGCTGGATCGTCTCAGCCGTGATCCCGATGATGTTGGCGCGCTTCTTCGGACCCGGCGGCTGGACGGCCTTCTCTTCGAAGCCGGTGTCCGGGATCTCCTCGCCTTCCTCGACCTCGGGCGGCTCGGCGAGCGCCTGCGTTCCGGCCATGCGCTCGACCGGCAGATCGGAGGGATAGGGCGAAACGAGCTCGTCGCCGATCTTCGGCGTGAGGTCGAACTCCTCCATGATCGCCTTGGCGATGTTTGCGCCGGCGAGGACGACGAACGCGCCCGTCTGAAGGGCTGATTCCCGCACGCGACCGTACTGCTCCATCATGAGCCGATCGCGGCCGATGGACATGTCGAGGGTCTCGCCGACGGGACCGACCAGCGCTTCCCACGCCTCGCGGACTGAGAACTGCGAGACCGGCGCGCGACCGTCCATGACGCGGTCGTACATTGCGGCGGCGACACGGCAGCGGGCTTCGTGGATATTGAGCCCGCCTCGCGACTCGCTCTCGACCAGTCTTTTGAGTCCAAAACTCATGTTCGTTCTCCAAGCACCGCGTTAGGCGGGGCGTTTAGTGCGTTGCTCCGGGCAGATCGATGAACCGCAGGACGAGGGTGCCGGCGCCCGCCGAGCTTCCGCCGTCGTTCTGGATGCCGAGGTAGTCGTCCGCCTCGTACTGGCAGTCGGCAGCGCTCGGATCGAACGTCTGGGACACCGTCTTTCCGAGGGCGGTCAGCGTCGCCGTGGGCAGGGTGAAGGTCTGAGCGTTGGCGACGTTGTTCTTGTTGATGGTGAGGATTTCGTTGGTCGTTCCGATCGCCGTCGCGGTGAAGAAACTGGCGGAGACGAGTGCGATGCGTCGGCCGAACTGGTAGCCCGCAGAGGCCGAGTTCTCGCCGACCACATAGCCCGCGGTGTTGGTGTCGCGGATGTAGATCGAGAGCTCGTGGATTTGGGCCTGCGGATTGAAGCCGAACTGCCCCATGACGAATCGGTTGAGGATGAACGCCCGAACAGACGTCGAGCCGGCGGGGTGATCGCGTGAAACCATCGCGATCGCGTCGTTCCAGCCCGTCGTCGCGGCGACATAGAAGTCGTCGAGCAGGTTGGCGCTGGCGTCCTTCTTGGCGCGGAGAAGGCTGTTGGCCTTGTACGCACCCGACGCGCACGGAAATTCGAACTCGCCGGCGTTGAGCACCGGAACCGATCGGGCAGGATCGGTCGCGATTTGCGCCCCGGCCGAAATGCCGCAGAAGCGGCTCGCGAACTTGCGGGCCGTGATGGCTTCGGAGGTGTCCCAGGTGAATGCCGAGGCCGGCTTCACCACGTTGTTCGCCTTGTCCATCCACAACAGCGCGTCGGCCTTCATGGTCAGGGTCGACCCGGCGACGACGTTCCGAGGGAGGATCAGGGGGTTACCGATGCGATGAATCATGGCACTCTCCGAAAAGAGGTCTGTGGCTCGGGACTAGCAGGCCAGCGCGCGGGCCGATTCCTTGACGACGCTGTCGTAGAGCGCGTCGCGCTCCTTGGGGTCTTTCCACGCCGGCTGGTTGCCGGTGCCGTTGCCCTGCGGCAGAGGCTCGCGCGCCGGATAGATCGGGGCGGCGGATTCGCGGACGGGGTTCGTGCTGATGAGGGCCTTGCGATCGTCGATCAGGCGCTTGATCGCGGCCTTGGCGGCGTCGCCCTCGAGGCCGGATGCGGCTGAAACGAGCGACTCGACGAATGCCGAGGTGTTGAACTGGGGGACGGTCGAGAGCTTCTCCTCGAGGAGGACGGCGTCGACGATGGTCTTGGCCGCGACGCGCCTGTTGTGCTCGGTGAGCTGGGCCTTCGCCGTGGCGGCTTCGGCCCTGGCCGCGTCGGTCGCCTTGTTTGCTTCCGCGACGGCCGATTCAGTGATCGACTTGACCAGGTCGGGCCGGTCCTTGGTGAGCGTGGCCATGTCGAGCGTCTTGATGTCCATGTCCGTCGTCTCCTGTTGAGATTCGCTGAGCGATTCAGAAGTCCCCCCGCTATCGCCGCCGAGTTCCTTCGCGAGGTCATTGCAGACAGACACCACCCGCGCTTTGCGTTCGGCGGTCGTCAGCTCGTCGTTGCCGAGGGACTCGTAAACCAGTGACCAGGCGGCGGAGGTTTTTTCGTAGATGGACTTGAGGGCCTTGTCGGCGGCGATCTTGTCGGCGATGGGGCCCTCGAAAAGGGTGAACGACTCGTGGAGGTTGATGGTCGAGCCGGGGCGATCGACGATGTCGACCGAGTAGGACTGCGTTATTCGCTCGATGTCGGTCCAGCCATCTTTCGCGATCTTTCCCGAGCCGTCGGCGTTGATGCTCAGGCCGCAGAGGTCGGCGGCGGTTTCGGCGAGATTGATGGCGGTTGCGGCCTCCGGGCCACGAACCCGAAACTCTTTCGCCCGGACGACGCCTTTTTCGTCGACGTGGAGCCCATGGAGCGATCCGGCCAAGTCTTTAACGCGGGTTTCGCCGGGCTTGTCGGGCTTGTGGTCGATGTTGACGCGGGCGCCTTCAAATACCTTGACGGCGTCCTGGCGGGCGGATTCCGAATAGCGGCGGCGGTTCTTCGACGTGGGGTGGAGGACGGCGACGTTCTCGATGACGCCGGTCTTGCCGTCTTCGGATTTCTTGATCGTGGCGCCCTCCATGAGAGCGACCGTCTCGCGGATTCGGATGGACATGCCCCCGCTATTGCCGGTTGAAGGGCGCAAGGCGGTAGGGGCGTGGGTTGAGGATTTCAGCGCCGCACATCGGGCAGATGTAGTGGACCGAAACGCAGTCGCCGGCTTCGTTGGGGATGATGGTGGGGGAGACGTCGCCGCGAAGCTTGCCGCAGGTGCACTTGAGGTTGAGCGTGACGACGGGAAGGATCTCCGGCTTAGCCACGCTTGCGCCTCCGCTGTCGCGATTGCCGCCAGGCGTTCGGCACCTTGCCGGGGTCGGGCAATTCACTGACGCGGAGGATGCGGCCGCGGTCGTTCACGAATCGGGAAATTGGGACGCCGGCGCGGTACAGCCGATACCGGGTTGCTCCGAGCGTCTTGCGCTGGCGGGTCCAGTGTTGGCGGCGGAGCCACTCTTCGTAGGTGGTCTGCTCCGGCGGGTCTTCGCCGTCGATGATGGGGACGTATGTGCATCGGCATCGGGGGTGCGTGGGCAGGGGCGGGCGCGGGGCGTCGACGCGGTAGATGACGGCGTGAGACCTGGCGCAGATGAGGCAGGTTCGAAGGTCCAGGACTGCGACGCGGAGCACGCGCCCCACTTCCGTTCCGACGTAGTCGAGCAGCATGTTTTCCGAGTCGAAGGCGAGCTGTTGGACCGCGTCGCCGGTCACGGCCTCGAGGTCGCGGACGACGGCCTGCAGGGTTGCTTCCAGCTCGGCGAGGGCGTCGAGCAGATCCCGCTGTTCTTCGATGGTGAGCCCGACCGTGTTGACGATGCGGGTCGCCATGCGGTCGCCGAACCGCTCGAACCGGGCCGAATAGTCAGCCACCACAGACCGCGAGAAGCCGGCCATTTCGTGGTCACCGATCAGCTTGAAGAAATCGTCGAGGATGTCGGCGGGGTTGAGTGTGGCCGAGATCGTGAACTCTTCCTCGGTGAGCCGGTCGGCGATTCGCCGCGCGAGCGTGCGCTGGAAAGTGGGGGCGAGGCGCCGGATTCGCGTCGGTCCGAGCTTGGCGAAAAGTGTTCGGGCCTGCACGGCGAACCATCGCGGGGCGAGCTGGTCGAGTTCGCCGGCGACATGCTGTGCGGCGCGTTGGGCGGCGATGAATATCCGCTGGTAAATGAGCAGGGAAACAGCGCGATGATCCCATTGGGCAGGCTGAATGTTGGCGTCGCGGAGCTCTGCTATGAGCGAGGTGATGGCGGCTTGGAGGGCGCTGCGTATATGGGCGGTCAGGCCGTTTTCGATGCGGACGAGGTCATGCGCTCGGCGAATCCACGCGTCGTGAAGTCGATCGTTTCGGTTCACTTGGGCTTCTTGCTGGCATCTTTCTTCCGGATTTCATTGGCGATGCCAGTCGGGTCTGCGGCCGGGTCGGGGACGATCTCGTTGGCCTGGTCGTCGGCGATGTCCGAGTCCTCGGTCTCTGAGTTGTAGCCGCGGATGTTCCGCCAGGTCCGCCGGCCGATGATGCTGTTCTGCTTCTCGACGGCGAGGGCCTTCGTCTGCTTTTCCTCGTCGACGATCGCGATCGGTGGGCCCACGACTTCGATCTTGGCGCCCTTGAGGTAATCCTTCAGTTCATCGCGTTTGGCCAGCGTCATGCGGATGCGCTTGGCCTCGACGCCCATGAATTCGCCCTGCCAGGAGATCAGAGAAACAATCCCCGGCGCCTCGGCACATTGCAGGGATGCGAGGGCAGCGTTGCTGCAATCTCGCGAGACCATGTATTCGGGAAGGTTCGTGGCGGCGGCGATCATGAGCAGGATCCCGCGGCCGTCCTCCTTCGCGTCGTCTGCCGCGATCTTGGCATCGAGCATCTTGTATTCGGTGCCCGGACCAGCAACGAGCGTCGTTCCGGGCTGCCATGCCGTCTTCTGCGCAGTTGCCGGGTTGCTCGCGTAAGTAGTGGGGCTGGTCGTCTGCGCTCGGAGTGCGTTCGCTTTGCGGACGACGGCGCCGGGCGCGGCGTCCTTCAATTCGGCGATGATGGCCAGCGCCGATCGCATAATGTTCAGCAGCGTGCGCGACTTCCGGAACTTGCCGTAGTCCAGGATGTCTGGCGCGGCGGCGAGCAAGAACGGGAGCCCACGTTTCCGATTGCTGTCGACGCCGATCTTGACGTGGATGACTTCGTCGGCCGGGATCCGCTGGGTTCCCATGTACCAGTAGCCGAGCACGGTCATGGCGTCGTCGGCGCGCGTGATTACGCCGTGAGTCCAGTCCTCTTCGGGTGGCTTGGAGCGCTGATCGTCCGGCGCCTTGACGTCCTCCGGGTCCATGAATCGCCAGCCGACGCGATCGGGGAGCTGGGTTTCACCGATGGTGATGGCCGGGAGCATGACGCGGCGGTGAAAGACTTCGCCGTCCCGCATGGCGCGGATGGCGCCCTCGTATCCACCCTTCTCGAAGTTCACGTCGTCGGAAAGCGATTCCTCGTCCCATGCCTCGCGAAGCGCTTTTTGGGCCACTTCGGATTCGTGGGTGATCGTGACCTTTGGGGACCGGCCACAGCAGTAGTCGGCGATCAGGTCGATGATGCCCTTGGCCAGCCCGTTGAAGGTATAGAGCCAGCGGGATTGATTGCGGATGACTTCGAGGTTTTCAATGCAGTTGGCGGCGTCGAATGTCTTGCCGCCGGAGATGGGAAGCCAGGTGCGGCCTTGCGCGTCGACGTCTGCGGCGTATGACTCGCAGAGCTTCTCGACCATTTCGAAAAGCTTGCGCTGGCCGCTCGTCTGCGGCGTGAGTTCGCTGAGGGCGTCTCGAAGCGACTGGAACTCCACTTCGTGGATGCGTGTATCGCCGTTGGTGGGGGCGGTCTCTGTGATCTTGCGCGACTTGCGGCTCATGTGGTGTTGTAACCTACGATGTTGAGGCCCTTCGGCCCTTCGATGAGTGCTCGCATGTGTCGCCGTTGAGCCCAGCGGCAGATCATCACGGCTTCAGCTCGGTCGGGGGATTTCATCAGTTTTCGCCGGCGATCTTCCTTGCTGAGCACCCGCATCAAGCCGTTCTTCCATTCGTAGGGCTGATCGTGCAGTTGGCCGAGGAGCTTGTCGTCCTCGATGAGTTGGATCAGCCGCTCCTTAACATCCATTGCCACGATGTAATACGCCTCGGTCTTCAGGTCGCAGAAGGTGGCTTGCGCGGTGGGCTCTTCCTCCGGTTTGGCGTTGGCGACGAACGAATCCACCGGATAGTTGAGGTCCTTGAGCTCGTCGAAGATCGGACCGCCCAGTCCGAGGGTGTCCATGCCGATGATGTCGGCGCCGTGCTTGTGGTAGAAGTCCTGCACCCGCTTTCGCATCAAGGCCGAGTCGCTGGTTTCGTCGCCGACGTAGGTCTCCATGTGGGTCTGGACCTCGCCGACGAAGCGCGTGATGACGAACTCATCCTCGCCGCCGCGCGAGCAGTCCACACCGATGCCGACGATGGGCCGGGGGTCTTCCGGCTTGAGCTCAGTGAGCGCCTCGGACAGGTCGTCGCGCGCCATCGCGTAGCAAATGTCGTCCATTTGCATCAGGATCATGCCGACGCCGCGGGGGAACAGGCCCAGCGCCCGGACCCGGAAGATGTCGCTTTCTCGTCCCCATTCCTTCTCGAGGTCCTTGATCCACTGCTCGCCCACGAGGCCGGGAATCTTCTTGCGGTCATCCGCTGTGAGGTCCTCGCAGCTCATGTGGATGCGGTGCCACTGCTCCATGACCGTTGAGTTGTGCCAGATGCTGTGGAAGTAACCCGTCGGCTTGGTGGGATTGCCGATGGCCAGCATGCGGTCCTTTGTGCCGGTGACGCATGCATTGGCGACTTCGTAGACGCTGTCGGAGACGCCGCTGGCCTCCTCGATGATCATGAGAACGCCGCCGTCGGCGTGCCAGCCGGCGAAGTTCTCGGGCTGCTTGGCCGAGACGGCGACGCCGAACCAGTCCGGCGCGAACTTCCATTCCTTGATGAGCAGTTCGCCCCCAAGCCCAGAATCCAGGACGGCGCCGCTGGGCAACCTGATCCGCTTGCGAGCTGCGAGCGCGTGGAGGGTTCGGATGCGGGCCCAGAGAATCTTGACGTTTTGCCGCTCGGTGGGGGCGGTGGTGACGATCATTCCCGAGGGGTGCGTGGGCATCCACCACGAGGCCGCGATTCCACCGATTTCGGATTTCCCGACGCCGTGACCGGAAGCGACGGCCGTTTTCTTGTTGAGGCGGATCGAGTCGAGGACTTCCCGCTGCTTGCGCCACAGCCAGCGGCCACACCAGAGCTGGGCGTATGCGACGGGATCGGCGTTCACGCGCCGAATGAGGTCGGCGTCTTCAGCCGGCGGGGTGGGGTATTCAGCCGACCGGGTTCTCTGCTGGAGGAGGAGCCCCGGGCGTATCTGCTTGTGGCCCACTACCCGGTTCATCCTGTTCCGGATCGACGCTGTCATCGGTGATGAGTGCCTTTACGAAAGAGGCCAGGTCCGTCGGACCCAGGCCGCCGCCACCGCCGGTTTGCTCGCCGGTGGTGCTGCGGGAGAGGGCCAGGTTGAGGGTGTCGACGATGGCGGCGCGTTGAACCTCCGGGGGGATGCCTTTGGAATCGTTTCGCGCAATCTTGCGCAGCTCCCCGTACATGCCGGCGGCGTCGCGCTGGGCGATGCGGATGACACGTTCGGCATGGGCCTCGCTGATGGCATTGGCAAGTTCGAGGATTTCACGATGGGCATTGCCGCGGCGGACGTGGGAGACGACATAAATGCTGATCCCGAGCGCGGTCGCGATTGCCTCGGCGGAGTCGCCGTTGGCGATCATGTTGGCGAACTTTTCGACCTGTTCGCTGGTTGGATTCCATATCTCCCTAGCCAAGCCCGATCTCCGTTGCGACGGCCTTGATGCGTTCGTGGATGGTGGGCACTTCGGACGCCCGGCGGGTCAATTCCTTCGCGATTTCGCTATCGCCCATGCCGGCCATGATGCGGCGGGCGATGATGGTTCCGATGTCGTCCAGCGAGAGGCGCTGGCAGATGGCTTCAACGGTGTCCCGTGCCTCGCTTTCTGACGTCGCGTCGATGGGCTCGGGAGGGGGCTCGTAGTCAGCTCCGGGGAGCCGGCGGATCCTCGGGGAGCCGGCGGAAGAGGGGGCGGCTGGCTCCGCCGTGTACGCGGCCTGAATCATTCGCAAAGCTTTCGCGACGCTCAAATCGGCAATGCTCTGCCGATTTGACCAGTGGGTGTAGATCCGCATGTAGTTCCTGACGGCCCGTTCGCTGATGTCGGGGATGTTCTGGGCCCGCCATGGGAGCCATTTGCCGTGTCCGACGCGGTCCTTGAGGATCGCCAGGGCAAGGCCGGCGAACCAGGCGAGCTGTGCCGTGTTGCGGAGAGCGACGGCGATGCTCTCCGAATTGCGATCGATCTCCGCCGTGCTCCGGCGGACGTAGGCAATCAAGTCGCCTTCGGACCAGGTGTCGGCGGGCATCGGGGTGGTGCTTTGAAGCTCACTCACGGTCTTCTTCTCCTTGCCAGCTCTCGGCGCCGGGGAGCTCGCAGCCGTCGCGGGCGACCAGGCCAAGTCGGCTGTTTCCCTGAATGATTCGCCGGATGATCAGGCGGACCTTGTTTTCGAGGGATGAGCGGGAGGGGATGCGGGCGCGGCGGTCGACGTAGCTGATCAGCTCGAGGGCGGCGTCGTTGATGATGTCGTCGGCGGATTGGACGCATTCGATGGGGTAGCGGCGGTATTCCGAGTTCGCCAGGTGGCGAATGAACGGCAGCAGTTCAATGAGCCATTCGCGTTCCTCTGCCATGCACAAACTCATAGGCGAATCTTCTTCAGCCAGCCGGCCCAGTGGCGGCGGCGGTCCTCGCCGTAGCCCTTCAGGTACTCCTTCGCACGAGCGATCGCCTCGACCAGCTCGGCCTCGGTGAGCGCCTTCAGCAGGTCGATGAACATGTCGACGCGGGTGCGGCGCTTGTTGAAGGTGCGGATGACCGGCGGGGTGGGCTGATCGTTCACAGCGTGACTCCACTCATGGCGTGCCGGCGGATGATGGGGGCCAGCGGTCCCAGGCCGATGTTGACGACGTCCCCCTCGCTATTCACAACCCGGCCTCCATTGCGGATGCACAGCCGCAGAATCAGGCGGAGGAGCTGGACGTCGTTGATGCAGTGCTGCCACGCCACGAGCGGGTCGTTCGACTTCCAAGGCTCGGGCGGTTCGATCGATCGGGCGAACTTGGACTGGTGGGGGAGCATGGCCGAGGCGATGCCGTCGAGAGACCAGCCGGATGTGCGGCCTTCTGAGGCGGCGCGGATGGCGGCGAGCAGGTCGAAGACGGGGGCGGTGACGGCGCCGGCGAGCCGCTTAAGGATGGGGTTGTCGAAGGCGAGGTTGTTGTGACCGACGACGAGCTGGCAGCAGTTCAGATCGCGGATGATTTCCTGGACGTGGGGGTAAAGGCGGAGACTATCCTCCGGAAAGAACCAGGCGACGCCGCACCGATATCCGCATTCGTGGATAGAGAGTCCGGTCGTCTCAATGTCGTAAACAGCGAGCCGCAGGGCAGAGCGTCTCCGGTCCCGGGTAAGCTCTGCCTCCGTTCACGCGGTCCATCGCGGCGGCGGGATGCGTGTGAATATACACCGTGTGTCAAGACGGGGCGCGACGGGCAGGTCGCGACGCGTCGGAATCCACCTGTGATTTACAGCCCCGCCGCGCGTTTTTTTGGACGGCCGTTTTGGGAATTTTCCGGACGAAGTTTCACCTGTAGCGGCTTTTTGCCAATTTGAAGTGTGAGCCCATGGGCTCACACTTGTGAATTGTTGCCGACTTCCGTCCAAATTGGACGGATGTTAGGATGATCCTGCCAACTCAGCGCACGTTGTCACTCGAACGGAGCGTATCGATGCCAGATGAAAACGTGTTATTCGGAGCAGACTTCGCGAATAAGCTTCTGAGCATCACTCTTTGGGACAATCGCGTCGCAACTGATTTCATACAGTACATCAGGAGCAGTATCCGATTCCCGAATGACGCGCCGGGTCCAGTCCGCTGTCTTGCGGTTCAGTTGGAATCTGGGAGGAATCTATATGTATCCCTCGAGCACTCCCCGGAATCGATCAAGATCGTCGATGTGAGCTCGATTCGCCCCTCCGGGCCGATGTTAAGAGTAACTCCGAGCAAGCCATTCCCGGATCCAGTCTTTTCCGACAACGACGATCTTATCGTCGCGATTGTCTGGGATGCCGAAGCGGTGGAGGAGGAGGACTATCTCGCTCTTAGGGCGGCGTTGGGCGACGTTGCCCGCGCGGCTGGCGCTGCCGGCCTTGAGCGTGTAAGCGGCGACAGCACCGGTCTTCAAATTGGCGCGGGGGTGGCGAGCTATGACTGAAAAAGAGGTCGCCGCTATCGTTGTGGAGATTCTGAAGGTCAAACCACGCCACCGAGAACATGATCCAGACCCAGGATCATGGCGCGATGTTGTAAATCGCCTGCATCAGGGCCTGAAGAACCTGGTCGGCCTTCTACCCGATCTGGTAAACCTCGCGATATCCACAGTCAGGGGAACTGAAGGCGTCGTGCGTGGTGTTGCTCGACTCCCCGAACAGGTGGGAAAGCGGATCGAGGGTGTGCAGCGACGGGCGGATGAGGTTGAATCGAAAACGCAGCTCGCGATTTCTCACGCACCGCACGATCCGGCACAATTCGATTCCGCAATTGAGAATCTGGAACTGGTCATGCGGGCGCTTCAAGCGAAAGGCCTGGCTGTTCGTCTCATACAGGACGGCGGTCGATGGATCATCTCCGCAACTCGACCTGAACTTGTTGAGGACGCAGCGATGCTTGGCGCCAGCGAGGTTCTGAAGCTCGAGTCGGACGCCAAACCAGACTATTCAAAAGTATTGCTCGATGAACTCAAGTTCACCGACCGAACGACGAAGATCCTCAAGCGATTGGGAATAATGACACTGAAGCAGTTAATCTTCGAGGCTGATCAGATCGACGAACAAACATCGGATGTCGGGCTGACGACCGTGAACGAGCTGATCGCAAGATTTCGAGAAATGGGAGTGCCAATTCCAGATCATTGGGCGAGGGCCCACCTCCGCGTAGAAGCGCTGCAACCGCGGGAGGATTCCGACACCCCGCCTCACATCAAGGGCCAGCAACCACCCCCGTCGCAGCTTTCTCCGCCGGGCGTTTAGCGACTATTTCGCTCGGACACCGCCCGCAACTCCGCCGTCATCGCCCGAATCCGCTCGATGATGACCTTCGGATCTTCATCCCGGATCTCGTCGAACACGTCATCCGCCAGCGTCTTGGGATCCGCGTGCATCCGCTTCAGGAAGTTCGCCAGGCCGACTTCGCCTAGGCCCTCGACATGCTGCACAAAGCGTTGTACGGGAGTGAGGTCAGGCATCCTAGTTAGCCTCAATCCAGTCGGTTGAGACCCAGCCGCTTCTGCCGGCCGCGGGGCCCTCTTCGATTCGGACCTCCGAGTTGAAAGGCCCGAAGTCTATCACGGTCACCCGTGTCCGATTCTCAATTTCCATTATGAGCTTGCCGTCGCGGGCCATTTCCGCCAGGCCGCGCGTATCTCGAGCAGCAAATAGCTGCTTCGCGCGCGTTAGGTCGTCGAGTGTGGCGCCCATCGGAACCCACGGGTCGCCGCCGGTGGCGCGCAGCTTGGCTGGTCCGCCCGTGCGGATATTTCCGCCGCGGCTCACAGATGCTGCGGCCGGGGATGGTGTTGGAGCGTCCTGATGAGTTCGCATCGCCGCGATTCTCTGACGCATCGCCTCGTCCGCTTCGGCTTCAGCTCGCTGTGCCCTGGCTCGCTCGGCGTGCTGCGAGTAGAGCCAGAAGGGAAACGAAATGAGAATGGCAAAGAGAACAACGCCAGTGCCAACAATCAGTCGTCTGTGCGTCGATTCCGACCATGCCTCTGGACCCACCTTGAGCGGGGATTGCATGTGTTCGGCAATAACCTCGGCCGGACCGGGTCGCGGCTCCTCCGCCCGCGTCACCGCCTTGCATCCGGGGCACCGAAAGCGTCGGCCAATCAGCGACTTTGGAACACTGAGTTGACGTCCGCAGCCGGAGCAGTGAAGCAGGAGCGTGTCGGTCACTTGAGACCCTAACAATTACAAAAGGTGCCTTGACTTTCACCCGAACATTCTGCTAAATTGAGAGCTGATCCGGATCGGGACACTCTGCCGGATGCCACCCAATCGAACGTCTGCCATGGGCCACGGAATCGGGGTCGCACGGATGCGGCCGGGCAGCACGGAGGCGCGGTCCATGCCCCCACAGCCGACGTTTTCAGATCTCCGGAAGTCTGATGCACTGCGAGCCATCGTCGAGTATCTCAGCCAGTTCGACGGCGAGACGCTTTCCGCGTTCGCTGTTGAGCTGGGATGCCTGCCTTCTTTGCCTTCCGGGCCAATTCTGCGGCTCGCTCAGCCGGAGTTATCTGATCAGCGGGAGTTTGTTTTCCGGATAGCGCCATCGCCAGATCAGCAATCTGCTTGATTTCGGCATAGGGCGGGTCCGCGGGTAGTTCGCGGCTGTCGTCAAATAGCCAGTCGGGAGAGACGCGCAGGGCTCGCGCGAGGCGGATTCCCGCGTCGGCGGCGGGAGTCTGTCGCTTTTTGATCTTTGTCGAAAGCGTGTTCGGCCTCCACCCCACCGCGCGCTCGATTTGGGCATACGATTTGTCGCCCAAAACCGCTTCGAATTTCTGTATCCAATCCACAATTTCATTGTGCATAAAGCTTTGTTTGTCCGCAAGTTACAACCAAAACCGTAAGATTATCATTTTTAGTCTTGGCATATACAACTAAAGTCGATATTCTTCCGTCATGCAGTCAACAAAGCGAATGCGGTTGATGACGATCCAGGTGACGGACATCCCGGAGGAGCTTTTCGAGCGGCTTTCGGCCGTTGCGAGGGCTGACGGGGTAGGTCGGGCCAAGAGCGACATCCTCCGATACGCGCTCGTCCAGTTCGTTCGGATGCTGGACGAGCAACAGCAATCGCCCGCCGGGGCCGTGCCGGATGCAGCGAAACAGGCGGCACCGGAGCCCGGCGGGACCACGAATCCCCAAGTCTGAGATTCAGCTTACGCGAGTGGAATTGGTGCGCGAATGAATAGAGCGAGACGGACCTTATCGGGGGCTACGGACAGCCGGGAATTATTACCGCCCGGGGATAAGTCCAATGCCAGAGCCGTTTCGGTGCAAGGAATTGGGGACCGCATGGCGGATGGAAAGCGATACGCACGCAGGGGGGCAGGCTTGGCCACCGTTTCGCGAGAAGCTCAAGGCCCTCGTCAGGTTCGATCTTGCGCGGGTTGTTCGGTTGGTGTCGATGCTGGCGGACGAGGTAGAGCAGGATCGCCTCCAGGCCGAATTGCCGCATCGGGAGGCGATGCTCACTGGCCGCGCCGATCGCCCCGCACGTCAGCTCTCCTCCGAGACCTCCGAAACGCGTGGGCCGAGTTGAACGCGGTTTGCGATTCGACGCGACGAGGGGAACTCCGATGATTACTCACCGCCCGCGGGCCGGCGCCTTGTTGGTGGCCGGTATCGTCGCCACGCCGCGTTTTTTGAAGAATCGCGCGGCGTCGGCCCCTTGGCGGTTCGTCGATTGCCCCCGCGTCACTGCGGGGTTCCAAAGACCCCCGTGCGTCGCGTGGCGCGCGGGCGATCAACGATCCTTTTCCTTCCCTCGAACGAGCGACTCCCCGTCGCTCGACCCCGCGCCGAACCCGACGGCGCGGGTTTTCTCTTCACCAACAAAAAACGCCCGAGTCCGGTCAGGGACGGGGGCGTGTCATAGGAGTCGTCCAACAGCATAGGAGTCGTTCATGTCCAGCACAACTGCAATCACGCGGCAAGAACAGAAGCCGCCCACTCTGAAGCCCGGCGAAGCGGTTCTCGCGGTCTTCCCCGGAGAGACGAAAGACGGCCCGCCGCTCACAGCCATCGTTAAGAGCACGGCGAACGGGCTCGTGAAGTCGACGCTCGTCCACGTCCCACTCTCCGAAGCGCGCGGCGAAATCTGGCACATGGGGGCATTCGTCGGCGAGCAGTGGAACCCAAAGGCGCGCTGCGCCATCACCGCCGCGGGCTACAACAAGCTGAATCAATTCGGCGGGATGAGCTTCGCGACGCCGGAGACACTGGTCGCCGAAGACGGCAAGCCCACATCGAACCCGTATTTTCACCGCGAGAAGGGCGAGATCATGTACGTCAAATGCCGACGCATCGGCATCGGGCGGAACGCGGTCGGTAATCTGATCGCGATCGATCTCACGGTCACCTACAACATCCGCGACTACTTCGCTCAAGACGTCTTCGCCAAGTGGACCGGCAAGAAGAAGGACGCGACGTTCGCCAATTGGGGCGAAATCTACGACGCCGACGCAGTCCCCGAAGAGGTCAAGAAAAACGGCAAGCGCAAGCTCGTCGCATGCCCCGGGGGCGTCGTTCTCGCGATCGACCTCACGAAGAAAGAGGCGATCGTCCTTATCAGTGAGCACATCGGGCGCCAGAAGTTCGGCGAGCGAAACGCGTGGACGATCTGCGAGAGGAACATCCTCAAGAAGTTCTACGCCGCCGCTCAGCTCAATCCCAACAACCTGACGGTCCCCGTCGTCTCCTGGCAGACCGTCGATCGCGACATCGTGCAGCTCGCGAAGGTCGCGGCCGATGCCGCCGCCGGGAAAGTCGAAGTCGGCGGCGAAGAGCTGGAGCTTCAACGCGATGCCGAAGTTGTCGGTGGCGAGGATATCGACGCGGCGCTCGCTGGGGATGCTGACGAAGACATGCAGCATCCGGAGCCCGACGGCGAGCCCGAGCCGAGTGGCATCGGCGTCCCAGTTGGCGCGCCGCCGGTCAAGGACAACGGGCAAGCTAAGCGGGTCGATGAGCTACGAGCGAAGGTCCGTGACCTGTACGGCAAGCTCGATCACGCGGTCGCCGACGACATCCTCATCACGGCCCAATTGCCGGCCGGTCTGGCATGGATCGGCGAGTGCGGCGAGATCGAACAGCTCGAAGCCGCGGTGAACGCGTTGAGCATCGACGTGGCGGGGATGGTTTCTGATACGCGGCGGCTCATCGTCAAGATCGTCGGTGACATCACGACGCGCGACGCGCTCACGAAAGCGCTCATCGGCGACGACGCCGCGAGTATCTCACCGGGCCGCGCCCTGGCGGCGATCAAGACCGCGCGTGCGCTCGAAACTCAAATCGCATCGAAGAAGAAAGATCGGCCCAAGACGACTGAGGAATGGCTCGCAGCGGCGAAGGACGTCGCGGAAGGGTGGGTGCTCGCGTGAGGATCGAAGAACTTCACATCTCCGGCTTCAAGAATCTGGACTCCAGCATCCGTCTGTCCGGCTGCAACCTAATGGCCGACGAGAACGGATCCGGAAAGACTGGGGTTCTCCAAGCCATCCAGTTCGCCATCGAGGGGCGTACCGCTCTCGGCGATCGACCCGAAGCGACGGCCCAGCTCATCCGCAACGGCGAGGCGAGCGTCCGCGTCCGGCTCGATGACGGATTTTCATTCGAGCGGGGACTGCGACGTGATTCCCGGTCGGGAACGATCACGCAGACGCTAGAAGTCACGGGCAACGATTCGGTGAAGCTCAAGGACACCGAGCCGCTCGTGAAGACGCGCGTCGGCGAGCTGGCCGAGATGTATAACCTCTCACTCTTCACGGGGCTGTCACAGGACAAGCAGCGATCCAAAATCCTCGACCTCTGCGGCCGGGCTCAGAAGTCGGCGGAGCTCGACGTCGACGGCATCGTTCGGCGCATCTCGATCGAGTGGCTCAAGCTGGAACGCGGCGCCGGCACCGTCGACATGGCGATCAAAATGCACCGGGGCACCCAGGCAGAGCTGATCGATTTCCTCAAGGCCGACCTCGCCAAGGATCGACGCGAGGCATTCGATTCGATCATGGCGGCGGTCCGTGAAGAGATCGTCGGCGAGCTGACGGAGTCGATCGGTGCGGCGCTCGCCAAGGCCAAGTCGGTCGAGAACGCGTCGAAGTCGGCCTGCGACCAGGCGAACGCGGCCAAGGCCCGGCTGGCCGACCAGAAGAATGCCATGCGAGTCGTGGCAGCGACCGTCGAGACAATGAAGGCGGATCGGGAGGGCCTGCTCAAGCAACGCGAACAGATCGTCGGGCAGATCGAGAATCAGAAGGGCCGCGAGGAGTCGCTCCGCTCGCTGCAGAACCGGCTCGACAACGCCACCACCGAAATCCACCGCCTCGAGCAGACGCTGGCTGGCGTGAAGATTCAGACGGCGGCGGACGCGGAAGTGCTGCGGGTCGCGGCGAAGTCGATCCGCACAGACAACGCCCGAGTCGCCGAGACCGTCGCGCGGTTCACTGATTGTGCCGGGGCGCCGCTATTCGCTCAGGCCGCAGAGAAGCGGCGGAAGCTGGCGAACCCCACCAGCGAAGAGTTTGCCGACGCCGAGCGGGCGATCGCTGGCATCGAGGCTGACCTCAAGGCCGTCATTCATCCGGACGTGCAAGCCGCAACGCGGGCATACCACGCTGCCGACGAAGTGCGGCGCGAGGCGGTCCGCCAGCGCGACACGATCGGGGCGGAGCTGCAGAAGGCCGAGGCGGCGCGGCAGTCGGCGGAGCTGGCGATCGAGGAATACCGCTCGGGCCCATGGTCGCGGGCGCTGGCCAAGCTCAAGTCGTTTCTCGCGGAAGGCCCGACGCTCACCGCGCCGCAGTTCCAGATCATCAACGAGCTGCAGACGATCATCGAGACCGGCGCCGTCGTCGGGCGGGAAGCCGAGCTGACGAGCCGCCTTAACTCAGCGACGACGGTTGTCGACGCGATGCGGGCGCGGCTAACTGAAGCGGACGCTGGCGTCTCGGCCACAGAGAAGACGGCCCACGACGCCGCCAACGCCGCGCAGGCCGTCGAAGGTAAGGCGGCGGCGGCTCGCTCACTGACGGCGGACCTCAATGCCAAGCTGACGAGCGCCCGCCAGAAGTGGGACACGCTCCGCGCTGCCAAGACGGCGATGCAAGACGTCGAGCGGCTTGAGCAGCAGGCGATCGAGACGCTCGCGACCGACTTGGAGCGGAGGGCCGACGGCATCGCGGCGGCGATCAAGCTGCACGATCAGAACCTGGCCGACCTCGAAGCGAAGCGCAAGAACCGCATTGAGACCGAGCGGCAGATGAACGAGCTCCGGTCGGCGGGGGGGTGGGTGCCGGCGGAGCAGGTCGAAGCCCAGCGGACGGCGTTGACGGAGCAGATCGCGAACGTCGACGCGGACCTCGACCTCAAGAACCGATTCCAGGCACTCGAAGCAGAGTTGCAGAAGGCCATCGTCGCGACGGAATCCGAGACGGTCCGCCACGACGTCGCCAAGCAGATCGCGGCGGCGATCCGGGCGCTGCGGGACGGACTCATGGGCGAGCTGGTTCGGCCGCTGCTGGAGCGGATGAACAAGTTCCTCAGTGTCGCAGCGCCCGGTCGCGTCGCGTACTGCGAGCTTGAACAGGTCAAGGGCGAGACGCGCAAGCCAATCTTCGAAATCGGCTGGGAGGTGGACGGCATGTACCGCGTTCCGCTCCCGGCGCTTTCCGGCGGGGAAGCTGCTCTCTTCGGCGGGGCACTCGCTTACGCCCTCGTGTGCATCGCGAACCCTCCGCTCAGGCTGCTACTGATCGAAGCCGCCGAAGTGGACAGCAATCACATGACGCACCTGCTCAACGGGCTGCGAGCTGTCGCTGGGGACGTGGGCAACATCCTCGTCGCCACCTGCAACGAGGGATTCTCCACTGATATCGAGGGCTGGAATCAGATCACACTGAGCGAAACGGTGGCGGCATGATGCGTCTGCACGCGGGACAAATCGACTGGCGACCCGAGTCGATCGCATCAATGCGGGCGCGCTTCCACCGGGCCGTCGAAGACAACTACGACGACGAGGCCGTCAAGCTCTGCCTGCAGACTCAACCGGGTCGGCAGCGGAAGCACGTCTTTGATTTCGAAGACGGGATCCGGCTAGTCATCAGTGTCTCCGAAGGCCGCTGCACCGTCTCGGCCAGCTTCGGCTACGGCACTCCCGGGACCATCCCACAATTCGAGCGCGTGACCGCGCGGCTCGATTCCATCTGCGACGCACCGCATCCGCCTCTCAAGATGATCGGGCTGATCGCGGGGCGAAGCGTCGCTGTCTATGAGACCGAAATCCGCCTTGAACCGGAACCCGCTCGCGCCGGCGGAGTTAGTTGAGAATTCAGAGAGACGCCGGCGCGAGCACTTTGGAGCATTGCCGCATGAAGAAGATGATCACGACAAAAACGGAGGTAGAGGCGGTCTGTTGTGATCGCTGCGGCCGAGCCCCGGCGCTCAAGGTCGAGATATTCGTCGACCGCCGCGATCCGCTGACGAAGGCCTTCCACAGCAGCGACCTCTGCAACGACTGCACGGACCTCGTCGTGAAGACAGCACGCGTGCGACGGAAGCGGAAGATCAAGGCCAGCGAAATTGAAACGGTCGCGCCATGCGAGGGGACGCGGGAGCCAGCATGAAGCTCGACCTCGCACGATTCACCGCAGCGCAAACGCGAGCCATTGTGACGGACTCGCGCGAAGTGCTGGTCCTGGCCGGAGCGGGATCCGGCAAGACGAGCGTCATGGTCGCTCGCCTCCGCCGACTGTTCGCCGATGGGGCATCGCCGCACGATTTCATGGTCCTGACGTTCACCCGACGGGCCGCCGGCGAAATGCGCGAACGGCTCATCCGCGGGCTCACCGAAGATGGCCACGAAAACGCCGACCGCATCGTGGCTTACATGATGCTGGGCACGTTCCACTCGGCCGCGCTGCGGATCCTGCGGCGCGACGGCGACAAGATCGGCCTCGACGGCCCGTCCATCACCATCATCGATCCCAGCGACGCCGACGTGCTGCTCAAGCAAGTCTGCCGCGACTTCGGCTACATGAAGGGCGACAAGTTTAAGTCAGGCCTCTCGTGGAAGTCCGTGAGCGGCTACCGCGAGGCGCTCTACACCGGCCAGCTCAGCGAGGGGACGCGAACGGTCGAGGGGGACCGCATCCTGGCCGAATATCGATCGCGGATGATTCAGCTCAACGCGCTGGACTTTGGCAGCATCCTCGCCGAGTGCCGGCGGCTGCTGGCGGAACATCCGAATGTCCTTGAGTCCTACCGGGCACAGATCCGCCACGTCGTCGTTGACGAGATTCAGGACTCCGACGAAACGCAATTCGATCTCCATGATTTCTTCTCGCCGCCGGCGACGTTCTTCGCGGTAGGTGACTTCCGACAATCGATCTACGGCTGGCGCGGGGCGCGTCCGGCTCTCTGTCTGAAGCGCCACCCGTCCGCCGAGCTGATCCAGCTTCGTGAGAACTTTCGAAGCGGCGCCGCCATCGTCCACGTCGCGAACACCCTCATCGCCCACAACGGCGCCGACGTCTCCGAGCCGATGATCGCCGCCACGGGCCGCAACGGCGTGGTGGAGGACTTCAACGGCCGATCGGCCGACGTCGTCGCGAGAATCAATGCTGTCCGCGAGAAGGGCTTCGCCTGGCGGGATATCGCGGTGATGGCTCGTACCCACCGCGCCCTCACTGGAATCGCCGCGGCCTGTGATGAGGCCAACATCCCACGTCATCGCGTCGGGGCTGGTTTCGACATCTGCGATACGGAGGAGTTTCGGAGACTGCACGCGGCCATGCGGCTGTGCGTGAATCATTCGGACAATCTGGCATTCCTGCGACTGGTGGACAAGTTCGGACTGTCGGCGACGGACTACGCTGAGGTTCGCCGAGCGACAGCACAGGGCGGCGTTTCGCACTTCCGGGCTATGAGGTTCATGCGCGTTGGGCAGCCCACCGAGTTGGAGCGCCTCATCGAGTGCGGCGGGCATATCCAGTCGGCGGAGGAGATTCAGGACGTCAAGGAAATCCGAGAGCGGGGGGAGAAGTGCGAAGACCCGCCGGGCCATATCCCGTTCGACGTGATCGCGCTGTCTCAGGCGCTGGACACCCGGCCGGTTTCGAGCTTCTGGATTGATAACTGCTCCGGCATGACCTTCGCCGAAGCCCTCGAATGGTTCGGCACGCGCGATGCCCAGGCCGATCTCCCCAGCGACAACGTCGTCACGCTACTCACCGTCCACGCCGCCAAGGGCCTCGAATGGCCGGCGGTCATCGTCGCCAACCTCAACGACGGCGAGTTCCCCAGCTCGCAGAGCATCAGCCGCGGTGAATGCGATTCGGAAGAGCGAAACGTCGGCTACGTCGCATTCACGCGGGCGAAGGAAGTTCTCGCCCTTCACTGGCGCCGTGAGGAAGACCAGAACGGCGAGTGGGGCATCAAGCCGCCGTCGCGGTTCCTGGCGGAAGCGGGAGTGCTCAAATGAAGACGAGCCGCGTTCGTACATCAATCAGCTTCTTCAGTCCGAGCCAATTGCGACTCGCGAAGCTCATCGCCGACTTCCGTTCCGCAAACGGAATGAACCCGACGCTGCAGGAACTGGCGGAAGCGTCTGGCCGAAAGAAGATCACCATTTGGGGCCACGTTCGAAACATGCAGTTGCGCGGCATCTTGAAGCCCGCGAAACGCTACGAGCTCCGGTCGATCGAGCTCGCCGACGGTGTCGTCCTGCCGAAGCCGCAAGGCCCAAGCCAGGTCGAGTGGTTGGCTATCGCGCGCGAGGCGTTGGCGTGGTTTGAAGATGCGAACGGTCGGCCATCCGGACCGGTGATGAAGAGACTCAGAGCTGCAATCGAAACTTGTTCGAAGTGACGGATCGCCACTTACTCGAAGGGAGTCGAAATGTTGGTTCTATCGGTTGAGAGAGACGGCAAGGTTTTCATCGGCGACGAAATCGAAGTGACGCTTGTGGACATCCGCGGGGACAAGGCGCGGATCGGCTTCACAGCTCCCGAGAAGATCAAGATCGATCGGGAGAAGGTTCGGGAGCGGAAGCTGGCTGAGACGCGATCGTAGGCAAGGATGGCCCGTTGGCGCGGGCGGTATTGCGAGGGACGCACCGTGAAGATTCACCCCGTTTGTGAACTATTTCCACCGATGTCGGACGATGAGTTCGGCAAGCTCAAGGCTGATATCAAGCAGC
Source organism: Planctomycetota bacterium (assembly GCA_015654675.1). GTDB lineage: Bacteria > Planctomycetota > Phycisphaerae > UBA1845 > UTPLA1 > SpSt-539. Next base: position 30,420 of record JAATGM010000059.1, on the reverse strand, counting down.
ACGGCGTGCGCGAACCGATCGTGACGCACGAGGGCTATCTCGTCGACGGCAAGAACCGTCTGCGGGCCTGCAAAGAACTCGGCGTCGAATGCCCAACCGTCGCATGGGAGGGCGGCGATTCGCTCGTGCTCTGGTCCATCTCTCGAAACCTCCATCGCAGACACATGACGCCGAGTCAGCGGGCGATGATCGCGCAGAAGATGCTGCCGATCCTCGAGCAGGAAGCGGCGGCGCGCAAGAAGCGTCCGAAGTCGTCGCCAATTGGTGAGCACGCTGAACGATCAACCAAGGTCGCCGCCGAGGCCACCGGCGCCAGTGCCAGGCAGGTTGGTCGCGCGAAGCGAGTGGCGAACGCCGACCCGAAAAAGGCCGCTGAGGTTGAGGCGGGTAAGAAATCACTCAGACAGGCGGAGCAGGAGATCACAGAGGGGCCCGAAGTCCAAGAGCAGCCGCCGACGGATGGACTCGGCAAGCCGGTCGAGGAGAAGAAGCTCTGGCCCGCGTTCCGGTCCGATGCTTTCGACTCGATCGTCTCTGAGCTGAATCGCGCGAAGAGGGCCGTCACAGCACTCTGTGGTACGCCGCTTGGAAAGCATCTCCATCATCAGGGTGTCACCTCCGACATCGACAACGCCATTCGAGCCGTGAAGTTCGCGGCGCCATACGCGCCGTGTCCGCAATGCCGGGCCGACGGCTGCGAGCTGTGCAAAAAGCTCGGCTGGGTCGGGAAGGCCCGCTTCACCGCCGCCGCTGAGGAGCTGAGGGCGTAATGGAACTCCGTCCGTATCAGAGCCGCTGTTTCGACGCCGTGCTGGATGAGCTCCAGCGCGTGCAGTCGACGCTCGTGGTGATGCCAACGGGCGGCGGCAAGACGGTCGTATTCTCGCACCTGATCAAGCATTTCATGCAGCACGGCCGTTGTCTCGTCCTCGCCCATCGCGAAGAGCTGATCTTCCAAGCGAGGCAGAAAATCCAAACGGTCACGGGCATTAAGGCTGACGTCGAGATGGCCGGGCAGTGGGCGAATGAACGCGGCCTCTTCGGCGAGCGGTCGCCGATCATCGTCAGCACGGTTCAGACGCAAAACTCCGGGAGCAATGGCGACGGCCGCATGTCGCGGTTCAAGCCCGAAGAGTTCTCACTCGTCATTCCCGACGAGGCCCATCACTACACCAGCACGTCGTTTCGCCGAGTGCTCGATTATTACCGCCAGAATCCGAAGCTGAAGATCTGCGGATTCACGGCGACGCCCGATCGGCATGACGAAGAGGCACTCGGGAAGATTTTCGAGTCTGTCGCGTTCGGCGAAGACTACGGCATCGTCGAAATGATCGCCGACGGCTGGCTCGTTCCCATTGATCAGCAGTTCGTGCCGGTCTCCGGCTTGGATATCAGCAGCGTCCGGACAACGGCTGGGGACTTGAATGGCGCCGACCTGGCCCGCGTCCTCGAGTTCGAAGAGCCGCTGCACGGCATGGTTCATCCGACTCTGCAGATCGTCGGAAACCGCAAGACCCTCTTCTTCGCGGCGTCCGTTCTTCAGGCGGAGCGGGTCGCCGAGATCATCAATCGACACAAGCCCGGTGCGGCCGAGTGCATCTTCGGCAACACCGACAAGGATCGCCGGCGGGAGCTGCTCCGGCAGTACGCGACCGGGCAATTCCAGTTCCTCGTGAACGTCGGCGTCGCCACCGAAGGATTCGACGCGCCCGACATCGACGTCGTCGTCATGGGCCGGCCGACGAAGAGCCGGGCGCTTTACGCCCAGATGCTCGGACGCGGGACGCGGCCGCTCGCGGGGGTGGTCGATCCCTTCGAAGACGCCGACGAACGCCGCAACGCCATCGGCAACTCTGATAAGAGCCACCTCCTCGTGCTCGACTTCGTCGGCAACAGCGGAAGCCACAAGCTGATCACCACCGCCGACATCCTTGGCGGGAACTACGAAGACATCGTCGTCGAGCGGGCGAAGCGAGAGATCGAGAAGAAGGGCGACGCCGCGAACGTCTCCGAGGAATTGAAGCGCGCCCAGGTCGAGCAGGAAGAAGAAAACCGCAAGCTCGAAGAGGCCAAGCGTCGCACGCTGAAGTTCGCCGCGCGATACAGCACGCAGTCGGTGAACCCCTTCGACATTCTCGACATCAAGCCCGCCCGCGAGACCGGCTGGAACAAGGGCAGGGAGATCAGCGACAAGATGCGCGAGCTGCTCCTGAAGCAGCGGATCCCGAACGTCGACGAGCTGACCTACACCCAGGCGAAACAGATCATCGGCAACATCATCTCGCGGTTCAAAGACGGCCGGTGCTCATTCGGGCAGGCGAAGCTGCTTCGCCGCTACGGCTACGACACGAACGTCAAACGCGCCGAGGCCAGCCGGATCATCGACGCGATCAAAGAAAACGGATGGAAGCGACCAGCGGAAGACGCGGTTGCATGAAATACGGGCACGCCCGGCGGGTCGAACCCTGCCACGCCGGGACCAAATCGTGGCGGGTCGGCAGGGATTCAGGAGTTGGGCCCGATGGCAAACGGGACAACTGACGCCGGGTATGTGCGGTGAACCAAACCGCCTTTTGCCCCGCTGGGTCGCGCAAGCGCGAACGAACATAGCGCTTTGAGCGTTCCCGCCGCGAAACGGTCTGTGCGACCGGGGAGCGGCTGAAACGAACCCAATCGACCCCACGAATCCCCAATGAATAGGGGGGCTGGGGGGTCGTCTTTGGAGTGGGTTCCCTCCGGCTCCGGGACGAATGAGGACGCGAGATGACGGCGACGAGCAAGTGGATTCGCGTAACGAAGGCCCAGCCGTGCCCGATCTGTGAGCACGGTGACTGGTGCACTCGCGCCGCAGACGGAACGGTCGCCTGCTGCATGCGAACCGAATCCCAGAAGACCATGAAGAACGGCGGATGGCTGCACCGGCTGTCGGATCCGCTTCCCGCGGTGAAGACAAAACGCCGACCGGATCCCGTCGTTCCCGCCGCCGAGTTCGGGCACCTGGCGGATCGATATGCGAAGGCCGTCGGCGATGACCGGATCCGGCTTTTCGCGAAGTCGCTCGGCGTTTCGGCATTGTCGCTTCGCCGGCTGAACGTCGGATCGGACAGCGAGGGTGCCTGGACGTTCCCCATGCGTGACGCGCAGAAGCGAGTAACGGGCATCCGCCGCCGCCTGCAGGACGGTCGCAAGCTCTCGGTGAAGGGTGGGCATGAGGGCCTGTTCTACGACCCGAACGCGATCGGCGGGAGAGATTGGATCCTGCTTCCTGAAGGCCCGACTGACACCGCCGCTCTGATGACTCTGGGGTTTGTCGCGGTCGGCCGTCCGTCATGCCTGGGCGGACGCGAGATCGTCAAGCAGCTCGTGGGGAACCGCGATTGCGTCGTCGTGAGCGACGCGGACGAACCGGGTCGGCGTGGCGCCAGACAGCTCGCGTCGGAACTCGAGATGGTCGGCCGCGTTGTGAAAGTGATCCAGCCGCCGAGCGAGAAGGACATCCGGGCCTACGTCCAGAAGCGAATCGGCGAGATCGGGCCGGGCCGGCTCCGGTTGGTGGTCGAATCGCTGATCAAGAATGCGTGTGTCGTATGACGCCGACTCAGAGCTGTCGAATGAGAGCGTATTCCGTGGCGTCCAGCAGCCCTATGTTTTTCGCCTCCACCGTCCAGCCCTCGGGCCCCGCAAGAAACCCATTGCGCCCCAGCCAATCGCAAACCTCTTGGTCGCTCCACTGGCGGCGTTCAGAGCGTGAGAGCGTCAGTTTCAGGCGCTCAATGTCGACTTTGATGAGAAAACGATCGTCCATTGCGCGCGATTGTAGCCGCGTTTCGGAAGTGGTGTTCGCATGATCGACCAAATCATCACCGAGCTAAGCGCCGTCGTCAGCGAGATGCACCCGCAGTTGGTGCCGCAATTCAAGAACGTCTGCGAACGCCACGCGGCCGGGAAGTGTCTGCCCGGAGAATACGTGTGGCTCCGAGAGATTCACTTCAACCTCTACTCAGAAAGGAAGAACATGGCCGCGACGAAGACAGCTCCGAAGCCGAGTAAGAAAGCCCGAAAGCCAAAGGCGAATCCCGCTCCCGAGGTGCTCGCCCCCGAACCGGAAACCCGCAAGGTCGAGAAAACGGCCGGCACGTTCCCGGCGAAGTTTGCCAGCGTCAACGTGACGACAAACAAGGTCGCCATCGGCGTGACCGTCGCGCGGCCGTCCTGCTCTCTCGAAGCCGCGAACGCATTGTTTGTCGCGAGCGAGCTGCGGATTCGGATGACGTGCGATCCGAACTCCGCGGACGACACGCCGGGCCAGCAAAAGTTCACCGACGACAACCTCGACGCCAACGTCGTCGCCGTCACGGGGGCGGTCAGCATGAAGACGGATCGGTTCACCTTCGGCCTGAGCATCGACCGCGACAAGCGGAACACCGACGCCGAGCACCTTCTACGGTTTGCCAACTCGCACGGTCAGATCGAGGTCGAACGGATCGGCGATGCGAAGTCGAACGGCGAGGAAGGCCAGCAGGGCGACGATCCAACGGAGTAGGCGAGTGCGGCCTGTGTCGTGCGTGCTGCTACTGCTATGACGACTGCGACGAAGAAGAAGAGGCGACGGCCATGGCGTCGAGCCACGTCACTCACGAAGGACTATTACGAAGCCCGCGGATATCACATCGCATACGTCCAGCGGTCGTTCAAGATGCACACGCCATGGATGGGACGGATCACGCGGTCCGTCGATGCGTGGGGCTGGGCCGATCACATTGCCTTCAAGGTCGGCAAACCGGGCTTCGTCGGGATCAACTCGTGCAAGGGGATGCACGAGCTTCGTCTGCACGTCGAGAAGTTCCGGCTCCTGTCATCGGCGCACGACTTCCTCATTCACGATCCGAGCAACCGCATCGTCGTGCTCGCCTGGGACCGGCCGCGAGAGCGTGGCCTGCGTATCAGAATGAAATGTCGGCAGCTCCGTCTCGAGGACTTCGAGCCGCGGCGCGGGGATGCCTGTGAGTGGAAACCCCGATTCTTCAAGAAAGGAAAGGCCAATGCTGAGTCAGATTCTTCGAGCACCAACGATTGTCAGTCCAAGCCCAGCGCCCGTTCACCAGAGCACGCTCCGGGACTCGATGCTGCTCGGATACCTGTTGGGTTTCGCCCGCGACGGCGTGCCCGCGTCGTCTCTGGTCCGGCTGCACCGTGACATCATCGAGGCCGTGCCGCACACCGTCGAGATTGGCGGGGAGCAGGTCCAGGCGACCGCGACTATTTCCATCAAGCCCAAGTCCGGCTGGATGGTCGATCCGAAGAGCCCAGCACTCCGGAAGGCGCGGCGGGCGTTGAAGAAGCGAGCCAACGCAAAGCGACGTTGAAACGCGTGGCCTTCTAGCACGGAGGATCGATGTGACTGTGGCAGCCGCAAGTAGCGAGTGGAGCCGCGGAGCTCGCGAAAAGCGGCATCAAGTTGAGCGGCCGTAGTCCTGTGCAGACTTATCCGCCCGGCGCGTCAACGGCCACGGCGACGCGCCGGGCACATTGGTGATCTATGGCGGTTGATATCACGACGATCCCTGACGACCGGCTTCGACGCGATCTCCTCGACTCGAAGACTGACGTCATCACCTGCGAATTCGCGCTACAGCAGGGCATCACCACCTACTCCGGCGGATCGGTGATGGATCGGCGCGACAAGAACCTCGGATTCGTCAGAGTGATTGAGGCGGAACTGGCCCGGCGAGCCCAGCTCGCGGCGGTGATCGGATGTTGAAGGACAAAGAGTTCATGCGGTCGCTCATCACCACGGTTGTCGGAATGGTGCTCGCTGCCTGGGCCGTGATGTTGCAGAACCGGTACCGGTCGGGCCAGTGGGAGCTAGCGGCAGTCGACGCCGGCCACGCCGAGTTTTATCTCGACGCGAACCACGAACGTCAGTGGCGCTGGCTTCCGCCGGCGACGACGCAACCCGCTCCGCTCCAGGCCGTCGATCGACCACGAAAGGGCAAGCGATGAGCGCCACGACCCAGCCCACCCAGAAGTGGAACGACGCCGGCTGGCTTTCGGATGACGTCTGGATTGCGATCGTCGGACCGATGGGCTCGATTCTACGGATGGCCCTAGCGGCCATGGTGATGGTCCCGAGTGAGGCGATCGCGGACGCCATCGGTCGCATTGAGCACGAGATATCCATCGGGCCGATGCTCAATCCCACCGCTTATCTCAACGGCGTGCGGTTCGAGAACGGGCGGAAATATCAGGAAGTCCTGCGGGCTGTGCTCGCGCTGCAGACGGCGATTGGAGAACAGGCTCAATGAAGCCCTTTGACGTGAAGGCAACATGCGAGAAGTGCGGCCACGACACAATCAGCTCGCACTACGCACCGGCCGACCATCGGTGGGACAACAAGACGTGCCGGACCATCCCGCACGAGCACATCCGCCGGACCTGCCAGCGGTGCCGGTTCTGGTGGGATGAAAAACCGATCGACAGTCCCCGGGGAGAGAACTGGGCGCGGCTGGCTAAAGAACTGGCGCAGATGATCGACGATGCCGAGCATTACTCCGCGTCAGATATGCAACACCTGGCCAAGCGCATCCTCTCGCTCACCAAGGAGCCAGCGTGATTCTCGGTAAGACCCAGGACGGTAAGGACTTCAAGCTGCCCGCCGACGCGGTGACGCAGACGTTCGCTTTGTTGGCGCGACGAGGGGCCGGCAAGAGCAACGCCGCCGTCGTGATGGCGGAGCAGTTCCTCGACCAGGAACAGTTCATTATCGCGATCGACCCGGTCGGAACCGCCTGGTGGGGTCTGAAATCATCCGCCGACGGAAAGCACGAGGGCTACAAGGTTCTCATCATGGGCGGCGAGCACGCCGACGTGCCGCTTGAGCCGACAGCCGGCAAGATGGTCGCGGAATTCCTTGTACGCGATCGCGTCTCGACGATCCTCGATATCTCGCTCATGGGCGAGGGTGAGATGAAGCGGTTCGTCGCGGACTTCGCGGCGACCTTCTATCGGCTCAATCGCGACGCCGTCCACTTGTTCGTGGATGAGGCCGACGAATTCGCGCCGCAGTCTGGAATGACCGGCGACGCCGCGAAGTCGCTGGGGGCGATGCAGAACGTCGTCCGCCGCGGCCGGGCTCGCGGCATCGGCGTGACTCTGATAACCCAGAGGTCGGCAGTGCTCAATAAGTCGGTTCTCACGCAGACGGAGTGCCTGGTCGCGCTTCAGACGACCGGGCCGCAAGATATCGCCGCGATCGAGAGCTGGTTGGAGCACCACTCAGACAAGGGCCATCGCGACGAAATCCTCAAAACGCTGCCAGGCTTCCAGCAGGGTGAGGCGTGGGTCTATTCGCCAGGCTGGCTTCGGCGCCTCGCGCGGATTCAGATCCCACTCCGCCGCACATTCAATTCGTCCGCGACACCGAAGGCGGGCGAGCGGCGGATCGTTCCGAAGACGCTGGCTCAAATCGACATCGCCAAGCTGACGGATCGCATTCGGCAGACGGTCGAGGAGGCGAAGGCGAACGACCCGAAGGAGCTGAAGCGCCGCATAGCCGAACTGGAGAAGCAGGCGAAGGCAGCGCCAGCCGCGAAGGTCGAGACGAAGACGGTCGAGCGATTCATCCTGAAGGACGCGCAGGTCAGCCGGCTTGAAGCGACGTGCGAGAAGCTGGCTAAGCGGCTGGAGGATGCGGTTGGCGTCGCCATGCGGTCGGCTGGATCAGTCCAAGAGATTCAGAGGAGCACGGCCGCGCAACTCGCCGAGCTTTCAGCCGCGATCCGAGCCGGGTGCGCAAAAACAGGCGAAAAGTTTCCTGAAAAGTTTCCATCAAAAAGCCCCGCCAAACCCAGCGGCCCCGCAGTTTCACCCCCTCGGACGACTTCATTTTCGCGCGACTCCAGCGGGGCACTCCCCAAGGGCGAGCGCATTGTCCTGACCGCCGTCGCTCAATACCCGAAGGGCGCGACGCGAGAGCAGCTCACCGTGCTGACTGGCTACAAGCGCAGTAGTCGCGACACCTACCTGCAACGCCTCCGTGAGCGGGGATACGTCGACGGGAACGATCCGATCATGGCGACAACGGAAGGCGTCGCCGCGCTGGGAAGCAGCTTCGAGCCGTTGCCGACGGGTGCCGAGCTGCTGGCCTATTGGCTGAAGGAACTTCCCGAGGGCGAACGCCGCATCCTCGAAATCATCGCCAACGCCTATCCGAAGGCCGTCGATCGCGAATCGATCAGCGAGGCCACGAACTACAAGCGCTCCAGCCGGGATACATACCTGCAGCGGCTTCGGTCGCGGCAGCTCATCGAGCAGCGCGAGTGCCGGATGTCGGAGACCCTGGCGTGAGAGCGCGAACGACTCCATCGGTGATGCCATGCCCGGCGTGCGGCGGCGATCGACTTTCGAGCGTCGATTCCCGGTGGACGCAGAGCAAGCAGCAGCGCCGGCGGGTCTACGTGTGCGGCGACTGTGATGCACGCATCGACACGCGGGAGACGATCCTGCGGGTGCGGTCGCCCGAGATCATGCGTCGTGAACGAGAAACAGAAAACGCGATTTGGCGGATGCTCGGATGGACCGCTGGTTTCAAATGATCGTCGAGACGACCGAGGGGCATCGGGTGTTGTTGCGCGGGACGTTCCGCGCGGACGGCACGCTGACGCGGCATTCCCCGCACTCGCTGATCGGAGCCAAGTTCCACCCGCATCATGTTCGGCGCGTGCTCAGGGTGACGTGCATCGGCTGGGATTGGGAAGCAAAGCGCCGGCTCCGCAAGGCCGGATGGCCGGTGCCGTTTGAGGAGCGCGTGAAGGCATGATGTGGAAACCGCGCGACTACATCCAGCGCACGACGCTCTATGTGCCAGACCGCCTCTGGTTCGAATGCTGGTGTCTTCTGCGACGCGCTTGGCTGGCGGCGGTTGGATATTTCTGGGGAGCGAAGGAGCCGGAATGAAGCGCGTCTATCCCACCAGTCTGCCAAACGAGGTCTGGGCGGCGCTCGATGAATTGCTCATCGCATCAGCAAAGGCAACCGGGCTGTACCTATCGCACGCGCTGCAGCCGTGGGCGCTGGCGATGGAGTTTCGACGCGATTTCACTGCGCGCTGCCGCGCTCGAATCTGGGCACTAGGGAATCAGCGGCTTGGTGGAGTGGGCGCGCGTTGGCATGTCGGCGAGAAGCCGGCGGATGGAACGTGGCGCCCGATCGGCGTTGGCATCATCGCGGCCGTACTGCGCTGCGATCGGACGACGATTTTGCGGATGGACGCGAAGGGGACGGCGTCATGAACTGCAAACACTGCTTCGCGGAGATCAACGGCACGACGAACCCCGGCTGCGAGTCCCACGGGACGTGGCAGTGCCATCTCAAAGGCGCGTGCCTCGCGCGGGTGGTGGCGCAACGCGACGCTTTCGCGGGCTACATCCTGTTGGGCGGGCACCAGAGCGGGCCATTCCGCGAACTGGTCAAGCTGCTTAACAATGGAAAGGATCCCAATGAAAACAGAAGAACCGACGCAAGCCAAGGTTGAGCCGAACACGATCGATCCGTCGCAATGGCAGTCGAAGGCGATCGGGATGGCGGCGGAAATCGTCGGCATGTGCGGCCCGTCGACGGTCTGGGGCCCAGAGACCGACGAGCACAAGCTGGTCAAAAAGGCCGAGGAGATTCTCGCGGCCGTACCCTCGGACAAGCCCTGCGACGCCGAGCTGCTCGACTACCTCGAGAAGCGGCGCACGAAGGGCCGAAAGGTGCGGCTAGTCGATAGCGGGCTCGGCAAGGGCTGGCGGCTGCACGAGACGGAGCGCGGATACGACAGCGTGCGCGAAGCGCTGATCGCGTGCCTGCGGCCGGAGCTGGCGCCGAAGATTGAGCCATCTGAGAAACCGTGACCCCGCTCCTCACGAGTCGCGAAGTCGCCCACTGGCTGAACATGCCGGTGAAGCGCGTCTGCACGCTCGCGCGCGACGGCGTGATCGCCGCTATCCGGCTGCACGGAGTTCGCCGGGCGGATGGGAAGCCGACTCGCGTGACATATCGGTTTGAGCGGGAGGCGGTGGAGCGGTATCTGAGGAAGGGTGGGGCTCGCCTTCGGGGGCCTTCGGCTTCCGACCTTGAATGTGAAGCTCAGGCCGCGAGAGCCCATCTAGCAGAGCGGCGGCAGCTCGCACGCGCTCGTCAGAGATCCGACGATACATTTCAACCATCCTAGATGAGCGATGGCCCATCATCGCGATGATCGCCTTGTCGTCGACGCACCGGTCCGTCGCATTCTGGCACCAGGTATGCCGCAATCGGTAGGGGGTCAGGCCGTGGCGCTCGAGGATGCTGGCAAATCCGTCCCGGGTGTAGGGCTTCTTGAGTGAGCTCAGGAACACAAATCTATTTGTGCGGGGCTGGGCTTTCAGGATCTCGATCGCCGTCTTGGCCAGGTGGATGACGCGCGAGTCGCCGCCGGCGTCGGTCTTGTGCTCGGTCAGGGTGATGCACTTTCGGGCGAAGTCGATCTGAGTCCAACGCAGGCGCCGGGCCTCCTTCGGCCGGCACCCGACTTCCAGAATGAACCGGAGTAGCGGCGTCGCGTGCTTCGTTTTCGTGGAAGCTTCGAGACTTTCGAAAACCTTCCCCAGCTCTTCAGACGTGAGCGCCTTCGGGTTGGGCGGCTGCTTCTTCAGCCGCGGGACATCCGGCATGACGTCAATCAGGCCGCGATTGTGGGCCCATCGAAAGCACGCAGCCGCGTGCAGCACCTTTTTTCGAATCGTCTCGCGGCCGAGTGGCTTGGCCTCTTTCCCCTTCTTGACGCGTCTGCTCAGTCGCGTGCGAACGAAGTTGTAGAACTTGACCAGGGTGTCGCGATCGACGTCCTGCAGCTCGCGGACGCCGCCGGCGGACTCCGACCAGGTCTCAAGCTCCTCGAGCATCTCGGACGAATGGTCGTTGTCGTGGTGCGCGACATACGAGCGGATGAGGCCGACGATCAGCCGCGGGGCCGGTGCGTCGGGATCCGTTGCTTTGAGTTTGTGAATCGTGACCCACGCGGCGGCGATGTTCTTTCGCCAGTATTTCTTGCCGCGAACGGTGAAGCGGTAGCCGCCATCGGAGACTTGATGAGGGTGATTCGGCCGGCCCATAAGGACAGTCCTCGCACGAAAAGGACAGATATCCAACGGGCGGGAATCATCCCGCGAGCTGTAACCTACTGCAATATTTGGATTTCGAATCGGGGCGACAGGATTCGAACCTGCGACCTTCTGCACCCCATGCAGACGCGCTGCCGGACTGCGCCACGCCCCGGGCTGCCAACGATTAGATCGAGCAGGTTAGTCGCTGTCAATCCTCAACGTGAATTGGATGGCGTGGAGGACTTCGGCGCGTTGGACGTATGCGGCGGATCGGAATTAGAGCGATCGCAGACGACAGCACTCCAAGCCGCGTCCGGGAATCCAGCACCACGTACCACGGGAATAAATTCGCAAGCAATCCTGAACTCTTTCCTCGGGTCGGACCCGACGAAACGTTTCCCATCCGGCTGCGTCGTCGAATAATAGCGTCGTGACTCGCCCCACCGTTTTTCTTGGCCCTTTTCTCCGAGCTGTGCGCAATCGGAAACCTCTTTTAGCCAAGGTTGCGCACCGCCGTTTATGTTTCCGTCCAGAAGAATCATTTTGTGGTCATCTGAATCGGGGTCGATCCAGACCAAAATGTTGCTACCCTCAGCTCCCGCGGTAATGCGAGATGTCACTACCCAATCCTCGGTGACGGGCTCAACAACCCGCCATGCCGGTTGCGCTGCTGCGGGTTGGCTGGTGCACGGGCAGGGTGGAGGAGCGGAACATGCTCCGAATGCGGCATGCCGCACGAAGACCCAACCGGATTTCAGATAGACGGAGCCATCGTCCCTGAACCAGACGACGGAATTCGGACCCGCAACGCCAGCATATTGATACTTTTTGTCGGGCTGTACCTTGTAATGAAATGTCACGCAAAAAGATTCCGCCAAGGCGCCGGTGGTAATCGGTTGCGAGCATGGTTCAGTTGACGTGGTGCCGCCTGAAGTCTTGAAGGAATCAAAGCTGCGAGCTCCGGCCGCTCGGACCGATTGCATTGATGCTGAGACTAGAAGGCACGTGGTGAGCGAACTCAATCGTGAGTGTTTCACAATAAATCCTTTGCTGCGAGGAACAAGAAAACGATATGCCTACCAGGATGGGACGGAGATTTCGCCCCCCCCAACGGCAACAACAATCGCTGTGCAAATCGAATGGTGAACAGTTGAGAAGCGGTTCCCAAGCCTGCAAGCCGTCCGCTTGCTCCCCTTGATGCGGTTGATTGGCAGTGACGTGAAAAACCGCTCATCGTGTCCGGATGACCTGCCAACCGGAAGCGCCGTCCTGGAGGAATCGGAGCGCGTGACCGAATCGTCGGCGACGAATGAACCATCGGAGCGAGCATGCTTCGCCATCCTATTGCATATTGTGGAGACGTCAGAATTTCGGATGACAAAGCACTCGCTCTCGATGACGTCTGACCAAGTCGCAAATGAAGTGAGGGGATCCGACGCGCCATTTTTGTTCATATTGCAGAATTCACCGCTTTCAGGGTCAAAGCCCCCACCAGCAAGAGGTACTAGCGAGCCGCGAACCTGCACTCCAATTGGGAACTTCAGGTGTTTGAGCACATCAATTCTCCGGTCGAAGTGTCCGAATTGAGCTGCGCGCTAGTGAGCCGTTCAATCAGCGCGGTCAGTTCGCATCCAATAATTGCAGAAATAATCGGCATATACGGCACGGCAAGATACCGGGCGAGCAATAGAGCGGTTAGGCATGCGACGACGATAGCAACCGCCAGCACAAGCATCGCAATGGCCCGCGCGACGAAGCGGCGCGCAAAGATCAACCCCGCGATGCTTCCGAGAGCGGCGCTTATCGCATTTTGCAGCGTGGCGAGGTGCGGCGTGGCGGCGCTGATGCCCCGACCCTGGACCAATTGTTCAAGAGCCAGCGCGTGGCCGTAATACGCCTTTACAACGCGCCCACCTGGATATTTGCAGGTATCCTTCAAATTGTTCGCGTCAGCAATCAAAACGATTCGGCCACCGATCTGAGCGCGAAGGGCATCGGGCGTGAGCGCGAAAAAGTCCGCATAGTTCATGGTGGCCGCCCTAAGGGTTGCGTCGTCGGGCAGCAGGACGGGATAGTACCCCACAATATCTTCGATTCGGATATCCCCGTCTTTGCTGTCCTGTTCGAATTCCTTGATTGAAGCGAGGGCGACGCGATCGACGACGGGCAATGGAAGCTTGAGCCGCGCGCGGGGAACGGGGACGGCATATGTTAAGTTTATGACACCCGAGTCTGCGTCAATATCAATCGTGTACTCGGCGCGCGAATCGCGAGACGCGGCCAGAGTCGATAAGGCCAGCGACGGATATGGATCGCTCTCGGGTCGTTTCATGAACAATTCGATCGTCCACGGGTTCTGATCGTCGAAATTGGCGCGCAAGGTGCCCCATCGAGTTTCGGCTAGAATTTCCGGAGCAACCTCCGGCAAACCCGACGGCAAAAGTGTCCATGTCTTCGTGCCGACGATAACTTCAGCGCCGATTCGCTTAAGGGCTCGCACGCCGCGAACGAAGTCGGCGTCAAAGGGACTCGAACTGGCAAAATAAAAATCCCAAACTACCGCCCGTGGATGCGCGGCAGCCAGGCGCTCCATGAAGCGGCCATGAAGCCGCCGTAATGAAGCGCGTTTCTTCGGGTCGGTCGAGACGCCGACAAGCTGTTCACTTCGAGCAAGCTCGGCCAGGTTAGTTTTCTCGTCTATCGCGATGACGCGGAGACAGTCTAGTTTAGGAGGTGGGTTAATTGTGCTCGCGAGCCGAATCGCAAAGTTTCGGTACGCAGTCGGCAGTGGCGTCTTGCGAAATATAAACAAGCTTACTGGCAGGCGGACCGTGATGAGCACCGCCAAGATGAAGACTGCGAGGCGACGAATGGTCGGATGTCGGCGGCCGAATACGCGACCTCGGGCGACGAGAGTATAGGAAACGCTGTCGCGGCGCGCGTCGATTGGGTCACCGTGCACGAAGCGCTTCAAGTCGTTAGCCACGATGCCAGCCGACACATAGCGCCGATTTCGCTCCTTTGCGAGGCACTTCAGTACGATCGTCGAAAGGTCGCGGTCGATGTCTCTTCGCATCGCGTGCGGGTCCATCGGTAAATCGTTTCGAATACGGACTAGTACTTGGTGTGGCTGGCCGGTGATGTCGTACGGGAAGTGGTTGGTTAGGAGCTGATAAAGGATCACCCCGAGAGAATATACGTCGGTACGCGGATCCAGGGATTCCATTTGACCACGGGCTTGTTCGGGGGAGGCCCAGGGGATGGAGCCGACGAACATGCCTTGTTCGGTGGCGTTTGTAGAGCGCGGGGCGCCGACTACTTTGGCGAGTCCGAAGTCGAGGACGCGGGGGCGGCCTTCGGTGTCGACGCGGATGTTTCCGGGTTTCAGGTCGCGGTGGATGATGTTTCTGGCGTGGGCGATTTCGACGGTTTCGCAGATCGAGATGAATAGCTTCAGCAGCTCGCCCAGTGAGGGCTTCTTCTGTGCTACATACTCGTCCAGCGAGAGACCCTCCACATAATCCATGACGAAATAGTCGCAGCCGGCGATGCGGCCGGAGTCGTGGATCGTGACGATGTTGGGGTGTTTGAGCTGGGCGAGGATGTGTACTTCGCGGTCGAAGCGGGCGCGATCGGTTGGGTCGGCGAAGGGACCTTCCTTCATCACCTTGATGGCAACATTGCGCTGCATCGACTTCTGGTTTGCAAGAAAGACGATGCCCTGACCGCCGCGGTGGAGTTCGCGGATGATTTCATATCCGGGAAGGAAGTCGTGCTGGACGAAGCTGGCGCCGGTCGAACTCGAAGGCGAGAGCCAAGTCGAGTCGCTCAGCGGAGCGAGGGTGATCTCAATACTGTCGGGCGAGCGAGTGTTGGTCCTGCCGCCATCTTCGGGAGACATGTGCGGCTCCGAGTGTAGGAGCAAAAACCGATCTTGCAGAGGGATTGTATCGCTGATTCGGGGAATGTCGAAGGAAGAGGCGGGCAATTCCGCCAGGCACCGGGGCCGCCTATACTGCGGCGAGCCGCGTTGCGTGGGGAAGCGTGGCGTTCGGCGCGTGAAGTCGCGGGCTGGAATTCGTTTTTTGTTGCTTGGGGCGGCGCCCATTCAGGAGCGTCGCCATGGAGTTGTACTGATGCGTAAGTTGAGTCGATTGGCGTGGATTCTGGCATTTTCATGTCCGGGTATCGCACTGGCGGCGGACGCGAGCCGCTATTCGTTGAGCGAAGGCGTTCCGGACGATGTGTACATTTTCATCGCCAGCCGGCACAACCCGAAGCGGGAGTTTCTGAAGCAATACTGGGCGAAGGTTATTGATTCGTTCATGAATTGCGGCGTGATGGAGGAGGTATGGGGGCTGGTCACGCCGACGATGGGCGATGGCGAGCTCAAGCATGTCGAACAGATGGCGGACACGGCGAAGCAGCTGATTGAAAAGGTGAAATGGGGAGACTTGTGTTCGCAGCAAACCGTCTACATGGGGCGGGCGGGATTCCCGATCTGGGATAACGTGTTCTTAACACAGAATACTGAGGCGTCGACATCGAGCAACTTCAAGGGGTTGCGGGAGATTCTGGGGGAATTGGCCAAGATGTCGGGTGGCGCGGTGCGAGTCGAGGACGTTGAGATCCACGGAGCCAAGGTCGCACGACTGGTATTCGAGGACGCACCGTTTCATCTTTCAGTCGCGCGGCGCGGTGAAGTGCTGGCGATTGCGATGGGCGATGCGCTTCTAGATGACAGTTTGGCGATGTTTGCAGGTAAATCGAAAAAGTCGTCAATTGTGAAGTCTAGCCGATTCAAGTCGGCATTGGGCGAGCTTCCAGCTGCCGACGATTCGATCATGTTTCTGGATGCGAAGCGGCTCGCGGGCGACGTAAAGCAGATGTTGGCGACGATCAAGAAACAGGCGTCGCAGGAAAAAGACACGGATACGGTCAACGGCGGGGGCGGGCCGGATGGGAAGTTTTTCGACGTATTGACCCGCGTGATCGATGATATCGTGATCTGGGACTACATCGCAGAAACGAGCCGGACGGAGGGGTTCCGCGTGATCGAAGAGTCGCGCGTAGCGCTGATGGCCGACGCGAAGTCGCGCGCTGGGTACAAGATTTTTGTGCCGCAGGCGAAGTTCGCCGACCTCGACCGGCTGGTTCCGCGCGAGGCGACCGGATTCAACGTCAGCGAAGGGATGCAGCTTGCGGCCCTGTATGACTATGCGATCGGCTTGATTAAAGAGGTTGTTCCGGACGGCGGGGCGATGCTCTCGCAATGGAAGTCGGTCCAGAATGACATGAAGCTGGACGTCCGCCGCGATGTTCTGGGGTTAATGGAGGGATCGGTCATTTCGGCATCGATCTCGGGCGGCGGCTCCGGTCCGGACCAGTGGGTCATGCTGGCGAAAGTGCGCGACGAAAAGAAGGCCGAGGCACTGGTGCAGCGGCTGGTCGATTTTGTGCAAGCGCAGCTCGGCGATCAGAAGTCGCTGATCATCGCGGATCTTGAAGTAGCGGGGCATGATTCGTTTCACAGTGTTTCGCATCCGATGTTCATGATGATGCAAATGCAACCCATCGTCTGGGGCACGGCCGACGGCTATCTCATTTTTGGGTCGAGCGCAAAACCGATCGGGTTGTGTCTGAAGACGATGGCCGGTAAGGGTACGGGGATCAGCGGGAATGCGCGATTCCAAAGCGAAGGGATCATGCCGAAAGGACCGTTCGTCAGGGCGTCGTTTTCCGATACGTCACGGACGGCTGAAGAAATGCAGAGCGGTTTGAGCGCGATCACGATGGGGCTGGGCATGATGACGGCGTTCGCGCCGGTACCCGATGAAGAAGGCGGGAAGATTCTAAAGGCGATTCCATCGATCACGGGGAAGCTCATCAAGGTCGCGGACAAGATGAACTTTTTCCAGTCGGAGGCGGAGCTTTCGACGTTTGACGCGAAGGGGTGGCGCTGCACGGCCTATGCGAACTACAAGGACCCGGCGACGTTGAAGGAGCCGTCGGACGACGACGATGACAATGGGGAACATCGCGCCAAGCCGTCGAAGCCGAACTCTGAAGAAAAGGCGAAAACGCCAAAATCGCGCGACAAGAAGTCGAGCGATGATGACGACGACGGCGATTGACGTAACTGCCCGCACCACCTACGCAAAAAGATTTCGGATTGCGCTTCCTAGCTGTTAGACTAGGTGGCTTCGAGAGTGATTTGTTCACTTCAGGAGTCGCCGATGTCTCATGGGCTTGCCTCTCTAAATCATTTCCTGATCGTTAGTTGCGTTTTGGTCAATTCTCTATGTGCCTCGGCGGCTCCGGTTGACCGTGCGTCGTGCGTCGTTCGGCTGGAACGCAATGGTCTTGCGGCAACCGCCGGGCTGAACCTTCAACCGATTCGGACACTGGACTATGGCTCGTTTGCCTGGATTGAACTGCCTGCGGGTTCGCTCGAGAAGCTCAGGGCGGCCGGGATCCAGTTTGAGGAGCAACGCGACGCATTTGTCCTGACACTGGGGGAGCAATCATTCGATCCGTTACGTGACGTTGCTTCGTATCGTTCGGGGTGGAACTCGCCACCGACGGAGGGGACCGACCTACGACTGGTTCAGTTTCAGGGGCCGTCGCGCGTGGAATGGCTGGACTCGCTGCGGGCGCGCGGTGTAAAAGTCGTTCAATACATCCATCCGTTTACGTATGTTGTCTGGAGTGACGCGGCGACGCTGGGAACTGCGGCGCGCGGTGCGGATGTGCGCTGGACAGGGTCATTGCTGCCGGCACATCGGGTGCTCCCACGTTGGCAGAACCTTGGCGAGCAGTTGATTCAGGCGCATGTGATGGTGTATCGCGGTGCGGACGTTTCGGCGGTGGTGCGGAGCATCGACGGAATCGTCGCGGCGCGGCATTCGCGGGCCGTCATTGACGAGACTTTCGAGGTGGTCACCGTGCGGGTGGCGGGCTCGGCATTGCGGCAACTGGCCGGCATCCCGGGCGTGTACAGCATTCAGCCGGTTCCGACGGACGGCGGCCTGCGTGGCGAGATGAGCGACCAGGTCAACGTCAACAACGTGAATGTGAGCAATCAGGCGTTTCCAGGATATCTGACCTGGCTGGCGAGCGTCGGCCTGAGCGGGAATGGAGTGATCATCGCGGATGTGGACGGCGGAGTGCAGGATACGCATCCGAATCTGGTCAATCGGATGCTGCCCTGCAGCGGGTCGACCTGCGCGGGAGCGACAAGCAGCAGCCATGGAACGCACACGGCGGGCATCATGGCGGCGGACGGAACCTCCGGCACGGTGGATGGATTCGGTTTCCAGCGCGGACTGGGCATGGCGCCGGGGGCGAAGCTGATCGAACAGGTTTACAGCCCATTCTTCCAGCAGGCGGGTGGAATGCTGCTGTTGATGACGCAGTCGTTCCGCAATGGCGCGTCGCTTTCGGGCAACAGTTGGGGACCAGCCGGATCGCCGCTTGGATATGACGGCGACACTCGGCAGGTGGACGTTGGCGTACGTGACGCGGATCCGTCGGCGCTGGGTAACCAGCCACTGACCTACGTGCTCTCATTCATGAATGGCAACGGCGGCGTGAGCTCGCAGGGAACGCCTGACGAGGGCAAGAATATCTTCACGATCGGCTCGACGAAGATGCAGACGAGCGGTGGATCTCAGATACTTCAGATCAACGATGTTTCGTCGAACTCGGCGCATGGACCGGCGCTGGATGGGCGGACGATTCCACATATGGTTGCACCGGGTTGCTACGTCGATTCGACGCTTCCGACGAATGCCTACGGACTAAATTGCGGAACCAGCATGGCTTCGCCCCACGTAAGCGGGGCTGTAGCGCTGTTCATTCAGTACTATCGATTATTGCCGGGGGTGACGGCGGACCCGAGCCCAGCGCTCGTTAAAGCGGCGTTTCTGGCGTGCGCGCGAAGTTTGGCGGGCAATGTGGATGCGGACGGCGTGACGCTGGGGAATCCGTTCGACAGCAAGCAGGGTTGGGGACGAATGGACACGGCGGCGGCCGTGCATCCGGCCGTTTCAGTGGTCTATTTCGACGACCCGCAACGGTTCACGGCGACCGGACAGCAGTGGACGCGGGTTGTCTCGGCCCAGGACCCGTCAAAGCCGATGCGTATCATGCTGGTCTGGACCGACGCTCCGGGCCACGGCCTGGGTGGGAGCACACCAGCCTGGAATAACAATCTGGACCTTGTGGTGGAGTCGGGCGCGAATACCTACCGTGGAAACAATTTTGGTCCGAGCGGTTGGTCGCAAACGGGCGGCACGGCGGATGCGCGCAACAATACCGAGGGTGTGTTCGTGGGCCCCACATCACCCGGGGCGTTCACGGTGCGTGTCATCGCGTCGAACATCAATTCGGACGGAGTGCCGAACAACGCCGATCCGCTGGATCAGGATTTTGCGCTGGTGTGCTACAACTGCGCTCAGACGCCGACTTTCACGCTCGCGGCGACACCGAATCAGCGGAGCATCTGTTCGCCTTCGAACGCAACTTATCAGATCGACGTGGGACAAGTATCGGGCTTTGCGGACCCGGTGACGCTGAGCGTGTCTGGAGCGCCGGCGGGAACGACAGCCGCATTTGATATCAATCCAGTTTCCACGCCCGGGACAGCGACGCTCACAATTTCGAACACTGGCGCGGCTTCAGCGGGGTCGTACGTCCTGACCGTTACGGGCACTTCGGGCGCGCTGACGCGGCAGGTAACAGCCGGCCTGGACATTTATTCGTCAGCACCGGGGGCGGTGGCGCTGAGCGGACCGCCGGACGGGGCGACCGGCGTTTCGTTGCAGCCGATTCTGACGTGGTCGCCGGCGGCACAGGCGGTGTCGTATGACGTGCAGGTCGCGACGGATGCGGGCTTCGCGAATATCGTCGCAAGCGGATCCGGATTGGGCGGCACGACCTTTACGCCCGGGGCGAGTCTCGCGATTGGAACGACTCACTACTGGCGCGTTCGCGGGCAGAACCCGTGCGGGCCGGGCGCGTATTCAGCTCCGTTTTCGTTCGTGACGCGACTGGTTCCCAAGATCCTGCTGGTTGACGATGATGACAATTCGCCGGATGTGCGATCGTATTACACAGCAGCGCTGGCGGCCATTGGCCAGGATTACGACGTCTGGGATACGAATAACACTGACAACGAACCGACCGCGGCGCAGTTGAGCCCGTATTCGACAGTCATCTGGTTTACCGGCGATGAATTCGGCGGGGCCTGCGGTCCGAGCGCGAGCAGCGAAGCGGCGCTGGCAAGTTACCTGAACAGCGGAAAATGTCTTTTCATTGTCAGCCAGGATTATCTTTATGATCGTGGACTGACCCAATTCATGCAGAATTACCTGGGGGTGTCCACGTTTACGAGCGACGTAGCGCAGACGAGCGTCACGGGCACCGGAACGCTCTTTACGGGATATGGTCCGTTTGCGCTTTCATACCCGTTCACGAATTTCAGCGATCGGATATCAGCGGGTGCGAGCGGCCAGGTGGTATTCACCGGTAACTCGGGGGACGCGGCTGTGAGCAAGGATTCGGGCGTCTATCGTTCGAGTTTCTGGGGCTTCCCTCTGGAGGCGATTTCGTCGCCGGCCGATCGAGCGGCGGTGATGAATGTCATGGTCAACTGGTGCGGGCAGCTCGGTTGCAACGGAATGCGCGGCGACCTGACAGTCGATGCCAAGGTGGACGGAGCCGATGTCGCGCAGTTCGCCAATTGCTACTTGTTGCAGTCGCCGGTCGCGGCCGGGTGCCGGTGCGCCGACATGGATTCCAACGGAATTTTCTCGGCGGCGGACGTCAGCCAATTCGTGAACTGTCTTCTGGGGGTTTCGTGTCCCTAGCGAAGACCGGATCAGGATTGGAAGAGCGGCGAGGCCCAGGTCGGGCGACTCTGAATGAGTTCGCGGATGGCGGCGCGATCCAGCCGGGCATCCACCATCCATGCCAGCCGGCCGAGCGATGAGAGCGATTCGGGCGCACTGCGAAATTCTTTGTCGAGCACGCCGTCGGCGTCGCTCACGAGATCAAGGGCGTTGTGCGGCAGCTTCATCTCTCGCCACGTCTCGACGAGCTCACGCAGCCATGCGTCGGAGTCGGGTGCGTAGCTGTGTGCGCTCTTTAGCGCGGTGAAGGTCAGCAGGGCGGCAGAGATCAGGTCGGGATCGAGGTGATGCGCCATGCCGAAGTATCGGGCCGCGGCGGAGAGGTCGCGGAGCCGAAAGGCCTCGCATCCGCGCAGATACCAGGCGAGGGCGTTGGACGGATCGGACGAAGTCAGCCGCTGAAGACGGTCGGCGCGGACGCTGGGATCGACATCGTGCCAGGTTTCGATGGCCTTGTCGCGACGCGCGACGCCGCGCCTGCGTTCCAGCCACTCATGCAGTCCGCAGGCCGCTAAGGCCGCGACGGCGACGCCTCCGATGATCGACAGCTTCATTGAGATTTCTTCTAGCGGCGCGGGAACGAGGAGTCAATCGGCGCCTGACTTGACGGCCGGGGCCGAGGCGACACAATCTGCGCAATTACGGGATTTGGAAAAAAGGAGCGAAGCGTGATGCGGATTTTTCCTCGGCTTCAATCGGGACGAGCACTTGGGATCGGACTTCTCGGCGCCATCGGCGTGACTTCACTGTGTGCGCTGGGTGGGCCGCAATCGGCGGGACTGCCGGTGCCGTTCAAGCCGGTTCTCGAAGTTGAGCAACTGATGGAGGACCAGGAGATCGCGTTCAAGGGACTGAAAACGGCGATCATCGACAGCAAGTGGCAGGATGCGCGGAAGTATTCGTGGTTGCTGGCGGAACTGGCGAACGTGAACCAGCAACATGCGCGCGACGCGAAGTATTCGGAGCTGGCGGGCGAGATGGTGAGCAAGTCGATGGAACTCGCCGGAACGCTCAAGAACAAGGACGCGAAAGCGGCTTCCGCAGGGCTGACGGCCATCAATCAGGTTTGCAGTTCATGCCACAAGGCCTATCGGAAGTAGCGGGCGTTCGAGGCGTGCTAGTCGGGATTCCAGGGGCCGATCTTCTCGTAGAGTCGAATTCGGGCTTCGGGCGAAAATTGGATGGGCGGGCTTTCGTAGATCAGCCGGAACGAGGGCGACTGGTCGAGCCCGGTTCGGGGAAGCTTGTTCCAGCCCTGCTCGGCGTAGAACTGGTCCCACAGAACGAGCGAGCCGTCAGGGGATTTCGCGACGCGGTCGCAGAGCAATTCGGGGACGGGCGGCTGGATTTCGTTGCGCAGATGGGCGATGCAGAGATCGGCGTAGAGGAGCGGTCGATCGGCGAAGCCCTGTTTGCTGATCCAATCGAGCGTCTGGCGTGCGATCTGTTCCTGGGGCAGCGGCTTGGCGACCTTGACGATGTAGTTCCACGCGACAAGCTGAGTCAGCAGCAGAATTGAGACTGCGAGGGCGATTGCCGATCGGCGGCGGCGCTGAAGTTCGCCGGGATCGCGCGCTCGCAGGAAAACCACCGCGCAGCACAGCAGGACGGCGGCGACGGTAGCTCGCATGAGCCAGACAACGTGGTGGGAATGGGGAACATAGAAGGGGACTGCCTGCGTTTTCACCTGAAGCTCGACAGCAAGCTCGACGACGAGAAGTATGGCCGCCAACAGCGCGGTAAATCGGCGGCGCGTTTCGTCAGGCGCAGCGAAAAGCTCATTCAGCGCGGATGCTGCGCAGATGGCGACGAACGGCGCGACCGGGACGAGATAGCGCGGCAGCCCGCCGCCGCCGAAAAGTCCGGTGGCCCAAATAAGGGTGTGGGCGGCAAAGTAGACGAGGAATGTTCCGACGACGAGGTCGCCGTGGGGGCGAGTGCGGGCTTTGCCGACACCGCAGAAGGCGAGGATGGCGATGGCCGGACCCCAGGCCTCGAGCGAGCGGCAGAGCATCGAGAGCCAACCGCCGTGGCCGTAGAAGTCGGTTGGCCTGGCGTGCAACATGCGATGAAGAATGGTTTCCGATGGGCTAAGCGGAGAGAGCAGATGCTGGGCGACGAAGGCCCAGACGACCGGCGTCAGCCGCCATAGCGACACGCTGCTTCGCCACGCGACCCAGGCCCAGAGCGGGACGAAGAGGACGGCCTCGTGGCGCGTGATGAGGGCCAGGGCCAGCACCGCCGAGGAGGCCGTCCAGCGGCCACGCTGAGCCAAGTCAACGGCGATGCAGAGGATCAGGGCTAGCAGCGTTTCGGTCAGCGTAGCGAAAGAGAGTTGGAAGAAGAGGGGTTGGGCGTAGAGCAAAAGGATGGTTATCCACGAGCGTGGCACGCACATGCGGCGGGCGATGATGAAGGTGTACCAGGCGGTGATGGCGCAAATGATGGCGGTCAGCAGGCGCGCGGCAGTCCATCCGAAGCGGGCTGGGATGGCATAGAGGATGGTGAAGCCCGGCCGGCCCCACTCGTGCAACAAGTACTTTGGATAGGTCCAGGACCAGTTCGCCATGGCGTAGTGGCCGAGGTCGTCGAGTTGGTATGCGCCGGTGGATTGCAACGCGAATAGTGTTGAACTGAATAGGCCGACTGCGATGAGGAGCAGCGCGATGCGTCGATCGGAGTCGGACGTTTCGCCCAGCGACAAATTTGCCGGGATCGTTGGCGTCACTTGTTCGGCGCCCCTTCGTTACTGGCCGACGTGACCTCGAAGAGCGAGACGTAGGGAGCGGTTTGGCCGGCGAGGGGTTGGCTTTGGTGAAGCAGCCTGAGGGCCGGATTGGATTCGACGTCGGCGAGTTGGAGGTTTTGGCCGGGCGAGGGGGCGAATTGCGAGTCCCATACAAGAATCGCACCGGCGGGGGCAAGCTTGACGCGTCCGGCGAGGCCGGGCCGGTTGGGCGCGGGGGCGGAGACTCCGGCGAGATATTCGGCGAGTACGTGCGCCGAGATGATGGGGCGGTCGGAGAGGCCGGACTGGCGGAGCCAGTTTAGTTCTTGCACGACGAGTTGCTCGGCGGGGCCGGGTCGAAGGACTCGCAGCAAGGCGGCGTCGGTGAGGAGCGCTATGAGCATCAGCAGGCCGCAGAACGCGCGGGATGGAGCGGCTGGCTTTGGATTTGTCAGGGCAATCAGTGTCGCGACGAGCACTGTTGCAGCTGTCGCGATTCGCAGTGCGATCAGGGCTGAGTGCAGTTGTGGATAGCCGGCGGGCGTTTCGGGGCGGCGGGCCTGTAGCTCAACTGCGACGAGCATGATGGCGAACGCGACGGCCGCAAGCAGGGCGGTTCTCCGGCGCAGCTGAGTATTGTTCCAGAGTTGTTCGATCGCGGCCGCGGCGGCGATGGCGATGAGCGGGGATAAGGGCACAAGAAATCGCGCATAGCCGCCCGACTCGAAGAGACCGAGTGCGCGGATCGCCGTGAGCAGGGTGAAGAGCGCGACCAGGCAGGCGACGAGCATCCGACCGATTCGGCTTTGCCAAAGAATGGGCAGGCCTGCGAAAGCGAGGGCGGCGATGGCCGGGCCCCAGGCCTGGAGGGCGCGGGCGGTCATCGTGAGCCAGCCGCCAGTGCCGTACCACGCATGAGGGGATGGATCGATCCAGCGCGCGGCGGCGAGTGGCAGGTTTGAACAGCGGGCAAGGATATTGACGATGATCACGGCCCACGGCAGGGGCCACAGTCGCCACACGGGGACGCGCTGAATGAGGGCGAAGACGATCCAGATCGGAAGCAGGGCGATTGCCTCGTGGCGGGTGACGAAGGCGATGGAGAGAACCGCGGCGGAGAGTGACCAGCGGGCGCGGGAAGCCAAATCGAGCGACAGGACGAGGAAAAAGGCGAAGGCGGTTTCGGTCAGCGTCGTGAGGGCGAGCTCGAAAAAGAGTGGCTGCGCATAGAGAAGCAGCGGGATGAGTGCAGCGTTACGAATGCGGCATCGCTGGCCGAGTCGAAATGCGAGCCAGGCCGTGAGGGCGGAGAGCAGGGCGGACATGTTTCGGGCGGCATGCCAACCGAGCTGGGCGGGAATGACGTAGAGAATCGTGAATCCGGGGCGGGCCCAGTCGTAGACGAGGTAGCGCGGGTCCTGCCAGGCCCATTTTGCCATGAGAAAGTGAGCGAGGTCGTCGAAGTGGTGCATGCCTTCTGAGAGCCATCCGCCGACGAGTGTAATGGCGAGGCCGAAAGCGATGATGGTTATCGCGAGCCGCGTCTGGCGGGTTGCGGCGGCGGATTCGATTTTGGGGGTGGCAACCATTTTGGCGAAGCGAGTGTCGCGGATCGGCGGCTACTCGCCAAGTAGCGCAGGGGAGCGTAAGTTTCGGCGATGCAGAAGTGGGTGGTTGGGATCGATGTCGGGGGGACTTTCACGGATCTTTGCGCGTGGGATGGCGAGGTGCTGCGCCGGGCGAAGACGCTGACGACGCCGGATGATTTGACGCGCGGCGTGGCGGACTGGCTGGCGATGCTGGGGATTGAGCCGGGTTTTCTGCTGGTCGCTGGATCGACCGTCGCGACGAATACGCTGCTGGAGCGGAATGGGGCGCGCGTGGCGTACATCGGGACGCACGGGTTCGAGGATGTGCCGCTGATCGGGCGACAAAATCGGCCGAAATTGTATGACCTGCACGTGCGGAAGCCGCGGCCGCTGGTGGGCGCTGGCGACTGCTTTGGCGTGAAGGAGCGTGTTGGTCCGACGGGGGAGGTAATTGCCGGGCTGGATGAGGGGAGCGTTCGAGAGGCGATTGCGGCGATTCGAGGGCGCGGCATCGAGTCGGTTGCGGTGTGCCTGCTGTTTTCGTTTTTGAATCCGGCGCATGAGGAGCGCGTTGCGGCGATTGCGGAGGCGGCCGGGTTGGGCGTGCATTGCAGCAGCCGCATCTTGCCGGAGTTCCGGGAGTTTGAGCGAGCGGCGACCACCATCGTGAATGCGTACGTCGCGCCGCAGACCGGGGCGTATCTTCAGAAGTTGGCAGTGACGGGGCGCGCGGCCGGAGCGGCCGACGTACGCGTCATGCAGTCGAATGGCGGACAGGCGTCGCCGGATGAGATGGCGGCGCAGCCGGTGCGGACGATTTTGTCGGGGCCGGCGGGCGGGGCGATTGCCGCGGCGTACGCAGCGAATCTGGTCGGAGTTCGGCGGGCACTGACGTACGACATGGGCGGCACCAGTACGGATGTAGCGCTCTGCGATGGCAATGTGGCGCTCACCAACGAGACGGTCATCGATGGATGGCCGGTACGCGTTTCGCAGCTCGAGATTCATACGGTTGGGCAGGGGGGCGGGTCGATCGCGAGCGTGGACGCGGGCGGGGCGCTGCAGGTCGGGCCGCGTTCGGCGGGAGCGGTTCCGGGGCCGGCCTGCTACGGGCGCGGCGATGAGGCGACTGTGACGGACGCCAACCTGGTACTTGGGCGTTTGCAGGCCGATCATTTTCTGGGTGGACGGATGCGGCTGGATTCTGATCGAGCCGTTCGGGCTGTTGAGCGAGTCGGCGTGCGGCTGGGTTGTTCGGCGGTCGAGGCGGCGAAGGCGATTGTGGCCGTGGCGAACGCGGGAATGGAGCATGCGTTGCAGGTGGTGAGCTCGCGGCGCGGGATTGATCCCGCGGAGTGCTGGCTGGTTTCTTTCGGAGGGGCAGGGGGATTGCATGCGGCGGCGCTGGCGGAGGCGATGAATCTGCAGGGCGTGATCGTGCCGCCGGATCCGGGGATTCTGTCGGCGACCGGGATGGTGCTGGCGGATGTGGTGAATGATTACTCGGTGTCGCTGGCGCGGACGGGCGAGGGGATTGATCTGGCAGGGCTGCGGAGTTCGTTTGGGCGGTTAATGGATCGGGCGGCAGAGGGATTGTTTCGAGATGGGTTTGACCTGGATGATGCGGAATGCGAGCGGATGATCGATTTGCGGTATCGCGGGCAGGCGTATGAGTTGACGGTGCCGTTGGAGTCGCTGACGGATGTGGGCTTACTCGCGGTGCCATTTCACCGGGCACATCGCGAGCGGTATGGCACGGCGGACGAGTTATTGCCGGTCGAGGCGGTGACGGCGCGGGTTCGGGCAGTGGTGCGGACGGAGAAGATGCGGCCGGCGCGATTGGGTGAGGCGGGCGGCCAGCGGGCGGCGCCGATTCGGAGCGGGTCGATCGTGTTCGAGGGGGCAGTGTCGGCTGGGGTGTTTGAGCGAGCGACTTTGCTGGCGGGGCATGTGATCGACGGGCCGGCGGTGATCGTCGAGGCGCATGCTACCACGCTGGTGCCGCCTGGGTGGATTTCGCGGATCGAGCAGCTGGGGCACTTGCGAATGATGCGCGCTGGGAAGTAGCCGTCAGGGGCTGATGGGGACGGTTTCGAGCTCGACGGGTTCGTTTGGAGCTGAGGTTGGCACGGGATGGATCGGTTCGACGTGCGGGGGTGCGCTTGGCGCGGGCTTCGGTGGCGGGGGCGAAGCCGGTGCAGACTCGACTGGTACTGTTTCGATCTGGGCGGAATCGGGTATGGGGGTTGGACGCGGCGGCTCAATCTTTTTCGGCGGTGCGGCAGGCGCCTCTTTCAAGTTAGCACTGGCGTCGATTTCGGTGGGGGCGGGGGCGACATCGCTTGTTGGCTGGGTGGTTCCCGTAGTTGGCTCGTTAAGCTGCGGCGGGGGGGCACCGGGGCCGAGCGCCTCTAACTTGAGGCGGGCTTTTTCGGCCCACACCGTGTCGGGCCAGTTGGCGGCGACTGACTTAAAGTAGTAAAGCGCGGCCTGGGGATGTTTCGCTCGGAGGTAGTACTCGGCGATGGAGTACTCCTTTTCGGCGCGACGGTTGCGGATGTTGGCGAGCGTGGCGGGAACGTCGTCTTCCTGGGCGGCCTTCGGGAAGCGGTCTTCGAATTGGCGATAGCGCTCTTCGGCTTCGAGGAGCGGGGCGTCGTCGAACTCAATGCCGGCGAAGCTGGCCAAGGCCGAGTCGGCGGAGCGCTCGAGGGCGAGGCGGACGTATTTGCCGCGTGGGTAATCACGAGAGAGGCGGGCGTAGGCCTTTTCGGCCTCGTCGAATTCGCCATGGTCGAAGTGGTAGTTGGCCTGCATCAGGAGGGCCTGCTCGGCGAGCAGCGTGCCGGGAGCGCGATCGACGACGATGCGGTCGAGAATTTCAAGGGCTTCTTCGGTGGCCGAAACGCGGAGGAACCCTTTCCATATTTTTCGCTTCTGGCCCTTGAAGAGGAACAGCTCGGCAACGACGAGCTCGCGGCGGAGGGCGCGCTCGGCCCATTCGGTGCCGGCCCAGCCGTTCAAGATTTCTTCGTACCACTCGTGGGCCTGCCAGAGATCGTTTGGCTTGCCCTCGTTGGCGGCGTAGGTTTCGACGTCGGCGGCGTAGAAGAGGGCCTCGGGGCGGCGCGGCGAGTCGGGATAGCGCTTGAACCACTCGCGGAAGGCCTTGCGGGCCTGGACGTATTTTCGCTCGGCGAGCAGGGCGCGGGCGATGTCGAGGTCGCCGTTTTCCGTCCCGGGCTCCGGTGCGGGGACGTCGATCCAATCGTTGGTCTTGGGATCGAAGATGAGACGATTGCGGTCGGCATTTGTGTTTTCGGCGGCGAATGCTGTTGCGACAATCGATGTGAGAAGAAGGAGTACGACGGTAGAAGCTGCGCGACCGGCCATTGGGGTTGGATTGTACGAGCGCGGAGCAGGTTGGCAATCGGGGCGAAGCGGGCGGGAAATGATGCCTGTGAAATGTTTGCGGGGAATGACGAAGATCGGGATTGGAGAGGGTACGCGGTGCGTGTGGCAGGCGGGTGGATGGGTGGATGCGCGGAGTGGTGATAAAAGTGATAATTCGATCGCGAGGCCCGACGGAACGCGGGCACGAAGGCCGCTGGGAACACGGCTTGTGAGACGCGCGTGAGATGGGGGATGAGATTTTTGAGATTTGGGGCGGTCCGGTTTGTTTGGTAGAAGTTTTGGGGCCGAGGCGTCCGGCGCTGCGGGTCCGCTGCGGCATTGAGGCGCAGGGGGATTGAGACTTGCGAGACTGGCCGATGAGATTCGTGAGATTTTCGAGACGACCCTCCTTTGCCGGGTAGAAATGCGGATTGGGGCTGAGACTGATGAGACGGCGAATTGAGATCGGTGAGATTTGGGGCGGTGCGTTTTCGGGGGCGGTTGTGATGGTCGCGTCGCCAAGGCGACTCCCAGACGCGGCGACTTTTCTGGATGAGATTTTCGAGACTAGGCACATTGAATGCCCCATGAGCAGCATTTCGAGCCGGCGCGGAATCCTGGCGCGTCCCGATTTTTCGGGATTGGCGCGGAGTCCGCGTTGATCGCCCCCTTACGCTTCAAATGGGCGATGTTTGGATATTGTTTAGTATGCTCCAGCTGGGAAGTCAAGGGGAAATTCTCGGGCGGGTTCCAGTGGCTGAAGCCGACTGGCAACGGTCGCTTGCCCTGCGGGCACAGAGGAAGGGGGAGCGGGGTGAAACGCCAAAACATCAACAAGTCAATACGCCAAAACGCAAAAATCCTGCGGCCCCAAAAAAAGCGATTTGAATGTTGAGAGGAGAGCGGCAGCGTGGGCGGGGGCGGGAACTGGGGGTGGGGCGGTTCATGGTGGTGGGGTACGGGAGTTTGGATTGGGTTTTATTGGCGGCTGTCCCGTGGTTCCACGATGGCAAAGATGCAAAATGTCCGCAAACTTCAGGAAATAGGTGGTCGCCCCGGAAGGCACGGGCCAATGGGGCCGAAGGCGGCAAGAAACAAGCGGTCATCGGCAATCAATCTTGAATGACCCCCTCATGTTTTGCGAGGTAGTCCGAGGGCGTTGAAGTGTTGAGGGCCTTCGCTTACGTGACCGGGGCCAGCTTCATCACGACAATTTTTCGTCGCCGCGCTCGTGATGCGCTTCTAGCTCCGCGATTCGCCGCTCAAGGGCACGCAGATCGTGCCGGCACGCGCCGAATACGAATCCGGCGATGATTCCTGCATACCCGATTAAGAGGATCGGTTGTAGCGCGCCGCGCGCGCCGAGCGACAAGACCATACCAAGAGCCATAAAGAACAGGAGCCAGGTTGTCACCGCCCATGGCGACCACATGCGTACAGTGCGTTCAATCATGCGTACCTCATTGATAGCTGTAGGGCTTCAAGACCGGGCCGTGCGTCAATCGGCGAGAACTCCGGTGTTGCGGCGGAAAGGGGACATTCTTGCTCTGTAGAAAACCCGCAATTCGCCTGACGATCATCAGATTGTGGGTAATGACTTTCAAGTGCAGCGATCGGCTCTGTCGGTGGAAGGATTTGGCGTTGAGGGTTTCGCTCAGTCGGCGTTTGATCAT
>JAATGM010000061.1 GCA_015654675.1 Planctomycetota bacterium | reverse complement strand
GCGCTCCCCGTCCCATACTCCGCGTACTTCTCCCGTTCCCCCGCCGACGGCGCGCCCAGCTGCACGCGAACAAATCCCGCCACGTCGGCACCATTCACCGCGCCATCGCCGCTCACATCTCCAATGAGCGCGCAAGGCAAGCTCGCCGACAGATCAACCACCCGAAACCCAACTTCCAGACTCGGCAGCGCCGGCCCGTCGCCCCCGCGCACCGTCGCGCGAAACGAAAACTCCGTCCCGTTCCACGACCCGCCCCGAAACTCGCGAATCACGCTCGCCAATACCCCCTCGGTCCACTCCGCCACGCCGCCCGCCATGTCGAAAGCCCCGTAGTAACTAGCCGCCGACGCGTACGCACCCACGTCGGTCAAATAGTTCACGCCCGCCGAATACACCGGCGTCCCCGTCACCGCGAAGCCGTCGTTGAACCCGTTTGCGAGCTGATCATCCCGCCGAAAATTCGCCGCGCGCGATGCAATCGGCGCCGCACTGCCTGGAGGCATGGCGCTGAACGGCACCGCGTCACTCCGCACCGGATAGCCCCAGTACGAATCGCCGCCGCCCGCCCCCGGCGTGGGGTCGTAATACGCCGCCTTATACCACTCATCCGTCGTCGGCAGCACGAATCGCGCCCCCGCCTTGCGCGGAATCGTCGTCAGCGAACTGTTCGTATTCGCCCCATTGAGAAAATAGGAACCGTCCTCAGTCGTCCCCGCATTCTGCGCCCCGGACGGCTGACCATTCTGCAACCAATTGCAAAAACGCGCCGCATCGCCCCACGTCGCATACGCGATCGGTCGGTTGGGCGAGCCAGTCAGCGAGTAGTGATACGTCCCCGGCGATCCATCGCGGATGATTCCCTTGATGTTCTCATGGCTGCCCATGAACGCGTGATACATCCCATACGTATCATCCGCCGCGACCGCGTTGAGAAACTCCGCGTACTGCCCGATCGTGACCTCATACCGGCCAATGTCGTACGCGTATGCAACCGCCCCGGTCCCGGTCGCCGCATCTGCCGGGTTTCCCGCATCGCCAACGCGGACAAACTCGACACTGACCAGCCCTCCCGAAAGATGAAACACATCGCCCCGCGCGATCGCCGCGCAAAACGAAACACCAAACGCAACCCACCATCGAATCCCGCGTGACACAGGCAATCCTTCCCGGCTCACCTGCATTATGCCCGAAGTCTCCGCCCCGATTCGAGTACAGCGACTACGCGCTCCATCGCTCGCCGCGCCGCCGCCAACTATCATGCCCCTATGCAAACCGTCCTGCTCCTCACCGCCAGCAATCTCTTCATGACCATCGCCTGGTACGGCCATCTCCGCCACAAAGACGCCGCCCTCTGGAAGGTTATCCTCGTCAGTTGGCTCATCGCCTTCTTCGAGTATTGCCTTCAGGTCCCCGCCAACCGCTGGGGCAGCGCCCGCTTCTCCACCGCGCAGCTCAAGATCATGCAGGAAGTCATCACCCTGCTCGTCTTCAGCGGTTTCCTCGTGACATACCTCAAGGAGCCCCTTCGCTGGAATCACGGCGTGGCCTTTTTCTTCATCGTCGTGGCCGTCGCGTTCGCATTCCTGCCCGACAAATCCGCGCCAACCGCGCCCGCCAATCCCGTTTCCGTAACATCCACACCCCCACTGGCATCGTAATCCGGTCAGCAGCCGCACGAGCGAGTAACCACATGAGACCATCGCGCATCGCCATCACATCGCTGTTCATCCTCGGAGCCCTCGCCATGCCCGCGCGAAATACAGCGTCGGCCCGCGCCGACCAGCCCGCCCGCGTCCGCGCCCCGGACTTCACCGGCGCCACCGGCTGGCTCAACACCGACAAAAAAATCTCCATCAAAGACCTGCGCGGTCAGGTCGTGATCCTCGACTTCTGGACCTACTGCTGCATCAACTGCATGCACATCTTCCCCGACCTCGCCTTCCTCGAAGAGAAATACAAGGACCAGCCGGTCGTCATCCTCGGCGTCCACTCCGGCAAGTTCGACCAGGAGAAGGACGAGAAAAACATCCGCCAGGCCATCCTCCGCCACAACATCGCTCACCCCGTGGCGGTCGACAACGACTTCGAAGTCTGGAACGCCTTTGCCGTCAACGCCTGGCCCACCCTCGTCGTCATCGATCCTGAAGGCTACGTCGTCGACCAGATTTCGGGCGAAGGCCACCGCGCCGACCTCGACCGCGAGATCGCAAAGCTGCTCGAAGAAGGCCGCAAGAAAAACACGCTGGCAAAACCGCTGCACTTCAAGCGCGAGCGAGAATCATTCAAATCCGAAATGCTCGAGTTCCCCGGAAAGGTCCTGGCCGACGCAGCCGGCCACCGGCTCTTCATCAGCGACACCAACCACCACCGCGTGCTCGTCACAGACTTTGACGGCAACATCCAGGCCACGATCGGCTCAGGCCGCATCGGCCTAAAAGACGGTCACTTCGCCGCGGCCGAGTTCCACCAACCCCAGGGCCTCGCCCTCTCAACCGACGGCAAAACGCTCTTCATTGCCGACACCGAAAACCACGCCGTCCGCGCCGCCGACCTCGCCGCCAAAACCGTCCGCACCCTCGCCGGTACCGGCAAGCAGTCGCACGAATACGAGCCCGACGGCCCGGCCGACAAAACCGACCTCAGCTCCCCCTGGGACCTCGCCCTCGTCGGCGACAAGCTCTTTGTCGCCATGGCCGGCACGCATCAAATCTGGCTCATCGATCTCAAAACCAACCGCGTCACCCGCTTCGCCGGCTCCGGCCGCGAAGCCGCGATTGACGAAGGCAACGAATCCGCCGCCTTCGCCCAGCCCTCCGGCCTCGCCACCGACGGCAAATCACTCTGGGTCGCCGACGCCGAAGACTCCAGCATTCGCAAGGTCGACCTCAGCGGAAAGGATCGCGTGCAGACCTACGCCGGCAGCGGCGACCTCTTCGGCTTCGGCCGCAAAGACGGCCTTCGAACCGACGCCCGCTTCCAGCACCCGCTCGGCGTCGCGCTAAGCGGCGACCATCTCTTTGTCGCCGACACGTTCAATCACCTGATTCGTGACGTGAATCTGAAAGACGGAAAAGTCACGACCTGGCTCGGAACCGGCAAACCCGAAACCGGCACGCCCGACAAACCCGGCCTCTATGAACCCGGCGGCCTCAGCATCGCCGGCGACACGCTCTTCATCGCCGACACTAACAACCACCGCATCCTGGCGGTCGACACAAAAACAAAGCAGGCGCGCGAAGTGAAGCTTCGCCCGCCTGCTCATTAAGCAGTTGAGTTTTCGAGTTCGGCTTACCCCGGAATCCCGAACGCCGGCAGCGGCCAGTCAGCCATGAATGCAATCGTGATGCTGCAATAGGCGGCAATGAGCTGGCTCAGGATCTCTCCGACGATCGGAATCGACAGAACGGCCGAGCTCACGGATGAGCAGGCCGACTGAATCGCCGTCAACACCGGGTTTAACGTTGTGCCATCCATCTTCGTCTCCTCTCGCCTGCGAGCCCGAACCTACAGACCAATCGCCGAAAACAACATCGATGTCTGTGTGCAGATCGTCGTCGCAAAGAGCGCGATCGTCGGACCGATCAGCGGGATCGAATTCAAATTCCCGAGCAACACGCAGAACTGATTGATCAGATTACTGATCGGTCCTGATCCGCCTATCACGTCAGCGCCTCCCGCGATCCGTTTGCCCCGCCCGCCGTTGACTCCCCCCGTGGGGAATTAGAGCCCGCCGACGACCGACGCGATCAGACTGCACACCGACTCAACTATCGGAGCGATGAACGACCCGAACACCGGAATCGCCGAAACCTGGTTGAACAACGTCGTACAAACCGTATTCACAATGCTCAAAATCGGATTGTCCATGACACAATGCTCCTTGCGCAATTCACCGTCATGCTGAAACCACCCAAGAACATCCCAGGCGGAATCCGGTCGCCAGGCGAGGCCGAACCATTCGTTGCCGCATGCGGCGGAGCGACCGGTTGCTGCGGTAAGACCTCATATTCTATATCGGCAATCACCACCCCTTGCCAAGTCCTACGCGCCGGCCCACACCCGCCCGGCTTGCCCCACGCCCCCCGCACGTTTACATATCTCCCGATTCTGCGGATAGATGGGACAGGATGGCCGCCATGAGCAACCACATGCGGGTTTTCGTCACCGGGGGGGCCGGCTATGTCGGCAGTCACACCGTTCGCGCCCTCTGCGCCGCCGGCCACAACGTGGTTGTTTTCGACAATCTCTCGAAAGGCCACGCGGCCGCCGT
Organism: Planctomycetota bacterium; assembly: GCA_015654675.1. Lineage (GTDB taxonomy): Bacteria > Planctomycetota > Phycisphaerae > UBA1845 > UTPLA1 > SpSt-539. The sequence goes on along the minus strand of JAATGM010000061.1, from coordinate 27,513 downwards.
CAACGAAAAAGCACGCCTCATCGTCGGTGATCTGGAAGACCGCCAGCATCTCGCCAGCGTCCTCGCCGCCGAGCGCGTCGACGCCGTCATGCATTTCGCCGCCTCGATCGAAGTCGGCGAGTCCGTCCGCGATCCCCTCCGCTACTACGACAACAACCTTGCCAACACCATCGGCCTCCTCCGCGCCGTGCAGACTGCCGGCGTCAGCCGCTTCGTATTCAGCTCGACGTGCGCCACCTACGGCATTCCGGCGTATGTCCCGATCACCGAGAGCATGCCGCAAAATCCCGAGAGCCCCTACGCCCGCGCCAAGCTCGCCGTCGAATGGGCCCTCGCCGACTCGGCCGCCAGTTGGGGCCTCGGCTCCACGTCGCTGCGCTACTTCAACGCCGCCGGCGCGTCATCCGATCTCTCCATCGGCGAGGACCACGATCCCGAAACCCACCTCATCCCCAACATCCTGAGAGTCGCCCTTGGGCAACTCGACAAACTTCGCGTCTTCGGCAACGACTACGACACACCCGACGGAACCTGCATCCGCGACTACGTCCACGTCGAGGATCTCGCCGACGCCCACCTCAAGGCCCTCGCCGCCATCAGGCCGGGAGTCGCCGCCTTCTACAATTGCGGGACCGGTCGCGGAGCTTCGGTCCGGCAGATCATCGACGCCGCCGCGCGCGTCACCGGAAAACCCATTCCCATCGAACAGTGCCCGCGCCGGCCCGGCGATGTCCCCGTCCTCTGCGCCGACAGCACGCGCATCCAGCGGGAACTCAACTGGACTCCGCGTCACACCGATCTCGAGGCCATCGTCGCCAGCGCCTGGGCCTGGCACAAAAGCCGTCCCGACGGCTATGCGGACCGCCCGCCCCGACCCTGAAACGCCCTCGCGAGGCCCTGGGAACCTCGAAAAATCGTTGCAAACCTTGAGGGGGGGCCTTACAGTCTACATGGGTAAGTGCCGCGCCTCAGCGCGGCGGGAGCTTCCTATGACCATCCACAAAATTTCGCGTCAAATCGGCGGTGTCGCAGCAGCGATTGTGCTCGCCCTGGCAACGACGACTTTCGCCCAGCGCGCCGGCGGCGGTGGCGCCGACCTCGGCGGCGGCCACGGAAGCGGCGGCGGTGAGAGCGGATCCGAAAAAGCCGTCATCAGCCGGTATAGCGCCGCCAAGGAAGGCCAGGAAAGCGCCCAGGGGACCGTCAGCGTTCAAACTGAAAGCGGAAAACGCCTCAACCTGGAAATACGGCAGAAGGAAAATGTCAAAATCCAGATCGGCTCCCACGAACTTGCAGCTGAGGACTATGAAAAATATCTGCTTCCGGGTCTTGTCGTAAACGTCAGTTGGAACAGCAACAAAGTCGGAAAGAAGGTTTCATACCTCCAGTCACTGTCCTTCGAAACTCTGGCGATCGAAGGCAAAATCATGAGCGTCGACGATGACGGCGGAAAGATCCGCGTCCTCTCCACCCCGGTGAATAATCAGAAGTGGCCGGCGCTGAAAAAAGCCCCGACGCCCAAACCATCCAAACCCAAGCCCCCCACCGGATCCGGCACGGGCACTGGCACATCCAAGCCACCCAAGGCACCAGTTGCCCCGAAAGAAAAGCCGGTGCAACGAAAAAATCTCCAGCTCCGATTCTTCGAAGGCATTTCCTCTATCACCGATAATGCCAAGCAATCCCTGACGCCGGCGGACCTGCGCGGCTACAAAGACCAGCAGTTCAATGGCACCATTTTGTATGGCAAAACCATCAGCGTACTGGTCGACGGCCAGATCGAAGGCGAGAAGCAGGAAAAGAGCACCGATGCCGGCAGCGGCGACGCCAAGGGCGGTTGATTCAGGTCCGCAAACCCATTGCCCCAGGTCCGAACGCGACTCGAAAATCCGCTACGAGTTTCGCGCCAACTCAACCAACTCGAAAATATTCTTCGCCGCCGCAAGCTGTCCCGAGCGCTTCAGCGTCTCCCCCAGTCCATCCAGCAGCTCCGCAAAGCTCGCATTGGATATGTCCATGTGCCCTGTCTGCTTACGAAGCTGCTCAGCGGCCAAAACGATCATTGCCCCGTCCAGATCGTCTTGGTGGCCGTCCAACGACGCCGCAAGCCCCTCGAGTTCAGCCGCTTCCGCCGGATTCCGCCGTGCCGCGTGGCGACACAGCACGCCCAGCGCTTCGACATATGTCTGCAGCGCGTCGTCGAATCGGTCCTGTTCGGTGTAGATCATCGCTAGCCGGCTGAGGCCGAACGCGGCCCACGCCTCCCCAAAAACCAGCCGCGCCGCGGCCAGCGCCTCGCGCTCCAGCCGTTCGGCCTCTTCAAATCGCCCCGCGCGCATCAGGCATATGGCATTGTCTTCCATGCACTCAATCGTCCACGGAGACTTTGTCCCGTTCGACTCCCGCAGGGACTGCAACGCAAGCGTATAAATGGGAAGCGCTTCATCCAGTCGCCGCTGCCGGTGATACATCGCCGCCAGCGCGTGCCGCGCGCGCGCGACCAGCGGGTCCTTGTCTCCGTACAGCTTCCGCTTGATCTCAATCGACCGCAGGTAAAGCGGCTCGGCCTCGGCAAACCGTGGCGGGCACGCGCATCGCACCAACGCGAATGCCAGACCGTGCATCGCCTCGGCCGCCGCCCGGCTCTCGGGTCCGTCCCGAAGAATGCTGCGCGCCAGAATCGCGCGCTGCAGCTCGAGCCCCTCCGGCTTGTAGCCGTACATCAATGCAACCGCCAGATACGAGAGGGCCGTCTGCGTTCGCGCATCCCCTTCGCCGTATTCCCGACGAAACACCTCCACCGCCCTGCGGAGGTGCGGTTCGCTCTTCGTATAAAGATTCTGTTGAAAGTATGTCTCACCGACTGCGAAGTGCAGCTCGGCCGCGACCGTGGCATCATCCGCGAACTGCGCGTCGATCCGTTTCGCAGCGTCGTCCAGAACATCCAGCGTCGTGGCCGCCGCCCCATCGCGGTCCGGCCGGGCCGATGCAAGCAGCTGGCGGAGAAAAGTGTTCGCGCGCTCAGCCACCTGAAGTGCGTGGTGTTCCCGTTGCTGAGATCGCACCGCGGCTTGGCGCGACACTGCCGCTGCGACCGCAAATGTCACTACCGCCGAAATACCGGCCCCCGCCAGCACGCACGCAACTCGATGGCGCCGCACAAACTTTCCGATCGAATACACCCGGCTCGGTGGATGGGCCGCCACCGGAAGCCCCTCCGCGAATCGCGCCACGTCGTCCGCCAGCGCCGCCACGCCCTGATAGCGCCGCTCTGGATCCTTTTCGAGCGTCTTCAATACGATCGCCTGCAGATCGCGCGGGATATCAAATTGCTCCGAACTCGGCGCTCGCGGACGCTCTTCGCAGATTCGCCGAAGCACCTCGTGCGTCGGCAGGCCGGCCGTTTCGAACGGACGTCGACCGCTCAGTAACTCAAACAGGATGACACCCAGCGAATAAACATCCGTGCGGGCATCGATCCGCCCAATATCTCCCGACGCCTGCTCCGGGCTGAGGTATGGAATGGTCCCTTGCACGGACCCGGCCGCTGTTCGGATTCCAACCGCCTGACCCGCCGGACTCAGAACAACCGAGAGCCCGAAATCGAGGATTTTCGGTTGAATGGCGCGATGGGCTCCGTTGCTCTCCGACTCTGAGACCAGAATGTTGGCCGGCTTCAAATCGCGATGAATCACACCGCGCAAATGTGCGTAAGCCACCGGCTCGCAAATCCGCTGAAAGAGAATCAGTCGCTCTGCCAACGATGGATTCGTCTTTTCAACATGGGCGGACAGTGTCGGTCCATCCACCAACTCCATCGCGAAAAACAGCCGGCCTTCATCCGTCTGTCCCGCATCGTAGATCGCCGCGACTCCTGCGTGCTGCAATCGCGCCAGCATCGCCGCTTCTCGATCAAATGATTGCCGCCGCGGATCGGCTCCGTCCACGCATTCGTGCATCAGCTTGACAGCCACGCGACGAGTCGGATTTACCTGACTCGCCTCATAGACCGCGCCGTGCGCGCCGCCGCCGATCAGCCGCTCCAGAACAAAATTCCCGACGCGCCTGCCGACGAGGGCTGTTCGCCCCGTCTCGTCCGGCCGCAGCCCAAATCCCGCAGGCGAATGGATGAACGCATCGGTCTTTCCGGATTCGTGCGCCTTAAGCATTCGCACGATCTCGTCGCGCATCTCCGTATCGTCATCGCACGCCCCGGCAACGAATTCCTCCCGCTTCGCCGCATCCATCTCGGACGCCGCGTGAAAGAGTTCCTCCAGCCGCCGCCAACGATCGGAACTCATCCGCCCTCGAGCTCCTTCTTCAGCCAGGCCCGCGCCATCGTCCAATCCCGCTCTACAGTGCGCACCGGAATTTCGAGAACCTCCGCCGTTTCCTCAACCGTCAGTCCCCCGAAGAAGCGTAGCTCCACAACTTTGGTTTTCCGCTCATCCTGCTGCGCCAGCCGCTCCATCGCCTCATCCAAACCGATTAGGTCGACCGCCCGATCCGTGAAACTCACGAGCGCATCATCAATCCTTACGCGCTGCGCCGTCCCGCCGCGCTTCCCGGAGCGAACCGCACGCGCATGGTCCACCAGGACCTGTCGCATCGCCCGCGCCGCCACCCGCAAAAATCCGCTCCGATCGCCCGCCGCCTCGACGTCCACCCCCGTCAGCCGCATCCACGCTTCGTGTACCAGCGCCGTCGGCTGCAATGTGTGCCCATCGCGCTCGCCGCGCATGTAGGCCCCCGCCAAGCGCCGCAGCTCCTCATAAATGAGCGGCAGCAACGCCTCGCGCGCTGCTTCGTCGCCGGACTGCGCCGCCCCCAGCAACATCGTGAACTCGCCGCTGGAGGCCCTTGATTCCATCAAAATTTCCCCGGATTCCATGGCGGGATTGCCGTCCAATTCTCGCCTCACTAACTGGAGCGGGCAAGGCGGAAGGCGGCCAGGGGCTCAAGTCGGCCTCGCCGTTCGATTCTACGCGTGCTCGAACCTTTGGAGTTACGCATGAAGATTCGAAATCTCAAGTCCGAGAAGGCAGCTCCGCAGCGGGCTGTCTTCATGTTCGCCCTCGCCCTCCTCGCCGTCCCGGCCGCCCGCGCCGACGTTCTTTACTCCGTCGACGATGGCACCGCCGAGCTCGGTCTCGGAATCGACAGCGGCGAAGACATGATCTGGATGAACCGCTTCCCCGTGCAGGCCGGCGGCGAAGTCATCACGTCCATCAGTGCCGCCTACGGTCGTCCCGGCGGGCAGGTCATCCCCAACGGACTGGCCGTCTCGATCCTGCTCTATCAGGACACCAACGGCGGTTCGCCCTTCGATGCCACGCTCTTGCGGGAAATCCCCGCCCTCACGGCCAATTGCAACACCAACATCCTCAACAACTACGCCATCCCGGCCACCACCGTCTCCGGAGACTTGATCGCGGCCGTCATGCTGCGAAATCGAACCGGCATCACGCTCTTCCTCGCGCCGCTCGATCGAACCGTGCCGAATTTCAGCGATACGTCGTTCTACGCCTTCAACGTTGGACTCGATCAGACGAATCTCGACTCGGTGCCCGTCGCCAATCGCGGCACGACCGAATCGCTCGGATTCGCCGGAAACTTCCTGCTTCGCGCCAACGGAACAGCGATTCCCGAGCCGACCACGATCCTGCTCGCGACCTGTGCTGCGCTCACGTATGGCGCGGGCATTCGTCGGACCCGCATCTGACGAAATAAAACGGACCGCGTCGTTGCGGCAGGCGGCGACACGGATGAGAGAGGGACCTGGCTGCCGGCGGTGTCGCCGGCGGCCTTCTCTCATTTAACGACTGGAGTGAAGTGCGAGATCGCCGCGATCACTCGGGAACGTTTGTGATCCGAGCAGTCTTCGGATCGAGTAGCCCCCCCACTGCCTGAATGATCTGCCGGGACTCGCGAATCTGCACATACCCGACGACGCCGAGCCGTTCCACGTTCCACTTTGGGTCAAGCCGGAACGGTCCATAGCCGGCCTTCGTCGAAACGTCGTCCGCTCGAATCGATGTCTCCGGCAGCATGCGCCGCACAACGTAATTCTGCGTTAGCGTCTTGCCCTTATTCTCGCCTCCGTCAATTTTTGTCTCGAGGCCCATCTCGATGATTGCAAACTGCATGAACGCCTCCCGATGCGGCTTGCCCACGATCGGCTCCCGGTTCGCCTCACCGAAAATTTCGACCGACTTCCCGTCCGGCCAAAGCTCTATCTGCACGCCCATCCTGACCGGCGCAGCGCGCATCGAAAGCCGATCAAGCTGCTCCACCAATTGCGTGCCACGCGCGTTTGTCTCGTCGCCATTAACGAACAATTGCGGCGTAACAGGCGACTTGTTCCCGCGAGCCGCCGCCACGAACTTATGGCGTTCGTTGGTCTCATTGGACGAGAGCGTGTCCGTCCAACCCAGGTGCGCCCAATAACTCACGTGGAACTCCAGCGGCACGACCTTGTCGAATCCAAGTTCGAGTGATGGCAGCTTGTTCAGCGTCGCCTCGACCTCCGGGCAGCTCTCGCACTCCTGCGACGTGTAGAGCTCCAGCAAAGCCGCCTGGTACTTCAGAGACTCGAACTTCCAGAGCTTCACCGTGCGCGTCTTTGAGACCGCCGCGCCGCCTGCCGCTTTCGGGCCGTCGTCAGCGAGCGCTATACATCCCGTTCCCGCCAGGAGCATGACCGCCCAGACGTTAAATTCCGACTTCCAGCCCCTGCAACGATTCAGCTTCAACATCCTCGCACTCCTCGCGGTTACGAAATCGAGTCGCAGTCGCCGACTCGCCATGCTTTCATTAACGGCCAATTCTAACCCGTGAACCCGCCTCGCACCCCAACCCTCTCCGGCCTCATTTCCGCTATTGCCACGGCCCCGGAATCCGATAACCTCCGCACAGGTCGATCCGGGATTGCCCAGCGCGGCGGTCAATCTCGATGCGCCGCTGCTCGGCGATCGACCCGGTCCCAGGCGCTCCAGGGGCTTTCGCGTTGCAGTCCCAAGTGGCACGACGCCATCGATTCTGGCCTCTCATGGCCTACCTCGTGCTTTGCGGCGGAGCGGCCGTAAAGGCACAGCTTAGTCTCACCACCGATCCGTCCAGCAACGCCTTTCTTCAGCAGCAGATCCAGCGTGAACAGGAATCCCGGCTTGCTGCCGAACGCGCCCTGCCCATGACGCAGAAATTCGCCGCCGACTGGGGCGGCTGGTTCGACTGGTACAATTTCACCTTCTACGACGGTATCCGCCACCGCGTCGAATGGACTTACGACCTCCGTCTGTGGGCCAACTTCCAAGTAGACGAAGGAATCAACGAGGGCTACGCCCGAATGCGCCTCGGTTGGGTCCACTGGAACCAGGGAACCTCCTACAACTACAACGACAATGACACCATCGGCCCCAACCTCGAACGCGGCTGGTACCAGCTCGATATCACCAAGGCCCTCCGAAAATATGCCGGCGTCAATTCGCCTCTCTCCCTCCGCGCCAAGGTCGGCCGCGACCTGATCAATGTCGGCAGCGGCTACACCGTCTCAACGCCGCTCGACCACGTTCAGCTCCAGGCCGAGATGTACAACTTCGAGACCACCTTCGTCGTCGGCAAGACCCCCGGCAGCACACCCAACATCGACACCAGCCGCCCGGTCGCCGGCGAGTCCAACCGCGTCTTCTGGATCGTCGAGGAGCGCTACAAGGGCTTCTCGTTGCACGAGCCCTTCGTCTACTACGTCGCTCAGCGCGACCACACCCGCGAAGACCCGGTCGACCTCCTCCAGAACTTCAACTACGACTCAGATTACGTCGGCTTCGGCTCGACCGGCCAGATCGTCCGAAACCTCCGCTATAACACTGAATGGGTCTTTGAAAACGGCGACAGCTACGGCGACCGCAAATTCCTCCATCGCAATGAAATCCACGCCTGGGGCTTCGATCAGGAACTCGAATACCTCTTCTCACACCCCATGCAGCCGCGCGTCTCGGCCGAATACATGTTCGCCAGCGGCGATCCAGATCGCCTCGGCAGCCCCACCAACGCCGAGGGCGGAAACATCAAGGGCCACATCGACAACAGCTTTGTCGCCTTCGGCTTCCGCGATACGGGTCTGTCCTACGCACCGCGACTCAGCAACATTCAAATATGGAAGCTCGGCGGCTCGTTCCTTCCCGCTCCTGACGTCCGCCTCCTCAAGAATCTCGAACTCGGCCTCAACGTCTTCATCTATGCCAAGAATCGCACCAACGCCGCCGTCAGCGACCCGCTCGCCTCGGAGAACAGCGCCTATCTCGGCTGGGAAACCGACTACTTCATGAATTACCGAATCACCAGCGATCTCGCCCTCACCGTCCGTTACGGTCTCTTCTTCCCGGGCAGCGCTTACGACACCCACAACCAGGATACGCGTCCGTTTCTCCTCTCGGGAATCACATGGTCCTTCTGAATCGCCTGACACTGATTCCCCTGGCCGCCGCGCTCGCCGCGTCGGTTCTTCTCATGAGCGGTTGCGTGCAACCCCATCGCGATCCGCCCAGCGTCGACCCCAGCACACTCGGCGACATCGAGTTTCAGTCCTACCTCGCGACCGCCCCGCTCATCACCGTCGACGAGGCGTTCCGCGCCATTCTCATCCTGGCCGACGGCGAAGACACCTGTAAAACTTTCGAAGAGCGCCGCGAAAAGCTCGAATCGCGCGGCATCGCCCGCCCCGGCTGGAAGCTCAACCCCGAGGCCATCATCGACCGCGGCACCCTCGCCTACATGACATGCAAGATTTGTCGCATCTACGGCGGCGTCGACATGCTCGTCTTCGGAAACCTCGGCGTCGGTGATCGCCGCTACGCCATGCGCGAACTCATCTATGAAAAAATCATGGACGAGGGCTCCGCCTACTGGTACGTCCGCGGAGACGAAATCGTCGCCGTCCTCGCCAAGGCCGACGAGTTCATGCGCAGGACCAAGGTTTACGAATCCACCGTTAACGAGCTCCCGCCGGAGCCAGAGCCGGGACAGTCACCCGACTGGGCCATCAAGCCGACCACACAGGCCAGCGATCAGCCGCAGGAAACACCGCCCCCAACAACTGAGCAGTCTGAACCGGCGCAGCCAGGTAGCACGCCGCCGCCCAATGCCCAGTATCAGCCCGCCGACGATTCAACTTTTTCAGTGGAGCCCGTCCCTCAATAAGGCGTGGGACACAATTTCCCCAATCTGGGTATACCGATTGGGCACAAGTCCCCGAATCGGACGATCAATTGGCAGTATCGCCATAACACCGGCGTTTTTGGCTTTGAAAATGCGTCAGTCTTGGCACGACGCGTGCTGCTTATGGGGGTACAATGGTTCGTCCGCATAATGCGGACTCAATCTCTTTTTGGGAAGAGGGCTCTGAACATGAACACGCATTTGCGATTGACCCTTGCAGCGGTCGCTTGTGCAGCATTCGCATCGCCGGCCGCGCTCCAATCCGCCCGCGCCGAAGATGTTCCAATGACCTTTCAGGTCTACAGACTTGACGGCACTGTCCGCGTTTCAAAGATCGGAACCTCTCCCACCGCATCGACCGGCTGGACCAGCTTGAAAGTCGGTGACCACGTCGGTGCTGGAACGCAGATTAACGTTCCGCTTCGCTCATCGATCCAATTGATTCAGCAGCCCAGCGATCCGCCCACGATCGTCATGATCGAAAGCAGCACTTTCGCCAGCTTTGACGACCTCCGCATGAAGGATGGCAAGGCCATCACGCGTCTCAGCATCGATCGCGGCGCCATTCGCGCCGGCGTAGTCGAGGAGGGCTCGGCCAAGAGCGATTTGGAGATTCGCTCACCAAACGCCACGCTTTCCAAGCGCGGCACTTATGGTTTCCGCTTCTGGGTCGGAGCCGGCGGCCGATGGGAGATGTCACTTGCCGACCGCGGTCTCGTCGAAGCCATTCAGCGAAACGGCAGCCAGCGCCGCATGATCTACCCCGGTCAGTCGGTGAATCAGCGCATGAGTCAGTGGATCCAGACCGCCCGGTTCAATCTCCCGGTCAACGTCCAGGACCTCTATGGCCTGAAGGGCGCCGACGCCCAGTTCAACATGCTCAATAACTCCGGCTTCGGCTTCCTGCTCCTCGGCACCAGCACCCAGGGCATCGGGCCGAAGCAGTTCGCCGCCCCCAACGGCGGCACCGGCATCTTGAACGCCCTTGGCGGACAGGGCACCACCGGCGGCGGCACCAATTCACTGCGGTTGTCGCAGGCCATCAATGCCCGGATTAACCAGTCCCGCAATTCCAACCGCGTTTTCAACAACAGCGGCGGCAACTTCGGCGTCGGTTTCGGCACCGTTCCGATTAACGCCAACGGAAACCCGAGCGCCAGAAAGCGCTGACCCCCTCCCAGGATGTGGCCAAGGGCCCATTTTGTCACAAACTTCAAAATCCCGGAAACTTTCCCGGGTCTACCGCGTCCAATCTGGCAGCCCGTAAGAGCTGGACGTAAAGCCCCTTGCAGGCCAAAAAAAACAGGATTTGGGTGGTCGGAACCCCGCTGTCGCGGTATGATAACGCTAGGTTAAGGTGCGGGGGGCATGCCGAGCGTGTGCGATACCGCCGCACGCCTGCACGCCGGAGTTTCGGTACCATTGCGTAGTGCGGACAATCGTTTTCGGATGCGGGCGAGCATCCCCGTAGGCCTTCCGAGAGGAGTCTCTTTCATGGCGAATCGTAATTCGCGACGAGGTTTCACGCTGATTGAGCTGCTGGTCGTCATTTCGATCATCGCTCTGTTGATTTCAATCTTGTTGCCGTCGCTTCAGTCGGCCCGCCAGGAAGGCATCCGCCTCAAGTGCGTGGCCAACCTGAAGTCCATCGGCCAGTCCGCTCAGAACAACGCGATCAGTGACGCAACCGGAATTCTCCACGCCCAATCCACTTCCGGAAAGATCGGCTGGCGCGGACTGGGTGCGTGGGACTTCGGCGGATCTGATGGCAAGTGCGGCGAAGCAAATTCGAACTCGACCGTGACGAATGACTCCGGCCAAAACATCAATCTGGGTTGCATGACTCGGCCATACAACATCGCCGCGTCGGGCGCTGGAAATCTCGCACCCAGTTCCGTCTTCCTCGAGTATCGCTGCCCGGCCGACATCGGCGTTGTATTGCTTCCCGGTGCGAACTATACGCCGCGATATGCCGATGAATCCCCCTGCAGTGGTGCCGAAGTCGAAGATTCCATCACCAAGTCGATGTACGACATGATGGGAACCAGCTACCAGGGCGATTTCATTTGGTACGGTGGCCCCACCGAGCCCGGCGGTTTCAGCACGGGTCGCCGCTTCGGATCGTTCCTCTGCACCACTAACAAGATCAAGGCCCCTTCCGAAATGCTCCTTTTCTACGAAGGCCGTTTCGCTCAGGCGTATCTCTCCAGCCAGGAATCGGTCGACGGTGGCTCGTTCCCGGGCGCGGCAGTCTTCGATATTCCCGGATGGCACGGCAAACCCGGCGAGTTCAGCGCGTCATTCTGCGACGGCTCTGCTCGTAAGGTCAATTGCAAGTCCAAGGGCGATATGGTCGACACGCTCGTCACCTTCGACCCCACGACCTACCCCGAGCGCAGTGTCATGTATCGCGGTAACGGCTGGCGCTACGACAATTTCCCCTATAGCGATCACAGCGATCAGCTGCTGGATTGGGTCAAGGAATACGGAAGGAATCCGCCCGGCGTGGAACAATAAATCTCCATATTCGCCGAACTTCAAGCAGGGAGTACTGAATGGCTTCAAGAGGTAACAATTCAGGCGGCGATTCCGGCGGTCGGAATAAAATGCTCGCCATCGTCGCGGTCGCCCTCCTTGGCGCAGCAGGTGCCTGGCTCTACTTCGGACGAGGTCCAAATCTCGAACAAGTCGTCCGCGAGCAGGTCACCGAGAAAGCTGCTGCCAATCCGGCTCCCCCACCTGCGCCGGCGGAAGAGTCCAATGTCGCCACTCCGGAAGAAAAAACAGCCGAAGCGGCCACCGATTCCGGCGAGTCAACCGAGGAAGCTCCGGCCGACGGAACACCGGTCAAGAAGAAACCACTCCAAGCCAAAGCCGGGCGATCTGTAAAGTAGTCGCCGTCATCCCCTGATCAGCTGTGTGGCCCGATCGGTTCCAACCGCTCGGGCCTTTTTCTTGCGCGTATCGCCACCCGCGCCGCTCCTCGTTACCCTCGATTACATGCAGTTCGCGACCCGCACTTCCGCGCGCCTCCTGATCGCCATCGCCATTTTCGTACTCGCCGCGTCGACACTCCTTCTGACGCGTTCCCCGCAATCCGCCGCTTTCTCCGCCGAATCGCGCCCCGCCCTCGCGCCCTTCGCCGCAATCATCACCCTCCCGCTCCCCATGCCCACTGCCTCCGAACTCCGCAATTTTGTCCTGCCCGTCGCCCTCGCCGCCGCGCTGCTGCTTCTCGCCGTCACGGCCGATTCTCATCCCACCCTCCGTGCCCCACGCTGGTTCGAAATCTGCGCTGTCGCCGCAGCTGCGATCGCCGTCCTTTCCGCCTTCGTCAACCAGGCGTGGGACCTGTCGCACGGCTGGATCTTCTTCTTCGTCGCCGGCGCCGGCTGGGCCGCCCTCCTCGCGCGTCGCGCCACGCCGCGCACGGTCGCCTTCGTCCTCGCCGGCGCGGCAATCGTCGCCTGCGGCGCATGCGTACTCTCGCTCGTCCACCGCCAGATCCTCGGCATACAATTTGTCCGCTGGCCGGTCGGCCCCATCGCCGTCTCTTCCGAGCTCGCCGCTGTCTGGGCCGCGGCCGCTGCCGGCTGTCTCGTCGGTCTCGTCGCAAGCCGCCCCGCCATCGCGCCGCGATCCCGAAACTTCGCAATCGCCGGCGCCCTGCTCACCGCCTTCGCGGCCCTCGCTCTGCTCCGCGCGACTGAGCGCGTCGCCCCCGCCATCGCGCTGCTCATTGCCGTCGCCTGGGCCATCGTCCTGCCCTGGTCCAGCCATCCCGCACGCCGGCGGATCATCGTCGCGGCCGTCGCCGCGCTTGCCCTGGGTGGCGCAATCTTCGGCTTCGCTCACCGCGCCGATCGCGCCGGCTCGCTCTCAGTTCGCCTCGCCTACTGGAATACCATCTTCCATCGCTTCCCGAGCTGGGCCGCCCTCGGCGTCGGCCCCGACCTGTTCGTGGTCACCTCCACCAACGACCTCGCCCGCGCCCGCGCCGAAACGCCGCACCCGCTGCACGGCACGCTCGAACGCTCCGCCCACAACGAATGGCTCCAGGCCTGCTTCGAACTCGGACTCGTCGGCGGTCTGCTCTACGCGGTCCTCCCGCTCGGCGCGCTCGCCGCGGCTTATCGCGCCTTCCCGCGCGCCACCGCCGAAACCCGCATGATGCTCGCCACCACCTCCACCGGCCTGGTCGCCCTGATCGTCGCCGAAGCAGCCAACGTCAATCTCCGCTACGGCACCGTCCCCGGCTGGTACTGGACCCTCATCGGCCTCACCCTCGCGCTGGCCGGCTCGACCCGCGCTCCCCGGCCAGCCCCCGCCTGGCTCCCGCGCCGCACCATTCTCCGCCTCGCCGCCGCCGGCCTCGCCGTCGCCGTGCTGCTCATCACGCTCACCGATGGCGCCGCCGCCTACGCCCAGGCCCGTGGCGAGGCCACACTCGCCACCGACGACGTCGCCGCCGCCCGCTGGTTCACCCTCGCCACCCCGCGCCTCGGCGCAGAACAATGGCTCAAAACCCGCGCCGGCCTCGCGACCGCCGCTTCGAATCTCGCGCGAAGCACGCTCATTGCGCCTCCGGTTGAATCGTCCGATTCGATGAAGGCCGCCCGCCAGGCCGCTGCCGCTGCCTGGACCGAAATTTATCAGCGCTGTCCGGGCTATCACGGCGATGGCGGCTCGCTCGCCGAAGCCCAGTTCATGTCCGGCGATCCGAAATTGGCGGAGGCAACTCTCAATCGCTACCTCTCCGAAGTCGACCCCTACGACGCCTCCGCGAACGCCCTCTTCGCGAGAACTTTCACTCACGACGACTCCGCCACGCTGGATGCACTGGCACGAGCAGCCCGCTCCGCGGGCTTCGATAACGACAGTGCGCAGCTACTCCGCACTGCCGCGACCTCCCCGGACGAACATGCGATTTGGAACAATCGCGTCGCAGCAGCCGAAGCCGATGTCCGCCTGCCCGAAAAAGATTGGAAAGACCCGCTCGCCCCCGAAACCCTCCGCCTCGAAGCCGCCCGCCTCTCCGCCGCCGGCGACCGCGCCTCCGCCGCCCGCCTCGGCAAGCTCGCCGCCGACGCCTACTTCAAGCTCTACACCGAAAACAACCCCCGCCGCCGCCCCGCCGAAGCCGAGGCCGACGCCTTCGCCCGCGCCGCCGAAGACCTCTTCCGCTCCGACCCGTCACAATACCAGGCCGCCTACGAACTCATCTGCAACGCCGAGCGCTTCGCCGTCCTCGGCGGCGAGCTCGAACAACTCCGCAACCCCGACCCCAACGCCGAGTTCGTCGGCGGGCAGGTCGTCCCCACCGACCTGCCCGAAATCTATCGCCCGCTCTGGCGCCTCTCCGCGCTGCTTCATCTCGCCGCCGGACGCGTGCAGAACATCGAATTGCGGATACGATCCAGCTTGCCCGAAGACCACTGGTCGCAGGCCGAGGTCGACGCCGTCTGGGTCGCCCTCGCCCGCGAACTGGTCGACGCCTTCGCGAAACTTCCGCCCGACCGCCGACCATCGCATTACGATCGGCTGGTCCGGCTCGCATCGACCGCGGCAACGCGCCCGGCGAACCAGAGGCCCTGACTCAGGAGGCAGAATGGCCCGGATCACATTCAACGGCGCCGCTCAGGAAGTCACCGGCTCCATGCACATCCTCGAGGTCGACGGAAAAACCATCGTCCTCGATTGCGGCCTCTTCCAGGGCAAACGCTCGGAGACAGAAGCGAAGAACAAATCCTTCCCGATCGACGCCAAGTCCGTTGACTACGTCATCCTCTCCCACGCCCACATGGACCATACCGGCCGCCTCCCGCTGCTCGTCAAGCAGGGTTTCACCGGCCCGATCTTCGCGACGCCCGCCACGCGCGACCTCTCCGCCCTCATGCTCGCCGACTCCGCCCACATCCAGGAAGAAGACGCCAACTTCCTGAACAAGAAGCGCGCCAGAACCGGCGAGCCCCCCGTCGCCCCGCTCTACTCCGCAAAGGACGCGGCCGAGTGCATCCAGCAATACCACTCGGTCCCCTACAAAAGGCCGTTCCGACTGTTCCCAGCGCTCGAGGGCTATTACACCGACGCCGGCCACATGCTCGGCTCCACCTGGATCACCCTCAACATCACCGAACCCGGCAAGCGGCCCATCAAGCTGGTCTTCTCCGGCGACCTCGGCCGCTTCGATTCCACTCTCCTCCGCGACCCCACCATCATGGCCGACGCCGACTACCTCATTTGCGAATCCACCTACGGCGGCCGCCCCAGCCCCGCCAAGGAAGACCTCATCGGCGGCCTCGAAAAAGTCGTGAACGAAACAATCCAGCGCGGCGGCAAGCTCATCATCCCCGCCTTCGCCGTCGGCCGAACCCAATCCGTCGTCTACGAGCTGGCCGTCCTCATGCACGCCGGCCGCGTCCCGAAAATCCCGGTCTTCATCGACAGCCCGCTCGCCATCAACGCCACCGAAATCTTCCGCATGCACCCCGACTGCCTCGATCGGGACGTCGTCCAGTTCGCCATCGAAGTCGGCAGCATCCTCGACGCCGCAAACGTCCAGACCGCCGAATCCGTCGAAGCCAGCAAGGCCATCAACAACGTCCCCGCCCCCTGCGTTATCGTCTCGGCCAGCGGCATGTGCGAGTCCGGCCGCATCCTCCACCATCTGAAAAATAACGTGGAGAATCCGAAGAACACCGTCCTCATCGTCGGCTACCAGGCCGTGAACACCCTCGGCCGCCGCATGGAAGAGCACCAGTCCAAAGTCCGCATCTTCGGCGAAATGCTCAATCTTCGTGCACAAGTCTCCACGCTGGAGGGCTTCAGCGGCCACGCCCATCAGGACGAAATCCTCCGCATCGTCTCGCCCGTCGCGAAAAACTGCCGCCAGACCTTTCTCGTCCACGGCGAACTCGACCAGATGCAAATCCTCGCACCGGTCATGCAAAAAGCCGGCTTCCGCGACGTCAAAATGCCCGCCCCCGGCGACTCATTCGAACTGACATGACCGAAGCCGATCAGTCAGCCCCCGATCCGCTGGCCGTCGCTGCGTACAGCCGCACCGCGCTTGGCCGTTTCGAAAAAACAGTCCTCGCCCGCCCCGGCGCCGGCTGGGTCCTCGTCGCCCTGTTGGGCGCGGCGCTGCTCGTCCCCTCTATCCAGTTCATCGTAAAAATCCAAAAACCCAACACCGCCGGCTGGCGCAAGGAAAACACGCGCCGCTCCGCGCTAGGCCGCTGGCTCAGCGACGCCCGCGCCCTCTCCGAAGGCGCCGATCCCTACGGCCCCGGCCACTGGTTCCCCAACCCCCCGATCGTCCTGCTCGCGCTCGTCCCGCTCTCAAAACTCCCCGTCTCAGTCGCCGCCACCATCTGGGCCGTCGCGAAAATCGCCGCCGCCGTCGCCGCCGGCTGGCTCGCCGTCGAATCCATGCGCCGCGCCGGCATCTATGTCCCCGTCGGCGTCATCCTCGCTGCCGCTATCTGCTCCATCAAACCGCTCATCGACGACCTCCAGCACGGCAATCTCAACATCTTCGTCTTCCTCGAACTCGCCGCCGTCTGGTACTGCTTCACCCGCGGCCGCGACGCCGCCGCCGGCCTGCTCCTCGGCTTGGCCATCACGACCAAAGTCACCCCCGCCCTGCTGCTCGTCTACTTTCTCTACAAGCGCTGCTGGTCCGCCGCGCTCTGGACCGTCATCGGTACGCTCCTCTTCGGCCTCGTCCTCCCGTCACTTTTCCTCGGCTTCACCCGCACGACACACCTCTTCGATTCCTGGTTCCACATGCTCGTCGCCCCTTCCGTACTCCACGGATATGTCACGGACGACATCATCAACCAGTCGCTCCCCGGCCTGCTGACGCGCTGGCTCGCCGCCGCCGGCGTCGCCATGGAAAAGCTGTCGTTCGAGGGCGCCGTGCAATTCGGCACCGAAGACATGTCACGCCCCAACGCGTTCGCCGCCCGCGCCCTGATTCGCATCGCCATGCTCGCGATCGCCGCCGCACTCGCCTCGCTCTGTCGCACCCCCGCCGGCCGCCGCCGCGACCCGCGCCTCTGGCTCGAATGCGGCCTCGTCCTCCTTGCCATGCTTTTGCTCAGCGAGCGAACCTGGAAGCATCACCTCGTCACGCTCTTCCTTGTCTATCTCCCCGTCTGGCAGATCCTCGCCTGCCGCGCATGGTCCGACCGCTTCACCACGACCTTCGCCGCTGGAATCGTCCTCCAGGTGCTGCTGCTCACCGGCTTCGCCGGATTGGATTCCGCCTTCGGCGAGGCTGCCGAAGACAAACTGCAGGCGATCGGCGCAATCGGCGTCGGACTGCTGCTGGCCTTCATCCAGACCGGCCTGCTGCTCCGCCGCACTCAGCCGCTAGTAGCGGGTCACCCCTGAATCAAT
The DNA here is from genome assembly GCA_015654675.1 of Planctomycetota bacterium. Lineage (GTDB taxonomy): Bacteria > Planctomycetota > Phycisphaerae > UBA1845 > UTPLA1 > SpSt-539. The sequence continues at coordinate 9,894 of JAATGM010000061.1, read as the reverse complement.
CGCGATCGCCCACTCATCAATCCCCCCCGCCATGCTCTTCGCCCCGACAACCCCCGCCTCGCGCAAAATTGAAGCCGCCTTCAGACTCCGCCCGCCATGATGACAATGCGCAATCACCGGCTTGCCGCCCGCCTTCTCGCGAATCATCTCCGCATGGTTTGCCAGTTCACCCAGCGGAATCAGGTTCGCCCCGTCGATCCGGCAAATCTGGTGCTCATGCGTTTCGCGCACGTCGATGAACACAAACGACGCCCGCGAATCCAGCATCGCCTTCACTTCCACCACCGAAACTTCCCACTCAGGATTCCGAACCGGCATTAGTAACTCCCATTTGCTTTGCTCTCGACTCACGAATTGTACGCGCAATCACACCCGCTTGGGCATCGGCGCCAAGGATTCAAAATTCTCTCGGGCCACTCCTCCGCCAATCATTTCTCTGGGTCTGCAACTGATTCAGCCGTCGAGACCAACTTCAATCCTAACACTTTCGGATCGGCCCCGACCGACTGCACCGTCACTTCATACCGATTCGGCTCTCGCTCAAGCGGATCGGGTCGAATTCGAATAATTGTTCCGTCCGGCTCGGTCACCACAATTTCCGGCGGCCAGTTGATCTTCTGGGTTCCGATGTTCCTGTCCGCCCGCAATTCAATCTTCGACCCATTCTCCGTCCGCCCTTCATGCACTTCGTGGCGCCAATGTGGACAACCGCGTCCGCATCCGCCGGCGAACAACAGCAACAACGTCCCAAACCCAACGGCACAACTGAGCCGCGCCATCGAGTGTGCTCCTTTCCAGCGAAATCCTCGCTATCGCTCCCCCAAATACCGCCGCACAATCTCGCAGTGCATCCGCACCCCAATCGGCAGCGCCGCATCATTAAAGTCGTACTTCGGATGATGCAGCGCCGGCATCTCATCCACCCCTTTCTCGCGCACCCCCAGCCGCCAGAACGCCGCCGGCACGCGCTGCGCGTAATAAGCGAAATCCTCACCGCCCAGACTCGGCGGTTCGTTCGTCTCCACGTTGCCCGTCCCCACCACCTCGCGCGCCACCCCCGCCACAAACTCCGCCGTCCGCGCGTCGTTCACCGTCACCGGGTAGCCCTCACGAATCTCGATCTCGGCCCGCGCCCCCAGCGCCTCGGCCGTCTTCTCCGCGATCCGCCGCACCTCACCCACCGCCCACTTGCGCGTCTCCGCGTTCAGCGTCCGGATCGTCCCGCCCAGCGTCGCCGCCGGCGGAATGATGTTCTCCGCCGTCCCCGCGTGAAACTTGCCTACCGTCACCACGCATGAATCCGTCGGCGAAGTCCCGCGCGATACGATCGTCTGCCACGCGTTCACGATGTGGCACGCTGCCACGATCGGGTCGATCCCCTTGTGCGGATACGCCGCATGCGTCCCCTTCCCGTGCACCGTCATCGTCCACGGATTCGTCGAAGCCAGCACCGCCCCGGACCGCACCCCAACGTGCCCGACTGGCAGACTCGGCCACCCATGACACGCAAAGATCGCGTCCACCTTCGGGGAATCCAGCACGCCCTCCTTGCACATCTTCTCCCCGCCGCCGCCGCTCTCCTCCGCCGGCTGCCAGATGAACTTCACCGCCCCCGGCAGATCATCCGCCATTTTGGAAAGCACCATCGCCGCCCCAACCAGAGCGCTGGTGTGCCCGTCATGCCCACAGGCATGCATCTTCCCCGGCGTCTTCGAAGCATAAGCCCGCCCCGTCTCCTCATGCACCGGCAGCGCATCCAGCTCGGCCCGCAGCGCCACGCACTTGCCGCTCTTCCCGCCGTTCAAAGTCGCGACGATCCCCGTCCCGCCCGCCAGCCCGGTCTGAATCTTCAATCCGGGAATCTTCGACAGCCGCTCAACCACCCGCCGCGAAGTCTCATACTCCTGATAAGCCAGCTCCGGATGCGTATGAATTTCATGTCGCAGCCCGACCACGTCCGACATCACCGATTCGATCAAAGCAGATAAATCCTTCACCACCGCCTCCTAAATCTCGAACTCATGCCCTGGGGCCCCTGAGCCTGTCGAAGGGCCCGCCGCCATCCGCAAAACCGCATCCACCAATTTCCGAATCCCCTCATACACCTCCGCCGGCCCGCGCCCCAGCATGTACGCCGGCGTCGTCACAATCCGCTGCTGCTCATCAATCACAATATCCCGCACGCCACACTCAACGTGCTCCCCACCCATCGCGTTAATCGCCGACGCCTCATCCCGAGCCGTCCCAATCGTCAGCTTAGCATGCACACCCATTTTCCCGACAATCCGCGCCAACATGGCCGGCGCAATGCAGATCGCCCCGATCGGCTTGCGGGCCTTCAGCATCGCCGCAACCAGCCGCTCAACATCCGCATTCACCTTGCAATCCGCCCCATCGCTCGCGAACGTGCAAAGATTCTTCGCCGCCCCAAACCCACCCGGAAAAATCAACGCATCAATCTGCTCAGCTCGAACGGCCGCAACATTCACAATCTCCCCGCGCGCAATCCGAGCCGACTCAATCAGCACATTGCGCTGCTCCCCGACCGGCTTCTTCGAAACGTGATCCACCACGCCCGCCTGCGAAACATTCGGCGCGCAGCAAACCACCTTCGCCCCCGCCTCATCCAGCGCCAAAAGCGTCAGCACCGACTCGGTAATCTCCGCCCCGTCCAGAAACCCGCATCCCGAAAGGCACACTGCAACCGTCTTCATGGACGCACCTCCACCGCCGACGCCCGGCAGGCCGCGCGATTATACCCATCAGGATGAAGGTGGATTGACCTAAGCCGTCCGCGAAAGCGACGGCAGCGTCACGCTGCGAAGCTGCAAAATCGAAGCCCCGGCCCCCAGCGCCCGCAGCGCCTCCGCCGAAGGCGGCGCATCCAGCTTGAGCACCATCAGCGCCCGGTTCGCATGCCGGGACAAAGACATGTCCGCGATGTTGATCTTCATATCCCCAAGCGTCGTCCCGACAAACCCGATCACGCCCGGCCGATCATCATTGAAGATCAGCAGCATCGAGCCCGCCGGCACCAGGTTCATCGGATAGTGATCCACCGCCAGAATCCGCGGCACATCGTCCTGACCGACGCTCCCCTCAATCTCATGCCGCGATCCGCCGCCCTCCACGCTCAAACAAACCCGCTCGGCCCGCCCGCGCGACTCCGGCTGGCTCACATGCAACGTGCTGATCCCGCGCTGCCGGACAAAATCATCGACGTTCACCAGATTCAGCCGGTCATTCACAAACGGCGCCATCACGGCCGCCATCGCAAATCGCTGCAATGCCGGAGCAATCGGCGTCAACGTCGGCCCAAACGTCGTCAGCGTCACGCTCCCCACGCCGCTCTCGCACAAGGCCGCCAGCACCGTCCCCATCCGCGCCACAAGATCAGCCGTCGCCAGTTCCTTCGCCGACATATGCGGCGGCAGCCCAACCAGATTGCAGGCCCCACGCACCTGTCCGCGCAGCAGATAGTCGAGCATCGCATCCGCCGCCTCGATCGAAACAGCGGTCTGCGCCTCAACCGTCGAAGCCCCCAGGTGCGGCGTGCAAACCACCTGCGGCAGCGCCACCAGCGGATGATCCTTCCCCGGCGGCTCCTGCGCAAACACATCCAGCGCCGCGCCGGCCACCTGCCCGCTGCGAATCGCCTCCGCCAGCGCGGCCTCATCCACAATCCCGCCTCGCGCACAATTGATAATTCTTACCCCGCGCTTCATCCGCCCGATCTGCGCCGCCCCGATCATCCCGCGCGTCGCATCCGACATCACCGCATGAACCGTCAAATAGTCCACCGCCGGCAACATCTCATCCAGATTCTTCGCCAGCCGGACTCGCCCGCCCAGTATCCCTTCGTCCTGCACAAACGGATCGAGCGCAATCACGTTCATCTCAAACGCCAGCGCCCGCACCGCCACGGCCCGGCCGACGCGCCCCAAGCCGATCACGCCCAGCGTCTTGCCCGCCAGTTGCGTCCCCTCAAACTTCGCCCGGTTCCAATTCCCCGCTCGCAAGTCCGCACAGGCATTCGGCACCTGCCGCGCCAGCGACAGCAACACCGCAAACGTATGCTCCGCCGTCGAAATCGTGTTCGCGTCCGGCGTATTGATGACCAGCACGCCCGCCCGAGTCGCCGCCGCCAGATCGACGTTATCGACCCCCACCCCGGCCCGCGCCACCACCCGCAGCTTTCCCGGCTTCGCCAGAACCTCGGCCGTCACCTTGACGCCCGACCGGATAATCATCCCGTCATAGTCGCCAACAATCCCCGCCAGATCCGACGGCGAAAGCCCGGTCTTCACATCGCACGAAACCCCCTCCGCCGCGCGCAGCCGCTCCAGCCCCTCCTCCGCCAGCTTATCTGCCACCAATATTCGAATCATCTCTGCCAAGATATCGGTTCCCCTTCGGCCCGACTACATTACGACTATCAGCGCCCGAACGAACCGGCCAGACGCCCGCAAATGACGCAACTCCCGGCAGAACACGTCCCCGACCCAGTCGCAGTGGCCCCGCGCGCCGATTCATCCTGGTCGCGCGCCGCGCTCGCCATCGCCATCGTCGCCCTCGCCGCCGATTGCTTCATCACGTCTCCCTCGCGCTTCAATCCCGCGCCCTGGCCCGACGGCTCGCTCCTCAAACCCATTGTCGAAACCATCGGACTATACGCCCGCTTCCCCACCGTCACCGGCGTCGAAATCCGCAATCTCTCGTTCGCCCTGGGCGCAGCCGCTCTCACCCTTCTCGCCGGTCTCTACCTCCTGATCGGCCGCCCGCGCTCCGCCGACCCCATCCGCGACGGCTTCGACATCGACACACTCGCCCGCACGCCGATCGGCTGGTGGCTGCTGCTCATCGCCGCATCCATCATCTCCAGCGCCTTCTCGCACGCCCCGCGTATCGCCTGGGGCGGCCTCGTCATCCGCGCACTCTGGCTCGCGTGGTGGTGGCCGCTCGCCGCGCTGCTCACCCGCCGCGACGCAGCCCGACTCGCCTACGCCCTGCTCATCACGCTCGCCGCCGTCGCCGGCCTCGGTCTCTGGTATCAGTCCGTTCGCGCCCCGGACCCCGCCGCCCGTCTCAGCTACCCCTTCGGCAACGAGGGCTGGATGGCCGCCTGCCTCCTCCCCGCGGTCGTCATCGGCCTCGCCCTCGCGCTCTTTGGCGGCGACAAGCAATCGCGGAGCCCCTGGCTCGCGCGGTTCGTCGCGCTCGTCGTCGCCGCCCTGGCCGCCTATGCCCTCCACCGCACCGGCACGCGCTCCGCCCTGCTCGGCCTCGCCGCCGCCGCGTTCGTCGCATGCTTCCTGCTCCTCAATCGTCTCGGCCGCGCCGCCGCCATCCTGCTGCTCGTCTGCGCTATCTCCGCCGGTGGATGGTCCATTCGCGAGTTCGGCCTGCAGCGCATCCTCGGCGTCCGCGCCGCTTCCGTCCGCAGCCGCGTCGAAAACGAATGGCCCCTCGCCGTCAAACTCATTCTCCAGAAGCCCGTCCTCGGTCACGGCGAAGGCGGCTACGCCATGCTCGCCGGCCAGTTTGCCCGCGACCTCCAATTCAATGAACCCGCCATCACCGCCATCGACCGCGGCGCCGGCGTCTGGCCCGCCCACGCCCACAACGAATACCTCGAACTGGGCGCCGACCTCGGCCTCGTCGGCATGATCGCCTTCGCCGGCGCGATCATCGTCACCCTGGCTGCCGTGGCCCGCTTCCTCGACTCCCGGCCGCTCGATCCGCAACGCGGACTCGCCATCGCCCTCGCCGCCGCGCTCGCCGCCATGTCCGTCGAGATCGCCTTCGGCGTCGCCATCCGACAGCCCGGTTTCCCGCCGATCTACCTAACTGTATGGGCCGCACTCTGGGCCGTTATCCGCCCCCGTTCCGACGCCCCGCTCGCGATTCCCGCCGATCCAGCCGCCGCCGCGCCTCCGCATCGATTCCATCCCGCCGGCGTCGCGCTCATCGCCGCCGCTCTCCTATTCGCAGCAATCGCCGTTCAGGATTGGCGCGCCTCACTCGCCCGCGGCCGGGTCGAAGCCGAACTCGCATCCCGACAATTCGCGGCCGCCGAAGCCGACGCCGACCAGGCCGCCATCTGGCGACTCGACCCTTTTCATCATCTGCTCGCCTCGATTGACGCAATCCGCGCGCGCAGCGACCGCTTCACCGACTCGCTCCGCACCGCCGATGCCGGTTCGCCTCCGCCCGACCTCGGCGTCGCCACCGACGCCCTGCGCTATATTGATCGCCTGAAACACGACGCGCCGCGCTTCCTCTGGGTCGCCCGCCTCGAAGCCGACGTCGCCGCCGCCCTCGCCGTGGCGCACGAGCGACTGCATCACCCCAACGAGGTCCGCCATTACCGCCAGCTCGCCGCCGCGGCCCGCGCCCAGCAATGCCGCGACGAACCGTTCAACCAGGCCGCCGCCGAAACCTACCTGCGCTTCGCCCCCGGCACGTCCACCCTCGACGTCCTCCAGCTCATGCGCGGCCAACTCCGCGACGGACCCGCCGACGACAACTGGGATGGACTCATTCGCCCGCTCTTCCAGCGCCGCGACCTCGACAACGTCCTCGCCGATCTCCAGAACCTCGCCACGCGCGATATCGATCAGCCCCACAACCAATGGCAGGACCCGCTCTCGCCCGAAACCCGCCGACTCGCGGCTCGCATCCAATTTCTGCGTGGCGATCTCTCCACCGCCCAGGCCCAGCTCGACGAGGCCGAAAAGCTCTACACCCCGGTCTCATCCGTTCTCGCTTCAGCCCGCGCCGGCGCCCTGCTCGAACGGGCCCAGGTCGCCTTTGCCCAAAACCCGGACCGCTCCGCAACGGCCGCCGACGATCTGGCTCGCGCCATCGCCCTGCGCCGCTCCCTCGGACTGCTCTCCGACCTCCGCGATCCATACGGCCGCTTCCAGGCCGAGCTAATCCTTATGCAGCAGGGCGAGCAGCCCCTCCGCGACTGGCTCCGAAAGCTCAACCCCACCGCATCGGCCCCCGAAATCGACCGCCAGCTGGCGGCCGCATCCTCTCGCCTGGCTCAGTTCCTGCTGACCCATTCCCCGACCGCTGATCCCGCTCACGCACTCAACGCCGCGCGCCGTGCCGCCAAGCTCCTCCCCGAAGACCCGGCCGTCTGGTTCAATCTCGCCCTCGCCGCCATCCAAACCCAACACCGCGCCGAGGCCGATGCGGCTATCGCGTCCCTTCGCAAGACCTGTCGCGATCCAGCTCAGGCCAACTTCCTGATCGCCCAACTCCGCGCCGCCGCCGCCCGCCGCACCGAGCCGCCCGCTCGCAGAATATCCAGATCACCTGAGACCGCGCCCGCATCACAATCTCAACCTTATGATAATGAATGACTTATGGAATCTGGCTCGCATAAGTCACACCCCGTCCCCCAAAAATCTTGACACGCCCCGCCCCGTTTGTTACCTATTCCGCTTCGTTCCTGCGGTCGGGCGCGGCCGCCGACGAATCGCCGAGCCGAGACGGGGAAAGGCCCCGCGGACACCGGGTTAGACGCCCCGCGTTCTTCCCGGCATGCCCGACGCGCCCATGCAAAATGAAGGTACGACGCTGAGGGTTTCGCTGGCATGATCCACGTACAGAACCTCACCAAGTACTACGGCGACCGAAAAGCCATCGACGGAATCTCCTTCCACATCCAGGAGGGCGAAATCGTCGGCTTCCTCGGCCCCAACGGTGCGGGCAAGACCACCACCATCCGCATCCTCACCTGCTACATGCCCGCCCATAGCGGCTCTGCCAAGATCGCCGGCTTCGACGTCTTCACCCAATCGATGGACGTCCGCCGCATCATTGGCTACCTCCCCGAAAACGTCCCGCTTTACACCGCCATGCGCGTCCGCGAGTACCTCAACTTCCGCGGCAAGCTTCATGGCCTCGACCACAACGCCCGCGCGGCCGCCATCAAGCGCGTCACCGAGCTCGCCTGGCTGGGCGACTTCATCGATCGCCCCATCCACCAGCTTTCAAAGGGTATGAAGCAGCGCGTCGGCCTCGCCGATGCCCTCCTCCACGACCCCAAGGTCCTCATCCTCGACGAACCAACCGTCGGCCTCGACCCGACTCAGATCCGCGAAACACGAAATCTCATCAAGAAGCTCGGCGAACGACACACCATCCTGCTCTCCAGCCACATCCTTCCCGAAGTCGAAGCCACCTGTCACCGCACCATCATCGTCGCCGGCGGAAAGATCGTGGCCTCCGGCTCACCCGAGGAGCTGAAAGAGCGCATCCGCGGCGGATCGCGCATCATCACCGAAATCGCCGGACCCTCGTCCGACATCAGCACCGCCCTCAAGTCCGTGAACGGCGTCAAGAAAGTCGAAGTGCAATCCGTGAACGGCTGGAACCGGCTGCTCATCGAAACCAATCGCGAGCGCGACCCGCGCGAAGACATCGTCCGCATCGCCTCGCAGAAAAACTGGTCGCTCCGCGAAATCCGCTTCGAACACGGCAGTCTCGAAGAGTTCTTCGTCGAAATTACCGCCCGACAGCTCGCCGGCGCCCGCGCCGACGACGCCAAGGAGGTCACTCTCTAATGCGTAACGTCGTCCCTCTCACCCAGCGCGAACTCGCCGCGACCTTCTTCTCCCCCGTTGCCTATATCGTCGCGGCGGTCTTCCTCATCACCTCCGGCTATTTCTTCCTGGCCGACACGCTCGTCTCCGGCCACGAAGCCACCCTGCGTCCCATGATCGACGGGATGGCCCGCATCCTCGTCTTCGCCATCCCGCTGCTCACCATGCGCGCCCTGGCGGACGAGTTCTCCACCGGCACCATCGAAACCCTGATGACCGCCCCGGTCACCGACGTCGAAGTGGTCCTCGGCAAGTTCTTCGGCCAGTTCATCTTCTACGCCGCGCTGCTCGTCACCACTGTCCTGCATGTGGCCATCGTCTGGCACTATGGCGGCATCGAGCCCGGCGTCGTCATGCTCGCCTACGTCGGCCTGCTGCTGCTTGGCGCGATGTTCATCGCCGTGGGCCTGTTCGCCAGTTCGCTCACCCGCTACCAGCTCCTGGCCGCCCTCGGCGGAATCGCCATCCTCAGTCTCCTCACCTTCGTCGTCGATCAGCTCGCCCGCTGGGGCGGCGGAAACTGGCGGCTGGTCCTCGGCTACGTCAACGTCATCGGTCACTTCGAGGACTTCAGCAAGGGCTTCCTCGACTCACGATCGATCGTCTTCTTCCTCACCGGCACGATCCTCTTCCTCTTCCTGGCCGTCAAAGTTCTGGAGTCACGCCGATGGCGATGAACACCGCGAACGCCGAAAACCCCTCGACCTTCAGCTCGCAGCGCCGCGTCTCGATCGGCGTCAACGTCATCATCTCGATCGCCGCGGCCGTTCTGCTCGTCCTCTTTCTCAACTGGTTCGCCGCCCTCAAGCAGGTCCGCCGCGACGTCTCGCTCTTCGGCGGATACGGCCTCTCCGACCGCACCAAGAACATCCTCGCCCAGAGCCAGGGCGACATCTCCATCTCCGTCCTCTACACCCCCGACGAGTCCAGCAAGGATCCGACGCGCTACGTCGATCGCGTCATGGATTACCTCGAAGAGCTCCGCCTCGCCGACCCGTCCGTCAAGATCCAGCAGATTCGCGGCCACAACCAGCGCGCCGAACTCGTCAGCCGCATCAGCAAAACGCTCGGCGGCGAGGCCGACAAGCACAAGGCCGCCGTCGCCGCTTTCAAAACCACCGCCACCGATCTACAGGCCGCTCTCGGCAAGCAGGTCGAGGTCGCCCAGCAACTACAGATCGCCGAGTCCGCCTGGCTCAACGACTTCCCCATCTTCGCCGACGTCTCGCGCCAGATCCGAAAGAACCTCGAAAAGCTCCGCAACACCGCCGAGCAGGTC
>JAATGM010000038.1 GCA_015654675.1 Planctomycetota bacterium | reverse complement strand
GGCGGCAATGCCCGGCGTGCACACGCGTAGCCGACCTGCATGATCCTCCGCGGTGACTTCGTGGTCTTCATCACCATCTATCGACAAAGCGACAAACGCAACTGTAGACCGGCTTTTCTACAGAGCAGGACATTCTACTTTTCCACATCCGCAGCGATCGATCCCCAATTCCCGATCCACCCGACTCAGCGAAAACGTCTCGGCTACCGGCCAACGAAATGGAATCACCAACGATTCAGTCTCACACCGGCAATCGCCGTTGCCACCTCTGACAGACACGCGTGAATCACTCCCAGCAATTCAAGTCGACCAACCCGCAGATCGACGTGGGCCCTCCCCATCAGTCGAGCGCTAGTCCGTAGCCGAAAAGACTCTGAAGAGCAGCTCGTAAGCCATGCGCGCAATGCCGGGACATGTACGTTCACTCGGCCCGGCAACATTCAGCGTATGAGCCGAAGCAGAGGTGAGCCACCGAACAATTCGGTCCGCGGCCTTGGGGTCGGCCGGATCCTCAATCAAGTAGGGTTTTCGGAGCTCGGTTGCGCATTGCTGTGTCCACGCCGTCCCGCGATCATCGAGCGGCGCGCTGCGTGGCAATAGGATGAGCGTTGCATCGGAATCTCTAACATTCCACTCCGTCCGTAACGATCGGGGAACATCTGCCGCCCGCTCGCTCCGTTCGTGCGGTGTCTCCCGCAGTCGAAACTCAGCGCGTATAGGCCCGCTTTCGTTCAGAGTTCCGGGTGAACACCATCCCCCGATCTCAAGTCCGCACGCTTGCGCAGCTCGCAGGGCCGCTTCATCAACGCCGGTCTGCCCCCCCGAAATAACTTTGCGAACGATCATTCCCGCATGCACCTGGCAGTGGGGAATGACTGCGGCTCAAGATCAGGGGATCCCATCTGACTCTGAAACCAGACGTCCGAATGAACTCAGCTCTCAATTCGTTCTCGGCACATCGTAAGTAATCCGGCCGTCGTCAGCCCCTTGTTTCCTCCCCTCAAAGAATCCGCTTCCCCATCAAAGACATCAAAAGCTCCACCCCTAATTCCGCCGTCCGGTTCCGCTCATCCAGAATCGGATTGATCTCCACAAAATCAATCGCCCGAACCGCCTTGCTGTCGTACAGCATCTCCATCGCCAGATGCGCCTCGCGATAACTCAGCCCGCCGCGCACCGGCGTCCCAGTCCCCGGCGCAACCGCCGGATCAATCGAATCCGTGTCGAATTGCAGATAAAGCCCGTCCGTATCGCGCGAAGCCGCAGCGATCGCCCGGTTCATCACTTCCTTGATCCCCAGCTCATCGATGTCGCGCATCGTGAATACATTCGCCCCGCTCTTGCGGATCGTCTCGCGCTCACCCGCATCCAGATCGCGCGAGCCAACTAGCGCTACATGCTCCGGCCGCACCTTCGGCCCGGGCGAATGCAAATCGGTAAAACGCTTGTCGCCCATGCCGAGCAGAATCGCCAGACTCATCCCGTGAATGTTCCCCGAAGGCGTCGTCTCCGAAGTGTTCATGTCCCCATGCGCGTCGATCCAGACCACGCCGATCTGCTGCTTCTTCGCCCGAAAGTGCCCCACAGCTCCCGCCACGGTCCCAATCGCAATGCTATGATCGCCGCCCAGCACCAGCGGCATCCGCCCCTCATCCAGCGCCTGTTGCGTCATCTGCGCCAGCGCCGTCGCGGTCTTCAAAATGGCATCCGCAAATCGCAGCCGCTTATCCCCCACCGCCTGCGTCTCGGGAATCCCGACGTCGACGTCCCCGACGTCCTCAACGTCATATCCCATCGCCTCCAGATGCCGTTCCAGCCCCGCCACCCGCAGCGCCGACGGCCCCATATCCACCCCGCGCCGCCCGGACCCAAGGTCCAACGGTGCCCCAATAATCCGAATCCTTTTTGTCTGCGCCGCTGCCATGTCCAATCACCGCCGTCCTTGGCCAATCAGCCGCCCCACTTTGGAAACACGCCCGATCCGGGCAAGATTCCGCCATTCTACCACGCCCGCTCTCTTTACACAGAACCCCGCAGCGGCGAAAAACAGTCGCCCCGCACGATGACCCGTTCAACCCTCATCATTGTCGCCGTCTGCCTGACCGCGGCCCTCCGCGCCTCCGCCGCACTTCAAATCGTCGCCGAGCCACCCTCCGTCCGCGTCCCCGCCACCGGCCCCTGGCAACCCGGCCCAACCGCCATGCCGCCGGGCGAAGTCCAGCTAGTCGGCCCCTCCCGCAGCGTGGCCGCCTGCCAGCTCATCCTTAGCTCGCTTACACCCGCTCCCGGAATTGAACTCGCCGCTAACGATTTTGTCGGCCCCACCTCGCGCATCCCCGCCGAGCAAATCACCGTCTACATCGAGCGCCCCGTCACCGTCGAAAATCTCTCGCCGTGGTATCTCCGCATCTACGGCCCAACCCAACGCGTCTCAATCCTCGACGCCCTGATCCCTCTGACAGCCCCGCGCAACGCCCAACCCATCAACCTCGCCGCAAACGAGCGCGCCGTCATCTGGTACGAAGCGAAGATCCCGCCGGCCACACCCCCCGGCCGCTACAAATCAAGCATCACGATCCGCGCCACCAACGCCGACGCGCAAATCATTTCCATCAACCTCGAAGTCCTCCCCATCGAACTCACTGCCCCCGCCGGCCCATTCATCCTCGCCGAGCTGGAAACCGACGCCGATTCCTGCGCCACCATCCTCCGCGATCACGGCCTGACTCCTCTCCCCGCCAAAGGCGCGGTCCCCGCCCCGCGCGGCCTCCGCCCATTCATCGCCCCGAGCGCGCCCGACGCGCTCAACCCCACACAAGACGACTATGCCCGCTTCCGCGATTTCTCCGCCCACACCCACCGCACCGCTCGCGACCTCCGCGTCATCGCCACGCTCATCCCGCAATCCATGCGCGCCTACGGCTGGTTCGATCACCTCTTCAACAACTTCACCGAAGCCGCCGACATCCTCGCCCCGCCCGCCCAATTCAATCACGCCCCCACCCTCCGCGAAGCCCGCGCCAAGGGCCGCGCCACCTGGCTCAACCCCGACCACCCGCCCTTCAGCGGAACTATCGCCCTCGCCGCCCCACCCACCGCCCCGCGCTCGCTCCCGTGGCAGGCCTGGCGTGACGGCCACGAAGCCATCTGGCTCCGCCACCTGTCCCTCGCCCCGTCCAACGCCCTCGAACGCCCCATCAATCTCGCCGCCCCAACGCCCGGCCCCTTCCTCGCCTACCCCGGCAGCATCTGCGGCCTCACCCAACCGATCCCGTCGCTTCGACTCAAACAACTCCAGCTCGGCGCGCAGGAAGTCGCCCTGCTCAACCTGCTCGCCACTCGCGGCCGCGCCGAAACCGCCCGCCTCCTCGCAACCTCACTCATCAAAGCCACCGGCACCGACACCTATGTCGACAACTTCGAAGACGCCGAGCTCGCCCGCCGCTGCGACGACCCGCTCATCTGGGACCGCGCCATCGCCCTCGCCCGCGCCGAGCTGCTCACTCCCGGCGCCGACCGCGCCGACTGGGAACGCTTCCTGGCCGCCACGCGCGGAATCGAAACCTGGCCCGAGTCCGTCCACATCTCCCTCGACCACTCCGCCGAGTCCTACCACCTCGACATTGCCATCGGAGTCCGCAACGATACACTCTCACCCGTCACCGGCCAGGTCCGCCTCGCCGCGCCGCCGACTGACTGGAATCTCCGCAAGCCCAACGCCGCCCTCGCATCGCTCAATCCCGACAACACCGCACGCCTCACCCTCGCCGCCGGCACGCCCCACATCCCCGCCGACGCCTTCGGCCACGGCCGCATCCCGCTCACTTTCGAATCCACGCACGCCTCATCCGGCGTCGTCTCCGGCCGCGTCAACTTTGACGCCACCATCGCCGCCATCGGCGTATCGACCGCGCCCCGCCCCATCTCCATCAACGCCAACCTCGCCGACTGGCCCTTCGCCGAACACAACGTCGCCGGCGACTTCCTCCCCATCGCCGACACGCCGCTCCGTCGCGTAACAAGATCCGGCGCAGACTCCCCGGCGCTCCCAACCGCCGTCGCCCCGCTCGGCGAGCGCACGCTCATCTTTCTCGCCCGCGACGACACCAATCTCTACCTCGCCCTCAAATGTCGCGGCCGTCCCCCGCGCCCCAACGCCCCCCAATCCACCGCCATCGTCTACGAAGAACTAACCCCGCGCGCCGAAGACCTCGTCGAAATCCTCCTCGACCCCACTAACAACGCCACCGAACCCGCCGACCTCTACCACCTCGTACTCAAGTCCACCGGCGCTTTCATCGCCGAGCGCGGCATCGCCCTCCCGCGCCACATCGGCCCCACGCGCCCCTGGCCCACCGCAATCCGCTTTGCCGTCAAACCCACCACCGACGGCTGGACCGCCGAAGCCGCCATCCCGCTCGCCTCCCTCGGCACTCCGCCCAAGCCCGGCCAAGTCTGGGGCATCAACTTCACCCGCCTCGACCCCTCCCGCGGCGAATACTCCAACTGGGCCTGGTCGCGGCGCTACTGCTATAACCCGCGCACCCTCGGCCGCCTCCTATGGCCCGCCGACCCGCGCTAGCCGATAAACCCGGGTGAAGCCCCGCCTCTCGACCATCGTTGTCGCCACCGCACTGGCCCTGATCACCATCGTCGCCCTAGCCCTCCGCATCTACCGTACCAACGAACCGTTCCCCTCAAACGACTACGCCCAACTCGCCTTTTTCTGCACACACTTCTGGGGCTTTACCTGGACGCTCACATCCCACTACGGCCCGCTCCAGCCGCTCATCGTCAAATTCTTCGCGCTGGCCGTCACCGCCCTCAACCACCCCATGAACGAAATGCTCTGGCGCCTGCCGCTCATCCTCATCAGCGCCATTACGCCCGTCCTCAGCTTCGCCCTCGTCCGCCGCCTCGCCCGCTCCAACGCCGCCGCCCTCACCGCCGCGTTCTGGATTGCGATCTCGCCGCCCCTCATATCCGACGCGAGATACCTCTGGGCCTACGAAACCCTCGGCGTCGCACTCGCGACCCTCACTCTCCTCGCCGCCCTCCGCTACCTCGACCAACCCACCCAGCGCCGCGCCATCGCCCTGGGCACAACCCTCGCCCTCTATCTCCTCTCCCATCTCCTGACATACGCCCTCCCATTAGTCCTATTAATCACCCTCGCCACCTTCGCCCGCCCGCACCGCTGGCGCCAACTCGCCCTCCGCCCCGCCATCCTCCTGCCTCCGCTCTTCGCCATCGCCATCCTCGTCGTCTCCCACCTCGCCCTCGGCGAAGGCCCCATCGGCCGCCTCCGCTTCAAGTTCGCCATCACCGCCCAACCCGCTCACGACCTATCCAACGCCACCCTCCTCCTCCGCACCTGGTTGGGCCACCTCGGCTATCTCCTCGCCGCCCTCGCGACCCTCGCGTTCCTCATCGCGGCCCCGCGCGCCCTCCGCCTGCGCACCACTATCGCCCCACTCTGGTGGTGGCCCATTCTCTTCGTCACCCCGCTCATCGCCCCCGCAATCTTCAAAACACTCCCCGCCGGCACGCGCTACAGCGTCTACTTCGTCCAGGCCTCCTACGCCGCAACCCTCCTCACCGCCGCCGTGCTGGTCCCCATCGCGCAGCAACGCGCCGGCCGCCTCGGCGCAGCAACACTCACCGCCCTGGTCGCCCTCCCCGCCCTCATCTCAACCATCGACAACCACTTCATCGACGGCCGCCTCGCTCGCTTCACCGGTATCACCGTCGACTACGGCAAGTCCCCGCCCAACCCCGGCTATAAATCCGTCGCCTGGTATGTCCGAACCGTCGCCCCGCCCGACTCAGTCGTCGCCACTCTCCACGACCACTCCGGCCTCGAATGGCTCAACGCCGGCTACTACTTCAACCGCAACTGCCTCGCCTGGTCCGACCTCACGCCTCAGCAATCCGCCGCCCTCATCTCTCGCTTCAACGATCGCACCGACATCATCGTCCAGGAGCGCCGCCTCAATCTTCCCGCGCCAGCCAACCCCGACTTCGAGCCAGTAGCAACCATCCGCCGCGCGAACCAACCCATCATCGAAATCTTCGCCCGCCGCACCCTCGCCCTCCCCCACCAAACCCTCGACCTCGAATCCACCGACTCGCGCTTTGACACCGACTTCGGCCCGCGCCAACTCGCCCAACCCATCGCCCACCCGCCCCGCCTCCCGCGCTACCGCGAAATCGAAGCCGCCGTCGCCGCCATCCGCATGCCAACGCCCGATATCGAAACACACTGACCCAAACCCGGACGTTGTTCCGGCCACCTGACCGGCGTAACATCCATAAACCCGCGTGTCGCCGCACCGAGGCCCGCACCCATGCAATCCCAGTCCGCCGATCCCCTCGCCGCCCGCTCCGCCGAAACGGAGACCGAAACACAGCTCGACGCCATCCTCCGCGTCTGCGCCAGTCTCACAGCCCCCAAACCGCTCGAAGCACTGCTCGACAACCTCCTCAGCGAGGCCCGCACCATCCTCCCGTCCGACGCCGCCGCCCTCTACCTGGCCGACGACGCCGGCCTGCACCTCGTCTGCAGCCAGAACGACTCCGCAAGACACGACATTCGCGCCGCGCTCCTAAACCGCGAAGTCCTCGGCCGGCCAGGCGGACAAAACGCCGACCCCGCCGATCCCGTCGCCAGCCACGTCGCCCAGACCGGCCAGCCACTCAACATCGTCGACGTCCACACCCTCGGTGACGACATCCCCTATCGCCCGCTCCCCGATCATCCGCTGCTCGGCACGCACCGCCTCGTCTCAATTCTCGCCGCCCCGATGATCGACCGAAACGGAAAAACAACGGGCGTACTCGAGCTGATCAACCGCCGCGACACAAACAACGAAGTCGTCCCGTTCTCATCGCGTGACGAGCAAACCCTCGCCTCGCTCTGCGCCGTCGCCGCCGTCAGCGTCCGCAACGCGCGCCTGCGAGACCTGCTCTCGCACTCCCATCTCGACACGATCCTCCGCCTCGCCTCCGCCGCCGAGTTCCGCGACGGCGACACCGGCGAACACATCCGCCGCATGAGCTGCTATTGCGAAGCCGTCGCCCGCGCCATGGGCCGCACCCCCGAATGGTGCCGAACGCTCCTCTTCGCCAGCCCGATGCACGACGTAGGCAAGCTCGCCATCCCCGACGCCGTCCTGAAAAAGCCCGGCCCGCTCACCCCCGACGAACGAGTCACGATGCAGCAACACACAGTGCTCGGCGCGAAGCTACTCGCCGGCTCCAACAACGAAATCCTCTCAATGGCCGAGCGAATCGCATTAGGCCACCACGAGCGCTGGGACGGCCGCGGCTATCCCCACGGCCTGGCCGGCCCCGAAATCAACGAAGAAGCAAGAATCGCAGCAATAGCAGATGTGTTCGACGCCCTGACAAACGAACGAATCTACAAACCCGCCTTCGGCTTCCAGGAGGCATTCAAGCTCATAGCCGCCGAATCCGGCCGCCACTTCGACCCAGTCGTGCTCGACGCCTTCATGTCCGCCCAGGAAGAAATCGAATCCATCTACGAAGCCTACCGCCCCACCTGACCCGAGCGAATCGCCCCCATCAGAGCCCGCCCATCGAAGAGTAGTCGCGCTACGCACCGGCCATGCTCCCGTCACTCAATCGACGACCCAACATACATCCCTAGTCGCCGTCGGTATGATCATGCCCGGCAATCGCGAATGGGAAATCAGAAACCGATGTTCTCCACGTCGCATTCGAATCGCCGCTTATCTGTCATAGCGCTCGTAATCTCAGCGACGTGCTACGGCATCGGATGCAGTCAGGCGCCGCCGCCACTGCAGAGCAAATACTCTCCTCAGGCAGGTCCGAGCTCGAATCCGTTCCTCGTCGTGAGATTCATCGAACTCAGCAAGATGCGCGATCGAAGCAATGACCAAGGCAAGCTGGTTGCGGTCGCGATTTGGACGGACCTCACCGTGATGAAAGTCGAGTCGATGAATCTGCATGTAACGCGCCTGACCGTCGGGCACATCGACCGCGCGCAGCTCGATCACGTCGAATCCGATATAACGCAAAACTGGAGCGAGCTAAGAAAACTCGAAAACACATCCGTGCCATATGATATTGATTACCAAATGATGATTTTCCGCTCCACATTCGGACGGCGATATCAATTCACCACTTATTCACTTTCAAGCAATCCCGCAGCCGACAATGCTGCCGAGCGGCTGGCTCAATACGTCCGCCAGCTCGATATTCGCGACCCGAAGTCCAGCCTGACCGACCAGGAACCCCACTATCTGCATTGAGCACTCATTCGCGCCCCCAATCACCGCGTAACCCCAACTCGCCCAAATGGACGAAGGCCTGTAGCCACACGGTCGAGCGAGGCCGCCTCGGCCTTGTGCTGCCCCTCATTCCATTACCAGCGAAACCTCACGCTTGACCAGCCGCCGCGCCGACAGTGCAATGCCCTGTCGAAGCAACGTTTCGCCGCACGGAGGTGCCTGCATTCCAATGACACGACGACCGGCCATGACAATTCGCTCCATGATTGCCGCACTCGCCGCCGCCGCGTCCTTCCTCGCAATCGGCTGCGCCCCCGCGGTCAAGTTCCTCCAGACCGAGGCCAAGCCCAACGTCGAAGAAGGAAAGATCAAGTCCGTCACCTTTCTCGCTGCGTTTCGGGCCGACAACCTCTCTGACGAGCAGGTCGTCTATAAGGTCCGCGTCTTGAACCGACGCAACGAACCCATTCGCTCCGGAAACGGAACGTTTCGCGACACCGACGGCGACGTCGCCGCCTCAAAGACCTACATGATCGGCCCGTCCCCGTTTGTTGTACCGGATGCACAGGTCAGTATTCCGGCCCGCGAGTTGGAAGTCCGCCGCGGCGATCTTCCGATCTCCGCCGAGTTTCTCGTCTTCGACGCCGCCGGGAAGGAGCTCGCCAAGACAACGGCCCCGATCCCTGTCCGCTCGGCCGGGCCGAAGTCTGCCTCAAAGGAACACGACGCTGCCGAATCGCCCCGGCGAACGAGCGAGCCCCCGCCCGGCGACCGGCCAGGCGAAGCATTCAATCCGTGGACCGCGCGCCGTGGTTATAACGGCGAGCCACCGCCTGCCGAGCCGCCTGCCGCCGGGGCCGGCGATCCGGAAGTCCCGATGCCGCGCAGCGCCGCCGGCGCGCGAGCGCCAACGCCCGTGAAGAAGCCGACGGCGCCTCCCGCCGATCCACACGCCGACTAGGAAGCCGCCGTGAACATCATCTCGCAGGGAATCGACCTGATCGAAAACAGTCGCGTGGGAGAGGTGTACAAGCGCCATCCCGACCGTTTTCTTGATCGCGTGCTCACACCGGCCGAGCAGGAATACGTCCGCCGCATGCGCGATCCGCTCCCCAGCATCGCCGGCCGGTTCGCCGCGAAGGAAGCCGTCTTCAAGGTCCTGGGAACTGGCTGGCGCGGCGGAATTGCGTGGACCGACGTCGAAATCATCAACAATCCAGCCGGCCAGCCGATCTGTCGGCTGACCGGCGAATGCGCCCGCATCGCGGCGCAAAAAAAAATCGAGACCATCCTGGTCTCGATCTCTCACACACGTCTTTACGCCGCGGCGACCGCCACCGGCATTTCGGCCTGAAGCGGAGGCGCGGCGAAGTTTATTCTCTCAGGCCGGCCGGTGCCGACGAGCAATCATCAGTCCGCCCATGACAACGAATGCCAGCGTGGCCGGTTCCGGAGCCGCCTCGACAAAGGCCACGCCCAACCCCAGCTCAAACACATGGCCGGGAACCGGGAAGCCCTTGTCGCCCGGAAGCAGTCCACCATTGCCGACCACGTCAGTGGTCGTGCCTGGCGGCAGAATTCCGTCCCAGACCCACGAGTTCACCGCACCGGAAACGCTTGTGAACTGATACGGGTTCGGCGCGCCGTCGAGATATTTCTCGCCGGGAACCTGGACCGCGACCTTACCGAGGCCGTAGTCGTTGAAGTTATTCGTGCCCGGCGTCTTATAGTACCGGCCGTTGCTGTCGATCATGTATGAGACTGAAAAACTGTTGTTGTTCACTACCAGCGGCGCTGCGCCAGGTGTTCCGGTGAACTTGATGTTCCCGATCTCGACCTTGATCGGATTCAGGTTGTTCGGGTCGATCAGCGAGAAATTGCTCGGCGTGCTCACATTCGCCAGATTGATCGGTGTGCTGATGTACCAGTGGGTGATGCGAAAATCCTCAACCGGACCAAAGTCACTCTGGATCTTCAAGATGATTGGCGTTCCGCCGGAGGTCGTCCCGATCTGAACCGCGGACAGCGGATCGGTCTTGATGTTTCCGGGGAATGGCGTATTGGGACTGTCGACGATTGTGGTTCCGCCCTGAGTGATCTTGATGCTGAACGTGTTGCCGCCGCCCGCACCGGTCGGCTCACCGACGCCTGCGAACGCCGACGCCGAAACCGCCAATGCGGCCACCGTCGCCAGAATCGAAACCCGATTGAGGAACTGCTTATTCATCTCTTCCAACCTCCCACCAAAATCCGGCGGCGGATCGTGCGAGCCGTAAGCCCGCCAGCCGATTCGACCGGGCCCCTGCCGCGGTCGAGCTTCCCATCTTCATTTATGTTACCACAATGCCCCATCACGAGGGTAGGACAGAGTTGGCAAATCCGGGGCCACCCGACTGGTCCCGCATCATATTTGTATGCCCCGAGAAACTACCTCTTCCACCGCCTGAGAGCCCCTTTTTCGCGGCTGGCCAGTTTGTACGGGATTTCGGAGCACGCCGTTTGTTGCCCCAATTCAACACATCGCCGTTCCACTATGTCTAACCCGCTTACGCAGCGTGGCTTAGCAGTCCCCACCCGGCAGACCCAAACGTTGACGAAAAACCCCATATCGCCATGCGTTATGGGGACGCGGCGGCAGCTTCCGATTCGCGAACGGCCACGAGCATGTGCCATATCGTGTTACATAGCTCGCTGAGATTCTGCCCGCTCACCCCCGAAATCGCTTCGCACTCCACCCCCAGGGCCGCGCGGAATTCTGCCAGCGGCTCGGCGGACATCGCAAGATCCAGCTTGTTCGCAACAATCAATTCCGGCTTTGAGGCGAGCGTCGTCGAGTACTTTTCCAGTTCGCGTCGAACGGTCCGATATGCCTCGATGGGTGTCGGCTGACCTTCGAGCGGAAAGAGGTCAACGAGGTGAACGATGATGCGCGTCCGTTCGATGTGTCGCAGAAACTGATCGCCAAGACCGTGGCCCTCGTGCGCCCCTTCGATGAGGCCCGGAATGTCAGCCATGACGAAGCGACGGAAGCCGGGCAAATCGGCAATGCCTAGTTGCGGCTGAAGCGTCGTGAACGGGTAGGCCGCGATCTTCGGTCGCGCGCGCGAAAGACGTGAGAGTAGCGTGCTCTTACCCGCATTCGGCATGCCGATGATGCCGACGTCGGCGATCAGCTTGAGCTCGAGTCGCAAGCTGCGCTCTTCTCCCGGCTCGCCCGGCTCGTACTCGCGCGGCGCCTGATGAGTGGCCGTGGCGAAACGCGCATTGCCGTGGCCTCCCGCTCCACCCCGGCCGACAATCACGCGGTCGCCGGCGGCGACCAGGTCTTTGAGCAGCGCACCGGTTTTGGCGTCGTAGACAAGCGTACCGGGTGCAACGCGGACAATGAGATCAGGCGCGGATTTGCCGCTGCAGTTTGCGCCTTCGCCAGGGCGACCGACGCGCGCGAACCAGCGCGTTCGACCGCGGAATTCATAAAGCGTATTTACGTCTTCGACGGCTTCGAGAATGACGTGCCCGCCACGTCCGCCGTCGCCCCCGTCCGGGCCGCCCTTGGGAACGGCCATCTCGCGGCGGAACGACATGCAGCCGTCACCGCCGCGTCCGCCGCGCACTTCAATCTCCGCCTGGTCGACAAAGATCATGGCGCAGCGTCCGTTCGAAAGTCCTGCCGATCAACCGGCTTTAGCGGGCTCGGCGGCCTTGACGGGCTCGATGCAGACTTTGCGGCCCTGAAAGACCACGCGGCCATCGACGAGTGCGAAAAGGGTGTCATCGCGGCCACGACCGACGTTTGCGCCCGGCTTGAGCGGGGTTCCACACTGGCGGACCAGAATGGTACCGATCGAGACGGTTTCGCCGGCGTAGCGCTTCACACCACGAAACTGCGGACTACTGTCGCGGCCGTTGCTCGTCGAGCCGCCGCCCTTTTTATGTGCCATGACAAATTACCTCAATGCGATACTCAAACCAGTCAACATTGCCGCGGGCTATCGCATGACCCATTCGGGCCGGCCGAGGGCCGGCGTCGCATAGCGGCGTGTACTTCCATCGCCCGGCAACGTGTAAGGCAGGGCGAGCGTTTTCTGAATGACGAATACGGGAGTATTTTTCTCATCCGGCGTGACGGCGACGTTGCCGTCCGTTGGCTGGGCCGGCTTTCGGTAGCTTGGATTCGGGAGCGTCTGTCGCTCACCCGAGAGGCCGCCCACATAGATGGTGAACTTCGACGCGCGCGGGTCGAGATCCTTAAAGACCGCCACGCTCTCGCGCGAGTTGTCGATGCCCTGGCGGATACGGCCGATGACCTCGACCGGCGAGACGAGGAGCGGATAGGTGCGAGCATGGCGCTGCTTGATGGCCTTGAAAACGCTGGAATCAACTCCGGTGAGGGCCGGATCGACGATTAGCTTCGACGCTTTGTCGGGCGACTGTTCGGCCTTGTCGGCCGGCTGCTCGGTGATGATGTCGGAGACGCGCTCGATGACGGGGAGAAAATCGACGTCTTCGCCGGTGTTATTGACGACACGGTAGATCAGATACCAGTAGGTGCGACCATTGGCGTTTATTTTCTGGAGCTGGTCGGGTTTGAATGTGAGTTCCCATTTGGTCGGCGCGGGGGTTGGTTGCGGCTCGGCGCGCAGCAGCGACGTTGCCGTGGCGGCTGAGAGAACAAGCACCGATAGCCCGAGCGTTCGAGCGCTCATGGAAGGTCCCACGTCATAATTCCCACCGAAACCGACAGCCGGCGGCGAGCCATGTAAGGATAATCGAAGCGGCCGGCCCGTCAAGTTGTATCGGATGAATGTGTGTCGCATCTTCTGGCGCGACAGGATGTTGAGGGGCGGAAGGGTCGAGTTCGGCAGATGATCATTTTGATGTTTTCGGGGTTGGGGGGAACGGCGAATTTCGAAGCGCGACTCGCGACATCCGATTCGCTGCGGGTCGCCGGGGGTTCATCGGGCGCCGTTGGTTGGAGGGCGTTTTCGCGGCCCGCGCTGGCGCTTGGGGCTCGGACTGGCTCGGGGGTTGGTCTTGGGCCAAAGAGGATTCTGGATGGGGGTTGGGCGATTTGGTTGTCGGTGGGGGTGACGCGGGCATCTACTTCGAATTGGAACTCGTCGTGCGATCGCACGGATTTGTCGGGTTTTCGGCCATAGGGGTGGGCGCGCTTCATG
>JAATGM010000049.1 GCA_015654675.1 Planctomycetota bacterium | reverse complement strand
TGTTGTGTTGAGGGACATGGGGCCGAACTCTTCCCACTTGAGGTTGGCGTTTATTGGGAGGGCGGAGCCGGTGCGGGCGAGCAGTGCGGGCTGCGGGCCTGCGCCCATCCAGATGCCTTTGTTGTTGGCGGCGTTGACGCCGTTGCCCTGGAGCTCGGCGACGACGGCGTATTTGCCGGCGAGGTTGAGGCCGGTGAGCGAGAAGTCTTTCCATTGCGCGGCGGGGTTTCCATTGGTGGCGGTTCCGTTGGCGGGGGCGGCGGCGAGGAGCGTGGGGAGGAATTGTCCGTTAAGGGTGGTCCAGAGGCCGGCGTCGTTTTGGCCGGCGACGACGTTCTGGCCGGTGAACTTGCCGGTGAAGGCGATGTCGCCGTTGAGGATCATGCGCGGGTCGAGATCGACTTCGGACCAGGTGACGTTCGCGAGTCCGGGGACTGCGGCGCCGTTGACGGCGACGAGTCCGAGGGCGTTGGGCGGCGCGGCGCGCCAGGTGCTGAGGATCTGGTCGGGGGGATTCTGGTTGTTGTCTTCGAGGTAGGAGTTGAAGAGGACGCCGGACGGGGCGACGGGGTGGTTGCCGAAGATGGGCAGGAAGGTGACGGCGGGGGCGAAGAACTCGCCGTTTTCGACGGCGACGCGGGTGTTGCCCTGCGGGCCGTACCAGATGCCGCCGATGTCGGGGTCGCCAGCGTTGACGGGGGCGGATTCGCCGTTGAAGGCGACGTTGCCGAAGGTGTCGATGGTGGCGTCGCGGAAGCTTGTCCAGGGGGTGGCCATGGGGGCGCGGGTGGGGGCCATCTGGCCGGTTTTTTGGATGATGCGGAGGTAGATGGCGTTGGCGGGGGTCGTAGCGGCGAGTGTGGCGGTGAGGAATGCGAAGACGAGCGGGCGCGGGGTGGACATGGGTGGCTCCTTTCGCAGGAGAGATCGCAATCTGCGCGTGGAGCGGGCGCGGAAAATCGTGCCGATTGGCAGGTCTATGCGGTGACGAGTTCGCCGGTGCGGCCGGGTTGGTGGCGGGTGGGGATTGGAGTCTGCGGAATGGAGCGCGATGGCCGAGCCAGGTGGAGCAGGTAGTCGCGGGCGAAGTGCTTACCGAGGGAATTGGTTTCCAGCCAGTCATTGGCAGCGAGGCGTAGTCCGTGAGGCAGCCATCGGATGGGGAATGCCTGGTAGGCCATGATGCCGCGCACGGCTTGGAGTTGGAGGTGCGGCGCGACGAGTCGCTTCAGCTCATCGTGTGTGTGCCAGTAGGTATAGATCGGGCCGTCGTGTGTTTCCTGGCCGGTTTCGGGGCGGGGGTCGGGTTTTCCAAGCAGCTTGCGGAGCGACCACTTTGCACGGCGCAGAACACTTTCGACTTGAGCGCAGGACGGATGGGCTTTCGTAGCGAGAGACAGTCGACCGCCGGGCTTCATGGTGCGGGTGATTTCGGCGATGGCGGCGGCGCGCAGGTAATGGCTTGGGAGGTGCTGGAGGACTTCCACGCAGAGGGCGGCCACCGCGGTTTCGTCGGCGATGGGGAGTCTGGAGAGGTCGCACTGGATGAGCAGGCAGCGGGCGCGTTGTTCGGGAGTGAGGTGGGCTTGCAGGGTGCGCAAGGAGGCGAGCGAAAAATCGGTGGCGATGATTTTTTCGGCGCGTTCGAGGAGCCAGGGGATGTAGCGACCGACGCCGGTTCCGAAATCGATGCATATTCCGTCATTCGGAATGAGGGCGTGGCGGGTGACGGCGTCGTATTGGATGTTCATCCAATAGAGCGGGTGCGATTCTGGGACGCGGACGAAGCCGGTGCTGACAGCAGCTCGTTCGTCGCGCTGGCGCATCTCGCGTTTCTTTTGAATGACGTCGGCGTCGTCCCCGTGGGGAGCAGGAGTGCCCGTACGGAATTCGTCGGGCATAAGGCGATAGATCCCGTCGGTTATGTCGAAGCGGCGTCCGCAGATTTCGCAGTGGAGAGAAGTGGAGTCGTGGAGTGAATGAGCCGGCGCGAGGACGAGGACGCCGGTCAACGGGTGATACGGGCAGCGCGTGAAGGCGTGCAACGGATGCAGGATGCACGGAAGATGCGCGGAGACCATGAGGGATGATTGCTGGCGTGAAATGGAGGGGTGTGCTGAAAATGAAAATAAAAATTGGTTGGCATTTCTCAGCTGTGCAGTGTCACACGGACGGGATGCGAGCTGTGGGTGGGTTGCGGCTCAGGCAGTATCGGGTTGTGGTGTGATTCCCTTTGGGCTCTCAGGGGTTCCTTGTAGCTCTTCCTTCGGACGGGATTTCCAGCGGCGGTGGAGCCAGAGGTATTGTTCGGGGGCTTCGCGGACAAACTGTTCGATGGCGGTGCTGAATTCCTGGGTGATCCATTTCAGCTCGTCGGGTTTGCCGTGCCATTCGTTGGGATGAATGACGCGCGTGACGCAGGCGTCGTAGTTGAAGTCGTGGCCGCGGCGGCGGGCGCAGCCGACGATGATCGGGACGTTGTGCTGGATGGCGAGCAGGCCGATCGATTTGTAGGTGGAGGCCTTGCGGCCGAAGAAGTCGACGAAGAGACCCTTGGAGCCGGCGTTCTGGTCAGCGATGAAGCAGAGGGCCTTGCCGTCTTCGAGGACGTCGGACATCGAGCTGGTGGCGCCCTTTTTGTAGAGGAGTGAAAGGCCGGAGGGTTCGCGCTGCGACATGAGGTAATCATTCAAGTATTCGTTATCGAAGGGGCGCATGACGGCGACGATGTCGAATCCCCAGACGGCGAGGACGTAGCCGAGAAGTTCCCAGTTGCCGTAGTGGGCGGTGAGCATGATGCAGCCGCGCTTGTCGAGCAGGGCGCGGAGAGCGGGGGGCATGTTGACGGGGTGGACGTAGCGTTTCCATGTCCATTTGGTGATGAGGCGCGGGGTGAAGAGAACTTCGATGGCGAGCATGACGAGCGACTGCATCGATTCAGCGGCGATGCGCGAGACCTCGGCGGGCGAAAGCTCGGGCATGGCGAGGCGGATGTGTTCTTCGGCGCGGGCGCGGTGCTTGGCCAGGGCGCGGCCAAGGATGGGAAAGCGGCGCGGGAAGTTGAACCAGATGCGGGCGATGAGGCGGGCGGTGCGGAGATTGGAATTGATGGGGAAGCAGTGGAAGAACATGGCCGTGCAGCGGACGGCGAGATAGGTCAGATAATCGAGGGCGCGGTTTCGCTGCTTCATGGGTCTGATTCTATGGATATCGGCGCGGGGTGCGAAAGGTCGTGGAGATGTGCGTATAGGCGCGGCTGGACTTGAGGGGCGGTCCGTTTGGACCGATAGGGATGCGGGAGACTGGTTGCTTGATGCGTATTTCGGGACGAGCGGCGTTCACGCTGGTTGAAATGCTGATCGTGGTTGTCATTCTGGCGATCATGGCTGGGGTTGCGCTGCCATATTTTTCGGATACGTCATTCGAGGCGCGGGTGGTGACGGCGCAGAACGTGTTGCGGACGATGGGGACGGCGCTGGACGTGTATCGGATTCGATATTCGAAGCCGAACTTCCCGCCGACGGTGATGGGGTCGTGGTTCGCGGGCGGAGTGGTGCCGATCAATTCGCTGGCGACGGATGGGAGCACGGCGGGGAGCGTCGAGGTTGTGAATGTCGCGGGGGCGACGAACCCGTCGGGGAAGACGCTAGGAGGCGGGGCCGCACACTTCTGGTACAACCGATCCAATGGGATTTTGCGGGCGCGCGTGCCGGCCATGGCGAACGCGACGGCGACAAATTCGCTGTATGACCGGATCAATTCGGTTTCGCAGACGTTTGTGAACGTGCTGTCGGGCGGGGCCCAAATTCAGGATCTGCGGGCTACCGCCGCGCCGGCTCAGGCGGACTAGGTTCGCGGCATTTCGGGCTGGATTTCTTACAGATTCGCATGGCGGGTATATTGGAGGCGGCAGGCCTTCGGATACTCGCTTTTCGTCATGAGGATATTCCATGCTGACGCGGATGATCGCTTTGCTGGCATGTGTTGCATTTCCGGCGATGGTCCCGGTGGGTGGCACGAACGATGCGCCGAACCGTGGCTTTCTGGGGATCATGGTTCAGCCGCTGGACGAGAATTCGATCGCGGCGCTACGGGCGGGAGCGGGTGGACTGCCTGAGAAGGAGCGCGCCGCTGCGTTAAATCGTGCGAACGCATTGAAGCCGGGGGTGCTGGTGGCGGGAGTGTATAAAGGAGGGCCGGCGGCGGCGGCGGGTCTGGCGGTCGATGATGTCATACTTTCAGTGGCGGGAGTCGCTGCTGAGGCCGGGCCGCGCGCGTTGCAGGCGGCCATGCGTGCGACGGTGGTCGGGGAAGCCGTGGCCGTGCGATATTTGCGGATTGACGAGGAGGGCAAGGGGCGCGAGGTTGAGGCGTCGATCGTGCCGATCAGCCGGGACGCGATGAGCAAGCTCGAACCTCCGGCGGTGTTGCGGGGCGCTGGCGGTGGGCGCCCGGTGATGTCGTCCAATTTTGATGATCAGCCGCTCGATGCGACGCCGAAGGGCTGGAAGAACGGGTGTCTCGGTTCGGGCGCTGCATCGCCTTGGCGCGTGATCGAGGAAGCGGGCGCGCCTTCAGGCAAACGGGTCTTGTCGGTCGCCGGCCCCAGCGGTGCGCCCGGAAACTGGAACCTGTGCATTGCCGACGACACGAGTTTTCCGGGAGATTGCATTTCGCAGGTGCGGATCAAGTCGGATGGGGGCGCGGCTGCGATAAGTGGTGGAATTGTCTTTGCATACCAGGATGAGAGGAACTTCTATGCGGCGGTGCTGGACTTCACGACGCGCGAGGCGGTGCTGTACAAGGTGGAAAACGGCCGCGCTGTCGTGTTAAAGAAGCGCGATCGCGATGATCCGGCGCGGGCCGGTGTGGCGATCGAAGCCGGGAAGTGGCATCTGTTGCAGGCGGAGCGGCAGACGACGCGGGTACTGGTGCGAGTGGACGGACAAGAGCGAGCGCTGCTTGATTCACGCGATCGGACATTTACGGGTGGGAAAGTGGGTGTCATGACGTCCGGGAGTGCGGTGACGAAGTTCGACGATCTGACGGCGGAAGAGCCGGTCCAACCTTCCGGCCGCTAGCAGTCTCGCTGGGTTTTCTCCACGGCGGAGTGTCGGCTAGAATTGATGGGTCCGTCGGAGGCGATTCAACGGTCCAGACTTGAAGGGAATGCGATGAATATCCGGGTGGTATTGTTGTGCAGTGCGATGATTCTATCCGCGACGGCGAGCGTTCGGGCGGACGACGATGAGCAATCTAAGCCGAAGGCCGAGCGCGGCTATCTCGGTGTCGGCGTTGAGGCGCTGGACGAGGAAAAGATCGCGGATGTCACTCAAAAAACGAAAGCGATGTTGAAACAATTCGGGGACAAGGTTCCCAAGGCAAAGCGCGAAGAAGCCGAAAAACGACTGGCGTCACTTCGGCCTGGACTCACCATCAGCGCGATTAAGAGTGGCGGGCCCGCGGACAAAGGCGGCTTGACATTCGCGGACACGATCGTCGCCGTAGGCAAAGTCACGGTAGAGGACGGCCTAACGGAGCTTTCCGGAGCAATCAAGAAATCCAAGGTCGGGAAGAAACTAAAGATCAAGTACCTGCGTATTTCCTCGGAAGGCAAGCCCGAAGAACACGAGATCACATTGGTTCCAATTTCCAAGGAAGCAGCCGACAAGCTTTCGGACAAGGCGCTGCCGTCGCTGGCGGATGCCGGTGGAGGCGGTAAGCCGGGAAAAACGAAGATCGGCGAAGAGTTTGACAAAGCGTCAGTGGATGAGACGCCCGAAGGCTGGAAGAATCGTCGGTTGGGCGAGGGAAAGCTCGCCAAATGGCAGGTTGTTGAGGAAGAGGGGGCGCCATCCGGGAAGAATGTGCTGGCAATTGTGGAGCCCACAAACGCGGCCGGGACATGGAACCTGTGCATCGACGAAGACGTCGCGTTTCCGGATGACTGCATTAGTTCTGCCAAGATTAAGGCGGAGAGTGGCGAGGCAGCGATGGGCGGCGGCCTCGTATTCAACTACAAGGACAAGCGGAACTTCTACGCCGTAATGCTGGATTTCAAGGCGAAGGAAGTCGCGATGTACAAAGTTGTCAACGGCGTCCCGGAATTATGCACGTTAACAGATGGCCGACCAGCGAAAGCATCGGTGCAAATCGCGCGCGGGAAGTGGCACACATTACAGGCCGAGCGCATGCCGTCACGAATTCTGGTGCGGCTCGACGGGGAGACAAAGCCGGTGCTTGACGCTCGCGACCAGACGTTTAGGGGGGGTAAATTCGGAGTTGTCGCTCCGGCTGACGCGGTGACGAAATTCGACAGTCTGATCGCGGAGCCGCCGAAGCGACCGATGGGCGGATAGTGGTGTTCGTAAGCGTGTCGGGTTCGAAGCCGAGATGGAGCGGTGCATGCCGCGCGGGTATTCAGGGGCCGTGATTTGTGGCGACGCTCACGGTTGTGATGGGGCCTGACAAGGGGCGAATATTCACTTTTCAAACTGAGGCGGCGCTGATCGGGCGGGGGAGCCAGGCGGTCGGACTCTCCGACAGCAGCGTTTCACGGCGGCATGCGGAGCTGCGACGCGAGGACGGCCGATGGGTGATGGCCGATCTGAAGAGCACGAACGGGACCTACGTTAACAACAAGCGGATCGACGAAACGGTTGAATTGAAACCGGGCGACAAGATCCGGATCGGGGGGACGCTGCTGCTATGGGGCGGGGATGATGCGGCATTGCGCTCGCGCGATCCGGCTGCGGATCTTGTGAACCTGGACGCCGGGCGAGAACCGGATGTTTCGGTGCTTTCGAGCGTCGCGAGCAATGATGACAGCGTGATATTGGCATCGCCGGCGGCGGCGGACGCGGTGCGGGCGTGGAAGGTGATGTCGCAACTCGCGGACGCGATCGGATCGGTTTCGTCGGCGGAGGGCCTGAACGAGCGGGTAATGGACATTTTGACGGCGGAGGTGCCGGTCAACCGCGGATTTATCCTGATGAAGCAGGATGGGGGCGATTTCGCGCCGCGGGTGGTGCGATACCGTAATCCGGCGGATGAGCAGGATCCCATTACGACCAGCCGGACGATCATCAATCATGTGGTATCACATAAGGCGGGAGTCTTGTGCAGCAACGCGCTGTCGGACGAGCGGTTCGGCGGGAGGAAGCGGAGCGGGTCGTTGCAGGCGTTCACGTTGCGCTCGGTGGTGTGCGCGCCGATCATGACGCGCGACGAGGTTCTGGGCGTGATACATGTCGATTGCCCGATGTCAATGCACATCTACACCGAAGAGCAAATGCGACTGGTGACCGCGATCGGGCGGATGAGCGGACTGGCGATCGAGAATGCGCGACTGATTGGTCAACGTATGGAAACGGCGCGACTGGCGGCGACGGGGCAGGCGGTAGCTTCACTGTCGCATGCGATCAAGAACATTTTGCACGGCATGCAGGGCGGGGCGGACGTGGTGGACATGGGATTGGCGCGGCAGCAGATCGCGACAATCGACCAGGGATGGCAGATCGTCCAGCGGAACGTCGAGCGTGTTTACAACCTGACGCTGAACATGCTGGCGTATTCGAAGGAGCGCGAGCCGCGGATGGAGATGGTGCAGCTCAATCAGATCGTAAAGGATGCGATCGGTTTGATGGCGCGGCGGGCCTCGGACAAGGCGGCCGCGATTTTGCCTGACTTGGAGGAACCGTTCCCGGCGACGCCGCTGGATGTGGATGGGATTCAGCAGGTCGTGTTGAATATTCTGGGTAATGCGCTGGATGCGGCGCCCAAGAGCGGCGGCGTGGTGCGGGTTACGACGCGGTATGACGCGGGCGGCAATGCGGCGATTCTGACGGTGGGCGATAACGGGCCGGGGATCGCGGCGGAGCAGCTGGCGCATTTGTTCGAGCCGTTTCGGTCTACCAAGGGGCATGGCGGGACGGGGTTGGGGCTGGCCGTGGCGAAGAAGGTGGTGGAGGAGCACCGGGGGACGATCGGAATCAAGTCGGAGCCGGGGGCGGGGACGCTGGTGCGTATTGTGTTGCCGGCGACGCCGCGGGCCGGCGAAGACAGTATGGCGACGGTCGCGCCGTCGGGTCGTGGTCGGGTGTGATGGGGTTTGGGGTGGGGGCTGGTTGTGCTGAGAGTGATGATTTTATGGGGCAATCCGAAAGTTCGAGAGATAAGCCCAGAGATTTGCAGGGATTACCGATAGATAGGTTGGCTCGGTGTTAGAAGCGCATTGGCGCTACTGAAAAGTGCATTTGAGTTGGCGTCGGGCGGCGGTCGAAAAGTGCCGAAGTGCTTAATTGAGCGATCGTTCGATGCCGAATCTTCTGGATTTATTGTTGACGCACCGAACGAACCCGTTATAGTTCGCGGCGCGGTCAAGGGAGCGGATCGCGTTAGCGATTGTTAAACGAAGTCTGTACGGAGAAAAAACATGTTGGGTCAGTCGATCAACCTGGGTATCGGATCTTTGAGCGTTGGCGGAGCGTGCAACGCAACCATGAACTTCTTCCAAGTTCTGGTGAATGAAGGCCTTGGACTCTGGGGCGGCCCCTCGACCGCGAACCTGTCGGCGTTTTGCAGCATGCTGAACATTCCGCAGGTGATCCAGAACCTCATCACCCAGTTCAACGAGATCTTTGGCGGTCTGATCCCGATCGGCTAATCCGATTCGCGATCCGACGGGCGAATAATCGGCGATTCGAGTCGCGGGACGCGGAACGGCCGACAGAGTGGAAGCGTATTTCCCGCGATGATGGAATTCCTCGCGGATGGCGGCATGAGCCGCGATAACGCGTAGAGACAAACTTGTGGAGGTATCCTCATGAGCGGTTTTCCGAATTTTTTGAAGATCAGCGTTGGGCTGTCTTGCAGCGCCTGGGCAACCTGGTTTCAGGACACGGTCGGGCAGTTCTATAAGCTGCTTGGCTTCATCCCGCCGAACTTCCCGGATCAGATCTGCGGGTTCCTGAACCTGAACGGGCTCGCCAATATTCTTCCGATCGGCTGATCGGATCCCGGTCGGCGCGCGGTTGAGCCGCGGCTGACGTTTGCGCTTGAAAAGGACGAAGACCTGCTCCGGTCCGGTGACGGATCGGAGCAGGTTTATTTTTTGCGCCGGGCCGGGCGCTTCAGTGGGTCCGGTGCGGTTGCGCGGGGCGACGGCGGGTGGTGAATTGACGGGCGACTGCGGGGCGGGTTTGATTTTGTGATGCGACGAGGCGGCGGGAAGCGCGGGGCGGGGAACGGGGCGGCGGGGTATCCGGGCTCGCCGGGGGAGCGGATCAAGTACTACCGAAATCGGGCAGGCATGTCGCAGACGGATCTGGCGCGCGGGGCGAACATCAATCAAGGATATCTCTCCTCGATCGAGAAGGGGCAGCGGACACCGCGGGCGGCGACACTGCGGGCGATCGGGGTGGCGCTGGGGGTGCCGGAGGCGGTGCTGATCGGCGAGGGAGATGTGCACGATGCGCCGCAGCCGCTCGAGACGCGCGAGCTGCCGCTGTTTGGGGCGATTCCGAACGGGCCGCCGGCGGAGTCGCAGGAGCAGCTCGAGATGTTTCCGGTGCTGCGGCACTTGTGGCATCGGGATCGGTACTGTTTGCGGTGCGAGTTTGACTCGATGGAGCCGACGCTGAAGCGCGGCGACCTGGTGCTGGTGGAGTATCGGGCCGGCGTGAATCCCGAGTGGGTGCAGGGGCGGATCTGTGCGTGCCTGGTGGAGGGGCGGCCGACGCTGAAGCGGGTGAGCGTGGAGCAGCGCGACGAGCGGCGGCTGGTAATCTTGCGCGGGGACAATCCGGCGATTCTGCCGCAGGTGGTGGATGAGCGGAGCGAGTTTTCAATCCAGGGTGTGGCAGTTTGCCTCGTGAGCCGGGCGCTGTGACGGGGAGCGGACTGAGCGCGGCGGAGGTGGAGATCGCGGCGGCTTTGAGAGCGGCGGGGGCGATTTGCGCGGAAGCGGGCGGGGCGGTGGTTGGCGTTGCGGCGCGCGGGTGCCGGGTGGGCGCCATCGTTGAACGCGTCGGTGAACTTCGACAGCTGCGGTCGCTGGACTTGAGCCGGACGGAATTGGCGCGCGTGCCCGAAAGCGTTTGGGGGCTGGGCGAGCTGGAGTTTTTGAATTTGGGGGAGAATGCGATTCGCGAAGTTTCGCCGCGGATCGCGGCGCTTTCGAAACTGCACACGCTGGATTTGGGGCACAACGCGATTGCGGCGTTGCCGGAGTCGATTGGGGAGCTGGCGGGGCTTGGGCGGTATTTGTATTTGAGCAATAACAAACTCGCCGCGCTGCCGGAGTCGATTGGCCGGTTGACGCGGCTGCGGTATTTGAATGTGGCGGACAACTTGCTGGTCGCGCTGCCGGAGCGGGTTGGGGAGATGGCGGGGTTGCGCGAATTGCGGGTGCAGGGGAATCGGCTGGCGGGGTTGCCGGAGTCGATTGGGAAATTGGCGGGGCTTTGGGAATTGCATGCGGATGGGAACGGGCTGACGGAGTTGCCGGGATCGATCGCGGCGCTTGGCGAGCTGCGGTGGTTGAGCTTGCGCGGGAATGAGATTCGTGAGATTCCGGAGGCGGTCGGGCGGTTGCGGGGGCTGCGGCATCTGGATTTGCGGTCGAACGGGATTGAGCGTGTGCCGGGTTGGATTTGCGAGCTGCCGCGGCTGGAGAAGCTGGATTTGCGATGGAACCTGGTGGCGGAGGGTGGGGGGTGGGTGGAGCGGCTGGAGGGGCGGGGGTGTGCGGTGCTGGTTTGAGATTGTCGGTGAGATTTGTGAGACGGCGGTGAGACGGGGCGGTGAGATTTGTGAGATTTTGGCGGAGTGCCGCGTTTGGGACGTGAAAACCGGGGTTGTCTCGTGAGATTGGTGAGATTTGGGGCGGGGCATTTTCGGGACGTGGTTGAGACGGATGAGATTCGCTCGGCATGAGACACGTCTATGCCCCCGTGGAAACCATTCTGAGCCGGCGCGGAGTCTAAGCGCGTCCCGTTTGAGTTGGGATTTGCGCGGAGTCCACCGGTTCGCCCCCGTTCATTGATTCAGCGGGCGATGTTTGGGTAGTGTTTAGGAGCGCTTTGGGGGGAAGTCAAGTTTACTGAGACAGTCGCAGTGGTGAGCTTTTTGCGGGTTCGGACTCCTGCGGATTCTGGATTTGAGGAGCGCCGGAGACGCGGGCTTGCGGCTGGTGGTGCTCTTGGCCGTCGCTGGCGCTCCGGGTTCGGGCTTTGCTTTGCGGGCTAGCGGTTTTGGGTATTCAGCAGGGCGTCGATCGTTTTTTCGTACTTTTTGGGGTCGGGGTCGCGGGTTGCTATTTTGCCTTCCTGGTCGATGACGAAGATCGAGGACCAGCGGCGGATGTGGTAGAGGGCGGCGATTTTGCCGCCGGTGGCGCCGTCGGCGATGTTTGGCCAGGTGACGGCCTCGCGCTCGAGGGTTGCGCGGGTTTTGGCGGGGTTCTCGTCGGCGCAGATTCCCAGGAAGGTCACGGGCTTTTCTTTGAAGCGGGCGGTGAGGTCGGCAGGGACCGGGATGCGCGTCCCGTCGGCAGATGCAGCGAGGCCCCAGAAGACGAGGATGACCACGCGGCCGCGAAGTTGGGAGAGGCGGATGGTCTGGCCGGTGAGGTCGGTGGCTTCGAAATCGGGGGCGAGAGCGCCTGGGTTTGAGAGCGCGCGGTCGGCCAGATACTCGGCGGCGGCTCGGCCGCCGCGCGTGGCGGGTGAGGTGGAGGAGAGTCCCTGCAAAGCCCAGAGGGCGAGGTCGCGTTCCCGATCGGCGGCGGGCGCGAGATTGCGGGGGCCGGCGGCGGAGACATCGATGAGCGTTGTGGCGAGACAGTATTGAGCCATGGCGCGGGCTTCTGGGTCGGTATTGGACGAGAGGACTTTTTCGTAAAGCGCGATACTCATCGAGCGCGGGACCTGAACGGTGGGTGGGCTCGAATAGACGAGCGCATCGATGATCTCGGGGGCGGCGGCGTATTCGTCGGTGAGGAGCTGGACGGCCCACTGGGCGTCGGGGTTCATCCGGCCCTGGGTTTGATACTGGTTGGTCATTCTGAGAAGCATGCGAATAGCATCGACGGCGTCGGGCGTACCGCGATGGGCTTCGACAAATTTGCGGATGCGGGGGGCGAATGTGACGGAGGGGTGCGGGGTGTCTGCGCCGTTAGGTTGGTCCTTATTGAAATATTCGGCGATGGCGGCGTCGTAGTCGCGGTCGATGGTGATCAGCTCGGGGGCCGGGCGGCGGCTGGCGTTTGGGGCGGCGAAGAGGCAGGCGACGAGTGCGAGTGTGATGGGCATGTGTGCTCCTTGATTGTCAGTTCATGGTGGCATTGTATCGGGCGGGGGGTTGGAGCGGCCAGTGGAGATCTGAATTGCGGATTGAAATTGGCCCTGGGGCGGATTCAGCTTGGTTAGGCGATATTAAGGGTTTAGTGAACCCGAAATGTCCTGCAAGGACATAGGCGAATTCTAATAGGGGCGGGCATTATTTTGCGGGGGCGGGGGGGTATGGGGGCCCTTGGGCGTCAGGTAAGCAATTTGCGACCGAGGCCGGTGGCGAGGGACCATCTGATATGGCGACCAGCGATGTGAATTGCGTTTGGCTCGAGGACGCACGGGCAAACGAGTTTGCCCATGGCACCCGGCGACGACGCGCGGTTAGACAAGTTTGCCTATGGCACCCGGCGACGACGCGCGGTTAGACAAGTTTGCCTATGGCACCCGGCGCTGGCGAAGGTCGGGCTGGCGGCGCCGCAGAGGTTATTGCCTCAGGGGCAGGAGTTGGCAGGCAGGCCCAAATCGGGGCTTCCTGAAATCTTCGCTTCCAGACACATCCATTCCTGCACGGCGGTTTTGAATTTGTTCCAATCCAATAAGTCAACGTTATCAATCTGGCCAGAGGGATGTTCCTGGCCAGTACCGCCAGTCGGAACTTTGCCGGCGTGGATCTGACCGGCACCGGGGCCGGTGTCGGGACCATTGAAAAATGCCCATTGCACCAGGGGAGCTTTGTTGGCGCCTTCGCCTACGAGATGGTTATACAGACTCGGCCCCATTTCCATGATGTGTTCGCGCACGGCGTTGGGATCGGAGCTATCGCTCCACTTGTCGGCATCGGGAGGGAGTTTCCAGTCCGGCGGGCCGAAACCCAAGAGGGTTGAGGAATGACAGCCGGTGCAATTCGACGTCCTGTCGGGATGAGTCGCAAAGATGCCGGCGCGTTGGGCATCAAAGTTATGACAGATTTGGCAGCGTCTGTTCTGAAAAAAGGGCTGAAATATTTTTTCCTTGAAGGCAGTCTGGGCCGCCATGAGACGCTGTTGGCCGGGGTTCAGGAAGGGGAAGAAGAAACATCCCGTTCCAACGAGAATCGCACCGATCACCAAGATCGAAATATTCAAGTATTTCATTGAATCCCTCCTCCGAGTGTATTCCCGCTTGCCATTTTTGAGCGTCGTCCTGGCCGGCGTTTCCGAGATGAGGCAGCCCGGCACGCCGCCGGACCCTGTACTACTATTGTAATCGCGCATCCCGCGCGCCTAGCCATTATTCGAGCTTTTTTCCGGTCTTGCGATTTTGACTCTCACCCAACCTCTCGTCTCCTCGTCACGGCGAGTCCCAGACACGGCGACTCCCAGACCTATCTCAGGGAGAGGAGCGGAGAATTAGAACGGCATCGGGGCGGCACGGGCGTCATTCGTGCTGGTGCGAGCACTGTTCCCGGGCTTACGCCTCGGGCTCGGATTGGATGGGCGAAGCGCGTCGGCGTGGGGCGGGCTAGCCGCCGGAGGGTTTTGCCTGGTAGCCGCGCTCTTTCAGTATGGCGACCAGCTTGTCGCGGTGGTCGCCTTGTAGTTCGATGCGGCCTTCGGTGATTGTGCCGCCGGCGCCGAACTTTGTTTTAAGGTCTTTCAGGAGTTGCTGGAGGTTGGTTGCGCGGTTGTCGAGGCCGGTGATGATGGTGATGGTTTTGCCACCGCTTCTCCGTTCGCGGCTGACACGGGGGTGCTGATCGCGGGGGTTGAGGATTTGGCCGGTTGCATTGCGGGGGCATTTGCATTGCTTGCGTGGTTTGCCGCATTGCTCGCAGGTGACTGGCCGTTCGAGAGGGGTTCCGTCGAATAGTCCGCTCATGCGGGGATGATATCTGGGTGGCTTGGGTCGCTGCCAATTTTGTGGAGTGCTCGGTTCAACGGGTTAATTCGGCTGTCGGACTGGATCTGAGGCTGGGCCTTGACCGTCAAGCGTTGCTGTGCGCGTGGTTCGGTCTTGCGATTTCGACCCTCACCCAACCTCTCCCTATCTCAGGGAGAGGAGCGGACAATTGAAGGAGGATCGGGACACACCTCCTGGGTTGTTTTGCGACGGCGACGACAAGTAAGATGTTGAAGGCATGCTATTGATTTCACTCGACCGGATTGCGCATTGGCGGCACGTGCCGCAAATTTGGGACTGGCTGAAGTCGGAGTATTGTTGAATGTCGGCTCCCGTCCGGAGGAAACCACGCGAATATTCGACGCTGCTTGACGCGTCGCTTCGAAGCGCAGGCGGCGTGATCAAAGCGTGCCAGCGAGACAAAATAATACGCGGTGATCTGGCATGGCTCTTAAGCCTGTTGGCTAGCATTGCGAGCTCAGGATATTCAATTCGTACGCTCTTACGGCACCGTCGAATCTGGGACTGCCTGCTGATTAGTCGCCGAATGCATGAGGCCGCTGTCGATGTCCATTACATTCTTGCCAATCCCGAGAACTCTAGGAGGCTGCGAGAAGCATATTTGCTTGAGCGTGCTGAGGACGATTATCGCTTGCTTAGGGTAGTCGCAGCGCGCGACGGGAAGACTGTGAAGCAGTTAATAGCTGAACGACCGAATTGCCAGAGAATCATCGACGCGTACAGCACTGCGACCGCTCAATGGAAGACCCTTAGCCGTAAGAGACGAAGTAGGCGAAGGCAATCGATGCCACCAAAGCCGGGGGGCGCTCGATGGATGTTCCTTTCTTGGCAGGAGAAGGCCGAAGGCGCCCCTTTCGGACGCGACGCTTGGGAGATCTTCAAATTCGTGATGCACGAGGGGAACGCGGTCGCGCATTCGAGGCCGCACCATCTGAAGGTATTTGGTACGAAGATCGTTAACGGCACTCTGCACTTCTCGTACGGCCCCGTTTCAAGGAAACGGTATCATTTTAATCCTTGGGTCATGACGATGGTTCCACTGCTATGGTCAGCTCAGAGAATTGCAGAGGAGTATCGTTTGGCCGGGCGTCTTCAAGCGATCATCAAGTCGATAATGGATGAGATCAAGCTGCACGGCGAACTCCGTGAACGCCGGTGAGGCTTGGTCGGCGGTCGGTGAGGACCGGGGCGTATGGATGTCGTAGTGATTGCGATTGCCGTTGTTGTCGTGGTCATGCTTACCGTGGCCCTGCTTTGGCGGCAGATTGCGGGGGACCGGCGGTCGGTGCCCAACGCCACGCGACGAGGTGAGAGTCGGCGGCGAGTCAGACGAATCGTTCGAGCTGGCTATCCGTTTGTGTTGGTTATTGTCGGGGCGTCGATACTCGTCGTCGGGATTGGGGCGCGGGTTTTGGGGATTCCGAGCGTGGAGCCGATTCGGTTCCTGGGTCAGATACTCATCTTCGGTGGGATCGCATTGACGTATGCGCGGTTTTTCTCGCTGCGCCGGCGCGTCGAGCGGCTGGGATTCGAAGTTTGTCCGGATTGCGAGTATCGGCTGGCCGGGCTTGCGGAGCGGGGACGTTGTCCGGAGTGCGGGTTTGAGTGTGACAGGGAATCGTTGCGGGCGACGTGGGAGGAAGTTTGGGGCTTGGTGAGACTTGGCAAGCGGGTTGGCAATCGGTCGGTGCGGGACAAGGAGTGAATTGACGAAGCGTTTGCGGGGGATGGGGTTGCCGGATATCAAGTCGTCCATACGAGGTGCGGCCGATGCGACAACTGAATGAGCTCTTGCACAAACGAATGAGCAGAAGACGGTTCCCGGTTGCGTTAGGGGTGGGGTTGACGACGCTGATTGGGCTTTTGCGCCTGGCCCGTGGAAACTCTGACGAGGAGCCGGCGCCCGCCGACGAGCAGCTGCCGCCCACGCCCAACTATGGCGCTTGGCGGCCTCGCACAGCTGGCGATTCGACTATGCCGACGGTTTGAAGCGGAGCAATCGTCATGGGTGACCCGGCCGGGTCGAAGCGTCGTTACCTTTCTGTGGCGATTGCGCAGCTTGATTGCAATTTGGACGGGGACCGCAAGAAGCGAATTGCGACGAATCTGGGGAAACTCAGTTCGTACACGGAACTCATCACGAGTCTGCGGCACGCGGACCTGATTGTTTTTCCGGAAGTCTTCATTCAGGGGCCGGACGGGGCGCATTCGCACGAGATGGCCGAGCCGATTCCGAGCGGGCCGATCACGCAGGCGCTCATTAAACTCGCCAAGGAGCAGAGAGTCTGGCTCGTGCCGGGCACGCTGTTCGAGAAGGGGGCTGACAGCAAAGTCTACAACACGGCGATCGTGATTTCGCCGGAGGGCGAGATCGTTGCCCGGTATCGCAAACTTTTTCCGGCGCGGCCGCCGGAGCCGTCGGCGATGGGGAGCGAGTTTGTTGTGTTCGACATTCCCGGCAAGGGGCGAATGGGCATCCTGATCTGTGCCGACATCTGGCAGCCGGAGGTCGCGCGGACGCTGGCGTGGATGGGGGCCGAAGTCATTTTGAAGCCGACGTTTCAGGATGACTCGGAGGGCGGCATCAACAACCGCATTCCGATGTGCATCACGCGGGCCATTGAGAATCAGGCGTATGTGGTGGATTGCAACGCCTCGGCGCCGTTGTGCAATGGGCACTCGTCGATCGTGGACCCCGAGGGGCGGATCGTGGAGCAGCTTGGCACGAGCGAGTCGTACACTTCGGCCGTGCTCGACCTGGACAAGGTGCACCAGGTTCGGGAGCACGGGTCGTTTGCCGGCGGCTTCACGCTGCTGAAGTTCTGGGCGTATCAGCGCGCGTTCAAGCACTTTCCGCCGTACGAAAAGGGGATTGAGAACGGGGAAGTGTTCAAGGGGCTGTCGAAGGGGTATCCGGCCGATCCGTCGCAGTTCAGGCCGTACGGGGAGTAGTTAGTCGAGAATGCGCGCGGCTGCTTTTCTGGCCTCGGTTTCGCCTGCGAAGCCGTCGATCCAAATGACACTTGAGAGCGGGCGCTGGAGGGGCGCCACCAGCATCAGGCGTCCATTGACGATTACCGCGCAATTCTTTCCGATGTGTGCACTCGACCATTCGTGCAGTTTCATATCGGCGGCCGGTTGGAAGGCCACACTCAAACCCCAGCCGGACGGGCCCTTGAGGGCGCGAGTTTTCGCGCGATCGACGCTTTGTTCGTCCGCGACGGGCTGTGTCGAAACGGCCCATGTGATTCCGTCTCGGTCGGGCATCGCCACTTGATGCTCGGAATCAGGCGTTGTCGTCGCTGTGCGGATCGAAAATGCGTCCGCCGTGGGTGTCCCGGCGCGGGCCGTAGGCGGAGATTTCGCGTTACAGGCAGCGACGACGCAGCTCAGGGCCATTGAAGTAGCAATGCGTTGAATCGCGCGCACCGGCATGTCCTCGTCGCGGTTGTCGATGATACCGATGCTTCGTAACTAGTTCCGGCAGCCAAAGTTGCGACCTCCGATCGGCAGAGGAGCGCAATAATCTATTGCTTGGTGTTGAATTCGATCCGGGCGCTCGATACACTACGAAAGTTCGGACAGTGTTTGGTTTTGGTCGTGTATCGGGAGGGCTGTCATGTCGGTTCGGACGATTCGGGTTTCGGTGGTGGTGGGCGGGGCCGCGGTGGTGAATTCTTCGCGAATGGCGACGGTTTGTTCGGAATTCGGGTTCATGGGCGATAGCGGGCGGCGGGTGATTTGTCGGGATCTGGGGGTTCGGGTTGGGGCGGGCCTGGTGACCGTGCTGATTGGGCCTTCGGGGGCTGGGAAGTCGTCTGTATTGCGGGAAATTGCTGGGCAATGTCCGGGCGCGCGGTGGGTTGGGGCGGCCTCGGTGCGGCGCGAAGTTAGTTTGATTGACTCCGTTGTTCCCGGGCGGCCGGTGGGGGAGGCGATGGAGGTGCTTACGGCGTGCGGGTTGGGTGAGCCGCGGATCTGGTTGCAGCGCGTGAATGAGTTGTCGGAGGGGGAGCGGTTTCGGGCTGCTTTGGCGGTGGCGATCGGGCGGGCGATGGGTGCGCGCGAGCCGGTGGTGATTTTGTGCGACGACTTTGCGGCGCTGTTGCATGAGCGCGTGGCGCGGGCGGTGGCGATGAACCTGCGGCGGCTGGCGACGCGGCGCGGGCTGGCGATTGTGCTGGCGACGACGCGCGAGGAGCTGCTTCCAGACTTGCTGCCGGATGTGGTGATTCGGTTGAATGGAGAATCGGACAGCGGGACCGCGCGCGGTGGATCGCGGTTGGTGGATGAGGCGGTTGTCGAGCGCGGGTCGGTGCGGGACTATTCGGCGTTTGCGGGGATGCATTATCGCGCGGGGGATGCGCTGGGGTTTGTGGACAAGGTGTTCGTGATGCGCGAGCGGGCGGGCGGGGCTCCGCTGGGGGTGGTGGTGTATGCGATGCCGCCGATCGAGCTGGCGGCGCGGAATGCGGCGACGGGCGCCCGGTTTGCGTGCAATCCGTTTCGGTTGAATCGCGAGGTGCGGATATTGCGGCGGCTGGTGGTGCATCCGGATGTGCGCGGATGCGGCTTTGGTCATCGGCTGGTGCGCGAGACTTTGCCGGCGGCGGGGACGCGGTTTGTGGAGTGTCTGGCGTCGATGGGGGCGGTGAACCCTGCCTTGGAGCGGGCGGGGATGGCGCGGGTGGGTGTGAGCGGGCTGCCGCGCGGGCGGATGGCGCTGCTGGCGCGGATGCGGGGGATGAAGGTTGATCCGTTTTCGGAGGGGTTTGCGGGGCGGATTCGGCGGTGTCCGCGGGTGCGGCGGATGGTGGAGCAGACGATCCGGGATTGGCGGCGGGCGACGACGGGCGGGGGCGAGCGGCGGGCGATCCGGTGCGGGGTGGAGGAGCTGGCGGCGCGGTTTCGCGGGCTGGTGGGGCCGCGGCCGGTGTATTACTTGTGGGATCGGGAAGGGGAGTTTCCGCGGCGGAATGAGCGGGGGGAGGTGGGGGAACGCGCGCGGCATGATCCGTTTCGGAGGTGATCGCGCGGGGTCATTTGTTTTTGGGGGCTTGTCCACTGCTGACACAGCAGTGGCACACGGGGGGAGGTTGCGATGGGGATTCGGGATGTGGTGGTGCGGGCGGTTTCGCCTTTGAAGTCGCGGAAGGTGCGGGTGGCGCTGGCGACGGTGATTGGGGCGCTGTTGGCGGAGTATGGGTTAGCGGTGAAGGAGGAGATGATTTACACGATTCTGGCGGTGGGGTCGG
The DNA here is from genome assembly GCA_015654675.1 of Planctomycetota bacterium. GTDB lineage: Bacteria > Planctomycetota > Phycisphaerae > UBA1845 > UTPLA1 > SpSt-539. The sequence continues at coordinate 57,547 of JAATGM010000049.1, read as the reverse complement.
CGTTGATTTTGGGGATTGCGCATGAGGATTCGGGGCGGGCGGGGGCGCTCATCGGGGAATCGCAGGATTGATTTGCGTCGCGATTCGCGCGCCGCTTACTTACGTGCGCGGCTCTGAATTAAGGTCGGGGCCCTGGCCTTCTACCACGTAGCGGCCGGCGGCGTTGAATTGGTCGCGATTCCAGATGTAGCGAGTGCTGCCGTGCCGGGACCAGATCTTGGTACCGCGTTGGAAACTTTGATCTTCGATGAGGCGGCGCGAGGACCATGATTTGAACGAGGACATGACGCGCTCGGGCGTGTTCATCGTTGACACGAGGACGTGCACGTGATTTGTTCGCACGTTCAGGGCGTGTAATTCCCAGCCGCGATGAGCGCAGACCTCGACTATTGCTCGGTGAACCTGTTCGCGACAGGCGGCGGTCAAAATGATGGGCTCGTTCTTCATTATTCCTGATTCGTAGTCCATTTTGTTCGCATCGATGGGCAAGTAGGCGGCGCCGAATTGATTGTGCTTTCGGTCGACGGAGCCGCGTGCATCGCCATGGAGGCGTGTTCCGTGGGTGGAGAACGTGATGAAATAGGCGATGGGGTGAGATGAGAATTCGCGGGGCACGCGCGGAGAATGTCGTCGTTGTGTGGCAGCGTCAAGGCGGCGTAGTTATGCTGATCGCGGGTTTTTCGCCGGGTTGTGCGTCACACGCCGCTTACTTACGTGCGCGGCTCTGAATGTTGAGGTTGTTGCTTGCTGATACGACTCTTGGTTTGTTGTTCGATGGGGGGGATGCCGTTGCCGGCGCTTTCGGTGGGGGATGCGGCGCCGGGGTTCAATCTGCCCGGGGTGGATCGGTTTCATTCGTTAAGCGAGCAGAATGGGCGGGCGGGGACTGTCGTCGTTTTCTGGCGGAATGGTTGTACTGTTTGTCGCTCGGAGACCGGGGCGCTGCGGAAGATCGCGGCTGAGTGGATGGGGAAGGGGTTTGCGTTTGTTGCGATCAATTCGGCGGATGGGGGGCGCGAGCGCGGGGAGTCGTTTGCTGATATGCAGCGGCTTTATCACGGGGAGTATTTGCCGTTTCCGTATGTGAAGGATCTCACGCAGCAGACGGCGCTGGCTTATCGCGTGGCGATGACGCCGGCGGTGTTTGTCGTGGATGCGAAGGGGGCGATTGCGTATGTCGGCGGGCTGGCGGGGTTGCCGGCGGCGCTGGAGGCGATCGCGGCGGGGCGGGCTGCGCCGGCGAGCGGGCCGGCGATGAAGGGGACGCCGCTGCGGTTGAGCGAGGGGCTTGTGCCGCGCGAATCGGATCATTCGCTGGCGGCGGGGGAGCGGATGCCGGCGTTTGAACTGGTCGGCGTCGATGGCGAGTTGCACCGTTTTTCGCCGCCGTTGAAGCGGAAGGCGACGGCGTTTGTGTTTACGTGCAACAGTTGTCCGGAGGCGATTGAGTATCAGGAGCGGTTAATTGCGCTGGCGAAGCGATACAAGCCGGACGTGCGCGAGGCGGCGGCGGAGATTGTGTTGATCAATTCGAACGACGTGCGGCAGGTGGCGGAGGATTCGTTCGACGCGATGCGAGTATTGGCCAAGTCGAAGGCGTATCCGTTTGCGTACTTATACGACGAGACGCAGGATGTGGCGAAGGCGTTTGGGGCGACGCGGACGCCGCAGGTGTTTGTCGTGGATGGGGGTGGGGTGGTTCGATATGCGGGGCCGATCGATGACAATCCCACCGATGCGGGGAAGGTCTCGCGGCGATACCTGCAGGATGCGCTGGATGCGGTGGTGGCCGGGCGGCGGCCGGAGATAGCGCGAATCGAGCCGTCCGGTTGTACGATAAAATGGAAGAAGGATGCGCGGCCGTAAGGCGACGTGGGCGGCCGGCGGGCATGGAGCGTTGAGGAGTTCACATGGCGGCTACGAAGCGGATTGAGCGGTTGCGGGCGGCGATGAAGGCGGCGCATATCGATGCGATGTTCGTGTCGCAGCCGCTGAATGTTTATTACCTGACGGGGTATCGGTGCCGGAGCTGGTCGCTGTGTCAGCCGCTGAACGATCTGGAGGCGCTGGCGCTGGTGCAGCAGGATCGGGTGACATTTCTATGCGACGATCGGCATGACCCCTCGCCGGCGCTGAAGAACGGGTGCGAGCATGGGCGGGTGATGTCGCCGGGCGGCGTGGAGATGGTGGCGAAGGTTGTGAATGGAGCGCTGGCTGCGGGTGCGAAGACGTTTGGGTTTGAGTCTTCGAGCATCTTGCACGCGGATGCGCTGGGGATGATGCAGCAGGTGAAGTTGAAGTGGCAGGCGGCGGATGAGCTGATCAACCGGCTGCGGATCATCAAGGATGCGGAGGAGCAGGAGCTGCTGAAGAAGGCGGCGCAGGTGACGGATGGGGCGTTTACGCATGTGGTGAGCACGCTCAAAGTGGGGATGAGCGAGAAGGATGTTGCGACGGAGATCGGGGCCTATTTGCGCGAGAACTCGGAGGGGCTGGCGTTTGACACGATCGTTGGATTCGGGCCGGCGGCGGCCGCGCCGCACTATCACCCTTCGGCGAGCAACAAGTTGAAGAAGGGCGATCTGGTGTTGATGGATTTTGGCGGGGTGTGGGAGGGGTATCACGGTGACATGACGCGGTGTGTGTTCATGGGGAAGGCGGATGCTCGGCAGCGCGAGGTTTACACGTGGGTGCTGGGGGCGCAGGAGGCGTGTCTGCGGGCGATCAAGCCGGGGATGACGGAAAAGGATGCGGACGAGCTGTCGCGGAATTATTTCGCGGGGCACGGGTGCGCGGATCGGTTTATTCATGGGACGGGGCATGGGCTGGGGCTGGCGATTCATGAGCTGCCGCGGTTGAAGCCGGCGTTTGACATGGTGCTCGAGGCGGGGATGGCGATCACGGTCGAGCCGGGGTTGTATTACGACGGATGGGGCGGGGTGCGGATTGAGGATGTGGTGATTTTGAACGAGAAGGGATCGACGAACATCACCAAGTCGCCGAAGCAACTGATGGAGATTGCGTGTTGATGCGATGGATGGCGGCTGTGTTGGTGGTGGCGGCGGTTTGCGGTTGTCGGCGGGAGGAGGCGAAGCCGGCGATCCCGGATGCTCCGAGCGCGCCGGTGGTTGCGACGACGCGGCCGGCGGGGCCGGAGTTTGCAAATACGCCGGAAGGGGCGGCGCGGCGGTTTATGTATGCGTGGATCAGCGGGAATGACTCGTTGATGAAAGCGGCGATTGATCCGGATAGGCGGTATCGGGTTTTGTTCGCGGTTTCGCCGTGGGTCGATCCGGCTTCGCGGCAGGCGGCGATGAAGGATTGCATGGAGGGAAAGGTGCACGAGTTTCAGGCGGGGGAGCTGGTCACGATCAGCCCGCCGGGGGGGTCGAAGGTGGTGCGGCCGGTGCCGGCGGATGCGATTGGCGAGGATATCAAGCTGGTTTCGCTGATGGAGCGAAACATGTTTGTCGAGCGGCGCGAGGGGAAGTGGGTGGTGGCGGCGGGGCCGATCATCGACACACTGTCGGCGGGATTTTCGTCGCTGCCGACGCAGTCGACGAGTTCGCCGGACATGGACAAGTTTGTTCCGGGGGAGGAGCCGATATTGACGCCGCGGGAGCAGTAGAGGCGGACGCTAGGCCGGGATAGATTGTGTGGGGGATTTTTCTACTGGGGCGGGTCGGGGGTGCTGCGGTTCTCGAATTGTTTTCACCGCGGCGGCGTAGAGGGCGGCGCGGTTTTTCCAGGTGTGGTCGCGGAGGGTGCGCTGGTGGCCGGCTTCTACCAGGGCTTCGCTGCGGGCCGGGTTGGCGAGCAGGTCGGATAGTTTGTCGCGGGCTTCGGCGGGGGTTTTGAAGGTCGCGATTTCTATTTCGGGTTCGAACAATTCTTCGACACCGGCGCGCCAGGCCTGGAGGCAGCCGGTGCGGGCGGCGGTGATTTCGAAGATTTTTGAGTTGAGACTGCAGTCGTCCTGCCAGCGCATGACGTTTAGCGCGAAGCGGGCGCGGGCATAGGCCTCGGATTGGCGCTCGTAGGGCACGAAGGCCGCGATATCGCCGCGGATGCCCCACGCGTCGTAGGACTGCTGGCCGAGGCGGAGGCATTTGAAAAAGCGCGAGAGGAAGGCGACGAGGAAGGGGCGCTCCCAGGTTTCGATGGAGCGGATGGCGGCGGTGGCTTCGATAAAGCGGATGGGGTTTTTCGTGAGTTCGAGGGCGGCGTTGGCGAGGTCGCGATGGGCATGCGCGGCGCGCTGCAGATGGGTGAGGGCGGGGGCGTGGCGATCGGCGAGGCGCTGCTCGAGCATGGCATCAAGGAATCGGCGGAGCTGCGGGCGGAGCGGGTCGGGGAAGTTGCCGGCAATGGCGTCGAGGCGCGGGGCGAGGCGCGCAGCGACGTCGCGGCGGATGCGCTCGATGTCGGGGGTTTCTTTCGCCAGTTCCTCGAGCATGACGGGTGTGGGTGGTTCGTCTCCGCCGCCGGAGAGGAAGATGAGGTCGTACTCGGGTTTGATTTCGGGGTGGGGGCGAAAGAGCTTCGGATTCGCGGCGTTGGGGGCGGCGATGACATTGGCGAAGCCCATGAGGTTCTGCATTTCAGCGGCGGTGTGCGGATTGTTGATCGCGTGGAGCTGGAGCGGACCGGAGAAGAGGCCGGTGTTCAGGAGCGGGAGGATTGCACCGTTATTAAACCAGTGCGGGGCGTCCCACCAGTAGTGGAGGTGCGGGTGTTGGATGGCGTCGAAGAAGGTGGAGAGGCGGCCGTGGGGGTGCTGGGCGAGCGGGAGCGAGAGTGTGGCGTTCGACCACATGGCGAACGAGAAGTCGATGTGGTTGCGGTCGATGAACTCTTTGACGAGGTGGCCGAACGCGCCGGTGACGGCGTCGGCCTGGGCCGCGAAGATTTGTTTGAGGTGCCAGGTGGCGGCGAGGTCGAGATAGAAGAGCTGATGGCCGAGTTCTTCGAATCCGGCGGCGAGGTCGAGGAGGAGGCCGCGGGAGTTTGTTCCGGGGTTGGTGAGGCAGAGGACGCGCAAGGGCAACTCCATCCGTGGATCGCGCGGGTAGTGTAGCCGGGCGGGGGCGTCATTGCGCGAGGCCGCGCACTTTGAGTTGCGTCAGCGGGCACAGAATCGCCAGAAGCACAATGAATGTCGCCAGAATTCCGACGTCGGGCTTTTCGGCGCCCTTTTCGGCCAGGGCGCGCCAGGCGGCGACCAGCAGAAGGAGAATCAGAAGACCCTCGTGTGTCAGTACCCAGGCGACGGCGAGGGCGAATATGAGCACGATTCGTTCAATACGCGTCAGCGCGCGAAGTCCGCGTGCGCCATCCAACTGCCACACGGGCATGAGATTGAAGAGATTTACCCAGGCCCCGACTTTTGCGATCGCGGCCCAGCTTTGCCAGCCGGTCGCCAGCGAGATGCTCCAGAATCCGATGGCCGCGGCCATGCCCCACAACGGGCCCGCCAGTCCGACGCGCGCGTCTTCGCGCGGCGAGTGTGGATATTGCTTCATGCGTACGACGGCGCCCAGGCCGGGAATGAACATCGGGGCTGATGCTCGAATTCCGTAGCGGGCGAGCGCTGCGACGTGGCCCATTTCGTGGATGTATATGGACACGATCAGGCCGGCGGCAAACCGCCAACCGAACGCCGCCCAGTAGACTCCCATCGACAACAACATCGAGAAGAACGTGCTGCCCTTGGTCAGACCGAGGAGGAGTGTTTTTGCTTTGGAGAGCAGCAGCGCCGCCGTGGCGAGGAGCCAGGCAAGTCCACCCTTGCGCGGCTTTGTTGCGCCGTCGACGATCTGTTTGGGGGCGGCGGATGGATCGCGCTCCACGCGCAGACTGAGCACGCCGATTTTCGCGGAGATGACTTCGCCCTGTTTCGTTCCGGGAGGCAAGAGCTCCAGGGCGCGGCGCCACGCGCCAAGGGCGAGGGAGAGGTCGCCGGCGGCCTCCGACTGCTCAGCACTCTGCGCGAGTTGTTTCAATTCGTCTGAATGGCGGAGGCGCTTGCACGTCGGGCAGTTGAGCATGGCGGGGCCCAACTGCGTTCCGCACTCGGGGCAGGTGGCTGTCGCGGGGAGGTCGTTCATGCGGGTGACGACGGCGGGGCGTGGCTGATGGCGAACGGGCCGGCGATTGCGATCATCAATCGCTTGTTGAGTTTCCATGCCTCCCACAGTGCGATTGCCAAGATCAGAAATGAAATGGGTGAACCCATGCCGACGATGACCGGCAGCGCCAGCATCCAGAAGAACGTCATGCCGAACGCAATGACGACGCGGACAATGCCGTGCGTGCCACGGAGGGTCGCGGGTTCGTGGTCCGTGTCGGCTTCTTCGGAGTCGCCTTCGCCGTCGGCGTGCAGTGCATCTGGTTTGGAAGTCGTCTTTCCTTCCAATTCGGCGGCGCGTTTGTTGGCGGCCGTGTTGGATTCGTGTTTCATGATGTATTGCACGGCGAAGATCGAATCAGAGAGCGCGATTGAGAAATAGGTGAGAAGGATTGCCATAGTCTGATAGAACCAGCCGCCGCGCCGTTCGCATCCCCAGCGGACGGCCGCGCCGACGAGCAGGCCGACGACGATCGCGATGAGTCCCAGTTCGTAGCCGGTGATGGCGGCCACGGCGTAGTAAATTCCCGCCCCGACCAGACTCGCCGCGATGCCCGCCACCAGCGCCACAATCGTGCGTTTTGCCGGCGACCCGCCGCGCAGGGCGGCGGCGATCAGCGCGGAGCAGGTCTGACAGACCACGAGCCGCCCGACGGTGAAGTAGTTGTCGTTGAGGGGTGTGGAACACTGCGCGCAACGCACACCGTCGGTCGTCGCGGCGGTGTCGCTGTACTCGGCGCGATCGAAGCTCAGAGGCGTTTCGGGTTTTTCGGTCGGCAACTCGCTCATGAATTGAACTCAGTGTGCGTTGGCGTATCGGCCCCTGGCTGGGGGGCCACATTTCGATAATAAGTTATCACCTACTTAGGCGAAGTTCGAGCCAATTTTCGGTGCGTTGGGACGTGGAAGTTCAGGGGCAAGGCGCGCAAAAAGACTCAACCCGCGAAGTGAGTGGTTCATCTAACCTCTCACTTCGCGGGTTGAGTTAAGGGCTTACTAAGGGGCCGGACGGGCTACCGGGTTTTGCGGCGGAGCATGCCGATGCCGGCGAGGATCAGCATTGCGGTTGCCGGCTCGGGGGTGATGACGTGGGTGGCGGTGGTGATGTAGCCGACGAGGATGAATGCGCCGCTGCCAGTGGGGTCCGGGACGGTGACGGGCATTGGGAACGCGTTGAGGAACATGATGTCTTCGAACTGATAGTTCGTGACGTCTTCATCGATCCAGCCGGTGGCGGTGTGGCGCGTGCCGACGGCGTAGGGCAGGGTTGTTACCTGCGCGGTGCTCGGCATGAAGAGGGCTTCTTCCGAGAAGATGGTGACGCCGGGCAGTGAGTTGATGTGCATTTCGAGGTGATGCTCCATCAAGCTGTCGGCCGGGAAGTGGCCGGGGGCCGCGCTGGCGGCGATTTCGCGGAGCTGTCCGCCGTTGCCTGGGACGGTGGGGACGGTCGGATCGGTGAGGGTGAAGCCGCCAAAGGCGGTGCCGGTGTGGAAGAAGTTGACGTCGGTGTCGATGCGGTATTGCGTCTGGGCGGCCGGCAGGTAGGGGTTACTGCGTGTGTAGGTGGTCGTTCCGGTGGACGTTATGAGGGTCGGCGGGGTGACCGGGATTCCGAACGGATTGGCGATGAATTCGATGGTGAAATCGAATTGTGACGAGAGTCCGTCGACACCGGCTCCGGGGAACGGCGAGATGGGCCCGGCGTTGGCCTGTGTGGCGAAAAGGCCCGCAGCGAAAACGATGATGGTTGTGATTCGTCGGATATTCATTCTTCTCCCTCCCTAGTTCTGGGTTGTGGCGAGGTGACTGATCTGCGGGAATGCTAACGGAACGCGATGATTTTTGGAAGGCCTCCGGTCCATTGCTCACGAGGGTTTTCCCTAATTCGAATGGCCTGGGCGTGTGTGCGAGGGTGATTGCATCTTTCGACGGGGATTTGATACGATGGACCTTGGCTTGAAGGAAGCCGCCGGATCCGCGGGAAGGGTTTAACCCAACTTCACCGATTCAAACATTTCAAGAATTCGCACGTTCTTCGTGCCGCCTGTTTGCGGATCCGGGCGAGATGCATGGAGAACAATCGTGGATAAACAACTTCACTCACGTCCCAATCTGGATCACCTTCGACGCCAAGCGAAGGCGATGCTGGCTGCGCTGGAAGCGGGTGACTCGCGGGCCATCGCGACGATCGTGGAGCATCTGCCCGAGGCGCGGAAGCTGAGCGCGGCGGAGATTCGTGGTGCGCGATTCCGGCTCGCGGATGCGCAGTCGGCCGTGGCACGGCAGACCGGATTTGCGAGCTGGCCGCAACTGGCGCGGCACGTCGAGCAGCTTCGGGCGCTGGAGGGCACGTGGGAGTTTGCGGCGCTGGAGATCGATGGCGGGACGATGCCGCCCGATTCGCTCTCGGCTTCGCGACTGCTGATCGATGGCGATCGGTTTCGCATGGAGTCGCCCGAGGCGAATTACGAAGGCGTCTTCAATATTGATGTTGAGGCGGAGCCGCATGGCATCGATATCGAGTTCGTGGCCGGTCCGGAGGCGGGGAATACGAACCATGGGATCTTTCGAATTGCGGGCGATCGGCTTGAGATATGTCTCGATGTGAATGGCAAGCCGCGGCCGACGGCTTTTCGCACCGCGGCGGGAAGCGGGCATGCGCTCGAGACGCTTCGGCGGGCGTCCAGTGCGCGGCCGGCAGAGGTGACTGGCGGTACGCCGCCGCCGGCACAGACGGCAGCGGCAAAGCATGACGGGAGCGGGTTCGAATACGTGGCCTCGGCGACGCTTAGTCGATTGCAGGGCGAGTGGGTGGCGGAGAAGGTGGTCCGCGACGGCCAGGAGTTGCCGAAGATGATGCTTTCGGGCGGGCGTCGCTCGGCGAAGGGGAATGAGATCAAGATCACGTTCGGCGGGCAGGTGATGATTCATGCGCTGGTTCGCGTTGATGAGCGGACGCAGCCGGTGCAGATCGATTATTACAACGTTGGCGGGGCGGCGAAGGGGGCGATGCAGCAGGGGATCATGCGGTGGCAGGGCGCGTCGGCCTGTTTCTGCATGGCTGCTCCGGGGCAGGCGCGGCCGGGGGATTTTGAGTGTCCGGCCGGTAGCGGGCGGACGTTGAGTCAGTGGCGATTGAGTAAGTGATCTGCGGGGGCGGAGCGAGTGGTTCGTTCCGCCCCCTAATTACAATTACTGTTTGAACGCTTTCGCTCGCCGCGAACTAGACGCAGACGGGTTGGGTCATTTCTTCGAGGATTTGGGGGATGGAGCGGGTGATTCGCCATCTGGGGAAGTGTTGGCGGAGCTTGGTCAGGTCACTGATGTAGCAAATGTGGTCGCCGCGGCGGGCATCGTCTTTGTAGGTGACTTCGAGTTTGCGGTTGGTGAGGTCTTCGACCATTTCGATGGCTTCGAGGACGCTGATGCTGTTGTCTCGTCCACCGCCGAGGTTGTAGACCTCGCCGCTGCGGGGGTTTTCGTAGAACGCATCGAAGGCGGCGACGACGTCGGCGGAGTGGATCTGGTCGCGGACCTGTTTGCCTTTGTAACCAAAGATGGTGTAGGGGCGCTCGGTGGTCGCGACCTTCACGAGATAGGAGAGGAAGCCGTGAAGCTCGACGCCGCTGTGGTTCGGGCCGGTGAGGCAGCCGCCGCGGAAGCAGGCCGTGCGGAGGCCGAAGTAGCGGCCGTACTCCTGGACCATGAGGTCGGCGGCGGCTTTTGATGCGCCGAAGAGCGAGTGAAGCGACTGGTCGATGCCGAAGGATTCGGGGATGCCGTCGTACCATTGCGGGTCGGCGTAGTCGTAGCGGGATTCGGTTTCGATGAGTTCGAGCCGGTTGGGGGCGTCGCCGTAGACTTTGTTGGTGCTCATGAAGATGAAGACGGCGTCGGCGCAACTGCGGCGAGTGGCTTCAAGGAGGTTGAGCGTGCCGCCGGCGTTGGTGTCGAAGTCGTCGAACGGGCACTTGGCGGCGAGGTCGTGGGAGGGCTGGGCGGCGCAGTGGATGATGAGGTCAAAGCGCGAGGCCTTGAAGAGGTAGTCGATTGCGCGACGGTCGCGGATGTCGATGGCGTGGTGGGTGAAGCGATGGGTCTGGCTTTTCAGGCGTTCGAGGTTCCAGGTGGTGTCGCCGGCCTCGCCGAAGAATTTGCGGCGCTGGTTGTTGTCGATGCCGTCGACGTGCGCGCCGGCGGCGTCGTAGTGGAGGACGGCTTCGGAACCGATCAGGCCGCTGCTGCCAGTGACGAGTACCCGCATGGCGCACTCCGCAATCGCGGAACGACGCGCAGAATCTGCCGACGGTGGTCGGTTCTGCGCGCCGTTCCGCAGCGGGTATATCGGCGGGAAGCGTCCGTCATCGCAGCGGTCGCGACGGACGCTCGGGCATTAGTGGCCGGAGATGGTCCATTCGGCGTTCGGGAACAAGGTGACGGGCGGATCAGATGGGCTGAGGGAGAGATCCCAGTGGACTGAGAAGGTGGCTGTGTCGCCCGTGTTGATGGCCGGGAGATTGTTGCCGACGTCCTCGGACATGGGCGCGACGGCCGTGAAGGTGAGGGTGAAGATGATCTGGCCGCTCCAGCCGCCGGAGTCGTTGGGGCCCAATACGAGCGAGGCGCTCATGTCGGACTGGAAGGTGCCGTTGTTATCGCCGTCCTGAAACTGCGTCGACAGGATGGAGAAGGTTCCGTCGGGCTGCTCTGTGAGCATTTTGCCCATGAACGGATTGTCGTTAGGCGTGTCGACGAAGAGCTTGTTGTTGGCCTGGTCATAGGAGTAGGTTGCGGTGAAGACGTTCTTGGCATTGAACGTGGCGAACGTTCGCATGCCGTTGCTGGGATCGCCGCCCATGGGATTGCCCCAGAACTGGATGCGTTGTGCGACGGGCGAAGCGGGGTCGTTCCACGCACCGGCGTCGTTGACGGTGAACTGAATCTCCCAGGAGCCGTCGAGCGATGGTTTGTCTTCGACGCCGGCGACGCCGGAAACGCCGGCGAGCTGAGCGAGAATAAGAGCCGGAACGGTGGCGCAGCCAGCGGCGGCGACCGCGGCCGCGGATGCAGCGAGAACGAGGATACGAATTCGGAACGGACTCTGTGCGCGCATTTAGTCTCCTCCATTAGATAGAAACTCGACTGTGCGCCCGTGGCGACGCACATGCTCGATCACAACGACTATCGGTTTGAAGATGCGGAAGAATGAGAGGCCGGGCAGGTCTCTAAAGCGCGCGATCGGCGAGGTGATAATCGCGGTGGACGTTGGAATCGGGGGCCTGGGTTGCCTTCGGCGGCGCGGCGCGTGGAGGGATTTTTTTCCAATCGGCCGGGATATCGGGCGGATCGGCGAAGAGCGGGAGGATGAGCTTTCGATCGAAGGGGACGGCGAGGCCGCCGATGTGGCCGCCGTCATTGCCGAGGTCGCGGTAGGCGGGGATCCATTTCAGTTGCCAGATTCGGTCGGCGACGGCAGGGTCGGCGGGGGGATCGAAGCCGCAGAATCCGGCGGCGGGGACGTTTTTCCGATCCATGGTTCCGACCTTTATGGTTCCGTTGCGAAGGACGGCGATGTCCTTTTCGCTGTAGTAGTTGAAGAGTCCGATGCGTGTTTTGGCGATGATGGGGGCCAAGTCGAAGGAGGGCGAGACGGCGCCCGAGACGAGGACGATGCGATCGAGCATGACTTCTTTGGGCAGGCGCTGGACGGTGAAGAAGCAGATTCCGGCGCCGCCGGACATGCCGATGAGCGAGAGCCGACCGTCGGGGTGGTCGCGTTGCCATTCGACGATCTGGCGGGCGAGTTCGTCGGCGCGGTAGCGGTTGCGGGTGTAGTCATAGATGTTGCTGAGGGTGGAGAGGTCGCCGGTGGGTTTGACGCTGGTCCAGTCCCAGAGCTGGGCGGACTGGCCGGGGACGTCGCCGTCGAGCATCCAGGTGAGGCGTTGGCAGAAGAGGTCGGCTCCGGCGATTCCGGGGCAGACGATGACGTGGCGGGGACGGGAGCTTTTGATGGCGTCGGGGGCGCAGCCGGCGAGAAAAAGGACTGCGAGACACGCGGCGGCGTTGCGAAAGATCATGGCTACTCCGATTCCGGGTCGGGCGGGGTTGGGGTGCCGAGTCGATATATGGGAGACAATAGCCGGAGTTTCCGGACGATGTAATGAAGTTGTTGAATGGGAGTCAGAGTCCGGCCAAATGTGCGCAAGATCATTTTTCAGCGCTCTTTAGGGGTTGAAATGGTTTGTTAACGCGACCCGCAAATAGGGCGCGTGACCCCTTGACGTTGGGTAGATTGATGCTCGCCAGGTTCCGCTGCGGCTGTTATCATTCCTGCACAACGGATCCGGGCTCAGAGGCAATGGAGTCTGCCATTTATGGAACTACCGCGGCGAACGCGAGGCGATGAATTATTGAAACCCGGCGAGCTGACGGAGCTTGTCGGTCGCCTGCGTACTATTGCGCCTCGCCATGACCTGCGAACCGTGATTGCGTACGCGTTTGACCACCGAACGCGGATGCTGCCTTTCATCTATGCCGACAAGCGAATGGCTCCGGCAGGCGTCCGGGCGGTCGGGGCAGCGATGGTGGCGTCGGGGTTTGAGAAGACCCGAATCGTCCTGCAAACCTGGAATCCGAACTTCCGGCCGTCGGACGCAGAGCTCGATGGCGGCATTCCCGACATTTTGATGGTTTCGAGCATGCAGATTCACTCGCAGCGATGCCGCGAGATGATTCAGGATGCGTGCCGGATTGAGCCGAGCAAGCGGCCGCTGATCATTGCGGGCGGGCCGAAAACGATTTACGAGCCGTGGGACGTTTTCGGGACCGATCCGTCGATGCCGTGGGGCGCGGACATCGCGGTGACGGGCGAAGAGTTCGTCCTGTTGAGTCTGCTGGAAGTGGTGCTGTCGTGCCGGGCGAACAATGAATCGGTGCGATCGGCGTTTCTGCGGGCTCGGAACAGTGGATTGCTGGATTCGATTCCCGGTCTGGTCTATGCGCGGGGCGAATTTGAAGGGGTGGCCGAGGAGCTGGTTGATACCGGCATTCAGCGGCTGCTGAGCGATCTTGATGAGCTGCCGCATCCGGTGCTGGGATACCGATTGCTTGAAGCGCCTAGCCGGTGGCGGACAGGGCTGCGCGAGCGGGCGCTTGGGCCGCGCGGCGTGCATTGGAACACCCCGATCGGTTCGCTGGTGCTGACATTCGGATGCAAGTTTGCGTGCCCGTACTGCCCGATTCCGGCGTACAACCAGCGGCAGCATCGGCTGAAGAGCCCGGACCGGATCGTGGACGAGATGTCGCGATTGCGGAAGGAATTCGGGATCAAGTACTTCTTCGGCGCGGATGACAATTTCTTCAACGACCACGATCGAACGCGCGACATCATCGAGACGATGGCGCGGGCGAAGATCGACGGGAAGCGATTCTATAAGAAGGTGAACTGGGGCACGGAAGTGACCGTGCACGACACCATCGCGATGAAGAATGATCTGAAATACGTTCGCGGGGCGGGCGTGCAGATGTTGTGGCTGGGTGTCGAGGACATCACCGCGACGTTTGTGAAAAAGGGCCAGAACGTCGGTCGGACGGAAGAGGCCTTCCATCTGCTGCGGAAGAACGGCATCTCGCCGATGCCGATGATGATGCATCACGATACACAGCCGCTCTATACACCGGGAAGCAACTACGGGTTGCTCAATCAGGTCCGGCTGTTGAAGAAGTGGGGCTCTTCGAGTCTACAAGTGCTGATGATGACGCCGGCGACGGGGTCGAAGCTGTACGAGGCGCCGTTCACGGATGGAATGGTGATCGAGTCGGCGGGCGGCCGGAAGGTCGAGCAGCACATGATGGACGGCAACTATGTTGTCGCGACGGCGGTGGATGAGCCGTGGAAGAAGCAGTTCAACATTTTGGCGGCGTATCTGTACTTTTATAATCCGTTGCAGCTTGCCAAGTCCGCGCTGATGCCGAAGGACCTGCTGGTCTTCACGGACATGTTCATTCAGCTTCTGGGAATGTGGGGCGTGACGCAGACAGTTCGCCGGACGCTGGGCTGGGCGTGGCGGCTGAAGACCGGAAAGATCGATCGGCGGATGTCGCTGCCGGCGAGCCGGATTCCGCTGCGATGCGTTGCGGGCGAGACGGGTTGCCATGATCTGCCGCGGCCTTCGCAGAAGGGCTTGATCCAGCTTTCGATCAAGCCGTCTCTGACGGGCGGCGTCGGGGCGGCTGTGGCGGCAGCGTCTTAGAAATTCCTGGTCCTATCGGGTGAATTGGGCTTTCGCCGCCGCCACTGCGCGCTGCACTCGTTCCCTATTTCAACATTTTTTGAAATCTTGCGAGATTGGGATGGCCTGCGCGGGGTTGGCTACGTCTTCCACTTGGAGCATGCCGGCGGCGGCAATGCTCCTTTGCGTCCGGGTCGGGGCGGCTGTCCGGTTGGGTGACGGCGCCTGTAGCAAGCTGGACGCGGGAAGGAAGCAAGATGAATCGGCCTGGTTTCTGTTCGCTGTTGTCGTTCGGGGCGGTTGTTACTTCATGCGCATTGGCGTTGGCGGGGAATCTCAATCCGCCGCTGGGGCCGGTTGCGCCGACGATGAAGACGCTGCAAGACGTCGAACCACGCGTGCCGGTGCAGTCGCTGGCCGGCTCGGCCACGGCAGTTTATGCGATTACACAGCCGGGTTCGTATTACCTGACGGGTGATATTCTCGGAGTGGCCGGCAAGAACGGGATCGAGATTGCGAACGTGCAGGTGACGCTCGACCTTTCGGGCTTCAATGTCGTGGGGATTCCCGGTGCGTTGGTGGGAATCGTCGCCGGAGGCGGGGCGACCGTCCGGAACGGCGCGGTGAGCGCGTGGCCGGGGGGTGGCGTTAATGTTTGCAATACGTCGCAGCTTCAGAGTCTGCGCGCAACGGGGAACAGCAATTATGCGTTCGTTACATGTCGGGGGAACGTGATTGATTGCGTCGCGCAGCAGAATCAGAATGGATTCCAGGGGTTTGGGGCCACATACCAGAATTGCCATGCGGTCAGCAACTCGGGTCAGGGGTTCAGCGTCAGCAACGGGTCGTCGCTGCTGGGATGCGCGGCGAACGGCAATTCGGTGGGCATTGTGGCGGGCGGGGGCGTACTGGTGAGCCAGTGCGCGGTGTTCGGCAACACGACGGATGGGATTCAGCTTTCTGGAACGAGCCGGGCCGTCGAGAACATGGTGGGCAACAACACCGGAATCGGCATCGCCGTCGGCGGGGGCTCGAACACGGTCGACTTGAATTCGGTGACTCAGAACGCGACGGGCGTGCGCGTGACGGGCACTGGGAACCTGATCATTCGCAACAATGCGAAGGGAAACACGACGGGGTTCAATATCGCGGCGAGCAATGACTATGGCGTGATCCTGAGCAGTCCGGGGGCGGCGTTCACGAGCTCGGCGGCGTGGGCGAACTTTGCGGATGGCGTGACGCCGAGTTGCTCGGATGGAATCAAGAACGGCGGCGAGACGGATGTCGATTGCGGCGGGGCGACGGCTTGTCCGCGGTGCGGTAACGGCAAGACGTGCGCGGCGGGGTCGGACTGCGTGAGCGGGATATGCCAGGCTGGAGTCTGCCAGCCGCCGGCGGGGTTCTGTAATAGCGCGGCGGATTGCGCGACGCATCCGAATATGACCGCGACGTGCGTGGCGAGCCAATGCCAGTATGCGTGCAATACGGGCTTTGCGGATTGCAATGGCAATCTGACGGACGGCTGCGAGGTCAGTCTTCAGACGGATAACAACAATTGCGGTAACTGCGGGCACATCTGTCCCGGAACGCAGAGTTGCGTCAACGGGGTTTGCCAGTAGGCCTGACGTTTGGGTAAGCTATAGGTTCGAGAATCGATCTATCTGGGAGGAAGAACGATGAATCGCACCATCATCTCGGCGGGGTTCGTTGCGCTGGCCACGGCCGGGGCGCTGCTGGCGGCTTCGAACATTGACAACACCGTGCCGAATAAGTTTTCGTGGGGCGAGAACGTCGGGTGGATGAACTGGCGCGACGCCAACGGCGGGACGCAGGGCGTCAACGTCGGCGGCTCGATCATGGAAGGGTACATCTGGGGCGAGAACATCGGGTGGATCAACGTCGGCGACGGGACGCCGGGTTCGGTTTGCTCGGGGCTGGCCTGTTATGCAAACGCGAACGGGACGGACTTCGGCGTCAACATTTCCGCGAACGGCACGCTGCATGGATATGGCTGGGGTGAGAATGTCGGCTGGATCAACTTCGACGGCGGTGCAATGGCGACACCGGCGCAACCCGCGAAGATCCTTTGTTCGGGGCGACTGACGGGCTATGCATGGGGCGAAAACGTCGGGTGGATCAACCTTTCGGTTCTGACGCCGGGGCAGTTTGTTTCGGTGGTGTCGTCGTTTGTTCCGCTGCTGTGCGACATGAATCATGACGGCGTGAAGAACGGACTGGATATCCAGGCGTTTGAGAACAAGCTGCTGCTGGGCGGGGCGACGTGGCGCGATATCTGTTCGGGCGATCTGGCTCCGCCGCCGGGTGTTTTGACGCCGGCGGATGTGCCGCCGTTTGTGGCTTGTTTGCTCACGCCGTAGGCGCCGCGCATCGCCCAGTCACTGGGCGTCCTCGATCATCTCCCAGGCTTCGGGTCTGAAGCGAAGTTGAAATTCGCGAGCATGCGCTCGCCGCTTTGATTGATGTCGGCGCGCCTGGACCCGGCGCGCACGTCGGATGATCTCCTTTCCGGTCGCGTTTGCCACAATTCGCTTGAGTGGCCGCCGTCAATCGCGGATCGATCAGCATTGATGATCGACAGGATTCATCGAACACACCCTCCGGGACCCAAAAGATCGCAATAATCCTCGAAAATCGGCCGGCCCGGGCGGGAAGCGTGGTACGATGCCACTACCCGATCGGGGGCGACGACGGGCGAATCACATCTTTCCGAGAAAGAGGCAAGGTATGACATTCAGGGGCCGGATTCTCGCGTGGGCGACACTCTCGATCTGCGCCGGCATCTTTCTGGGCGGCGCTGTGATTGCAAATGCCGGCGGTCTGAACCCGCCAGTCGGTCCGATCGCGCCAACGATGAAGACGCTTGCCGAGGTAGAGGCGCGGATCGCAGTCAACTCGACCAATACGCCCGGCGATGCTACGAGCGCTTTCAAGATCACCCAGCCGGGTTCCTATTACCTCACAGGCAACATCACGGGCGTGGCGGCTAAATATGGCGTCGCAATCACCGCTAGTGGTGTGACGCTTGACCTTAACGGCTTTGACATGCTGGGCGTGGCCGGGTCTTTGGATGGAGTTAGCGGCACAGTGATCGGTCTGGCGAACATCGCGATAGTCAATGGCTCAGTCCGCTACTGGGGGGCGATGGCGTCAACCTTGCGGCGATTGGAATATCCGGCTGCCGTGCGGATCACATCCTGACCAATCATAACACCGGGGCCGGCGTTCGCATCGCCCAGGGCAGCAGCGTCATGGGCTGCATAGCAAGCAGTAACACGGACGACGGCATCAATACCGGCCTTGGCTGCACGGTCGCCGACTGCTCGGCCTCCTTCAATTCCGGCAGCGGCATCAAAACCAGCACCGGCTGCAGAGTCGCCGGCTGCGCCGCTTACCACAACGCCGTCGACGGCTTCGAATCGAGCGACAATTGCACGGTCGCCAATTGCTCGACATACTCGAACGCGGGAATCGGTATCTCGGCGGGCGACAGTTGCACCATCTCCGCCTGTTCGGCCGGCACCAACACTTCTCACGGCATCAGAGTCGGCAGTGGCGGCGCAGTAACCCACTGCACGGCATTCTCAAATACGGGAGTCGGCATCACTTCCAGCGCTGGTTGCGTGCTGACGTCCTGCTCTGCGTACAAGAACACCCAAATAGGAATCAATGTAACCCAGGGCTCCACGGTCGCCGACTGCTCCACCACCTTCAACACCCTCGATGGAATTGTGTGTACTTTCGGTTGCGTCATCCGTGGCAACAGCTGCGAGAAGAACGGCTTTTCGGACGGCGACGGAGCGGGCATCCACGCCCTGGGCGCCGCCAATTTAATTGAGGGCAATGACTGCACCGGTGCGGACCGCGGCATCGACGTGAACTCCTCGGGCAGCATCATCGTCCGGAACGCCTGCAAGATGAACACGCTCAATTGGGTAATGGCCGCCAACAACGTCTTCGGTCCCATCATCGATCGCACCATCCCGGCGAGTCCAGCCGTAAGCGGCAACTCAGCCCCGAGCAGCCTGGACTCGACCGACCCCAACGCCAATTTTTCATATTGATCGAATCTGACCGCGCCCGCGAGACGGCGATTGGCTGAAAACCAGCAACCTAGGAGGAACGATCAATGAACGCCCGTCCGATACATGTCACGCTTCCGATTTGTGCGGCCGTCCTCGCGGCCGGGGCCTGGCTCGCTTACGCCGGAGATTTGATTCCGCCTGCCGGACCGGTCGCGCCGACGCACAAGACGTTGACGGAGATCGAACCGCGGACGGCCGTGAACGCGACCAACACGCCCGGCGATGCCGACAGCCTGTTCAAAATCAGCCAGGCCGGGTCTTACTACCTGATGGGCAATATCCAGGGCATCGCCGCCAAGCGCGGTATCGAAATCGCCGCGAGCGGCGTCAAGGTTGACCTCAACGGGTTTGACCTGTTTGGCGTTCCCGGCTCGCTGGAAGGCGTGGGCGTCACCGTCATCGGCACGCGAAACGTCGCGGTGGTCAACGGCTCGGTCCGCAACTGGGGCGGCGACGGCGTGAGTCTTGCCGCTATCGGTGTAACCAACTGCCGTATTCAGGACGTTCTCGCCAGCGGCAATGCCGGCGCAGGAATCAGCGCCGGCCAAGGCAGTACGGTTACCGACTGTGCGGCAGCTTCGAACACCGGCTCCGGCATCAATGCCAATACCGGCTGCACGGTCGCCGACTGCTCGGCGTCGTTCAACGGCGGCACGGGCATCAGCACCAGCACCGCCGGCGCAGTCTCGAACTGCTCGGCGTACCACAACACCGGGAACGGTTTCTTCGCTGCCGACGGTTGTAAGCT
Source organism: Planctomycetota bacterium (assembly GCA_015654675.1). Lineage (GTDB taxonomy): Bacteria > Planctomycetota > Phycisphaerae > UBA1845 > UTPLA1 > SpSt-539. The sequence goes on along the minus strand of JAATGM010000049.1, from coordinate 38,332 downwards.
CGCCGGCTGCATGGCAAACAACAACACCGCTACCGGTCTCAGTATGGGCAGCGGCTGCACGGTCTCGAATTGCTCGGCGTACCAGAACGGCGGCAGCGGCATCATCACCAACGGCGGCAGTACGGTTTCAAATGTTTCGGTGTTCGGCAACGGCGGCTACGGCATCAGCACCAGCGACGGATGCTCGGTGTCGAACTGCTCGGCGTACAACAATGCCATCACCGGCATCGTCACCGTCGCAGGCTGCACGCTCGGCGGCTGCTCGGCGTATGACAACATCAGCTCCGGCATTGTCGTCGGCACCGGCTGCACGGTCTCGAACTGCTCGGCGCGCCAGAATGGCGAAGACGGGATCTCCGCTGACACAAACTGCGTGGTCGCCGACTGCGCCGCCGTAGAGAACACCCGCGACGGCATCTTTGCCTACAACGGTAGCACGGTCTCCGACTGCTCGGCGGCCCTCAATACACTCGACGGAGTATCTTGCGGAGCTTCCTGCATGATCCGCGACAATAACTGCACATTCAACGGGAACACGGGCTCCGGCGCGGGCATCCACGCCAGCGCGCACAGCCGCATTGAGGGGAATAACTGCGCCAGCGCGGATCGCGGCATCCAGGTAACTGGTCTCGGGAACTTTATTTTCAGGAACACCTGTTCGCTTAACACCAGCGACTGGGAGCTTGGCCCGAACAACATCTTTGGGCCGATCGTCGACCACCGCCAGCTGCCCAGCGCCAGCGTATCCGGCTTCAGTGCCAGCAGCAGCCTCGGCACGACCGATGCGAATGCGAACTTTTCGAATTGAACCGTGAATGCGATCGATGGAACGAATCAAGGAGCACGTCATGAAGCGGCTTTTTCTTACTGTGTCGGTGCCGATCTGCCTTGCCCTGGTGGTCGCTGCCGGTGAGTTTGCCGGCGCGGGCGATTTGAATCCGCCCGCCGGACCGGTTGCGCCGACGCACAAGACCTTGACCGAGGTCGAACCGCGGGTCGCGGTCAACGCGACCAACACGCCCGGCGATGCCGACAGCGTGTTCAAGATCTCGCAACCCGGCTCGTACTACCTCACGGGCAACATTCAGGGCGTAGCCGGCAAGTACGGGGTCGAGATCGCCGCCGTGGGCGTGACACTGGACCTTAACGGGTTTGACCTGCGGGGCAGTGCCGGCTCGTTGGACGGCGTGAGTGCTACCGTCATCGCGCTGACGTGCATCAAGGTATTTAATGGTTCGGTCCTCGGCTGGGGAGCTGACGGCGTAAACCTTGGGGCTATTGGCATGACCAATTGCCGCGTGGAAGGCGTGCTCGCGAGCGGCAACGCCAACCGTGGAATCTTCCTCGGCGGCGACAGCGCGGTCGCCAACTGCTCCTCCTCCTTGAACACCGGCGCCGGCATTTTTGCGCGCGACGGCTGCACGTTTGCCAACTGCTCGGCGTCATTTAACACCGCCGATGGCATCGTCGCAGGCGCCGGCTGCACGCTCGGCGGCTGCCTGGCAAACCACAACGACGGCTTTGGCATCAGCACCTTCGACGGCTGCACGCTTTCAAATTGCGCGGCAAGCAACAACGGGAGCACCGGACTCAACGTCAGCTCCGGCTGCGCGGTCACGAACTGCTCGGCGTACCGGAACGGCGGCAGCGGCATCGCCGTCAACTTCGACTGCGCGGTCATCGGCTGTGTCGCCAGTAAGAACACCTTCGACGGTATCGAGTGCACTGACGAAGCCGTGATCCGTGGCAACAACAGCACGGATAATGGATACGGAGGCGGCAACGGCGCAGGGATCCACGCCTGGTTCACCGCCAATCGTATCGAGGGTAATAACTGCTGGGGCGCCGACCGCGGGATAGAAGTGAGCGAGGCCAACAACGTCATCATCAGGAACACCTGCTCACGAAACACCATTGACTGGGTCATCGCGGCCAATAATGTTTTCGGGCCAATCATCGACCGCCGCTCTCCATCGAGCGCGGCCGTATCCGGGTTCAGCGCTCTGAGCAGTCTGGGTTCGACCGACGCCAATGCCAACGTTTCATATTAGCGACCGCGGAGAATAGTCTTGCGGTGACATGTGAGTCGCGGGGAGAGTTTGCTCCGGGCAATGAGGAACGGCCTCGATGGTGAAGAGCCGGTGAACAGGCAATTTCCCGGCGGAGCGAAGTGGCGTGATATCTGTTCAGGAGATTTGGCGTCGCCGCAGTTCGTGGCTTGTTTGCTGACGCCGTAAAAATAAGCGGACGATAACTGTTGAACAATCGCGACGCGTGCCGCTCATGCGGCGCGCGTCGTTTCTTTATGGGCCGTGCGATTTCTGCGCTGCGAACAAACCCGCTAGCGCAAAAAAAGCGTTGAATGGGGCCGCCCCAAAGTTCATACTCATCGTCGCATCGGGACATCAGCCGCCCGATCTCGCCACTTCGCCGTGGAGACAACTCATGACTTTTGTGCGATCCGCTCGGATTCTTGTCGCACTCTCCCTTACCTGTTTTTGCTCCGCGGCACTGGGGCAGTCGGTCCGGTATGTCGATGACAGCGCGCCGGGGGGCGGCAATGGTCTGGCATGGGCCACGGCATATAACAATCTGCAAACGGCGTTGACGGCGGCGGCCGGTTCGGGCGGGACGATCACCGAGATTCGCGTCGGGCAGGGAACTTATAAGCCATCGACACCGGCGGGGCGGCAGGCGACGTTTCTGATGCTCAACGGCGTCTCGGTGCGCGGCGGCTACGCAGGGTATGGCGCGGCGAATCCTGATCTGCGGAACACGGTGACGCAGCAATCGATCCTGTCGGGCGACATAGCGGGCAACGACGCGGCGATGGCGGCGAGCGGGTCGCCGGGCGCGACGTGGAACGAGAACAGCTATCACGTCGTGACGATCAGCAATACGGATTCGACGGCGGAAATCGACGGATTCACCATTACGCACGGGAGCGCGGAGTCGAGCGTTAATCCGGATCGATTCGGTGGCGGAATCGTCAACAATCGAACGAACGGGTCGACAGTACTCGGCGGGACGGTGAAGAACTGTCTCATCGCCTCGAATTACGCTGAGTTCGGCGGCGGCATGCTGAACGAGAGCGGGGCGAGCGCGACGGTGATCGGCTGCACGTTCGCCGGCAATCGGGCCGGGCAGCAGGCGGGCGGCTTTTATACCAATACGACGGTGGCCACGACTTCAACGTCAATCGTCAACTGTACGTTCCGCGGCAACAACGGCGGGGTGGACGGCGGCGGTTTGTATGTGCGGGCGCGGGCGACGGTGACGAACTGCGCGTTCAGCGGAAACACCGCTTCGAACGGCGGCGGGTTGCAGACGATTGCGGTGCAGGGCTTCTTCACGATGTCTGACTGCACGTTCAGCGGCAACACGGCCGCGACGGGCGGCGGAATCTCGAATACGTCGGGCGGGCCGTCGAACTTTCCGCAGTACAACAACTGCGTGGTGTGGGGCAACACGGCGACGGTGACGGGCAATGAAGTGGCGAACGCGGGGAGCTCGCCGACGTTCCGGCATTCGGACATCCGCGGCTCGGGCGGGAGCGCGGCGTGGGTGGCTTCGCTCGGGACGAACGGCGGCGGCAACAAAGACGCGAATCCGCTGTTTGTCGACGCGGACGGGGCCGACAACACTTTCGGAACGGCGGACGACGACCTGCGGCTGCTGTCGTCTTCGCCGGCGGTGGACGCGGGCAACAATTCGCTGGTTCCGGCGGGGATTTTGACGGATCGCGACGGCAACGCGCGATTCACGAATGATATTTACACGGCTGACACGGGCGCGGGCAGTGCTCCGATCGTGGACATGGGCGCGTTCGAGCTGGTGGACGGCGACGGCGATACGGTGCCCGACACGCTCGACAACTGCGTGCAGGTAGCGAATACGTCCCAGGCGAACGCGGACGGCGACGCGCTGGGTGATGCGTGCGACGGTTGCCCGAACGATGCGAACAAGATTGCGCCGGGGATTTGTGGATGCGGCGTGGCCGACACGGATACGGACGGCGACGGCAAGGCAAACTGCATCGACAACTGTCCGCTGGTGGCGAACCCCGGGCAGGCGAACGCGGACGGCGATGCGCTGGGTGATGCGTGCGATGCGTGCCCGCTCGATCCGGCGAATGACGCCGACGGAGACGGGGTTTGCGGCAACGTGGACAACTGTCCTACGGTCGCGAATGCGAGCCAGTCGGACGCGGACGGTGATGGGGTCGGCGACGCGTGCGATACCTGCACCGACACGGACGGCGATGGGTTTGGAAATCCCGGATTCCCGGCGAACACCTGCACGACGGATAACTGTCCGACGGTTGCGAACCCCACGCAGGCCGACGCGGATGGCGACGGCATCGGGGATGCATGCGATAGCTGCACCGATACGGACGGTGATGGGTACGGCAATCCCGGGTTCCCGGCCAACACGTGCGTGACCGACAACTGTCCGTCGATTGCGAACGCCGACCAGGGCGATGCGGACGGTGACGGCATCGGCGATGCGTGTGATACCTGCACCGACACGGATGGCGACGGGTTCGGCAATCCGAGTTACGCGGCCAACACGTGCGCATCGGACAATTGTCCGACTGTGGCGAACGCGGACCAGGCGGATGCGGACGGTGACGGTATCGGCGACACATGCGACACCTGCACCGACACGGACGGCGATGGGTTTGGTAACCCGGGCTACCCGGCGAACACGTGTGCCACGGATAACTGTCCGAGCACGGCGAATCCGCTGCAGGCCGACGCGGACAGCGACGGCGTGGGCGATGCGTGCGACAACTGCATCAACGCGGCCAATGCAGATCAGGCGAACGGTGACGGCGACAGCTTCGGCGACGCTTGCGACAACTGTCCGACGGTCGCGAACAACGACCAGATCGATACGGATGGCGATGGGCAGGGCGACGCCTGCGATACCGACGACGACAACGATGGCGTGCTCGACACGGCCGACAATTGTCCGCTGGTGGTGAACCCGGATCAGCTCGATACGGACGGCGACGGCCTCGGCGACGCCTGCGACGGCGACGACGACGGCGACGGCGTTCTGGATGGAGCCGACAACTGTCCGCTGCTGGCTAACTCCGACCAGGCGAATGCCGACGGGGATAATCGCGGCGACGCCTGCGACAATTGCCCGAATGCGGCGAACAACGACCAGGCGGACGGCGACGGCGATGGACGCGGTAATGCGTGCGACAACTGTCCGACCGTGGCCAATCCGGACCAGGCGGACGCGGACGGGGACGGTGTCGGCGATGCCTGCGACAACTGTCCGGCCACGGCCAACCCGACTCAGGCCGACGCGGACGGCGACGGCAAGGGCGACGCGTGCGACAACTGCCCCAACGCGGTGAACCCGGCGCAAGCGGACGCCGACGGCGACGGAGTGGGCGACGCCTGCGACAACTGTCCGGCGACGGCCAATCCTTCGCAGGTTGATACGGACGGCGACGGAAAGGGCAACGCCTGCGACAACTGTCCGACCGTCGCGAATCCGACGCAGGTTGATACGGACGGCGACGGGCTGGGCGATGCCTGCGATCCGTGTCCGCTCGACCCGAACAACGATCAGGACGGTGACGGGGTCTGCGGCAACGTGGACAACTGCCCGAGCGTTTCGAACGCTAACCAGGCCAACGCCGACGGCGATGCGCTGGGCGACGCGTGCGATCCGTGTCCGCTCGATCCGAATAACGACGCGGACGGCGATGGTATCTGCGGAAACGTCGACAACTGTCCGACGGTTGCGAATGCGGATCAACTCGACACCGACGGCGATGGTCAGGGCAATGCCTGCGACCTCGACGACGACAATGACGGCATGAGCGATGCGGCCGAAATCGCCGCGGCGGCCGGCGGTCCGTGCCCGGACCCGCTCGATGCGGATTCGGACAACGACGGCATTCCGGACGGAGCCGAGGCGGGTATGGGCTTCAGCCCGTGCAACGCGCGGCCGACGGCGGTCGCCACGGTTACACAGCTGACCAACATCGGCGCGACGGCGCAGGTGCGGCTGTCGGCCGTGGGTTCGTCTGATGCCGACGATGCGTTCAACACGCTATCGTTCCGCTGGACGGTCAATTCGACGGTGATGTGCAACGGCACTTCGGCGAGTTGCGCGAACACGATCGTGTCGCTGCCTTACGGGTCGTACACGGTAACGCTGCGTGTGACCGATCCGGCCAACGGCTGGCACGAGAACACGAAGACGATCACGCTGAGCCCATCGCAGCTCTCATTGCTCGAGATCGACACGGCGAACGTCAACTTCCACCCGGCCGAGCCGAAGAAGGTGAAGATCAACGGCGACATCGGACTGCCGTTCGGCGTGGACTTCAGCGAACTGACGCCGAAGGCCGCTGCGACGATCGTCCTGGCGGGCCAGACGATTGTTTCGAATCAGTCGGTGACGTTCAGCGAGAGCGGCAACGACGGGAAGAAGTGGAAGTTCAGCAGCAACACCGGGCCGATCACGAAATACGAGATCGACTGGGACGGCGCGAGCTTCAAGTACAGTCTGGCGGGCTTCCCGATCGATTTGAAGAGCGAGTTGATCTCCAGCTCCGAGACGGTCCTGAACATCAGCTATAACAAGAAGAAGCTGGGCGGACCGGTGGTGATCAATATCAACAATCAGGCCACGGTGAACATCGACAACAACGGCAATGTGACGTCTTCAGCGCCGTTCGATGTCGACAAGCCGGGCAAGGAAGTGACTTTGACGCTGCCGTTCCCGCTGTTGAACACCTCGGTGATCACGATCAGCGGGGGGCAGTCGAAGACGATCAACGTGGCGTCGTTCCTGACGGCTTCGGTCGGGCGATACCGAATCGAGGCCAACTTCAGCGGCGCCAGCTTCCCGGCCGGCGTGAACACGACGCCGCGAACGCTGGGTCTGTCGGTGACGGTAGGCACCGAGGCCTACCCGGGCAGCACTTCGCTTCCGGCGTCGAAGCTCGACATCGAAGGCAAGAAGTGGCACAAGGGTAATTGCGATTAAGGCGAAGCGAACGGATCGGTGTTCGCCGCGGCCGGGAGTCCGCGGCGGGCGCCGACACCGGCGAAGCTGAAATCGAAGACGGGCGGCCGATTCAAGCAATCGGCCGCCCGTTTTGTTTTTCCGCCACGGTTTACTTGAGGGCGTTGGCGACGGCGTCGATCAGGCCGGAGGCGGTTTGCTGGGCGTCGTTGATGGCGGCGGTGAGCGGGTCCACCGAGCATCCGACGGCCTGGGTGAGGACAACGGCGGCGAGCATGAGGGCGGCGGCCAGGGTCTTCTTGGTGTTTCGAGCGATCATGGGAAACTCCTTTACACATCCGGTTTTCGTTGTTCAGCAGTCGCGTCGCGACCGCATACACCCGTAGTACCGAGCTGCCGGGCGAATCTTGTGCATCATTTGAAGATTTATTGCCCGTCCTCCCGTGCGTTTTGGGGCAGTGGGTGGCAGTGGAGGCCGGCGGAGCGGCGCTTGCCTCTGGGGGATGGTCGGCTAACCTCTTTGAGTCGGAAAATGGCAGATGAAGGGAGCAACTTCGCATGACTTTGGATGAACGGATCGTGCAGTTTCAGAAGATGGTTGAGACGGACCCGAATAACGAGCTGGGGTACTTCAGCCTCGGCAATGCCCTGTTTGAGGCCAAGCGGTTCACCGAGGCCGGACCGGCATTTCAGCGGGTGCTGGCGATGAATCCGCACTACTCGCGGGCATTCCTAATGCTGGGCAAGACGCAGGTGGAGACGGGGCACAAAGAACTCGCGATTGAGACGCTGAAGAACGGCTACCTCGTGGCGCACAAGCGCGGCGACCTGATGCCGCGGAATGAGATGGGCGAGGTGCTCAAGTCGCTCGGAGCGGCCGTACCTGATCCAGAGGCGAAGGCGAAAGCGGCGGCCACAGGCGGGGCAGGAGTCGACGGCTTTGTCTGCTCGCGGTGCGGCGGCGGGACGAAGATGGCCGAGCGGCCGTTCAAGGGACCGATGGGCGAGAAGATTCTGGCGAACGTCTGCCAGGGGTGCTGGGCGGAGTGGATCAAGATGGGGACCAAGGTGATCAACGAGCTGCGGTTGCCGATGCATGACCCGCAGGCGCAAGAGATGTTCGACAAGCACATGAAAGAGTTCCTCACGCTGCCGGATTGAGCGACGGCGAGGACCATCGTGCTGCGCGACGCTGAACCTGATGACCCGCTGGATGATGACGAGTGGCCGGACGAGGGCGACTCCGGGGACGGGGACGACTCGATCGATGTGCTGCCATGTTCGTCGTGCGGGAAGATGGTGGCGGAGGGGACGCAGCGCTGTCCGCATTGCGGAGACTGGATCGTGACGCGTCTTGCGGAGCGCGGCGGGTGGCGGCGCTGGATGTGGAGCGTCGTTGCGGTGGTGGTGATGGTGGTGATCGTCTGGTTTTGGCGATGACGTTCAGGGGCAGGTTGTTCCGGTTCGCAACTGAAGAACGAAGGGGGCGATGTCGGCGGCAGTGACGCTGCTGCTGGCGTTGAAATCTCCGCAGGCACAATTGGGGCCGCTGCCGAACAAGCAGGCGACAAAGCCGCGGATGTCGGAGCCGTTGACGACGCTGTTGTTGTCGAGGTCGCCGGCGCAGGTGGCGCAGACGGGGGCGGCGGAGCCGGGGACGCGGGCGATGGATCGGCCGCGGGAGAGACCGGTGAGGACTTCGGTGGCGGCGAGGCCTGTCCAGGCGGGGCCCGATGAGCCGAGCGTGTCGATTGCTTTCCATATTGAGGTATTGGTGACGACGTAGAGGGTGGCGGTCGTGCCGGAGACGACGGCTTCGACGTCGAAGGTCGGCGTCGGGATCGACGCGATGCGGCCCTGGTTGATCCATGCGCCGGCCGCGAAAGTCCACTTGAAGAGGCCGTCGGTGGCGGCGTCTCCATTTTGAGCGAGGTAAATGGTGTCGGCGCTGGCGACAGCGAAGCCGACCGGTTGACTGTTTGCGGGTGTTTGAAAAACCAGAACGGGTGTGGATGGCGCCGGAGCGTCGATGGCGGTTTTGAAGAGGCCGGGGCCGCCGATGAATCCGCCTCCTGACGCAACTGAGGTTGTGACATAGAGATCATTGCCAACGATTTCGAGCCAGCGGGCGTTGCCGAGGATGAGATCTTCGCGGGTCGTGCCGATCTGGCGGACGACGTTGCTGCCGCAGCCGGTGAAGACCCAACTGCCGGAGGAGCCGACGCCGCGACAGTTGGCGCCACCGCGGCCGTTGGTGATGGCTTCGTCGGCGACGAGGGAAGGGCCAGAGGCATTGACGCGGAGGTAGCCGGCGGATGCGGACGCGCCGGTGACGTTGGTGAATGTGGTGGCGACATAGAGGAACTGGGGGTCGGCGGCGCGGAAGGCGATCTGCATTTCGGTGGTGGAACTGCCGACGGTGCCGCCGAAGGGGATGGGGGACGTGGAAGGAATGGCAAAGGTTTGGATGGGCGGGCCAAAGGCGGGGCTAAATTCGGCGATGGTGATCTGGGTAGAGCTGGCCGAGCTGGTGGGGGCGGTGGCGACGATGAAGTTGCCGCCGGTGAAGGGGGCGGCGAGCAGCGGAGTGGCCAGACTGGAAGTCGCCAGCGCAAAAATCAGGGCGTATCGAGGTGTGTGCATTTTAGTGTTACTCCCGATTCGGACCGTGGAGTCAGTATATCGAAACGGGTGGCGCGGCGCGAAGGGGAATGGGTGTATGCGCGCAAAAAAGCGGAGCGGCACAAGGCCGCTCCGCTGTGATGGACTTCGCTATGGGGGCCCGCTTACGGGCAGGAAGTCGAGGTCCGCAGGGCGATGATGAACGGAGCGATATCGGCGCTCGTCACCGTGCCGCTGCCGTTGAAGTCGCCGCACTGGCAGTTGGTTCCGCCAACTCCGAGGAGGCACTTCACGAAGCCCTGGACATCGACGCCATTGACCTTGCTGTCCTGGACGACGTCGCCGAGGCAGGTCGTGCAGACCGGCACCGGGTTCCCCGGAACGATGGCCACCGACCGGCCGCGCGAAACGAGCGGGACGATGGTGGTCAGAGGCAGGTTCTCCCAGTCCGAGGTGTTGTCGAGGGTGTCGTCGATATAGCTCAGCCGGCCTTCGCTGGTGGCGAAGGTGTGCTGGAAATAAACGCGGACGTTGTTTCCGCTGACGACGACATCAACACCGCGAGCCCAGTCGGTGCCGAGCGCGAGCGGGGTGTTGCGGTTAATCCAGTTGGACCCGTCGAAGTAAAACTTCAACAGACCGCCGTAGCCGTTGCCGGCCTGAAGGCCGATGTAGCAGTTGTTGGCGTTCGCGAACTTGAATGACAACAGATTGGGGGCGTTGGCGGTGATGGTCGGCACTTGGAAGACGAGGTTGGCCGAGGGCGTCCCGTTCGGATCGTCAACCCGGAAGATGCCCGGACCACCGGTGTACAGACCACTCGCCGATGAGGTCGAGCTGTACAACGCGGAGTTGAACACTTCGATCATTCGTGTATTCGCGGTGCTTCCGAGCACGGTGCTGATCGCATCGCCGGCAATGTCGTAGCGACGAATGCCGCTGTCGAAGCTCCAGTAAACGTCATTCCCATTGGCGGCAGCGCCGCGGCCGTTGGTATTGGCCTGATTGCCCTTGGCCAAGTCGAAGATATGTGAACCGCCGCTGAACTGTGTGCGGATGAATCCGACTTGATTGGGCAAAACCGCGTTGATTCCCTGACCGGCAATGTAGAGCCGACTGTCATTTGCAGCGTCGAAGTTGATGTCGAACGCCGTCGTGCTGGTCGGAAGGTCGGTCACGGCTGAGGGAGTTCCCGTTGACGGCACAGTAACGACCGGCTGGACGAGCTGGCCGGCGGAGTTGTACTCGCGGAGCTGAATCACGCCGGGGCTAAAGAAGTCCTTGATCGTTCCGATGACGATGTCGCGCGGAGCGAAGGCCGATGCCGTATTGGAGTTCGGCGTTTCGACGAAGACGGCGGTGACATCGAGCGGCGCGGTCAGCGGAGCCGTTGTGAAGATTGGGTTTGTGCTCAGGGTCACGAGGGCCGCGTCCTGATACTCGGTAAAGGTCCACGTATTGGCCGGCGAGCCGATGTTGCCGGCAGTGGAGGAGAAGCTCACCTGCGTGCCATCGCGGTAAAGCGGGAATCCATCGGGTCCGGTTCCGTCGGGCGTCGGGCCGGTGATGGTGTTAGTGCCGTTTCCGGTGGCGAAGTTTCGCACGCGGAAGAGTTGCTTGAAGACACAGGTGACGTTCTTGTTGGCGGTGAGAGTGACGGTGATGGTGTCGAAGAACTCATCGCCGGGATTCACGTCGCCCGACCAGTGGTCGAAGATCCAATTTGAGTCAGGCGTCGCAGAGAGGGTGATCGCGGTGTTGTTCGGCTGGACGATCGGGTAGGGGCCGCCCGGTGATGCAAAGTTGGTATTGGGCGGGGTGGCGTTGATCGAACCATCGCCGACGCCGGTGAGATTCAAGATCTTCTGGCCGGCAAGCAGGTCGAATTGAGCGGTGATATTTTTGTTGCCATCCACGAGGACGGGGAGCGGGTTGGTGACGCCACTGGCGTCGCCTCCCCAGCCGACGAAAACCGAGCCCGGATTGGCGGTCGCAGTGAGGTTGACGGTGCTGCACTTCGCGTAGGGGCCGGTCGGCGGGCTCTTGGCGACCGAGCCGAACCCGGAGCCGGTGGTCGAGACGTTGACGTTAAACGTTTGCGCGGCGGGGACCGGCGGAACGATCGCGACGGATCGACCGCGGGCCAGACTGGTGACGATCTGGGTAGCGGCCGCACCTGTCCATGTGGCGCCGGTTGAGGTGAGGGTATCAGTCAGGCGCCAGACCGAGGTGTTATTAATCGCATAGAGCGTTACGTTGCCGCCGCTGACAGTACCGTCGACGTCGCTGACCTGTGAGAGCGAGCCGACTGCGGTATTGAGGCCCTGGTTGGTCCAGCTGGAACCGTCGAATGTGAACTTGTAAAGACCCGTGGCGGAGAAACCACCGCCTGACTGCATCGCAATATAGACTGTGTTTGCGTCGGGGACGAAGAGCCCGAGCGGCGACGCAGACGCGCCTAACGGGATCACCAGCGTCGGGGTTACGGGCAAGGGGTCGGTAAGGACGGCCTTGAAAACGCCCGGACCACCGGTGAACGGGGTGGCGCCTGAACCAGTGGACATGTACATGTCGGATCCGAGCCGGCCACCCATCCAGCGGCAGTTCGGGGCGGTGGCACCGTTCGGCGCAAGGAAGTCTTCGATCGTGACGCCGGTGGTGCGCTTCATCCGGCTGCCCGACCCGGTGAAGACACGGCAATCGAACTGCTCGATACCGCGCATGTCCTGATCGCCATCACCTGTCGGAGTGGCCTGGTCGATGACCGGGGTGCCGGAGGTGTTGTTCACTCGGACGAAGCCCGGGACGCGCGGTGTGGTTCCGGTTGCGTTTGTGAACGACGTGGCGACGTAGATGATCTGATTACTTTCGCTTCCGAAGTTGATCTGACTGGAAGTGGTTGAGCTGCCGTTCATTCCGCCGAACGGAGGCGAACCGCTGACGGGGATCGCGTAGCCGACGCCCACGATGGCACCCGTCGAGGTGTACTCGGTGAGAGTGACCTGCTGCGCGCCTGCCGTCGTCGGACAAGTCGCGACGACGATGTTGCCCGGGGTATATGTTGCTGCATTTCCGACGCCGGTGGCCATCAGGGCGATGGCGAGCATCGCTGTACATGCCATACTTCGCTGGTTCAAGGTTCTTCCTCCAGAGTTCATGGTTCTTCCTCCGTGTACTGATCCAATCGTTCTTGTTCTTCGGCCGACCGAGACGCTTGCGCGAATGACTCGGGGGCTGGGCGCGTCGATGGCGAATCGGCGGCGGCCGGTTTTTCTAAATTCTTCTTGCTGCCCGAGAAACCCGTGAGCGGCCAATCCCTCGCTGCGGCGCGCAAACGGCTTTCCTACCTCCTCTAAGGACCTGCACCCAATTGTAACGCAAAGGCCAATCGCTCTGTCTACGGATATCGCGCGATTCGGGCGAAAATCGTGTTAGCCGGTCGTCAAGGCGGCGCGAAGCCGGATCGGTGGCGGGACTGTGCTTCGGAGGGCAAGTATCGGAAATAACGCCAGTTAGCGGGGCGAGGCCACGCGAGGCGGGCACGCTGGGTTGGCAGGCCCGAGAATGCACCGCTCCGAATTTGCCGAGGATGTGCTCTACAGCGGGCGATGGGATTCGAACCCACAACGTCTAGCTTGGAAGGCTAGAGCTCTACCATTGAGCTACGCCCGCGACGTCTGCTTCACCGAAGGATTCCCGGTTTCCGCCACGATTGAGTTGTCGTGTCGCAACCCGAGTCCTCGGCCAAATCGACAAAACGAAGCTGCATGATACCGCCAATCGAACGGCTTGGAAGCGGCCGCGCGGCCGATTCGGGCACCGATACCCGGCGATGGAAGGACGGAAAACTCTGTCCTGTGCTGCACGCTTATCAGGTCATGTTGTCGGCGCATGGAGGGAGCCAGGGTCTCCCTGAAATTGGCGGCATGGCGACATGGCGTTTGCGCTCGCGCTCCGCCCGACTACAGCTTCGCTGACGCGCGATCGGCGCGTGTTACAATCCCGGCGAGCGCCGTTGGATCGTTAGCATCGAAAGGGTAAAGAATGGCTCAACTTCTGGAAGCCGGGACGCGGGCTCCCGATTTCACGCTGCATGTCACACCGGATCAAAAGCTGTCGCTGACGGAACTGCTGGGCCGACCGGTCATCCTGGCCTTTTATCCGGCCGACTGGAGTCCCGTTTGCGGCGACCAGATGGCGCTCTACAACGAAGTCCTACCGGAGTTTCAGAAACATCGTGCGGAACTGCTGGGCATTTCAGTTGACGGGGCCTGGTGTCATGCGGCGTTTGCGCAGACCCGCCATTTGCATTTTCCGCTCCTTGCCGATTTCGAGCCGAAGGGCGAGGTGGCGAAGAAATACGGGGCCTTCCGAGCCGGCGATGGGTATTGCGAGCGAGCGCTTTTCGTAATTGACGGCAAGGGGAAGATCGCCTGGAGCTATTGTTCGCCCGTGTCGGTCAACCCGGGGGCCGATGGCATTCTCCAGGCGCTCGAGGATCTCTCGAAATCGTGAAGGAGCCATTATGTCGACGCTCAAGGTGCCGGTCGCGGCGCGCGATCACGTTCAAGGCGATTCAAACGCGCCGGTCATTCTGGTTGAATACGGGGATTATGAGTGCCCGCATTGCCGGCACGCATGTCCGATCGTGAAACAGGTGCAGAAGCATTTCGGGAAGCAACTGGGTTTCGTGTTCAGAAACTTCCCCTTGAAAGAGATTCACCCGAATGCGGAAAGCGCCGCGGAAACGGCGGAGTTCGCGGCGGGGCAGAATCGATTCTGGGAGATGCACGACGCTATTTACGAGAACCAGGACGCGCTGGGGCCGCCGCTCCTGCTCGAACTGGCTGAGCGGATGGAGTTGTCCGGGCAAGCACTCGCGAGCGCGTTGAAGGAGGGCGAATACGCCAAGCGGGTCAAGGAGGACTTCATCGGGGGCATTCGCAGCGGGGTCAACGGCACCCCGACGTTTTTCATCAATGGGAAACGCCACGACGGACCGTTTGAGCTTGCGGATCTGGTTGGCGCGATCCAGGCGCACTTGTGATTCAAGGTGTGGGCCGATATCTGCCGCGGTAAGGCGACGGTGACATCACCCGCCGGACTGGTACCGGAAGATCACGCGTCGGGAAGTTCGTTCCGGGGCGGGAAGATTCTATTTCGTAATGCGAGCCAGACGTGGCGGCCCAGCGTCGGGCCGGGAATGAACTCGACGGCGAGGAAGGTGACGTCGTCATGTACGAGGCCGGCCGGGCCGACGTAGTCGCGGAGCGAGTCGAGGACGCCGCCGGCGAGCTGCTGGATGGAGCCGCCGCCGGCGCGATTGAGCGCGGCTTCGAGGTTGTTCGTTCCGAACTGTTGGCCGTTCGGGCCCGGGGCTTCCAACACGCCATCGGTGATGAGCACGAGGCGGTCGCCTTCGGCGGCCTTCAGTGAATTTCGAGAGTAGGCGGCGTCGGGGTCGATGGCGAGCGGGCCGTCGACGAGGCCGGCGGCGCCTTCGCGCGACTGAATGGACCATTGCACCCAGCGGTTTTCGGATTTGCGATAGAACCAGGCGGGCGGGTGGCCGGCGTAGCTGACGGAGAGCTTGCGGCGCGGCGGGTAGTAGGAGACAGCCGCGGCGGTGGTCATTGCGTCGAGGCCGATGTCGACGAGTCGGCGGTTAAGGGCCTTGAAGACGCTGCGTTCGTCCGGCCAGTTCATGAGGCGGCGGAGCTGGGCGTGCATTTCGCTGCTGAAGCGCGCGACGGCTTCGCCGTGTCCGACGACATCGGCCAGGCACATGCGCGAGAGAATTCCGGAGCCGCATACGGAGAGGTAGTGGACGTCGCCGCCGCGTCCGCCCTGGGCGGGCTGCGAGAACAGAACGCCATGCAGGCCGGGGAGGTTAACGGCCGTGTGGATGGTGCGGTTGCCGCCCCAGACCTCGGAACAGACGAGGCGAGCGGGCTTTTCGGAGGCGGTCGCCGGCGCAGCGGCGTGGCTAGTGATCGGGGCATCGGGATGGATTTGGGCGGCTTCCATTGTGGGTACTTTAGCAGCGAGGGTGGACATCGGCCTCTCCGGTAGAAAGTGAGATGCGGAGCGGGCCCTCTGCGTTACAGATGGATACGGCGATGCCGGCGGTGTGGATTTATCCGGCGTGGACGCTCAATCAATCCTATTGAAGGGTAGACGATGGATTGAGACGCGATGGCGTCGAATCTTGTCGAATGGGATCGCGGCTGGCCGATGATTAAGGATGCTCATCAGGAAAGGATTTTTTATGTGTAATTCGTTTGCGAGTGATTCGGTCATGCGTTGGAGTCGTGCGGCGCGGGTTTCGGTCGGCGTGCTGATGGCCGGTTCGCTGGTGGCCGGGGCCTTCTGGCTGGGGTCGGCGATGCGGCCGGGCATTGCAATGGGGTTCATTCAGGTTCCGAGCGAGCAGAAGCCGTTTACGGCGGAGCAGATTCGAACGCGGTTCCCGATGGCGAAGCAGGAGGAGTTCATGCGTCGGGCGATCGCGAACTCGCGGAAGGCGGGCGTGCAATACAAGACGGGCGGGGCATTCGGGGCGGTGATCGTGAACAAGGACGGCACGGTGCTGGCGGATGGGATGAACCACGTCATCGCGCAGAACGATCCGACGTGGCATGCGGAGATGCACGCGATCCGACAGGCATGCGCGCTGATGAAATCGCCGAAGTTGAGCGGGTGCGTTCTCTACACGTCGTCGGAGCCGTGTCCGATGTGCCTTGCGACGGCTTACTGGGCGGGACTGGACGGGATTTTCTACGGGGCGACGGTTGCCGACTCGAAGAAGTATGGCAACTTTGATGATGACTTCATCTATGCGCAGTTTGCCAAGCCGATCAAGGATCGGGCGATTTCAGAACAGGATTTGCTGCGGCCGGCGGCGGTGGAAGTGTGGAAGGAATATGCGGCTCGCAAGGACAAGATCGATTATTGAGGCCGAGCGAGGGATGCTTACAGGCGTCTCGCCGGCCGAAAAGGGCTGGCGCTGCGCCGTCCGCCCGTTCCCCAATCCGCTGTAGCCGGACACGAGCTAATCCAAGACGCAAACAACAAAATCCTCTGATTGCATGACTGAGTCGCCGTGGACCACTTGGGCGCAGTTTCGTCGCAAGATCTGAATTTCAGACATTCAGAGAATCAGGAATTCTGAAATTCAGAAAATCTGAAATTCAGACTCTTATGGGACGGCAAGGCGGCGTTGGGGCTGCAATCTGTTCATGTCGGGCTCGGTGCGGGATGATGGCTGTTGATGATGGCAGGTTCGTGTAGTCGATGGGTGCGGCGCGTGGCGACATTCCTGCTGGTGGGGGTGGGGTTGCTTTGGGTTTTGAGTTCGGTGGGGATGTATGTTGGCGGGCAGCGCGGATCGCAGGGTCTCTTTCGCGTTGAATTGGCGCGTGGACAAGCGGGCTTGATCGACCGCGTCAATTGGTCATCGCGGCTCTACACTCCGGAAGAGTGGGACGCAGAATTCCCGAAGGAGCAGGTGTGGCATTTCTTCGCGGAGTGGGGCGATCCGCGACGATTGAGCCTTGGTCAGCTTGACTCGATGAAGTTTGTGCGGGCAGTAACAAACAACTTTGCTTCCGCGGTCAGGTGGGACGACGGAGGACCGGGATCGCGCATCTTTATGTTTCCGCTCTGGATTCCGGTTGCGGGACTGGCGGCAATCGTTGTGCCGCTTCAATTTCTTGAGCGACTGCGACGGCGGTTGAACGTGGCGGGGCGATGCGCCGGCTGCGGGTATGACATGCGGGCTACGCCGAAGCGGTGTCCGGAGTGTGGGTTGGAGGCGGGGAGCTGCGCTCAATAAAAGGGCCGAAATGCATGATGCGATGTCGACGGAGAGCGGGGGAATTGGCCATTAGACTTACCAAAAGAAGTCGCGCGGTTTTTGATGGCCCCTGGCCTGCAGTTCGCGGTCCAGCTTGCGGCGGATGCGCGCGTCTGTGATCCGCGCGGCCACGCTCGTCGCCAATTCGGGATCGAGGCGTTCGGCGAAGAGGATGGCGCTGATCAGGTTTCTTGCCTGACGCCAGTGTTCGGGTGGGATGCACGACTCGACGAGGGCGTCCATCACCGGCCGCCAGCAAGCTTCGCCGCCGGGAATGGCGGCTTGCACCAGCGTATGAAGCGCCTCGGAGCGACTTGAATTCGGCTGCACGCCGCGAGTTTTTTCGATGATGGGCGACAGGCGTTGAATCGCATCGATGATGAGTCCGCGTTCGATCAGGGCTCGAATTGGCCATGCGGTCGGAAAGACTGCGTGGTAGAGGTCGGGCTCTTTCGCGGCCTCGAGCAGGGCATCGTCCACCAGCGGTAAAACCTGCTCTGGTGGGCCGAGACGGGCAACTTTGGCGAGGGCCTGGCAACGACTCCAGAACTGCGGCGTCGCGCGTGCTTCCGCCGCGCGCTCCCGCCAGCTTTCCGGGTTATCACGAATGGCGCTCCAGGGGTAGTCCTTGAGATACGCTTCGCGCCGCCATTGATCAAGTTGTTCTTTTGATGCCATGTGCGCTCGCTACGAATAATAATACTCGGGAAGTGATTTCGGTGGCGTGATTAGTCGACTGTGTAGCGCGCTTCTTACTCGCGGGTCATCGACCGGCCACTTCCGTTAGCGGCTCGGATTTGGGAGCCGGCAGGCCGGAGTCGGTGGCGGGCGTTCCGCATTCGGGGCATTTGCCGGATTGGTTTCCGGTCATGTCATAGTTGCAGCGGGGGCAGTGGCTTTGTAGCCGACGTCTTCTGTTTCGCCAGAACTTCATTCCAACGGCTCCGCCCACCAATGCAAACGGTAGCCACATCGGGATTGTTAGCACATATTCGGCCACCGGACCGCTCGTCACAAATTCCAGCAAGTCCTCATTAACGCAGAAATCCTGCGTCCCAGCTGGCCACCGGTTCGCGAAAAGCGATGGGAGTATTAATCCAACGTCTCGATGGTCGATCTGCCACCATCTGAGGTTCCATCGATATATCCCACCGACGTGCCACATTGGCTTACCGTTCCAGTCACTCCAATTGGGGAACTTCGAAATATCGCATTGCGCGCCATGCACGACCTTCATCTTGATCGCGCCATCTTCGCAACGAGCGGCAACCCGCGACAGGCTGCATTCGAAGTACCACCACGGGCTGATCGCCCATACGGCCCCGATTAAGGTGCATAGGCCTAAACCCCACCATTTGGCCGAGCTTCGCATTCGATGATAGAGGCGCACGGTTGGATTGTATCGACTCGCGATTTGAAACGGGGCTCGTGGGATTGGGCGATGACCCCCGGCCTTGCCGGGGGCTCTGAGCGCGCGGGTTCGCGCGGCGCGGACGGTTTTCCGGTTGTGATTGGGCGCTTGGCCCTAGCGAGTCGGCTTGCTTCCGCGACGCAGTACCAACGCGCCGAGGGCCAGCAGCGTCAGTGTGGCGGGTTCGGGGGTGTAGTGGGGGTATTCGGTGCCCGAGGCGGAGGTGACGGTCCAGCCGTCGATGACGGGGTTGCCGTTGGCGTCAACCATTTCGATGGCGGTTAGTTCGAGTGTTGCGGAGAAGTCGGAGGTGCCGGTGTAGTCCTGTCCTTGGGCCAGACTGAACGTATCGAAAACGACCTGGTCGGAGAACTGGACGTGAACGTGCTGCGCCGAGACTCCGTCGACGATGTAGTCCTGCGTGACCCAGTCTTCGGAATAGTGTCGGACGTCGCCGGCGAAGAAGGCCTCGCCGGGCAGGTTGTCGATCGTAAACGCAAGATCGGCCAGTGCGCCGGTGCCGGTGTTGGTGCCGGAGACGTGGAAGATGTAGCGGACGCGGTAGCCGTTCTGGAGCTGGCCGCCATATTGGAGCGTGTCGGTGAATGTGGCGAAGCCGAGACTGACGAGCGAGGCGGGTGAGCCGTTGGGGTCGACGATTTGGCCGTTGTGATTGGAGAAATCGGGATTGTTCTGGTTGTAGTAGGAGTTCAGCACCGTTCCGGTGGTATAGCAGTGCAGGCGGCCGTAGTCGGACTGGGCAACGGTGGTGCCGGAGAATTCCATCGTCTGCGTGACGCCCGCGCCGTCGAGGCCGGTGAAGAAGTGGTCGGCTGTTGCGGAGACGTTACCGCTGTCGGGTACGGAATGAGAGTCGAGGCCGGCCACGAAGCCGCCGCGGTTTGTGACGCCGACGACGGCACTGGAGTCGAGCGAGGACTGCGCCGAGACCGAGTGACCGAGCACCAGAAGCACGACGGCCGACAAGGCGATCGAGAGTGCGTTGCGCGTGTGGTTGGTGGCATTTGAAATCATTGTTGATCCTCCCAAGTCAGTGAAAGTGTTGGAAATCCCCGAGGGCTGAATGCTAATCGGTGCGCACGCGCGTTCAAGACGAAACTCTCGCGCCAGGTGCAGAATTTGCGTGCAACATAGGACAATCCCTACATTGGATATCGGAGTTAGAAATCGGACCTTCTTTCGCTACGCGAGCGATTTGACCTTCAACGCTTGCCATTGTGAGAGTTGCGACGAATGGGACGGGAATTGGGGTGCGGCATTTCGGGCGAATGTCGGATTCGCTTCCGGCGACTGTAAGATTCGGCGATGACGATTTCGTCGGGAGAGCTTGCCGGGGGGCTTGGATTTGTTGCGATCGGCGAAGGGGCGCCGCTGGTTCTGTTTCCGGGGTTAACGCGCGCGGAGGGAATGGCCGTCGATTCGCCGGAACGCGAGGGTGGCCGGTATCGCGGGCTGGCGCGCGTGACGGGGCGAACTGTGTTTGTTGTGCGCCGGCCGCGCGAGATTGCGGCGGGGACGAGCATGGCGCAACTGGCCGCGATGCATGCAGCGGCGCTCGCTTCGCGGTTTGGCGAGCCGGTGGACTTGATGGGCGTATCGACGGGCGGGGCGATTGCGTTGCAGCTTGCGGTGGATCATCCGGGCGTCGTGCGAAAGCTGGTGGTGGCCGGTGCGGCGAGTTGGCTGGGCGAAGTCGGGCGGAGGCGGCTGCGGAGGTATGGCGAGCTGGTTTCGCAGGGCAAGAGCGGGGCGAGTGTGCTCGCGTCGGTGCTCGCGGGGCCGTTGCTACGCTGGCCGGCGGCGGCGCTGATCTGGCTGAGTTGGCGGCGCGAGCGGCATATCGATCCGAGCAACATGCTGGCGGTGATCGATGCGGAGTGCGGGTTCGATGTGACCCATCGGCTGGATGCGATTCGCGCGGCGACGCTGGTTATCGCGGGCGAGCGCGATCGCGCGTTTTCGCGGGAGCTGTTCGAGGCGACCGCGGCGGGAATTCGTGGCGCCCAGCTAGTGCTGTATCCGCGGCGGGGGCACATCGGGGCGATGTTTGATCCGAGGTTCGGGCGGGATGTCGCGGCGTTCTTGCGAGATTGAGCCGTGCCGGCGCGGTCCGGTGTGCAGTGGGGCGACTATCATGCCGGACGTCGGAACCCGGTCTTGTGACCGGGGCGGAGTGGAGTGGAGTTCTTTCAGGGTGACTTTTCATGGCGCATTTGTTTGAGCCGTTTTCGTTGCGGTCGGTGACTTTGCGGAATCGCATCGGGGTGTCGCCGATGTGTCAGTACTGGTCGAACGACGGGATGCCTTCGGACTGGCACCTCGTGCATCTGGGGTCGCGGGCGGTGGGCGGGGCCGCACTCGTGATCGCCGAGGCGTCGGGGGTGGAACCGCGCGGGCGGATCACGCCGTTCTGCGCGGGCATTTGGTCAGATGCGCACGCGGAGGCGTGGTCGCGCGTCACGCGATTCGTGAAGGAGCAGGGCGCGGTGCCGGCGATGCAGATTGCGCATGCGGGGCGGAAGGCGAGTGCGAGCCGGCCCTGGGAGGGCGATCGGCATTTGAAGGACGAGGAGGGCGGGTGGCAGCCGATTGGGCCGAGTCCGATCGCGTTTGGCGGGACGGGGAATCGGCTGTGGCGCGTTCCGACAGAGATGACGGTGGCGGAGATTGCGGCGACGCGCGAGCTTTTTGTGGCAGCAGCGCGGCGGAGTCTGGCGGCGGGGTTTGAGTGGCTGGAGCTGCACTACGCACACGGATATCTGGCACACAGCTTCTATTCTCCGCTGTCGAACAAGCGGACGGATCTGTACGGCGGGTCGTTTGAGAATCGCATCCGGTTTGCGATGGAGACGGCGCGGGCGGTGCGGGCGGTGTGGCCGGAGGAGAAGCCGCTGGCGGCGCGGATTTCGGGGACGGACTGGGTGGAGGGCGGGTGGACGGTAGATGAGTCGGTGGAGCTGGCGCGGCGGCTGAAGTCGGAGGGCGTGGACCTGATCGACTGCAGCTCGGGCTTCGGGTCGGCGGGGGCGCACTATCCGATCGGTCCGGGGTGGCAGGTGCCGATTTCGGAGCGGGTGCGGCGCGAGGCGGGCGTGCCGACGGCGACGGTTGGGATGATCACCGAGGCGAAGCAGGCGGATGAGATCATTCGTTCTGGCAAGGCGGATATTGTTTTGCTGGCGTCGGAGTTTTTGCGCGACGCGTACTGGCCTTTGCATGCGGCGAAGGCGCTGGGAATTGAGAAGGGGGTTCGGATGCCACTGCCTTATGATTATGTGGTGAATGGGCGGTAAGCCGGATTCATTAGTAATTGATAATTAGTAATATATAATTTACAATATACAGATTATCGTTTTAAGTTTAAATTGATTCGGCGCGGCGTTTTTCGCTCGGCCGCGGGTTTCGGCTGCGTTTTCGCTTGTACGCGCGGGAGCGCATTGCAAATCTGCTTTGCGGTTGTGGCATCGACCCTCACCCTAACCCTCTCCCTTCCAGGGAGAGGGGATTGCGGGGCTGTTACGAAGAGCGGGATGCGCGCTAGCGAGACTATGTCGTCTCCGTTCACGTCGCTGTGAGACACGCCGCAGGTTCGGAAATGGGTGGCGCAGCTGGCGATCGGCGCTGCGGTGAATGCCTGATCTTTCGATATGCGGCTCTGACGAGCAAAATGAACGTTCCGAAGAATGTTGCGAACGCGCCGGTGTTCAGAATCCATCCGCTGCGGCGCACGGGCGACTCTCCATTGCTATCGAGAAGGAGCGTTTCGAAAGTTGTTGAGGTCTTATCGGAAATGAAGACGTAGTAGGTTGGCGCTGTTGTTTCGAAGGGCCAGCCCCTTCCGAGTACGGGAGGCAGCGTCATTGAGACGAAGGCAATCTTCGCGGTCGCCACTGCGGCTCTTACCCGCCTCATGACTGTGTCGCAGAACGGCCGAAGCTTTGGCCATTCCGTGAGCATTTCAGGCGTAACCTGAAACAAATATCCCGGATCGGGAAGGCCAAGAATGGCTTCGAAGTCTAGCCGTCCCGGAATCGGCATTATTCCGGGGTCTGGCGGACGGGACACCCATTTGTCGCATTCGAACGCGCAGTTAATGGAAGCGCCAAAGATCAATCCAATGATCATCATCCACTTTGCCAAGAAGATCGAGCGCGCGGGCGTCGGGTTGGGAGGCTCAAGTGTATTTTGTGACACGTTGGTCCCGCATTCGGGACAGCGTCCGGACTCGTTGGCGGTGAGGTCGTAGTTGCATTTGCGACAATGTCCCGGTGCACGGCGGCGGTCTCGAAGAGAAATCAGGGCGGCTGGCGTGGCGGCTGCGATGAAAGGGAGCCAGAAGGGCAGATTGAAAGTTCGCCACATTGGCATGTTGCCGCCACAGACGCAGTACATGAAATCCCCGCATTGGGGGCGTGTGAACTGCGAGAGCAGCGAACCGGACGAATGTCGATGCAAAGAGATGGAATTTGTCTTTCCGTGAAGACTTTGGGAGTAGGCAATCTGGTCATCGCGGCCAATCATGCGCTCAAACGACGCAATGCCGTTGCGGATTCGGATTGAGTTTCGGTCGGATAGCTGCCACCGGAATCCGAACTGTGTGGACGCGATCCATAGGACGAATATCAGCGTGGCAGTAACGACGCTGAATTGCTTGATCGAAGGTGGGCGGAAGCGTGCGCGCATGGCCGGATTGTACCAACGCTGCTCGGGATTGCTCCGCGACGCCAAATAGTGAGCTGGAATGAAACAGAGTGGACGATCATGTTCCCAGCAGGGCCGTGACGAAGAGCGGGACGTCGGCTAGCGAGACTATGTCGTCTCCGTTCATGTCGCTGTGGCAGATGTTGCAGCTTGGGAACTGGGCGTTGTAGGCGGCGGGGTTGAGCAGAGCTAGGACGAAGGCCTGGATGTCGAGGCCGTTCACTTTCCCGTCGCAGTTGGGGTCGGCGGCGCGGCAGATGCTGGTTCTGAGGACGACTACGCCGTTGCCGACGCGAAAAGCGTTGTCTCCGAAGTGGGTGACGCGGATCAAGGCCGTCTGGCCGGCGGGGACGTAGGCCAGGGCGCGCGAATCGAGGGTGTTGCAGCCGAGGCTGAAGCCGTCGTCGTTGCAGCCCAGCTCGTTGGCGATGATGCCAGGGCAACCGGAGTGGATCGAGACGGCGGTGTCGGGGCCGGTGTCGGTGCCGGCGTTGTTGCGCGAGCCGCAGGCGTTGGCCTCGAGTCGGACGAAGAAGGGGGCGGTGAACTTATACCAGACGTCGGGGTTGGTCTCGGAGGAGCCGCAATCGGCGGAGCCGTCGTTGCTGGCGCAGAGGAGGTTGCCGACGACAACGGAGCCGTCACTCACGGCGATCGCGTTTGCGCAGTTGTCATTGGCCGGCGAGGAGGTCGAGACGAAGTTGAGATTCAGGAGGAACGCGCCGTTGCCGAAGCGGAATGCAATATCACCAAAGTGAGTCACGCGGATGAAGACGCGCTGGCCGGAAACCATGGGGACGGAGACACCGGAGTCGGTGTCACCGCAGCCGAGAGCGGCGTCGTCGTCGTTGCAGGCGAGCTGGTTGGCGATGGTCCCGGGGCAGCCGGAGTGAACGGAGAGAACGGTGTCGACGCCGGTTTGGGTGCCGTCGATGTCGCGCGAGCCGCAGGTATCGGCGAAGAGTGTTCCGTTGCAGCGGGCGACAAAGGTATACCAGATATCGCGGTTGTTGGATGAATCGCCGCAGTTCGCATTGCCGTCGGGCGTGGCCCGGTGGAGATTGCCGATAACGCTGGCGCCGTTGATGAGCTCGGTGGCGTTTCCACAATTGTCGTTCTCGGGACGCGGGAACGGAGTGAAGCGGTAGTCGTTCGGCGGTGGGGGGTTGTTGGTGTTGAGGCAGTTGGGGCCGCAGTCGCCGCCGGCGCCGGTGTAGTTTTCGATGCCGGTTGTGGAACTGTCGAGCGTGTCGGGCGACCAGGCGGACGTGTCGAGGCCGATGTGCAATTCGATCACGTCGGTGGTCTCGAATAGCTTGACCTGGAAGTAGTGGAAGTCGCCGGTGCTGCCGTTGAGGCGGGTAACCGAGATGTATTCGACGGTGAAGACGCGCGAGTCCACAGCGCCTTCGGTCTTAAAGGAGACGCGGTCAGTCGAGCCCTGGCTGGTGGCGATGATGAGATCGTCCCACCAGGGGGCGACAAAGCCGTTGGGTGTGTCGGCCGAATCGGGAATGGGGTCGTTGGTGAAGTTAATGCCGTCAAGGGCACCGCCGCCCTGCTGGAAGAAGGTGATATAGCCATCGGTCGAGACGCGGACGGCCGTGTTGTTGTCGGGATCCTGGCAGTCGTAGAAGAAGAACATGTCCAGGCCGGTCATGATGTCGGCAGACTCGTCGTCGAAGCCGTTAGCGACCCAGATGTCGGTCTGGCCGACGAGGTCGATCATGCCGCGGGCGAAGGCGGTGCGGGCGTAGCAGCCGGATGGCGCGCCACCGCGTTGGATGACTCCGTCGGCGGATGCTTCGACGGCGAGAACGTCCGGCATGCGAGCGCCGTGTGCAGTGACGAAGGCGACGACTTCGTTGGGATAGGCAGTGGGCTGGTAGATAAATCGGCCGTCTTCGGCGTGGATGAACTTGACGCTTTCGTAGTGATGGAGGAGGCCGAGGATCGATTGGGCGACGGGCTCGGTGACGACGGCGGTGTCGTCGAGGCGGGCGAGGTCGGCAAAGGGAATGCGGCGGATGATGGCCTGGGCGATGAAGTTGCCGAGGACGCCGTCGGCTTCGGCTGTGTTCTGTGCGGCGGCGAGTTGGCGGGCTCGCGCGGCGATTGCATCAGCGATAGCGGCGCGAAGGGCGTCGACGTCGGCCTGTGCCCAGCCGGGCAGGCCGTCGGCGTTGTTGACGATCGGGCGACCGAGAGAGTCGGCAGGGCCGAGCACCGGATCGGTGGCACCCCAATGTTCCGGGAGGTAGTCGGTAATGGCATGGACGATTCGCTCGCCCGTGGCCGGATCGATTTCGGCGGACTTGCCGGCTTGTTGGAGGGCGGCGCGGATTTTGGCTTCGAGCGGGGCGTGGGTGGTACGTGCTACGCGGCGGTAGCCCGTTGGCAAAAGATCAAATGGCTGCGGCGGGGCGTCATTGGCGGGGGCGTCGAACTTCCAACCGGCCGGCAACGACGTTTCGATCGGCGCGGAGCGCGGGGGAGCGGAAGCGGCTCGCGCGGGGTGCACGGATTTTCCGGGGGGCTTGGCGTTCGGATTGGATTGCGCGGAGACAACGGCGGTGCTGAGCGAAAAGCTTGCGAGCATCGCGATGCACCGAATTGCATTTGAAACGCGCACAATTGAACTCTGCATGTTCTCGCCCTCCGGAAATGCGCCATGGGCACGACGATGGCCGATTCACGGCGGGTGATCGTCGTGCCGTGCTGCGACTCATTATGCGTAAACGGGGCATGCGGGGCGTCAGATTTCAGGAAAAAATCGTCCGCCGGCTAAGTCAGACCTGGATAGGTAGCCGGGAATTTCTCATGCCAATTCGGGTCTGGACTTGGTGCGCCGCGGCGTAGTAAAAACCGCACAACCTCATCGTCAGTGGGCAGTTGTGTGCGGCGGAGGGGGCGTGGAAAACTGGTGAGCGTGATGGCGCTCGTCCAGCGGAAGCACGGTTCGGCCGGTCAGCTTGCGGATGACGGTGAAGAAGACCGGTGTAAAGAACAGTCCGAAGAAAGTGACGCCGAGCATTCCGAAGAAGACGACCGTGCCGAGTGCCTGACGCATTTCGGAACCCGCACCCTTGGCAATCAGGAGCGGCAACACGCCGAGGATGAACGCGAAGCTGGTCATGAGAATCGGGCGGAGCCGGAGTCGCGCGGCCTCGATGGCGGCGTCGTGGGCATTGGCGCCTTCTTCCTGCTGCTGCTTCGCGAACTCGACGATGAGTACCGCATTTTTCGCGGAGAGGCCGGCCAGAACGATGAAGCCGATCTGGGTGAAGATGTTGTTGTCCATGCCGCGGGCCCACACGCCGGCGATGCCACACAAGAGACACATGGGGACAATCAGAATGATGGCCGTTGAGAGGGCGAAGCTTTCGTATTCGGCCGAGTGGGTCAGCCAGACGAACAACACGCACAGCGGGAAGATGAAGAAGGCGGTATTGCCGGCGAGCTGCTCCTGGTAAGCCATTTCGGTCCACTCATAGTCATAGCCGGCCGGGAGATTTTTGTGGGCGATGTCGGCCATGACGGAGATGGCCTGGCCGCTGCTTCCGCCGGGGGCGTTGTTGCCGTTGATTTCGGCGGAGAGAAAGAGGTTGTAGCGGTTGATGCGATCGGGGCCGATGGTGTCCTTGAGGTTGAGGACTGCGCCGAGTGGGACCATGTCGCCGGCGCGGTTGCGAGTTTTGAGCTGGGCGACTTCGTCGGCGGTGGCGCGGAACGGGGCGTCGGCCTGGGCCATGACGCGGTAGGTCCGGCCAAAAAGGTTGAAGTCATTAATGTAGAAGCTTCCGAGATAGACCTGCAGCGCCTGGAAGACGTCGGTCATGCGGACGTCCTGCATTTTCACTTTGGCGCGATTGATGTCGGCGAAGAGCTGGGGCACGTTGGCGCGAAACGTCGAGAGAAGTCCGACGACGCGGCCGTCCTTGCGGGCCTCGGCAATGAGCTTGTCGATGACGGCCTGAAGCTCCTGCGGCGTGGACCGGCCGACGCGATCTTCGACCTGCATCTTGAAGCCGCCCGAGTTGCCGAGCCCGCGAACGGGCGGTGGTGGAATGACGAAGGCGGCGCCTTCCTGAACTTTCGCGAATTCCTTCGAGAGTTTGCCGACGATGGCGTTGGCGGCCTGGTCGGGGTCTTTGGTTCGTTCGTCGAATCGCTTGAGATTGAGAAACACCGTGCCGGCGTTGGTCTGGTTTGTGCGTGTGAGGATGGACATGCCGGCGATGGCAATGGAGTGCTCGACGCCGGGCGTCTTGCGGGCGAAATCGGCGAGTTGATTCAGGACGCGCTCAGTGCGATCGATTGTCGAGGCGTTGGGCATCTGCAGGTTGACGAGCAGGTAGCCCTGATCCTGGGCGGGGATGAAGCCGGTAGGGACGTTCTTGAAGCCAAAGTAGGTCAGGCCGACAAACCCCACGTAGATTACGAGCGCGAGGACGGCTAGCCGCAGCACGCGGCGGAGGGCGGCGACATAGATGGTGGTGGAGGCCGCGAGCGTTCGATTGAAGAGGCGGAAGAACCAGCCGATGAGGGCGTTGATGAGGCGCGTTAGCGGGTCGGTTCGAGATTGGTGCGGGCGGAGGATGAGCGCGGCGAGGGCTGGGCTGAGCGTGAGCGAGTTGAATGCCGAGAGCAGGGTGGAGAAAGCAATGGTGAGGGCGAACTGCCGGTAGAACTGCCCGGTGATTCCGCTGATGAATGCGACCGGGACGAAGACGGCCGAGAGACCGAAGGCGATGGCGATAACCGCCGGTGTGACTTCGGTCATGGCCTTGTAGGCGGCTTCGCGCGGCGAGAGACCCTGCTCGATCCAGCGTTCGATGTTTTCGACGACGACGATGGCGTCATCGACGACGATACCTATGGCGAGCACCATGCCGAACAGTGAGAGGTTGTTAATGGAGAAGCCGGCGGCAGCCATGATGCCGAAGGTGCCGATCAGCGAAACCGGGATGGCGAGCAGCGGGATGAGCGAGGCGCGCCAGTTCTGCAGGAAAACCAGGACGACGATGACGACCAGCCCGACGGCTTCGAAAAGGGTTTTGACGACGTCGCGGATCGATTCGCGGACGAAGACGGTGGTGTCGTACGGAATGCCGAAGTCGATGCCGGGTGGGAAGCTCTTCTTGAGCTGCGCCATTTTTTCGTAGATGGCGTTGGCGGTTTGGATGGCGTTGGAGCCGGGAAGCTGGAAGATGCCGATGCCGACCGAGGGTTTGCCGTCGAAGGCGAAGGCGATGGTGTAATCGGCCGCGCCCAGCTCGACGCGAGCGACGTCGCGGACGTGGGTGATTCGGCCGTTGCTGCCAGTCTTGATGACGATGTCGCCGAACTCTTTTTCGTCGATGAGCCGCCCCATGGCGGAGACGGTGTATTGGAACTTGGTCGTTCCCGCGGGGAGCGGCGGTCCGCCGATGATGCCGGCCGCGACCTGGACGTTTTGCTCCTGCACGGCGGTGATGAAGTCGCCCGCGGTCATGTCGCGCGAGGCGAGTTTTTCGGGATCGAGCCAGAGCCGCATGGCGTAGTCGCGCGCGCCGAAGATGGTGAGATCGCCGACGCCCGGCAGGCGGGCGAGTTCGTCGCGAATCTGAAGCGTGGCGTAGTTGCTGAGATAGAGCGTGTCGCGGCTGTTGTCGGGCGAATAGATGCTGACGGCGAGGGTGAGGTCGGGCGATGCCTTCTTCACGACCACACCGAATCGGCGAACGTCTTCGGGGAGCTGGGGCAGGGCCAGCGCGACGCGGTTCTGTACCTGCACCTGGGCAATGTCGAGATTGGTGCCGAGCCGGAAGGTGACGGTGAGGTTGACGTTTCCGTCATTGGTCGACTGGCTCGACATGTAGAGCATGTTTTCGACGCCGTTGACCTGTTCCTCGATCGGCGTGGCGACAGTTTCGGCGACGACGCGGGCGTTTGCCCCCGGATAGCTGGCAGTGACGACGACCGTGGGCGGGACGATCTCGGGATACTGACTGATCGGCAGCGTAAAGATCGCGATGCCACCGACTATGATGGTGACGATCGAAATGACGGCGGCGAAGACCGGCCGATCGATGAAAAAATGGGCAAACTTCATGAGCGGCCCTTGGGGGCGTCGGACTTGACGGCGGGGCTCGCGGCCGGAGCTTTATCCGCCGGCATGGTGGAGGCGGGCTGTGTAACAGCCACGTCGCTTGGCGTCGGGTCGAACGCGGCGAGTGAAATGGCGCCTTCCTTCGGGGCGACCTTGGTGTTGGGCCGGGCCTGCATGAGGCCGTTGATGACGACGCGATCGTCGGGCGTGATGCCGGATTCGATCGATCTCAGATCGCCGAACAGCGCCCCGGGCTTGATGGCTTTGGCCACCACCATGTCATCCGGTCCTACGACGAGCAGCACTTTCTGATTCTGATCAGTCGTTACGGCGCCATCCGGGACCAGCAGGGCTTTGTAATTGCCGCTGCCGGGAATGCGAACTCGTGCAAAAAAGCCGGGCGTGAGTGACCCGTCGGCATTGGAGAAAACGCCCCGGGCCCGGATCGTTCCCGTCGCGGTGTCCAGCCGGTTGTCGACGAAATCGATGACGCCGCGGTGCGGGAAACCGCTTTCGTTCGAGAGCTGCAGGAGGCAGGGGATGCGCGCGTCGCGGGCGCTGACGCGTTTTCCTTCGCGGGCAAGCTGCTGATACTTCAGGACTGATTGCTCGTCGGCGTCCATGTAGCAATAAACGGGGTCGATCGAAGTGATGGTGGTCAGCAGCGTGCCGGTCCCGCTGCCGCCGGTGATGAGATTGCCGGGGGTGACAGATTTTCGACTGACCCGCCCGGTGATCGGGGCCAGCACGCGGCACCATTCAACATCGAGACGGGCTGCTTCGACGGCGGCCTTTGCAGCGGCCACTCCGGCTTCGGCCTGCCTGAGCATGGCTTCGGAGCGCTGGAACTCGATCGGCGAGGCCGAGTTTCGTGGCAGCAGCTCCTTCATGTGGTTGTAGTCGATCTTGGCAATGTCGACCTGTGCGGCGGCGCGCTTTTCGTCGGCCAGCTTGCTATCGAGCGCCGCCTGAAACGGCCGGACATCGACTTCGACCAGCAGCTCGCCCTGTTTGACGATCGCGCCCTCCGTGAATGGCGTGGCGACGACCAGGCCGCTGACCCGGGCACGGACGTCAACATATTCGACGGGAGCGAGATGGCCGGTGAACTCGTCCCATTCCAGCACATCGTGCTGAACGGGGCGGGCGACCGTGACGGTTGGAACGATGGTAGAGGGCGTGGGCTTCCGGTCGCAGGCGGTAAGGGCGAGGAGAGCGGTAGTTGCGATGAAGGGCAGTAGGCGGGATTGTCGGTGGCGTGTTGGCATGGTTTGCGAGGAACGGCGAACTTTCATCGCTGATTGTAGCGAATCGAATGCAATTGGCATCGGGGTGGAATCTCGCCGGTCGCGATTGAACAAGTTTCGAAATCGGGCGCGGTGGCGGCGCACGGCGCGTGCTGGAATAATCGGGGCCGAGTTTGCGTGGTCGACGATAAAGGAGACTCGATGAAGATTACTCATGTTCTCGGATTGGCGATTGGACTGGGGCTCTGTGTCGGAGCCACTGCGAGCGAAGCCGACGTTCATAACCTGGACGCGGTGCTTAAGCCCATCGTTGAGAAATACAAAGTCCCCGGGATGGTCGCGGCGATCATCGAGGGTGATCAGGTGGTGGCGGTCGGGGCGGCGGGGGTCCGAAAGCTCGGCGGCGAGGAGCCATTTACGACGGACGACCAGATCCACATTGGGTCGGACACGAAAGCGATGACGGCCACGTTGATCGCGATGCTGGTGGAAGAAGGCAAGCTGAAATGGAGCACGACGCTGGCGGATGTGTTTCCGGAGCGGGCGAAGAAAATGCATCCGGATTGGCGCAAGGTGACGGTGGAACAGCTGGTGACGAATCGAGCCGGGGCGCCGGGACAAATTGAAAAGGATCCGGTCTGGCTCAAGATTGCAACAACCCGGGGACCGCTGCCGGAGGCGCGACTTCAGATGCTGGATGCCGTCATCGCCAAGAAGCCCGAGGCGCCGCCGGGAACGAAATTCATATACTCGAATGCGGGCTTCACGATGGCGGGCGCGATCGCTGAGCGTGTGACCGGCAAACCGTGGGAAGACCTGATTCGTGAACGGTTGTTTGAACCTCTGGCGATGTCCTCGGCCGGATTCGGCGCGCCGGGAACTCCGGGCAAGGAGGATCAGCCGTGGGGGCACCGGCCGGGCGGCAAGCCGATGAGCCCGGGTCCGCGGGCGGACAATCCCGCGGCGATTGGTCCGGCGGGGACCGTGCATTGCTCGGTCGGGGATTGGGCGAAGTTCGTCGAGAATCATCTGAACGGGGAGGAAGGCGGTTCGAAGCTGCTGAAGGCCGAGACGTTCAAGAAGCTGCACACGCCGCCGGCGGGGTCGAAGCCGGCGTACGCGATGGGCTGGGGCGTCGAGAACTCGGACGTCGGCGGAAAGAAGGGTCGAGTATTGCGGCACGCGGGGAGCAATACGATGTGGCTGGCGATCGCGTGGATCGCGCCGGATGATCATTTCGCGATTCTGATCGGGTGCAATCAGGGTGATGATGCGGCGCACAAAGCGTGCGACGCGGCCCTTGCGGCGCTGATCAAGGAACACAAATAGGCGGCGCGCGCCCGCGGCATACCACCGCGGGCCGCGCCGAGTTTGCGGTCCGGAGCGCATCAGCGATAGCCACCGGAGATGTAGAGCGTTTCACCAGTGAGCCAGGCGGCGTCGTCTGACGCGAGGAAGACGACGGCGGGGGCAATGTCCTGCGGGCGGCCGATTCGGCCGAGCGGCGTCTGGGCTTCGATGTTCACTCGCAACTCGCCTTTATCAATTCCCGCCGTGCGAACGCCCTCAGTCTCAACCATGCCCGGGCCGATGGCGTTTACGCGTATTTTGTGAGGGCCGAGTTCCTGGGCAAGCGTACCGGTGATGGAATTGACGGCGGCTTTCGTTGCACAGTAGACCGCGGCGGTGGCCAAGGAAGTTTTGCCGGCCACCGAGCTGATGTTGATGATCGAACCACCAGCCGGGCCGATGTGGCGGGCGGCTTCCTGCGAGGCGAGGAGAAGGCCCAAGACATTGAGGTCGAACATTTTGCGGAAGTGCTCGGGGGTAATGGCGTCGAGCGGCGCAAATTCGTAGATGCCGGCGTTGTTGACGAGGATGTCCACCCGGCCGAAGGCCTTTTTCGTCTCGGTGAAGAGGCGGCGGACGTCGGCTTCCTTTGAAAGATTGGCCTGGACGGCCACGGCCTTTTGGCCCTTCGCCACGATCTCGGCGACGACCCGGTCGGCATCCTGCTTGCTCGACGAGTAATTGACGACGACGGACGCGCCCGCGTCGGCGAGGTAGACGGCGGTCGACGCCCCGATGCCCTTGGATGCCCCGGTGACGATCGCGACCTTCCCTTGCAGCTTGGCCATTAGAAGTCTCCTTTCTTCGAGATGAACGCTGTTTTGTACCGCTGGGTAAAAATATAGGAGTGTGGATTTCGGTCGTCAAGCGTAATAATGTATTAAGCGGTATGAAAAAGAACACACCACACGGAAAGCGCGGCCGGCCAAGGGCTTTTGACGCGGACAAAGCCCTGGGGGCCGCCATGCGTGTCTTCTGGAAGCGCGGCTATGAGGGCGCCTCGCTGCCCGAGCTGACCCGCGCCATGGGAATCAATCGCCCGAGCATGTATGCCGCCTTCGGCAATAAAGAGGCGCTCTTCCGCAAAGCGCTTGACCGTTACATGGAGGAAGGCGGCGCATTGCTGCGCGACGCGATGGCCGAACCGACTTCGCGCCGGGCCGTCGAGCGATTGCTGACAAGCATTGTGCGAAAACTGAGTACGGGGCAGATCCGCGGATGCCTGCTCGTCCAGGGTGCGCTGGCCTGTCGCGATTCGAGCGACCCGATTCGAAAGGCCCTGGCTGCGCGGCGCGCGGCGACCGAGCGAACTTTACGCGAGCGCTTCGAACGCGGCATTGCGGAGGGCGACTTGCCTCGTAAAGCTGATCCGGCGGCCCTGGCGAAGTTTGTGGCAACGCTTCAAAACGGGATCGCCGTGCAGATGGCGGGCGGCGCAGATCGCGAAACGATGCTGAGCGCGATCGACGTTGCGCTGCGCGGCTGGCCGAAATAGACTTACTCAGGAATGTGATGGTCGGCTGATCTCTGCCGAGCGCGAGGCGTTTCAGCGCCGCCGACGAGACACTGCCATGCCGGCCAATGTCAGCAGGCAAATCGTCGCCGGCTCGGGAACAGGCGAAGCGTGAATGATCGTGCCGGGCGCGCTGCCCTGCGTGACGCCGCTCTGCCAGCCGGGATTGAAGAAGTCGTCGTTGCCGGACACGACGGGATCGGGTGAATCGCCCCAGACCCAAACCGGGTCGAGGCCGCCGATCTCATTTGATTCGGCGACGAGCCAGTATTGCGTTCCAGCGACAAGCAACGGATGAAGCGACGATGTGGCCGTTTCGAGCATCGGATCCCAGCCGATTGCGGTGGCGGCCATGTTCCACGTTTCATAGGTGATCGGACCGGGAACTCCGTTGTTGCTGCCGGGGACGCTGTTGCGGAGTGACAGCGTGAAGGTGCGACCGGGATTATCGAAATCGTTGCTCATGAACCACACGCCCACATCGTCAAGCGTGTAGTTGGCGCTGGGCGTGAACGCGACGCCGACCGACTGCGTGCTGCTCACGTCGTATCCGATGTAGCCGAAGAAGCCGCCGGGCAAGCCGGTATCGAAGATGACATCGGCGGAAGCCGAAGCGGCGCCGAATGCCAGAACCGCGGCGAACAAAGTCGTTCGTGTCGAGAGTCTCATCGTCTCATCCCTTCCTTGAATTGTGGTTGATAGGGCAGGCCGCGCTGGAGCGGATTGCCCTTCGCGAGAAGTTCAGTTTATCGGGATGGAGAGCGTGGTTCAAGATTTTCGCGCGCGGTTTGCGGTGATTGTGCGTGTTTGCACATCGAGGTTGACGGCTTGTGCGAGTGTTATGGGCAGAGCGTGTCTACGTCGGTGATAAGTTTCGTGACGAGCATGGATGCGTCGACTCCGGAGAGAACGTAATCACTGTTCATATCCGCACAGGCGCAGCTCGCGGAGAGCGTTCCGCTGACGAGACAACCGGTGAAAGTGGAGATGTCTTTGCCGTTAACGCGTCCGTCAGTGTTGAGATCCCCCGCGCAGCCGGAGCAACTTGGGACTGCGGAGGAGAGGATGTGGACGGTGATGTCGTTGTAGGTGTACAGGACTTCGACGTCCATTCCAGTTGGGAAGCCGGTGAGCGTCACGGAGTCGAATGTGCCGAAGACGCCGTAGGCATGCAGGATGACGAAGGTGTCGCCGGCTGCTGGGACGAAGCCGTTGATGAGCGAGAGTTTCAATGTGCCGCCGGGGTAGGCGAAGTTGGTGACAAGAATTTTATCGTGCTCGCTGCCGGGTGTGTGGCCGCCGATTTCGATCTTGAGAGAGCCGCCGGCGTTTTGGACGTAGCCGGGGTAGCCGTCGAAGGTGATTGAGCCGGGAGAGAGGCCGGGGCTGACTTCGCCGCCGGAGTTTGTGAAGCGCTGGCCGAGGAGGCCGGAGCCCTCGAGCGTGCCGCCGTCGAGGGTGAAGGTGCTGTTGCCGGTGATCGCGCCGCCGAGGAGGCGCGTTCGGCCGGCGGTTTGCGTGAACTCGGTATAGAAGTTGATTGTTCCGCTGCGGGCCTCGACGGTGCCGGTGTTGTTGACGCTGGGGAAAATGTCGGTAACGCCGGCGCCGGCGGATTTCTTGAGCAGGCCTGCATTGTTGATGATGCCTTCGTAGCCGCAGCAGATGGCGGACATGTCGGCGTCGGTTTGAATGTCGAAGGCGCCGGTGGCCTGGTTGTTGAAGATGGGCGCACTTTCTGTGCCGGTGATGTTGAGCGGACCGTCGCCGGTCCAGACGGCCGCGCCGGCGTTATTGAGTGTGTGCGAGCCGAGGAGTTTGTAGTCGGGACCGCTGATGGTCATCGTTGCGCCGGGGAGGATGCTGGTTGTGCCGACGCCGGGAGCGCCCAATGCCCCGCCGAGCCAGTTGAATGCGCTTGTGACGCGGATGTGGCCGGCGCCGCGGCGTTGGGAGACAGAGTCGAGCTCCAGATTCTTGATGTCGATGGTCGCGCCGGCATCGACGAGCAGGATGCCGAGATAGGGGAGCCGAACGAGGCCGTCGCCGGTGATGGTTGTGCCGGCGCTCATCTTGTAGCTCTTGCAGTCGAGCACGGTGGTGGCGGCGAGGTCGAAGATTCCGCTGCTGTCGCCGTAGGCATTTTGCAAACTGAGCGTGCCGGTCAGGACTTTGACGAGGCCGTCGTTGTTGAGCGGGACACTAATGTCCAGCGTGCCGATGGAGAGATTTTTGCGAAGTTCACCGCGAACGTGGATGCCGTCTGCGGAAACCGTCGTGCCCGGCGTGTCGTGAATGGATGAAACCGTTTGGATTTCGAAGAGGCCGCCAGGGGCGATGTCGATCAGGGCGTGGTTGTCCATGTCGACGATTTCGTCGGCTGTGATGCTTGCGACGCCGACGATGTTGAGCCGGGCGGCGGCGAGTTGCTTGCGGCCGGTGGTGGCGAGATTGGCGGTGTAGTTAATGTTGAAGACGCCGGTGGCAAGCGAGCCGGCGTTCCATTCGAACGGGCCGTCGAACGTCGCGGCGGTGTGAACGCTCAGGCCGGAGTCGTAAAGCTTGAAGACGCCGCTGCTGTGGAAGCTCCAGACGTCGGCGCTGCTAACGAGATAGACGGCGGAGCCGCCGACTTCGACGTCGTCGGCGCTGGCGGGGAAGCCGGGGCACATGACATAGGGACCGGGCCACCAGTTGTTGTGGTGGCCGGCGGCGTCTTCGCAGCAGGCGTGCCAGTTTTCGCTGGTACAGCTAGCAAACCATGAGTAGTAAGTGGCGCGGGCCGGTGTCAGCGTCAGGAGCGTTGCCGTCGCGGCGGCCAGTTGGATCAATCGGATTCGTAACATCGTTAATCCTCCCGGAGGAGGACGTGTTGAGTCGTGAAAAGGGATAGCGGAGGGGTGTCGGCGATTCAGGGGTGGGTGTGGCGGATGCGAGTGCGGAGGTTGTCGAGGACGTTCATGAAGTTGATGTAGCTGTCGTACGGGGAGTCGTAGGGATTGAAGTATTTGTGGACGTCGCCGTCGGCGAAATATTTCGTGCACATGTAATAGAAGTGGTCGCTGGATTGGAGGCGACGCCAGTCGCGGAGGATGTCGGGGTCGGCGGAGGATTTGATTTCGGCCTCCATGCGGAAGAGCTCGTGCAGGGCGTTGGATTGCATGGCGTTGCCGAGCCAGGCGGAGAGGTCGCGCTCGGTGTCGGCCCAGGAGATCATGTTGGGTGCGTCAAACTCGTCGACGACGGGATAGGTCTGCACGACTTGGGTTGGGGTGAGGAAATTGTTATCGGCGGACTTCAGAACTTCGCGCGGCATGTGGCGGAGGAACTCGAAGATGCCGGTTTCGGCCCACTGGTGCTCGCCGAAAGTTTCGTAGTCCATGAAGAGATTGACGGTGTGGCCGACGCCGTTGACCTGATTGACCCAGCGGGCGAATTTTTCGGCGGTGAGCGGCCACTCGGCCCATGAGTGGTTGCTAAATCGGAAGGCGATGTCGTCGGCGAGGCGGTAGTGCTTGAGCAGAACGGTGAGGTTGGCGACGCCGGGGGCGCGATAGGGGAAGGTGGGCGAGCGCCATCCGAGTATGGCGTCGGCGCCTTCGGCGAGGACACCGATGAAGCCGAGGTCGGCGGCGGCGTGGGCGACGTCGTTGCTGTATATGAGCTCGGTGTTGCGGAACACGCGCGGCTCGTGGTTGAAAAGGCGCTTCATCATCTGCTTGTGGAGCGCGACCTGTTCGTTGAACTCCTGGCGCGAGTAGAGGAAGGCGAGCGAGTGGTGCGACGTCTCGCTTAAGAACTCGACGCAACCGGTCTGGGCTAGCTTTTGGAAGGATTCGAGGGCTTCGGGGGCGTAAAGCTCGAGTTGTTCCACGAGGACGCCGGTGAGCGAGTAGGCGATTCGGAAGCGGCCCTCGTGGAGCTTGATGAGGTCCAGCATGGCCTCGTTGGCCGGGAGGTAGCACTTCTTGGCGACTTTGCGGAGGATTTCGCGGTTGGCTGTTTCGTCGAAGTAGTTTGCGCCGGTATCGAAGACGCTATAGCGACGGAGCCGGAAGGGTTGGTGGACCTGGAAGTAGAAGCAGACGGTTGCCATCGCGGCGCGATTATATGCGGCGCGCCCGATTGGGCCATGCGGCCGGATATTTGGCGGCGGAAGCCTGGTGGCCGCGGGTTGGTTTTGACTTTTCGGGGGCATGGGGTTTCCTTTGGCGGCATGCATGTTGTGGTGGATGAGGCGGTGTGGGGCGCGTCGGAGCTGTTTGGGCAGTTTGGGAGAGTGACGGTCCTGCCGGCACGAGAGATTGTGGCCGCTCGGCTCAAGGGGGCGGAGGCACTGGTCGTCCGATCCGGGGTGCGCGTGGGGCGGGAGCTGGTGGAGGGGACGGAGGTGCGATTTATCGGGACGGCGACGGTAGGGGTGGGGCTGTGGGCTCGAACGTGCGGAAAGGGGGAGGGGGAGGGCGTGGCGTAGGGGAGCGGTGGAGATACGAGTGGGCGGCGGAGGCAGAGTGAAGGAAAGTGG
>JAATGM010000032.1 GCA_015654675.1 Planctomycetota bacterium | reverse complement strand
CGGCGGCGGGCTTCGCGCCGGCCTTGCCGGCTGGGGCGGCGGCTGCGGCAGGTGCGGCACCCGGCACGGCGGCTGCGGCATCGCCTTCGGCGGCCTTGTCGGCCTTGGGCTTCTTGCCGACATTGAGCTTGCGGTGGGCGACTTTGGGCAATCCGTAAACGGAGCGGCCGTCGGTCCAGCGCTCTTCATCCGTCAGCTTGGCGAGGCGTTCGGCGCGGCTGAGCACGTTGCGGTGTCGAGACAACGAGGCCTTGCTCTTGAGAGACCGGTCGAGAGACATCTTCACTCACTCCTGGGGCGGATCGGCGGGCTTGCCCGGGATTGTCGATTCACTTCGCCAAAAACAACCTTTGAACTCGTACCGGCCGCCCGCCTTGCGATACTCGCGACCGTACTGTTCGACTCGAGCGCGATATTGTAAGGCATCCGCGTCTTTTATGCCCGTCACCGCGAGCGATCCAAGCAGGACGAATTCCTTGCCGGTATCGCGGTATTTCGTCGCGACCCCGCGAGCCGCGAGAAACCGCTGGACGTCCTGCAGTTCTGCGAGGACGTCTGTTCGGCTGCTGCCACGGCCGTAGCGAAATGTATCGATGTGCAGGTAGTGCAAGGGTTTACCGGTGACGGCCTGATTACCCGCCGGCGCAACGACCTGACTAGGAGCGACTGCTCTCGTGGGGGCCGGCTGATGGACGGCCGGCTTCGTGGGTGGCGCCTGAAGCAGGCGGGTCAGGTCGGCATCGCCAAGTCGCTCTTCGATGCGGGTCTTAGGCGGCTCGGCCGATCCCGCTGGATTGACCATTGGATTGGCAGCATTCACCGCGAGCACCGGAATCTCGCGGCCGACGACGCCGGAATTGCGACGCCCCATCGAATAGGCCCCAATGGCGACCAGGCAGACCGTTGCCGCGACTACCATGCAACCGACCGTTCCGAGCGAAATATGAACACGCGAGCCGGCCACGTGAATGGGGCTGTCGTCTTCGAATTCCTGAAGGACAGAGTCATCCGGGTCGGGCTTCGGTTCGGGCTTTACCGGTTCAGGCGCGGTCCGCTCGATGGGCGCGGAAACAGAGGGGGCGAAGACCTCATGCACGGGCTCGGAATCCTGCTCGAACCGTTCGTGCGGCGAGTTCGCCAGAGCGCGTGTTCGCGCCGCCTTTTGGGATGCGGCCATAGCTTCAAGAAGTGAGAGTTTGTTTCGCTTGTTGTTGTTGTTGTTGGCCACGATGGGGGTCCTTCGACGATTCGGTGTTTGATCGCGGGTTAGAATAGCAGGTTGTTTCACCCCTGCAATCTATAAAACGCCGGCCGACGGCCGCCGGATCGCTGGATTTTATCGGATCGGCTAGGGAATAAGCGCAACGGCTGCGGGTCCCCCGGGCTCGACAAAGCCGATTTCAGCAGCGCGCGAGCATCCGGACTGGTGCAGCGCGCCGAGCAGAACAGCGGCGCGCTCGGGCGCAATCGCAATCAACAGCCCGCCGGAGGTCTGGGCGTCGCACAGCACGCCAAGCAGCGTGGAATCAATGTTTTCGGCGCGCAGCATCGTGCCGACGTGTTCGAGTGTTCCCTTGTGCGCGCGGGTCAGACAATCGCGCGCGGCCAGTTCGACGGCGCCGGCGAGCAGCGGAACCTTGCTCGCCCGGATCGTCAGCGAGACGCCGGACGCCTCGGCAACCTCGAAGGCGTGCCCCACCAATCCAAAGCCGGTGATATCAGTGGCTGCCGATGCGCCGTTGGCCACCATGGCCGCCGCCGCAGCGGCATTGAGCTGACACATGACGGTGATGGCCTCGACCAGGTCGGATTCTTCGATCAGCCCCTTCTTGGCAGCCGTGGTCAAAACGCCGCTTCCGATGGGCTTGGTGAGGATCAGGCGGTCGCCGGGGCTGGCGCCGCGATTGGTGACAAACTTGCGTGGGTCGACCGTTCCGGTGACAGCGAGACCATATTTGACCTCAGCATCGCGAATCGAATGGCCGCCGACGATGACGGCGCCGGCCTCGGAGACCTTCTCGGCCCCGCCCCGCAGGATTTCGTTGAGGACTTCGAGTGGTAGCTCCTTGTCGGGGAAAGCCACGATATTCAAAGCCGTGATCGGCTTGCCTCCCATGGCATAGACGTCTGAGAGACTGTTGGCGGCCGCGATCTGGCCGAAGGCGTACGGGTCGTCGACCAGCGGGGCGAAGAAATCGGTGGTCTGAACAAGCGCAAGGTCATCGCGCAGCCGGTAGATGCCGGCGTCAGAAAAGTACTCGGGACCGACCAGAAGGTTGGGATCCCGGAACCCCGGCAGGTGGCGCAGAACCTGCGCCATGGCTCCCACAGGGAGCTTGCCGGCTCAGCCCGCGCAGTTGGCGTAGGCCGTCAGTCGAATCTTCCGAGACGGTGTCATGCCCGCATGATAAGGGGTCGGAACCGACTGGGGACGAGAGATCGCCGGGTTCCCACACTTTCGGGGGTGCTATGCGCAAAAGTGCCCAGCCAATCAGCGCGATGGGTGTAAACCCCAATTGAATCTGTCGAAAAAAGGGCCGCAGTGGGTTTCGCTCGCCCCGCGGAAGTCGGCATTGAAAATGCATCAGGGTCGGGTCAGGGAAGCGCCGATCGGGTCATCCAAAGTATTGCGCTCGTCGAATGCTTCATTGTGAACTACCGTGAATACTCGTTCGCACAAAAAGTTGGAGTCCGCCGAACTGGGTCGAATCGATCGACTGCTGCAGCGGTGGAACTTTGTCGCGACGGCCGATGGCCGATTGTGGGTTCAGCCGCCGGGCCCGGAACTGACGGCGGGCGATTTGGATGAGTTCGTCCAGTTCCTTAGTGAGCGATCGCTCGATCAGCGGCTCTCTGAGCTGGTTCTTGATTTGAGTCGAGTGCAACGCTTCGGCCGACATTGGACGCTGCTTCTGGCGAAATTGTTGGAGTTCGTCGGCCGGATCGCCGCACGGTGTCGCCTCGACGCGCTCAACGCGCAGCCGGCAAGCGTCCTTCGGCTCTACCGCAACACGCCCCAGGTCGCGGCGCTCCTGGCGTCCGCAAAGCTTGAAGTAAATGCGGCCTGATTAATATCGCCGCCCTTCCTTCTTCAGCGTCCCAATTCACAGAAATCGCACGCTTGCGACACGGTCGGCAGCCCTGTTTAATGCAGGATTCACAGCGCGGCCGGTTGCGGTCCTCCCATGCGGATTCCGATAATTCGCCCGCCTCGAAAGCTTCGTAAGTTGCGTTGAACGCAGGACGATGCATTAAGACAGGCCGCCCGGCCAAGGCCCGCGGGTTTGCCGCCGGTTGAGAGCGTCAGTTCAAGGAGATCGTGGTGGACGTCGCAAAGCTCGAAAAGAAGATCGTGGACCGCAAGGCGGTCATCGGCATCATGGGGATGGGGTACGTCGGACTGCCGCTGGTAGGGACGTTCACGCGGGCCGGGTTCCGCTGCATCGGATTCGATATTGATCCGCGCAAAGTGAAGATGCTCAACAGCGGCAAGAGCTATATCCAGCACATTCCGAGCAAAGCGATCGCTGAGCTGGTGAAGTCGGGGCGATTCCGCGCGACGGCGGACATGAAAGAACTCGGCAAGCCGGACGCAGTGATCATTTGCGTGCCGACGCCACTCAGCAAAAGCCGCGACCCCGACATGAGCTATGTCGAGGGCACGGCCGAGGCGATCTCTCCGCGACTGCGGAAGGGCCAACTCGTCGTGCTCGAATCAACGACCTACCCCGGCACGACGCGCGAGCTGGTGAAGCCGATCCTTGAAAAGAGCGGCCTCAAGGTTGAGCAGGACTTTTTCCTCGCCTTCTCGCCTGAGCGCGAGGATCCCGGTCGCAAAGACTACAACACGTCGACGATCCCAAAGGTGGTTGGCGGCATGGGGCCGAAGAGCCATCGGCTGGCCGTGGCGCTCTACACGCAGGCGATCTCAAAAGTCGTGCCCGTGTCGAGCTGCGAAGTGGCAGAAGCCGCCAAGATCGTCGAAAACGTTTATCGCTGCGTGAACATCGCGATGGTGAACGAGCTCAAGGTCGTCTTCGACAAGATGGGCATCGACGTCTGGGACGTCATCAATGCCGCCAAGACCAAGCCGTTCGGGTTCCAGGCCTTCTATCCCGGACCGGGACTCGGCGGGCATTGCATTCCGATCGATCCGTTCTATCTCACCTGGAAGGCCCGGCAGTACGGCGAGCCGACGCGCTTCATTGAGCTGGCCGGCGAGATCAACACAGCCATGCCGGAATATGTGATCAATCGACTGGCCGAGGCACTCAATAAGGAAGGCAAGGCAGTGCGCGGCTCGAAGGTGCTCGTGCTGGGATTGGCCTACAAGAAAGACGTGGACGACCTGCGCGAAAGCCCGAGCATCGAGCTCATTCACATGCTGAAACACCGCGGCGCGAAGGTGGACTACAACGACCCGCACATTCCCATTACGCACAAGGGACGCGAACACGATCTGGGAATGAAGTCGGTGCCGTTGACCGCAAAGAACCTGAAAAGCTACGATGTCGCCCTTATCTCGACCGACCACTCCGCGTACGACTACGACATGATCGTGCGCAACTCGAAGCTGGTGATCGATTCGCGAAATGCCTGCGCAGGCGTGAAGCGCGGACGAGAAAAGATCGTCAAGGCCTAGCGAGCGTGGCGAGGGCGGCCCGCAGTCGCGGACGGCTTCGCATGAGCTTCATGTAGCGAAGCTCGTCGGGACCGCGCTTGGCGCGCACGATTTCCGCCAGAGCGCGGCGATCAGCGACCGGCCAGCGACTGACGTTTTCCAATTGAGAGAAAAGTGACTCAAGACCCGCTTCGCCGGGGCGGCCACGCCGCGCGAATCGTCGAGTCATTGCCTGACCGAGGTGATGAAGATTCGGCGTGTCGTCGGACTTGCCGGCCGAGCCGTCGGCGTCGAGCGAGAGCTTGGCGGCGGCCAGGCGCTTCAGTATTCGCGGCGGCGTGCGATGGGCGAGGTCGGCGGCCATGCGGGCGGTTTCACGCTGGGCGAGGGCGCGGAGCTTGCGGTCGATGGGACGGAAGCCGAGACGATAGTAGAACCAGAAAGCACCGGACTGGATGCCTTCGTCGTTGTCGGCCCCGAACTGGAACGGATCAACAAGAAATCGGCGAAGGCCGAAGCGCCAGCGATAGACGCGCATGACCTGCGCGAAGGCAAACGCGGATTCGCCGCCGCGGAACGAATCGAACACATTGACGCCGATCTCCGCCCGGTCGAACCAGACCCATGCACCGCCATAGCCGATCGGCACGCGGTTCTTCGCGAGAACGAAGCCGACGAAACTTTCGAGCGCGAGGCGGCGATCAGGGCGGAGCCCGAAGAGGGCGACGTCGATGCTGCGCTCCAGCTGATAGAGCGCCACCGCGCGTCGATCGGCGTAAGTGATCGGGTCAGTCTCGCGATTACGGACATAAAGGACCGCCCGAACAATATCGAGCA
The DNA here is from genome assembly GCA_015654675.1 of Planctomycetota bacterium. Taxonomy (GTDB): domain Bacteria; phylum Planctomycetota; class Phycisphaerae; order UBA1845; family UTPLA1; genus SpSt-539. The sequence continues at coordinate 186,462 of JAATGM010000032.1, read as the reverse complement.
ACTTCGTCGTGGCAGCGGCGGTCAGGCGCCTGGCTATCGGCGCCGGAGCGGCGAGTAGCTCAGCAACGCCGGTTCCTCGCTGAAGCGGCTCGCGATGAAAGTGGAGCGGCCGCGGCGGGAATCGCGTCCAAGTGCGCGACGCCGATCGTCGCCGAAGCCGCCAGCGTATGTGCAGCTCGGCCGCATCGAGCAGCCGATCACGAACCTCGGGGGAGATATTGGCCTTTTCGAGCAGCGCGAGCAGTGCGCTAAGCTCGGACTGGCCGTGCCGGGCAGCCAGACGTAGCCAGCGCTGTGTCGTGAGCTGATCGGTGAGGAACCCGTCGCGCTCGACCGGCGACATGAGCAGCGGCAGCGTGTCATCCAGCCCGTCGCCGGCCGAGCCGTCGTCCCAATCGATCGCAACGTCGCGCGGCCACCTCGCAACCAGCCACGCCATCGCGTCGAATGAAAGCAGCAACGTCGACGTCGAACCGGCGATTCCCGAGTCGTCGAGCCGGGTCGCACTCTGTTCGATTCGCCGAAAAACAGCATCAATGCGCGGCAGCATTTCCGGCGAATCCGGATAGGCCGATTGAAACAACAGGCATTCGTGCAACTGCTGGATGGACTCAGGATCATCCAACCGCACGCGCGCCAGGCGACCAAGCAGCGTCAGCTTGCTGCGAGTGTGAAGCGGACCGAATTGGGTCCGGAGTTCGAGAATCGCTTTGACGAGCTTGGTGGCGTTCATGTCAGCGTCGGGTTTGGAACTCTAACAGCCCGATCATCGGGGCGACACGGCCCGGATGTGAAGCCAGTCGCCCTCGTTACAATCCCGCCGTGGACGCCGTCGAGACGCATGGTCTAAGCAAGCAATACGGCGCGGTCCGCGCGGTCGAATCGCTCGACCTCCGCGTGCCTGCCGGATCCCTATTCGGCTTCCTCGGGCCTAACGGCGCCGGCAAGACCACCACCATCCGCATGCTGATGGGCCTTCTCCGGCCAAGCGCAGGCGTTGCCACCGTGCTGGGGCGCGACATTCGCCGCGCCTCGGTCGAGATCCGGCGGCGAGTGGGATACCTGCCCGGCGACCTGCGGCTCTACGAAAACCTGATCGGCCGCGCCCTTCTCGACTTCGCCGCCAGAACTCGAGGCATCGACTGCCACGCCGAAATCGGCCGCCTGGCCGAGCAGCTGGAATTGGACCTCTCGCGGCGAATCCGCGGCTATTCCCGCGGCATGAAGCAGAAGCTCGGCCTCATCATGGCCCTCATGCACCGGCCGGAGATGCTGATCCTCGACGAGCCGACCACGGCCCTCGACCCGCTCGTACAACACGTGCTTTACGACGAGCTACGGGCGGCCGCCGCTCGCGGAACGACCGTGCTCTTCTCCAGTCACGTCCTCGCCGAGGTCGAATCGCTCTGCGAGCAGGTGGCAATCGTCCGCGCCGGCCGGCTGGTGGAGCACGACCGGATCGAGAATCTCCGGACCCGTGCGGCACGCCGAATCGAGTTCACGCTGGCAAATGGCCAATCGCCGGAGCTTCCAGCCGGCTTGCGCCTCCGAACTAGGGCCGGCGGACGAATCATCGGCGCTTGGAGCGGCCCGGTTCAGCCGCTCGTGCGTTGGCTGGCCGATACCGGCGTCGGTGACGTGACCATCGGACCGCCCGACCTCGAAGAGTTGTTCCTGGCCTATTACGGCAGCAACGACGGCGCCGCGAAGTCGGCGGGGACGGCCGCATGAACGTCGGACTGCTGCGTAAGACCCTGCGCGATACGTGGTTACTACTGGTTTTGGCCACACTCGCCCTGTTCCTTTTTGAAATCGTGTTCTCAATCGCCATCCAGTACTCCATCAGCGACATGCGGCTCTACATGCGCCGCATGCCGCCCTTCATGAAGCAGTTGATGTCCATCCTGGCGGGCGCGGATATCTCGAACTACCTCACTCCTTCCGGCCTCATGTCGATCGGGTTCAGCCATCCCTTCCTTCACGCCGTCATCTGGGCCTTTTCAATCGCATTCGCGACGCGTGTGCTCGTCGGCGAGGTGGATCGGGGCACAGCCGACCTGCTGCTGGCCCTGCCGATGCGACGAACCTCGGTTTACGGGTCGCTGACCGCCGTTTGGGCCGGATGCGGGCTGCTACTGGTCACCGCGCCGTGGGTCGGGGCATGGTTTGCCCAGTCGGTGCTCGGCAAGGGACCGTTCGACCTGCCCCGTCTGGCGATCGTTTCCGTGAACATGTACGCCCTCTATCTGGCGATCGGCTGCCTCGCGATGCCATTCTCGGCGGCCCTGTCGCGTCGCGGCGTGGCCGTGGGGATCATCGTCGCCCTGCTGCTGGCGTCGTTCGTCCTCAACTTCCTGTCTTCGTTCTGGACGCCGGCTCAGCGGGTGGCCTACCTCGGCGTGCTCGACCACTACAAACCACTGCCGATCATCGCGACCGGCCAGTGGCCCTGGCGCGACATGGGGATCCTGCTCGCGGCGGCGGTCGTGGGTTGGTGCGTCGGGTTGGGACTGTTTGCCCGCCGAGACATCCCCGCGGCCTGATCCGATCGACGGTTCCAGACTTCGATCGCACATGAGCTTGAGTGCGATTTTCGCAAGATCAGCAGCCCCTTCGCGTTGACATGTGCGGCGCGGATTTCTACTTTACAGTGCATCGACCCCTCATGATGAGCGGCGCGGGAGATAGAAACATGCAAACGAAATTGAGAATCGGCAATGGAGTGTTGGTGCTCACGGTTTGCACCGCGTTGGCATTGGCGCAGACGACCGAACCACCGGCCACACCGACGAGCGCCGCGCCGGCAGCCACCACACCGCCCGCGAACAGCGCAGCCGCACCGACTGACGCGCCCGCGAAAGCGCCGGACACTGCAACGGCCGACAAGCCGAGCGGTCCGTTCGAAGGCGAAGTCACGGGCGACAGCGTCTATGTCCGCAGCGGCGCGGGAGTGAACTGGTATCCGACCATGAAGCTCGCTCGCGGCACAACGGTTCGTGTCATCGGCACGATGTCGGGCTGGCATCGCATCGTCCCGCCGCCCGGCAGCTTCAGCTACGTCGAATCCACCGCGGTCGAGCGAACAGCCGGCAGCGACAAAGGCGTGACGAAGGTCGATGGCGTTTACGTGAAAGCCGGCAGCGACCTGAGCCCGCGCAAGTCGGCGGCACAGCAGATTCTTCCGAAGGGCACGGAAGTGAGCATCGTCGGCGAGTCCGAGGGCTTTCTGAAAATCGCGCCCCCCGAAGGTTCCTATCTTTACATCAGCGAGCAATACATCCACCCCGTCGGCCCCGATGGCCCGAAGTTCAAGCCGACCAAGACAGCCGAAGCGCCCGCCGCCGCGAAGACAACCGAGCCGCCGGCCAAGCAGTCTTCGGTGGTTCAGTCGAGCACAATCGACTCGCCAACCGAAACCAAGACGGCCAACGCCGGCGAATCGACCATGTCAGACTCCGGCAACACGATGATCTCAGTCGAGGGCCCGAAGACGGGCAGCGGCGCGGGCGGGAAGTATCGCAAGATGCTCGAGGCGGTTGAGAGCGAGCTGCGTGGTATGCAGGCGTCAAACAAGCCGGCCATGGCATTCACGAATCTGGTCGATCGCTACAAGCCGATTGCCGACCAGGACGAGGACCGCGTGGCGCAGGCGGTCGCCAAGAAGCGCATCGAGCAGCTTCAGGCGCGGGCCGACCTTGAGCGGTTGGTCAACGACGCGAAGAACCAGAATCAGTCGCTTGAGGCGTTCGTTGCCAAGTTGGGCGATGACCGACAGCGAATTCTCGACGCGAAAGTTCCGTCCGAGCAGCGTTTCTGGGATTTGAAGGGCGAATTGCAGCGGAGCATGGCGTTCGGCGGAATGCCGAATCGGTACCGCTTATACGATCCGCTGACGAGCAAGACAGTGGCGTACATCGATATTCCTCCGGCAACCGGCCTCGACGCAGCAACCTATTTGAACCAATACGTGGGCATTCGCGTATCAAGTCAGTATTTCAGTACAGCCGCCAAGGTGACGATCGGCGTAGCGAATGAAATCTCGCGGCTGCCATTGCCGGGAGTTGGCGGCGCGACGGCCAGCGCCGCGCCGATCACCCCGATCGAGCCCATGCAAAAGAAGACCGCCGCACCACTACCGCCGCCGGCTGCAAACACCGTCCCGCCGAAGAGCACTCCAGTGTCGAGCGATAGTGGCGACACGGGCAGCAGCGACTCGGGCGTGACGATCGAAAACGTGAACCCCGGCCGCGGCGATTGATGGCGTGAGCGGGGGAGCATGATGCGAACGTTTCTGGTTGTTGGTGCCGACGGGAAGCGCTACGGACCGGCTGACGTGCCGATGTTGCTGCGTTGGGTACAGGAAGGCCGGCTCGTCGCCGGGACGGTCCTCGTCGATGCGGCAACGAACGAGTCGCTGAGTGCGGTATCGATCCCCGAATTACGCGCGGCCTTTTTCGAGCCAGGCAGCCGCGGAATGGTCGCCAGCGGAGGCGGCCCTGGGAACATCGAAGCGACGCAAACCGCCTATCGACCACCGGCCGGCGGAGCGACTCCTCCGACCGGTCTGCAACCGCTGCAGGCGGCGCTCAACGAATCGATCAGCGAACGCAGCAAAGTCACCGCCGGGCTGCTGGGCATCTTCCTCGGATGGTGCGGGGCGCATCGCTTCTATCTGGGTTACACCGGCATCGGCGTTCTGATGATCGTTGCCACGTTCTGCTGCGGCATCGGCGCCATCTGGGGATTCATCGAGGGCATCATGTGCCTCGCCGGTGCGATGCGCGACGTCGACGGCAAGCGACTCCGCGACTAACTCAGGCAAACAGATTATTGAATTGAGGCAGAACCGCGAAACGCGTCTTAAAACGCGCGATGTTCTCGCCGCGCTGCTCGATGTCGGCGACGGCCGCGCCGCCGAATCCGCGACGGGCCAGCTCGTTGATGTACCAGATGCGGCCGGGGTTCATGCCCATGATCGAGGCGCAAGTCGCGTCGAGACTCGCGAGCCGATCGCCCATGACCAGCGTGCCTACCTGCTTGGCGCTGCCCATGAGCGGGCCGTCGCCCTCCATGCCGACGATTGCATCGACGATTCCAAACTGCGGTTTGGCGGTCGCGACGATGTCGACGATGCTGTTTTCGATTCCCTCCCAGTGAAGAATGTTCTTCGGCCAGCCATAAACCAGACCCGGCATGAGGCCGAAACAGTTTTTCATCGAGAGTGTGCAGCCGGCCCAGTGGTGCGTCTTGAGCTTGGCAATCGAGACGACCACGTCGGCCTGCATGACGGAGCGCGGCAAATAGAGCGTCTTCAGGTTTGTGCGATTACCGACGTTGGCAATCGGCACGACCGCGTCGTGATTGAGGTCGACGAAATCGAGCTTCGCGTCGCGCAACTCGCGACCGAGACCGGACTGGGCCAGCACCAGCTCGATGTCGCGACGGTGGCCCGGCCCGTCAGCGACGACGATGCGGCTCGCGCCGGCACGGCGGAGCGACTCGGCGGCGGCAATGACGACGGCCGGGTGGGTGTTGATCGGCCGATCGCTCTCGGATGTCTCGACAAGGTTCGGCTTGAGCAGCACGCTCTTGCCGGCCACGTTGAAGCTGGGAAATTCGCGCAGACCGGCGTCGATGACGGAGACGAGATTGGTGCGATAGTTGTCGGCGGCGCCGATGAAGACGCGGCCGGGCAGGTTGGGCGTGCTCAGCGGCAACGGACTGCAGCCGCGGGCGGCGGTGGCGGCCGCGACGACGCCGGTCGACTTGATGAACTGGCGGCGGTTCACGCGTGGCTCCGGACGAAGGGGTTGCGATCGAGCGGTGCGACGGCCAGTGCGGCGGCGGCGTGATGCCAGGGACTTCGCGCGGCGAGGATGCCGTTGGTAAGTAGCGGTCCAAAGCGAGCCGGATCGACCGAGGTGTCGTTTCCCAGCGAGCGAAGTGCGACGGCCGCCCAGGCCAGCGTGAGCGGCGATGGCAGTCGATCGACCTGCGAGCGGAGGAACGCGGCGGCGTCGGTGATCTGTTTGCGGGCCGGGTCGTCGAGCAGGGCGAGGATGACAAAGGCCGTGGTAAGCGGGTCAGCTTCGAGCGTAGTGTTGAAGACCGCGGGGTTGCCGTAGTTCCAGCCGCCGGTCGGCACGGCGCGATCGAGCAGCAGTGTGCGCGATTCAATGGTTCGCGCGGCGTCGGTCCGGCCGAGCGCGTCGAACAGCATGACGCCGTAAGCGGTCGGCTCGACCCAGCTATAGGTGTTGGCCGTCCAGGGCAGGCCGCGAAGAGTCGAGTCGTTGGCAAAGCTCGGGTCACGGGCCAGCGTGCGGGCCGGAAATGCGACCAGCGTGTCGGCGATCTGCGTAGCGAGCGAAGCACCCCCGCTGCAGCGAAGATGCACCAATCCGGCCATGGCCGAAAGCGAGGTCGCATCAGCCTGCGAAGACTGGGGCTTGAGAGCACCGCCCTTGACTTGCATTGATGCCAGAAAGTCGAGACCCCGTCGGCGGGCGTCGCGATCGACGTCCATTGCGTGCAGGGCCGCGATGGCGGTAGCAGTCGGTTCGATGGCGCTTTCACCGCCCGCGAAGTAGGCCCACCCGCCGTCTGCGTTCTGGCTTCCGCGCAGCAACTCGAGTGACGCGTCGAGCCAGGCGGGATGTGAACCAGTGGACATCATGGAATTCGCAAGTCGGCGGCCCCCAACCGTCTATCACAGCTTAGAACCGCACTGAACGGGCTGTCAAATTAGCGGTGCGATGCTAGGATGCCGCTTCGCTTGTTTTTCGTTGCGGAGTGCGAGTTTTCATGAGTTGTCGTCGGTTTTTGGTGACAGGAGCGCTGCCCTACTCGAACGGGCGGCTGCACATCGGGCACATCGCCGGGGCCTACCTGCCGGCCGACATCTACGTGCGCTACCTGCGGTCGCGCGGCGACGACGTGCGGTTTATCTGCGGCAGCGACGACAACGGCGTGGCGGCGCTCAAGAGCGCGAAGGAAGAGGGCAGGCCGGTTGAGGAACTGACCGCGCATTACAACGCCTCGCAGCGGCGTGCCTTCGAGGGGCTGGGCATTCTCTTCGATATTTACGGCGGGACGCACCAGCCCGAATACGCGAAGCTGCACGAGAAGCTCAGCCAGGACTTCTTTCTCAAGATTCACGCCAAGGGCTTCTTCACGAAAAAATCGACGCGGCAGCTCTATGACGTCCAGGCGAACATGTTCCTGCCGGACCGATTCGTCACCGGCATCTGCCACTATCCCGATTGTGGAAAACCCAATGCGTACGGCGACCAGTGCGAGTCGTGCGGCCGAAACATCGATCCGCTGCTGCTGAAGGAGCCGAAGAGCGTGCTGACCGGCACGAAGCCCGAGCCGCGCGAGACGGTGCACTGGTATCTGCGGCTCGATCAGCTCGCACCGAAACTGGAATCTTGGCTGCGGACGAAACGCGACTGGCGGCCGAGCGTGCTCAATTTCGCGCTGGCTCAGATCGCGGGTGGCCTGCCCGAGCGATCGATGACGCGCGACCTGACCTGGGGCGTGCCGGTGCCGCTCGACGACCCGGATGCGAAGGGCAAGACGCTGTATGTCTGGTTTGATGCGCCGATCGGCTACGTGAGTTTCACCGCGGCGCTCTGCGCGCAGCGCGGCGAGCCGGCCGAGCAGTATCGGGCGTGGTGGTGCGACCCGGATTGCAAGATCATCCACTTCATCGGCGAGGACAATACGATTTTTCACGCGCTGACCTGGCCGGCCATGTTGCTGGCCACGCACGACAGTGCGTCGATCCAGGGCGAAAAGGGCGAATACCAACTGCCGTGGAACGTGGTGGCGAACTCGTTCTTGAATATTCAGTTTCCCGGCAAGGAAGAAGAGAAGATCAGCAAGAGCCGCGGAACGGCCATCTGGATTGAGGAATATCTCAAATTGTTCGACCCTGATCCGCTGCGGTATTACCTGACGGCCATCGCGCCCGAGGGACAGCGGACGGCGTGGGACTTTGACGCGTTCGTCGAGCGGAATAACAGCGAGCTGATCGCGACGCTGGGCAACTTCGTCAATCGCTGGCAGAAAATCGTGACCGACGATTACGGCCGCAAAGTTCCGCAGCCGACGAAGACGGCCGACGCCGATCGGGCGGTGATCGCCGAAGTTCGCGGCCTGGTTCAGTCAGTCGCGGACGACTTGGAAGCGTTTAGGTTCAAGTCTGCCCTCGGACGGATCATGGACGGCTTCCGGGCCTGCAACCGCTTCATCGACGCGGCCGCGCCGTGGAAGAGCCGCAAGACGGACGCCGAGCAGTGCGCGACGACCATCTATACCTGCATCCAGTGCACGCGCACGCTGGGCGTACTGCTGACGCCATTCCTCCCATTCGCCGGCGATAAGATCAGAGCGTCGCTGGGCGTCGAACCGGACGCCTGGACATGGAATCAGGCCGCAGATGAGCTCCCAGCCGGCCACGCGCTGGGCCCGGTCCCCGAAATCCTGTTCAAACGCCTGGAACTCAAGGACTTCGCGGTCCAGAACTGAAACGCGGGTGGGACCCGACCATGCGTGAAATTCGAATCAGTGAACGGGTCTCCCTTCCGGGCGACGATCTCCAATTCGCTTTTGATCGCAGCTCCGGCCCGGGCGGGCAAAACGTAAACAAGGTCAACACGCGCGTCACGCTGCGATTCAATGTTTACGAATCCCGCGGGCTTTCGGATGAGCAGAAGCACCGGCTGCTCACGGCACTGGGCGGAAGGGTGGATGCCGACGGGACCCTGCGGATCGTCTGCGACGTTCATCGCACCCAGGCCATGAACCGTCGCGAATCGATCGAACGGTTTGTCGAGCTCCTCAGAGGTGGGCTGCGTCCCCCAAAAATGCGCCGGGCTACCCGCGCGACCGCGGGCTCACGCCAGCGGCGGCTGGCCTCAAAGCGGCAGCGAAGTCAGGTAAAAACTGCGCGACGGTGGCGCGGCGCGGAAGAATAACACACTCGGGTTATCGGGCGGTCCGCGGCATAAACTCTGCTCGCCCTCTAATCTAACATCATATTTCGAAACAATTTGCCTCAAAAAGGCCCGATATCCGTCGCCAACTCTTTGATCGACTGGCCAAACTGGAATACAATTCGTCTCTTAGCATTCGGGCACTTATGCAGCCGTCGACGATACAAACCTGACGGGTGCATCCGTGCCATGGGTTGTATCTGTCGTCGATTCGGACCGAGCCAGCCACGCTGAGACCAATAACAGCGCGACTGAAGGGCGCGTTGCGGGGCCCGGATTCGACCAAGTAACTGACATGTCGCCATCTGACTGACGCCACCGGCCGCTGCGGCCTGCGCGCCTTCATTCGGCGAGGGTAAAGCACCCAGGGAAGTTGATGACTCCACGCATCGCGATACGACTGTTCGGTTTGATGGGCATCCTGACGTTTGTGACGGGCTGCCCCGTTCCCCAGCCGCCCGGTATGGGCAAACAGGCCATTATCACTGAGCCGCGAACCAAGGCCCAGTATTACCTCTATCTCCCCGAGGCATACGTCAAGAACAATGGTCGCCACCCGACCCACCCGGAAAAGGGCTGGCCGCTGGTTATGACCTTCCACGGCATGAAACCCTACGACACATGGGATCGCCAGGCCCACGAATGGGAGCAGGAAGCCGACAACTACGGCTACATCGTTTGCGCCCCGTGGCTGCAATCCTGCGACTCATTCATGGAATACCCCCTGCGGCACGAACACTCCTATGTCTTGTCGGATCGCGAAAACGTGATGGCCATCATGGATCAGGTCTTTGCGACGACGCGCGCCGATCCGAAGGCAGTGCTCTCGACCAGTTGGTCGTGCGGCGGCTACATGGCGCACTACTTCGCGAACCGCTATCCGTCGCGCTTCACCTGCATCGCCACGCGATTGTCCAACTTCTCTCCCGACCTGCTGCTGGAAAGCAACGTACCGCTCTATCGATCGGTTCCCATGATTGCCTTCATCGGCGACGGCGATTTCCCCGCCTGCAAGGCCGAGTCGGAGCAGGCCGTTGCGTGGTACAAGGCCCGCGGCTTCAAGGCGAGCGGCAAGACCATCGACAACATGGGCCATCGCCGCATCCCGCAATGCGCGGCGGCCTTCTTCGCCGAGCAGCTCGGTATCGAGCCGCTCAAGCCCGAGCGGGCCGCGGCCACGCTGGCGCAGGTGCGCATGAAGGAATATGAGCCGCCGCCGGGATTGCTGGCTTCCATGGCGCCGCGAACGCCGCAGGGTCCGTCATTGCCCACCGGATCGACGGTCGGCCAGACACAGCTGGCATCGACCGGACCGATGCAGGTAAAGCAAACCCCGCTCACCAACACGAAAACACCGGCATCCGGCGCTGGCGCTGTAAAGATTGCTGAGCCGAAGCGCGCCGCACCTCCCCCGCCACCGCAGCCCAAGCCGGTGGTCGTGGCGCAGAAGCCGGCCCCGCAGCCAGTGCAGCAGGTGGCAATGAACAAACCGGTACCTGCGCCGATCATTAACACGAAACCATCGCCCCCGCCGCGAAGTGCCGCGCCGGTCATCATCGACCTGCCGCCGGCACCGGCGCGACCGGTCGCCGACAGCGCAAAAACGCGCCAGGCCAACACGTCGAACTACTCAGGCGAAGCACTGGCGGGCGAGCCGATTCGCCCGACACCGACCACGCCCCGACGGCAACCGTCGACCACCCCGCCGCCGGCGCCGCAGCGAACGGCCTCGAACGCGCAGCCGCCGTCGCCATCGCCCGCCCCGCGCACCAAGACAACAACGCCGCCAACTCCCCAGCCGCAGACCACGGTCCAACGCTCGACCCGCGGTCAGACCAAGCTGGCCCGGAGCGTGCCCATCAAGCTCGTCACACCGTCGACCGGCACGGCGCCGCTCTACACGTCGTTCAGCGTGGATCTCCCCGGCACACTTGTGAAAGACGCCGAGTTCCTCTGGATGGACAACGGCATCTGGATTTGCGACGAACCGCGCGGCGTGAAAATACTGGATCAGCCGGGCAAGCATCGGCTGTCAGTGCTGGTCGTCGCGAAAGACGGGCAGGAGTATCGCGGCAGCACCGACGTCATCGTGCTGGCCAAGGGCCCCGAAAACCGCGGCAACATGCGGACCGGCACCAACTAACCCCTCGCGTTCAATCAAAATCGAAACAGTCGGCTGACGCTGGTCCGCTGATGGATGCTGTGAATCGCCTCGGCGAAGAGCGGCGCCGCGGTCACGACGCTGATTTTCTTCCCCAGATCACGGGTGGGATGTTCCAGCGTATCGGTTACCACCAATTCCTCAATCGGTGAGGCATCAATTCGCCGCGCCGCATCAGCCCCGAGAACAGCATGCGTGACACCAGCCACAACCAGCTTGGCCCCCTCGGCCTTGAGACGTTCGGCCGTGGCAATGAGCGTCCCACCGGTGGTCACAAAGTCGTCGACGATGAGGGCGTTACAACCGCTGACGCGACCGATGATCCGCTCGACGCGCGCCTTCTCGTCGTGACCGGCTCGGACCTTCTCGGCAATGACGGCTCGCGCGCCCAACGCGCGGGCATAGTGGCGGGCCATTTCGCCGAAGCCCACGTCGGGCGCAACGACGACCCAGTCTCCGCGGCCGGCGCGGCGGCGAAAGTGCTCCACAATCAAGCTCAGCCCATAAAGATGGTCGACCGGCACGCGAAAGAAGCCCTGAATCTGCGGGGCGTGCAGGTCCATGGTGACGATGCGATCAACGCCGGCGATTTCCAGACAGTCGGCACAGACGCGCGCGCGAATCGAGACGCGCGGCTCATCTTTCTTGTCGCCCTTGCCGTACGAAAAAAATGGGATGACGGCCGTAATACTGCCCGCAGAAGCGCGCCGAAACGCGTCAACATAAAACAGCAACTCCATGAAGCGGTCGTTCACCGGACGGCTGAGTGTCTGGACGAGAAAGACGTCCTTGCCGCGAACATTGTCGAGAACACGGACAAAGGTGTTGCCGTCGGAGAAGCTGAGTGTCTCGCAGCGCCCGAGCTTGAGCTTGAGTCGCCGGCCGATGGCCTGTGCCAGGCGCGGACTGCCGCTTCCGCCAAAGATCGCCAAAGACTTTGAATTTGCCATTGTTCGCCGCGTCAAACCGGGGACTTTGTCGTTCGGGCGGTGCGATGATATCGCCATCGTGCGAATTGAAAAGCAGCGAGCGCTGAGCGATAATCTTCGCTCTCGCACGTATTTGCGAAATGGGAGCGAGCGATGAAGGGCGTCATTCTGGCCGGCGGCACCGGTTCCCGGCTGCTTCCGCTGACCAAGGTCACGAACAAGCACCTGCTGCCGATCGGCCGCAAGCCGATGATCTACTACCCGCTCGAGAAGCTGAGCGGCGCGGGTCTCACCGAGATCCTGATCGTCACGGGCGTCGAACACATGGGCGACGTCGTCAGTCTGCTCGGTTCGGGCAAGGAATTCGGGATTCGGCTGACTTACAAAGTACAGGACGAGGCGGGCGGGATCGCGCAGGCGCTTTCACTGGCTGAAAACTTCGCCGGCGGCGATCAGTTGGCGGTCATCTTGGGCGACAACATATTTCAGGATTCTCTCGCGGCCGACGCCGAGCGCTTTACAGCGCAGAAAAAAGGCGCCCGCGTGCTGCTCAAGGAAGTCCCCGATCCGCAACGATTCGGCGTCGCCGAACTGGTCGGCGATCGCGTCGTATCGATCGAAGAGAAGCCGTCGAAGCCGAAGAGCAAGTACGCCGTCACGGGGATTTACTTCTACGATGGCCGGGTATTTGACGTGATCCGGCAGCTCAAGCCCTCCAAGCGCGGCGAGCTCGAAATCACCGACGTCAACAACGCCTACATCAAATCCGGCGACCTGTCGTACGGTTTCTTCAAGGGCTGGTGGAGCGACGCCGGGACGTTCGAGTCGCTGCATCATGTGCAATCGCTGGTCGCCCAGGGAGGCGAGGCGTGAGCAGCGCGACGTATACGCCGCGCCACCTGCTCATCACCGGCGGTGCGGGCTTCATCGGCTCTAACCTCGTTCATTACATCCTGGAACACGCTCCAGGCACGCACATTGTCAATTTGGATGCACTCACATACGCCGGCAACCTCGCGAATCTCGCCGACGCACAGAAAAACCCGAATTACAAATTCGTCCACGTCGACATTCGCGACGCAGACGCCATGAATCGGATCATGGCGGAACATGAAATCGACGCCGTCATCCATCTGGCCGCCGAAAGCCATGTCGATCGCTCGATCACCGGCCCAGGCGTCTTCGTCGAGACCAATGTAAGCGGCACGCTGAACCTGCTCCGCGCGGCGCGCGAAGCCAGGGCGCAGCGCTTTCTCCAGGTCGGCACCGACGAGGTCTACGGGTCGCTCGGCCCCACTGGCATGTTCACCGAGACGACACCGCTTGATCCGCATTCGCCCTACAGCGCATCGAAGGCGGCCGCCGACCATCTCGTCTCTGCCTGGTGGCACACGTACCAATTCCCGACGCTGATCACGCGCTGCTCGAACAACTACGGGCCCTATCAGTTCCCCGAGAAACTGCTGCCCCTGATGATAAACAACGCACGGCAGTCCAAGCCGCTGCCGGTCTACGGCGACGGACTCAACGTCCGCGACTGGCTGCACGTCCACGATCACTGCGCCGCCCTCTGGACAGTGCTGACGCGCGGCCGGCCGGGCGAAGTCTATAACGTAGGTGGAAACAACGAGAAGACCAACCTGGAAGTGGTGCGGGCCGTCCTGGGGCTGATGGGCAAGCCCGAGAGTTTGATCACCTACGTCAAGGATCGGCCCGGCCACGATCGCCGCTACGCGATTGACGCGACCAAAATGATGACCGAGTTCGGATGGAAACCGTCGGTGACGTTCGAAACCGGTCTGCGGATGACGGTCGATTGGTACCGCGACCATCAGTCGTGGCTGGAGCAGATCGTATCGGGGGAATATCAGCGCTACTACGAGCAAATGTACGGCCGGCGCTGACGCGGCGACGAATCCAGATCGTTAGTGAAGTCGCACCCGCCCGATTTGTATCGTTTCCACCCGGGCGGTCAGCGCCAACGGGGGCTTCACCGGCGCGGCCGGCTTGATCGTGTTCCTGGACATCAAGCTCGAAAACTCGGCCTCGCGCTCAAGGAACGCCTTGACCATGCGCGGATCGAATTGCTTGCCGGAGCCCTGCGCGATGATGTCACGCGCCTGCTCATGCGTCATGGCGCTCTTGTATGGGCGTTTCATTCGCAGCGCGTCATAGACGTCGGCCAGTGCGGCGATCCGTGCCGCCAGCGGAATCTCGTCCCCCGAAAGACCGGCCGGATATCCGCTCCCGTCGAACCACTCATGATGGGCGGCGGCGATTTCCAACGCCATGCTGAGGAATCCGGCTCCGGGTGTTCGCGACATGACCGAACGGATGCAGTCGGCGCCGATCTGGCAGTGCCGTCGCATCACGGCCATTTCTTCCGGCGTGAGGCGGCCGGGTTTGAGCAGAATACTGTCAGGAATACCGATCTTGCCGAGATCGTGCAGTGGCGCGGCATGGCCAAGCTCGCGAATGAAGGCGGCGTCGATCGTACGGCTGAAATCAGGGGTCGAGCGCAGCGTGTCGGCCAGTAGCATGCAATAGTGCGTCACATGGTCGACATGCTCGCCGGTGTCGTTGTCGCGATATTCGGCCAGCTTCTTTAACGTGAGCACGACCGAGTCGCGCACGGCGTCGTCGTGCACGACACTGATGCGCGTTGCATCGGCGAGATCCGATTTGCCGGCCTGCGCGTGTGCCATCAGTATGCTCTCCGGCGCCGGCGCGCCCACCAATTGCACCCTGTTCCGGCCTGATCGTTTCGCTGTGTAGAGCGCCTCGTCCGCCGCCTTGAGCATGTCGTCCATCGCTTCCATTCCCACGACGCGCTCGGCGACGCCCAGACTCATGGTCACGCCGAGAACCGTGTTGTGGTGCCTGATTTCGCGCCGCTCAACCGCGGCCCGCAGCCGCTCTGCCGCGCGGCCGCCCATTTCCGCGGTGGTGCTCGGACAGATCACCAGAAACTCTTCGCCGCCCACGCGGCAGCAGCTTTCACCAACGCGAACCGTGTTGAGCAGCACATTCGCGACTTCACGCAGAACGACGTCGCCGAAGTCGTGTCCGTGCGCGTCGTTGATCGCCTTGAAGTGGTCGATATCGAGCGAAATGCACGTGAGCGGCTGGCCGTGCCGGCTCGACCCGGCCCAATGATCGCGAAGCCGGTCCATGGCGGCGCGGCGGTTGAACAGGCCGGTCAGCTCGTCGGTAATGGCCATGGTGTTGAGCTTATCATTGACGATGGCGAGCTGGGCGTTCTGTAGATGCATCTCGCGCGTGCGGGCGGCCAAGTCGTGCTCCAGCCGAACAATGCGATCGCCGGCGCGGATGCGCGCAAGCAGCTCTTTGCGATTAAACGGCTTGACGAGGAAATCGTCGGCCCCGGCATCGAATGCCTCAACGAGACGATCTTCGTCGCTGAGCGCCGTGAGAATAATCGTATAGACGAACCCCGCCCCTTCGTGCTCGCGGATCGCGCGGCAGAGTTCGAGGCCGTCCATCTCGGGCATCATCCAATCGGTCACCACGATTTGCGGCCCGTGTGCCAACAGCACGCGCATCGCCTCGGCGCCATTCGACGCCGTCAGCACGCGATAGCCTGATGATTGAAGGTGCCGCTCCAGCAGCATTAGCGTGGCCCGGTCATCTTCGGCGACGAGCACACACTTATCCTGTTCGATACCCTGCATGCGCTCCCCACGATCTAGTTGAGCCGAGATTGGCCGTGAAACCCTCGTTTCATCGGTGTTCGCGGCAGGCGGGATAAGACTGGCGATGGCAAGCTCTTGGCGAAATGGTGTGCGGACGTAAGCGCGCGGCAACGCTTATCGCACCCACGCCGGGGAACGGATAATCGAGCCGATCAAAGTGGCAAATGAAGGGGCGATCAGTCGCCGAAGCGGATTCCCTGGGCCAGCGGCAGATCGGGCGAATAATTGACCGTATTCGTCTGGCGACGCATATAGACCTTCCACGAGTCGCTGCCGCTCTCGCGGCCGCCGCCCGTCTCCTTTTCGCCGCCGAATGCCCCGCCGATCTCGGCCCCACTGGTTCCGATATTGCAGTTGGCGATGCCGCAATCGCTGCCGGCCGGCGAGACGAACAGTTCGGCCTCGCGGACGTCGTTGGTAAAGATGGCCGAGCTAAGCCCCTGCGGAACGCCGTTGTGCATCGCCATCGCTTCGTCGAGCGTGCGATAGGTCATCACGTACAGAATCGGAGCGAAGGTCTCCTCCTGCACGATCTTGAAATCGTTCTTCGCGCGGGCGATGCACGGCGTGACGTATCGGCCGCCCGGATACTTGTCGCCGGATAGCCGCTCGCCGCCGTACAGCACTTCGCCGCCTTCCTCGCGCACGCGCGTCACGGCTTTCATCATGTCTTCAACCGCGCCGTCATCGATCAGCGGTCCCATCAGCGTTCCAGATTCGAGCGGATTGCCGATGCGGACCTGCTTATACGCAGCGACCAGCTTCTCCGTGAGCGTCTTCTCGATCGACTCATGGACGATCAATCGACGTGTGGAAGTGCAACGCTGTCCGGCCGTACCAACCGAACCAAATACGATGCCGCGCAGGGCAAGATTCAGGTCGGCGCTGGGCGTCACGATGATGGCGTTGTTCCCGCCAAGCTCCAGCAGACTTCGTCCGAGTCGCTTCGAAACGGCCTCACCGACGCGATAGCCCATCTTGCAGGAACCGGTGGCCGAGATCAGCGGAACGCGACGATCGTTGATGAGTTTCTCGCCCACCGACGAACCCGGCCCGATGACCAGACTGAATATGGCCGGATCGACGCTGGTCTCCTTGCAGACGCGCTCGGCAATCTTCGTGCAGGCGACGGCGGTCAAAGGCGTCAGACTCGAGGGCTTCCACACCGTCGGGTCGCCGCACACGGCAGCGAGAGCCGAGTTCCACGCCCACACCGCAACCGGAAAATTGAACGCCGAAATCACGCCAACGACGCCCAGCGGATGCCACTGCTCCATCATCCGATGTTTCGGCCGCTCGGACGCGAGCGTCAGACCATAAAGCTGCCGCGACAGCCCCACGGCGAAGTCGCAGATGTCGATCATCTCCTGTACTTCGCCTTCGCCCTCGGCCCGAATCTTCCCGTTCTCGATGGTGACCAGCTCGCCGAGATCTTTCTTCGCATCCCGCAAGGCATTGCCAAGTAGACGCACCGTTTCGGCCCGCACCGGCGCGGGCACAGTGCGCCACTTGAGAAAGGCGTCGTGCGCGCGGCTGATAATTCGCTCGTAATCAGCCGGCGTGCATTGCTTGACGCGCGCGATCGGCTTGCCGTCGATCGGCGAATCACTGGTCAGCAGCTCGCCGCCGCCCAGCCACTCGCCGCAAAATCCGCCGGCATTGATCTCGTCCAACCCAAGTTTGCGAAGCACGGATTGCATGACAGTCTCTCTCAAACGAATGAGTTCGTCTCAAACAGGCAAATTGAAGATAACGGATTCGGCTCAGCGCTGCTTGATGGCCTTGCCGAGCAGGTCCAGCGCCTCATCGACAACCTCGGCCGTGATATCCAGCACCGGCCGCAGTCGCAGCGAGTTCTCGCCCGATCGAAGCACCAGCAGCCCCGACTCGTACAGCCGCCGCCAAACCTGATCGCGGATTTCCTTGCTGGGCAGTGTAAACGCCATCATCAGCCCGCGACCGCGGACTTCGCCGAACGCCCCGGTCTCGGCCGCGATGCGATGCAGGCCGGTCAGCAGTCGATCGCCCATCACGCGAGCATTTTCGACCAGATTCTCTTGCTCGATGATCCGCATGTAATGCGTCGAGCGCACCATGTCGCACAGGTTGCCGCCCCAGGTCGAGTTGATTCGGCTCGGCATGCGGAAGCAATTGTCCTTCACTTCATCCAGCCGCGGCCCCGCCATCACGCCGCAGACCTGCGCCTTCTTGCCGAAACACATCAGATCGGGCAGGACGCCGAAGTGCTCGCAGCACCACATCTTCCCGGTGATGCCCATGCCCGCCTGTACCTCGTCGAAAATCAGCAGTACGTCGTGCTCGTCGCACAGCCGGCGAAGCGTTTTAAACCACTCAGCCCGGAAATGCCGATCACCGCCCTCGCCCTGAATCGGCTCGATGATGATCGCGGCGATGTCGTGCCCCTTGGCCTTGAGAACTTCGCGAATCTGCTGCTCGGCAACCCTCTCCGACTCGGCCGCGGCGGCCGCCCGCTTCGGCTCGGGCAACGAGAAATCGACGGCCGGCGCCATGACGCGCGGCCAATTGAACTTCGCGAAGTACATGATCTTGACCGGATCGGTGTTGGTAAGACTCAGCGTATAGCCGGTACGGCCGTGGAACGCCTTTTCGAAGTGCAGGATCTCAGTGCCGCGCTCGCCGCGACCGGCCGCTATGTTCTTACGAACCTTCCAGTCCATCGCGGCCTTCAGCGCGTTCTCAACGGCCAAAGCGCCACCTTCAATGAAGAAGTAACGCTCCATCGGTCGTAATCCGACTACGCGAGCAAACGTGTCCACAAACGTCGCATACTGGACCGAATAGACATCCGAGTTGGCGACCTTCGTTTGGGCCGCGACAGCCAGATCGGCCCGCACCTCGGCCTGCTCGAAGTAAGGATGGTTGAACCCAACCGGCATCGACGCAAAGAAGCTGTAGAGGTCGATCATCTCGCGGCCGGTGGCCGCATCGACCATGCGCGAGCCGTGGCTGCGCTCAAGATCGACGACGATCTTGAATCCGTCGACCAGAATGTGTTTTTCCAGTTCGCTGACAGCCCGCTGTGGTTCGATGCTGGCGTGAGCTGTGGCATTGTGTGAAGTCAAAGTGGAATGCATGGCTGAATCTCCGTATGGCTCATGACTGACAATCGTCCGATATCACGACGGCCGAAGACGCACCTCGGGCGCGGAGCTTCGACGCGGAAAAACGGGACGAACCGTCAGTTATTGAAGATTTCGGAGAAGAAGGCCGGACGCGTCGGGCTGCCGTAGCGTCGGCTGGCGGCGTCGCGCCGCGGATCGACCCCCGCCGTCGGCGGAAGCATCGTCAGCGAAGCGAAATTTGAATGGAGTTGCCGCATGCGAATCACCCAGTGTCTGTGAATTGTACGATCGGCGTTCGAAGGCGTCAATCCGCAGTGGATTGCAGGTTATTCGGCGGAGCGAGTCTGAAGCTGTCGAAGCTCGCGGGCAAGTCGCTCAAACGCCTCAAAGTCGAGCGCCTGCTGCCCGTCCGACAGGGCATTGGCCGGATCGGGGTGCACCTCAACCATCACCGCGTCGGCCCCGGCGGCAACGGCGGCCTTTGCCAGTGGCGGCACAGCCCAATCGATGCCAACGCCGTGCGACGGGTCGGCGGCAATCGGCAGGTGCGACAGATGGCGGATCATCGGGATGGCCGAAACGTCAAAGGTATGGCGGGTCAGCGTCTCAAATGTCCGAATGCCGCGCTCGCACAGGATAATTTGCTCATTCCCGCGAGCAAGCATGTACTCGGCTGACATCAGCAATTCGGTGATCGTCGCCCCGGCCCCGCGCTTCAGCAGCACCGGCCGGCGCATGTCGCCGATGGCCTCCAGCAGCGGATAGTTCTGCATGTTGCGGGCGCCGACCTGCAACACGTCCGCAACTTCGGCTACGGCGGGGAGGGTCTCAACGTCGCGAACCTCGGTCACGATCCGCAGATCAAATTCGCGTCGCACCGCATCGAGCAGTTTCAGCCCTTCCTCCTTCAATCCCTGAAACGAATACGGCGAGCTGCGCGGCTTGAACGCCCCGCCACGAAGAAATCGCCCGCCACAACGCGACACCAGTTGCGCCGTCCGAAAGAGCTGATCGCGCGACTCCACCGCACACGGCCCGGCAATCAACACGCACGCGCCAGCACCGATGGCTTCGCCGCGAACATTCACAATGGTCGGTGCCGGCCGCGCAGCGCGGCTCGCCAGCACATAAGTCGGTGATCCATTCGGCGTCACGGCGTCCATTCGCCCTCAACTCCTCCAGCCGGCGTCGCTCGCGGGATGGGCAACCCCGCCAACTCAAACGGCCGCGCCGGCGATTCCGGCGCGTGCGTACGGCTCGAATGGTAGGCCGCCTCAAGCACGGCCGCCGTCGCAAGCTGATCGGCCGCCCTGCCAGGATACGCCTGCGGCTGCTCGCGGATCGTGTTTTCAAAACTTTCAAGAATTGCAGATGCGAACTCCGACGCCGCGCGGCGCCGCAGCGTGGTCGATTCACCGGAGACAGACTCGTGCTGAAGGACAGTCGGTGTAAGCCGCCATCCACCATCTGCCGCAAGCGACGAAAGTTCGAACGATGACCGGCCGGCGTGCCAGGCCGCCGAAACCGAAAATGCCGCCCCCTGGTCGTAGCGGCAGAAAATCGACGCGGTGTCCTCGGTGTCGAAACGACTGCCAATGAGCGGCCCAAGCCGCCCGACGTGCGACGTCACGTCTCCCGGCAGCCCCCACAAACTGATCAGCAGGTCGATAGCTTCGTATGCCGCGTCGAGCAGGACCCCCCCGCCCGATCGCACGGCTTCCCCCCGCCATGCCGGCTCGCCAACCAGCGGCGCGAGCACGGTTGCCTGCGCGAGCCGATGCCGTCCAGCCTGCGCGGCAGACCGCACGAACTCCGCCACGGCCGAATCAAATCTCCAGCGCGACGCGACGACCAGCGGCAGATCCGCATCGAAGAACCAGCTCACAAGCCGCAGGGCGTCTTCAAACGTCCGCGCGGGTGGCGTCTCGACAAGGGAGGCGATGCCGGATTCAGCAGCGATGGGCAGGTATGGCTCGGCGGCAAACGGCGGCAAGGCAAAGATGGCCGCATCCGGGCGTCGCTCGATAAGAATGAGGCGATAGTCGTCGTACGACGGGCAACCAACGGCGTCCGCAGCCAGCGCTGCCGCTTCAGCATCCTGGTCGGCGAGTCCCACGACTTCAAACTGCTGGGAAGATTTGAGTGCGTCCAACCAGGCGCGGCCGGCGCTCCCAAGCCCAAGGATGACGATTCGCAGCCGATCCATGCCCGCTCCGAACGAATAACCGCTGGAAAAGGGGCAGAATAGGGCGGGCTCGGGCGCCGGGTCAAACGCGAGCGGCTGGCGGGCGGTTAGTTCCCGCTGCGCGGAATCTCGCTGAGCACAACGTTGTCGTATTCGAGCAACGTGCCCTTTGCGCGTTCGAGGTTGGTAATGGCCTGGTTGTAATTAACCAGCGACTGGAGCAGCGCGCGACGGTTTTGAGCAAGCTGCGTCTGGGCGGTGAGCACGGTATTCAACTGTTCGGGACTCTTGCGCTCTTCCCGTTCCAGAATCGATCGAAGGTTGTCTTCCGATGCCACCGTCGCGACGACGTTTGGTGCGATCTGCTCGTAGCGAGTTACCAGGTTTCGGAGAGTAGTGCGGCAATCGGTAATGACATCGTCGATGGACTTCTTCATCACGAAAATCGCCTGCGAATGAGCCAGCGTCGCGGCTCGAATACCGGCCCGTTCGGCCCGTTCACCGAAGTTCCACAGGAACTCCATGCCGACAAACGTGTCCTGATACTCGGCGTTCATCATCTGGTCCCAGGCGGCCTGGGCGCTGTTCTGGAAACCATTGAGGGCGATGCGGAATACTGCGTCGAGCTTCGGCAGTGCCTGGTTCTTCGCGACGCCGACCTGAATCCGGGCCCGCTCGACCGACGCCTTGGCCTCTTGAATCTCAGGGCGATGCAGCAGGGCCGTCTCAACTTCGTGGAAGCGATCGCGCACCACCGGAATGGCGGTCGGCACATCGGTCGGGATGATTTCGAAGTCCGAAGGGAAGGTCAGCTCGGGATCGTTCAGGATATTGAGTAGCGCATCCTCGGCGTTGCCGACGGTGTTCTTCACCTCGATAAACTCGGCCTCGCGCGACGCTACGTTCGCCTCGCTGTTCGCGA
Organism: Planctomycetota bacterium; assembly: GCA_015654675.1. Taxonomy (GTDB): domain Bacteria; phylum Planctomycetota; class Phycisphaerae; order UBA1845; family UTPLA1; genus SpSt-539. The sequence continues at coordinate 164,449 of JAATGM010000032.1, read as the reverse complement.
CCAGCGTCTGATAGGCGTCGTAATCCTGCCGGGCCTTGACCTGCGCCAGCGTCCGCTCGGCCTGCGATACCAGCTCAGCCGTGATGACGACATTGCGCCTGGCCGCGACAAGGTTCCAGTAGGCCGTCTCGGTGTTGTTGAGCGTATCGATGACGGTGCGGCGGAATCGCTCCTGCGAGATCTTCAGCTCGTTCTTGCGAATATTGATCTGGGCCCGATTAAAGTCGATGCCGAAGTTTCGCAGAAATGGCTGCCGCAATTCGGCCGTCGCGTTTTCCGTCCACGACGGGTTGTAAACCAGCGGCCGCTGCTGCGATGGCAGCACGGCGTACTGTCGATTGAAGTCGTAACTCAGCGTCGCCGTCGCTCCGCTGGTCATGAGCTTCCGCACGCCGGTCTGGAAGATGGTCGTGTCGCCCTGGTCCCACGTGTATTTCACGGCCGTATCGTGGTCACGAACCGCCTTGTTGGCATTGAGGAAGAACGCCATGTCGAACGCCGCTTCGGCCTGAACGATCTGAGCAGTGCTGACGGCCGGACCATAGCCCTCGAAGTGAATCTGGTAGTTGTTTGCGAGCGCCCGTCGAATCGCGTCGGCCAGACTTAGGCGAAAGGTCTTCTCGCGCCGGATCTCGGCGATATAGGCCATTGCCCCCGGCTGCGGCGAATCCATGCTCGCCTCGCCGAAGAAGATGGCCTTGTAGTCGCGCTGGACCGTCTCGCTATAAGTCTTCAATCGCGCCGAGAAAACCTGCTCGGCCTGGGTCGGATCGGGAATATGCTGCAGGATGACTTCGACGGTCGTTGGCTGCGTGGTCGCCATGACCCGATCGAAGCTGACCAGCGGGTCGCTCATCGTTTCGAGGGACGGCGCCGACGTGGTGGCCATCGCCTGCATCTTTTGCTCGTAGCGCCGAATCTGCGTGTCTTCGAGCGCGCTGGTCGCTGGGTCTTGATTGCCAGCCAGAACAGAGCTTAGGGCAGCCAGACAGACAATTAACATAAGATTATGTCTTCAATGAAGATGCAATCACGGAATCCGCGGATTGCTAGCTCGGGCGTGTCTCAATCGTGAAAGCTGGCCGAGACCGCGCAATGGCCATACCCAACCGGCTGGCATTGTAGGACGCGCTCCATGACTGTCAAACAACGCTCCCAATACTGATATCGCATCGGCATTTTCGGTCATCCATCCGCACTAGCACTGTTGAAGAGCGTCGCGATAACGGCCGGGAACTACTGAACACCGCCTCCGGCGGAGTCGGTCTGATCAGGTAGGGCTTGAATGCGGTTTGGAATTTTGCGACTGGGCGCGCCATTTATGGACCTCGACCTTCATCAGTCCGCGCTGCACCCCTGGGTCGCGCTCGGCCACGCTCCGCGCCTCGGCAAGTGAATGCACCCGCAGAATCGCAAGTCCACCCAGATCGTCCTCAAACGGCCCGCCCTGCACCATGACATTTCCAAGAAGCGAGCTCATGTATTTACGGTGCTCCATAATTCCGGGTTGCGCGTCGCGCGATTTTGAATGGTCCCACGCTGGCCCCGGCGAGAGGATGATCACGAAATAGTTTGGCTCGCTTGGAGATGCCTGGTTCGTCGAAGAATCGGCCGCGACACGCGACGTGGAAGGGCTGCATCCAGCTACAACTGACGCCGTGAAAACGAGTAGGAATCGAATACGCATTGTCGTCCTCCTGCGCGCCGAGTACCATTGAAACAGCAACGCGTCGTTGTCAGAGCCGCTCATCAATTCGTTGATTGGACCTTGTCGATGTAGCTCCGTGCAGGACTGTTTGCCCAGCGCCACAGTCTGAATTTGTGTCTGCACATTCCGGCCGCCCGGTTTTTCGGCCGGTGGAGAGGGAAGCGCACACGATGTCTCAGCAGTCGTCAAATTCACCATCGGGTCATTGCGGCATAGACTGCGCAACGTGCGGGGCTCCGCTGCCCATACGCAGCGCCATGCCGGGCGAGTCCGAAGCCCGCTGGATTTGCTCTACCTGCGGTGGCCGGTACCGCGGAATCCTCGATGAAACGGCTTCGCAGGAAGCCCGCGCGTATGTGCGTCAGGACGACGGCGCGCCTGCCTGAGCCCTACGTCCCAAACATCCTTTTTTTGACGTCCGCCTCCGCCATTTATAACGTCGGGGGCATGGACGACCCTTCCATCGAAAACGTCCGTCATTCAGACGGATACGAGGCCAGCGTGCGGTGGTGGCTTCCCGCGCAGCCGCGCGGCGCCATTCTCTATTTTCACGGTATAGAGTCTCACGGCGGGTGGTACGAGGGCTCGGGGTCGATGCTCGCGGAACTCGGCTGGGCCATTTTGATGCCCGATCGCCGCGGTAGCGGACGGAATGAGCGTGAGCGCGGGCATGCCGAGTCGCATCATCGCCTGCTTTCCGATGGGGCGGAATTGATCAACGCGATCACTGCCCGTTGCGGGATCGCGCGCGTGCATCTCGTCGGCGTCAGTTGGGGTGGAAAGTTTGCCTGCGCATTGGCAGCTACCGAGGCGCAGCGTGTCGCGTCGCTCTCGCTCGTCGCGCCCGGGTTGTTTCCCGTAATCGACGTGCCGGCCGGCGAGAAACTGCGCATCGCCTGGGAGTTGCTGGCCGATCCGCGCCGCGCACATCCGCTGCCGATTCACCACACCAGTATGTTTACGAACAATCCTCTGAAACGTGATTTCGTCGAACGCGACCCGCTGCGACTCTGTGAAGCTACCGCCGCCTTTCTGCTCGCCTCGCGCCGACTGGATCGCGTCGCACGCTCGCTCGGCGGCAGCGCATGGCGCGGTGGCGTTCACGCCCTGCTCGCCGGTCAAGATCGCATTATCGATAACGCGCGCACACGCGAATTCGTGCGCGGCCTGGTGGGTTCGGCGACGCGCATAACCGAGTACGCCGGCGCCGCGCACACGCTCGAGTTCGAACCCGATCCACAACCATTCTGGCACGACTTGGCTAAGGGAATCAAAGAGCTTTCGTCGCCTTAAGTCACTTCATAATGGCCAGTGCCACGGCCGCCCCGGCGATGACGAACGCCGCCGCCATTTTCGCCAGCAATCCCATGATGCGACCAATCGCGGCAAACACCCCGACGCGCGTCCCCAGCGCAATGCGATCACCCGAGTCCAGCTCCGCGCCGGCCGGGTGAGCCGGGTGTGTCAGCTCCGCCAGAAAGGCCCCGGCAAAACACCCCAGCAGGCCTCCAGCGATGGTTCCAACCACCGGCATCGGCAGCGACAAAACGAACATCCCCACGAAGCCCCCGATCAGCGCGCCGACGGCCGCCCGCCGGCTGGCCCCGGCCTTCCGCGCCATCGCAACCGCGAAAAGCGAATCGAGCACTTCCGCGATAACCGCGACCGCCGCCAGCGCAACCAGCCACTTCCAGCCGAGCCGCTGAAATCCAAAGTACCAGTCGTATCCAATCGCCGCCGCGAGGATCACCCACGTCCCGGGAAGCTGAAACGCCGCAAGCACGATGCCTGCCAACGCAAACAAGATGAGCGCAATGAGCAAGAGTGCGCTACTCACGCGCGAACCGATTCAACGAGTCGGCCGACCGGCAGACCCAGAAAATTGGCCAGCAAATGCGGTCCATCGGGAGTCATGAAGCTCTCCGGATGAAACTGCACGCCTTCCAGCGGCATCCGCTTGTGCCGCACCGCCATGATCTCATCCTGATCCGTCCACGCCGATACCTCAAACTCCGCCGGCAAGGTCCCAGGCAGGATTACGAGCGAGTGATAACGCATCGCCTCAAACGGATTCGGCAGCCCCGCGAAGATCGTCCGCCCGTCATGATGCACGGGACAGGTCTTTCCGTGCATGATCCGCGGCGCCCGATCGACGGTCGCCCCGAACGTGTGTCCGATGCACTGGTGCCCCAAGCACACGCCAAGCACCGGAATCCGCTCGGCAAAGCACCGAATCGCGTCATTGCTGATGCCCGCCTCGCGCGGCGTGCACGGCCCCGGCGAGATAATCAAATGCGTCGGCGAATCCGCCGCAATCTGTTCGACGGTGACTTGATCATTGCGATAAACCCGAATCGGCGGCTCGCCCCGCCCGGCCGCAAGAAACAACTCCCCGATCCGCTGAACGAGGTTGTAGGTGAATGAATCGTAGTTATCGATCAGGACGATCATGCGGCCTCGGTCGTGTGCATTCGAACAAAGACCAATTATACTCGAAGCCGTTGGCGCGAGCCCTTGAATGGAACCACTCGAATCCAAAATCAAACCGGCTGACCCCGTCTTCGCCGAAAACAAGACCCACATGGAGGGTCTCGTCGCCGACCTCCGTCAGCGAATCGATCGCGTCAAGCAGGGCGGCGGACCGGCGGCTGTCGAGAAACACACCAAGCGCGGCAAGCTCATCGCCCGCGACCGGATCGACAAGCTCCTCGATGAAGGCAGCCCGTTCCTCGAGTTCAGCCAGCTCGCCGCCAACGGCATGTACAACGATGAAGCCCCCGGCGCCGGCATCGTCACCGGCATCGGCCGCGTCGAAGGCCGCGAATGCATCATTGTCGCCAACGACGCGACGGTGAAAGGCGGAACGTATTACCCGGTCACCGTCCGCAAGCATCTCCGCGCACAGGAAATCGCCCGCGAAAACTGTCTGCCCTGCGTCTACCTCGTCGATTCCGGCGGGGCGTTCCTTCCGCTTCAGGCCGAGGTCTTTCCCGACAAAGAACACTTCGGCCGCATCTTCTTCAATCAGGCCCAGATGTCGGCCCTCGGCATACCGCAAATCGCCGTCGTCCTCGGCTCCTGCACCGCCGGCGGCGCCTACGTCCCGGCCATGAGCGACGAAAGCGTCATCGTCCGCCAGCAGGGCACGATTTTTCTCGGCGGCCCGCCGCTCGTGAAGGCCGCCACCGGTGAAGACGTGACCGCCGAAGACCTGGGCGGAGCCGACGTCCACTGCCGAACCAGCGGCGTCACCGACCACTACGCCGCCAACGACGAAGACGCCCTCGCCATCACGCGAAACATCGTCGCCCATCTCAACCGGCCGCGCCATGGCCGCACGCACCTCGAAGTCCGCCCCGTCGAGGAACCAACCTACGACTCGCGCGAAATCCACGGCATCATCAATAAAGACATCCGCAAGCCCTACGACGTCCGCGAGATAATCGCCCGCATCGTCGATGGCAGCCGCTTCCACGAGTTCAAGGCGCTCTACGGCGAGACGGTCATCTGCGGCTTCGCCCATCTGTGGGGCTACCCGGTCGGAATCGTCGCCAACAACGGCGTGCTCTTCTCCGAAAGCGCCCTCAAGGCCACGCACTTCATCGAGCTTTGCAGCCAGCGCGGCACGCCGATTGTCTTTCTCCAAAACATCACCGGCTTCATGGTCGGCCGGAAGTTCGAGGCCGGCGGCATCGCCAAAGACGGCGCAAAAATGGTCTCGGCCGTCTCCAATGCAGCGGTCCCGAAGTTCACGGTCATCATCGGCGGCTCCTACGGCGCCGGAAACTACGGCATGTGTGGCCGCGCCTACGGCCCGCGCTTCCTCTGGATGTGGCCCAACGCCCGCATCAGCGTCATGGGCGGAGAACAGGCCGCCAACGTGCTGCTCACGGTCAAGAAAGACCAACTCGCGGCGGCAAAGTCCAAACCGATGACGCCCGACGAAGAGCGCGAGTTCATGCGGCCAACGCTCGAAAAATATGAAGCCGAAGGCAGCGCCTACTACAGCACGGCCCGGCTCTGGGACGACGGCGTGATCGACCCGGCCGACACGCGCATGGTGCTGGGCCTCGGCATCGCGGCCGCGCTCAACGCGCCCCTGCCGGCGCGGCGGCACGCCGTATTCCGAATGTAGTTCGAGAGATCCATGCCAGAATTCCTTCAAGTCGCAATCACCGCGTCCGTCGCCCGCGTGACGCTTAACCGCCCCGACCTGCATAACGCCTTTAACGAAGTCCTCATCGCGGAAATCACCCAGGCCTTTGAAGAACTCGGCCGCCGTGACGAAGCCCGCGTGATCGTCCTCTCTGGCGAGGGCAAGTCATTCTGCGCCGGCGCAGACGTGCATTGGATGAAGAAAATGGTCGGCTACTCCCTCGAAGAGAACATCGCCGACGCCCAATCACTGGCCCGCATGCTCCGCACCATTCACGACTGCCCCAAGCCGGTCATCGCCAACGTCCACGGCGCAGCCCTCGGCGGCGGCACCGGCGTCGTCGCCGCCTGCGACATGGCCGTCGCTCTTGAATCTGCCATCTTCGGCTTCACCGAAGCCCGCCTCGGCATCATCCCCGCCGTCATCTCGCCCTACGCCCTGCATAAGATCGGCGCGACCCACGCCCGCCGCTACTTCTTGACCGCCGAGCGCTTCGGAGCCGCTGACGCCTGTCGCATCGGCCTAGTCTCGCACGTCGCGCCCGACCGCGCCGCCGCCGACGCGTGGCTCGAGCAAATCATCAAGGAAGTTAAATCCAACGGCCCCCAAGCCGTCACCGCCGCCAAGGGCCTGATCGACGACGTGCTCGCGTCGACCTGGCCAAACGTGGCCGGCCTCACCGCCAAGCGAATCGCCGAGCGCCGCGTCTCTGACGAGGGCCAGGAAGGCCTCAAGTCGTTCCTCGAAAAGCGCAAGCCAAAGTGGACCGAGAGCTGATGGGAGAGATGTTCAAGAAAGTCCTCATCGCCAACCGCGGAGAAATCGCCGTCCGCGTCATGCAGACGCTTCAGCAGATGAACATCCGCGCCGTCGCGGTCTATTCGCAGCCCGATCGCACCGCCCTGCACGCCTCCGTCGCCGACGAGGCCTACCCGCTCGGCGGCGTCACCGCCGCCGAATCCTATCTCCGCGGCGATCGCATCCTCGAAATCGCCCGCGCCTGCGGCGCCCAAGCCATCCATCCCGGCTACGGCTTCCTCTCTGAAAACGAAGACTTCGCCCAGGAATGCCGCGATGCCGGCATCGCCTTCATCGGCCCGAAGCCCGAAGCAATTCGCGCCATGGGCGACAAAGTCCTCGCCAAGCAAACCATGCAAAAAGCCGGCGTCCCGGTCGTCCCCGGCTGGTCCGGGGCGATGGACACGCCGATCGATCAAATCCGCGCCGAGGCAAACCGCGTCGGATATCCGCTGCTCGTCAAAGCCGCGGCCGGCGGCGGCGGCAAAGGCATGCGGCTGGTGAAAGACGAATACGAACTGCAGGCCGCCCTCGAGGCCGCCGCCCGCGAAGCCCAGGCCGCCTTCGGCGACGGTCGCGTCTTCCTCGAGAAATACATCGCCCGCCCACGACACATCGAGTTCCAGATATTCGGCGACGACCACGGCCACGCCGCCCATCTCTTCGAGCGTGAGTGCTCGATCCAGCGCCGTTACCAGAAAATCATCGAAGAAACGCCGTCGGTAGCCCTCACGCCCGACCTCCGCGCAAAGATGGGCGACGCCGCTGTCAAAGCAGCCAAGGCCATCGGCTACACCAGCGCCGGCACCGTCGAGTTCCTCGTCGACGACAAAGGCAACTTCTACTTCCTCGAGGTCAACGCCCGCCTGCAGGTCGAACATCCCGTCACCGAAATGACGCTCCAGCAAGACCTCGTCCGCGCCCAGATCCTCGTCGCCGCCGGCCAGCCCATGCCATTCTCCCAAGAGACCCTCCGTCCGATCGGCCACGCCATCGAATGCCGCATCTGCGCCGAAGACCCGGCCAACAGTTTCTTCCCGTCGATCGGAACCCTTCGCCGCTATCGCCCGCCCGTCGGCCCCAACATCCGCGTCGACACAGGCGTGATCGAGGGCTCAACGGTCTCGGTTCATTACGACCCCATGCTCGCCAAGCTCATCGTCTGGGGCCGCGACCGCCGCGAAGCCATCGACGGCACTCTCTGGGCCCTGCGCCGCTTCGTGGTCCTCGGCGTCACGACCAACATCGAGTTCCTCCAGCGCGTCATCGCCCACCCCGCATTCGCCCGCGGCGACCTCCACACCCACTTCCTAAACGATCATCCCGATCTCAACGAAAAGCCCGCCGAATCGCCCGATCTCGCATTGATCGCGGCCGCGTGGGTCTCGCGTCACGCAGCCAACACCGGCGCAGCGACCAACGGCGCCGCCGCCGCGATCGATCGCGCTGGACCGTGGTCCACAACAACCAGCTGGAGGGTGGGCTGATGGCAAAAATCACTCTTCAGCGAACCGACACCGATAAGCCCGTCGAATTGCAATTACGCCCCGCATCCGGCGGAATCGACCACTTCGAGGCCGAGATCGATGGTCGCTCGCTGGAAATTCAAATTGCCGCGCTCGCTGAAGGCGAAGGCCAAATTGCAATCGACGGAAGAATCATCCCGTTCTTTTTCGCCCGCGAAGGCAAAGCGATCGACATCTGGATCGAAGGACGAGCCCATCGCTTCCACGCAGCCGCCGGCCGTCGTCGCGCAGCCGCCCACGCCGGAAAGCTCACCGTCTCCGGCGACATCAAAGCCCCGATGCCCGGCACGATCCTCAAGGTCAACGTCGCCCCCGGCGCAGTTGTGGCCGCCAACGAGCCGCTCATCGTCATGGTCTCCATGAAAATGGAAATGACCCTCGCCGCCCCGCGCGCCGGCCGCGTCGCCAGTGTGTCCTGCCTACCCGGCCAAATGGTCGAAATGCACGCCGTCCTGGCAGTCCTGGAGCCGATCTCCGATGCCGAAGCTTCCTGACCAGGTCCGCATCGTCGAAGTCGGCCCGCGCGACGGTCTGCAAAATGAAGCCACGCCGATCCCGACAGCCGAAAAGCTCGCCTTCATCCGCGCGCTGGTCGACGCCGGCCTCCGCGATATCGAAGCGACGTCGTTCGTGAACCCGAAGCGGATTCCGCAACTGGCCGACGCGGCCGATCTCGTTAAACAACTGCCGGCCGCGCCGGGCGTGACCTATTCAGCTTTGGTCCCCAACATGAAGGGCCTCGAGCGGGCGATTGAATGCGGCATTCGACGCGTTGCGGTGTTCACCGGCGCGTCGGAGACGTTCGTGCAGAAAAACATCGGCATGACGATCGCCGAGTCGCTGACCACATTCTCCGAAGTTGCAGCCGCCGCTCTCAAGGCAGGCATGACCGTTCGAGGATACGTCTCGACTTCGTTTGTATGCCCCTACGAGGGCGAGGTTCGCAAGGAGCGCGTGCTCGAAGTCAGCGAAGCACTGCTCGCGATGGGCTGCGACGAAGTCTCTATCAGCGACACGATTGGAGCCGCCGCCCCGAGCGACGTGTTCAGCACGGTCGGCTTCGTGCTCGGTCGAGTTCCGCCCATGCAGGTCGCCCTGCATTTTCACGACACTTACGGTACGGCCCTGGCGAATGTCCTGGCGGGACTGGAGCTTGGCATCACGACATTCGATGCATCGGCCGGCGGACTCGGGGGCTGTCCGTACGCGCCGGGCGCGGCGGGAAACGTGTCGACCGAAGACGTCGCCTATATGTTCAATCGCATGGGAATCGCATGCGGCGTGGACCTGCCAAAACTGGCAACCGCATCGCTCATCATCGAAAAGCTGCTGGGGCGCGACCTTCCAAGCCGGCAGTTGCGCCGTCTCAAATCGGTGAGTTGAGTCTCAGTTCTGCTCGGCCGCTCGCCGCGCGCCAATCCGCCCCCTGCCACGCCCGGGCTTGAGTTCATCTGGAATGGGTTCGCCACTCATCAGGCAGTTCAGCTTCAGCAGCGCCTCCGCCTCCAACTGCCGCACGCGCTCTTTCGTCAGGCCGATGCGCTGCCCGATCTCCTTGAGTGTCAGCGGATCACTGCCATCCAGCCCGTAGCGCAGTCGCAGAATGATCGACTCGCGCTCGCTGATCTCCTCGTTCGTCAAAAACTCCGCCAACTGTCCCTGCTGCTGCGAATCCGACAACGCGTCCTGCGGGGCCGGCGTACGGTCATCGGCAATGGTCTCGGCCATCGAGTCGCCGGCCGTGTCGCCGCCGGTCGCACCCGTCGAAACTGCCCGCACCGCCCTCCGAATGATCCGCACCTTTCGCTCGGGCATCTGCAAATGCTCGGACAACTCCGGCAGCGTCGCCGGCCGGCCGAGCTTCTCGCGCAGCACTTTGTTCGACTCGCGCCACCGCGAAACCATTTCGACCATGTAAGCCGGAATATGAATGGGCTGCACACCGTTGATGAGCGACCGCTTGATCGATTGCTTGATCCACCATGCCGCATAAGTGCTGAACCGCACGCCCTGGTTCGGATCAAAACCCTCCACCGCACGAAGCAGGCCCAGGTTGCCCTCTTCGATCAGATCGGAAAGCGGCATCCCACGACGTCGATACTGTTTCGCGATGCTGACAACGAGTCGCAGGTTGGCGCGGACCATCCGTTCGCGGGCCTGACTGCCGATTTCCTCCAGCTCTTCACGCTTTTCAAGCGTGATCTCTCGGGAGGCAAACCGTGCCGCGGCCTGGCTCGCCGCGCCAATCGCCCGGGCGAGGTCCTTTTCTTCCTGTGCCGTAAGCAGACCGACTTCGTTGATCTGCTTCAGGTAGTGCTGCAGATCGGATTCGCCACTGTGCATTCCCGCCGTTCGCGACATCGTTGATACCTCTCGCATTCCGGGGTTTGCCCCCCTCGTCCTTACATCGGCGGGAATCGACTCGTATTAAGGATTCAGCTCGCGGCGATCTCCGATTCGCCCGCGAAGCGTGATTCTCGGAATAGATTCGACGGATCGTCCGCTTTCCCTTTACCGGTCTCGGCAACGCTCTTACTATCCGAACCTTCTGATTCTCACGGAGGCGTTCGATGCCCAAGGAATGGGTCATTTCCCCCACATGGCCTGATCGCGGCGCGATCGCCCAACAGCTATCCATCTCGCCGGTGCTCGCACAGGTACTTCATAATCGCGGACTTGCCGCGCCCGAGGCCATTCGCGGCTTCCTCGGACCCAAACTGGCCGACCTTCGCGGTCCCGAATCGCTTCCAAATGCCCTGGTCGCCGCCGAACGCATCTTCAATGCGGCCCGCGCCGGCCGAAAAATCGTCCTCTACGGCGACTACGACGTCGACGGAATCACCGGCGTAGCGATTCTCTGGCACGCCATCCGCATGGCTGGCGGCCACGCCGAGTACTACATCCCCAAACGACTCGAAGAGGGCTACGGCCTGAATTGCGAAGCGGTCGGCGGTCTCGCTCAGGATGGAGCCGAACTAATCGTCAGCGTCGATTGCGGCGTGACCGCCCTCGAAGCCGCCGCAGTCGCGAAGCAACGCGGTGTCGAAATGATCATCACCGATCATCACGCGCCGGCGACTGACGCCAACGGCAGGCAAACGCTTCCGGTCGATACCCTGATCGTCCATCCGGCCCTGGGCGAATCGATCACAAACCGCGATCTATCCGGCGCGGGCGTGGCGTTCAAGCTCGCCTGGGCCATCGGCCAGCTCGCCGCCGGCGACCGGCGCGTGACGCCCGAGTTCCGCGACTTTCTGGTCGACGCCACCGGATTGGCCGCTCTCGGACTGATCGCCGACGTAGTCCCGTTACTCGACGAGAACCGCATCATCGCCTACTTCGGGCTGCAGGGGCTGCCCGGCAGCCGCATTCCCGGCGTCAAAGCGCTGATCGAGGCGGCCAGTCTTTCGGGCGCGAAACTCACCGGCTACGACATCGGATTCAAGGTTGCACCGCGCCTGAACGCCATCGGCCGAATGGGCCACGCCCTGCTCGCTGTCGAAATGCTCACCCGCGCAGACGCCGACGAGGCCCGCCGCATCGCCCGCAACCTCGAGCAACACAACACCGCTCGCCGCTCGCTCGAACGCCGCATCGTCGCCGAAGCTCGCGACATGGTCCGCGCCACCGGGCAGGATGGCGACGGCACTCGCGCAATCGTGCTCGCGTCGCCCGAATGGCACGCCGGCGTCATCGGCATTGTCGCCGCGCGACTGGTCGACGAGTTCTCGCGACCGGCCGTGCTGATTGCCCTCGACAACGGCACCGGCCAGGGCTCGGCCCGCAGTATCCCGGGCTTTCATCTGCATGACGCGCTATCGGCCTGTCGCTCGCACCTGACATCCTGCGGCGGGCATGCCATGGCGGCCGGCCTGCGTATCGATACGAACAATTTCGACGCCTTCAAGGCCGCGTTCCACGAACATGCTGCTCAACGCGTGACATCCGTCGACCTGCAGCCCAAGCTGAAAATCGACGACGAAGTCTCGCTCGCGGCGCTCGATGAAAAACTTGTGCAGGATCTCGGCCGGATGGAACCGTTCGGCTGCGGCAACCCCGCACCGCGACTGGCCACGACCTGGGTCGACGTCGTTGGCGAACCGCGCGCCGTCGGCGCAAAATCCGACCACCTTCAGGTCGCCCTCCGCCAGGATGGCCTCATGCGCAAAGGCATCGCCTTCGGTCTCGCCAAGCACCGCGAAACACTGTGCGACCACCGCCGCTGCCGCGTCGCTTTTCAACCCATCGTGAATGACTTCAACGGCCGTCGCACGGTCGAGCTGCAGATTCAGGACTTTCAATTCCCGCAGGCCTGATGGACTCGACGAACGCTGCTCCGCGACCCACGCCCCGAAGCTCGCTCGACTGGCTCGCAGCCATCTTTCTGATCGCCATCACGCTGCTCTTCGGTTGTCGCGACATCTCCGCCGGCGGTTTGGGCTGGTCCGACGCGCCGCAGCACACCATGAACGGCGCTTTCATCCTCGATTTCATTCGCGACTTTCCGCTCGGCCATGCCCGCGCCTGGGCCAACGAGTACTACCTCCGCCACCCCGCCATCGGACTCGTCGTCTACTGGCCTCCGGGTTTTGGCATCGTCGAGGCGGCGTTCTTCGCGATTGCCGGTGTGTCGATCGTCGTGGGGCGATTCGCCGTCGTCGCGATGGCGGCCGGCGCGATTGTGCTCGTCTACGCGCTAACCGCGCGCTGGTTCGATCGGCGAACCGGGCTCTTCGCGGCCCTGCTGCTGCTCGCGTGTCCGCACGGACAACTTTGGCTCACCGATGTCCTCGTCGAATGGCCGGCCACGTTCTGGACCCTGCTGACCGTCTGGCTGTATTGCAAATGCCGCGAGTCGGCCCGCGCATGGCCCGCATACGCCACTGCCGCCGCATTCGTCATGGCGGTGCTGACGAAACAGACGGCCGGCTTCATCGGTCCAGTGCTGTTGGCACACGCGCTGCTCGACCCGCTCGCGCGAGCTCGGATGATGCGCGCCGCTTCGATCATCAGCGGCTGTCTGGCCGCCGCCGTGCTCGCCGCGTACTTCCTGTTTGCGCGGCGCTACGCCGGCCTGACCGGACGCCTGATCGATTTCGACGCCTCCGACCCGTTCTACTATTTCGCCAAGCTGGGCGAGACCGCGGGCTGGCCGATGACGCTGCTGGCCGCCATTGGAATCTTTTCTCTGATCCGCTCGCGAACGATACCTTCCGGCGGCCTTCTGCCGCTCTGGTTTTTGACGTGGACCGCCTTCGCCTCGCTGATCGCCGCCAAAGAGCCGCGATACTTCTTTTTTGCCCTTCCGCCGCTGGCCATCTGGGCCGCAAGCTGCTGCGGCATCTACCTCGCCCGCGTGAGTATCGGCGCAATCGTGACCGCCCTCGTCACTGCTTTGCTGCTGGTGTCCGCATGGCGCAGTCCGCCCCCCCGCCTGCCGCGCTACGACGTCGCGGTGCGGGCTTTGCTCAATCGTGGCGACGCCGATCTAGTTCTCGTTGACGGTGTCCGCGACGGGCAGTTCGTCGTCGACACCTACACTGATCCGGTCGCGCGCGACCGCCTCATACCGCTTCGCGCCAGCAAGCTGCTCTACGCCCGCCCATCGCGCGAGCGCTTCGGCCTGAAGGAGTTCGTCCATTCGCCCCAGGACGTTCTCCAACTATTGGACCGCTACGGTATTCGGTACATCGTGATGGAATCCGCCCTGCCCACGACGCACTACACCGAGGCCGACCCGCCGGCCCGCGCGATCCTTCGAGAAACGGTCGCCGATTCGTCGCGCTTCGAACTGCTCACAAGCTGGCCGCTGCGCTGCGCCGATCCCGCCTGGAACGACGTCGAACTGCGTCTCTACCGCTATCGGAACTGCCCCCCGCGAACCGCCGACCAAATCACCCTGCCCATTCCCGGCATGTCAGCTGACGTGACGATCCCATTGCCGCCGCCGGCGCACCCAAACTGACGCCTTATCGGCCACCTCAGAAATCCTAAAGCGTTTGCCTCACCACGCTGCGTATCCTACGTTTGCGTTGCTCGACAGCGATTCGAGCGCGGCCGGATGGGAGGGGCAATCCGCCGGCCGAACTGAAGGTGGCACAAGACGTAATCTGAGAGGTTCGCCCCAAAGCTTCGAACGGGGCCCCGGTCTGGCTGCCTCCTTCAGACCGTGGGCCCCACCTTTTATCCTCAAACCGGCGGGTTCACGCGCTTCGGCTTATCACTCAAAACTCCCAACGCTTCGTCCACGCTTTGCGCCTGCAGCAACCGATCCCGACTCGCGGCATCACCGGCCACCGCCGCAAGCTGGCCCAGCAGCGTCAACTGCGTCTCGGGCTGGCCCGACGGCGTTACCAGCAGGAACAGCAGCCGCACCAGTTCGGCGGAATGCGCAGAATAATCAACGCCACTCGCCGAGCGGCCGAGCACCAGGATCGGAGCCGCAAGCCCATGACAACGCGTGTGCGGAATCGCCACACCGCTTCCAAGATCGGTCGATACTTCGTCCTCGCGGGCAATCGTCAGATTCGCGATCTCGTCGGAATCGATACCGGGCGGAAGTCGGTTGGCAGGAATCGTACTCGCCAACTCCCGGATCGCATCGTCGCGCGCGGCCGCGCGAAGCTTCAGCACGACGCCACCGTTGCCGGCTGCCTCGCGCAGCGTCAGTTCCGGCTCGTGCGGATACTCGTCCTCGATTCGCCCAACCACCTGCTCAAGGATGTCCTCCAAGGTGATCAGGCCGGCAGGCCGTCCATCTTCCTCGACGAGATAAACCGTCGCGCCTTCGTTCTGCATGCGAGCGAGCGTCGCGTCGATGTCGTCGTCGACCTTCACCGAACGCAGCGGGCGGATCAGCTTGCTCCAATCGGCATCCGCCGCCCGAGCGATCAGGTCCTTCGTAAGCAAATAACCAACCGCCGCGCCGACCTGCGGATCGACCACCGGCCAGCGGGAGAAACGCTCCTGTGAGACGAGCGTCAGCACGTCATCATGGCTGGCCGAGACGGGCAGCGAGCGGACGCGCGACCAGGGAACCATGATGCTGCGCGTGCTGAGCGAGCGCATATTGGCGAGATTCTCGCGGATGAGTTGCAGTCGCAGGTCATGCACCTTGCGCTCGGCGGCATCGCGGTGCACGCCCGTATCCGACAGCACCAGCCGGGCCAGCCCGACGGCGGCTTCGGCTTCCTCGAATACGGCGGCGGTCGCGCCGGCCCGCTCAAGGTCTTCGCGCTCGCGGAGATAGCGGGCCCGCACAAAGACCCGCGCGCCGGCGTTGAGGTTGCGAACCGCGGCCACCACGGCGGCTCGTTCAGCCGATCCGGGGAAAGTCAGCACGACATGCGACGCCCGCCGCGCGCCTGCCTGCTCGAGGATGCTCTCATGTGAGGCATCGCCGAAGATCGCCGGCTGGCCGTCTCCATTCAGTGTCGAGACGGTGTCCATGTTGAGGTCGATGATCACGGTGGCCAGCCCCGCGTCGCGCAGCAGGCGATTGACCGATCGCCCGACCGGCCCGAAGCCGACGACCACCGCCAGACGCTGCCGCGTTGCAACTTGCCGCTCCAACATCGTCGTCGCAGCCTGATTCTGCATCGCGGCTCGACGATCGGCGCGCCCGTTGATAAGCGCCCAGAGCCGCGGACGCGCCCGACACCACGCCTCAATCTGCGGAAGCGATCGGAATAGCACCGGATTCAACGTGATCGAGATGATTGCCGAGGCAACCAGCAGGTTGTGTCCCGCTTCGGTCATGAGCCCATGCTGCCGGGCAAGGTCAGAGAGGATGAACGAGAACTCGCCGATCTGCGCGAGGCCAACGGCGACGGTCAGCGCGATTCGCGCCGAGTGTCCGAGCAACGCGACAATAAGCAGTGCGGCCAGCGGTTTCGCGAGAAGGATGATGCCCAGCCCCGCAATCACCATCAGCGGCTGGCGAAAGATGAACATCGGATCGAAGAGCATTCCGACCGACACGAAGAACAACACGGCGAACGCGTCGCGCAGCGGCAGGGCGTCGGCCGCCGCCTGATGGCTCACCGGCGACTGTGCAACAACCATGCCCGCCAGAAACGCCCCCAGCGCCATCGAGGCGCCGAAAAAAACGTACGACCCCGTCGCGATCGCGATCGAGAAAACCAGCACTGTCAGCGTGAAAAGCTCGCGCGAACGCAGTCGCGCCACCTGCACAAACGCCCACGGCACCAGACGCGCACCGGCCAGCATGACGATCACAACCAGCGCGGCCAGCTTGAACAATGCCAGCCCGAGCGTCTTCCAGAAGACCGCTCCGGATGCGGCCACTGCGGGAGCTGTCGCCGCCATATGCGGATCGGCAACGCTGGTCCCAAGCACGGGGATCAGGACAAGAAGAATGACTGTGAAAATGTCCTCAACGATCAACCAGCCGACCGCGACGTGCCCCTGCTGTGTGTGCAGGGAATTGGCATCCATCAGCACGCGCATGAGCACGACCGTGCTCGCGACCGCCATGGCCATGCCGATGACCGCCCCCGTTTTCAACGGCAGGCCCAGCGCCGCGAAGACCGCCGCCGATACCAGCGTCGCCACCACGCTCTGCCCGATCGCCCCGGGAATCGCGATCGATTTCACCGCCAGAAGATCTTTGAGATGAAAGTGCAGCCCCACGCCGAACATCAGCAGAATGACGCCGACCTCGGCCAGCTGCTGCGCCAGGTGCACGTCGCCATGAAACCCGGGCGTGTGCGGCCCGATCAAGACGCCCGCCAGCAGATATCCCACGATCGGCGAGAGCCGCAGACGCTGCGTGAGCAGGCCCAGCACCCACGCGACCGTGAACGCCGCGGCAATGGTCTTGATGAGCGACAGATCGTGCATCGCCGCCCACCATAAGCGGGCGGACGCATGCCGACGAGATGCGATCGGATGTTGTTCAGGAAAAAACCGGATTCCAACTACGGTGGCGAAATCAATGAAGTGCCGACGCTGTTGAGCGTCATCGGCGTGGTGATCAGAACCGAACCGGGCTCGAAGAACGTACCGCCCACGAAAAACAGCCCGCTACCACTGGTTGCAATGCTGTGTGCCGCTGTCAGGGTGTGCAACGGTTCAATGCACTTACCGCTTTGCGGTCCTCCGGAACCAACGGCAACAAATAAAATTCTTCCACCGATACATGGCTCGCTCACGATTCCGGGCTGCGCACAACTGCTGCGCGCCGCGATTTCCGATTCCTCGGCCGTGATGCACGCCGTAACTGGCATGTTGTCGAGATCTTCCACACTGCGTGTCAATGCGACATCCGTCAGCGAAGCCCATTCATTCCCATCGATAACCGTCTGAAGTCCGCTGGCCGCCGCGCACCAGCCGCTGGAATTGCCGTTGAGATCGTGCGCGACCGTGCCCGAAACTGCGCCGTTGCAGTTCCAGTCGACGGATTTCATGCCGGTGCCGAACGTCTCGCTCAAGGACGCCTCATTCAGCGAGCACATGTATCCATTCGAATAGTCCAGCTCCTTAAACAGCGCCGAAGCCGACTGCGGAATCAGTCCCTGGCAGAGCAAATTTGAGCGCACCCCCTGCAACTGAAAGAAGTAGCTCATGATGCTGGCCTGGTTCAATTGGAACTGGCCGATCCAATTCGGATTGGCCGAATTGTCGCAGTTGGCCCCGGCCCCGATGCAGTGCGTCAGACCCAGATTGTGGCCGAATTCGTGGGCCAGCGTCGAGGCGCGGTCAAACGGCGTTCCGATCTGGCCGGCGAAGCTGCCCATCGTAACGATGAAGTCATCGCCGGGCGTCTCGCCCAGCCCGGAGCTGCTCGATGTGGTGCCGGGCTGACTCTCATATTGATGCGCGAAAATGCAATAGTGCCAACCGGGCTGACCGGCGTGGTTAAACCAATCCTGCTTGAGCTTGCCGAACGAATTGTCGGCGCCCGCGTACGCGAAAAAGCTCAGGCGCTGCGTCTGGTCGGGGTTCGGGTCCTGAAGCAGAACGTCATAGTGAGGCAGCACGCTGCTGACTTCGATGATCAGCGTGTGGCCGTGACACGCGAACATCTGGATGACGGCGTCGAGCTCTGCCTGATCGGGTCGGTGCGAATGGATGTCGCCCGGCGAGAGGTCGAGCATGTAGTCAAGTTCGATTCGAAAGGTCGCCGCCAGGCCAGGCGCCGACAGGGACAGCCCGACCGCCACTGCTGCCACGCGCGTGATACGAGAATTCATAATGAATACTCCGTGGCTGACGAGAGCGAACAAGAAACCTATTGCGGGTTCACCAGAACGAGCACCAAGCCGCGCTCGCCGCGCTTCAGGGTCGTCATGGCTTTGCCGATCGTCGCCCCACGGGCACGATCGAAGTCGGCGGCTTTCATCGCGGCGCCGGGCGAGTTTGCGGTCGTCAGCATGTCGCCCGGCTCGATCGCTTCGGTCGTTGCGTCGGCCATGCAATAAACGCGGCCGGTGAGCGCCACCGGGTGTTTGCCGTTGGCGATGGTCCCGTCATGCCCCATGGAGAGGCCCGCTTCGACTCCGCCTGCGCCGCTGATGACGCCGGCCACCTTACGGTCATAGGCCTGCGACGAGGGCATGAGCTGGCCGGGATGATCCGGATCGATCACGACCACCATTCCGGGCTTGATCTCGTCGTCGCGCGACGTGCAGACGTCGAACGGTTCGGCCAGGTCGGCGCCTCCGAGAATCTGCAGCTTGCGGACCTCGGTGATGCCGGAGTTGAGAATTCGCATGGGGGGAATTCCGCTATTAATTCCGGCCTGCGTGTAGAAGACGAATTCGCCGCCCACGCCCTGCATCCGCACCTGCGCGAAACCCGCGTTTGAGTCGGAGAGCGTGAACAGCGGTTGAAATCCGGTCGCCACGAGGGCGTTCTGCCCGCTGATATCGATGCCATCATTGCGAATGCGCATGGGCGGGATGCCCGTGCTGAGCGACGGCTCGGTGAAGAAGTTAATGAAGTTGCCGTCGACGTTCTGGAAACGGATCCGACGGTTGCTATTATTGGAGTCGCGCATTGTCATGACCGGCTGAAAGCCCGTGATGGTGATGGCGTCCTGTCCGGCGATCTCAAGCTTGCTTGTAAGACTTGTGACGCCGATGCCGACCTTTCCCTTGACGACAAGATCCGTCTTGGCCGGGTTCGCATAGAAGTAATCATCGGAGATGAGGACGCCGCCGGCCTTCAGGCCCGACGCCGATGGTGCTTGTAGACTGTTGGCAAGCACCAGGAACCGATTCAATTCCAATGGGCCGGTGCCCGTAAAAATTCCTGGGCTTCCGCCGGCCTCTAACGTGAGATGGCCGCGCACATCGAGCGCATTGGTCGGCGCGTTGGTGCCAATTCCGACGTTGCCGGCGGAGTCGACATTGACGCCGCGCGTATTGAGCGCGAATGGTGTTGGCGTCAGCGCTTGGCGTGGCGTGAGCGGCTGGCCACTAACGGTGATTTCAAGCCACCGCGCGGCGTTGGGGGTGTAAGGGCCGACCCCGAAATCGAGCGACACCGTGAACAATCCGTTGGTAACGGCGATCTGGGCCGGATTGCCGCCGACGCCGTCAAAGGTGAGCGTGGGTCCTTGCTGCGCGCCGCCGCTAAGGGCGCTGAATAGCCTGAAGACCATGCTGACATTCGCGTTGACCGGACTGCCACTCTGTTTGAGCTGGCCCTGGTAAGTGAATGCGGTCTGGGCGCTGGCGATCTGCGCCGCGGCCACGGCGACGAATGCCGTCACAATCATCGAACGGTACGCGAGGCGGGAAGTACTGATGGTTACACAGTTCATGACAAGTCTCCAGATTGTTAATTCGCTTCCGATTTCAATGCGGCGCGACCATCAGCGTCGCACGCGTTACATTCCAAGGACGATGGCCACGAATCCGGGGATATCCTCAACTCCAACGGTGCCGTTGCCGCTCATGTCGGCACAGGCGCAGTTCGTACCGCTTACTCCCAGCAAACACCGCACGAATCCCTGAATGTCGACGCCGTTACGCAGCGTGCTGAGATCCATATCGCCGGGGAGCGCACAGCTCGGAACGACCGCTGCCGGCCAGAAGCCACCGACGAGCGAGAAGAAGTCGTTGCTGATCGGTCCGGCAAATGAGCTTGCATCGGGTTGGCCGATCGTGCCCGTCAGCGAGAATGTCCCGCCGGTGCTCGTCGTTCCGCCGCCATCGATCGTGAACCAGGGAATGGTGTACTGACTGAACGCGGCCGTCAGCGGCAAGAGCGTGAGCACCGCAGCCAATACGATGAACCGTTTACGCTTCATGAAAATCCTCCCGGAAAAATTCGCTGCTACTCAATTTCCGATGGTGACCGTGCCGACCGGCGCTTCGAGCGTCATGGCCTTGAAGCCGCCGCCCGCAATGAAGGTCTCGCCCGACGCGGCCGAGTACGAGCCCGCCACGATGCTGACGATCCCCCCGTTCTGCACCGCCGAAACACCCTGCCAGACATGGTTGTACGGTTCAAAAATGCCGCCGTTCGTCGGCAGGCCGGAGACGCCCGCATCGACGTAAATCGCAAGGGGTCCCGGAAAATCCCTGATTGCGTTTCGCAGTCCGACCAACCCAAATGCCGTTCCGCCGTTGGTCCCGCCGCTGCTGGTGCAGCCGCCAAACGTATGAATGCCGATCGTGACGCCGAACGCCTCCCAGATAATCGGGCTGCCTGAGTTGGCCGGCATGGTGTCAACGACATAGCGATGCTGCGAGCCGCTCAGCCCGGAGTAGGCGGCGGTGTGAGTCTGTTCAGTTTGAGTTGCGGAATTGCAGTTGAATTCGCACACCGTGTCGTTGTCGCTGTCGCAGCATGCCGCACCCGCACCGCCCGGCCCGGCCGGTGTGTTGTCGACGCCGAAACCGGTGACGCGGATGGTCGCGCCGTTGGCGGGCGTCGTGTTCACCATGCGAAAAAATCCGTTGACGACGTGCGCCCGGTTCTTCGTCATGCTGTTCGGGCCGATGCCAAGTACCTGATAGTCATTTCCCGCGCCGCCGTTCACGACGGTGGAAACCGACGTGACCGGATACTGGTCGTTGACGTTCGCTGTGACGAGATTTCCGTTGGCGGTCGAAGCGGGGACGTTGAACTCGAGCACGTGCCCGACCGCGACGCCGCAGTGCCCCGCCGTCAGGACCGCTCCGTTGGACACCAGCCAGCCGGTACAGCCGCTGCCCGGCAGCCGGCCGACGCGGTTATCAACCGTCGCCACGCGGTCGTCGATCGAGCCGCAGATGGTGCGCGGCGCCGGCTGATCGCCCGGATCTCCTGCCTGTTCGAGCGGCACGGTGACGCCCGTCACGCGCACAAACACGCCCTTGTCTCCCGGCGCGACGTGCAGCGCGACCGTCACCGCGTCGCCGTGAAATGCCGCACTGACGCCGCTCCACGCGGCCAGCGTCTCGGCATCGAGCGCCTGCTCCTGCCCATCGAACACTGACGACAGGACCACATAGCTCGCCGCGCCGAGGTTTGACTCTCCCAGATGCACACGGATCCAGCGCGCACCCGACCATGACACCATTGCCGGCGCTACGTCGATCAGCTTTTCGCCCGTGTTCTCATAGGTGCTCGAGTCGAACTGGTAGGGCTCGGTCACCGTCGGAACGGCCGGGTCAGCAGCGATGGCCCCCAGTGGCTGAATCAGGATCATGGCAAAAACCTGGACCAATCGTCGGCTCATCGCATCGCCTCCGCCGGGGTTCGAAATGCGCGAGGAAAACCATCTCGCCACTACTAAGGCGACAAACTGGCCACGCTCTTCACGAAAAATGGCGAATCGGACAATCCCGCGGTTAGAATCCGGACACCGAGGAGCATGATTGGTGGGAGCAGAACTTCCTGCTGATGCGGAACTTCGCGACCTGGTCGGCCGCGCCGTCGCCGGGGAGACCGATGCACTCAGCTCGCTGCTCGAATCGTTTGGGCCCCAAATCGAACAACAACTCCACATCGGCCGGCCCTGGCAGGCAGTAATCGAGCCCGGCGACGTGATGCAAGTCACCTACTTGGAAGCGTTTCTGCAGATCGGCCGATTTCTCCCCGAACAGGCCGAGGCCTTTCCCGCATGGCTGCGGCGCATCGCCGACAACAACCTGCGCGATGCCGTCCGCGGCCTGGATCGCCAAAAGCAACCACCCCCCAGCCGCCGAATCGAGTTGACGCACGGCGATGAATCATTCGTCGGCCTCTACGACCTGCTCGCCACGTCCAGCTCCACCCCGAGCCGCGTGATGGCCCGGAAAGATGTCCGCCGCGTTCTCGAGGCCGCCCTCGAAAAACTCCCCGCGGATTATTCCCAAACCGTTCGACTCTATGACCTTGAATGCCGGTCGATCGACGAAGTCGCGGCCGCACTGAACCGTTCGGCCGGAGCGGTACACATGCTGCGCGCCCGGGCCCACGAACGGTTGGGAGAACTCCTCGGAACTGCCGCGGCATGGTTCGGATCGAGCGCGTGAACCCCGGGCGGGAAACGTCGCATAAATAGGGGCGGTCCATGCGAGAATCGCCGCAAGGGTGAGGAATGGGTATCCAGCGGTCGGTGCGCTCCGATCAAGACCACGCAGCGTGGATCGCCGGCGCGCGCCGCGAATTTGAGCGATTGCGTTCCCTCGGCGGCTCGTCGGCCGGCGGGCTGGGACAGAATGCTCCCATCCCGGACGCGGTTCGCCGGCTCCTGCCCGGCTACGAAGTGCTGCGCGAAGTGCATCGCGGCGGACAGGGAGTTGTTTACGAGGCCATTCAACGATCGACTCGTCGAACCGTGGCGGTAAAGGTCATGCGCGAAGGCCCCTTCGCCGGCCAGCGCGAGGTAAATCGGTTTGATCGCGAAGTCAACATTCTCGCTCAACTCAATCATCGCAACATCGTCGGCATTCTGGACCGCGGCATTGCCGACGGCAGTCACTTCCTCGTTATGGACTATGTCGACGGC
Organism: Planctomycetota bacterium; assembly: GCA_015654675.1. GTDB lineage: Bacteria > Planctomycetota > Phycisphaerae > UBA1845 > UTPLA1 > SpSt-539. The sequence continues at coordinate 141,314 of JAATGM010000032.1, read as the reverse complement.
CGCCCGCTCGACCGCTATGTCCGTGAGCAGGGCCTCTCGCTGGCCGATCGCCTGCGGCTATTCGCCGAAATCTGTGACGCGATCAGCTCGGCCCATCAGCGAGGCGTAATCCACCGCGATCTGAAGCCGGGCAACATCCTCATCGATTCGGCCGGTGAACCGCGCGTGCTCGACTTCGGCCTGGCCAAGACGTCAGACGAAGTCGCGGCCAGCGCGGCGACGCAGACCGGCCAGTTCGTAGGATCGCTCCCCTGGGCCTCGCCCGAACAGGCCATGGGTCGCCATGCCGAGGTCGATGTCCGCAGCGATGTCTACTCGCTTGGCGTCATCCTCTACCAACTGCTGACCGGCCATTTTCCCTATCCCACTGTCGGCAGTCTCGGCGATGTCTTGTCCAATATTCGCGAGGCCGAACCGGAGTCGCCGCGCAACTACACCAGCGAAGTCGACGACGACCTCGATACCCTTGCGCGGAAATGCCTCAGCAAGGATCCAGCCCGGCGCTATCAGTCCGTCGGCGAGTTGGCCCGCGACGTGCGGCACTATCTGGCCGATGAGCCGATCGAGGCGCGGCGCGACAGTGGACTATACGTTTTGAGGAAGGTGCTGCACCGGCACCGCACCGCCGCTGCCATTTCGGCCGCTTTCGGAATATTGGTCTTTGCTGGCCTGGTCGTATCGCTCGTGCTGCTGAAGCGAGTGGCGTCGCAACGCGACCGCGCCGTACGCGCCGAAGCGGCCGAACGCATCGAGCGCACCCGCGCCACCAGCGAGGCACAGAAGGCCAAAGCCGTCAATCGCTTCCTCCAGCATACGATGGCGGCCGCCAATCCCGAGATCGTGACCGATCCCAACCTCACCGTTCGCGAGCTGCTCGATCGCGAAGCCCGCGACATCGACGCCGGCTCGCTCACGTCCATGCCCGAGGTCGAAGCCGAAGCCCGCATGACCATCGGACGATCGTTTGCCTCCCTCGGTCGCCTGGCGGAATCCGAGCATCATCTCAAGATCGCCGCCGATCTGAATGAGAAGCTCTCCGGCGCCGATAGCGAGGCGTTCGGCGACTCACTTCGCTGGCTGGGCGTCATCGCCCGCAAACGCGAGCGGCTCGATGAATCGGAGAAGCTGCAGCGCCGCGCCCTCGCGACCCTGCAGCGCATCAACCCGGGCGACTCCGAGCTCGTCGGGCAGTCAATGGCCGAACTCGCCCTCGTGGTCAATCAGGAGGGTCGCGAGGAAGAAGGCATCGCCCTGACGCGTCAGTCCATCGAGATGCTGCGGCGCGTGCTCGGCCCCAATCATGTCGACGTCGTGTCGATGGAGAGTGTGCTCGCCTCGCGGGCTCACAATCCCGATGGAACAGTGGAGGACGCGGAACACGCCATCAATGTCATTCGCCGTTCGCTCGGCGACAAGAACCCGCGCGTGGTTGGTGCGATGAAAAGCCTCGGCACGGCCCTTCTCTCGCGCAGAGACCTGGCGCGCGGCACTCAGGCCTTCGAGGACGCGCTGGCGCTCAGCCGCGAGGTGCTCGGAGACGATAACCCTGACACACTCGGATGCGTGCGCGACCTTTCATTTGTGTACAAGATGACCAACCGCCCGGCTGACGCCCTGAAGCTGATGGGTCAGTTCGTCGCATCAGCCGATCGGGCTTACGGCGCCGACAGCGAGTTTCATGTCGACTATCTGATCGACAACGCCGAATACCAGGCGCACATCCGCGATTATGAGAGCAGTGACCGCAACTATCGAACCGTGCTGGAGATCGTCGAACGAACCAAAGGCGGCACCAACACGCGCGCTCTCACCGCCCGCCTGGGGCTGGCCGAAACGCTGCTTCAACGCGGCAAGTGCGACGAGGCCGATTCGCATCTGCGCGATGTCGCCACGATCATGGAGACGCAACCGCAATCGACCGTCCGGCTCACGCTGGGGCGCATCCAATGCATCGGCGCCGAGCTGGCCCAATGCCGCGGCAACTTCACCGACGCTGAAGCCAGGTTCCTGGAGGCCGACGCAACCCTGAGCAATTCCCGCATGCCCGGCAAGGGTCGGCAGCGCGCGGCGCGCTCCCTCGTGCAACTCTACGAAGCATGGGACAAGGCCGAGCCCGGCACAGGTAAAGCCGAGAAAGCCGCCGAGTGGCGAACCAAACTCACGCCCGCCAACCCCACACCTTGAGCCGCGCCACAACGTGTACCCTTATGAATCCGTCGACTAAACTAAACCCACCCGAGCGCCCGTAGCTCAGTTGGATAGAGCAGCGGATTTCTAATCCGCTGGTCGCAGGTTCGAATCCTGCCGGGCGCGATCTTGCAAGTCGTTCGTTGTGTGCCACTTGCGTTTTCAATCCTGACATCGCGCATCGTCAATGAAGCCCGAACTGGGCTCGGCGCGTCATTCGCGCGTCACTTTTACCGAAACTTGCACCGCTTCCGCCCTCGAAACGGCCGCGTCCATGAGTTCGCCAGTCGCTCCGCGAACCTTGTCGAGCTGGTCCTCAGTCACGGCCGCATAGTACCGGCGGGTCGTCTCGATGTTGCTGTGACCCGCCAAGGTCATGACGGTCTGCATGTTTGCGACCTTCGACCAGTTCGTGATCGCAGTCCGGCGCAAATCGTGAATTGAGACAGCCGGATCGCCCTCGCCGTCAAGCAGAGCCGGGATGTCTCGCGCCGCCCGCTGGACAAGCAACCGGAACGACCGGGAGAAGTTGTTCAACGCCGCCTGCGTATCCTTCCACCGTCCCGCTTCCTTAGCGGCCTTGATGAATGCGAACCGCTCCGCAGGTAGGAAGACATAGGCATGCCCGTCGGGTGAAACGGACTGCAAATTGGTCAACATATCGAGCGTTGCGGCCGGGATCGGGATTGTCCGAACCTCACGATCCTTGGGGGACCAGGCCACGGTGTCCCGCGCCTCTGGCTTCGGCGAGACCCGAATCGAGCCCCGCGCGAAATCGATGTCCGACCAGACGAGGTTGACCGCCTCGGAGTATCGCAGCCCAGCCGTGTAGCAGGCCGACAGGAAGCATCGCCACCAGATTCTGGTAGGAGTCGTCTGCGACCCGCAGGCCGCCAGCATCGCGGCGAACTCCGTCGGGGTGATGTATCGAATCGGCGAGCCCTCAAGCCGCCCGGCCTTCAGCATCGCGAATGGGTTCTCGCGGACGTAGCCAAGAGGATTGATCGCCACGCTGAAGCACGCCTTGGCTGTCCGTTTGATCTTTTCAACGGTCGCCTCGGAGAGCTTTACAGTTCGTTCGCCGGGAGGCAGCTTTATCTTGGTCTTTCTCGTTCGAACGCTGGCGACAAATCGGGCCGCGTCCGCCGAAGTGATTGTCGAGAGTTTCGTGTCCGCACAGAGAAACCCGACTAATCGGTCGAGCACGTTGCACGACTGCTGAAGCGAACGCGCCCGCAGCATGATTCCGCGCGGGCCTTGGCCGAGTGTGCGAAACTCGGCGGCAAACTCTCCCAACGTGATATTCCGCGCCGCACGGCGCGCGGAAGGGAGCCGATCGAATTCCTCCGCCCGCTGATTGCGGAATGAGTCGGCGTCCTCGCGCGTCGGGAACTGTTTCGATTGCCTGATAACACGCCCGTCGCTCGACGCTGCGAACCATCGCACGATCCAGACGTGCTTGCGTCGTCGTGGCCACAGGTTTTCGGGGATCGGGGTGCCATCCTGGCCGAGTGGGACCGGCTCAAGCCAACGCCGGTTGACGCTGATCTTGCGCGTCATGGTATGAACCTCCTGCGCAGCCCCGCAAAAGCCGGCTTACCGCACCAAAGAGGAAGCGGTTCGTGCCTCACGGCTATCGACAACTTTTGCGGGGTTGTTCGGGGTTCTAGTTTCGGGAAATGGTCTCCTCTTTGGTTTCTAAGCACCTGTTTCATACCACAACTGAATTTCTGAGACAAGGAAAAAGTGACGCGCAACTGACGCGCGCTCGCGTAACTCATTGTGTCACCGACTCCGAATTCGTGACCGGAGGATTCGGAATCCTCGGTTCAACGCGCTCGCGAGAGGCCAGCCACGCATCGACCGCGGCGCGTCTGAAGAGCACGCGGTTTGCGATTCGACCCAGATCGGGCAGCCCGTCGTTCCGGCGGATATACCGGAGCGTTCGCTTGGCGCTGGCAGGACTGTCGTGAACGGCGTCGAGGCGTAGATACAGGCAGACCTCGATATCGGTCATGACCTCGGGCCAGACGGTGGGGCGTGGTGGCCATTGGGATTCAATTGACGCTTGGCGCCGGCTCATTGCGCTTCCCCCTCCCGTCGGCCCGCCAGCTCGCGTTGCCATAGCTCCGCACGTGCAACGAGTGTCTCCCCGTTTTCGTCGCGGTCCGGGGGCCGGAACCCCCGATCGTCGTGCGTTTTCATTGGCAGTTTGCCATTACCCGAGAACTTGGCGGTCTGCGATGATTGCGCCGCGATTGCCATGACTTTTCCGAAGGTTTCCGGACAGACCGCCACACCGCCAGGTTTGGAGTGAGAGCGCGAACCTCGGGCTTCTTGACGATCCGATCCGTCCGGCAAGCGCCACCACCACGGGCCAGGATTGTCCGGGCGGTAGACGACAACTTTGATTGCCTTCCGGGCGCGCTCGATTGTTCGTTTGGCAAACCCGTTCGCCTCGATTCCCTCCTCGTAAAGTTCCTTTGCCAACCGGGGACCGTCCGCAAGCGCGCCCCGCAACCAATCCACAATTTCGTCGCGCTCGCTCGCAGCAGGCCCCCGCGGCCGCGCTGGCAGCCGCATCGCTTCGTCCGCCGATACCGCCACCGGCTCGGGCTCCCAACAGACGGTTGGGTGCGTGGAACCCTGTGCCGATCGCACGTAGTAGGCGAGGCCGCTTCCTTCGCTTGCCAGATTGTTCTTTACAGGCAGGAACAGTCGTCTGGCACCCGTTGGATCGTCGCTGTCCTTCGTCACCGCCCAGACGGCGCGCGCCGCTGCCGCGAACGCGAGCGAGCCGATCGACCGATAGATCGCCGGGCCTTCACCCTTGCGTAGGTGCGTGACCGCGACGATGGCCACGCCGAGCCGAGACGCCAGGTCACCCAAGGGCGCGAGAATCGCGCGAACTTCGGCGTTTACGTGCGAATCGGTTTTTCCGAGGTAGGCGGAAATCGGATCGACGACCACCAGTCGGCAGTCGGGGATGACGTTGATCGCCGCTTCAAGGATCTCAAGGTCATGTTCAAGACAGAACGCGCACGATCGAACATTTCCTGATTCAAGATCGGTGCGATTCACGCCCCGAAGTTGCATAATCTTGGACACATCCGCACCAGACGCGTCCAATCGTGGGCGAATTGTGTCGGCTGCATCGTCTTCAGCCGAGAGGAGCACGACTGCGCCAACCGAGATCGGTTCGCCGGGCCTGTCCGGCCACGGCGTACCGCGCGACACTCGTGCGGCCATATCGAGCGTCACAAGGGATTTACCGAGTCCGGGGTCGCCTGCGATCATGGACACCTTTCCGATCGCGATTCGACCTGGCCACAACCAGCGAATGACTTCGGACCGGACGTCTGCGAAACAGACGAGGTCGGCGCGCGTTTCACTCGGGCGAGACCGCGCGACAGCCCGCAGGCCCAGCCAATCCCGGACACGTTTCACCACCTTCTCCGAAATGATCTCAGCAAGTCTTGGCCACCCCCACGCCTCTCCGTCGTCTAACTCGAGGCGGGCTTCAGTCGTCGCCACTGTCTTGACTCGATCCTCAATCTCGTCATCCTGGGCCGCCGTCGCCACGGCTCGGATGAAATGCTCGGCATGCGCACGACTGAAGCCGCCCCGGAGCAGGCCGCCGGTCAGGGCAAGCGCTGCATCGTGGCGCGAGCCCTTCGCGGGCCAATGCGCCGACAAGAGCGCCGCAGCCGCGAGTCGTCCGACGGAGCGCCCAAGTTCACCTGCGCTGACGGCGGTGGGTTCGCCGTTATCGAACCACTCGATCGGTTCACCGGATTCATGGACGCTTCCCGGGAAGACCGTCTGCCCGCCGGTGGAGCGGACCTCGACAACCATCGTTCCGTCGGGCGCTCGGAACTGTTGGGGCTTTGCGAGTTTCGGAGAGCTGAAGAGCCGATGCGATCGGGGCTTGGATTCGCGACCGAAGACAGCGGACGTCTCCTGCAGGAACCAATCGCCCAGTGCCACGGCCTCGGGTGAATCCAAATCGACGTCGATCAAGCCGTTCGACGTCGAGCCGAGCAATACGCCGATGTTTGTGGGCTTCCCGTTGAAATGCGCCGCGAGCTCCTCGACTGAGAGGCGAAGAGTCGGCCAGCAATCAATGACCGGTTTCTTGGCTCGAAACGGAACCGGGATGGGTTGCCACCCGCGCGATTTGTAGTCGCGAGCAATCGTCAGGGTATCGCTCACGACTGCACCGATCGCTCAATACGGCAGCCGTCCGCGATGAATTTCTCAAACAGCTTGCGCTGCCATCGTACGGATCGCGCGAGGCGCACAGGCGGGGGAATCTGGCCGGCCTTGACGAGTTTCCAGACCTGCCGAACACTGATCCGAAGTGTCTTCGCAACGTCACGGACGTCCAAGAGCGAGTCGTCAGTCATTGCAGCGTTCTCCAGCGGGTCGCCCAATCGCGACCGCTCTAACGCGCGCGCGCCAACGCCTAAGGGATGCAACAAAGGGGTTGGCGCGCGAATTCGCCCGCCCCAACGGTGCAAATTCAAGCATATTTATTCGTCGTTCGGATTAGGGAAGTTGGCGCTCTCCGTTGGCGCAGGGTTGGCGCCTTCGGGAGCCTCGATTAGGGCTTCGCCACGAGCCCCGGTGGGCAACGCTCGCGTCTGCACCGATCTTCCGGCCTGATTGAGTTTCGCATCAGCTTCCCGAATCAGCACTCCGGCGCGCTGCGCACTGATCCGCATTATTTTCGCAACCTCGCGGTGTGAACCCAAGCTCGCATAGAGCGCCCATGCCTCACCCTGCCTTTTTGTCGGAATGCGGCGAAGCCCTGGAGATCTCCGACGGCGTTGGTGGGATACTTTCTTCGCACGCTGGTTTAGAACCCAACACCGCACGGTGCCGTTTTCGCCCGAGTCCCTTTGCAACTCGACATGCTCGATGATTCTGAGACGACGTGCGGATTCTGGGCCGAGTTCGTACAACGCCGTGAGAATGATCGGGTTGCTTGCCGCCGGCTCGTCTTCGCGTACTCGATAGGCTAATTCGCGCACACGTACACCGTTCACGGGCCGGGAACGGCTAATGACTCGCTTTACGAAGCGATCGTTTGCGTCCAACGCGTGTTCCGCTTGCCGCGCCCACGGTAATTGGTAACGGCCCACGATCTCTAGGATCAACCCCTTCACGGCGTCAACGGTCGGCGTAAAATCTTCGATACCCGTCCGGCGGCACGACTCGAAATATCGAACAGCTTGCGCAATGAATCGATCGATCGGGGGCCACACAACGGCCACGTGCTCGTACGACAATAGTCGGACAATCAGCGATCGCTTCGTCGCCGGAATGCGAACGCCTGGTTTCCGAGGATCACCATTCCACCAACTGGGAAATGGGAGTTCCCCGGCCCACCAGAGGCATTCAGTTCGCCGTGTTTGAAACCAGACCGTGAACAGGTCGCGCCCGACGTCTTTCAGAAATGTCAGGCGATGGCGAACTTTTCCAGGAAGCTGTTTCAAATAAAACGTCCATGCGTCGTCAGTCTCGCGCTCCCATCCCTCGTATGCTCGCCTTTTTCGCACCGCGACCGCGGCCGAGCCCGGTCGCGTCCACCTCTCCTCGTCGTACCTGTCGTCTTTTCGGCGACGAAGCGTCTTGCGCTTGGAGGATTCGAGAAGGATCGCGCGCCGGATGATGCGCAGGCCGCGCCGGACCTTCCTTTCGATGGCATCCAAATCGGTCGGGCAATCGGTGTCGCCGCCGCTGAGAGGAATTAGTTCGTTTTCATCGTCAGCGTCGAGCGAGAACGGGTCTCTCGCAGAATCGCGGATAAGCGGCATGGGCGCAGATACCAATCGGGTCGGCCGGGCGGGTTCACCGGGGTATCTGCTCGCCGGCGAACCCGGCCGGTCCGAATTGTGGCGGTAGCGAGCCGCCGTCCCGCGGTTATGATGTTTGGTGGAGATTCAGTCGTCAACGACTTCCCCGCCCGTCTTGCTGTCGGGGGTCGGGGCCGTGCCGGCGGTAATGCCGCAATGGCACGACGGGACGACGAGGCTCGGCCCCGGCTTGCGGCGGGAGGGGGAACGGCCGCCGTAATCACGGGGGTTCTGGGGGCGGTTCGCGCGGCGAGGCTTAAGTGCTAGGTCCAAATGCGCGATCGATCCGCGCTGCAGCCTGGCACAACTGCTCGACTTCGATCCGCCAGAAGTTCATCCCCAGCTGGGGGGTTGGGGGGCGTTCTGCACTTGCGTCGCGGCGACCGACAAGCCAGAATTTTGGTAGATCGGGCCTCGCTGAAAGCGTGAAGCTCGTTCGGTTGGGGTCTGGGCCGCCTTGGGCGTGAGTCCCGGCTAGCGACGTTACCTCGGCCCGATTCTATTGCGGGTCCCGACGGTACTGTTCCGGGAGGGGGACGGTCCGCGCGGACTGGATCGCTGAACAGGGAGGGGGCGTTGCGCCCTGGGGATTAGGGTCCGGTCTGCCTTGATTGGCGGCTCCACACGTCGATCGGCGAGTTTGCTTCAACGGTAATGCGGGGTCGATTACACTCAACGTTTCGGGCCTCAGCGCACTATTCGTAACGGCCCTACCCGCCGGACCTGAGCGAAGACGCCACTGCGCTAGTGCTTAGGCAGGCGGAGTTGTCCACGGAGGGCAGCATTGAGGAATGACTACAGGGCGGCACGCTGACCACCGGAAGGCGTAAGCGGAGCTGATGGAACATGATGGGCCCGAGCATCGGCCAATCGACGTGCATTTGCGCCCACCAACCGTGTAACTGGGTCGCATTCGCGGACCCGGCTTGATCAAAATGAGCCTTTTTCTCAACAAAAACGCGCAAAAAACAGTGGGTCGGGGGTAGGGACCAGCCATTGCAAAGAGCGGCGTGTTCTGGCGTTATGAATCCCCACTTGACAACATGGCACCTAACTATCGTGCGCAATGAGGGTTATCGCAGGAATTTGTTTGACGCACCCAAGAATGGTTTCATACAATATGTCAGGTTTGCCGGGGCAAAAAGGACGAAAGTAGAGAGTGGGCAGGTTTGACTTTTTTGCATGCTGGCGTTGAACTTCTGAGCCACATGCCACACCACGAAATGAAAACCTGCGCCAAATCAGTAGAGGCACGATAGGACATGCCAGCCGAACTAAGCCACGAATCGCGAAGCGCGCTGATGATGAGCAGACAAGTGCTCGCGCGCGTCGCGGATACATTTCAACAACACGTGAAACCTGGCATCCATTATGTCGCCGGGTTTGCGACCGGACCGGGCAAGTTTCACATCGATGGCTTCGCTACCGAGGCTGACGCCGAAGCCGCCGCTCGGAAGGCCGGCGGGACGGGCTTTGTCGTCCTCGAAGTGCCGGACGAGCGCGTTTGTTACATGGGCTAGATTGCCTCATTTTCTGAATTGCGCACCTCTTAACCTTAGGTCGAATCTGAAAACTTGATAGGGCGGCACGTCCTGCGCCGCGAGGCATTCACACCGTGCCGCGATTCTCAATCAGCTATGTCAGCATGGACCGGGTCAAGACTGCTCGCGTCTGGCCGTTCATCCAAGGAACGCTTTTCTATGGCGGGCAGGAACTTCGAATCCCGCTTACGTTCATGTTGGACACCGGCCTGGATAATACTTTCATCTGCCCCAAAGACGAGCGAAAACTGATCGCCGCCCACCCGGATTTGGCGGACTCATTCCTTCAAGACGACGTGCGACCGCTCTCAACGATTAATGGTCGTTCTCCGATGAAAATCCTGCAGGGTGGAAACGGTGGCGCGGGCGTGATCTTTACGGACGACAATGGCGTTACCAAATCGATCGACCTCGAATTTCTCTATTTTGCAGCATCGACTGAGCACGAAATTGGATGGATGAAGAAGCGGCTCGGCTGTTGCGAGTTTGTGCATCGCAGGGCGGGACAGGGCTTATCTCATTCGATAATTGGGAGAGACGTCTTGGAGCAATTTGCGCTCGTGTCGGTCGCCGGCTACAAGCGGGGGTTCTTGGACGATCGCCGAGCGAAGACGCTCAAGGATGCAGGGATCCGAGTCTTATAGTATTCCGCCATACTGCGGTTAGCGGGAACGCGAACGTGTCGGTGTCTTCGAAGTGGTGATCTTCGAACGCGGTCGAACAATTTGATTCAGCGTCGAGAGTGCAAGCAAAGCGCCAGCAGCGCAACTCCGAGCGCCGGTGCCAAAGGTGGCTCCGGCACATAAACAATTCCGTAAGGATAGGTGAGTCCCGACGCGATCGTAACGGCATCGGACCCATCCAGATTTGCTCGCTGCACAATCCCATTGGGGCTTGTGGAGCCGATTGTCCAGAACAGGTGCTGGCCTACTGGGTCGATGGCAATTCGGTTGATGCTGAGACCCGGCAGCACATAGGTCACGCGCCCCGATCCGTCGAGATTCATGGTATAAATGCGATCTCTATCGCTGAAATATACTTTGTTTCGAATTCGATCGATCGCGACCCCTGCATTGCCGTCGTGGACACGGGTTCCCAAGGTTTCGACTTGCGATCCATCCAGATTGCTTCGTTGCATGGAATCGTATGTGACCCAATAGATTTTTTCGCCGACTTCGTCGATCGCCAGACCGTCCGCGAAAGGAAACGCCGTTGCGAGAGTTTCTTCGTTGCTCCCATCCAGGTTGGCCCGATGGATTTTTGATTCAGGGACATCCGTTTCAACGCTGTAGTACATTTTTCCGTGAACGTGGTCGATTGCGATGTCTGCGGGATATGCGGCATTCATGACGTTTGTGGGCGGTCCGCCGCCCAAAGGTGCGCGACGGATCTTGTCGCGATTGAAGTCGACCCAATAGATCGCGTCATGGGATAAATCGACGGCAAGGCCCTGTGCCAACGAATTCGATTGCTCACTGAGCGTAACAAGCCCCGACCCATCCGGTTGCATTCGCCGGATTCTGCCAAGTGGACTCTCTGTAAAGTAAAGCTGGAAGGCCGACACGCTCTCAATCGCCATGAACCAAACAAGGATCGCTGCCCGAAACCCGAATCGCAATCGCTTCACGATGATTCCCTCCGCCCCCTTCAGGGTTGTTGGTACGACTACAGTTAGCATAACGGTTTGGTCTGTTCGATTGCAACTCGACTGCCCTCAATGGCCTTAGAGCCTATTGGGAGATTGAGCGGCGCACGCTGAGCGCATTCGGTGGGTCGTCTTGCAAGCGCTCCCCATCGCGGGCGAGCGCAAGCCTTGCGAGTCGGCTGATTCGTATCCAAGAAACGCAGATAGGATCGCTCAGCGCGGAAGCATAACGGGTCGGCCTTCGGCTACGCCCGGCAGCTGGCTCGCGCTATTCCGCACAGGCGTGGATCAAGTGGCAATGGTGAGGCGCTGCGAAAATCGACGCTGTCGATCGCCAGTTTTCGCTTGAAGCGCGCCCGCGAAATCGGTACGCTTTCGACACCAAGCACAAACACTCAACCCGAGTCCTCTACGGGAGCTTCCAATGCCTGCTAGTCAACGAACATCGTTGCATCTGATCTGTTTCCTATCGTGTGGAATAATCAGCGCGCTCATGATGCTGATCCCGGGCTCGCCGGGCCGGGCAGTCGCGTTCCAGTCGGATCCTCTGGGACCTCCCGCTGATTGTGCACAGCCCGGTTGGTGCACAACTTCGGCCGGAAATGGGGCGGTTACTGCGCTGCCTATTCAATCGTTGTGCAGTCAATATGCCGGATTGATTAGCGGCGGGGAATTCGACCACTACACGTGGGAAGCGACCCCGACATGTCCGTTTCCCGGCTTGGGCGACTTCATTGCCTGTTCGTCCACATCAGGCAGTTGCCCATGTTGGCACATGTGGTCGGTAACGTTTTTGCCCCCGGCTGGTGCGCCAGAAATTATTGCATCCGGTGACTATTACCAAAGCCAGGTAACGTCATTTCTATTGGACAGAGTTGGAACGTATAGGCTTGATGGGACTGTATACAACGGCAATCCGCACGGCGATCCGGATCCATTTCCCGTTGAAGCATGTAGTTGTAACCCAAACGAAGCCGCGAAGGCATTACCGATGGCGCCAGGGTCGGTCGAGACGGTCGTTCCATGCCCTGCGACGGGGCTCGTATTCAATCGCTCGTCCCGGTCCGGTTCTGGCCAAGGTGCCCAGGCGTTTCTGCGGGACTTTCCCTGTGTCAGTCTAAACCTCACGATATTGGGCGAAACGCACGGCGCATCGATCGTCAATCGAAATCGCCTCGTCAGCGGCGGCGGCACTGGCGTCATTACCGTCAGGGCCACGCTTAATGGATCGCCAACCTGCTATTTCGATACGCCGGTTGCGGTTGGGGGCGGTTGCAGTGGAGGATGCTCGGGGAATGGTGCCTGTGGAACCGGTGGTGCGACTGCCCGGCTCGGCAGCGTTGACGTGCGATTTGACCTCGGAAAGGACATCGAGGGCGAGCCGATTGGCGATCTTTGGCTGTACGGCCAGACACCGAGCGCAACACTAGGTACACCAGCCGGCCTTCGCTTTGATTTCATGCGGCCGGACGTGGATATCATCCGGTCCGGAGCGGCGATTCGGCAGATCTTGACACCAACATGCCTCACCGATGTCACGACCGATAGTCCGTCCAAGTATACGATCCGGCTCTATTCCTACAACAGCAATCCGGAGCGTGCGCAGCAGACGAATCTTTACGTTCCGGTCGGGCAGCCGTTTGCTTTGTGGGAGGTCGAATACCCGAGCGCGGGCGTGCTCACGATCAAGAAAAAAGACGCGAGCGGAAACGTCGCGATGAGCTACAAATACGAGGGCGCGACTACGTCGAGTGGCTTAACACTGACGCTTCGAACGCTTACCTCCTCCGGTGCAACACTTGTCCAGGAATCCGAGACGTGGACGGGAAACGTACGAGAACACAGCATCGCCGATGATCAGGGCGCGGTTGCTTTCAAAGAACTGGAAACGTACGTAAATCTGCCGGATGACCGGCGTGACCTGTCTGAGCGGATCGTCGATCCTGACGGCGCTCACCTTGTGACGACGCGAACGTTTCGATCGTCAAGCCCCAACCAAGGGTTCCTTGAAACAGAGTCATTTTCGGACGGGTCGTGGATCACCTACAGCTACGACAATCAAGGGCGCGTGTCCCAAACAACGCAGTCCTACTTGAATACTTCATTGACAACGAGCGGTACGGGAACCCGTGCGACAAGCTATACGTATGTCGACCAACTTTCGTCGACATCAATTCCAGACGAATCCGACAATCCAGTCCCCACCGCGACCTCGGGTGTTGATTCTCGCCCGCGCATCGTGACTGAAACAACGGATGGAACAGTGACAAACAAGACATACTTCGGGTACAGGGAGCCCCAGACCGGTGCGAAGGAAATCATCGAAAAACGCTGCATCAAACAAGATTCTGGCTACGACACCGATACGAATCTGGTCACGCGTAAGGTTTTCTTGGCGGGCAATGACGATCGAATCGACCGAATCGATTTCCCGGATGGGCGTTCTGATTACTATGCTTATGTACCCGGGGCATTCTCGCCCGACTTCGGCAATTCCGGGAACCCGACATTTGATGAAGGTGCCACGGTCAAACCGGACCTTTGTATCATTGTCAGTCACGGTGCGCGCGACGGCCAGAGCTATATCAATGCCCTCTCGACCCGAGAGTTGACCTACGTCAATCGCAGCGGATACGTGTTATTTGAAGCGACTGAGGCCTACGCGGCGCTCGAAGGCCAGAATCCCTGGCGACGCATTCGTTGGGTCGCATATACGCGAGATTCTCAAGGCAGAATCACGTCTGTGGTGAGATCAGATCATACCGGCCAAGAAATCACCCGTGATTGCTGTTTTGAAGAAACTGCGACCGACGAAGTCGGCATGGCCATGACCACGATTCGCGACGCCGCGGGCCGCGTTAAGTCTCAATCTCGCACCGGCGAGTCCAACAATCAGTCGATCGACACACGTTTCTATTACGACGCGGCCGGTCGCGTGGTGCGAACGGTTGAAGCGAGTGGAAACCTTTTGAGAGAGACATCCCAAACTTTCGACAAGGCCGGGCGAATTCTCACCAGCACCGACGAGACCGGTTTGCAAACGCTGTACTCCTACGACACTGTGACAGGCGGTGGTCGCAAAATCACCGTGACGCGCCCCGGTAACAGAACGGAAGTCACCGAGTATTTCCGCGACGGCCGCTCCAGCAAGCGGACCGGCAGCGGCGTGGTCACCCAGCTAACTACGTACGGAATCGAGTCTGACGGGGCCCAGTGGTCCCGAGCGGGAATCGGTCCTGGGGCATATCCAGCCCGATGGACTCAAACTTGGACCGATATCGCCGGAAGAACGATCCGCGACGCGAAGCCCGGCTGGATATCAAATTCGACAATCCACACGTTCTATGACTATTACAAATCGTATTCTGAATCGGGCTCTGCGCGGAAGGGGCGCCTAGGGCACAAGCGGTCACAGGCGGTGATTTCGGACCCCGCGGGATATACCAATGGCGGTGGCAGTGGAGGCAGTGGTGAAGGTGGCGGAGAGCCCGGAGAAGGCGGCGGAACGCTAATCCTGTATCGAACGATTCCGCTCAGCGGCGCTGGACAGTATAGCTTGCCTTCGGGCGGCCCGGGCTGGCTCACGGCTCCGGAAGGGGCCGAAATGGTTTACCAGTACGACGCACTTGGCAATCTCAGACATCAGGCGACGAAGTTGACAAGCACGGGTTGGGATGATGAATACCAATTGCAATTCGATACCGACCGCGTCCGAACTGCAGACATCGCGTTCAATCTCGACGATGGCATCTGCCTGTCGACGCAGTCCGTTGTCTATCCCGGCGGTATCCCGATAGTAGTTGAATCGCGAAGGGAAAA
Source organism: Planctomycetota bacterium (assembly GCA_015654675.1). Lineage (GTDB taxonomy): Bacteria > Planctomycetota > Phycisphaerae > UBA1845 > UTPLA1 > SpSt-539. Next base: position 126,264 of record JAATGM010000032.1, on the reverse strand, counting down.
GTTTACGGATTTGGGGACCTACGAAACGTCGCGGATCACCACGGTCGACACGGTCGGAAATACAACCGTCGCCAATCGGACTTTTAATCCGAGCGACAAGTCCTCAACGGACTCGATTTATCTCGGCTCATCGATGTCAACGCTGGTCGCACGGTCCGTCTCGCAGAGTGGTTTCGTCCGCTCCGTAGCGTCGCGCTCCGGTAACACCACCGAGTTCCAGTATGACGCGCTCGGTCGCCAAACCTTCGTCCTCGACCCGCGGCACACCAATGGCAGCACAAAGTACTGGAGCGAAACGCACTACAACTCGGCCAACCGCGTCGATTTCGTCAAGGACGCCCTCGGCAAGCAGACCAGCTACGAATACAACTCGGCCGGCCAGCTCTACAAGATCACCAATGACGCCGGCAAGATAACCTATTTCGGCTACGACCTGCTCGGCCGCATGGAGAAGACCTGGGGCGACGTCCCCCAACCAGTCTGGATTCAATACGACCCCAATTATGGCGACCGAATCTACCTCCACACCTACCGCACCGACGCCGCCGAAATGTGGGACCAGGCAAGCTGGCCATCCAGCGCTGGCAACGGCGACGTCACGACATGGACCTACCAGAACACGACTGGCCTGCTGAAATCGAAGACCTATGCAGACAATACCAAGGTTGAGTACACGTACGAGGACGGCGGCTCGCTCAAGACGCGCAAATGGGCGCGAAGCGGCGGTTCGCTCATCACCACATACAGTTACAAGGACCAGACCGGAGAGTTAGAGAAAATCGACTATAGCGACACGGCGACTCATGACGTAGACTTCACCTACGACCTCCTCGGTCGCCCAGCCACCGTCACGGACGCCGTCGGAATTCACACCTTCACCTACGACCCGGCGACGCTGAAGCTCTGGAAGGAGGAAATCTCCGGCTCGGGCGCCCTGCATACCCGAACGATCACCCGCACATACGACACGACCACCACCCACGAAAAGGGGCGGCTCGTCTCGCTTTCGGCCGGTTCAGACTCCACCAGCAGCTACGGCTATGACTCCTATGGTCGGCTGAATAACGTCCGCGGCCCGGGACTGCCGGGCAACAATGCGGACGGAGGCGGGTCGGCGGGCACCGGCGTGGTTTACACGTTTGTTCCCAACACCGATCTTGTCGAGGAAACGCGCTTCATGTCGTCCTCTTCCACGACGGCTGGGTTCGCGAAGCGCAGCTTTGAGCCGCGGCGCGATCTCATCACCTCAATCGAAAACAACTGGGGCACAACTCCAACCCTCGTCTCTAAATACGCCTACGAAAACGACAACCTTGCCCGCCGCACGAGCGTCGTCCGAACCGGTTCGGCTTTCGACACAAGCCGCGTCGAGCTGTGGGGCTACAACACCCGCAACGAATTGACCTCAGCCCATACCTACCCCGGCACAAGCCCGACCGACCTAGGAACGGAAGTTACCGACCGCGCCCGTTCTTACAACTACGACCCCATCGGCAACCGCACGACTGCCAGCGAGGGTGGTCTGACGATTAACTACGCTTCCAACAATCTGAACCAGTACAGCGCCATAAATAAGGTCATAGCGCCCCCGGATGGACTGGAAGGCGGTCCGGTGTTCCACGACGCCGACGGCAATATGACCGATGACGGGCTTCGCTTCACGTATAGCTGGGACGCCGAGAATCGCCTGATCTCCGTCACCCCTAGAGACCCCGACACCGGCAGCGTCCAGATCAAGTTCGACTACGACTACATGAGCCGCCGCGTCCGCAAGCGGACCTTCGCCTGGACCGGCTCGGCCTGGAACTCTGCGGCCGCCAGCGACACGCGATTCATCTACGACAAATGGAACCTGCTGCTCGAACTGAATGGGCTGAGCATCAATGCGGTCATCCGCAAATACACCTGGGGCCTCGACCTCGCCGGCCAGAACGGCAATGCAAGCGAGTCCGGCCTCCACGCCGCCGGCGGCATCGGCGGCCTGCTCGGCTGCTACGACACCAACGGCACGACCACGGCAACCGACGATAAGGCCCTCGCCTACTTCTACGACGCCAACGGAAACGTCGGCCAGTTGATCGAGTCCGTAAGCAGCAGTTCCCCAACACCGGCCGCAACATATGAATATGACGCGTACGGCCAGAAGATCGCGTCGGCGGGTACGTTCGGCGCGTCGAATCCATTCCGATTTAGCACGAAATACCTGATCGCGGAAACTGGCGAGTACGACTACGGACGTCGTTTCTATGAGCCTCGTTCAGGTCCGTGGTTGAGCCGCGATCCAGCGGAGGAGCAGGGAGACATCTGTCTCTATCGCTTTAATGCCGGCGCGCCGGTCAACGCCATTGACGACATTGGTGAAAAGGCGCGCGTGGATGTTAATAATACGACGTGCACGATCACCGTAACTCTCAACATCGGTATTTATGGCAGAGTGGCAGATGCGGGGCTCGCTCAGGAAGTGAAGAAGTGCATTCAATCGTTTTGGAATCAAAATTCAACGAAGCATGGTTGTGGACGCGGGACGCGGGGGAGCTGCAGTGTGTGGGTTTCGGCAAACGTGAATTACTATCCGAACGCAAAGCACTGGTGGAGCGTCCCCGAGGATAATCAGATAAAGTTTCCCGGCGACGTGAGTCGCGCCTGGGTCGGCGGAGTAGGCGGTACGTATGGGCGCTGGAAACGAGGCGACTGCTGGGTCTATGCGCACGAGGCCGGGCACCTTATGGGACTAGATGATGACTATCACGATACTGCGAATGGTTCGATCCCCAACCCCGGGCATGCGGGCCACATGATGGGAAGCTACGGTGGACATGCTAGTCAGCACGAAATCGATGGAATAATCGGCGGGGCCAAGTGTCCATCGAATTGCTGCTGCCGATAGCTATAAGTTTCCATCTGCCGGGAGGAATTTGTAATGAAGCGGACGGAAAGCGCTACTAGGGCGAGTAGACTGGGCATTTCTGCACTGCTGGTGGTCTTTGTGCACGGATGCGCGCAACCGGAATCGACGATTGTTGTCTTGGAAGCGCCGCGCATCATTGTGCATACATGGGTGCCCCCCAGCGAAATGGCATATTCGCTAAAATCAACGCAAGGAGATGTTCGAATTCGACGCGACGGCGACAGAAAGTTTTTGGTTGCGGGGACCGGGTCGCTCGATGCCCACGGCATTCGGATGGACGTAGCGCAAACCGCTGCGACCATTAACGGAACGTCGGTCAACGCACCGAATCAAGGACATAAGAACGTATTGATAACGAGGACGGGCGATGTAGTTCCAGATGGCTTCATTCGCGCAGATTGGAAGTAGCGCGGGTACTCGGGGACATTCTGCTTTTTCAACCCCGCGATCCGAATTCCCGTCCTCCTTCGATCACGCTCACAATTTGCCGCTCGCCGCCGCCTTTCGCCGACCAACCGATTTTCACACTCCGCTCCAGCCGAGCACCGCCTCACGCTCCCAACCCGGTTGGATGCCGACAATATGCCACGAGCCCGCCACACCTGCACGGGCGAGCATCCGACGACGCGCCTTGGTACATGGTAAGCAAGCACCTCGAAAAGCAGCGCCCCTATCACCTGAATACCCGCGGGCCGTATCCGACTCTCTCCCTCCATTCCTGAAATCGCTCCGTCTGAGCGCGCCGCCGTGTGACCTTTGTGGGTAGGGTGCCGGGACTGCTTAGCCCTCTTTCGAAGCTCCGACCGACGGCCCGACTAGGTAGTCGAGCCAATGGTTTTCGAGCCCGTCAGCCCATCCCGTTGCCTATTTGGTGGGCGGGAGCATGCCGATCGGGCAAACGTCCGAAGTACTCTTGCTCATCGCGTTCTCGACGCGCGGGGCGCTTCCTGCGCTTGCGTGCGCGACAGCAAGACGTCTCCCAATACCGAACGTTCCTGGGCGGGTGGGGTCGCGTCCTGGAAATGTACAGCCGTGCGTCGGGCGCGCGTCACTCCGCGCGTCACTTTGTCGCTGACCACGGGCTGACAGGCCCGCGACACCTTCGCAGCACCTTCGTTTCTGAGCAATGCTGCGGGGTTGTCGCGAACCTGTCGCCCACTAAACGCACCTTTCAGGATTTCTAATCCGCTGGTCGCAGGTTCGAATCCTGCCGGTCGCGGTTTTGTCCCTGCAAAAAATCCTCCGTATCGGCTGATTCGAATGGCCCGCGTCCCGGCGCAGTGCTAGTCTACCCACATCCGGCGTCAATTCTTGACAGGAGGATTTCAAATGAAACGCAAATCGCGAAACGGAAACGGCAACTCAATCGTGGATCGCGCCCGCCCCATTCTGAATCAGAAGGCGCATGAGACCCAGCCCTACGGCAAGGTGGTCCACATGCCGATCGCCCTGTCCGAGCGGACTTGCGCCAAAAGCGTCGACAATCTCAATCAGCTCCTGGCCGACAGCATGACGCTCCGCGACATGTACAAAAAACATCACTGGCAGGTCTCGGGCGCCACGTTCTATCAATTGCACCTGCTCTTCGACAAGCATTTCGGCGAACAGGTGGAAATCGTCGATGCCATCGCCGAGCGTATTCAGACGCTTGGCGGCGTCTCGATCGCCATGGCGCCGGATGTCGCCGAAACAACACTCATCCCCCGCCCCCCGCGCGGCCGGGAAGAGGTTCCCGTCCAGATCTCGCGCCTGCTGCACGCGCACGAAGTCATTCTCGAAGAGGCCCGAACGATGGCCAGGCAAGCCGCCACCGACGGCGACGACGGCACCAACGATCTCATCGTTAGTGAAGTCATCCGCGCGAATGAAATGCAGGTATGGTTCGTTGCCGAGCACGTGGTCGAGACTCCGCTCGTCCGCGCACGCTGATCCAATTTTCGCTGTGTTACTTTGCACATAGTGTGCGGCTGCACAACTCAACAAAAAATTGAGAATTGTGCGTGAAACGCCGCGCCAACTACGTTTGTAGTTAATAGACGAGCCCTGCCAAACGGAGTTGCCTTCCGACCGAACAAACTGCCCACCATCCTCATGAATTGAGGCATTCCATTTGAGGTGATCGCATGATCGTAGACCTCCGCGGTCTCGCTGCGCGCTCAAAGCGCCGGCGATCGGCCGCAATCGCGGCTGCCTTTGTCATCGCCGCGTTCCTCCTCTCACGGGCTCTCTATTGCGCATTCGGCGTCCGGTTCGACGCCGCGCCGCTCCAGTCGTTCTATCAATTCATCGACCCGGCCCTATTGCGCACCCGCCTGGCCGAGAGCATCTTCTATCTGCGCGACCAACCGCCCCTCTTCAACTTGTTCTGCGGCGTCGTCCTGAAGCTCGCACCGGTTCACGCCACAGCCGTCTTCCACATCGTTTACTTCGCGATCGGGCTGGCGTGGTCGTTGGGACTGCTCTGGCTGCTCATTCGGCTTGGTGTCCCGTGCGCGCTGGGCGCGGCCCTCACGGTCGTCCTGCTCGTCGCCCCGACCACGGTGCTTTATGAAAACTGGCTGATGTACGAATACCCCCTGCTCGGGCTGCTGGTCCTGAGCGCGCTTTTTCTCCACCGCTACGTCATCAGCCGCCGACGTTTCGACGGCGCTGTGCTGTTTTCGCTGCTGGCCGCCATCGTGCTGCTTCGCGGCACATTTCATCTATTCTGGATGCTGGCGGTCATCGGCTGCGTCATGCTCGCCGATCGCGCCAACGCGGCGAGAACACTTCGGCTCGCGGTTATTCCGCTCTTGATCGTGCTGGCGGTCTACGCAAAAAACTGGCTCGTCTTCAGCGATTGGATCACCGGCTCGCTCTACGGAAAGCTCAATCTGGCCATCATGGCCCTCGAACGCGTGCCCGTGGACGAACGTGTGCGGCTCTATCACGAGGGCAAGCTCACGGCCGCCAGCGTGACGCGACTATTCGACCAGTCGATCGATCAATTCTCGCATCTGGCCCAGCCAACTCCGCCCACCGGCGTCGCGCTGCTCGATCAGGCCCGCAAATCCAACGGTGCACCGAATTGGCACCATCGCGACATGCCCACAGTGGCCGACGCATACGGCCGCGACGCCCTCTACATGCTCCGGCACGACCCAGGTGGCTACTGGCAAAGCGTCAAGGCAAACGCACGGCGCTATTTCCTGCCCGCTCACGAAACCTACCCGTTCCATCGCGGGACGAGTGCCGACCACGGCAAGCTCGCGCCGCTCCTGAACGCCTTCGATCGATTCCCCGGCCTGCAATTTCACGATTACCAGCGCGCCTGGTCGCTCGTCGTGCTCATACTGCTCGCAGTCGCGTTCGGCGGCCTCGCCCTGGCCGGCCCGCGCGCGCTGCGACGCCGCATCTTCGAATCTTCATTCAGCCCAACAGCCGATCGCGCTGTTCTGGCATTTTGCCTCTTCAACGTCCTGTACGTGTCGCTGAGCACGCTGCTGCTGTCATACGCCGACCACAATCGCTATCGATTCGCCCTGGTTCCGCTGCTGGCAATCATCATCGCAGTCGCGATCTCCACCGCCCTGCGAGCATGGAGGCGCGGAAACTCGAACCTTCGCGTAGCATCACCCCGTCTCAATCCGAGGAGTGACGATGCCGACACTGATACGCGAGCCGAAGCGAATCGAGTCCGCGGGCAACAAACCGAAGATCATTCAGGAATTCGTCGGCCGGGTGAACACGCAAACCTCGGCCGTCAGCATCGCCCACATGAAGAGCCCGTCCGGCTGGGTCGAACCGGGCCAGACCCCAACCTTCGATGAATACACCGTCGTCCTGAAAGGCACGCTCCGCGTCAGCCACAAGTCCGGCGAAATGGACGTCGCCGCGGGACAGGCCGTGCTCGCAAAAGCCGGCGAGTGGGTGCGCTACAGCACGCCCGGTCCGGACGGCGCGGAATATGTCGCCATCTGCCTGCCGGCGTTTTCGATCGAAACCGTGCACCGCGACGACTAATCCGCCAGTCGCGGCGCCGCCGCGGCTCAGTGCGTGGCTGGTACGCCGTCAACACTCATCTCAATCGGCTTTGGCAAATCGAGCGACTTGATCTGCTCCATGATTTGTCGCTTGTCGCCAACCAGCACGAGCACACCGCTTTCCAGCGGAATCGCCGGTCGCGAGAGCTTGTTCAAATCGGGCGCGGTCACCCCCGCCATGGTCTTCAGATCCGAGACCAGCGTCTCGAACGGCAGATTCGCCAGGATCAGGTCGCCGGCCGTGTCCAGAATTCCATTCAGCCCTTCAAAAGTCTGAACGGCGTCGGTCCGCAGCGTTTCGCTCGCCTTGCCGGTCTCCTCCTTGCTCACATCGCCGTCGCGCAGCCGCTTGAACTCCTTGAGAAACTCCGCGATCGCCGCACCCGTCACATCCGCCCGAATACTCGACGAAGCGACAAAGTAGCCCGCCCGCGGCTCCATCACATACCGCGACCGCGCTCCATAGGTGTAGCCATGCTGCTCGCGAAGATTCTGATTGAGCCGGCTCGTGAAACTCCCGCCCAACAGCGTGTTCAACAAGCGATAGGTCATGCGCTGCGGATCGTCCGCCTTCGGCCCGGGCATGATGAAGTAGACCACCGTCTGAACGGCCTCGGGCCGATCGACGATCACCAACGAGATGCCCTGTCGCGTCGGAACCGCCGGCGCCGAATCCTTATCGCCCGCCTCACCGGTGCCTTTCCAGCCGCCAAGCGCCTTTTCGAGCACCGACTTCGCCTCGTCCATGTTGACGTCGCCCGCAATCAGCAGCGTCGACATCTGTGGCTGCATCCACCGGGCCCAGAGCTGCTTCACATCGACGATTCCGATCTTTTCGATCGTCGCCGGCGTGCCCGCCGTCGGCCACGCATATGGATTCGAATCGCCAAACAGCGTCCGCGCCGCAACTCGGCCGGCCACAATCGCCGGCTGATCGTCTTGCTGCTTGAGCTCTTCGAGGTGTAACCGCTTCACACGATCCCATTCCTTCTGGTCGAATCGCGGCTTAAGAATGGCGTCCCCCAGCAAGGCCGCCGCCTCGCCGAATTTTCGCTTCAGCGTGGTCATCGAAACATCGATCGATTCGTGGTCCGCCGCGGCCCCGAACGTCGCACCCAGTGTCTGCACCGCGTTCTCAAACGCCAGCGCGTCACGATCACCCGCCCCCTCTCCGAGCATGGTGGCCATCATCTCGGCCAGGCCGGCCTTGTCGTTGGGCTGCAGCCAGCGGCCCGGGTGGACGATCAGCTTCATGGCCACCAGCGGAAGCTCGGGCTTGCGCCACAGCATGACTTTCAATCCATTCGAGAGGGAAAACGTCTCCGGCGCGGGCGGCGTGAAAGTCGCCAGCCCATAATCGCTCGGCCGCTTCTCGCGCGCCGACGCCTCGGGTTGTGGCGCCTCGGGCAGGACGCGCACGATCACCCGCGCATCGGGCTTGAGCGTGGCTGCCGCCCACTTTTGAACCTCCGCCGGCGTCGCCTTGCGATAGCGATCGAGATCGCGCTGGAAGGAATTCGGCTCGCCAAAAAAGAACTCGTATTGATTGAGCGCGTCGGCCCGCGCCTCGACCTTCTGCAATCGCGCGAGCATCCCCAGCTCGATCTTCGAACGATAGCGCTCCAGCTCCTCGGCCGTCAGTCCGTCCTTGATCAGCCGGCCCACTTCCTCGTCGACCGTCTTCTCGATCTTGTCGAGGTCGGCCCCCGGAGCGGCCACCACCGAAATCCGGAATCCCGATCCGAGCAACAGCGAATCCTGCGACGCCGATACATCCACGGCAATCTTGTCGTCGTACACCAGCCGCTTGTAGAGCCGGCTCGACTTGCCATCGGCCAGAACGTCGGCCAGCAGGTCCAGCTCCGCGTCGCCCGCCTTGAACTTCGCCGGACTGAGCCACGCCATCATCACCATGGGCAGCTGCACCTTGTCGAGCATCGTCGCGCGTTTCACGCCTTCCAGCTTGGCCGGCTCGGCCGTCCGATGCGGCGCTTCGCCCCCGCGCGCGATCGTTCCAAACAGACTGGCGATCAACGGCTTGATCTTTGCAGAATCGAAATCGCCCGCGACACACAGCGTGGCATTGTTGGGAACGTAATACGTCGCGAAAAAATCCTTCACGTCGTTGATGGTTGCCGCCTCGAGGTCCTCGTGTGAGCCGATAGTCGGGATGTGATAGGGATGGCCGACCGGGTAGAGCATTTCCTGCATCGCCAGCTCGGCCTTTCCATACGGCTGGTTTTCGTAACTCTGCCGCCGCTCGTTTCGAACAATGTCGCGCTGCTTGTTGAGCTTGTCCTGATCCATCGCGCGCCCCAGCTCCTCGAGCCGGTCGGCGTCGAGCCACAACAGCGTCGGTAGCAACGACGCCGGACCCGAGGAGTAATAATTGGTGCGGTCCTCGCTGGTCGATGCATTGTTCGATCCGCCGCCCGCTTCCATGATCGTGTCGAACTCGCCGTTGGGGACGCGCCGCGTGCCCATAAACATCAGATGCTCGAACAAGTGCGCGAAACCGCTCCGCCGCGCCACTTCGTCCTTCGACCCGACGCGATACCAGGTATTCACGGCCACAACCGGCAGACTGTGGTCCTCGTGCAGAATGACCGTCATTCCATTGTCGAGCTTGTATTTCTCGAATTTCACTTCCTGGGCTGCGGCGAATGACGCAATGCCCGAAACCGAGGCAACAACCACAACGGACAAACCCAGCCGATTGAACATGAAGTCCCTTCCAACAAGCGAGAAATCAGAGGACCGACATCGACCCTTCCAAGCGTCTATCTTATTCCCCCGGAGGTAAACGTCCCATCCACAATCAATTCACTCCGGCCGGTCGCGACAGGATCGGACAGTAGAGCCCGATCGGCGTCCGCGACCACCAGTCGCCGCTCGCGCTTCGCTCGGCCGGCGTGGTGAAGTGGTAGTCATATCGCATAGCGCGGAGGTATCGCGGCGGTGCCGACGGAAACGGGTTTTCTCCGAGCAGGGTCAGGACATCCGGCGCGCCCGCCAGAAGCCGCCGCCCAAATGCGACAAACCATTGATCGTGCCGGCTGCGATAGTCCCCCAGTGCCGCGAACCACATCTGCCAGTCCAGCCGCGGCATGTGAAAGCCGATCAGCGGCGGCCGACGATGCAGATCGCCGGGTTTGTATTTGAACGCGTATGTCTTCCAGGTAACTCCATCGTCGCTCCCCTCGACGATAATCTCCGGTCGAGTCGTCGTCATCACGCGAAAGAGGCCGTACCCGCCGACGAGATGCCAAACCCCGCTGGCCCGCGCGTACCAGCGCTCAGCCCATCCCGGCAACGGCGGATTGCGATCAAAGCACTCGATAATCGGAACGGCGGAAGTCGTTATCAGCGCCAGCGTGATCGGCCACACGACAATCGCCGGCCAGCGCCACCCGCGCGGCGTCGCCGGTGCAAATCGCCGCGAGATAAATCGCGGCAGCGCGGCATCGTCCAGCAGAGTGACGCATAGCGCAACGGACAGCAAATTGAAGAAGCCATAGTTGCCCGTCGCTCCGATCATGATCTGAAGCAGCATCAGACCGGCAAACGCGACGATCCGCGCCCGCCGCCCGAAGAAAATGAGAAACGGCACCACCAGCTCGATCGCGAACATCAGCACCACGCTCGCCTTCGAAAGCCACATCGGCTGCTGATAGACGAACCAGCTCAGTGGATTCGGAATCGGCTGTGTCAGGTAGTGGTAGCTCATCGCCGTCAGGTCGCGCCACGTCGGGTCGCCACTGGTGAGCTTCACCACGCCGGAACACCACATGAGTTTGAACGTCAGCAGGCGCAGCCCCCATATCGCCAGCCGCGATGGCGGCGCTGCAGTCCTGAATCGTGGGCGCAGCGAAAGCGGCGCGATCCAGATCGCGAAGAAGCCCGTCTCCAGCAACAGGATGTCCCATTGAAAATGCAGAAAGACCTGCCCAATGTGCGTCAGCGAAAGGTAGAGCGCGAACAGTGCGACGAGCGACAGTGCCGGTGCGATATCGAGAATTAGTAAAACCGAGATCGCAACTCCCGCATGACACACCCCAGTCAGCGTCGCATCGCTGCAATTCCACCAGAACACCGTCGGTACCGACGAATAACGTTCGCTGCCGAAGTAGTCACCCGCCGCCGAGAGGTAGCGCTCACCGGGAAGTATGCCGCCCTTTCCCACCAGTCCAACAATCTGCGACCCGAGCGACGCGAACGCGATGAGATAGGTCAGCCCTAGCAGACGCAGGAACACCCAGCGCGTCGCCAGAAACGACGGTGGTCCGCCGATCGAACAAGCCCCGCTTTCACCCGGAAGCGATCCGCGATGCCGCGCAATGAATCGATACCCGGCCTCCGATAACGGCGCGAAGCCGGGCACGGCACGATAAAGCGCCAGTAGCCACCGCCACCACCAAACGCTCGCCAGAACCCGAAAAATTGCCTCAGCCGCCTGGCTGACGCTTCCATCGCGCTCCACCAACTGAACGGCATGCGCAAACCGCTCGGGTGGAATCTGCGGAAACTCGCCCGCCACACGCTGCGACGGCTCATACTCGACCCGTTCGCCCACCATCCGCCGAAGCCATGCCACGCTCCGCTGGCAGAATCCGCAATCGCCATCATAGATCAGGACCGGCCGGTTGCGGCGCGCGTCTGACGATGCCTCGTCGAATTGCGACGAATCCACGCTGGTGGCTCCACGATACTCGCGAGAAGTATATATGCCCGCGCCACGCTGCCGTTAGAATACAGCGATCGAGGGCGGTCATTGGCCATCCAGACATGAATCGCGACGAGTTTTCAAGAGTTTCACCCGCCGACGCGCTGACGGAGCTGACTCAATCCCTTTCGGCCGCGTCTTCGCATGCCCAGGCAACGGACCTGTTCATCGCCGCCATTCGCCGAACCCACAGCCAGTGCGGCATGCTGGTCGCGTCCGTTCGCGGCCTGCCCCCCGGCCAAATTAGGATCACTCGATCGATCGGTTCCGACGGCACTGACATCATCGCGCAGCCCGCCGACTTCGACGCGTCGCGCCTCAACTATCTACCCATCGTCGAAGGTCCAATCATCCGAGAATTAACGGCCGACTCGCGCCCCAAGGTCATCACATTGTCGTCCGACCAGCGCGATGGAGTCCTCAGCGAGCATTTCACCGGCCCGGGCTCGATCGCCGCCGCCCCCATGTTCGACGGCGGATCAGTCGATGGCTGGGTCTTGGTATGCCTGGCTGGAAACGTGCCGTTGGATGATCGCTCACTGATCGACATTTCCGCCGCTGCCAGCGCCCTCGGTTCCGCCTTTACCCGTCTGGCGCTCACCGATCAGCTCCGCCATCTCGACGGCGAATTGCAAAAAGAAGTCGACCAGATCTCGCAACTGCAGCGCGCCATGCTCCCGACCACTCTGCCGGCCGTCCCCGGCCTCGATCTCGCCGTCGGCTACAAAACATTCGACCGCGCCGGCGGCGACTACTACGACGTCTTCCCGCTCGGCGGCGGACGCGAACGCCGATCAGCCGGCGCGGATGATTCGTGGGGCATCCTCGTCGCCGACGCATCCGGCCACGGTCCCTCAGCCACCGTCGTTGTCTCGATGCTCAGTGGCGTCCTCCATGCCTACGCAGGCCGCCCAACCAGCCCGGCAGCGTTCCTCGAATATCTCAACCGCCACCTCGTTGCCCGCAACTTCAGCGGCGACTTCGTGACCGCCATCTTCGCAATCTTCGATCCCCGCTCGCGCCAGCTCACTTGGGCTCACGCCGGCCACAATCCGCCGCTGCTCAAAGATGCGCAAACCGGCGCCGTCCGCGTACTCGAAAATCCGGGCGGCGTGCCGCTCGGCATTCAGGAGCGAGTCGACGCCTGCGACCACGTCCTCCAACTCGAGCCCGGCCAGCTCATGCTCATGTACACCGATGGCGTGGTCGACGAGCGCGACGACGATGACAAGCCCTTCGGCCTCGACCGCCTTGTGCAAATGACAGCCGCCGACATGACCGCCCCGGCCGGTCTCGTCGAAACGCTCAGCCGCGCGCTCGATTCTCACCAGGGTGTGACGCACCCCGAGGATGATCAGACCATGCTCGCACTGCAACTGAGGGTGTGACCGTCAGAACCCGTCAGGAAGGGTGAAGTCCGCCAGGAAGATCTGCGACGTCTTGTCCGGCCCGCGCTTCGCCGTCCACATCAGCCGCTTGCCATCCGGCGAGAAGACCGGCAGTCCGTCAAACCCGTCGTGGTAGGTGAGGCGGGCCGTCTTGCCCGTCTCGATGTTCATCAGATAGATCTCATAATTCCGGTGGCCGTGAATGCTCGTCGCGAACGCAATCGTCCGCCCGTTCGGATGCCAATACGGCCCCCAGTTGACCTCATTATTGTCGGTAAGCTGCTGCTCGCCGGTCCCGTCAGCGTTCATGATGTACAGCTGCAGCAGGTCATTCTGCTTGCGATCGGCCCGAAAAATAATCCGCTTTCCATCCGGCGAGAAAAACGGCCCGCCGTCGTAACCAGGCGTCTTCGTCAATCGCCGCGCGTTCGACCCGTCGACGTTCATCACATAGATGTCAGGATCGCCGCCCGCGCGGCAACTCGTGAACACGATTTGCTTCCCGTCCGAACTGTACGATCCCTCGGCGTCATAACCGCTCGCCGTCGTGATCCGCCGAATGTTCGAGCCATCCACGTCGGCCTCAAAGATCTCCATGCCGACCGGCATCTCCCACGTATAGCCCGACCGCTTGCGATGATAGACCGACTCCTTCGGCGCCTCGGGGTTCAGATGACTGGAGCCGAAGATGATCTTCTTGCCATCCGGGCTGAAGTACCCGCAGGTGCAGGCCCCGCCCGCCGGACTGACATGCTTGAGCGACCCATCCACGCGCGAGCCACCCTCGTCCAGCCCCAGCACATACATCTGATACTGCGACTCGCCCTTCGGAAACGCCTGAAAGATGATCATCCGCTGATCAGGCGAAAAATACGCCTCGCCCGCCTTGTCGAGCCCCATATCAGGCGACGTCAACTGGCGCACGTTCTTCAAGCACCGCGCTTCAACTGCCTCCCACTGTTCGGCAGGCGTCGTATCGGCCTCAAACTTCCACGGCCCATTCCCCGCAGCGAGCAAAGCAAGCGTCAAAAGCTGAATCATCTCAGTCTCGTTCTCCTCGGCGAATTGTAACCGATCGCCAAAGACTGCCACGCCTGCGGGAACACCAGGAATTTTTCATTTTTCGCCCAAATCGCGTGACACGCATTACGCAATCGACGCACACTGCTAAGAAAGGTGGATGCCCCATGCGCCCCGCTACACCAAATCCACGCGGTCTCCTTGCCTTGGTTCTGCTCGCCTGCCTCTGCGCAACCTGGTTCCCAACCAGCGTCAACGCACAGCCCACCGCGTTCACGTACCAGGGACAACTCAAGAATGCCGGCGTGCCGGCCAATGGCAACTTCGACCTCAGCTTCACCCTCTGGGACGACCCAACCGCCGGAAACCTCATCGCCGGCCCCATCGACCAGCTCAGTGTCCCCGTCGCCAACGGCCTTTTCACCAGCGAGCTCGACTTCGGCCCGGTCTTCGGCGGCGCGCCGCTTTGGCTCGAAATCTCCGTGAACGCCACGCCGCTCATCCCGCGCCAGTCGATCACCTCGGCCCCGTATTCCCAGACCGCCGGCTACGCCCAGTCCGCCAACGTCGCCAACTACGCCTATGCCCCCTGGGTGCCGACCGGCCCCGATGTCTACTTCTCCGGCGGCAACGTAGGCCTCGGCCTCTCCGACCCGGCCTACACGCTGGACGTCAATTCTCCCAACGGCATCCGTCTCGGCCTTCAAGCCAACGGCGGCGGTTCCCTCGTCCTCGCCAACAACGCCGGCGACAACAAGATCTACCTCGAGGCCTACAGCGCCGACCAGACCACCCACGCCGACGAACTGCTCCTGACTGGCTGGCACGGCGGTCCCGTCCCCAAAATCACCCTCAACGCCCTCGAAACTACCGCGAATAACAAACTCACTGCCTATGGTAATGCGCAGTCCGGCTTCCTCTGGAACGGCGTCATCGTCGGCAACCAGACCTCTGGCAATTCCGGCGGCGCCGGCGTGCTCGGCTATGCGGCCACTGCTTCCGGTCAGGGCGTGGTGGGTTGGTCCACAGGCGGCGCCGGCGTACTCGGTTTCTCGGGCACCGGTGACGCCGTCTTCGCGCTCGGCACTTTTCGCGCTTCCGGCACCAAGAGCTTCGTCATCGATCACCCGCTCGACCCGGCCAACAAGTTTCTTCAGCACTACTGCTGCGAAGGCCCCGAGCCCATGAACGCCTACAGCGGCATCGTCACGTCGGACGCCCGCGGCTACGCGACCGTAAAGCTCCCGGCCTACTTCCAATCCATCAACCGCGACTTCCGCTACCAGCTCACCGTCATCGACGACGGTGTTGATTTCGTGCAAGCCAAGGTCGTCCGCGAAATCACCGACAACGCCTTTACGCTCCGCACCAGCAAGCCCAACGTAAAAGTTTCATGGGAAGTGAAAGCCGTCCGCAACGACGCATGGTGCCGCGCCCACACCGCCCCAATCGAGTTCGCCAAGCGCCCCGACGAGCGCGGCAAGTACCTCGCCCCACAACTCTTCGGACAGCCTCAAACTGCGTCACTCAGCGCCGCGCCGTCGCAAGGCAATCAGTAGCGGCACACGGATTGCTTACCGCAGATTTTCATTGAGGCGCTCTCTCGCAAATCGGTACGATACCGCTGCACAGCGGAGTTCCGTCCCATGTGCGGTTTTGAAAAGCCGATTCGTAGCGATCACTTCAAAGTGCAACGGATCTTGTCACTCTCCATGGCCGTTGGACTCTGCTCAGTTGCCGCCGCCTCCGAGTTTCGCATCAGCGCCGTCGGCGGAAACAACTGCGGCTTCTGGGGCGCCAGTTGCGGGGCGTGTTGCGGTTTCGGGCCCGGTCTGGCCGCCTGCGGATCCGCACCGGTGGCCGATTCAGGTTCATTCACCGATGGCATTCACCCGGCTACCTATCGCTACAGCGCCTCCGCCGGCTGTGATCGACTCGTTGTGCACACCGAGATCGACTGGTTCTGCAACTGCGGCTCGCTCTGCGCCGAAAACAACGGCACCGCCCGCATGCTGCTCGACGACGTCGTCTTCACCGGCCCTCCCGGGGCGACACTGGCCTATTTCAGAATGACGTTCAAGCTCGCCGTGCCCACGCTGATTAACGGAACCTGGCGCTTCCAGGCCACTGCTCCGTCCGGATCGCTGCTCGACACCGGCGATCAATCTGGAAAGCTGCCGCCGACGCAGTTCGTATCGTCGCTCCGCATTGCGGGCGTCAATATGCCGCAGACTTTCTTGTTTACCCTGTCGACCGGTATCCACGCAGTGGATCAGGTGCCGAATCCTCGCGCCGAAGCGCAGTTCGAGTTCCCCTGCGGCCTGCCCGCCTTCGCCTTCTTCGACGATTTCGGCCAGCCCGTCACGGGCTTCTCCGTGCAAAGCCCGACCTGCCCACTCGGATCCATCTGCGGAATCCACGATGGCGACATGAACGCCGACGGCCGAACCGACGGCCGCGACGTCCAGGCATTCACCACCGACGTCGTCGCCGGCTCAAGCGCGCCCGCCGAACTCTGCCACGGCGACTTCTCAAACGATTGCCTGATGGATTCGCCCGACGTACCCGGCTTCGTCGCCGCCCTGCTGACGTTGTAAGTCGCGCCTTCGACCTGTTTTGCAAGCGGCCCACCACGCCAGGCAAGCCGATAAGTACCAGCACCGGGGTGCCCCATATTCCCTGCCGCCACGCTCAAAAAACATCTAAACAGGTGACTCGCTTACCCTCTGATCGAAAGATGGAGTACAATTAAGACACGAGGGAGCGGCGATATCGCATCGTCGCCAGGAAACGATTGGGGTTTCCGAAACACCATTTGCCGTCTAGCTCAATCGCGGCGTTGCGCCGCCATTGATCGGCAATCGGCTCGGGCCTCGATGACACCATCGGGAGATTTATCGATGAATGCATTGCGCTTCGGGTTCGCGTCCGTTCTGCTGGCGGGTTTCGCTGCCACGGCCTCAGCCCAGTTCACGAACGGTACGCCGGCCCCCCGCGCCAGCATCTCGCGCGACATCAACACCTACGTCCTCTTCGCCTACGACGAGCTGACCTTCAAGGGCGGAAACGCCGCCACCAACAGCGGCTACATCGTCGGCGGTAACATCGGCGTCAATTACCCCGGCACCAGCCCCTCCGGCTACTCGCTCAACTTCGCCACCAGCGGCCGGGCCATCATGTCCGATGGCTACCAGGCCGTCGCCGACTCGGTGCGCGGCGATGCGGCCGGCAGCTTCTTCGATCTCTTCGCCAACTCCGAAAACCCGAGCTTCGCCTCCACCATCCGCGGCTCAGGCCCCATGTCGTTCTCGACGCCCATCGTCGCCACACCTAGTCTGCCGACGCTGCCCTTCACTCCGGGACGGGCGCTAACCGACAACGGCAGCGACCTCACCGTTCTCGGGTCCGGCGGCCAGCCAAGCCCCTACACCCTGTCGCCTGGCGTGGCCTATCGCGACATCCGCCTCAACGATCACGCCGTCCTCAACCTCGGCGCCGGCACGTTCAACATCCGCAATCTCTCGATCGGCAAGGACGTGACCATCAACCTGAGCGACAGCAGCATCCTCCAGATCGATCGCCGCCTCGACCCGAACGACGACCTGAAGCTCGGACTCAACTCCGGCTACAACGGGCTGGCCCAGTTGCTTATCGGCGGCTTCGGCGACAACCCCAATACCGAGCGCACCACCAACTTCTCGCACGGCGCAGTGGTCCACGCCCAGTACTTCGCCCCCAACTCCTGGCTCGACCTCGGCGGCGGCAACAACCTCTATGGCCGCTACTGGGCCAAGCGCATCACCGGCGACCCCAACAACAACGTCTACTTCGTCCCCGAACCGGCCACGATGGCGCTTCTGATGCTCGGCGGCCTCGCCCTGCGGCGCCGGTCAACCCAGTTGTGCCGCTAGCGCTGCTTCTCCGGATGCGCTGAAACAAAACAAATCGCAAAGTTCACCGTGGTGGTCGTTCGCGACCACCACGGCTTGCACTGCGCAGTCATTGCCAAGTTCGGCGTAGTTTGACAATAGACATGCGCGGGGAAGTGATCAGAAATTCAGGTCGCAGTACGCAGTGCCCGCACATTATCCCATCGCTGGAAGTTTCGTTTCGCCATAGGTAATATGCGCCCCGGTTGTATCATTCTTGAGTTGCATCGGGACGAAGGTGACTCAGAAGGCACCCAATGCCGAAGACCACCAGAAAGGCGAACAGTTCGCATTGGGCTTCCAAAGCAGGAGCGCCCGGCTCCGATTTTGAAACTTCCGTCGCCGTGCTTTACCGCGAACTTGGGGGGAGCAATGTTCGCCGAAACGTAAATATCCACGGAAACGAAATCGATGTGGTCGCAGACTTACCATCCCCAGATGGCACGAGCGTCTGCGTCGCCGTCAGCTGTAAGGATTACGCGGGGAAAGTCGGTGTCGATGCAGTACGCGAATGGAACAGAGTAGTCGGGGCCCTGCGCGGTGCAAACGCAGTCGATATGGGAGTCATCGTCTCCTCTCGCGGGTTCACGCAAGACGCGCATGCGCTGGCCGCGAAGTTGCGGATCAAGCTGATCGAATTCGATGCGCTGCGTTCCGCTGGATGTGATCTACGCCCCTACTTGGAGTTACGGGCCGAAGAGTTAGTGCGGCAAGCAGCTCAAGCGTCGAAAACATATGTACCGATGCGTGTGAAGCTCGCCCGAGATGGATCTGAGCATTGGGCCCTCGATGCAGTTCACGCCTTTCTACAGGGACCTTCGCCGATGCTCATCCTGCTCGGCGAATTTGGCGCCGGAAAAACTACCTTTTGCGAACAATTCTTTCTCACTCAATCACAGGCAATACTTAAGGGGGCGAAGTCATCGCGCATTCCAATTCTCGTCAATCTTCGCGATTTCCCGAAGCATTTGAATATGTCCAGCTTTTTAACAGACCTACTTATCAATCAGTATGCTGCTCGATGCCCCAATTTTGCGACGATTAAGCGAATGTCGGAAGACGGCAATTTGGTGTTCATATTTGACGCGTTCGATGAGATGGCGTCCAGGAGCAATTACGCAACGACGCTTCAAAACTTTCAATCGCTAAGTGCGTTCCTTCACGGAAAGGCGAAACTTATACTGACTTGTCGCACTCATTATTTTAAAGATCAGGACGAATTGTATACTGTAAGTAAGGGCACCGAATTCTATAAGATTAGCCAGACTTACAATTATACGATCGCGGTTCTCCAGGGGTTCGAGCGCAGTCAGATTCAGGCGTATGTCAAAGCGGTGTGCGGCCAAGATTGGAAACGGCACTATCAGACTATTGAGAACACCTACAACTTGGCCGAGTTGGCACAGCGACCGATACTACTTCGAATGATCACCGAGGTGCTTCCATCACTCGTTGATGAGGGCAAGGAAATCAACAGCACATCCTTATACTCGCACTATACCGGACTGTGGCTTTCGAGAGACGACTGGCGCACTTCCCTATCTCGTGACGAGCGGCTTCAGTTTACGATCGCACTGGCCGACTCTATGTACGCTCGGAACGTGGACGAATTCTCGTGGGGCGACGTTCAGCACGCTGTGCGCAAGCGGTGGCCTGACGCAACAGGAAAAGATCTGGAGCACTATCAATACGACATACGAATATGCACATTCATCAGGCGTAACTACCAAACCGAGATGTACTCTTTCGTTCATCGTTCGTTCATGGAGTTTTTCGTAGCGAGCAGATTATACGAAATGATTATCGCGGGAGATGCAAGCGAATTGGAGAGGCGCAGGTACTCCAACGAAGTGCTACACTTCCTTGGTGGGCATCTCGGAACTAGGCAAACTCGGGAAACTCTCGTGGCTTGGCTCACCGATCCGTCTACGCGATCACACAGGGTGGAGAGGCCCGAATTCCTGACTTCTCAAAGCCTAAGTATTCTTAGCCGGCTTGAGAAATCACACGGCGATCTAGTGGTGGCGCGAGCTGCGCTGAAAGACATCGGAATCAGCGAATGGCAGGGAAATCGGCTGAGTTTAGACCGCTGCCCGATGAAGAATGCGCGATTCGCATCGTGCAAGTGGCAAATCCTCGAAATGGAGCAATGCGCAATTGACGAAGTTTGCTGGGAGGGCACCGAGGCGGGAAGCGTAAGATTTGAACAGTGCGCGCTTCAAGACGTAAGTTTCATAAGAGCGAAAATTGATCATTGCACGTGGGATCGCGGGGGGTGCCAGCGACTTCTTTTCGAAGAATGCACGCTATCGGAGTGCAGTTTTGTGGGATCGTCGGTTACTCAATGCCGTTTCCTTAATTGCAACTTGAAGACCCTCGGGTTCGGCGGGTGCGAAGTACGCGGACTAAGCATCGAAGGGGGCACTCTGGAGGGAGACTTGAGGTTGCCCAAGGATGTGCAGGACGTCTGTTTGGAAGGTGTTAGACTCAGTGAGGGCGGCGAATTCTTGCTTCGCGCATTCGAGGGATGTGGCGACGTCGCTCGACGCTCAATTATCATCAGCCGTTGCGTAGGGCTCGACAGGAAGGTTCGCCTGCGTTTGCGAGCGTTGGGTGCGACAATTCAGTAAGGGCATCTCAAGTGGCATCCTTGCCTACCTCACATTGAAATATCGCGCTTCGGAATGGTGCGCCACCATCGCGCTCGTGCTCTGCTCCGGATCAAGCTGAAACTCATCCGACAGCGTCACATCGATCCGCTCGGGCTTCAGCAGCGGGAACAACTTCGCCTGGTCCTCCAGGTTCGGACAGGCCGGATACCCAAAGCTATACCGGCTGCCCTGATACCCCTGCTGAAACAGCTTCTTCACCTCGCGCGCATCCTGCCCCGCGATCCCCAGCTCCATCCGGATCTGCTTATGCAGGTACTCCGCCAGCGCCTCGGCCGACTCGACGCTCAACCCATGCAGGTGCAGATAGTCCTGATAGCGATTGTCCTTGAACCACTCTCCCGCGATCTGTGTCGCCTGCCGCCCGACCGTCACGATGCTGAACGCAACCACGTCGCGCTCCCCGCTCTCGATCGGCCGGTAGAAGTCCGCCAGGCACCAGAACGGCTCCTTCCGCTGCCGCGGAAAAGTGAACCGCTGAATCTCAGTCTTGCGATCGGCCGGGTCGAAAATGACCAGATCGTTTCCATCCGCATTGCACGGCCAATACCCATACACCGCCTGCGGATTGAGAATCTTCTCCTTGATGCACCGCTGCGCCAGCTCGTTCACGATCGGCCGCACTTCCGCATCGATGTACCGATCAAACTCTTCCTGCGACCGCCCGGCCTTCTTGTACTGCCACTGCACCTGGAACAGCATCACTTCATTGATGTAGGGCACCACCGCCTTGAGCGGCACGTGCTCAATCACCCGCGACCCCCAGAACGGCGGCGTCGGAATCGGCACATCCTCCCGCACGGCCGATCGCTTCGGCAAGTCCACCGCCGGAGCTTCAACAACTTTCGCCGCCGGCCGCGGTGCCTGCCGCGCCTCGCTCACGATCGTTTCGCCGGCCATCAGCCGGTCCATCAGCGAAAGCCCCTCGAACGCATCCTTCGCATACGCCACTTGCCCGTGATAGACGCCGCGCAGATCGTGTTCCACATAATTCCGCGTCAGCGCCGCACCGCCCAGGATGATCGTCGGCGTCATCTTCCGCTCGTTGAGAATCTCCAGATTCTCGCGCATCACCAGCGTGCTCTTCACCAGCAGGCCCGACATCCCGATCGCGTCCGCCTTCTGCTTGTCGAACTCCTCGATGATCGCATTGATCGGCTGCTTGATCCCGATGTTGAACACCGAGTAGCCGTTGTTCGTCAGGATGATGTCGACCAGGTTCTTGCCGATGTCGTGTACGTCGCCCTTCACCGTCGCCAGGACGATTTTCCCCTTGCTCGTGCCCTCCACCTTCTCCATGAACGGCTGGAGAAACGCCACCGCCGCCTTCATCGTCTCCGCGCTCTTCAGCACGAACGGCAACTGCATCTTGCCCGACCCGAACAGGTCGCCCACCACCTTCATCCCGTCGAGCAGAATATTATTGATGATGTCCAGCGGTTTCATCCCGGCCTGAACCCGCGCCTCATCGAGGTCCTTTTCGAGCCCCACCCGGTTCCCATCGATGATCCGCTTCTTCAGCCGCTCATCCACCGGCAGCGCCACGGTCGACTCGACAACCTTCTCCGCCGTCTCGCTGAACATCGTGCTCAGCACCAGCAGCGGGTCATACTCGGTGCCCTGCGCCTTGGCCGCCTTGCTCGTCCCGGCCGCCCCGCGCCGATCGTATATCAAGTCTTCGGCAACCAGTCGCGCCTCTTCATCGATCTTGTGCATCGCCTCGATGCCGCTCACGTGCACGATGGCCGCCGTCAGCCCGCGCTCCCGCGCGTGGTGCAGATACACGCTGTTCAGCACCCGCCGCCCCTCGGTCTGCAATCCGAAGCTGATGTTGGACAAGCCGAGAATCGTCTGGCACTCCGGCAGCTCGCGCATCACCGCCGCGATGCCGTCCAGAGTCTCGAGCCCCAGCCGCCGATCGGCCTCATTGCCCGTCGTGATCGGAAACGTCAGACAGTCGAACAAGATGTCCGACGATTTGAGCCCGTACTTGTTAACCGCCAGATCATGAATCCGCTTCGCGATGGAAAGCTTCCGCGCCGCCGTCTTACCCATCGCCTCGACCGGGTCTTCGTCGATCGTCAGCGCCACCACCGCCGCCCCATACTTCTTCGCCAGCCCGCAAACCTTCGCGAGCTTTTCCTCGCCGTCCTCCAGGTTCATCGAATTGATGATGCACTTGCCCCCGCAGAGCGACAGCCCCGCGTCCAGCACATCCAGCTGCGTGCTGTCCAGCATCAGCGGCAGCTTCACCTCCGTCGCAAACCGCTTCACGACCGCCGTCATGTCCGGCGCGCCCTCGCGCCCGACATAATCGACGCACACATCCAAAACGTGCGACCCCTCGGCCTGCTGCTCCAGCGCCGTATGCACGATCTCGTCGAGGTTCTGCTCGATCAGCAGCCGCTTGAACTTCCGGCTGCCGTTCGTATTGCACCGCTCGCCGACGATCAAGAAACTGTTGTCCTGCCGCAACTCCACCGCCTGGTACAAACTCGCAACGGCCGGCACGATTCGCGGCGTCCGCTTTTTCGGCGCCCGCGTCCCGATCGCCTCGATCACCGCCGCCATATGCTCCGGCGTCGTCCCGCAACACCCGCCGACGAGGTTCACGCCGTCGACCTCGACAAACTCCTTCATCCACTTGCCCATCTCGGTCGGCGTCAGCACATAGTGCGGCTTCCCATCGACCAGTTGCGGCAAGCCCGCATTCGGAACCACGCTAATAAGCCGCGAGCTGTTCCCGCACAGATAGCGTACGTGCTCGCTCATCTCCTGCGGCCCGGTCGCGCAGTTCATCCCGATGATCTGCACCTGCGAAAACGCCTCCAGCGCCACCAGCGCAGCGGCGATGTCCGTCCCCAGCAGCATCGTCCCGGTCGTCTCGATCGTCACCTGGCAGATGATCGGAACCCGCCGCCCCTTCTCTGCCATCGCAATGGTCGCGCCGGAAATCGCCGACTTCGTCTGCAACAAATCCTGGCAAGTCTCAATGATGAACGCATCAACGCCGCCATCCAGCAGCCCGCGCGCCTGCTCAGCGTAGCTGTCCTCGAGAACAGCGAGCGTGGTATGCCCCAGCGACGGCAGCCGCGTCCCCGGCCCCATCGACCCCAGCACAAACCGCGGCTTCTCGCGCGTCGAAAACCCGTCCGCCGCCTTCCGCGCAATCGCCGCCGCCTTCTTGTTCAGTTCGTAGGTCTGCGCAACCAGATCAAACTCGGCGAACACCACCTTGTTCGCCCCAAACGTATCCGTCTCAACCGCGTCGCACCCCACGCGCAGAAAATCGGCGTGGATGTCCTCAATTACGTCGCCGCGCCGGATCAACAACGCCTCCGGGCAGTTCTCATGCCCGCAGAAGTCGCCATCGATCGTCAGGGTCCGCGCATACACGCTCGTCCCCATCGCCCCGTCGATGACCAGCACGCGCTGTGAAAGCGCCTTCAAAAACGCAGAATCAAGTTCATTCATTCCAATTCCGATCGCTTCGAAACCCGCTATTCTAGCCGCAAATCGCCCCCTTCCCAACCGCCCCTACACCGACCGCCCCCGCACCCACATCTCGTCCGAACATCGCAGCCACGCCGTCAGCGTCACCAACGCGCTCAGCAACCCCTTCCGCGCAGCCAGCAGCCGCCACCCGCGCCCACCCGTCACCATCGCCATCAATTTCGCATTCCGCCGCGCCAGGTTCGGCCGCCGCCGATAACCCACGCGCTCGACGCGCCACCCCGTCGCCGAAAGCAATCGCTCAATAGTCGCGCGCGAATAGTGACACCGCTGCCGCGGCAAGTCATAGCCCAGCCAATAGCGCCCACATCGCCGCGCCAACCAACCCTCAACATTGAACGCATTGAACACCAGCCGCCCGCCCTCCGCCGCGTGCCGCCGCAACACCTCAAACGTCTCGCGCGGCTGCGGCAGATTCGGCAATGACCCGCGCAGCGTGATCAGCTCAAACCGCCGCGCGCCCAAATCAACTCCCGGAATCGTCCCCTCGATTGCGTCCACGCCGAGCGCCCGGCAAGACTCAATCGCCCGCGCCACCGGATCGATTCCCAGCCCGCGCCAACCACCAGCTTTCATGCGCGCGAGAAACGACCCACCCCCGCACCCCAGATCCAGTAACCGCGCCTCGCCAAACGGCCGCACCCGATCCCAAACATCCCGCCCGCGCCGCCGCGTCGCCCGCGCCGGTTCCACATCATGCGCCGCATACCCCGAATCAAAAAACTGCCCCACATCCGCCGGCGAAACAAACGGATTGCAATAAATCAGCGAACAACCCCGGCACCGCACCACCGGAAACCGCCCCGCAAACCCAAAATTATGATCCTCCCCCTCAAACAGATCCTGAGCGTCGTCCGCCCCGCAAAGCGGACACGCCGTCCGAATCATCTCAACTTGCGTCACACGCCGCGGCGCAACCGTTCCATGCGCGACTGACGTTACGAGTTCCTGTGCCACGCCTCAGACGATAATCGCGAATCATCGCACCCGTAACGCCAGCCAAGCTGTGTTGATTCGCATGCGTCGATTCGGGTACGATTAGGATCTTACACTTGCGAGGCACACCATCATGCGATTGTCCTGCACCCTCCTCGCTGTCCTGTTCCTCGTCGCCAACACCGCATCAGCCCAGCAATATCACCTCACCGATCTGGGAACGCTGGGCGGACAAAGCAGCCGGGCATCGTCTATCAATTCGGCGGGCGAAATCGCCGGCTCGTCAGAAAATAGCGGAGGCGCTACCCGCGCATTCCGATTTTCCGGCGGTGTGATGACCGATCTCGGAACCCTGGGCGGCAACTCAAGCCAGGCATGGGCAATCGCCGATGGCGGTCAGGTCGTCGGACGGTCCGCAATCACCAACACCTCGCACGCATTTGCCTACACCGGCGGAACGATGCACGACCTCGGCTCTCTCGGCGGCGACAGCACCGCCTGGGGAATCAACGCGGCCGGTCAGGTCGTCGGCGACTACCGCGTGTCAGGCACCTTCCGGGCCTTCGCGTACGGTTCCTCCATGACCGACCTGGGTACGCTCGGCGGAAACTTCAGTTCGGCTCGCGCCATCAACGCTGCGGGACAGATCGTCGGCGCGGCAGCGACGAGCACCAACGCAGTGCATGCATTCCTCTACGACGGCGGAATGATGCAGGACCTCGGCACCCTCGGCGGCAACTCCAGTACGGCTTACGCCATCAACGCCGCCGGCCAGATTGCAGGCACGTCCTCAACCGGCGCCGACTCGCACGCGTTCCTCTATACCGGCGGAACGATGCACGATCTCGGTTCGCTCAGCTTCACGAGCAGCGAGGCCTTCGGCATCAACGCATCCGGCCAGGTCGTCGGCTGGGCCTATACCGGCACCGTCGCCGGCGCATTTCTTTTTTCCAACGGAACTATGACTGACCTGAACGCGTTGCTGGACCCGGCGTCCACCGGCTGGACCATGCGGGTTGCAGGCGCGATCAACGACGCGGGCTGGATCGTAGGCGAAGCCACCGGCCCAGCCGGCCATGCGCACGCAGTGCTTCTCACACCCGTCCCGGAGCCAACATCGATCGCGCTCCTCGGTGCAGCCAGCATCATCGCAGCATGGAGAACTCGCCGCTCCGCCTCCTCAGGCCTGCCCCGCTCTTGACCGGAAAACCTGCTCCCAAGTCAGGTCCGGAAAATAGTCAGCGACCGACTATGCTGTAACGTCGCTGCCCCCGCTTGAATCCAACCACAGGCGAGCCAGCGTACTACAACCTATGATGAAATCAGCCATCGCAATCACCGCCGCCGGCCTCGTGGCCATCGCAACCGCCGGCTGCCACAATACGCCTCACGCGGACGCTCAACCCGTCGCGGCAGCGCCCGCCGCCCCGGTGCAAAAACAGGAGACCCCGATGGACACGAAATCCCCCACCAACACCGACGACATGAAGCAGAAGCTCACCCCCGAGCAATACAACGTCTGCTTCAACAAAGGCACCGAGCGCCCCTTCACCGGCAAATACTGGGACAACCACGCCAAGGGCAGCTACAAGTGCGTCGCCTGCGGTCAGGAGCTCTTCGCCTCCGACACCAAGTTCGACTCCGGCACCGGCTGGCCCAGCTTCTTCAAGCCCGCCGCCGACAAAGCCATCGCCGAACACGAAGACGGCGCATACGGCATGACCCGCACCGAAGTCACCTGCAGCAAATGCGGCGCCCACCTCGGCCACGTCTTCGACGACGGCCCGGCCCCCACCGGCCTCCGCTACTGCATCAACTCCGCCTCGCTCGACTTCACCGAGAAAAAGTAGTCCGCTCCCCGAGAGCGGCGCCCCTCTCAGCGCCCCCGGCAAGGCGGGGGTCATCGGTCAGATGTGCACCCGTGCACTCCCGTCGCTCGCTGTCGCGACAACTCGCCGCCCTCTATCTTTTCACAGCCCATTTCCGCTACAATGGCCGCTCGACCCGGAAAACATCTCCGCGAGCGGCCGAGCCCGCCCGCACCGCGTCAATCAAGGAGTGGACCATGAATAAAACAACCGCACTCGTCACCCTCGCCCTCGCGACAACCCTGGCCCTCGCCGCCTCGGCCTCCGCCGACTTCATCGGCCAGCCCATCCTCGGCCCGATCACCCTCGGCAGCTCAGTCACCGGCAACACCACCGGCCACGCCGACGACAACGACGGCTGGGACAGCGGCACCCACATCTTCGACATCTGGAACGGCGGCGACGACGTCTGGCAGCTCAACTGGGCCGGCGGCGACATGGACCTCCAGCTCCTCTACAACCCCGCCCCGCCCGTCGATCTCGACATGTTCCTCTACGAGCCGGGCGCCTACGACTCCACCGGAACCTACAGCATCATCAATAGCGGCGTCGAAGACATCGCCTACCCCGGTGCCGCGGCCGGAACCTACTACATCGTCATCGACAGCCCGGCCGGCCAGGAAGGCGCCTACACCCTCAACGTCCTCCCCGAGCCGACGACGCTAGCCCTGCTGGCCTTGGGCGCCTGCGCCCTCCGCCGCCGCCGCTGACAACGAGCTAGTTCAATCCGATCTGGGCCAGACGTGCCCGTCAGAGCCTCCGGCAAGGCCGGGGGTCAAGTGTCGGTAGGGATTGCCGCGCCACCAATACACCTCGCACCCGCGCGTTACAATCCCCGCATGCACTCATCACAGTTTCGCTACCCAATTTTCCCATGGATTTTCTCGCTTACCATCGCCTGCGCGACCGGCTCGGCACTCCAGGCCCAGTCCACCCGCCCGTTCAGCAAGGACGAGCGCACCTACTTTAAGAAATGGATCGGCGTCCCCGCACCATCAATCGGGCCGGCAGCGCGAACGGGCATGAACGGCCCGTCCATCACCATCGAAGCGTTTCGCGGAAAGCGCCTCCTGCTCTTTAGCTTCGACGCGGGCAATTTCGTCGGCGGCGGCCGACCCCTCGATCAGATCGCCGACGACCTTGTTGCCGTCAACAAGGTCTTGGCCGACGCCGGCGCCGGTCGTTTCGCGGCCGTCGGGTTCACCGAGGGCACCCAATTCTTCTTCCCCGAAGACGGCCTCTCCGAACCGATGCTCGCCCTGCGGCACCTCCCGAAATTCCCGCTTGCCCCAATCACCAATCGCCACTTCAAAGAACCCTACAGCATGTTGCTGCGACCCGGCGGCATCGTCATCGACCGCAACGGCATCATCATCGCCGTCTATCCGCGCCCGATGAAACCCGACGAAATCGCCGCGGTGTCCGGCTTGCCCGATTGGACTGGTCCAGCCGGCCAGTCACCGCAACAAGACCCTTGGGAAGGCAAAGCCCCTCCCAAACCAACCCGAACCTTCACGCGTCTATGGCGAAAGGCGCTCCCCAGCAAATCGCGAAACCCCATGCCCGGCGCTCGGACACCCGTCATTTCCCTTGGACACGGTGACTGGAATCTTGACGGCCACGACGACTTGCTAGCCATCAATGCCGACGGCGTAATGTCAATTCTCGACACGGATGGAAACACCCAGACATCGTTCGCGCTTCCCGATAAACCGCGCTGCGTTTCTCCGGTCATCGCCAGCGCCCAACTCAAACCAACCGTCGTCGCGGCCTTCCAGCATCCCGAGGGCTGGCCGCACGAAATCCCCCTCATCAGTTCGAACGGCAGATCCGTCTGGACCTTCGGACCCGCCAGCGAGGGCATCGACTCAGCCGCCTTCGCCGACCTCGACGGCGACGGGAAAAACGAATTGATCGTCGGTCACAACGCCTTCGGCGGCATGGTCATCATCGATTGCGACAACCGCCCGCTCTGGACGAACTACAACGTCGGAAATGTTTGGGCCGTCGCGGGGCTCGATGCCCGCGGGAGTCGCCCCGGCCTCGTACTCTGTACGTCCGGCAGGGGCGAAATCACCGTCTTCGACAACTGTGGAACACTCCTCCGCCGCATTCCGAACGATGGTAACTTCGTCACCAACTTTGCGGCCGCCGAAATTAATCCCCAGGGCGATCGACAGGTGCTCGCAAGTTGGCCAGCTCGCGCAGGAGCCGCCGATTTCGTTGTCGCGACCGACACGGAAGGTAACCAGCTATGGAAATACCCGGCTCAACTGCCCCGCCGCGGCCCCAAACACGGCGCAATGCAGGCCGCCGAACTCGCCGGCGACGGAACGAAACAATGGATCATCGCCACTGCCGAAGGTGACCTCATTGTCCTCGATGCGGCCGGGAAGCTGCTCGCCCGCCTCGATCAACCAAACGGCCCCCCAGGTTGCTGGACCGCCGTCCGCCAAACGAACGAACCAGGCCTCCTGGTCGTCAGCGACGCCGAAGGCCTCGACGCCTACTCGTTCGAAAGCCGCTGATGTGAATCGCTGATTCCCCGGGGACTCACTCGCCGAGTCGTGCCGCCACCCACCGCGAAAGTCCCTTGAAAGTTCGCAATTCTGCTGGAAGCGGCGTCCAGTATCGATCGATAATTGCACCCGCAGACCAGGCGAGAGCCAGTAGCAGTGCGCAGCATCCTGCAGCCCCAAACTTCGCCCCGCAAATCAGAACGAACCCCAGAAACCCGCTGCCCAGAGCGACGATGGTTGCGATGCTTCGGAGCCACGTCCGCGCTGCTGGTTCGTTCGGCAACGGCAGTCCGAAGTTCATCTCCGTGTGTCGACGGAAATCATCCATTCGCGAGCCAAGCCGCTCGCGAAGCGAGTCTGAGGGCGCGATCCGCATACTTCGATCACCGCTGACGCGAGCGACAAGTTCGCTCAGTGCATCGAACACGCCGGCCGCCACACATGATCGGCCGAGCACCGCGCGTGGTTTGATCACAACTCGCTCCGCCTTGGCAAGAACGACCGCCGCAATCTCCCGCCATGTGGGGATCCGACGTTCGCTCCACGAATACCGTTCGGGCATCCACAATTCGGCTTTCCACTCGGCAATGCTAATGGTCAGTCCGAAGTGTTCATTAATGAGAAAAAGGATGTCTGCAAAATCCAACTCATCCCATATCCCCAGGCCGAGCTTAGCCCAGATCGAATTCGGACCGTCGCAGCGTTTGAAACAAAGGTCGATAGTCTCGTCCAATGACAGCGTCGCCTCCGAAAAGCCCGCCGCCTCACGGACAATTTCCAGCAAAGCGCTTTCCACCTCGGATTCAGAGAACCGATCTGCCACAACTCGCGTCATGCACTCATGATACAGATTAGTCCCGGGCCGATCACTCCGGAAACTAGTTCCAGCAAGCCCTTGCTCCCCTTTCAAAATACTCCGCCCTCAGCCCACAATACCCTCCGGCGGAGTCCCTCCGGCCTCCGCCCACAAATCCGAGCCCCAACCGAGAAGGAGTCTCCCATGCCGCCGGTCTTCAGCCGCATCATCGCCCCCGCCGTCATTTCCATCCTCGTCAGCATCGCCCGGCTGGCCTCGGCCGAATCAGCCGCCGACCCGTCCGCCGACCTCTACAAGGCCTGCTACCTCGAAAACAACCAGCGCGACTATGCCGCCGCCCGCGCCATTTTCGACAAGCTCGCCGCCGACGATTCGACTCCCGAGCCCATCCGCGACGAAGCCCGCCGTCACGCCGGACGCTGCCGCGACGAACTCGCCGCCGACAACATGGCTTCCCTCGTCCCGCCCGACGTCATGGCATACTTCGAGGTCCGCAAGCCCCTCGCCCTCGCCGCCGAACTGGCCGAATCGCTCGGTCTCGCCGGCCGCGACATCCGCGCCGTTCTGGCCGGCCGCCCCGACACCGAATCGAATCTGCCCTTCAACATCCCCAAGGAAATTACCCTGAGTCCCGCTTTGGTCGACGCGCTCAGCAGCTTCGGCGGTCTGGCCGTCGCCATCACCGACATGAAATCCCCGCACCATCCCGATGGCGTCGCGATCGTTCATCACGGCAACGCAGCCCTGCTCAAGGGGCTCCTCGAAACCGCCGTCCAGTTCGCCCCCACCACGAAGAAAATCGCCGGCCTGCCTACTTTCAAATGGGAAGATAAGGGCATCGGCGTCCTGACCGACTCACTGCTCATCGTCGGCAGCACGCGCGGCCTCGTCGAAGGCGCTGTCGCTCGATTGGAAGGAAGGGAAAAGGATTCACTCGCCTCGCGCGATGATCTGAAGGAAATCAACATCCGACGCGCCGGCTCCATGCTCTTCGCCTTCGCCGACGCCCCCGCCATGCTCAAGCAGTTCAAGGCCCTTCATCTCCGCTCCGAACACGATCGGACCGAATATGCCGAGGCCGACGCCTTCGTGGACTTTGAGAAGCTTCGCTGGGGTTGCTTCTCGTTCGGCGTTCACGACCGCCGGATCGCCGCCGAGCTCACCATCCGCCTCGCCGACGATCATCGCAATCTCGTCTACGACCTGATCCGCATGCCCTCGATGACGCGCCGCACCTTCGGCTTCGTCCCGGGAGACGCAGTCGGCTTTGCCGGCCTGGGCCTCAATCCGCCGACTGGCCTCGCCCAGCGCAAGAACGACGAGCAACTCCGCGATTCCACGCGCGTCTCAGGTCTCGACATCCTGCGCGAAATCTTTGGCAACATGCAGGAAGCCACCGCATTCGCGCTTCCGGGTGGTGGAACGACCTACAAGTCGTCCGTGCGCCGCGGCAAGGACACCATCAATTCGAATACGTCCGTCCCCGACGCCGGCCTCGTCATCGCGTCGAACGACGTCGCTCGCTCGGCCGCTCTCTGGGATCGAATCCTCGCCATTCCCGCGCGGATGCGCAACGAATCGGCCGGCGCCGAGACGATCGACGTGCAGGGCACGTCAGCCCGCTCGTACACAATGCCCGAAGGCATAAAGGTATTCATGGCTGAGGCCGACGATTGTCTCGTGTTGACCACCACGAAGAGCGCGCTACGCCGCGCGCTCCAGGCCCATAAGTCCAAGAAGACCATCGAGTCCGACGCCGTCATGCAATCGGCCCTCAAGAACACGCCGAAAGATGCATCGTTCATTGTTATCGCGCACGGCGGGCGCTGCGCCGCCATGGCGGCGAATGAGGCTGACATGTCCGCACGCATGCCTCTCAATCTCGCCGCCGATGCGCTCAAGGAAACTGTCTTCTGGGTTGGCGTCGGTGAAGGTCCCTCCGAGTTTTCGTTCCGTATCGGGCTCACGGGTCTGCCCGATCTCAACAGCATCATTCAAAAAGTCGGTCCACTCGCGAACATGACCGCGCAATTTGCTCAGCCGCAGAAACGCGTCGCTGAGAAGAAGCGCATCAAGCACAAGCGCGACATCAATGAGAGCGACGATTCGGACGACAACTAGTCGCCGAATCTTTTCGAATTCGGATCGCCAATCTCCATAAGTCGCGCCGAAACCCCCTGCGCACCCAAGCCCTTTGGGTGCGGAGTGGGGAGTGAAAACTGGGTACTATTAGCCAGCCCTTGTGAAAACCTGCGTTTTTGACTTGGGGAACGATTCCCCGAGTCGCGGCACGCAAGTTGCCCCTTTCTGGTTCGGACGCGGGAGCCCGCACGCCGACGCGTCTCGGTTACCACTTGAACCAGTAGAACTGAAAGGGGCTTTTCGCATGGATTTGCGTTCGGTATACATTGCAGGCACTGGAAGTTTTCTTCCTGGAAAACCTATAACCAACGATCGACTCGAGTCTATCCTCGGGCGGCTCGATAACGCGCCACCGCGCGTCAAGAGCTTCCTGGAGACGCTCGGACCACGCTTCCTTGAAAGAAGCGGCGTCGAATCAAGATACTTTGCCGTCGACCCCGAAACGGGCGACCTGACCCACACCTTCGCCGGATTGGCCGAGCCGGCCTGCCGCGCCGCCCTCGAGGCCGCCGGCGTCCAGCCCGAGCAGGTCGAGATGCTGATCATCGCCTGCCCGTCCTACGACCAGTCCACTCCGCCGACCAGCGCCCTGCTTCAGGAGCGCCTCGGCATTCAGCAGTGCGCTGAAATGGAGATCCACTCCAACTGCAGCGGTGTCGGCAAGGCTGTTCAGACCGCCTTCGACGCCCTGCGCTCCGGCCGCTACCAGACCGCGCTCATCTGCTACAGTCAGCTTTCGAGCGTCTATCTGCGCAGCTGCTACTTCAACCAGGAAAAAATGGACAAGGTCAACGCCGCCCTCCGTTGGATTCTCGCCGACGGCGCCGGCGCCCTCGTCCTCAAGGCCGGACCCAAAGGCGTTCAGGGCGGCCACGAGATCATCGACACCTTCGTCGAATCCGTCGGCGCGGGCCGACGCGCCGGCATGGTCGCCGGCGGTGCGGTCAACGACCTGACCCTGGCCTCACGCCAGATCCCCGAGCTCTATGCCGAGGGCAAGCACCATCTCTGGCAGGACTTCACCGCTGTCAGCGAGAATGCGGCCCCATTGCTGCTGGAAGGTCTGCTCAAGATCACCAAGAAACTGAGCATCGACCCGTCGACCGTCGAGCACTTCATCGTCTCGATCCCGACGCGCCAGCTCTACGACGAGCACATCCCCGCCTTCTTGGACAAGCTTGGCACAACGCGCGAACGCATCCAGTTCCGCTCCGCCAAGCTCGGCTATACCGGCGGCGCGGCCACGCTCGTCCAACTCGACTCGATGGTTCGCGGCGGTGAAATCAAGACCGGCGAACTCGTCTGTGTCCACGCCGTCGAATCCAGTAAATGGATGACCGGCGGTTTTGCGGTCCGCTGGTAAGCAACCGCCCCCGGGAGAGTTCAGGTAGTAATCGATCGAATGAGCGCGATGCCCAGCGTCGCGCTCATTCGCTTTTCTGGTATTCCTCTTTGACCTTTTCCGCCCCCTCCTTCGCCGCGTCGCGAATCGCCCCTGCCGCCTGTGTCGCCGCGACCTTCGCGTCGCCCGCCACCTGCGTCGCCGCCACCTTCACGCGCTGTGCCGCCCGCGCCGCTGCCGTTCCCGCCTCGCGCAGCATCGGCTTCGCCTCTTCCACCGCCTGTGTCGTCAGCGCCTTGGCCCCCGCGATATACGGCCGCGCCGCTGAGACCGCCTGGGTGGCCGTCGCCATCGCCTTCTCCACGACCGGCCTCACGTCATTCTTCACGTGCTCGGCCGCCTGGCTGGTCGCCTCGCGTGCCTTGTTCTTGGCCTTCTCAACATCCGACGGATCGCAGCTCGACACCACCAGCAGCATCGACAATGTCACAAAACCAAGCATCGTGCGCATGCCAGCTCTCCTCACCCCCGCCATCCAGGGAATGATAAGTCCCGCGTCTGCCCCCTCCAACCCGCGCCGGCCGCCCACATTCGGGTAAACTTCCGCCCGACAAGGCCTGGCCCGAAAGCACAACCATGCCCATCACGGTCCGCTGTCCCGCATGCAGGAAAATGGCCGACGTCTCGCGCGCCGCCATCGGGCAGGCTGCCCAGTGCCGCGATTGCAAAACCATCTTCCCCGTTCCCATCGGCACCGGAACTCTCACCGTCGAGTGGGGCGTTCCGCTCGTCGGGACCAAACTCCCGCTCGCCCCGCCCGACGAAATCCGCATCGGCCGCGCCGACGACAACCAACTCGTGCTGCCGGGCGCAAAGGTCTCGCGCCATCACACCACCGTTCTCTGGAAAGACGGCGAATGGATCGCGCGCGACGAAAACAGTGGCAACGGAACCTTCGTGAACGGAATGAAAATCCGCGAAGCCCGCCTCGAAAATCACGCCGGCCTCGGCATCGGAGATTTCCTCATCCGCGTTTCGGTCGCCTACGAACCGGCCCAATCCAACGACACCGTCGCCACCGCCCACCCGCCCGGCGCAGCCCGCCAGCCCGCCATCCCCTCCGCCGACGCTCGCCAGCAAACCGTCGTCGGCCTCCCGGCCGTCCCCAAAACCGGCGAGCCGCCGCTCCCCTCCGCATTGCCCGATCATTCGCCGCCCCGGCGTGACGGCCCCGGCAAGGGCGCCGCTGGATTCATCCGCGCCCTGATCTGGCTCGGCGCGCTCGTGCTCACCGGCGTCGTGCTCTACTTGCTATTCCGCGGACGTTAACTCTCGCCCTTCTTCTTCGCGGATTTGCCCGGCGGCTTGGCCGGCGGAGCGATCTCAAAGTCGGCCGCCGTCAGCGACACGCCAGTATCGAGGTTTTCATACAGATACATCGCGTCAAGCTTCCCGTTCGGCAGCCGCATGTACACCCCCAGCGGCAGTTCCGTCTGCGTGTCGATGAACAAATCCATCGACTTGTTCGGATACGGGTCCGACTTCGGAAACGTCATCGCGAACTGATGCGCCGGCCGCTTGCTCTGCCCCGTCTCCTGCACACCGCGATACTCCACCGTCCCGCCGTCCGCCTTGGCCGCGTCGATCCGCTTCAGCGTGCGTTCCATCATCCGCCCCACGCCAAAGTCCGTGATCGGATTCCGCGCCTTCCCGAAGGTCACCCCCGCTTGCGGGTCAAACTTGCCCGGCGTGCCCGGCCCGCCCAGCAATCCCTTCCGCGGTAGCAGCACGACTTTGTCGTCGTCCTGCCCGAGGATGAACGCCGCCTGATCGTACTCCGAGTCGGCGTCCTCCCACTTGAAATACACGCTGAACGGCTCGGCCCTGAACGATGCTGCGATCTTCTCCATCTTGCGAAGCGTCGGCACCACGCCCAACCGCTCCTGCCGATAGAACGTCACGCGATACTGCTGAATCCCGCTCGCCTTCCCCGCCACCGTCCGCAGATATGCGACCGGATCGGCCCGCATTCGCTCCTCGGCCATCATCCCCGCCGCCGCCCCGCCGACCGGCGCCGACGTCACCGGTACCGGCGCCACCGGCACACTCCGCGTCACCTCCGCCGTCACCGGCTTTTCAACCGGCCGCGGCTTCTCGGTCACCACGGCTTCTTTGTTTTCCGCGCAACCACCCACCATCGCCGCGCACACACCGATGCCGGCTGCAATCACCCATGCCGCATTTCGTGTAGTCATGCCGCGAATACTATTCGACCGATCGCTACATCGCGACAGAACGCGGCCGCGTCAGAAACGCCTTCGGGATTTCATAAAACATCGCCCGCGCACTATGCCGCAACGAATCCTGTATCCCGCAGATATGCGTGCAAAAACACTTCTCGCGCCGCACCGCCTCCACCTCAGCCCGCCGCGCCGCC
Source organism: Planctomycetota bacterium (assembly GCA_015654675.1). GTDB lineage: Bacteria > Planctomycetota > Phycisphaerae > UBA1845 > UTPLA1 > SpSt-539. The sequence goes on along the minus strand of JAATGM010000032.1, from coordinate 90,031 downwards.
GTCTCCCACATCCGCCCGAAGTCGCACCCAAACTCCCGCACGTTCCCAATCGGCTCGCGCAGTTCGCAAGCCCGCACATCCCCGTTGTGATCAATCACCAGACTCGTCCGCCCCGAAGTGCACTCCATCGGCCACGCCCGCCCATCCTCCACGTTCGCCAGCTGCACCCGGTTCTGAAACGTCAGTGCCCCCAGATACGCCATCCGCCCGAACGCCCCCTTCAACCCCGATCCCGTCTTCACGAACCGCCGCGCATAGTAGTCCTGTATACCGTTGATCCCCCGATACACCGGCCGCAGCCGCTCCACCGGCACTTCCAGCAACCCCTCATCCATCGCCGTCCCCCTGATAATCTGAAAAAAGTGCCCATCCAGCCCCATCTCGTCCCGCGCAAACGTCGCCAGCCCCAAAACCTCGTCCACATTGTCGCGACAAATCACGGTATTCGCGTTCAGCCGGAACCGCCCGCCCCAGCGTTCGCGCTGCGGCTGCAACCGCGCAATCCCCTCCACCGCCCGCCGAAAGTTGTGCTTCACCCCGCGCAGCCGGTCATGCGTTTGCTCCGGCCCATCCAGCGAAACATTCTGCCACATCAACAGCCGTGGGAATTCCCCAAGCAGCGCATCGATCATCGGCCCCGCCCGATCCGCGTGCATCCCGTTGGTCGGCAGATTCACCATCCGCACGTCGTTCTGCCCGACAAACACCCGTACCACATCCGTCAGGTCTTTCCGCAATAGCGGCTCGCCGCCCGAAAGCCACAAGCTGTCAAACCGCGGCGCCGTCTTGCTCAGCCGCGTCAGCTCGTCCAGCGTCAGATCGCCCGCCGTATTCAAGCTCCGCCAATAGAAGCAGGTCCCGCACTGCGCGTCGCACTTGCTCGTGACAAACAGCGTCAACGTGCTGAATGCATCCGGCAGCCGCGAGTTCAGAATGAATCGACCCAGATCAGCCAGCAGTGCCATGTCGCCGATGAGCTTACCGCAGCCCTTCGCGAAACACCCGCCGACGATTGCCCCGCCGTCCGCCGACGCTAGACTCAGCCCTCAAGACCCCGGAGCCCCACGTGCTCGCCTCATTCTCATTCTGGTTCGGCGACATCAATCAAGCCGCCTCGCCGCCCGTCATGGGCTTCATCACCTCCATCGCCGCCATCCTCTGCGGTGCCGCCGTCGGCATCGAACGCGAAAAACGCGAAAAGCCCGCCGGCCTCCGCACCCTCGTCCTCGTCTGCCTTGGCTCCGCCATCTTCACCCAGGCCGGCATCCTCCTCTCCACCTCCGCCGCCGACAAAAGCCGCGTCGCCGCCCAGGTTGTCTCTGGAATCGGCTTCCTCGGCGCCGGCGCCATCATCCACGACCGCGGCCTCATCATCGGAGTCACCACCGGCGCGGCCATCTGGGCCATCGCCGCCATCGGCGTCATGATCGGTGCCGGCTACGTAGCCGCCGGCGTCATCTTGACCGCCCTCATCCTCGTCACCCTCATCGTCGAGCGCCGCCTCGAGTCCTGGCTCTACGGCCCCTGCGACTGGCATTTCGTCCGCGTCGACTTCGAATCCCACGAAGGCCGCACCCGCGCCCTCATCCAGGGAATCCTCGACACCCACCAGGTCCCCGACTCCCGCGTCCAATTCTCCCCCGAAGACGCCGGCCGCGCCTCCGCAAAGATTCAATACTGCCAGAACCACCGCCCCCATCGCGGCTTCCTCCCCCCGTTGGCAGCACTGCCGGGCGTCCAGCGCATCACACCCGACGCCGAGTCGTCTTCGCCCCGATAACACAAACCCGCGCAGCAACCCTGCCGCGCAGGCCTCGTCGCCTTGAGAAAAAAATCATTTTATTCGCGCACTTTCCTTACGCTCTTCGCGCAACTCCCGCCGATGCCCTTCCCGCGACACAAAGACCCGCAGCCCCGTAATCGCCGGGAGCCGCCGGACAATGAAATGGACCGAACAACAGCAGCCCAATCGAGACGCGCGAGCCGCCACACTCCTCAGACTGCTGCTCGCAATCGCCGGCGGAGCTTCCTTCGCCTGGCTGAGCCGAACAACGCCGGAGCGACGCGAACTACCAGACAACACGGTCGCTAACGCCTCGCACGATCGCCGCGCCAAGGATGGCAACGCGATCAGTGCGTCCGGCGGCCCATTCAGAGCCGCGCACGCAAGTAAGCGGTTCTCGAACGCTCCCCGCGTAGCGTCCGTCGTCCCGACGGACGACGCCATTGGCGGCCTGCCGCTCCCGGCGATCAAGCGGCAACCCCTGATCCCTCCAAAGGGCGATCAGGCCTCCCTCACCCCGGCGGCGCGATCTGCAGCCCGCACCGCCAACCTCGTAGCGTCCGCCGCCCCGGCGGACACCACCACCGGCCGCTCCATCCAATCGGCCGGCCTGACCCCGCACCCAAACCCCCGCGCCCCGCCGATCGTCGCGCAGCAGGGCAAACCCGGTGGTCCCTGAGCCAGTCGAAGGGCCGTCCGCGGCCGGGCATGTGACCACCGAATAGAGACGATATCCCCACTCAACCAGTCGCACGCATCCCACAGCTTGCTCCCCCCGGTTGCCGCACACCAGGCCATCCCCCGCCCCTCATCCCCACCCACCCCACCTACTCATACTCATATTCGTAAACCCAATCCGACTCCTGCTCTTACTCCACGACCCGGCCCCGCATTCTCATCTTCGCATCTTCCATTCGCCCCGCGGTTCCCGAGCGCAACCACCCCATGAGCGAATAACCCTGCGCGATGCTCGCACTGCTGCTCGTCTATCTGGGGGGTCTCAATCGTCACCTCGCCAACCCATCCCACGCCGCGACAGCACCACCAACTCCCGCCGCCCGAATTTTCTGTCCCCGGCCCGTCGCTGAAATCGGAAAAGTTCAGGCGGGCTCCCGCATCCGCGTGGAATACCCTGTCACAAACCTGGCGGATGAAACAGTCTGGGTCCAAATCATTTCGGGCATGGTCAGCACCGAAGCCCCACGCTGCTTCCCGATCGCACCACAATCCACTCGGCTAATCCCGTTCTGCTATCAATTCAGCGCCCGGGGAATCGATGGCCCGTTTCACAGGCAGTTGGCGCTGATAGTCGTCGATCCGCCCGTAGCCCCCAATTGCTCGCTGTGCGGCTCGCCCATCGCCGGCCACCCACACGCCGCATCCGGAACCGGCTGCGAGTGCCACACCCCAACCACCCAACCGGTCATCACCCCCTGATCCGGCAATCACGCCTGACGAACCGCGCTCGCCAAAGCGCGGTCTCCGCAATTCCCTCGACAAATATTCGCCGCTCATCGAACACGCTTTTTCGAAGCGAGACGTCGCCTTTTCATAAGAGCGTATTCCTGATGCGATGCAAAGATTGCATCAACCAAACGAATTCCACTCGAAGCAAGGCGAGCGAGCACAAGCAGTTGCTCTTTGCAGGCCGTGCTGGCTGTCTTACGAGGATAGTCGATGCGATGCGACACCTCGCCCCATACCTCTTCCATTAGCGTCCGCACTTGCAGTTCGCATCGAAATTTTGCCTGGGTATTCTCTTCAACTACGTAATGTATGCTTGTGTACATCTGCTTGTTCGGTCGGTCTTCAAGCCCGATTCGCTTAAACAGTTCTCTGTATTCGTCATCCCATGTCTTCGCTTGTGGCGGTTCGACTGGGATGTATTTCTTTTCTTTGAACAACCGGATCAAAGCTGGATGAATGCTCAGCATTTGCGTCGGGTGAAGATGGAGAATTCGCACACCGACAAGGTCTCCAATCTGTTCATAGAGATTGTCGCGGTCAATCTCAGGCAGTTTCCCCGCTTTTCTCGCGTCAGTTGCTTTTCGAGAAAGCTTTAGCCGCAGGTGTTGCGGGTCTTTAACGCGAAACAGAACAGAATGAATCTGCTTCTTTAGCGAGGCATCCGCCTTGATAGCCCTAGAGAGATTCTCCCCAGTTAGCACGAATTGATCACGATCATCAACAAAACGCTGGACCGCAGCGCCTATTTCCCTCCGATCCTTCGCCGTGAGATCTAAGGTGGCCATTCTATGCCCTTCTCAGAGCCCGCGATCGTCCATTGATCTGTTTTGCAATCTGATCCAGAGCCGCCTTAGCTTGTGTCTTTTGTGTTTTGTCGCCGCCACTGACATCGAACAAGGGCACGCCTTCGAGTTCAGCTTGATGTAGGAGTTTGCCAAAGTCTTTCACCTCACCGAGTTTTGAGCCCTTCAGTCGTGTCGAGAACCAAGGGGGATCAAGCTCCCTCAAGACCAGGACGATGTCCCGAAATAGCCGTTTTTCTAGGTTGCGAAGGTAGAACGAATGCGCTCTTGACATGCCATGGCCATATATCCGAAACCGTTGGGGAATATATCCAAGATAGAGTGGGTGCCCGGGCATCAGATATGTTCTGTCCGGGGCGAGTGCGCGAATTGTCCGCCAATCGAGTATCCAGCGGTGGAGCGTTTGTCCGAGAGTATTTAGCGCACGAACTGAAAAATGGTCGCACGCAGCCGGAACAATAAAGAAGTCGGTATCGAGAAGAATCACGCGATTTAGCGGGCCAATATTGGGGCCTGTGTCATAGAAAACAAAATCGACGCCGGTCTTTGCAGCGAGGTGATTTACCAAATTGCTCAGTGCCGACGTAGCCCCGAAGCCGCGCTCTTGGCGCTTGAAACACTCTGTCCAAGTATCACTCAAGAACAGCTCATATTCAGAAAGCTTAATATCGCCCGGAAGAATGAAAACGCGCCCTTCACCGACCTTATATGGCGTGATCAATTGAACCGGACCCTTGCCATGAAATACAGGACGAAGTGCGGTCCAAATGGTTTCTCCCGATGTTCCATCGGATTTGTCCAGGAATCCGTCAACGTGATCATCATCAAAGAGATATGAAGTCAAATTACACTGAGGATCGGAATCGACAAGCAAAACCTTCTTCCCTAGGGCAGCGAGGGCAAAGGCAACGTTCACCGTCAAAGTTGTCTTTCCAACGCCGCCCTTGTGGTTATAGATCGTTAAACGTACAGCTCGATGCCTCGCAGCTGCCATAGCTTCCCCTCACTTCTTCCGTCGTCGCAACTTGAGTTTCGCTGTTGGACGGCGCTTCCGCGGAACTACACGATCGGAAACGGCCTGCGCGGCGACGCGATCCGGTAACGCCTGCACGTACTGCTCTCCGAACGCCGATAGCTGTTTCCGGCCTCCGGACGCCTGGGCGAGGAATCCACGGGCCGTGGCATTTTTTACGGCTTGCGCCGTATTTGCGAACCGCGGCTGGGCCCCCTCAAGATTGAGCGAGGAGATTTCCGCAGTTCCAAATTCCGAGAGCGCCTGATAATGGGTGAGATAAAATCCGAGACACGCGACGCGCTCGATATCGGTTCTGGGAGACTTTACGAATAGAAACTCTTTCGGCGACATATCTGGTCGCCCCGAGAATCGCGCGGCCGGCGGCCGCTCCGAATTCGCATTGGCACTCTCGCTTACACTGGAAATCTCTGTTGCGCCGAGAGCGCGACCGTCCAGGTCGAAAAATGTTGCGACTGTTCGAATCACCCGTGCCCGGGATTCATCATCGAGCCGGGTGAGCCCATCTATTATCGTACGAAGCACATCGAGTTCGGGCTTGTTCTTGTCCTTCATGCAAATCGCTCCAAGAATTGTGCCGGACAGTCGCGATTTTGTGGTCGCACTGCAACTGCCAGCCCGCCCGAGTCAATCTACACTCCCCTCTATTACCCGCAAGAGCGTCTCTACCCGAATCTCATCCGGCGCAGTCCAAACCAGAAAAATCATCGCTTCCCGTACGCGCCGCCGAACCCGATGCCCAATCACGTACCCGCACGCTCTTTACAAGCGTCATGAAACTCTCACATCCAAATGCCGATCAGCCAACAGCTAATCGGTAGCCGCTTTCCGCCGCCAAAATCCTCCTTGACTGTCCACGCTATCGTGACTAAACAATAACCGAACAAGTCCGGTCGTAATGTCGGCGGCCGGGGGCAAATGCATGAAAGCTGCGCAAAAGGCCAAAATCGGCCCCGCGCCGACTCCCCGCCCGCTCTTTGACAAGTGAATCCAAGCACAGGAGTTGATTATCACTTTTGTCACCTGTCGGCCCCAGCGACTGGGTACCAAACAAAGCCAAAACAAACCGGACCACCCCAAATCTCACAAATCTCACGTCACGAAGGAGGGGGGCGAGCGGCCGACGGTCGCCGGGATCGGGTCACAGGAAACGAATGCCGCACCCCAACCCATTTCCGATTTCCGACATCCAATATCGTCCCATCAATCCCGCCCGACCGCGCATCCCCAGCAAAACCAGACACTCACGGCGTCTCAACAATCTCACGCCGCCCCCACCAGCCGCGAAAGCGTCTCCACCCGAATCTCATCCGGTGCCGACCACACCAGAAAAAACATTGCCTCCCGAACCAGCCGCTGCGCCCGATGCCCCATCACATACCCCGTCCCCTTTGCAAACGTCATCGCCGCCACCGCCAGTTTGATCACCACCTCGTTCACCGCCACCCGCAGCTCGCTCGACGGCGACTCCGCCCCGCGCGCCCCCATCGCCCGCGCCGCCCCGTACAGCCGCTCGCGCACGTCCCCGTACATCGCCCGCAGCGGCCCAACCGCCGCGTTAAGCTCCGCCGGCGACCGACCGGCCAGCCCGTCAATCTCGTCCAGCAGCGCCCCCGCCAGCCCCAGACCGGCCGAAGAAACCACCATCGGCTTCACCGTCGACCGCGTCGCCAGCGCCTTCGCGCGCGGCTCGCACAGCACATGCCGCCCATCGATCCGCACATCCTCGCACACCACCCGGCTCGTCCGCGCGCACTGCAACGCCATGAACGCCATCGGGGGCTCGACCCGCAGCCCGCCCGCCTCGCGCTCCACCGCCGCGAGTATCTGCCGCCCGTCCGGCAGCACCGCCGCCGTCACGATGAAGTCGCTCCGGTCCGCCCCCGTCGCCCACGGCATGAACCCGCGCAGCACATAGCCCCCATCGCCCTCCGGCGTCGCCGTCAGCACCGGCGGCCCCTCCTGGTGCGAAGTCGTGACCTGCGATATCCCCACCGTCGTAAATGCCTGCCCGGCCGCCAGCCGCGGCAACCAGGCCCGCTTCGCCGCCTCGTTCGGGCAACTGCTGAGCAGATCGCAGGCCCCATCGCGCTGCGTCAGAATCAGGATCACCGCCAGACTGCCGCGCCCGACCGCCTCATACCCCTCCAGGATCTTCTCCGGTGGCAACTCGTCGCCCCCATACGCCCGCGGAATCACCCACCGATCGGCCCCCGCCTCGGCCAGTGCCGCCAGTCCATCGACCGGCCAGTCAAACGACCCATCCAGCCGATCCGCCTCAACCGCCAGCCGCCGCGTCAATTCTTCAAGGGTCAACATGCGGCCCGATTGTACGCGCCAGCCCACCCGTGCGCAGCCAACCGGCCCCGAGCCCGGACTGCTCCATGAATTCCTGAATCGCCGCCTTGACTTCGCAACACGGACGACTAAACACCATACGAACTCGCTCCTAACATGGAGAGCGATCCGGGGCTTCGATGCGCAATCATCCGATCCGCGGGCGAGCGCCGATTCCCCGCCCGAGTAAATCGATCGATAATCGGATCGATAAATGGCTCTTTGAAAAGTGAAGCACCCCGGCGGCGTGAGCGAATTATCACCAGGCTCGCGCTGACAATGTCACCCGCGTCTCACCAATCTCAGGCGACGCGGACGCGGGCCGATCCTGACAAAGTACTAACATACTGCGGCGGCGGGATTTGAATTCCGACTCCCGACATCCGATGGAATCCCACCAATCCCACGACGCCCGACCCGATAACCAATTATCACTTTTATCACCGGGCAGTTGTCACCCCCTGGGCATTCTCGCGCGGCCATCTCCATCCTCGAACCCATTCCAAACTTCGGACCGCTCCGAAATGAAAAGCCCCGACCACCGGCTCATCGCCGATCGTCGGGGCTTGAACTTCGCTCAATCGCCGCTGGCCTGACTCTGCCTTACGGCGTCGAAAACTGACGCACGACCCCCTTCGTCACTCCGCCCGGACCGATCGTGTCGATCCGCCAGAAGTAGATGGTCGCCGCGGTCAGCGTACCCGTCGCATAGTTGTTGGTGGCCGACGATTGCGTCTGGATGAACTCGCCGCTCGATCGCGTCGCGTTCTGGACGTTGGTCTGGTTCGTCCCGAAGTACACGTCATAGAACGTCGAATCGGTCGAAGCCGTCCACGTGAGCGTCGGCGAGGTACTCGCTACCGTCCCCGCATTCGGCGGATTCGGATTGCTGATCAACCCCGGCGCCGGCGTGAACGTCGTGAAGCTCCAGACGTCGCCCTTCGTGGTGCCGCCCGAGTTCTTCTCGTCGATTCGCCAGAAATACTGCGTCCCGGCCGTCAACGCCCCAGGGTCAAAAGTCGTGCCCGCCTGGTTGCCCTTGAAGATCCCGGCCGTCGCCGGCGTCGCATTCGTCACCGCGGTCTGGTTCGTCCCGAAGTAGACGTCGTGCGAAGTCGCCCCGGCCCCGGCCGTCCAACTCAGCGACAGCGCGATCTCCGAGTAACCCGTCGTGTTCACGTTCTGCCCGGTCGCCGCGTTGCCCGGGGCGGGGTTAGTCGCCTTGGCCGAAGCCGCCGGAACAGTCGTGAATGACGTGAGCGTACCGGTCGTCGTCCCGGCCGAGTTCTTCTCGTCGATGCGCCAGTAATAGGTCGTGCTGGCGGTCAACGCGCCGGGGTTGTACGTCGGATTGGGCGTATTGCCCTTGAACTCCGGGCTGGCCGTCGTGGCGTTCTGAACCGCCGTCTGGTCGGTCCCGAAGTAGCGATCATGGCTCGTCGCGCCCGAACCGGCCGTCCAGCTCAACGTGGCATTCAGCGCCACGTCCGTGGCTCCGTCGGTCGGGTTGGGACTCGTAATCTGTCCCGGTGGCACGACAACCGTCGTGAACGACCAGACGACGCCCTTGGTAGTCGTTGTGTCGCACACTTCGTCGATGCGCCAGAAGTACTGCGTGTTCGAGTTCAGGTCGCCCGGCGGATCGAACGTAAGCGCCGGGAAGTTGCCCTGGAACTCAGGCGACGACGTCGTTGCGGATAAGACCGCCGACTGGCTTGTGCCCAGATAAACGTCATGCGTCAGAGTCCCGGCGCACGTGCCCGCCGCCCAGGCAAGCACTTGCGCAAGCGGAATGTCGGTCGCCTGATTCGCCGGAACCGGATTGGAAGCCGCCAGCGAATTGAGCGTCGTAAAGCTGAACAACGCGCCCTTGGTCGTCCCGCCCGGTCCGACCGCGTCAACGCGCCAGAAGAATGCGGTGTTCTCCGCCAGCGGACCAGTCGGGCTGAAGGTCGTGCCGGCCTGGTTGCCCTTGAACTCCGGACTGCCGCGCGTCGCCGAGTTCACGGCCGATGAGCTGGTTCCGAAATAGACGTCGTACGACGCTGTCGGTCCCACTCCGCTCGCGCTGCTGGCCGACCACGAAAGCGTCGGGCTCAGATCGATGCCCTGCTGGCCGATTTCCGGAGACGGCTGCGTCGTCTGGCCGGGCAGCGATGCGGTGACGAAGGACCAAACGTCGCCCTTCGTGATTCCGCCCGGGCCGGATTCGTCGATTCGCCAGAAGTACGTCGTGTTGGCGTTCAGGTTGCCCGTGCCCGCCGGCTGCGTCGTCGTGGCCGTCTGGTTGCCCTTGAACTCGGGACTCGAAGTCGTCGCCGCGTTCACGGCCGTCTGCGACGTACCGAAGTAGAAGTTGTGCGAAGTCGTGTCGCTGCCTGCCGTCCACGACAGCGCGGTGGACACTTCCTCGTCGGTCGCCGTGTCGGCCGGGTCGGGGTTGGTGGCCTTGCTGGGTAATGCCGAAGTCGTGAATGACCAGACGGCCCCCTTGGTCGTGCCGCCGGTTCCGACTTCGTCGATTCGCCAGTAATAGGTCGTGGCGGCCGTCAGCGCCCCAGGATTGAACGTCGTGGTGGTCTGGTTACCGCGGAACTCGCCTGAACTCTGCGTCGCGTTTTCGACGGCGTTCTGGTCGGTTCCAAAATAGACGTTGTGCGAACTGGTGAATCCGCCCGCCGTCCACGAAAGCGTCGCGGTGACGGTGTTGCCAGTCGAGCCCGTCGCCGGTTGCGGATCAGACGCCTGGCCCGGCGGCTGCGCGGTCGTGAATGACCAGACATCGCCCTTGGTGGTCGTGCCCGACTTCACCGAGTCGATGCGCCAGAAATAGACCGTTCCGCCCTGAAGCCCGTTCGGGTTGAACGTAGTGCCCGTGACGTTGCCCTGGAACTCGGGCGAAAGCTGCGTGGCCGAAGCGACCGAAGCGCTGCTCGTGCCCAGATAGACGTCGCTTGAAGTAGCCCCGCTGCCCGCGAACCACGAGAACGCGGTCGTCACGGAAACGTTGGTCGCCCCATTGCTGGGATTCGGGTTGGTTGCCTTGTCCGGAACGACGACTGTGGCCGTGCCGTTCACGGTCTGGGTGCTGCCGCCGGTGATGAAGACATACGCCTTGATCGTGTACGTCCCACCTGCTGCGTACTGATGGCTGATCGTGGTGCCGCCGGCCGTGAACCCAGGTCCGTCGCCAAACAGCCAGTTCACACTGCTGACGCTGGAGTTGTTGACGCCGTTCAAGACGAAGTCGACCGTGAAGTTGGGCTCGTCGGTCTGCTGAGTCGCCGTGATCGACGCTCCAAATGGAAACGTCCCGCAGCCGGTGGCCGTGAGGGCCAGCGCCGCGGCGGCGACGAAGGTGCAAGTCAGTTGAAACCGACGAAACGAGCGAATGAGCATATCCCGTCTCCGTGCCCGGAGCCGGCGGGGACCGGGCACACTAGTACACATCTATCGGCGAATCATCTCGCCGCCGAAACGACGACGGCTCGCTGCGAGGAAATTGATCTGCCAGGCGTGCGGGAAGCGCCGGCAACCCATGCGGCAGCCCTGTCCGGGCGGTGGCGCACCAGAGGCGGGGTGCTTACCAACATTATTTCACAGCCAGGATTCGAATCAAGCCGGCAATCTGGGAAGTCCGGCCCGTTATCGGACGGCAGGATAGGCTTGGGTTATTTCGGCTTCGGCTCGGCCCGGGGCTCGGTCCCAGAGACTAACCGACCAATATTCGCCCGATGCCGGAATAACACCACGCCTGCCATCAGCCCGGTCAGGATCAACAATGGGTAATTTTCACCCAACGGCCAGCGAAACAATTTCCCGGTCAGCAACACGCCTAGCGGCAGGAGCACCGCCGCCGTAATCGACCCAAGCGACACGTACCCAGACGTGAATCGTGCCGCGACATAACCAACCAGCGCCAGCGCGCCGGCCGCCGCAAGGTGCGGGACCGCCAGGACGATTCCAAGCGAAGTTGCCACCCCCTTGCCGCCGCGGAACCCGAGATAGATCGGCGCGACCGACCCAAGCATGCACGCCAGCCCTGTTCCGAGCAGGACAAAATTGACCGAGGCAGGCCCCCACGCCGGTAACGACCCGGACTGAGCCGCGAATCTCGCCGCGAGCATGGGAACGGCGCCTTTGAGCGCATCGAGCACAAGTACGAGATAGCCCCATTTTTTCCCGAGCGCGCGACCCGCGTTGGTCGCGCCTACGTTACCGCTACCGACCTTCCGAATGTCGACCCCCCGGGCGCGAGCGACGAGAACTCCGAACGGAATGGAGGCGACGAGATATGCACCGAGCCAGATGAGGGCAACTGAAAAGTTCATGACGGCAGCAGATCGACGAAAGGAGCGATCGGAACTTGAAGCTCGATCGCGAGATCCACGAACGACTCCCAGTCGCGTATGCGCTGCGGGTCCTGGGCAAGAACCCAGGGGTGATACCCCAGCGCGAGCGGGAGCTTAGCGGCGGCGGCGTTGCGAAGGTAGGTGGTGTGTCGCGCAATAACCTCCGGCGCGGCGGGGTTGCGGATGTAGTCCCAGTCATCGGTAACGACGGGAAATCGCATCAGGACCTGCGGCTGTCGGGTAATGACATATGGCCGGCTGGCCCGATCGTGCTCGGCCGAGTAGCGAAAGCCTGCTGCAGCCAACTCGCGCATGAGACGCTTGTCCCAATGCGATTGTGGCGAGCGAAATCCCACCGGCCGAACGGACAGGCCGCCGAATGCATCGAGCGAGCGTCGAAGCATGTCGCGAAGATCGGCATCAGTGAGGTCGCGCGGCGACTCGTGCGCATAGCCGTGGCAGCCGATTTCGTGGCCAGCGGCGGCGATCAGGCGGATACGGTCCGCGGCGATTTCTGCGAGCTTGGCGCAGCAGTTGAATGTCGCCCGAAGTTTGCGCCGCGCGAGCGCTGCCAACACTGCGTCAAGACCCGCATCGGCCAGAGTTGGATCATCGCCGGAGAGACCGCGCTCGTAGTCGAAAGACAGTGTCAGGGCAGGTGGTGTGTAAGGCCGGCGGAATTGTAGGATCTTGCGAATCATGCTCGGCTCGTTATCGAGCGACGGCGACCGGTGTCCGGGAGCGCGACGCCATGATCTGGTCGTAGAACTCGATCATCTCGTCGACATGACGAGTCATTGTAAGTTTGGGTCCGAGTGAGGCCGCCGCTGCGGACATCCTGAGCGTCAGCGCAGAATCGCGCATTCGATGAATACGATCAGCCAGCACTTGAATCTCGTCGGGATTCGGAATGACAAAACCGTGAACCCCGTCCAGCATTACCTCCGATGCGCCGTTATGCAGCGTCGTGATGCATGGCACACCGCGCGATAGCGCTTCCAGCACGACGCGGCTGCACGGATCGTAGTATGTCGGATGCACGCACACATCCGCCGCGTGGTAAAATGCCGCGACCCGCTCCGTGGGCCCGACAAATGTGACCACGTCGGCGATATTGAGTTTACGGGCTACCTCAGCCATCGGGCCTGGGTCGTCTCGACCAACAATGAGAAGCCGCAGATCGTGAGATCCCGCTGCCGAAAGTCGGGCCACAGCGTGCAACAGGGGGTTGACGCCCTTGAGCTTGAAATTGTGCGCAACGCAGAGCAGCAACATGGCGTCGGCCGGTACGCGATACCGCTCGCGAATGTCGCGCCGATCCGCGGCACGTTCCTCCGGCGTGGCCAGCGCGACCTGCACACCATTGAAGACAACCCGGACGCGATCGCCCTCAAGTCCATAGTGTTCGTGAACCTGCCGAGCGACGTAATTGGAAACGCACGCGATGGCCGGCCCGTCCGGCCGCATGACGCGATCCTCGAGGTCGAGAAGCGTGCGCTGCTTGATGTTGAATGCGGCCAGAATTCGCTTCAGCGTCCTGCGGGCCTGATTCGGGCGCATGGCGACATTTCGGTCAACCGTTTCGCGAATCAGGCCTCCGCGCGGCTGGTAAACATCGGCAATCGGAATCGGCGTGATGGCATGGACGATGTCGAATGAGTCGTCCGCAATTCGCGCGGCGGTTTTCGAAAGAAATCGACCAGTCTTCAGCGGTCGCGGAGTGGCGGTAACAGGGACCGTCACGATCTGCAAATCGGGCGGCGAAATTGCTCGGGATGACGTGAAAAGCGTTACGTCCAAGCCGCGTCCAGCCAGTAGATGAGCAAATTCAAGCGTGGAGGTTTCGGCGCCCCCGCGCCAAGTCTCGATCCGTTCGATGATGATCGCAACCCTCATGCGCGGCCTCTGCGCCGGTCGTGCCGCCGCATCCGCTCCGCGCGGGCCTCGATGGCGCGCACAAGTTCGGCCAACAGAGCATGGCGAGTGCGTCCGCGAGCGGCGCGATCAATCCACTGGGCGTACATGCGAAGGAATCGTACGCGATCGGTTCGGCTGACCATTCCGCGCGGCGCCGAATGGTGAAGCGCGGCAAGGTCCTTGATCTGCCATCGCCACGATCGGCGCGGTCGCTCGAGCATGCGGGCCAGATCGATCACATAGATGATGGGCTGTATCTCGGATTCCCAGTCAACGAAAAGATGTGCAAGATAAAAGTCTCTATGAAACAGACGCGCGGTGTGCATGACGCGCGCCACCGCGGCAACCTGCCCGAGCAATGCGCGGCGGCGCTCCAAGGTCAGGCGCGGCCACTCGCGCGGCACCCAACGCTCAAGCGATTCGCCAGGAACTTCCGCGGTCAGCAGCGCCGAGCGCCGCTCCCAACCGTGCTGCATGTCGGCCGCCAGCGCGGCGGCGCGCATGGTGGGCACGCCGATTTCGGTCAGACGCCGAATAAAGTGCCACTCTCGCCAGGCCGACGAATCACCGACCGCGCCGTCGATGACGCGATTAATCTGCTCGCGCAAAGGTGGATTGGTAACGCGCTTGAGAAAATAGACCTGATCCTCGCCACCGTTCGTCAATTGAACGCGCATCCGCAATCGGTGCGGGTCGAGGCCTTGCTTGGTAAGCGGATGGCCATCCGCATAGCGATAAAGCGCCGTGGAGGAATCTATGCCGGCTGCGCGAAGGACGGCGGCGTCGCGCTCCGCCATCCAGAATCCGTCGGCGCGGCGAGTGGGAAAAGCGCTTCTATCGTGGACTTCGGGGGCGCGGAGTGGAACGCCGTGACTGTGCGGCGCGAGCAGCGATTCCGGCTCGGTCCAAGCGGGTGGGTACGCGACTTTCAATGCCGCGTCGAGCCCGGAGACAAAAGCCAATTGCTCGATGCGCGTCGGCTCAAATGGCAGCGCGCGCTGCAGCAGCTTGGGAAGCGGGGCCACGAAACGGGATCGATTGCCGGGCGCATGCATGACCCGCTCTACATCGATTACGCAGAAACGCCACCCGCCAAGTTCCGTGTCATCCGGTTCGGCATAGATATGACGGGGATGCGCATCCGGCCACAGAAACCCGGCCTGTCGCATGCGCCCCTGTAGGCGACCTAATTCACGAATCAGGTGGTGCCGCGCACGAACGCTGAGTGCCGCGCGTCCCGGACCGCCGGGGCGAAGCCAATCCGCGACCGTATTGACGCCCCCCGCGGCGGCAACAAGCAGGAAGCCGGCCTCGGGAAGGCCGCGCAAGCGGCGCTCACCGACTGCGACGCGACGCATGACCGGGATGCGAGCGAGCTGCAAAGCGCCGATGGCCTCCCATTCCCGCCACGGCTGGCTATGCGGAAATCGCCGTGCTGCAAGATCCTTCCAGACATGCTTAATGGGAACGCGAAAAGTCCGCTTAAGGAAGAACAAAAGTGACTCTTCGCCATGTTGAATTCGAATCGGGACCGTCTCCCGATCACGATGACTACTAGCGGGCGGCCCGTCGCTCGACCGCCGCATGAAATCGTCGTATTCGACCAGGCCGGCGCGGCGAAGCACGTCCTGATACTCGGGCTCGATGATGACACGCGTTCCCATTCGACGATTCCGCCTGGCTCAGCCGCCGGCTTCCTTGCGTCGTCGGTCAGCGAGAATCCGCGTGATGAGTCTTCGCGGGGATTCCCGACATCCGGTCGCGCGTACGTATTCATGGACGAAGCGCGCCCGATCGGCGCGCGACAGAAAACGCCGTGCGGATTTATCGAGACTCGATAGATCACGCATACGTGCGTGCCATCGTATCCAGGGCAGATGGCGAAGACCGCCCCGCGACGAGTCGAGTACGAACAAACGTGGCTTATCGATAGAGTCACGAATGAGCAGGTTGCGCCACTGCAGATCAACATGATAGAAATTGGCGCAATGCATCCGCACCACGAGATCGAGGACCTCCCCAAGGATCTCGCGACGAAGGGCTTGCGACACATCCCCGATCTTCAGTCGATCCGACCACCACGATTCGAGCGATGATGTTCCTTCGACTTCGCGAGTCAGGATAAACGCATCCCTCAGTCGAAGGCCGGAGCTGCGGCTGCCGATCGCAATGACCTCCGGAACTGGAATCCGGGCGAGCTCGCGCATGAGTTCGTAATTTCGGGCTTCGATTGCGCCTTTGTGACGACGAAATCGATGCCGCCATCGCGGTCCGAGATAACGATACTGCTTCAAGTATGCGTACAGCGTCCGGGTGCCCTGATGCAGCACAATGCGACGCGTCTGTGAAGTCCCGGTTTGGGCCACCATTTCGCCCGCGGAGCAGGCGAGAAAGTCGTCATAGCTCGCCAGCCCACCGGCCTCCAGCATTTCACGCCATTCCGCACGAAAAATTGCGAGGTGGCCGCTACGCGCGGCATGGTCATCAACGACTCGCGACCTCGAGGCGGCGTGGGGACTCACAGTTGTCACAGCGCTGCCACCGCGGCAGGACCGATGCGATCGAATATCGATTGGCGCCGCATCCGCTGCTCTTCGGAAGCGTGCAATTCCTTCGACCGGTTCTGGACGAGCTCCAGCCATTGACGTTCTTCATTTCCCAGCGAATCAGTTCCCAAATACGCTCGAATGAAGCGTAGCTGATCCGGGCGGGAGCAAAATTCTGGCGCCATGACACTCAGCGCGGCCAGGTCGCGGACGATCGCGTCGCGACGCCACTGTTTCACACGAATTCGGCGTCCGACCGAAGCGTCGAGGAAATAGAACTCGAACTCTCGATTGGGAAGCGGCCGAATGAGCACGTTGCGCCAAAAAAGATCGCGATGAACGAATCCGGCCTCGTGCATGAAGCGAACCTGAAGGGCGAGGTTGATCAGAATATTGCGGCGGACGGCGATGGCCGCATCCGCGGAGAGCGAAGCGTGCCCCCTGGCGAAGGTGTGAATGAACGTGGCGAGTGACATTGCCTCTGGGACAGCTTCAGTGATGAGGAAACAACTACGAACCAGCCCGTATCGACGGCGCTCGCCCCATGCAATGGGCCGCACCGCTTGAATGCCAAGCTTTCTCATGCTGGCCAGCACGCGGTATTCGGCGCGGGCGCGGCTGGCCTTGAAGAGCGTGCCACGGAACGCAAGTCGCAGTCGCTGGCGCAGTCGTGGGTAGTGATAGCGCTTGAGATAAACGGCGAGGTTCGAGCCGGGCAGGGCTGCGTAAATCGTATCAGTCGTACGGCTCCACGCGGCGAGCCGATCGCCGATGGTTCCCAATACGGCCGGAACGGAAGAGAGGCCGGCGGTCGCCAGCGGCGCACGATATGCGGGATCGATTCGCATGCGGGAACTCTGGGTGATCATGCGACGGCGCTCCCCACGGTCTGCGTGCGCGCGGCGAGCAGCTCTGCGGCTGCTGCAATGACCAGGTCAACGCTAAGTTGCTGCATGCAGTTGGTGTGGCCCAGCGGGCAGATCTTTTCCTGGCAGGGCTGGCAGTCGAGTGCCAGCATGACTTTCCGTTCGTGCTCGAAGTGGGTCTCAGTCCAGGCGGGATCGGTGGGCCCAAAGATCGTGACGACGGGAACGCCGAAGGCAATGGCATAGTGCCGCGGGCCGGTGTCGTTGGTGACGAGGAGGTCGGCGCGACGGATGAGGGATTTGAGGGGACCGAGGCCGAGCGGCGGATCGAAGCAGAGGTGCAGCGGCTGACGCGCCGCGGCGCGAATGGCATCGGCGATGGAGCGCTCGGCGGCCGTGCCGGTCGCGACAATCTGCGCGCCGAATCGGCGAGAGAGTTCGTCGCCTACGGCAGCAAATCGTTCGGCAGGCCAGATTTTTGCCGTTCCGTATGCGCCGCCGGGGTTGAGGACGACCAGAGGGCGATTGAGATCGAGTTGCGGGAGGCGCGTGCGGAAGGTGGTTTCGTCGTCGGGGCCGTGACCTAACGAGAGGCGTCGTGAAACATTGCTGCAACCAGTGGCGGCGGCGATGGCGTTGTAGTAGTCGAGCATTGAGACTGGTTTGAAACCGTGCCCGTTGCGATGGGGCTGCAGACGGTCGGTTAGCATCCAGCCGCGGGCGTCGCGGTCGTAGCCAACGCGGCGACGGGCGCCTCCGAGCCACACTGTCGCGGCCGACCGGAATGAGTTGGGAAACAGAATCGCAAGATCGAATCGTTCGCGACGTAGTCTTACAGCAAGCGACAGCAATGAGCCGGCCGACTTTTCCGGCGCGTCGATAAACTCGTCAAACCAGCCGCTGTGGGCAACAACGTCCGCGACATAGCGACGGCCCAGGTAGGCGATATGGGAATCTGGAAAGCGCGCACGAAGCGCGCTCAGCGCCGGGGACGCCAGAACGACGTCTCCCACCCAGTTCGGCAGGACGATCAAGACTCGTCGACACTCGCTCAACGGAGCGATTTTACGGGGAGCACCCCGGACCGTCACGCCGCGTTCTTCGAGGGCGCGTCGGCCGGCCGATCAATCAGCGCGATGATTTTCTGTCCCGACTTCGGATCGAGGGCATGGTCGGCGGCCACGACCTCGATTTTGGCGTCGGACTTCACGATGAAAAGCGGCGTCGCCGAGTCGCCATATTGCAGTTTGTAGGTCTCGAACGTGAACGCGTCGGTCAAGAGCGTTGTGTGAACTGTAGCGCCGGACGAAATTCGTTGTTCGAGGGCGTCAATAGTGATGTTGTCGGCGAAGAGCGGCCGGCCGGCGACATGGCGGGCGATGGTCAATCTGCCGGTGCCGGATCGCTTGGGAGGCAACTGCCATACGGCGACGCGGCCGAAGACGCGCATCAATCTCCGCGCGGCCAGAATGTTCACTTCGTCGTTCGAAGTCATCGCGAGCATGCGTCCAATGCTGCTCATATCAACGGCATCGAGCAGTTGCTCGGACAGTACGTTTCCGAGCCAGGTTGGCAATCCGGCGAGCCGCGCCGGGGCGATGTTCTCCGCGTTCGAGTCAACCAGCAGCACTCGAAAACCGGCCGCCTGCAGCGCTTCGCCCATCGCGCGAGCCGCAGCACCGCCGCCGATGAATAACACGCCTTGCGGGTCCGCCGTCGACAGGCCGAGTCGTCGCGCGATTGGGCCGGCCGACAGTCCATAGTAGAGCACGGTTCCGATGATCGTCATGAA
This sequence comes from Planctomycetota bacterium, assembly GCA_015654675.1. Lineage (GTDB taxonomy): Bacteria > Planctomycetota > Phycisphaerae > UBA1845 > UTPLA1 > SpSt-539. The sequence continues at coordinate 71,135 of JAATGM010000032.1, read as the reverse complement.
CGTGAGCGGCACGAGCACGCGCGCGTCGGCGTAGCCGGCCTTTTCGAGCCGAAGGGCGAAGATCGACGAGATTGAAGCGGCCACAATGCCGCGCGGCGCCATGTTCATCAGAAACAATCGCTCGGTACGCGTCGTCGCCGAACCGATGGTCGAGATCCACACGCAAAGCGGGCGTGCTATCAGGATGAGAATCGCCACAAACGCGAGACCCGACCACGCCACCGTTCGAAGGCCGGCGATATCGAGACGGGCGCTCAGGAGAATGAAGAGAACCGCAAGAAGCACCGTTCCGAGATTCTCCTTGAACTCCATGATGAGATGCATGTCGGCCAGTCGCTGATTCGCTAGGGCAATGCCCATGGCCGTCACTGCGAAGAGTCCCGATTCTTCGTGCACCAGATTCGCCGCAGTGAAGGCGCCGGCGATCAGCGCCATCGTGACCGGAATCTGCAACGCGTCAGACAACCAGTACCGACGCAAACTGACGACGAGAATGCCGGCCGCAATCAATCCGAACGCCGTCCCGACGAAAGCAGTATTCAGCATGTCCAACGCAAAATGGCCAGCCCCCAGATTCGGCCTCGCGACGATGGCCTCGAACACGATCACGGCGAAAAGGGCCCCAATCGGATCGATGACGATGCCTTCCCACTTGAGGATCGCAGCCACCGTGCCGGACGGCCGGACCTCGCGAAGCAATGGCATGACAACGGTGGGCCCGGTGACAACGAGGATGGCCCCGAGCAACGCACTCATCCGCGTATCGAGACCCACAACGTGCCGCGCAGCGATCGTTGCAACCGCCCAGGTCACGGCGACGCCGACTGTCACCAATCGCCAGACCACCGGTCCCGAACCGCGCAACTCCGCCAGATTCAGATTCAATCCGCCCTCAAACAGAATGATCGCGACGGACAGAGAAACGAATGGGGCAAGAAAAGGGCCAACAAGGTGATCAGGATGGATGAGGCCGGTCACCGGGCCGGCGATGAAACCGGCCGTCAGAAGCAGCAGAATGGAGGGCAGCCGCACCCGCCACGCAATCCACTGGGCGAGGCCGCCCAGGACGACGACGCTGGCGAGACTGACGAGTGGTTCCACGATCATTCGCGGCTTTCACGGGCGACGGATGGCAACGAATCGCCCGGGTAGACAGGCCTCCGGGAGGGCCTTATCCTACACAATTCGATGGCCCCGGCGCGGCTTCAAATCGCGAAATCGAGGGCACAGGAGGTACGTCATGGGCTTGATGAGCGGCAAGAAAGGCCTGGTCGTCGGGGTGGCGAACGACCGCAGTCTGGCGTGGTTTATCGCCGACCGGCTGCACCGCGAGGGGGCGGAGATGGGCTTTTCGCACCTGCCGGGCGAGAAGATGGAGCGCCGTGTCCGGAAGCTGGTCGAGCCGATCGGGGCCAAGATGATCGAGCCGCTCGACGTCACCAGCGACGATCAAGTCAAACAATTCTTCTCGAAGGCCAAAGAGACGTACGGACAGATCGATTTTCTGGTCCATGCAGTGGCGTATGCCAACAAGGAATCGCTGTCACATCGCTTCTATCAGACCGGACGTGAAGACTTCAAACAGGCGATGGATATCAGCGCATATTCGCTTGTTTCGCTTTGCCAGCACGGATTTGATTTGTTTCGCGAAGGGGCCTCCATCCTCGCGCTGACATATTTTGGAAGCGTGAAGTTCATCCCCGGATACAACGTAATGGGCGTATGCAAGGCCGCCTTGGAAAGCGCGGTGCGTTACCTGTCGGCCGACATGGGCGATTTGCGACGCGTGCGAGTGAATGCACTTTCCGCCGGTCCGTGTCGCACACTGAGTTCGGCTGGAATCGACGGGTTCGACAAGATGCTCGATCACTATCCGACCAAGAGCCCTCTGAAGCGGAATATTGATCCGGACGAGGTCGGCAAGTCAGGTCTCTACCTTCTCAGCGAGCTTTCAAGCGGCGTTACCGGTGAAATCCACTACGTGGACGCCGGCTATAACATGGTCGGTTGGTAGAACCCACGCTCACTCCCTGACAAATCAAGAAATCAGGAAATGGACCGCCGTATTTTTGGACGTCCGGGCGTGTTCACATGCGCCGGCGGCTGAAAGGCCATGATCTGACCCAGTGAAATTTCCTCTTGCGTGCAGTTAATTGGTTGCGGTACTATGCTTTACGAACGTCGGGGGTACGGCGGGTCCGCGGCGATATCGCCGACGCTGCGGGCTGTCTGATCGCGTGCGACGGACAGTTTCGCGTCGATGGTTGACGCGCAAGGTTCGTAGCAGAGGCAGGATAGCAAATCATGCAGACGATCACGAAGAAAGACCTAATCGATCGAATCGCGGAGCGGTGCGACAACAAGCGGGTGATGGTGAAGCGGGTTATTCAGGCTTTTCTCGATGAGATCATTGAGGAGCTTGGTAAAGGCAACCGCTTGGAGTTTCGCGACTTCGGTGTGTTTGAGAGCAAAGTCCGCGCAGCCCGCGTGGCACAAAATCCCAAAACGCTCGAGCGCGTGCATGTCGACGAAAAGCGCACCGTGAAGTTCAAGATCGGCCGCCTGATGAAGTTGCGCCTGCAGGGTGGGCCGACGGCCACACCCGGGCCGGGTACGGCCAGTTCTTCGACGGATGACGACGACGAATAGGCCGTTTGCGGCATTTGCGGTCCTCATTTGCCTTCGCTACACTCCAACTGAGATTGAGTCTCAATTTCCTCGATTTGGATGCCGTGAAGCTCGAACTTTCCCAATCTGAACGCACCGACACGCAACCGCTCAGCTGCACCTGCGGCAAGGCCGCGTTCTGCATCGCCGGTTATTGCGAGCGCGTGGATGCGGATCGTTTGCGCGAGTTGGGATTCGTCGAGGGTAAACTTGTCCGCATCATCGCCGGATTTGACCCGGTCATCTGCGCCGTTGGCAGGGCGCGTGTAGCGCTGGCGCGGCGACTCGCGGACGGCATTCTGGTGCGGCGCGTTCATGCCAAGTCCGGCCGGTGACAGCCCGATTCACGGGTCCACACCGCGATTCCTCTCAGAGTTGAAGGCAGGCGAATCGGCGCGAGTGATTGAAATTCGCGGCGATGATGATTTGCGCCGCCGTCTGCTGGAGATGGGGCTGACCAGCGGCTCAATCGTGCGGGTAGTGCGGTTCGCGCCGCTGGGAGATCCGATCGAACTAGCGGTGCGCGGCTATCGGCTGAGCGTGCGTCGCGACGAAGCCAGCGCTGTCGCTGTGGGCGGAAACGAGTGATGGAGGCGCGCGCGATGGCCGCCACGACGCCGCGCGCCCGAAGAATCGCGGTCGCTGGAAACCCAAATTCCGGAAAATCGACGCTCTTCAATGCACTGACCGGCATGCGGCAGCGAGTGGGCAACTATCCGGGCGTGACGGTTGAGCGGCACGAGGGCCGGTTCTCCCAGGCCGGCACGGATGTCCTGCTGGTCGACCTTCCCGGCATCTACAGCATCTCCGCACGATCGCCGGACGAAGAGGTTTCGCGCGACGTCCTCCTCGGCCGGATTGAAGGCGAGGCACAGCCGGACGGCGTGCTGATCGTGGTCGACGCGAGCAACCTCGAACGAAATTTCTATCTGGCGACGCAGATTCTTGATCTGGGCATCCCCGCGGTGATCGCCTGCAACATGATGGACATCGCGGAAGAGCGCGGCGAGCGGATTGACATCGACGCATTATCGCGCGAACTCGGCGTGCCGGTCGTTGCCACCGTCGGGACGCGGAAAAGCGGTGTCGACACGGTTCGGTCAGCTTTGATCGACGCCGCCATTGCCCGTCACGATACGTGGCCACTGCCCGGTGCACTGGAATCGGCTGTACGAACCGTCGCTGACAGCCTGGTAGCCGCCGGCGCATGTCCTGCCATGGCGGCTTGGGGGATGGCACTGCTCGTCATGGGAGAAACGGCGGCGGGCGGCAACGAGCGCTGGGGAATTTCCGCGACTGTGCGGGCGACAATCGCTTCGGAACAAGCGCGGCTCGCGAGCGAAGGAGTTCGCGACGTTGCCTCCGCTCTGGTCGAGGCACGCTACGCCTGGATCGGCGAGTTCACGTCGCGCTGCGTACATCGGGATACACCGGAATCCGCCGACGAGACGGTCAGCGACCGCATCGATCGCGTGCTCACGCATAAGGTCTTTGGAACTTTGATTTTTGCCGGCGTAATGTTTGCGATGTTCGTATCCATTTTCTCGTGGGCCGAGCCGCTCATGCGCTGGATCGAGACCGGACAAGAATATCTGCAGGCCGGCATTCACCACGTTCTTCCGGCCGGTCCAGTGGCCGACTTGCTCGCAGAGGGGATCATCGGCGGCGCCGGCGCGGTGGTAGTCTTCCTGCCGCAGATCTGCATCCTGTTCCTATTCATCGCGCTTCTGGAAGATTCGGGCTACATGGCGCGCGCGGCCTTTCTCATGGATCGCCTCATGTCGGCTGCGGGTTTGCACGGCAAGAGTTTCATTCCCCTACTGTCGAGCTATGCCTGTGCAGTGCCCGGAATCATGGCGACGAGAACGATTGAGAATCCGCGCGATCGGCTCGCGACGATTTTGGTTGCGCCGCTGATGAGCTGCTCGGCTCGGCTGCCGGTTTACCTGACGGTGATCGGGGCCGTTTTCGCAGGCAGCGTCTGGCTCAAAGCGGGCGTGATCTTTTCGATGTACCTGCTGGGCACGGTGATAGCGCTGCTCATGGCCGCTTTATTCAAGAAAACGCTCCTGCGCGGCCCGACTCCGACGTTCATCATGGAACTGCCCCCCTACCACCTGCCTCGGCCACGACTGATCCTGCGAGCGATGTGGGACCGCAGCAAGCTTTTCCTGACGCGAGCCGGCACGGTTATCGTCGCTGTGTGCGTGGTCTTGTGGGCGCTGGCCTATTTTCCAAGAGTTAGCGACCCGTCGCCGCAGTTGAGCGGAATGACCGCGGGTCAGAGTCCTGTGATTGAGCAGCGCCACGCCGCGCCTCGCGCAACCGACGATGAGGCGACGGGCGACCAACTGCGGCATTCCTATATGGGACGAATGGGGCGGGCGATCGAGCCCGTCATTGCCCCGCTGGGATTCGACTGGCGCGTCGGCGTCGGCGTCCTGGCGAGCTTCGCGGCGCGGGAAGTATTCGTCAGCACGATGGGCGTCGTCTTCAACGCCGACGACAATGACGAGGCGTCTTTGCGCGAACGAATGCGAACCGCGACCTGGGATTCCGGACCGCGAAAGGGGCAGCGCGTGTTCACGCCGCTCTCGGGTGTTTCGCTGATGGTCTTCTACGTGCTGTGCTGCCAATGCGCCAGCACACTCGCGGTCATTCGCCGCGAGACGAATTCCTGGCGGTGGCCGGTATTTGCCTTTGGGTACATGACGGCGCTGGCATATCTGGCGTCGCTCTTGGTGTACCAGGTGGGGATCAGAGTGGGGATCGGCGCGTAACTATTCGCTGAGCTTTTTCTCGAGCAACTCGCCAACTAGTTTCGGATCAGCTTTTCCGCCCGAGAGCTTCATGACCTGGCCTCGGAGGAAGCCGATGGCGGCTTGTTTTTTCTTTGGGTTTGATTGGGCATCGGCGACGGCCTGGGCGTTGGCGGCAATGGCCTGATCGACCCAGGCCTGAGTAGCGGATTCATCGCGAACCTGGACGAGGCCTTCGCGATTTGCGATTGCGGTTGGCGACTCTTCATTGCCCAGCATTTTCTCGGCAATTTGGGCAGCGGCTGAAGCGCTGACGATTCCTTCCGCCGTAAGTTTCGCCAGTTCCGCGATGCGAGTCGCCGAGACACCCAGGCCGGCGATCGACACGCCTTTGGCGTTGGCCTGAGCTGACCAGAAGTTGATGAATTGTTTGCCTAGCACTTTGCCGTCCGCACCGGCCGCGATCGCGGTATCGAACAGCTCGCTTGTTGCTCGGTCGGCCGTGATCGTCGCGGCGTCCGCCTCCGACAGACCGATCGACTCGCGCAACCGGGCCTGGCGCGCCTGCGGTAGCTCGCCGAGCGAGGCCGCCTGTTCAGACAGCCAATCCGGTTCGAAGAGCACCGGTACCAGATCGGGATCGGGGAAGTAGCGGTAATCGTGAGCCTCTTCCTTGCCGCGCTGAAACTCGGTGACGCCGCGGACATCGTCCCAGCCGAAATTCATTTTGCCGTGCTGATCCAGCGTATAGCCGTGATCGGCCTTCCACTGGGCGCGCTGGCGGTCGACCTCGTAGGCCACCGCGTTCCGCACCGACCGGAAGCTGTTGAGGTTTTTCACTTCAGCGATGGGCGTGCGGAATTCGCGCCCGCCCTCGGTGATTGACACGTTCACATTCGGCTCGAAGCGCATCTGCCCCTTCTGCATGTTGGCCTCGCTCACGCCGAGCCAGACGACCAGCCGTTGTAGCTCGGTCGCAAACGCGTAGGCCTCGTCAGCCGATGCCAGGTCGGGCTCCGTAACGATCTCAAGCAGCGGAGTTCCGGCCCGATTCAGATCGACGCGCGTGTGGTCGAGTCCTTCGTGCAGATTCTTGCCGGCGTCTTCCTCAAGGTGGGCGCGGCGAATGCGAATCGTCCGATCACCGCCCTCCTTCGTCGAAATGCGAAAATGGCCGCCGGCGCCGATTGGCAGGTCATACTGGCTGATCTGATAGTTCTTCGGCAGATCGGGATAGAAGTAGCTCTTGCGATCCCATTTCGTGAACCGGGCGACCGTGCAGTTCAGCGCCAGCGCCATGCGGACGGCGAACTCGACTGCGCGCCGGTTAATGACCGGCAGCGATCCCGGCATTCCGAGGCAGACCGGGCAAACGCGTTCGTTGGGTGGCGCGCCGGGCTCGACGAGACATGCGCAGAACATCTTCGAGCGCGTCGCAAGCTGGACGTGGATTTCCATGCCGATGATCGGGCGTATGGAAATGGAATCAGACATGGCGAGCTACTTGCCCATCGACGCCAGATAGAGATCGTTGGTCTTGTACCGCTCCATGTCCTTCAAAATCGTTTCGATCTGGCCGGGGAGCGGAAGTGTGAGCATTCGACGGCGCAGCCTAGCAATTTTATCAATGGCTTCCTGTCCAAGAAGCAGTTCTTCCTTGCGCGTTCCGCTCTGCGGAATGTCGATGGCCGGCCACAGGCGCAGGTTTGAAAGCTCACGCGTCAGAACCAACTCCATGTTTCCAGTTCCTTTGAACTCCTGAAAGATGAAGTCGTCCTGCCGGCTGCCGGTCTCGATCAGCGTTGAAGCAATGATGGTCAAGCTTCCGCCGTTTTCGATTTTCCGGGCGGCGCCAAAGATGGCCTTGGGTTCGATCAGCGCGCGAATGTCGAGGCCGCCGGTCATCGTACGGCCGCTGCTGCCCATGGACGTGTTAAACGCCCGGCTGAGGCGCGTGAGAGAGTCCATTAGGATCAAAACGTCGCGTCCCGCCTCAGTGGCCCGCTTGGCCTTTTCGATCATGAGTCGGGCGATGCGAATGTGATTGGACGCATCCTTGTCATTGGTGGACCAGACGACCTCCGGCTTGCCCAGGTGCCAGCCGTTTCCATCCACCGTGACGCTGCGGCGCATCTCGGTGACTTCTTCGGGTCGCTCATCCAACAGAAGCATCATCAGCAGAACTTCGGGATGGTTAATCTGCACGGCCTTGGCTAACTGCTGAAGAAGTATGGTTTTCCCGGTGCGTGGCGGGGCCACGATGATGCCGCGCTGCCCCTTGCCGATCGGCGTCAGCAGGTCGACCACCCGCATGGATCCCGGTCCGCCTTCTGTTGAAAAACGGAGCTGTTCGCGCGGGTCGATCACGGTCAATTCGCCGAAGTCGGCATGCGCCGCAGCGTCGGCCGGGTTCAGCCCGTTGACTCGAAGCAATTTCGAGACGCGCGGCCCGCCGCGGCCTTTCGGATCAGGCCGGGCGATCGCTTCGACGTGTTCGCCACCGCGAAGGCGCTCGGCCTTGGCCATTTCGGGCGGAACATAGGCATGATTCTGCATGACCGCGTAGTTATTTGTGGTGCTTCGCAGAAATCCGCCGCCGCGAGCGTCCTTCTCCAAGGTACCGGCGACCTCGTTCGGTTGGGGGTTTGCCATGTGCAAGACTCTAACCGATTTCACGGCCCGCGCATCGCGGGCCGGGTTGCGTGTGGTTGTCCGTCGCCCGACAATTCACATCGGAGGATGTCAGCATGCCCCGCATTGAGCGAGTCGCGGTCATTGGGTTGGACTGTTTCGAGCCGTCGCTGGCTTTCGGGCCCTGGCTCGCGCAGATGCCGAATCTTCGCCGGCTCTGCCAGAACGGAACCTGGGGCACACTGAACAGCTGTCTTCCGCCAATCACCGTCCCGGCATGGTCGTGCATGGCATCGAGCAAGGACCCGGGAACGCTCGGAATTTACGGGTTTCGGAATCGCCGCGATTGGTCCTACGAAGGGCTGGACATTGCGCTCTCGACGGCCGTCAAGGAGCCGCGCGTCTGGGACCTGCTTTCGACGGCCGGCAAGAACAATATCATTGTCGGCGTTCCCGGAACGTTTCCGATCACGCGCCCGCCGCGCGGCTCAATGGTGACGTGTTTCCTCACGCCGGGAATCGACAGCGACTACACCGCTCCCAAAGAACTCAAGAAGACGATTGCCGATCTCGTCGGCGAGTACATGGTCGATGTGAAGGGATTCCGCAGCGACGACAAAGCCCCGCTCCTGGACCAGATTTACCAGATGACGGATCGGCGATTCAAGGTGGTCGATCATCTAGCGCGAACTCAGCCGTGGGACCTGCTCTGGATGGTCGAAATGGGCACCGATCGAATCCACCATGGATTCTGGCAATATCACGACACGCAACATCACCGCTACCAACCCGGAAACAAGTTTGAGCACGCGATCGAGAAGTACTACATCCACCTCGATGGCCTGATCGGCGACCTGATTGAATCAATCGATCCGCAACGAACTGCAATCATGGTCGTTTCGGATCATGGCGCGAAACGAATGGATGGCGGAATCTGCTTCAACGACTGGCTGATTCGGGAGGGGTACATGGTCCTGAAGCAGCCGGTGAGCAAGCCGACCAAGTTCAGTTTCGACATGGTGGACTGGTCGAAGACCAGGGCATGGGGCGAGGGTGGCTACTACGGGCGGTGTTTTCTCAACGTGCGCGGTCGCGAGCCGCACGGCGTGATTGCGAAAGAAGACTACGAGACGGTTCGCACTGAGCTGATCGCTAAGCTCGAGGCGCTTCCCGGCCCCAACGGCGAGTCGATTGGAACTCGCGTCTACAAGCCGCAGGACATCTATCGAAAGGTAAACGGCGTGCCGCCGGATCTGGTGACCATTTTCGGAGACCTCCACTGGCGGAGCGTGGGAACCGTCGGCAATCCGAGCATTTACACCTTCGAAAACGACACCGGCCCAGACGACGCCAACCACGCGCAACTCGGGATGTACATTCTCTCGCACCCGTCACTATCCGCTCGTGGGCATGTCGACGGGCCGAGCCTGTATGACGTTGCGCCGACGATCCTCAAGATGCTCGGGCAGCCGATTCCGGGCGACATGATCGGTAAACCGCTCATGTAATTGCCAAGCCGAAGACGACGATGTCGTTGAAATCAACGCCCACGAGCCATATAGTCTAGGTCTGAATTCCACACGGCGGGATCGTGAATTAACACCAAGCAACCTATGAAGTTAGCAACAAATAGTGGCACAAAAATCGCTCGAAGCGCCTCATCCAGCGGATGCGTCGCGCTTTGTCTTGCGCTGATTTGCCTCGTCGCACCTCCGCCGTCCGTCATCCAGCCGAAGTGGGCTATGAACGCCCGACCGACCGAGTCAGAAGAGGATTCGCGGCCACAGCGGTCCACTCAAAACGAAGAGCATCATGCTTCGCCGATCCAGGTCGAGCGACGAGCGGCGGCACTTGTCGAGCGCTTCACTGCACAAAAGGCCTCGGCCGCGCTGCACCGTCCGCGAAGCGTCCGCCAGGCCATCATTGCACCAATGAGTGAAAGTGGTGCCGGCCAGCGTAACGGCATTGGGGCACCGCTGTTGATTTGACCAGACCCCTCCGCGCGCGTACGCGATCGCATGATCCTTCGATCGCTTCGATTTCGGTATCATTTTTGATAATTCCAGGAGTTCGCGTCCGCGCGCCGGTTCGTTATTCCGCGCTCGGAGGAGTCCCATATGAAATCTTCAGCAATCACGCCCCAGGAATCGCTTTCCCTGACCGCGGCGCTGCCGCGCGACCTGACCGCCGGCCTCGTCGTATTTCTGGTGGCGCTGCCACTATGCCTTGGCGTGGCGCTTGCTTCCGGGGCTCCGCTCTTATCCGGCGTTCTGGCCGGCATGATCGGCGGCATCCTGGTGGGAATGGTGAGCGGGTCTCACACCAGCGTGAGCGGGCCGGCCGCCGGGTTGGTTGCGGTTGTAGCAGCGCAGATCGTATCACTCGGATCTTTTCAGGCATTTCTGCTGGCGGTCGTCATCGCCGGGTTGATACAAATCGGATTGGGGATCGCTCGAGCCGGATTCATCGCGGCCTTTTTCCCATCCAGCGTCATCAAAGGACTTCTGGCGGCGATTGGCGTGATCCTGATCCTGAAGCAATTGCCCCATGTTGTCGGTCATGATCCTGATCCGGAAGGGGACATGGCCTTTCAACAGCCCGACCACCAGAACACATTCTCAGAGCTTGTTCGGCTGTTCGGAGGAATCAGACTCGGCGCGGCCGCGGTCGGTTTCATTTCGCTCGCGGTGTTGGTCGCGTGGAGCAGGTGGAAGCCGCTCAAGCAGTCGCCGGTTCCAGCCCCGTTGGTCGTGGTGCTGCTCGGCGTGGGATTGAGCGCTCTCTTCAAGCTGCTCGGCGGCTCCTGGGTTATCGAGCCAAGCCATCTCGTGCAGGTCCCCGTCGCTGAAAGTCTGGCAGGGTTTTTCAAATTCCTGCAGTGGCCCGACTTCACTCAGTGGACAAATCCGGCCGTCTACACCGCCGCTGTAACTATCGCGCTCGTTGCCTCCCTGGAAACGCTCTTGAATCTTGAAGCCGTGGACCAGCTTGACCCCCAGCGGCGCACCTCACCCGCCAGCCGCGAGTTGGTCGCTCAGGGAATCGGAAATGTCGCGGCCGGACTGGTCGGCGGCTTGCCCATCACCTCGGTTATCGTTCGCAGCTCAGTCAACATCAACGCCGGGGCCCGCACGAAGCTGTCGGCAATCGTGCATGGTCTCCTGCTCATGTCGAGCGTGATGCTGCTGCCGACCTGGCTAAATCTCATCCCGCTTTCCTGTCTTGCGGCAATACTTCTCGTCACCGGCTTTAAGCTGGCCAACCCAGCGCTGGTGAAGCAGATGTGGTCCGAGGGTCGCTACCAATTCCTACCGTTCGCCGCGACCGTGCTGGCGATCGTGATGACCGATCTCCTGGTCGGAGTCCTCATTGGTCTGGCAATCAGTGTCGCCTTCATTCTCTACAGCAACATGCGCCGGCCGCTGCGCGTATTCGTTGAGAAACACCTGGGCGGTGATGTTCTGCACATCGAGCTGGCGAATCAGGTGAGCTTTCTGAATCGCGCGGCACTGTCGAAGACCCTCGGCGCCGTGCGCCGCGGCGGCCACGTCCTGCTCGATGCACAGAGCACGGACTACATCGACCCCGACGTTCTCGACCTCATCCGCGAGTTCACGAACAAGACCGGCCCGGCGCGCGGCGTCGAGGTCAGCTTGCTGGGTTTCCGCAATCGATATGAGCTTCGGGACCAGACACAGTACGTGGACTATTCGACGCGGGAACTTCAGGACGCGATTTTGCCGCAGCAGGTGCTGCAAATCCTGAAGGATGGAAACGCCCGCTTCCGCACTGGACGGCAACTGACGCGAAATCTGACTCGACAGATGATCGCGACCGCGCGCGGGCAGCATCCGCTGGCCGTCGTCCTGAGCTGTATCGACTCGCGAACGCCCGCCGAGTTGGTCCTCGATCTGGGCGTGGGCGATATCTTTAGCGTCCGAATCGCCGGCAACGTGCTGAGCCGGAAGGTGCTCGGCAGCATCGAATACGGCTGCGCTGTCGCGGGAGCGAAACTCGTGCTGGTCATGGGTCATACGCGGTGCGGCGCGGTGACCGAGGCGGTCAAGCTCATGAAATCACCGAAGTCCGCTGCCGAGCTCACCGGTTGCCAGCATATCGACTTCATCGTGACCGATATCCAGGAGGCGATCGCAACATCGAATAACGGAGCGGACACGCCGCCGCCCGACGCAGATTTGTCGGCATATGTCGACTCGGTGGCGCGGCGAAACGTTGCTCGCGTCGTTCGGCAGATTCGCGAACAGAGCACTGCCCTCGATGGGCTCGTGCGAGAAGGCCGAATTGAGATTGTCGGCGCGATGTACGACGTTGGAACGGGGCAGATCGAGTTCATCGACGCGCCCGCGAACAGCGCCCCACCCGAACCCCAGCGGCTGACCGCGAAGGCCTAGCCGGTGGAGTGCGCTATCGGCCACGGCAGCGCCGGATATACTGTGCGGCGGCCCGGAGGCGTCGCGCATGGATTTTCAGCAGCTGCTTAAGTTCGCCGTCGACAACGGCGCATCCGACATCCATCTGCAGGCCGGTTCGCCGCCCGTCGTCCGCATCGCCGGCAGCATGCGGTCCACGACCTCGCCGGCGCTGACCGACGAGCAGATTCGCGGATTTGTCCTGTCCATGATGCCGGAGCGACTTCGCGCCACTGCCGACCGAGACGTTGTGCGCGGCATCGACTTTTCCGCCGACGTCGCAACCATGGCGCGATTCCGCTGCAGCGCCTACAGCCAGCTCGGCCGATTTGGCATGGTCATGCGACTGGTAAAGTCAAAGATTCCGTCTGTCGACGATTTGAACCTGCCCAAGGTCGTAAAAGACATCGCCCTGGTCGACCGCGGTTTGACGCTCGTGACGGGCACGACCGGCAGCGGCAAGAGCACAACGCTCGCAACGATGATCGATCTGGTAAACGACTCCTACCACCACAAGATCATCGCGATCGAAGACCCGATCGAGTACCTGCACCCCAACAAGAAATCGCTTATTTCGCAGCTTGAACTGGGGGGCGATACGCCGTCTTTCGACCAGGCGTTGCGGCAGGCCCTCAGGCAGGATCCGGATGTCATTCTCGTAGGCGAACTTCGTGACGTCGAAACGCTGCGCATGGCCCTGCGCGCCGCAGACACCGGCCATCGCGTACTCTCAACGGTGCATAGCTCAAATGCTCCGCAGACCGTGGAGCGCATCATCGCGATGTTCCCGCAATCCGAGCACGATTTGCTGCTGCACCAGCTGGCCGGATCGATCGAGGCCATCATTTCGCAGCGGCTCGTGGTCGGAATAGACGGCAAGCGGCGTCCGGCCGTCGAAATCCTTCGCGGCAGTCCGGTGACCGAAAAATTTATCGCTCAGAAAAAGCTGTCCGACCTGCATGCCTACATGGAAACTCGTGAGGCCGGCATGCAAACCTTCGACCAGCACTTGCTGACGATGTACAAGGACGAGAAAGCCATTTCGGGAACGGAGGCGCTTCGCGCCGCGACAAACCCAGAGGCCCTCGGAATGGCCATGCGCGGGATTCGGACAATCGGCGGAAAATCGAGTTGATGGGGCCGGGTCAGGGCTGCTTCAGCACGCGAACCTGGGTTTGATTCAGATCGGAATAGACGTAAACCGCGCCAGTGGTCGCAGGTGACTCGACCCACGCAACGTCGGCAAAACTCAATGTTGGCGACTGAGCCAACACACGCAATCGCTGGCAACGATCAACTGAAATGGTTTGCGTCGCGCCTGGGTTGAAGAGAAATGACGCACGCGTCACGCCGTTGACTACCGGAAAAATGTTGAGCACTTTGGTCGACGTATTCTGAATATTGAAAGTTACCAAGCCCGACGAGGGGCCGCCGCCGGACAGCGTGGTCGTCACACCAGGAAACGGTCCTGTGGCATTCGTGAAGTCGGCCTCCGCTTGTGAACACGTTTCGACGGAAAAACCTTCGGTCGAAACACCGCCGGATGGCGTAAAGGCATCAACAGTGAAGCAACTGCACTGCGGAATATCCGTGATGTCCTGCGTCTGCCCCGCACTGACGATCGCCGTTCGCGCGGAGCCGGAGTCGATGTGATAGGTCAGAGCGAGATTACGGCTCGATTGGTTGGAGAAAATAAAATCGCTCTCGCCGGCTGGGTTCGGCGGATTCGGATTTGGTATGTTTCCGCCGCCGGAGGATGAGCCCCCATCGTCAGGCGGAAGCGGCATGATCAAGCAACCGCTGACGACGATAACCGCGCCCGCAAACACGAGACTCAGTGGAACGTATGCTTTCATAAGACCTTCGATTATATGCCCTGCGTCAACCCTAGTTCGACTCGGGCGAATTCTTCTCAGACCAGCAAATCAGGATACGGGCACTGAATCGATCGCCCGGTGTACCACGTCGTTGCACCGTCAGCGTATCGACATGCTCGGCGAGCTCGATCGCAAGCCGAATCGCTGAAATTGGGTCAAATCGCTCGGGATTGGTCAGAGGCGATGGATCGACCGGAATCCCAATCGTCATGGATCGGCCGCTGCGGCGTATTCCGAGCGACAAGGTCGGGCGTCCGGGAGCACCATGAAATGCGTCCGCGATCTCCTGTGCCGGCCGAGAGGTCGCTAGTGACTTCCCCTCCACACTGACGATCACATCGCCAAGCTTGAGCCAACCATCGGCGAAGGAATGCGGGACAATTTCGACGACTTCCGCCTCTCCCGGTCGATTCGGGATGGCACGCACGCCAGCGCCAAAGCGGCGTTCCTTTTCGATGCGACGCGCGGCCCAGTCCGCCCAGAATTTCGGCTCCAAGGCCGCGGGTTGGTGCAGACGCAAATAGTCGAGCCATGATCTCAGCATGGACGCCACGGCTGTCCCGCGCACGAACATCCAATCGGTGTCGTCCACGATCGTGGCCGCCGACTGCCGAAGCGAGCGATCGTCTCGAAGCCGAAGCGCGCGGCCCTGAATGGAATTAACGATTCGCTCCGCGTGGTCTTTGGATGTCGAAACGACAAGCCAATGGCCAACCGCGCACCAGCTAAGGTCCAGCCGAATAAAGAATGGACATTTCGTCCGCCGCGCCAGCATGGCGCCAAGCGGAAACGTATGTATCTCCACGTCCCCGACGCGCTTTCGATCGAAGCTCGGCTTAATCTCCTGCTCAAGCCCGGGCGAATTCGAAACGGCCCACTGCCACGCAAGCATCACAATCCCATCCATGGCCGAGCCCGCCTCGAACGGAAGCCGCGTCTCGAGCACCAGCGCAATGGCAGGTTGCTCGAAGTCTGCGCTTCCGACCGTTGGAGTTCGACCAACGGCGATGACCGCGCGATCGGCAAGCGCATCGATCGTCGCCTTGCCAAAGTCAGCCAGCAACCCGATCGCTCGCGGCAATATGTCCGACAGTCCGAATCGATCCGCCGCTTGCGTTGTGGCCGAAGGCCGCAACAGGTCCGCCACGTCGATTCGTCCACTCCACACCAACAGCGAATCGTCGGGCATGAGCGGCGCAACCGGCTGCGATGTCGCGCGAATTGGAACTGCAGTGAGGGCTGGTCGAGTGCGGAGTTCGACGGAAAGATCTTCCGACTTCACCTTCACCGTCGCCAACAGGACGGCGTCGGCGTTCGCCGCGGCGCTCGGCGCGCTCAGGTAGCGATCCAACGGCTTGCCTTTCACGTAGACCAGACCATCGAAATCGGCAGGCAGGTCGCCGCTCATTTGGACGAATTCAGGCGCAGAGGCCAGCGTCGGCCCGCCTCGTCCCGCGAGCAGCAAGACCGTTCGGCTCCAAAGTCCGTCGTCATCCGATGCGGGCCCGAACAGCAACAAGCGATCTCGATGCGCGACCAACAGCCCCGTTGGCAGCTCATAACGCGAAACGGCGCCGACCGGCTCACGTGCAACGGCCCGCCACCGCTTTAGGAGTTGTGGCACAATCGCAACGTTTCCGACTTCAGCCAGCACGACTCCCCGGTCCCAACGCATCGGGTCGGTGGCTATGAGGGCTGTGCGCGTGCCGATCAAAACCGTGATCGTCTGCTCAATCGTCAGCGAAAGAAGTTCCTCGGTTCGCTGTTGCCAGGCCTGCATCTTTTGATGGTCATTCGAATCGCCCCCCAATTTGCGAATCGCCGGCCAGATGCCGGCCCGCTGCAGGTACTGACGAGATTTGGCCAGATCCCGAAACTCGACGTACATGCGTGCGTCGGCCGGAACAAATGGAGTCCACTCGCCGATCTGACTCGAAGAATCGGCGCGTGATATCCCCCAGCCGGGCGCGAAGGTGCTCGAGATAGAGAAGATTGCGACGAGTAGGCGGCGACTAGAAGCGGACGACATCGTCAGTTTGTGCCGGCGCCGGTTCGGTCGGCACGGGTGAAACGACGCCAAGCAGGGGATGAAGCATCTGCATCAGGAACGCGCCACTGAAGGCGTCCTCCGCAGGCGCCGCAGGCGGATTGGCGGACGCGGCAAGCTGCTCGCGCGCGTCACGCAATGTCAGGCCCGCGAAGTCTTGAAGATCGCCGACGGCCCGACTGGCGTTGTCAATCGAACTGAGAGTCGGGCTAACGATATCCTGAACGCCGAGCGCGAGAGTCGGTGAGACGGCCGTGCGGGTCGCGGATTCGCCGAGAACGCGTCCGACTTGACGATCAGGGGAAGTCGAGTGGTCGGTGGCCGCAGGAAATACGAGCAGGGAAAGCCCGATCATCGCGGCCATCGCGGGAATGAAACCCGCCGCCACGCGCTCGAGCACGACACGGCGGCTCTGGCGCCGTGTCAGCAGAACCACCGGAGCCGGCGCAGCGGCCCGCTGCCGCGGCAGAGCGGACAAGACACGTGCCGCAAAATCGTCCGCAGCGCGCGGCTCGCTCTGGTCGCGTGAAATTACATTGCCGCACACGCGAACCATGTCGATCTGCCGCTGGCACTCAGGGCATTGCAGCAGATGGGCGTCAACCTCGGCGATCATCGACGCCGACAGATCGGAATCGAGATATGCATCGTGCAAGTGCTGAACGTTTCGACAGGTGAGGGCCACGATCTTGCTCCAATCCGCGATCCCCGTACGGGGTCGCAGCGTGCGCCGATTATCCGGCCTCCGTATTAAATCGGACGTCTGCCCACTGTTCGGCGACGGATCCGGAAAGATTCTCACGTAATTTTGCCCTTGCCCGATGCAGATGGCTCTTAACGGTCGCCGCCGGCATTTTCAGGACTTCGCCAATTTCCTGGCAACTCATCTGCTCGCGGTAAAACAACAGCACGGTTGCCCGTTGCGGCGGCGCCAGGTCGTCCACGGCGCCCCAAATGGCGTCCTTGAGCTGCCGGGCCTGGTCAGAGTTCGCTACCGCTTCTGACGCATCGGTTGGAGCGTCGGTCTCGCGCCGCGTGGCGCTGATCGCCGCAAAGTCGATTGAGCCGCCGTGATCGCTTCGCCGGCGCATCTGGTTGAGGCACAGGCGATAGCCGATCGTGAACAACCAGGTACTGAATCGGTAATTGAAATCAAAACCCGCCAGCGCCCCAAAGGCCCGCAAAAACGCTTCCTGACAGACCTCGTCGGTATCATGTTCGTTTCGCAGCATTCGCCAAACGAATGCGTGCAGCCGATCCTGATGGGCCGAAATCAGTCGGTGCGCACTTACAGCGCAACCGCCTTGAGCGGCCTTGATCAGCCGGCGTTCCTCCGTGAAGTCCAGCCGTCCATCACCGGTCTCATTGGACTGGTTCATACGGCCACCTGATTATACGTGACTGAGGGAAACGCGGTTGCGGCATTCAGTGCGTCCGATAGCATCACCCCACCAT
Source organism: Planctomycetota bacterium (assembly GCA_015654675.1). GTDB lineage: Bacteria > Planctomycetota > Phycisphaerae > UBA1845 > UTPLA1 > SpSt-539. The sequence goes on along the minus strand of JAATGM010000032.1, from coordinate 53,269 downwards.
GGCAAAGAAGAGTCCATCCGATGGAGGGCGACGAATCGCGAACAAGCGGGCGTCGTTTGAATACGAGCTGCTTGAGCGAGTGGAAGCCGGAATCGCACTTAAAGGCAGTGAAGTAAAGAGTTTGCGCGCCGGAAATGCCTCGTTGGCCGAGGCCTTCGCCCGATTCAAGGATGGCAAGGTTGAGTTGATCGGTTGCCAGATCGAGCCGTACAGCCATGGTTCCGCCTTCAATCACGAGCCGAAACGCGCGCGGCAATTGTTATTACATCGTCGAGAAATCAAGCGACTTGCGGCCAAAGTGCAACTCCGTGGCCTTACGGTGATTCCAACCGCGATTTATTTCAACGAATCCGGCAAGGCCAAGGTGGAGCTGGCCGTCGCCCGGGGAAAGACGCATCGCGACAAACGACAGGATCTTCGTGCGAAGGACGATCGCCGCGAGATACAGCAAGCCCGCCAGAAGCACCGATAACGCCATTTGCTTGGCACTATTACCCAGCGCGGTTTGCCCACCCTGGGCGAGAATTCTCGGAGATTCCCGCCCCTTTGTCCCGCCATCGACGTTTTCACTCATGGGGGTCAGTCGCCATTGCGCACGCTGAAAACTTTCGAGCGGCACGCTGATTGAGGCCCTCCGGGGGCGGTGCGCGTCGCTGCGCGGCGACGGGAAGTGTGTTTCCACAAATTAGCCGAGGACCTCAGCCATGTTCTTTTCTCTCCTCGTGGAGAACCTGACGTTGGCCCTCATCCAGCGTTATCCGGTGCCAGGGTTTGCCGACGTAATTGTCGCATTCCTTAATCCAATTTACGAGCTGTTCCAGAACATCGGACTCTAATTCAACTGGTCCGGGTGGTTCGCGGGGGCGTTCTTGCCGCACCGTGCGCCGAGAGTTCTAATCTCGGGCGTGCTAGGTGCAGGTTCACTCAGCCAGATTGATCACGTTTGCATCATCGGCGATGGGCAAATGGCGACCGTGTGCGGGCTGCTGCTCGCCGAACGCGGCGTCTCGTCGCGGATGTGGTCGGTTTTCGGCGACCAGATCGAGGCGATGCGCGGAGCAAGAGAAAACCGCCGCTATCTGCCCGGAATCAAACTGCCACCACTCATGTCGTTCACCAGCGACGCTCGGCAGGCGTTCGACGGCGCCGGCCTTATCGTCTCCGCGGTCCCGTGCCAATTCATCCAAAGCGTCTGGCAACGCCTGGCCCCGGATGCCCCGCGCAATGCACTCATAGTGAGCGTATCGAAGGGCATCGAAAACGAGACGCTGCGACGACCGACTCAGATTATTGCCGAGGTCCTAGGCGACGGACCGTATGCGGCGCTGTCCGGACCGACGATCGCGGCCGAGCTGGCAAAACGATTGCCGGCCACCGCTGTCGCCGCGGCACCCAATGTAGAAATTGCCTCGCTGGTCCAGCAGACTTTTTCGACGAAGTGGTTCCGCATTTACACGAACACCGACGTCCTGGGCGTCGAACTGGCCGGCGCAATGAAAAACGTTATTGCGCTGGCGGCTGGAATCATTGACGGGCTCAAGGCCGGCGATAATGCCAAGGCAGCTCTGCTGTCGCGCGGTCTTGTCGAGATCACGCGGCTTGGCGCCGCAATGGGCGCAAAACGAGAGACATTCGCAGGACTGGCCGGATTGGGCGACCTGGTGACGACTTGTATCTCGCCGCTCGGACGCAATCGCTCGGCGGGCGAAGCCATCGGCAAGGGTCAAAAGCTGGCGGAGGTCATTGCGGCCACGCCTTCCGTTATCGAGGGAATTCCGACCGCCAAGAGCGTCGTCGAGCTGGCCCGCCGACACAAGGTAAGCATGCCCATTACCGAGGCCGTTCACTCGGTCCTATTTGACGGAAAAGACGTCATCGTCGCTTTGAGCGAGTTGATGTCGCGCGACCTTAAAGGCGAGGAGTAGCCGGCCATGCAGCCGATCGGATGGGGCGTCATCGGCTGCGGGCGGGTGGCCGAACATCGGGTTGTGCCTGCGATCCGGAGGACCAGCGGAGCGCGGATGGCCGCGTTCTGCTCCAGGAATGCGACCCGCGCCGCCGACTTCGCGCGACGGTTCGAAGCGCCGGGCGCGTACGATTCGATCGACTCATTTCTAAACGACGACCGCGTCCATGCCGTCTATGTCGCCACGCCGAATGATCAGCACGCCGATCAAGTCATTACGTGCCTAAAGGCCGGAAAGCATGTCCTGACGGACAAACCCATGGCGCTTTCGATCAGCCAATGCGAGGACATGCGTGCCGCGGCATCACGTGCCGGGCGCATACTCGGGGTCTGTCATCAGCAGCGATTTCATCCTGCGCACGCCGATTGCTTTCGCCTGATCAAGGCGGGCGCGCTGGGGCGATTGACGATCCTTCGCGCCGAAATGGGATTCTTGTTCCGACCCGCCGATGCATGGCGGCTAAGGCCTAATCATGCAGGTGGCGGTCCCGGGATGGACCTTGCACCGCATGCGGTGGACATTCTGCTGAAGGCCGCGGGGCCGGCAAAGTCAGTCGTGGGCCGCGTGGCAAACGTACGATTTGACTTCGAAGTGGAAGATTTCTTTCATGCCCAGATCGACTTCGAATCCGGCGCAGTCGGCTTGGTTGAGATGACCTACTGTTCGCATTCCTACGGCGGCCGCCTCGAAATCTGCGGCGACGAGGGCTCATTCGTCGCGGACGGTTCACTGATGGCAGCCGAACGATATCGAAGCGCACTCATGTCCGGTCCGTCACGCACACCGTCGGAGGCGAAGGAGGGTGAGCACCGCGATTGCTTTGGGGCGGCGATCGAAGATTTTTGCGGGGCCATCTCCGCGGGGCGCGAGCCCACCGTTTCATCGATGGATGGGCTGGAGGTCATGCGCGTGGTTCTGGGCGCGTATGAGTCGGCGAAGTCCGGTGTGGCCGTCCGGATCGCGACATCGTGAGCCATCAACTGACCGTCGCGACCCTTCAACCGGCGCTGGTCATGCTCGATGCGGCAGTGAATCGCCAGAAAATTGAAGAACAAGTCGCGGGGATCGTCGGCGAGCGGGCGATTGATGTGCTGGTGCTGCCTGAGATTTTCACCGGCTGGCCCGCCGCGCGCGAGGATATCGATGCAGCGGCTTCGCGGGCGTTCGTAAGCTATTTGGCGCTACAGTTTCGGACTCGGGTCGTCGGCGGAAGCATGGGATGGACAGACGGAGCGACTCGCTCGAATGTCTGCTTCATTGCGGACCAATCGGGGCGCGAGGTCGGGCAATACGCGAAACGGATGCCGTTTGGGCATGAGCAGGGAACGGTCTCGCCTGGCCAGGCCGAAGGCGTCGTCGAAGTCGACGGCATCCGCCTCGGTGTGCTGATCTGCGGAGATCTTTGGTGGCCGCAGTTGGCACGCGAACTGATCGGTCGTATCGACGTGCTGTGCGTGCCGGCGCGAACCGGAGTTACAACGGAGACGCACGTCGAATATGCCCGCATGCTGTGGCGGAATCTCGCACTGACGCGCGCAATGGAAAATGGGATGCCGGTGATTGTCTCGGACTGGGCGGCCGGGCGACATGAAATCGATGGCAAGGCGCACTGGACGAGCGGAGGTTCGAGCATGGTCGATCCGTCTGCGCGGCCGGATGTCCTTCGGTTGCAACGAAAACTAGATGGGGCTGGGTCGATTGTGGCTGCTATCGATCTGGAGGCAGTGGCAGCATTTCGAGACTATCGAAAATCCGTCGGGCTCATTCCGACGGAATGATCAGTATTCGACTTCGCCGAGAAATTGTTTCTGCACATTTGCGGGGACAGGTCGGTACGCGAGCGGCTCCATCGTCCAGCTCGCCCGCCCCTGCGTGAGACTTCGCAGCGTCGTCGCGTAACCGAACATCTCAGCCAACGGTGCCTCGGCGTGGATTACGCGGGCATTACCACGTTGCTCGGTGTCCGTGATGACCCCACGGCGAGCCGAGACATCGCCCAGCAGCACACCCAAATGCTCTTCCGCGCAGACAAGCTGGAGCTTCATGATCGGCTCCATCAGCGCCGGGCCGGCCGACTTGCAGGCCTCCTCGAATGCTATGCGGGCCGCGTTCTCAAACGCCAGCTCGGAACTGTCGACATCGTGCTGCTTCCCATCCAGCAGAATAGACTGCACGTTCATCATTTCGTAGCCGGCAAGGATGCCCTGCAGCGCCGCGTCGCGGCATCCGGCCTCGATGGACGGGATATATTTGAAGTCGATCCCGTCGCCGCGCATCTGATTTGAAAACGCCACCGTCTCATCGCGATGATCAGAGTGATACGGCTCGATGCGGAGCGACACGACCGCGTACTGTCCGCGCCCTCCGAGTTGTCGAATGAACTGACCGGTCGCCTCGGCCGGCTTCGTAATGGTTTCGCGGTAGGCGACGCGCGGCTTGCCGACGTTCACGCCGACGCCGAAGTCCTTTTCGAGCTTGCGGACGAGCACCTCAAGATGCAATTCGCCCATGCCTGAAATAAGCGTCTGGGCGGTGTTCTCATCGACGCGGTACTTGAACGTCGGGTCCTGACGCGACAGCTTGTGGAGACACTCGGCCAGCGAATCTCTGTCGGCGCTCGACTTCGGCTCAATTGCGACGCTGATGACGGTAGCAGGGAACTCGATATGTTCCAGCATGATCGGGTGTTTCGCGTCGCAGAGCGTATCACCCGTCAGCGAGTCCTTCAGTCCGACCACCGCCACAATGTCGCCGGGACCGGCCTTGTCGATCGCCTCGCGCCGCTTGGCGAACATGCGGAACATGCGGCTGAGATTTTCCTTTTCATTGCGATTGGTGTTCAGCAGCCGCGTGCCGGTTCGCAATGAGCCGCTGTAAATGCGGAGGTAGTAAAGGTCCATCGGCTTCTCGGCCACGATCTTAAAGACCAGGGCCGAGAATGGATCGTCCTCAGTGGGCCGCCGCGTTTCTTCCTTCTTATCATCGCGCGAGCGGACGCCGTGTACCGGCGGCCGGTCCAGCGGCGAAGGCAGGTAGTCGATTACACCGTCCAGCAATCGCTGCACACCGACATACTTGAGCGACGACCCGCAGAAAACCGGCTGGAGCTTGTAACCCGTAGCGGCTTTTCGCAGTGCCGGACGGATTTCGTCGGGCGTCAGCGAATGTCCCTCGACGTAGCGGGCCATCAGCGCGTCGTCGGTTTCGGCGACCTTCTCTTCGAGATGGTGCCGCCAGTGGGCAGCGTCTTCCTTCATCGAATCAGGGATTTCTTTTTCGGCCATCGTCGCGCCGAACTTGTTCGCGTCGAAATAGACGGCCTTCATCGCCAGCAGGTCGATGATGCCCTCGAAGGTCGACTCGGCCCCGATCGGGAGCATGACCGGCACGGGCTGGCCGGCCAGCTTGTCGCGGATTTCGGAGACCGTGGTGAAGAAGTCGGCCCCGAGCTTGTCCATCTTGTTCACGAAGCAGATACGCGGGACGCGATATTTGTCGGCCTGCCGCCAGACGGTCTCGGACTGGGCCTCCACGCCCTCCTTTGCGTCGAATACGACGACCGCCCCATCGAGCACTCGAAGACTGCGTTCGACTTCGGCCGTGAAATCGACGTGACCCGGCGTGTCGATCAGGTTGATGGTGTGGTCGCGCCACGGACAAGTGACGGCGGCCGAAAAGATCGTGATTCCGCGCGCCTGCTCCTGTTCATCAAAATCGGTGATGGTGGTGCCGTCGTCGACTTCGCCCATTTTGTGTGTACGGCCGGTGTAAAAGAGAATGCGCTCGGTGGTGGTGGTTTTGCCGGCGTCAATGTGGGCGGCGATGCCGATGTTGCGGACGCGGCGCAAGCCGGATGGTTCGGTGTCGGGGTCCTCCGAGGACTCGGTGGCAGCGGCGGTTGGCGGCATCGTGTTTTTCCGTGAAATCCTTGAGGTTTTATACGAAATGCCTGTGAAGCCGTCAACGCGGCCGCGCGATTCAGGCCAGCACGAGTGCAGTCGCGCCCATCAGCGTTCGAACCGAAGTGAGAACTTCCATCAACTGGCTGTAAATCAAAAGTCGAGCTCCCGGCTTCGCCACCCGCGTAAACAGTTCGTGAAACACATCAATCATTTCCGGATGTGGAAACACATAAAACAGATCGATGTCGGTCGGCAAACAGGAGATTGCGGCGTAGCCGTCCGCGCCTCCACCATCGAGCGCAAACTCGGCGGGCACGCTCGGCGCAGCGGTCGGGAGATGTGCGGGCGGCACGAAGTTCCCTGCGCCAAACACCGCGTCGCTTCCGACCTGTTCGGCTAACCGCTGCGCGACAGAAACGAGTCGAACATCTCGCTCAATTCCAAACGCCCGATATCCGAGCAAGTCCGCCATGATCGTGATCGTGCCCACGCCGCTGCCCCACTCCACGAACTTCAGCTGCTGATTCGCGTACTTTCGCAGTTCACCGAATATCAGTAGCGGATTGGCGGCGGCGAATGCCCGCTCCGGCGCCTGATAAATGGGAGGCAATGCCGCACGCGCCGCCTCGGCGGCCTGACAAAGCGCAATAAATCGATCATTCCAGCGAACCACGCCGGCCAGCTCCCATCGAAAGACGCGCGAACTGCGTCCGTTTAGGTCCTAAGTTTACCGGCCTAAGTTCAGCCGGGGGCCTGCCCGGGCGACATTAACTAAGAGCAGTGCGATCGCGCCCGCGTAGGGCAGTTAGCGGTCGATTTCGGTTTTCGCAGTGAGCATCCTATAATGCACCCACTACACGGACGTACCGATCGCTCAGCGAAGAGCCAAACGGAGGGGAACGACGTGCCGTCGCCTCACAGATTCGTACCGATTCGCACCGGGTATTGGGTGCTCGGAGCAGCGCTTGCACTGCTGAGCGTCGCAAACGCCGAAGGCGTCGTTCCACGAAAACCCGTCAAGATCATATCAGCTGCCGCGGAGCCCCCGACGGCTGAAAAGAAAGAGCCAACGTCGGCCCGCGGCGAATCCGGTCCCGCCGCCCGCGTCGAAGTCTTCATTCCATCGACAGAGCGGCTGGGACACGCGACGGCGAAGTCGCATCTGGCCGCGATTTTTGACGCCGTCAGCGGAGCCATTCAACTTCCCAACAACGAGTCCGGCGAGCAGTTCGATCTCGCGGCCCTCTACAAGGTCGTCACCGAAATCCGCTCGTGGCCGGAGACATCATTGGCCGCTGCGATTTTCATGCAGGACTCGGAAGGCCGTCCGCGATGGGTCTTGCGAACCGATTGGCCGATCGAGCAACTGGCGCGACGAGTGCAAGGTCTCCTGGATCTGGAGACATCCCGCAAAATCCTCGCCAACGTTCAATTGCGAAAACGCGAAGACGGCACCTTCTCGCTCGAACTTCCTGAAATGCAACTGGCCGTCCTCCGCGCGGATGGATCCGGCTCGATCATTGGTTCGTCGGAAACAGTCGAGCTTCCCGAAAAGCTCTACGGCAGGAAGGCCGCGGGTGCGTCGAACGATTCAGACACGCCGTCGCTTGTGTTCTGCCGGGTAAACCTCGCGGCTGCCGACGACGAGGGACAGTCTTCGGTTCTTTCCTCGCTGCTCGGCATTCGAAGCTTGCGCTATACGGGCGGCCTGACCGCATCGGGCGATTGGACCGAGCGAATCTCGTTCAATTGGAATCCGGCGATCGGCATTTTCATCAAGGGCTCGGTCAAGCGGGTCAAGAAGCAGTTCGATTGCCCGGCCGATGCCTACCTCGTCGCGGCGGTCCATGTGGATATGGGCGGCGGCCTCGCCGACGGCATCGCGGACCTCCCCAACGGAACCACAGGGCAGTCCACGTACGGCGAAATGGCCGTTACCGTCGCCCCGGGTGATGGCTTCTTCCCCGTCCCCGATCTTTACTACCAATTCGCCCTGAAGAGCGAAAAGAAAGTCATTGACGCGATTCGCAAGTTCATCGATGAGGATCGAGACACGCGCGCCGAGGACGATCTCGAGCCGGCATGGCATGAGATCAAGTCCGGCGAGCGTCCGATTTTCTGGCGCGATCCATCGAGTGACGGCGGTTCGGGCATGGCGTTCGCCAATTTCCGCACGGTCATCTTCTTTCAGCCGGGCGATCCGGAGCGAAAAACCGAGGACCGCATGATCGTCGCGGAGACAACTTCGTTCGCCGAGGAAGCGGTTGCCCAGTGGCGAAAGCTCTGTCGCCGGCAGACCGTGCGACTTCCCGATGGCGCCGACGCGCACTGGCAGGCGCGAATTTCCTGGCGGAGGATTTACGCCCAGATCGAACCCTACCTCGGCTTGGCGACTGCCTTCGGCGAGGACACTCGGCCGCTCCCCAGCGCCGAATCGCTTAACGACGCACTCTCCGATTCCACAATCAATATCCGCATCGAGACATCGGGAGTCCGCGTCACGCATCTCGGCCCGATCCCACTCGGCATGTTCCTCGTACCCACGGTCGTTGCGGAAGCAATCATGTCGCGCGGCAGTGCTTCTTCCGAATCCGAGCGTGAACGTCTGGCGTGCCGAAATCTGCGCGTGCTCTACCACCACGCCAAGCTCTTCAACAAGGACTACGGTCGCTGGCCGGCCACCGTCGCGGAACTCGACGGGTATGTAGACTTTAACGAGCACCGGCACCTGCTCTGGCTTCCCGAGCGTGATCGCGGCCTGATCGCCGGAATCGTTAGCACGGCCGTCGGCGGCCGCGCCTACCCGGAGGCCGATCGCGAAAAAGTCGACGACGCCATTTATGAAATCGAATGGACACCGACCGAGTGGCAATTGCGCTTCCGAGACGGCGAATTCCGAGACTACAAGACCATCGCAATCGACGCCGATGGCGAGATTCACCGCGTGCCGAAGGACAAGACCAAGAACAAAATCGTCGGCGTCGGATCGCCGGCCGCTGCGAATGAGCGATAAGCCCCTGAGGGGGATGCGAGGAGACTAATCATGCGACGGATTTTTCCGGCCTTCCTGCTGATGCTTGCCCTGATTCCTCTGCCTGTCTTCGCCGACGACGACGAGCCGGGAGACGATTCGCCGACTCAGACCGAAGCAAAAGACACGTCCGACCGCGAGGTCAAAAAGGACGTCAAGGGCGATGACGACAAGCCCGCCGACAAAGACAAATCTAGGGATAAGAAGGGCAGGTTGTCGCCCATCAAGAAAATGATTGAGCTCAAGCTCGATCCTTTTCTGGTCGCTTCGCGTGGCCTGAATATTCCGTCAATCGGACGCACCCAGGAGGTGCGCGACCTGCTCGGCCGCCTCGAGAAGCTCGGAAAGGACGACGAAGTCGGGGCCATTCTCATGAACCTCGACGGCGTCACACTCGGGATTCCAGACGTCGAGGAAGTGCGCTCGGCCATCGGAGACTTCCGAAAATCCGGCAAGAAGGTTCTCGCCTACTTGAACTCGGGCGACCCGACCGACTATTTGCTGGCCTGCCAAGCCGACGAGATCGCGATCGCGCCGACCGGCAGCATGTCCATCCCCGGCCTGGGTCGAGCATTTCCATTCATGCGCGGTATGTATCAGCTTCAGGGAATCGAGTTCGATGTCATTACTGCCGGTCGATTCAAATATCCCGGTTTCATGAATCGCCGCGAACCGAACGAAGCATTCACCGTCGAATTCAACGAAATACTGGATAGTTGGTTCGGCGACTACGTCGACATGATCGTCAAGGGCCGCAAGCTTTCGCCTGAGAAGGTGAAGCAGGCGATCGACGTGGCCATGTTCAATGCCGAGGAGGCGAAGGCCCGCGGATTGGTCGACCAGATCGCATACTACGACGACTACCGCGACCGCTCGCTGCGGCATTACAAGTTCGCCAAGGGTGACGGTTACGGCGCCGATTTCCGCAACCTCACTTCATTCCAGGACATCCTTAATGCGATCAACAAGAGCTTTCGCGACGCACAGGAAAGCTATAAGGCGGTCGGCCCGAAGATCGCCGTGCTCTACGCCCGTGGCCCAATCGTTGACATGAGTCTGGGAGGGGCATTCTCGTCGCAACTCATCATGCGCGACGATTTCGTCAAGACCATCGAGGAAATCAGAAAGAACAAGACCGTCAAAGCCGTCGTCCTGCGGATCGACAGCCCCGGCGGATCCGGGTACGCGTCTGACATCATCTGGAAGAAGCTGCGCGAGCTCGATGAGGAAAAGCCCATCGTCGTCAGCATGGGCACGGTCGCCGGCTCAGGCGGCTATTACATCGCCTGCCCCGGCCGGCTGATCTTCGCCGAACCAACGACCATCACCGGCTCGATCGGCGTGCTGACCATTCTGGCGACGCAGGCCTCGGCGCTGAATCGAATGGATGTAAACATCGCCGAGATGAAACGCGGACAGCGCTCGCTCCTGGGCGCGGGCTACCGCGATCTGAAGGTCGAGGATCGCGAGTTTCTCCAGAAAATGATCCTCGACTTCTACGAAGTGTTTCTCGATCGCGTGTCCGTCGCGCGCAAAATGCCTAAAGACGAAGTGCGCAAGATTGCGGAGGGCCGTATCTATACGGGGCGACAGGCGCTCAAGATCGGATTGGTCGACCGTCTCGGCGGGCTTAAGGACGCCATCGCCTCGGCGCGCGAGTTCGCGAACATACCCGCCAGCGCCGAGATCCGGCTGGTTCAGTATCCGCGACCCACGTCGCTGGGTGAGCTCTTCGAAAATATCCTCGGCGGCGTCTCTTCGCCGGTTCAGGCGTCGGCCGCGATGCGATCGCCGATCAACAGCGTGTCATTCGACATGCAGTTGCGGCTGTTCTCCAAGCGTCCGCAGACGTTGTGCTGGATGCCGATCCCCGAAGTCCATGAGCTCCTGACACCCGCGGGGGCGCAAGAGACCATCGCGGAAATGCTTGGCATTCCGATGTCGCCCATGCTGCGACCGTAACCGCAGCGCCGATCAAATTTTGGATAGTTGAAAGCTCTAGCTCTTCGAGCCGGGGAGCTCGAAGATCGACTGCGTGCGAAGGATGCGCCACTCGCCCGGGAAGGCGTGATAGGCGTGCACGTGCAGTTCCCGATCGCGTGTCTCGTAATCGAGGAATGAGAAGGGCTCCAGGCCGTTGCTGGCCCATTGCTTGTACGGAACAAACAGCCCCTTCTTTTTCGCGTAGCGGACCAGGTCGCGGTACGTCGTGCGGAAGATGTGCTCCGTCATCTCCTCGACCTGGCTGCTGAAAATGTAACGCGTGCCGTCATCAAATCGGTGCTGAAAGTCCCGTTCGCCACGAAACTTAAACTGCGTCACCAGATTTCGATCGGTGAGAAGCTCGCTTGATGCGCCGGTCAACTCGGTGATGATCGACCCGCCGCTCTGGAAGCTCACTAGATGGCTTAGGCCGACAATCCACAGATCAGCGGTGTAGTTCGTGGAGTCGAGGTGCCGGTCGAGGTAGATTCGAAACAGTTCCGGGTGCAGCGCGCGCTTGTAGAGGTAAAAATTGAGGTCGCTGCTGGTTTGTTTGGTGATGCCGAGTTCCACTGCGGCCGGCCTCGTTTCGGGTTTTCGTTCTCTTTCACGCACGCTGTGTGCCATTATAATGAACGCGATCCGGCACCGGCAACGAAAATGTACCGTCGCTGATTAGCTCTTCGAATTGCACACGCATCTGCATTACGCACAATAGGTTATGCGTCATCGTCGGTGGCTCTGGTGCCATCAAACCATTCACTTCGCTCGACGCACCTTATACGCTGCTCCCCTTTCGCGGTTTGAGGCAAACTACCTAAATTCGCGCCTGCAGCCGATCGGGGCGAACGGAAACCAGAGCTCCGTTGCGGGCGGACCCTATGCGTTCATAGAATCCGTTCACAATGCTCTATCAACCTCCCCTTCCCCCGAAGTACGCGAAGCTCACCGACTCGGAATTGGCTGCTGCCATTGCCACTCGAAAGGCCCAGCTCGGACGAAGACTGGTCATCCTCGGTCACCACTATCAGCAGGACGACGTCATTCAATTCGCCGACCTGACCGGAGACAGTCTGAAGCTCTCACAACTTGCGGCGGCACAAAAAGATGCGGACTTTGTGGTTTTCTGCGGCGTCCACTTCATGGCCGAGTCGGCAGACGTTCTGACCGAGGAGCGCGTGGTCGTCATCCTGCCGGACCTCGCCGCCGGCTGCAGCATGGCCGACATGGCCCAGATAGATCAGGTCGAAGTGGCGTGGTCGCAGATCGAAAACATCACTTCCTCCACAATCGTTCCCATCACCTATGTTAATTCGTCGGCGGCAGTGAAAGCGTTTGTGGGAGGCCACGGAGGCGCCTGCTGCACGTCGTCAAATGCCCGGACCGTGCTTGAGTGGGCACTGGACGGGGCCACCCCCGTCGCTCCGAGCAACGATCGCAAGATCATGTTTCTGCCCGATCAGCATCTGGGCAGAAACACCGCCCATGCCATGGGCTGGCCGTTCGAGTCGATGGTGGTCTGGGATCCGCGCGAAGAGTTGGGTGGCCTGACGCCGGATTCGATTCGTGCAGCGCGTCTCATCCTGTGGAAAGGCCATTGCAGCGTCCACCAACTTTTCACAGCCAAGCAGGCAGACGATATCCGCCGCATCGATCCGGAGTTCAAGATCATCGTTCATCCCGAGTGCGACGCGAGCGTTGTCGCAAAGGCCGATCTGGTCGGCAGCACGGAGTTCATCATCCAGACGCTCGAGGCGGCCCCGGCAGGATCGAAATGGGCGGTCGGAACCGAGGTGCACCTTATCAATCGATTGGCCACGCGACTGGCGGATCGCATCACGGTCCGGTCGCTGTCGGGAATCCAGTGCCTCTGTACGACGATGTACCGGATAGACCTCAAACACCTGCTGTGGGTGCTCGACAATCTCGTAGAAGGTCGCATCGTGAACCAGATCAAGGTCGATCCCGAGACGCGCGCATTGGCGCGGATTGCCCTGGATCGAATGCTCTCGCTGAAGGCCAAACCACTCGCGACCGCAGTCCTGACCGATTGAAAAGCCCGCTCCGATAAGCGTTTGCCGCGCGCGCTTCAATCGGGCTTCGCCCGGCGTCGTCGAACGCGTAGAATTGAGTCTGAAGGGGAAATGAATGCGGCTCCGCCGCCCACATCTTGCGCTGATTGCGTTATGCACGATCGTGCCTGGCGCGGCGCGTCCGTTGCTCGCACAGGTGGTCTCCTTTCAGTCGCCGTCGCAGCAGGCATCGGGATTCTTCGGCCGGTCAATTGCCGGTATCGGCGACCTGACGGGCGATGGAAAGGGCGAACTGGTCGTCGGCGCGCCCAATGAAAGCGCGGCGGGACATCCGGCGTTCGCGGGACGGGTTCACATTCTGAACGGCGCGACCGGGGCGATCATTCGCAGCATCGCGTCACCCAATGAAACCGCTGGCCGTCAATTCGGCTGGAGCGTCGCGCGGATTACAAACGCAAGCGGGCCGGACTCGATTGCGGTCGGTGCGTGGAATGAGTCCGTTTCACAGGGCGGACCTCGGACAGGCCGGGCCTATGTGTTCTCCGCGTCAACCGGGCAGTTGATCGGAACGCTGACCTCTCCCAATGGCCAGGATGGCGGAATGTTCGGGAGATCGGTCGCCGCGACGCCGGACACGGACGGCGATGGCATCGCGGACGTCGTTGTCGGGGCTTACCGCGAAGGTCCGGCGGCAACGCCCGACGAGACCGGGCGCGCCTATCTTTTCTCCGGCGCGACGGGCGCGCTGCGGGCGACGTTCACGTCACCCTCTCCACAACCCGGCGGCCAGTTTGGAATAAGCGTGGCGGGAACGGCATCTCTGGACGCTGATTCGTTTGGAGACGTCGTCATCGGCGCGCCGGGCGAGAGTCCGGCCGGCACGCTGCGTCTTTCCGGCCGGGCGCATGTCTTTTCAGGCGCCGCCGGCACATATATCCGAACGTTGTCCGTTTCGCCGGCGGCTCAGCAATATCAGCTCCTGGGGCGCGTGGTCGCGGGAATTCCGGATGTGAATGGCGACGGAAAGGGCGACATCGCCGTCACCGCGCTGAACTACGGCTCGGATTCGGGAGGACCGGGACCCTACGACGCCGGATTCGTCTTCGTGTTTTCCGGAGCGAGCGGGTCCATGCTGTACCGGCTCTCGTCGCAGAATCCTGAGAACGACGGTGAGTTCGGATCCAGCATCGCAGGATTGCCTGACCTCAACGGCGATGGCCGCGGCGAAATCCTGATCGGAGCTGCGCGCGAAGACTTGGGCGAACAGGCCTTCGAAGGCGGACGCGCTTACCTTCATTCCGGCTCAAACGGGGCTCGCCTGGCGGGAATCGACTCGCCGTTCCCGGAAGACGGCGCAAACTTCGGTTGCGCCGTGACGGGCATCCCCAACACCAACGGCACTGTCGCGCCGACGATCGGTGCGTTCCTCGCAAATCCCTCACCGGCCCCGGCGCGGGCCGGCCGGGCCTACACACCCGATCTCGATCCGGATCAGGACGGCGCGCTCGTCGGCATGGACAACTGCCCGACAGTATCAAACCCGTCGCAGGCAGACGCGGACGGCGATGGTATCGGGGATGCGTGCGATACCTGTACGGACACGGACGGCGATGGATTCGGCAATCCTGGATTCGCCCTGAATACGTGCGCGACCGACAATTGTCCGACCATTGCAAACGCGAATCAGGTCGACACGGACGGCGATGGCGTCGGAAATGTCTGTGATAATTGCCCAACAATTGCCAACACCGACCAGCTCGACTCGGACGGAGACGGGCGCGGCAACGCCTGCGACAACTGCCCCACCATAGCCAACTCCAATCAGCTCGATACCGACGGTGATGGCGTCGGCAACGCCTGCGACAACTGCGTCTCGATCGCGAATTCAAATCAGGCCGACACTGATGGCGACGGGTTTGGCGATGCGTGCGACGGCAAAGGCGATCTAAATCACGATGGAACAGTCAATTTCACGGACTGGAAACCGTTCAGGGATTGCGCGGGGCTGAGTGGGCCGGGTGTGCCGCTCTTGCCGAACTGCTCCGACGCGGACCTCGATGGCGACGGTGACGCGGACTTCGCGGACGGACTTGCGCTGCGCGCCACCTGGCAGGGAACCGGCCGAGCTCCGATTTGTCTGGCCATCGAGGCGCTCACCGGGGCGAACGGAACAATCGGCTCACCCGCTCCGGTCAAGCTGGTCGTCACAGATCCGCTCGGCCGCGTCTCGGGTGGCCCAGGAGCTCCCATTCCGGGAGCGGCATTGGTTGAGTATGACGTGAACAACGATCAACGGCTCGATGTCGGCCTGCAGGTCGTGATGTACACGCCGGGGACATATCGCGCGCTGGTCAGCCCGAGGCCCGGCGTTGACCCTACGACAACCGTGACGATCCGCTTCCGGGTCAACGGGACAACGATTCTCCTCGCGTCCAATGTCCAGCTTCAAAACCTGCCGGTATCGCCGTACATCGTCCCGGTATTTGCGGCCGCCGACTTCAATCTTGATGGGCAGCGCGATGCGAGCGACATGCAGGCATTTGTCGCCGCGTTGCTGGGCGCACCGCAGGATCCCTGCCACGTCGCCGTCGGCGACTTCAATGGCGACGGGAAATGCGATGGCGCCGATATCCCCGGGTTTGAGGGCATTTGGTTCGGACCATGAAATCGACTCGCTTCATGCTTTTGGCCCAATTGCTTCTCGCCATACTTGGCGCGACGCCTGCTAATGCCGCGCAAAAGATCGAGGCATACACCGATCGAAAGAGCTACGTCGCCGGTGACACGATTTCTTTCTACGTATCGACCGATTCTCCGACCTATCAAATCGACATTGTTCGAGACGGACTGACGCCCCAGACCATCGCGTCGGTGAGCGGGCTGACCGGAGCGCTTCGTCCGGCCACGCCTTTCGGCTGGCTCGGCGCAAATTGGCCCCTGAGTCACACGTGGGTCATTCCGGCCAATTGGTCAACGGGCAGCTATTACGCTCGGTTCGTGACGACCGATTCGACGACTCACTTTCATCCCTTCACGATTCGACCCACCGTTCCGGGTTCGTCCAGCCGGATTGCATTCTGCCTCGATTACAACACGCGCAATGCATACAACTATTGGGGCGGGGCGAGTCTCTATACCGGCTCGCCCATCGCCATCAAAGTTTCAATTCTGCGGCCATTCGCGGTCGAGAACGGCCTCGGCAAGGGCTCATACCTTCCGCCACAATGCCACGGCCGAATCGAAGCCGAGGGCTATCCGCTCGAATACATCACTGAGTCGGACATTCATCAGAATCCATCGCTCCTGCAGGCGTACGACGTCGTGATCTTCTCGGCGCATGCGGAATACAACTCGCGTGAGTTCTTCGACGCCATTCAGGCGCACCACGATCGCGGTGGGCACATGGCGTTTTTCTCGGCGAACGACCTCTGGTGGCAGGTTCGATTCGACGATGGCGGCGCGACCATGGTGGGCTACAAGTCGACGGCCGTTCCGGCTGATCCGATGTATGGCGTCAACAATTCGCTGCTGACGACGCACTGGTACGACCCGCTGGTCAACCGTCCGGGCGAATCACTGCAGGGCATCACTTTCCTCGCGAACTCCGGCGGGTTTTTCCTGCCGGAGAACTTCAAGGTGCGCAAAGCGTCGCACTGGATCTTCGCCGGCACCGGCGTCCAGAATGGACAGACCATCGGACAGGGGATTGCAGGCGGAGAAACCGATTTCATCGGACGCGCGTCGCCGCCGGTGGTGGACATCCTGCTTGCCGCGCGGCTTTCGCGTCCGGCCGTCGCTCAGGCGCCGCCGCAACCGTTCGAGGCGGTTGGGGCGATCTATTACGAAGACTCCCCCGCCTACGGCTTTCCCAACGGAAAAGGCGGCGAGGTCTTTTCGGCCGGAACGCAAACGTTCTGCACCATGTTCCGAGATAGTGATCCCGACAATCAGATCGGGCGGCGGATGCTCCGCAATCTGCTGGATCACATGCTGGCGAATCCCCCACCGCCCGCGCCGGTCATCGCCCCTCGGCACAAGACGATTACAACCGCGACGCCCAAACCTGCCGAGCGTTAGGCGAGCGGCCACTCCCCCGTGCAGACTTCCTCGGCCGGACCCGTCATGAAGACGGATGCATCGTCTTCCGGCCACTCGATTTTCAAATCCCCGCCCGGCAGATGCAGGGTTGCGGCTCGTTCCAGATGTCCCTCCAGGACTCCGGCAACCAGAACGGCGCATGCGCCGCTGCCGCAGGCCTGCGTGGCGCCTGCCCCCCGCTCCCACGTCCGCATGGTCGCCTCCGATCGGCCGGCGACTTGCACGAAATGGGCATTCACGCGGCGCGGGAAGCGTCGATGGTGTTCGATCAGCGGGCCAAGGCGCGCCAGGTCGACGCTCGCGACGTCGTGGACGAAAAAGACCGCATGCGGATTGCCCATCGACACAGCTGTCATCGTCAATCGCTCGCCACCGACTTCGAGCGGGACGCGAATGCAGCGATCGCCCGGGGCGTCCACCGGTATTTCCTTCGGCACGAGCGTCGGCCTTCCCATTTCGACTCGCGCTTGCGCGGTCCGCTCGCACGCCGCTTGAACATCAATCACGGAGATCCCGCAGTCGGTCTGAACGCGGATGCGTGTCGGATTGTTTGAGGGCGGCCCGGCGCGGCCGGTGCGGACGGCGTACTTGGCGACACAGCGAATGCCGTTGCCGCACATCTCGCCGCGCGAGCCGTCGGCGTTGTACATCTCCATGCGGACGTCGGCCGCGGCGCCGCCTGCCGGCGGGCAGATGAGGATCAGGCCGTCGCTGCCGACGCCACGGTGTCGATCACTGATCGCGCGACAGACAGCCGGCCAGTTGCGGGCGGCACAGGGCTGTTCGAAGCAGTCGACGTAGATGTAGTCGTTGCCCAGCCCGTGCATCTTGGTGAATCGAATCGATGCGGCGGGCTTCACGCGGGCTTTTCCTCGATGACGCCGCCGCAGGGGTGGTTCACCGGGGCTGTGCCGGCATCGACATCCCAGTATGCGAGAACAACCGGGCCAACGATCCATGCCCGCTCAACGGGAACTCCGACGCCGGCCGGCTGGGCGTTGGCGCGAACCACCCAGGTGGCTGAAAAACGATCGTGCTGCGCCTGGCGACGGGGGCTGCGCGAGATGCTCCAGTAGTTGCCGAAGACGATGGTGATGACGATCACCAACATGACCAGATTCATGACCATCTGCCCGGCAGAGACCGCCGGTTGGGTGTGGGTGGGCGGCTTGGCGCCGGACGACGCGGTCGAAAACGCGATCAAAACAAAAAACCCGGCCGGGAAGATCAGCGATAGGAGGAGCCGCTTGAAGAGGACACCGGTTTCGGGAATGGCATTGCGCATGTCGATGATGCGCAGGCCCATCAGGCGATAGCCGATGGTTCCGCGGTGGGTGCGGCGCATGCCGAGATGATAGGGAATGGCGATGATCACCCAGAAGATGGCCGCGCCAATCAGCAGGCCGATTGGAATGACCTTGTGGGCCGGCTGCGTGGTCGGTGGGGTCGGCAGCAATTTGGTGAGCAGCCATGGAAGCACAAATAGCCCGACGACGATAATGGCGTTGTCGATGATGCAGGCCGCCAGGCGGCGGGCCAGTGGGGCATAGTCTTCGGGGCGAAACCAGACGAGTTCAATTGAGTCCATGGCGAGGATGATAGCCCTCGACCCGGTGGCTGAGAAATGGGCCGCCGCGGGCTATTCGACGTCCTGAAAACGCTCGTGCGAACCGAACATCAGGTCCATCATCTTGCCCTTCGAGCCGATCCAGTCGTCGTTGGGGCAGAGCTTGAGGGCGTCGGCGATCAGGCGGCGGGCCTCTTCAAACCGGCCCAGTTCGCCGAGTGCGGCGGCGCGCGTGACGAGCATGCGACAGTCTGTTGGCGGGGCGACGGTGGCCAGCCGGTCGGCCAGGGCGAGGGCGGCGTTGCCGTCGCGGACCGAGTCATCGAGCGAAGTGGCGAGTAGCCAGGCCAGGCGCTGGGCGAGAATGGCGTCGTTGGGGCTGACAGAGAGGCCCCGCCGCGCGGCGTCGGCGGCTGGGCGCATTTGGCGCATGCGGCCATAGATGTGGGAGACATCGTCGTACACGCGCGGATCGTTTGGCGCGAGCTGCAGGGCCACGATGAGTAACTCGCCGGCGCGCTGCGGTTTACTCTGACGCATGAGGGCCTCGGCGAGCCGGACGCGGGCGAAGGCGTCGTTCGGGGCGAGTTGGCAGAGCATTCCGAGCGGGGCGACGGATTCGTTGACACGATCGGTGAGCAGCAGGGCTTCGCCGAGGGCGCGCTGTGCGTCGGGCGACCTGGGATCGATCTCCACCGCGCGGCGGGCCGGGGCGAGTGAGTCGTTGGCGCGGCCGGTCTGGCGAAGCGTGGTGGCGAGACTGATCTGCTGCTGGAGCTGGTCGGGGTGATTGCGGGCGTTGATCTCGAGCTGCTCGATGGCGGGGGCGACTTCGCCGCGGCGAAGGTGGGCGGCGGCGAGGTTGGCGCGGGCGAAGCGGTTGGCCGGCTCGAAGGCGAGAACGCGATGCCAGACGGCGATGGAGTCATGCCAGAAACGCGTCTGGCGCGAGGTGGTCGCGGCGAGCAGCAGAACGATGACGGCGGCGGCAATCGTGGCGCCGAATGAGAGCGACGTCGACTTGGCGCGGGCGGTGATCGCCAGCAGCGCGCCGGCCGCGAGCAGGCCGATGACCATGCCGGGCAGGTAGGCGTAGCGGTCGGCGGCGAGTTGCGGGCCGGCCTGGGCGAGGCCGGAGACCGGTGCAAGCAGGGCGAGGATCGAGAACCAGGCGACGGCGAGCCACGGGCGCTTCTGCCATTGGGCGAGGGCGAGGCCGGAAGCGATGAGGATGCCGCCGACGGCGAACCAGAAGCGCGGCGCGGCGAGGGCGGCACCGGACGGCATGGAGTAGATGGGGCGGAGGCCGGCGGGCCAGAGCGATTTGAAGAGATAGAACCAGACGCCGAACGAGGCGACGCGAATGCGATCGAGAATCGAGAGGTCGGCGAGCGATTGGAAGGCGGATTGCTCGCGCTGGCCAAAGAAGGCGACGACCGCGGCGGCGACGGCGAGGATGACGAAGGGGAGCTTTTCGAGCAGGACACGGCGAGGTGGTTCTGACTGGGGCGGCTCGGCCTGCGGCGACTTTTCGAAGCGGCGGAGCGGCCATGCGTCGAGCAGGAGCAGGACGACGGGCAGCGACATGCCGGCGGCCTTGGCGAGCAGGGCGAGGGCGTAGGCGGCGACACAGAGCGCGAGCCGCCAACGGCGATGGCCCGGAGGACGGTCCATGGCGCGGAGGTAGAGCAGAACGGTGAGGGCGATGAGGAAGCCGGAGAGGACGTCGCGGCGTTCAGAGGCCCAGGCGACCGACTCGACTCGGAGCGGGTGGACGGCGAAGACCAGCGCACCGAAGGCGGCGGCGAGCTTGAGACGCAGGTCGGAACGGGACCGGCGGGTGGCGAGGGCGAGGAGGCGGACAGCGACGAAGTAGAGGGTGATGGCGGCGAGGGTCTGATAGACGAGGTTGAAGGTGTGATGGGCGGCGGCGGTGGGGCCGATGAGGCGGCAGTCGAGGGCGAGGGAGAGCCAACTGAGGGGCTGATAGGGGCCGAGGTGGAAGGTGGTGAACATCCAGCGGAGGTCGGTGTCGGAAAACGTGCGATAGTGGGGGTTGTCGGCGAAGTTCTGGATGTCGTCCCAGTTGATAAATTCGTTGCGGACGGCGGGCAGGAAGGCGGCGACGGTAAGGGCGGCGACGAGGAGCGGGGTGAGAATTGAGGCGGCCCGTTCGGCGGGCGGGATGGCTGGGGCGGTCGGCTGGCGGCGGATAGTGGTCGGCACGGGGGAAGAATCACGATGAAACGCGGAAAGGTCAAAACGCGAAATTGACACCCTGGCTGGATGGGTGGGGCGTGGGCCGGGTGGTCAGAGGTGACAGTGAGCGGCTGAGACGCGCGGTGATAAAAGTGATAATCCGTTATTCGGACGTTCGCGGCGTGGTGAGATTCGTGAGACTTCATCAGACACTGTTTGTCGTTAATTCGGCTTAAGCTTTTGGATTGTCTGGGGTTGGCCGCGAATTTGGGGTACGGCGACGGAGACCGCTTCATGGGACTACTGAGATGCGTGAGACGGGAACGCCGGGTGATAGCGCAGTCTGCGGTTGGATGAGATTTGTGAGATTGCAGCGGAACGCGACGCATGGATTCCCCCTACGCGAACGATGGTCGACCCTTAGATCGTCGGCGATCAAGAGCCGGCGCACCCTGAGCGCGGCGCCGTTTTCAGGCGATTGCGCATTAAGACTGTGGTCGGCCTTCGGTCCCCGATCTCCCAGGTGCGGCCGGACTGATGTTAGGTATATGTTTTACTAAGTCAAGGCGGGATACCAATAATGATTAGCCAGTGGAAATTAATGATTTGCTGTTTTTCGGTCCGCCGCATTTTTCATCATTCTGTCGTCCGGGCGGCCAATCGCTCATAAGACAAGCGCGGAACTCAGCCAATATGGTGAGTTCTCCGCTTGATGCCGAGAATGCAATCTCGGTAAGCTTATGACGTCCGCTCGAACCGGCGTTCAAAGCGGAAATCTCTGGGTCTTATTCTCGGAGGCACTCTCATGTCAGCACAACGCATTGTCGGCAAACCGAACGAATACTCAAGATTCAGGCCCGGCGTCATCGTCGGTCTGACCGCACTGTTGTCTTGCAGTGCGCCGCTCTCAGCGCAGTTGATGGAGTATGTCAGTCAGGAGCGTGTCGTCGAGGCGACATTGACGGGATCCAGCCCGGCCAGCGCTTCGGCTCCGGATTTTGGACCGTGGGTGAGGTCGATCAGTCTTGGGGCCAGTCATACGTCGCAAACTTCCAACCTGCTGGCGAACGTCATTTCCGCCAGTGCGTCGTCATTTGGACAAGGGGGCACGCCGCCACCATCGGGCACCAGCACGGGTACAGGAAAAACATGGCTTTCGGTGGTGATCAACCTGCCCAGTTCGCGCCAGTATTCGGTTACGGGTTCGGCGACGGGAAACATTGGATTCGATGCCATTCCGTCGCAAAACTTCAAACTGTTGGATTCGGGCGGCAATTCGATCTATTCGTATTCGCACAGTTATGGCGGTTCGCCACCGATATCGTCATCCGGGACGCTCGCAGCGGGGCAGTACACAATCTTCATGGATTGCTACGGAGTCGGCTATTCCAACAACTCGGGATATCCGTACGGCATGTCGGGGGGCAGTATCAACTTTACGTTTACCCTTACGCCGGAGCCGGGGAGCTTGATTTTGTGCGTTGTGGGTATGGGGATCGCTCGTCGGCGGCGATGAGGCACCGCGCGTGAATGTAGCGCTGTCGTGGGCACCACATGAGCAGATTGCGGACATCAATCGGACTCTGCACCGAGGATCGGCGGACCGCTTAAGGTTCGCCGGCGGCGGTTGCTAAGGCGACTCTCCGGCTGGCGCGGCCGGTTCTGATTGGGGTGTAGGTATTCCGCACTCAGGGCATTTGCCGGATTGGTTCCCGGTGAGGTCGTAGCCGCAGGCAACGCACTGACCTAATCGGTGCCTGACGCGGCGTCGATGGAACGGCAAGAGCCAGTAGAGCGAGATCAGGCTCAAGATCAGGGCCGGGGCAATGGTTGGCAGCTTGATGTGCCACGCGGGCTTCTTCCCGCTTGGGCTTATTTGGGGAAGCCACAGCTTTACGACGGAGATTTGAAAGAGATTGAACGGAGCGAACACCACCTCATAGCCGGGAACGGGAAGGATGTAATGATGGTTGAGTGGCGCCTCCCCGAATACATAGGCACCACGAGGGTACTGTTTGAGCGCGCCGGGCTGAAGCGCGTCGGGCGGCGGATGGTTGTTGGCGATGTCGAGAAAATGGACCAAGACCACACCCGCGAAGCAACTGAATCGAAACCGTCCGCTCTGCGGGACGTAGGCTATACCGACGAAAAGGCTCGCGATCCAAAGCAGCACGCTGATCGCGAGACACACTTGAACGAGGCGGCGAGCTGATTTCATCGCGGTGTTCCGCATTCGGCGCAATTGCCATGTTTGTCGGTGGTGAGGTCGAAGCCGCAACCGGGGCACCGGCGCCGGCCATCGTCTACGAGGCGCCAAGTGAGCAGCGAGTAGGCGGAACGGGCGGCGATATAGGGGACCGCCAGGCACAGGGCAATCGTGATGATCAGCGGGGCTCTGGTATTGGAATAGCTGAGGCGCACGATACTGAGCGGATCGTGCAGGATTCCACCGACCGCGAGGACCATCAGGAGCGACAGGCAACCGAACATCAGAAGCGCCAGCACGGCGTTGAACCAGGCGGGCCGGTTGTTGCGGCGGACCCAGTGAGCGCGGCGGTAGAAGCCGGTTCGGATCTTCGGCATTTCGCTCCGATAGAGATCGGGGAGCCAGCAGATCAGCGGGACGAGAACGATCCATGACATCATGCCGACGTCCCACGACGACCAGGGCATTCTCGAATCACTCCAAATGCCGATGGTGCAAAGCGCCGCCACTGGAATCGTTGCGAGCAGATAGACGCGAACGAGCCGCCACCAGTGATAGGGGCTGCGGCGCTGCGTGGGCCCGCTAAGGACGAAATGGACGGCCGGACCGACGAGAAGGCCCAGAGCGAGGCCGACGAGAAGGCATGTCAACGTGACTCGCTCGTCGCCCTCGTTGGTAGCTTGCCAGCCCAGGAAGCGGGCGGCGAAGAGGCCACCGAGCATGAGAGACAGGACGGGAAGGACAACGATGCCGCCGAAGCCGGCAGCGGCGCTGGCGAACAAGAAGATCCGATCGCGTCGGCGGCGTGTCATGAGTGCTCTCCGATGCATGCTATCGTGCGGACGTCGAGCGATGCAAGTTATTCGGTCCTGCAGACGCAAAGACCGCACGTCGCCGCGACGAGCTTCACGCGGTATACTTAGACAGCCAACATGAGCACGATCCAAGAAATCGAGGAGGCCGTTCGCAAGCTCGCCCCTAGCGAGTTGGAGGCGTTTCGCGCCTGGTTCGCCGATTTCGACGCGACGAGCTGGGACAACCAGTTCGATCGCGACGCTGCCGCGGGGAAGCTCGACGCCCTGGCGGACGACGCGATCCGAACACATCAGCAAGGCCATTGCACAGAACTGTGAAGCACTGGGCCACGCCGCGATTCTGGGACTGCTACCGCGCACTTCCCGTGGCGATTCAACAACTCGCTGATCAGAGTTTCGCACAGCTCAAACTCAACACACGCCACCCATCGCTGCATTTCAAGCGCGTCGGACGCTACTGCTCAGTACGCGTCGGGTTGCACTATCGGGCGCTTGCAGTGGAGGGCGACGGAGGACTTGTCTGGTTCTGGATCGGATCCCACGCCGATTATGACAAGCTCCTCGGCCGAGCGTAGCGCGCGGCTTGTCCACTCGTCATCGAATCACTCCCGGCACATTGCTTGATATCATCTCACGCACAGATTCATTCTGGAGGATTGCGATGCGAGCCGGTGCATGGCGGTTTGTTGGTTTGGTCCTGATCGGGGTTTGTTCGCGCTCGTTTGCGCAGGATGTGCCCAAAGATTCGCTTTCCACAGTCGGGAAGGCCGGGGCGGGGTTGGAGGCGTTTGACGGGATCATGGCGCGGGTGCTGGAGAAGCACTCGGTGCCGGGGGCGACGCTGGCGATTGCAAAGGACGGCAAGCTGGTGCTCGCCAAGGGGTATGGGCTGGCCGACATTTCCGACAATGCGCCGATGCGGCCGGAGACGACGTTTGTGCTGGCGAGCGTGTCGAAGTCGATCACGGCGGCGACGGTGCTGAAGCTGGTGGAGCAGGGCAAACTGACGCTCGACGAGCCGGCGTTTGCGCGGCTGGCCGAGCTGATGCCGCCGGGCGGGCGCGGGATGGACCCGCGGCTGCGGAAGATCACGGTGCGGATGCTGCTGAACCACTCGGGCGGGTGGGATCGGAAGATTAGCGGCGACCCGTCGGGCTTTGGGCGACGCGTGGCGCGGGCGCTGCGGGTTCGCGGGGCGGTCACGGCGGACGACCTGATCCGCTTCATGATGCGCGAGCCGCTGGACTTTGATCCGGGGACACGGGCGGCGTATTCGAACTTTGGCTACGTGGTGCTGGGGGCGATCATCGAGCGGGTGACGGGGGAGCGATTTGGCGAGGCGGTGCATCGCATCACGCTGCGGCCGATGGGAATCGGGCGCGTGCGGATCGATCCGCCGGGGCGCGAGTATCTGGCGGGCGAGGCGCATCGCTATTCGCCGGAGACGGACCATCCGCTGCCGGGCGGGCACCCGGTCATGACGGCAGCGGCCGGCGGGTGGGAAGCGTCGGCGGTCGAGATGGCGCGGTTTCTGACCGCGATGGATGGGTCGCGCGGCGAGGCATTTCTAAGCGAGGCGATGATGAAGCAGATGCTGGCGGCGCCTCCGGCCCCGCAGAAGCCACGCAGGAATGGATCGTATTTCGGGCTGGGGTGGGACACGGTGCGGCCGGGGGCGAAGGGGTTCGAGTATGGCAAGAACGGCGGGCTGCCGGGGATCTGCACGTACATCGAGCACATGCCGGGCGGAGTGGACTGGGTGGTGCTGTTCAACTCGCGGCAGGCGAAGGAGAGTGGCGAGACGCCGCTGCTGGGTGATACGCAGAAGGCAGTGCGGCGGGCGATCGAGGAAGTGAAGCAGTGGCCGAGCGTGGATTTGTTTAGCGAGTACCGCTAGGCAGCGCGTGACCCGACGACTGTTGTCGCCGGCAGCCCGGTGGCATCAGTCCTTCTTTTCCGTCTTCTCGAGCTTGAGTTCGTACTTCTTGCTGGGGGTTTCGAGGGTGGCTTTGCTGGTTTCCTTTTTCTCGCAGCCCGAGGTGAGAGGGAGAGCGAGGCCGAGGCAAACGAGCAACTGGGGGATGCGACGCATGTGAACTCCTTGTTCCGCGGGTCCGACGCGGATCGGCCGAATTGTAGCGACGGGCTGCGCGGGGATGTTGCGGAAAATCAGGCGGACTGCAGCACCGAGACGATGTTGCTGCGGCTGGCGACGCGGGCGGGGCCGAGGCCGGCGAGCAGGCAGAGGAGCATGGCGACCGATGCGCCGGAAATGACCATGGGCCACGGGACTGTGAACTTGGGCTCGAAGCCGGAGAGGGTCGAGGTGACGTAGGTGCTGGCCTGGCCGAGGTGGAGGCCCATGACGAGGCCGAGCGCGCTGCCGATGAGGCCGAGGATGAGGGCTTCGGCGCAGACGAGGCGGATCATCTGCCACTGGGTGGCGCCGACGGCGCGGAGCACGGCGATCTGGCGCTGGCGGCTGGCGACGTTGGCCATCATGAGGTTGGCGACGCCAAGGGCGGCGACGATCAGGCCGACGGCGGGGATGCCGGCCAGCAGCAGGGTGACGCGGTCGATGTTGTCGTCGATCGACTGCTTGAGCTGAAACGAATTGACGAAGGCGGCCGAAGGGCTGCGCATGGTGGCCTTGATGCGGTCGGCGATGGCCTGCTGGTCGGTGGTGCCGGGGTCGGCTTCGTCGGTGGTGAAGTGGCCGCGCGAGCCGGGTACGGCGTCGGCGGACTCGGAGGGGAGGGGCTGATCGCGGGCGGGGCGCGAATGGAGTCGAGAGAAGCGGTAGCCGCCATCGGCCTTCTGGTCGGGCTGTTTGAAGTTGAAGAGGAAGAGCCGGGCGGACTCACGGCCGAAGATTTTCTGGGCGTCGTCGAGGGTGCCGATGAAGGAGCCAACGGCATAGACCTGAAACTCGCCGCCGGCGTTGAAGAAACTGACGGCAATGTCGATAGCGGGCGAGGCGACCACGCCGGCGACGGTGAAGGTGTGTTCGACGTCGCCGATTGAGAGCGTGACCTGGTCGTTGAGGTGGATCTTGCGTGCGAGCGAGAACTCGCGCGTGACGAGGACGTGGCTGCCGGCCTTGAGGCGGCGCAGGGCGTCGAGTTCGTTGCCTTCGAGATAGGCGAGCTTGATGAGTTTGGGGAAGGTGTCGGGATCGCCGGCGATGAAGCGGTAGAACGGGTCGAGGACGCTGAGGAAGCCGGTGCGCTTGTTGACGAGCTTGCAACTGGCGTCGTCGGCGATGGTGGCGGCGGAGATGCCGGGGTCTTCGGCGGCGGCGCGCATGCGATCGATTGGGACGTCGCGCCAGGAGTAGATGAGGGCTTCGGGGAATTGCTTGGGGAACTCCCAGCCGGCCTTGACTGATTCGCTGTGGACCTGAAGCGCGACGATGAGCGACAGGCCGACCATAAGGCCGCAGCAGACGGCGGCGGAGCGCCATGGGCGGCGGCCGACCTGGTCGGCGACGAGCTGGCGGCGGATGTTGAGCAGGGCCGCGGCGACGGTGACGGCGGGCTCGCCGATGACGACGACGAGCAGCGGGACGATCAGCGTGTAGCCGGCGTACATGGCGACGAGGCCGGTGAGGGCGAGCGGGATGAAGTAAGGCGTTTCGGCGGTGATGCGATGATTGATGAAGTAATGCAGGAGGAGGAAGGCAGCACCGCCGGCGGCAGCGGCGATTTCGACGACGATGGAGTGGCGCTGGGAGGCGGTGCGCGAGGCGACGATGGGTGAGACAAACGCTGCGCGGATGGCAGGGCCGAGCGCGCCAAGGAGAGCGGTTCCGAAACCGCCGGCGACGGCCAGGGCGATGCCGACCGGGCTGAGGGCGAACTGGCCGATGTACTCGTGCACGTAGGACATAGTGGCAAATTGCAGGCCGATACCGATGGGAACGCCGGCGATGACGCCGAGGGCACTCATGGGGATGACTTCGATGAGCACGAGGGCGAGAACCTGAGCGCGCGTGACGCCGACGCAGCGGAGGAGGCCGAGCTGGTTGATGCGCTCGGAGACGCCCATGGTCATGGTTGAGAGGATGATGAAAAAGGCCGTGAGCAAGGCGACGCAAGAGATGAGCATGAGGACGAACTGAAGCTGGCTCTGGGCGGTGCGGAGCTGCTGAAGTTGAAGCTTGGTCGTGGCGACTTTGAGGGTGCGATCGCGCTTGCGGACGAGCTTGCGGATGGCGTCGGCGGTATCGGCGAGGGCGCGTTCCGTGTCGTCGGCCACGATGATGTCGATGGCTTTGATTTTTCCGGGGAAATCGCTGAGGCGCTGGACGGCGGCGATGGTGGTCCAGGCCATGGGGAGCTGATAGGCGCTGACGCGGCGGCGATCGACCAGGCCGACGATCTCGAACGGTTCGGGCGGGGTGCGAGCGCCCTGATATTGAAGGGGAACGCGGTCGCCGACGTGGAGGTTCCACTCGCGGGCAAGCAGCTCCTCGACCATGAGGGCGTGGTCTTCGCCGGGCTTGAGCATGCGGCCTTCGACCAGCTTGTAATTGCGGAAGTCGCGTTCGATGGGGAGGTCGAGCCCGACCAGATCGAGCCGCAGGACGTTTAGCGGGCGGGACTCGCGACGTTCGGCTACCTCGGGCGGGAAAATGAGCACGGTTTCGATGGTGCGGCGGGCGACACGGGTGACGTTGGGCACCGCTTCAAGCCCGGCGGCGACGGCTTCAGGGAAGAGAGACCAGCGGCCGGCGATGGGCTCGACGCTGATCTGGGCATGTCCGATCCATTCGACGACGGCATCGGTGACGCTGCGGCGGACGGATTCGTAGCAGCAGGTGACCCACGTGACGAGGGCGACGCCGAGCGCGATCGACGCCGTCGCCAGCAGGGTGCGGACGGGCTTAGCGCGCCAGTTCCGCGTACCGACTTGCCACCAATGCCGCATCGCGTGATCCCTGTGACTCGATTTCACCGACCAGCGAACCCTCGCGAAGGACGAGGACGCGGTCGGCGTTGGCCGCAGCGGCGGCCTCGTGTGTCACCATGACGATCGTGGTCTGTTTTTCGTTGGCGAGGTTTCGGAGGAGTTGCCAGATTTCGGCGGCGGCGGCCGGGTCGAGGTTTCCGGTGGGCTCGTCGGCGAGGAGCAGGTCGGGGCGGTTCAGGAGCGAGCGGGCGATGGCGACACGCTGTTGCTCGCCTCCGGAAAGGGCGCTCGGCTGGTGGGCCTCGCGATCTGAGAGATGGACAAGGGAGAGCAGCTCGTGGGCGCGGGATTCGATTTCGGGGAGGGCCTGGCCGTCTACCATGAGCGGAAGCATGACGTTTTCGAAGGCAGTGAGCGTGGGGAGCAGGTTGTAAGCCTGGAAGACGATGCCGACGCGACGGCGGCGGAAGAGGGTGCGTTGGCGGTCGGACATGCGGGCGATGTCGAGGCCGGCAACGGTGATCGAACCGGAGTCGGGGAGGTCGAGTCCGCCGATCAGATGCAGGAGGGTGGTCTTTCCGGAACCGCTGCGGCCCATGATGGCGACGAATTCGCCCTGGCGGACGGTGAGCGATACTCCGCGCAGGGCGTGGACGTTTTCCTTGTTGAGGCGGTAACGCTTGTGCAGGTTGTCGACACGGACCAGATCGGACATTTTTTCTTTTGGCGCGGCATGCGCACGTCTATGGTGGAGGAACGGGGCGGCGGCCGCAACTGATCGCGCGGTTTCGCCTTGCGCGGCCGGCGCGAATAGAATCAGGCCATGCGCGTCATTCTGACGTCGGACCTGCATTACGACGTCCCACGAAGCAAGGGGCCCACTGAGGAGATCGCACGGAAGATCGCGGCGGCCGGGGGCGATTTGCTCGTGCTCGTGGGCGATTCGGCGTCGATCGACCTGACGGTCCTGGAACAGCTATTCGGGCTATTCGAGGGATTTCGCGGTCCGAAATTGTTCACGCCGGGCAATCACGAAATGTGGGTGCCGAAGGGCGGGGATTCGTTCCGGCGATACGAGGTGGAGCTGGCGAGTGTCTGCGTGAAGCACGGCGTTCACTATCTCGACGCGGGGCCCTATTACGCAAACGGCGTGGCGGTGGTGGGCAGCGTGGGCTGGTATGACTACTCGTTTCGATCGCCGGCGTTGAAAGTGCCGCTGCGATTCTATGAGGCCAAGGTAGCGCCGGGGCGGGCCGAGGCGGACGAGCACTATCGGCATCTGATCGATGGCTATGACGATTTGCCGCCCGGGTCGACGGACATCATTGTGCGCTGGATGGACGGGGTGCGGGCGAATCTTGGGATGTCGGATGTGGAATTCACGGGCATGCTGGTCGACCGACTGCGGCAACATCTGGATGACGCGTCGAAACGAGCCGAGCGGATCGTCGTCGCGATTCATCATGTGCCGTTTGCGGAACTGGTGCCGCGGCCGATCGTGCTGAATTTTGCGTTTGTATCGGCCTTTATGGGGAGCGAGTCGTTCGGCGCGCTGATTGAGAAATATCCGCAGGTTCGCGATGTCTATTGCGGCCATGCGCACCGGCGAAAGCAGGTGCAGCGCGGGGCGTTGACAGCGACGTGCATTGGATCGACGTATACGGAGAAGGTGTTTGACGTGCTGGACGTCGAGTGAGGCGAACTTGAAGACCGGATTGATCGGAATGGGTGTGTGGGTCGCGACCGTACTGGCGGGATCGGCCGGGACGCGCGGCGACGACTTGCGCGGAAAGGAATCGCCCACGGCGCGCGAGCGGCGGCGGACGCCGGTGGTGGATGTCTTCGAGACATCTAAGGCGGCGGTGGTGAACATCTCCTCGACGCGGCGCTTCACCATCCAGCGGGGACTGGGCGGATTCGATGCATCGCTGGGCGATCTGTTCAACCTTCCGCCGCAGGCCGTGACGCAGCAGAGCGTCGGGTCGGGATTCGTCATTCATCCGGACGGATACATCGTGACCAATGCGCACGTTGTGGCGCAGACGATGCAACGAAAGATCATTTTTTCCGACAAGCGCGAGCTACCGGCCGAGATCATTGCGTCTGACCCGGCGAACGACCTGGCCATCCTGAAGGTCGAGGCCGACAAGCCGCTGCCCTACCTGCCGCTGGGGCGATCGGACGACCTGATGATCGGCGAAACGGTGGTGGCGATCGGCAATCCGCTGGGGCTTCAGCACACCTGTACCGCGGGAATTATTTCGGCGCTCAACCGCGAGTTGCGGTTTCAGAACAGCATCACCTACACGGGATTGATTCAGACTGACGCGAGCATCAATCCGGGTAACTCGGGCGGTCCGCTTCTCAACGTGAACAGCGAATTGATCGGGGTGAACAGCGCGATCCGCGGCGATGCGCAGAACATCGGATTCGCCATTCCGGTGGATAAGCTTCGGAAGCTCCTTCCGAACTACCTCGATATCGAGCGCGTGCGGCGCGTCGCGCTGGGCTTGCACATGGAGGCCGATTTTGACAAGTCGACCAGCGCGGCAGGTTCGGACCTGCGCGTGGGGCGGGTCGACACCGGGTCTCCGGCGGCCGAAGCAGGGGTGCGCGTCGGCGACATCGTCAAGGCGATCAACGACACGCCGACACCGAACTATCTCGACGCCTTCTCGGTGCTTGAGAAGGCGCCGATCGGAAAGCCGATTGCGTTCACGCTGCAGCGCGGCGGCAAGACGCTCAAAATCCCGGTCACGATGATCGCGATGAAGCAGTATTCTGCGAAGCTGATGGCGGAGCGGTTTGGAATTGAAGTGCGCGAGATGACGCAGGCCGAGATTCGCCGGCTGCGGCTGAACGGGCCGATCGGGCTGGTGGTGACGAGCGTGGCGAAAGGCACGGAGGCGGCGTCGAAGGGTTTGTCGCCGGGAGACTACGTGGTGCGGATCGGGCAGATCTACGTGCGGTCGATGGATGAGCTTGGGTCAACGCTGGAATTGATTCCGTCGAAGCGGCAGGTGGCCATCGGCGTCATGCGGGTACACGACAACGGCGATGCCGAGCAGGGGGACATGTTTCTGACGGCCAAGTGAAACTCAACGCTTGCCGGCGGTGATATTTTGAAGGCGGGGAGAGACGTTCAGCGCGACATGTCGAAGACCCGGGGGCAGGGAAAAAACAGTGTCTTCTTCCACCGTCGTCAGCCGGACGACATCGGTGCCACCCAGTGCTTGCAGCCGAGCAAGAACATCCTGAACAACAGCTTCAGGCGTTGACGCGCCGGCCGTGACGCCGACGGTGCGGGCGTTTTCGAGCCAGTCGGCTTGGATGTCGGCGGCGGCGTCGATGAGGTAGCCGCGCATGCCGCGGGCCTTGGCGACCTCGACCAGGCGCTGGGCGTTTGACGAATTTTGCGAACCGACCACCAGGACGACGTCGACACCGTCCTGGGCCATGGCCTTGACGGAATTTTGGCGATTCTGCGTGGCATAGCAGATGTCGTCGGTCGGGGGCAGTTCGAGTTCGGGGAAGCGCTGCCGCAGGGCGGCGAGGATGTCGGCGGTGTCGTCGATGCCAAGGGTGGTCTGCGTGAGCACGATCAGCTTTTCATGCGCTGGGACGGGGCGAGTGCGAGCTTGCTCGACATCTGAAACGAGGGTGATGGCGTTCGGCGCGTGGCCGACGGTGCCGACGACTTCGTCGTGGCCGGCATGGCCAATCAGGATGATGTGATAGCCGTGACGGACGAAGCGATCGACTTCCAGATGAACCTTGGCCACGAGCGGGCAAGTAGCGTCGATGATGTTGAGCTTTCGCGCCTTGGCCGCGTCGAAGACGCCCGGGGCGACGCCGTGGGCCGAGAAGATGACGTGTCCGCCATCGGGGACCTCCTGCACTTCGTCGACGAAAACGGCGCCGAGTTCGCGCAGGCGGCGGACGACGTGGCTGTTGTGGACGATTTCGCGGCGGACGTAGACCGGCGGGCCATAGAGCTCGAGGGCGAGCTCGACAATTTTGACGGCGCGTTCGACGCCGGCACAGAAGCCGCGGGGTTCGGCAAGGACCACTCTCATGCGTGCGTCGCTCCATTGGCGGCGGCGCTCAGGGCCGCGGCAACCTGGTTGCGATAGTCGCCAAACCAGGCGAGCAGCCGGGTATCGTCGGCGACGAACCGGCGGCTGTCGGAGAGGATTTTAGCCACTTCGGAGCGGGCGACCTTGGGGGTCGGCGACTCGGCTTTGGCGGCTTCGCGCAGCGTGCCGAGCGCGAGCATCAGGGCCCAGAGGCAAAAGAGCCGAATGCCGTCGGCCTGATGCGGAATGAGCAGGACGAATTCCATGGCGCGGTCGAGGTGATCGACGGCGTGCCGAATGAGAACGTCTCTCTGGGGCTGGGTGATGGGGCAGCGATCGGCGGCCGGCCCGACGCTGGTGCGCGGGACGAAGCAGACGCCGCGGGCGACGTCATCGGCGTGATCTTTGATGATGTTGGTGGCCTGAAGCCCCAATCCGAACCGCCGACCGAGTTCACGCGTGCGGGCGGTGGCGAGGCCGGGTGGCTCGCCCAGCTCGCTCGAGAAGAGACGCGTCAGCATGACGCCGACGGTGCCGGCGACGAAGTGGCAATAGGTATCAAGATCGGCGAAGTCGGCCGCGATGAAGCGGATGCCGGCCTCGCGGCCGCGAGCCGTCGGGGATCGCATTCCGGCGATCATTTCGCGGACGCATTCGGCAATCGCGGCGCGCGACGCGGGCGGAAGACTGGCGAAGGCGCTCAGGACCAGCGGCGCGCCGGCGATGAGCCGGGCATAGGCCTCGGCGGCGCTGGCGGCGTGTTGCGCGAAGCCGGGCAGGTCGGTCGGCTGGGGGCGAGCCGGATCGACGGCACGGTTCAGCGCGTCGTAGAGCGCGCGGCGCGTGGGCGCCGGCAGTGTCTCGGTATCCTCGATGGTGTCGGCGATACGGCAGAGCAGATAGGCGCAGCAGACGCTGTCGCGCAGGCGGGGCGGCAGGACGGGGATGTTGAGCGCGAATGTGCGCGAGACATCGGGGAGAATCGCGTGGCAGAAGGCCCATGCCTCGGGGAGGTTGTTGACGACAGCGGGAATGTCGGGCAAGGACGCGACCTTTATCATGCGGGGTATCATCTGGACGATCACGGGCGGCGAGCCGTGCGAGTCAGTACACATCCTATGCGGGGGCGGTCCCGCGATACAAGAGCGAAGCTGCGAGCAGGTCAGCGCTCCAGCGCGGGACCGGTGACTTTACCGGCGGCACGTTCGGAATCGTAGCGCTCGCGCAGGGCCTTGTCGGTGATTTTGAGCCGCGACTGGCTTTGAAGATCGAGCGAAATCTGATCCATCTGATCGGCGGTTTGCCGGTTGCGAATGCTGCGCATGAGCTGCTCGCGCATGGCGTCGATGGTTTGATTGCAACGCGGGGTGCGCTGCTCGACGCGGATGACGTGGTAGTGGCCTTCGAAGGCGATCGGGTCGCTGGTCTGGCCGACCTTTAACTGGAACGCGGCCTCGCGGAGCGTCTTGGGAACGCGAAGATCACCGGCGGAGAAGGGTGGAAGCAGGCCGCCGTCGCGGCTGGTGGCCTCGTTGATGCTGAACCGCGCGGCGAGCGCGGCGAAGTCGTCGCCGGCGACAATGCGGGCGTGGAGTTGGTCGTAGTCCCTGAGGGCGGCCAGCTGGATGTGCCGCGCGATGACCTTTTCGCCGCACTGGCGTTCGTATTCGAGGCGGATGGCGTCTTCGCTGATCGTCACGCGATCGGCGGCCAGCTTGCGAAGGTAGGCCTGGCGGACCATGGCGAGGCGGAGCTCGGAGGCCGAGACACCGGTGCGCCGCAGCCAGAGTTGGATCAGTTCCTTTTTGCGGATTGGGCTAAGGAGCGCGCTGCTGTCGCCCTGCAATTGGGGGCTGTAGATCGTGTAGTCATATTCGTTGTCGATATCGACTTCGCGGATGCGGATGCCGCGTTTCTCGGCTGCCTGCCGAACCGCTTCGAGCGCGACCACCTGCTGCAATACGCCGAGGCCGTGGCCTTCGATGAGGATGCTGACGACGGCTTCGCGTTCGATGGGTTTGCCGTTGACGTAGGCGATTGGCTCGGATTTTTTCGCGGCGCCGGTCGTGAATTGAGAGACGGGCGATGGGTTACCGGCCGGGGGGAGAGCAGAGGGATTGCCGCCGGCGTTCGGTGCGGCGCCGTTTGCAGCAGTTTGCGATTCGGCGGGCTGCGACTCGGTGCCGGCGTTGGCTTCGTTGCGGCGGAGGTCGGACCAGGCCTGCGTGACTGACGTGTCGGGCTTGGGTTGTTCGCAGCCCGCTGACAGCGCGAGCAATGCGGCGGTGGCGGCGAGCGAGGCGGAAATGAGCGGCGATCGGCGCATGCAGAAAACCCTCACGCGGGTGAAAACGGGTCGCGGTCGGCCTTTGAGAGGCGGACATCGAGTCGGGGCAATTCCAGCTTGAGCCGGCGAGCGAGCTCGGCCACGCCAGGGCGCTCGCTGGCCCAGTGGCCGAGGGCGATGGCGGAGGTGCCTTCGCGAAGGTAGCGGAGGGCGTCGTGGTGGCGGATTTCGCCGGTGATGACGACGTCTCCCGGCTCAAGCACATCATCCTGAATATCGAACGGCAGCGAACCGGCCGCGCCGACGCAAACGTAGATTTGGTGCGCCTGCGAGCGCGGGCTGCCGACAAACGACACGGTCTTCGCGTTTGCCTTTCGCCGAAGCAGTGCCGCGAGATTCGCTAGCGACATTGCGCGGGGCAGCCGGCCGATCCGACCCTGACCGAGTCTGGGAGAGGCACGGGCACTCAACGGAAAGATATCGAATGCGGGCTCTTCATAAGGATGGCTCCGGCGAAGCGCCTGCGTGATTTCAGTTACCAGATGCTCGGGCGCGATCGCCTCCAAGCGAATCTCGCTGACACGCTCGAGCCGGCCGCGCTGGCCAACTTTGGGATCGGTTGACTCGTTGCCGAAGAACGAGCCCTCACCCGGAGATCGGAAGCTGCAGTGCGTGTAGTTGCCGATATCTCCGGCACCCGCCCCGAACATCGCGTCAGCAACACGATCGACATGCTCGGACGGAACGAAGACGACGAATTTGCATTCTTTGAATGGCGTGGCTCGGGCGAAGGTGAATGGCCGACTGGCTTGAACTCCGCACAGGGCGGCGAGTGTGTCGTTCGTCCCGCCGGCGGCCGCGTCCCAGGCGGTGTGCGGAGAGTAAATGGCGATTTTGTTGGCGAGCGCCTCCGCAGCGAGACCTTCTGACGTCCACTCTCCGGCAAGCATGGACTTTACCGGTTTGAAAATCGGCGGATGGTAAGAAACGATCAAATCGCACTTCAGTTTGCGAGCTTCGTTCAGGACGAGCGGCGTCAGATCCACCGTCACGAGGGCGCGACGACAGGGCCATCGCGCTGATCCCACGAGCAATCCGACGTTATCCCATTCCGCCGCCAAGCGGACCGGCGCGATCTGGCCGAGAGTCTGCGAGACCGACCAGATGGTTTCGGTCGGCCTCGACCGCGCTTTAGCCACCGATGCGGCACTCCTGCTGGACGACTTCGAAGTAGGCCTCGCGAAGGGTACGGGTGAAGTCGCCGACGGTTTCGTCGCTGACTGGGTGGCGCTCGATGCGGCAGACGGGCAGGATTTCCATGATGGTATTGGTGAGGAAGACCTCCTCGGCTTCGAGCAGGTCGTTGATGGTTAGCGGCTCCTCGACGACTTCGATCTGGCGGGCGGCGGCGCACTGCAGCGTGATGGCCCGCGCGATGCCGGGCAGCACGGGCGTATCGAGCGGCGGGGTGCGGAGCTTGTCCTTGCTGATGATGAAGACGTTGCTGACGCAGCCCTCGGCGAGCTGATTGTCGGTCGTGAACCAGAGGGCTTCGCCGCATTGCTTGCCGTGGGCCTCGCGGAGGGCGAGCAGGCGCGGGAAGTAGGAGACGGTCTTGTGGCCGGTGGTGGGGTCGTGCTTGTTCTGCTTGTAGGAGCTGACGCAGACGGTCATGCCTTTTCGGTAGTAGTCGGCGGAGTAGGCCTCGAACTTCTGGGCTGTGATGAGCAGAGTCGCGGGCGGGATTCCGTCTTCGGCGGCCAGGCCGGCGCGGAGGTCGCCGGGCGTGACGGTGATGCGGAGGCGAGCTTCGCGGAGCTCGTTGGCCTGGAGGATGCGGCTGGCGGAGCGGGTGATTTCGGCGTCGTCCCACGGGACGGCGATGCCGAGCTTTTTGCCCGAGTGGCGCATGCGGCGGAGGTGGTCGTCGAGCTTGAAAGGGTTGGCGTTGTAGACGCGAACCGTTTCGAAGAGGCCGGCGCCGTGGCTGAGGCCCGCGTCGGAGACGGGCAGCCGGGCGGCCGAGGCCTCGACGATTTCACCGTTCAGAAAGACCAGTTCGTTCATTTTGGATCCTGTTGGCAGCCGAGGGCCGTCAGCATACCGGCGGCCTTGGCGAGCGTCTCATCGTACTCTTTGTCGGGGTCGGAGTCGGCCACGATGCCGCCGCCGACGGAGAGGTGGACATGGCCGTCGATGGCGACGAGCGTGCGGATGGCGAGGTTGAGCATCATGTCGCCGTCGAGGCCGATGTAGCCGATGGCGCCGCAATAGGGGCCGCGCGGGGAGTTTTCGAGTTCGTCGATGATCTGCATTGCGCGGACCTTGGGGGCACCGGTGACGGAGCCGCCGGGGAACAGCGCGCGGAGCAGGTCGATGGCGTCGAGGTCTTGGCGAAGCGTGCCCGAGACGGTGGCGACGCGATGCATGACCGTGGACATGGTTTCGATGGAGCCGGGGTCGTCGACACGGACGGAGCCGAATTCGCAGACGCGGCCGAGGTCGTTGCGGACGAGGTCGACAATCATGGCCAGTTCGGCGGCGTCCTTGGCCGAGCGGGCGAGATCGTCGGCCGCGGCGGTGTCGGCCGGGGCGCGGCCGGTGCGGCGGCGCGTGCCTTTGATCGGGCGGGTGATGGCGCGGCGACCGGTCAATTCGATGAGGAGTTCGGGCGAGGACGACAGCACCGCGCCGTGCCCCGTGGGGATAAAGGCGGCGAAGCTGGCCGGATTGGCATCGCAAAGGCGGGCGTAGAGGTCGGGGGCCGGCTCGGCCGAGGCGATGGTGAACCGCTGGGCGAAGTTGACCTGGAAAATGTCGCCGGCGGCGATGT
The DNA here is from genome assembly GCA_015654675.1 of Planctomycetota bacterium. Taxonomy (GTDB): domain Bacteria; phylum Planctomycetota; class Phycisphaerae; order UBA1845; family UTPLA1; genus SpSt-539. Next base: position 15,361 of record JAATGM010000032.1, on the reverse strand, counting down.
AGTCGAGGATGCGGCGGACCCGGCGGCGGTATTCGTCGGGGGTCATGTCGCGGGTGGGGGATGGCGCAGGAATCGCGCGAGTCGGCATTTTCGCTGCCGGGCGGGCGTCGGAGGCAATGGCCGCCAATCTATCCAGCATGCTGGGAAGGCGGTTCGGGTCGCTCGTCAGGGACTGGCCGGCGACATACCAGCGGCTGGTTGCGTGGTCGGCGACGATGACGGCGTCGTGCAGGGCGAAGCGGGCGATCGGCAGGCCCGGCAGAACCCGCCGGGACGGTGCGGTGGGCTCAATGGCAGAGCCGGCCTCATACGCCAGATATCCCAACCAACCGCCGATAAATGGGATATGGCGCGCATGCCGCGGCTGAATCCGGGACCGGACGGCGGCGGCCAGCGGCGCGAATGGATCGGCGCCAGCCGGCACTTCGAGCACTTCGAGCGGATCGAAGCCGAAGTAGCTGAAGCGGCCGTGGCGCTGGTCGGCGGCGACGGATTCGAGGATGAAGCCGCCGGGAAGGTTGGCCACCGCGGTGCGGAGCGCGATCCGATCCACGGGTGCGGCGATCGGCCGGATGACCGGATCGGCGTCCAGTTGATGCGAGGGCTCGATGATGGATTCCACGGGAGACACGGGCCTTGGAGTATAACCGTGGTCGGGGCCGGGGACGGCTCCGACGCCTTGTGAAAAGCGGGCGTTTTGCTAGAATACGGCGGGTGGGGCATCAGGGAATTTCGCCATGACAACTGAGCAGCATTCGCACGACGTGCGTCCCATTGTCATCCAACCGCAGCGGTCGGTGGCGACTTGGATTATCGCGGTGGCCCTGTCGGTGATCGCGACCTGTCTACTCCTGCGACCCGACCCGAGTTTCTCGGGGGCGGCGTTCGGGCAGACGGCGATGACGGGGACGCATGGGATTCATGCCTTCACCGGACAGCTCGACCGGGACAAATATGGGCTGTTCATGATGGACATGGATAACTCGACAGTCTGGGTTTATGAATATTACCCGACAAAGCACCGGCTCAAGCTCGCCTGTGCCCGAACGTTCAAGTACGACCGCTATCTCGAGAACCACAATAACGACGACGTGACGGCTCCCGAAAGAATCCGGGAAATGCTCGAGCGGCAACAGAACCGCCAGAACACGGGCTTCTCGGCGCCGCCCGTTCCGACAGTAACGCCCGCCGCGACCGCGATGCCTGCACGCAACCCAACTGTTGGGACGGAGGATCTGGATGACACCATGCCAGCCGCTTCTGCGATGCCGAACGGGCCCGTTTCGGCATCGCCTCTAGCGCCGCGTCCCGATGTTCAGGACCCTGACGCAGCGGCGGCAGACGCACTGGGCGACGATGCGAAAATCGAGACCGTGGGGTCACAGCGCGATAGCGCGGTTGAAACGGCTCCGGGACAGGCGAAGAATCCATAGGGAGCGCTGCTCATGGCCAAAGAGTTCTATTCGCTGGACGAAGCGGCTGACGTGCTCGGAGTGGGGGCCGACGAAGTCAGCGAGATGGTGAACCAGGGCCGCGTCCAGGGTTACGACCAGGACGGGTCAATGGTGTTCAAGATCGAAGATATCGAGCGCATCGTGGCAAACGAGGGCAGCTCGATCGTCGATCTGGATATCGGCGCACCGGGCCAGGAGCCGCAGGCCGAGGAACTCGAGCTGGCAGTTCCTGAGCCGACCTCAGACATCAATCTGCTCGGACTGGATGAATCGAGCATCGATCTGGATCTGGGTCCGTCACCCGCCATTGACACCACACCGGCGCCGAAGCCGGCTGCAAAGAAGAAGGAAGCACCGCCGCCCGCTCCTGAGCCGCTGATTGCGGCCGATCTTAGCGGCGAGGGCAGCTCCATCGCGCTGACCGATTCGAGCGAGTTGGACATCGGGCTTTCGGCCTCGGACGTGATTGCCCTCGACGATTCGTCAATGAAATCGTCGGCGCCGATCGCGCCGCCACCCAAGGGCAAGACCGGCTCAAAGGCCGGAAGTGGTATCAGCGTATTCGAAGAGGCCGACCTGCATGGCGAGGCCGATCCGCTGGCAAAGACCCAGATCTCGCCGGTCGCCGAAGAAGAGCTGCAGATGGCGACGGTGGGGAGCGGCAGCGGCCTGCTCGACCTGACGCGCGAGAGCGACGACACCAGTCTGGGAGCCGAGCTGCTCGACGTTATTTCGCCGAGCGAAGGATCGGAAACTGAGACGGCTGCCGAGCCGATCGAGAGCGACACGGGGACGCTCGAGGCCGAGGCGGTCGAGACGGTTTCGAGCGACGAGTATCCGGCTGCGGACGATTCCGGCGCCGAGGAAGAGGAAATGCCGGTCGTCTCCGCGGGGCCGACCATGGCTGTCGCGGGCGACATGGTATTCGATCCGATGGGGCCGGCCTTCACCGGGTTGGCGGCCGTTGCGATGGCGGCATTGTGCATCGTCGGGCTTGCGGCCACGAGCCAGATTCAGGGCGTCTGGCCGAGCTTCATGCGGCTGATCGATTCGGGGACCAACCTGTACTTCTTTGCCGGCGGCGTGGTGTTGCTGGCGGGCGTTGCGTGGATGGTCGGCTGGATGGTGGGCAAGCCATCGGCCCCGAAGAAGCCCAAGCCTGCGAAACCGGCCAAGGCCCCCAAAGAGAAGAAGGCCAAGGCGAAGAAGGGCTAGGCGCGTCCCTTCCGGGCGAGAAATCCTACGAACAATTCAGGTCAGGCGGATCATCGCGGGCAAAGTCCGCGCGCACTACACATCGCGAATGAAGACCAGCAGTCTGGGGGTACCATCGGGCGCGGTGGCAACAAAGTCGGGGTGGTCGAGTCCGGTTTCGCCGGGCCGAAAGATAAAGGCGACCCTGGCCGGCTTTCCGGTGGCGGCGATTTCGCGGCGGACCCATTCAACTCGTAATGGATCGTACAAGAAAACGAATTTCCCGTACGAATCGAAGAATTGCCATTCTGCATCGCGATGCCGATCGAGCGGTTTTTCGAACCAGATAGCCGGAGGCAATTCGACCTCGACCGGAACGATCATGTCGGGGTGATTCAGATTCCTGACGGTGCAAACGACGCGATCGAGCCCATCCAGGCGTGGCCTGAGCCAGCGGCAGACGGCGGCGAGGTCGGCATGATAGTTGTCGACAATCGCGGGTCGCTCCGGAAAAACGAACAGAAAGTAGCGAACAAATCCACCAGCCAGCGCGAGGCAGGCCACTGCCCAGGCCGCGACGGCAGCCCGTGCAAACTTCGGTGAGTAACGTCGCAGCCAGCGGACGGACTCGACACCGCCGAGGGCACTGGTAAGCAGGATTACCGGTAAACCGGGCGCGGCGCGGAGGGCATGCCCCGTGACGTGTGCAAAAAGCGTATCAGCCAGCGGATAGGTCAGGAGCCCCGCGAGCAGCACTCGACATGATACGGATGAGCGGGCACGCGCGACGACGACAAAAAGCCCCGCGTAAAACAGCGGGCCGAGCGCGGGGAGAAGCTGTCCAAAGTATTGGGCGTGCTGAAGCTCGTAATAGTCGCCACGGACAAACAGGAACTCCGGCCCAAAGTGCAATACATATCGCCAAGCCAGCTTGCCGGCGGCCGAGGCGATCGAATCGTTTGCGCCCCAGGCGTAGAGCATTTCATAGCGCCGCCCGATTCCATCGCCGCTTGTGAAATGTTGCGCAACCAAAGGGCCCAATGCAATCATCAGGCCGAGAAAACAGGCGGCTGCGGCCAGCGCGCCGCGCCGATCGGTGAGGAGCGCGAGCCAGGCGCGCAGATTGAATAGTACACAGAGCAGTAGGAAGGGCGGCAGGCAGAGACGCACGGCCGGATAGCCGTAGCAGGCGATTCCAGCGAGCAAACCGGCGACACCTGCGAGGAGCGGACGCACTTTCGCGCGATCGATCGCGAACGGCAGGCCAGCGGCGATGGCGGCCGCCCACGGCAGCAGAATTAGAAACGGCATGATCGACGCCTCGTGGCCAGTGCGCGATAGCTGAATGCTCCACGGATCGATGGCCATCAGTCCGGCGGCAAGGAGGCCGGTGGGTTGATCGCGCATCCGGCAACCGACGTAATAGATCAGCGCGACGCTGGCGACTCCGAAGACGGCGCCTGGAAGCCGAGCGCTCCAGGGGCTCAGGCCGAATGCGGCCTGAAATGGCATGAGCAAGTAGACGAAGAGCGTGGAACTCTCCCCGATAGCGCGGAAATAAAAGACAGGCCAGGGATCGCCGGAAGGGGTCTTCCCGACTTTTAGAAGACACCAGGAGGTCCAGGTATTGGCGGCCTCGTCCTGGTTGAATCCGGGCGGGCTGAGCGTGAGGGCCGGCAGGCGGACTCCCGCGGAAATGATCAGGATAAGCAGAAGATACAACGATGCACGGGGCATCCGAGCAGCGGATTGAGCGGTCGCAGTCTCCGCGTTCAACTCCCCGATGTTCGGCGCGAATTCCGAATTCTCGCGCATCAGGCATCCTTTCCGTGCGGTCATCGTACCCGCACGCTATTAAGCGCGAAATTGTCGCTTCGGAAATGAAACGGGCGGCGCGACACTCGGTCACGCCGCCCGTATTGACTGTCAGTCTAGAGCTTTCAGGGAACGGGCAGTGCGACGAAGAGCTGCACGTCGTCGCCGTTCACCGCGCCGGAACTGTTCAAGTCGGAGCGCGATACGTGCCCCGCGTCGGTGTCGATGCCGAGCAACACGTTGACGAACAGCGTGCGGTCGCTGCTCTGCAGGATGCAATCGCCGCTGATGTCGCCCTGGGGCGGGAAGGCCACCACGTTCAGATTCGCGGGATCACTCGTTGCATTTCCGCAGTTGTTGGTGATGACCACGGTGTAGGCCCCGATGTCGCCGGCCTGGACGTTCGAGAGATTGAGCGTCGGGCTATTCGGAGCGCCGAGCGACGAACCGCCAAGCTGCCAGTCGTACGACAAATCCCCACCGCCGGCCGCGACGGTGAACGAGACGTTCGAGCCGGCACAGACGGTCTGGCTGTCTGGCTGATCGGAGATGGCCGGATCGTCATTGACGGTCAGGACGCCGGGGTTGCTGGTGATTCCGGCCAGATTGCACTGATCCTTGATCACGACGGTATAAGAGCCGGCGTCGGTGAGTTGCACGTTGTTCAGCGTCAGCGTGCTCAAGCTCGGGGCGCCGATGCTCGAACCGTTTCGCTGCCAGTCATAGCTGACTGCGCCGCGGGTGCCGGTGGTGGTAACGGAAAAATTGACCGTATCGCCGACGCATTTGGTCTGCGTGGCCGGATGCGAGTTGTATGAGATGGCCGCGCCAGTGCAATTGACGACGATTTTGAAGATTTCGTTGCCATTCTGATCGATAATGTATTCCTCGCCGTTCTGGTCTTCGGCGAAGGAGACGACCAGCCCGATTGACAGGCCAGGGCCCGGAGCCAGTTCGGATGATCGGAGCGTCACATCGCCGGCGGTCAACGGCACGCCGGTATACTTGAAGCTCCAAATCTCGCCCGACGTGTAGTCCCCGAAGAAATAGGTGCCCTGCAGGTCGGGAATCTTTGCGCCGCGGTAAACGTACCCGCCGGTCACGGCCTGACGGTTGACTCCCAATCGCTGGTCGTAGTCCCAAATCGGATCGGTGAAGCCGGCGGTGCTGCACGTGCTCGGGCATCCGCTATCTGTTGAACAGTGCTTGCCCTCACGGACGTCCCAACCAAAATTGATGCCGCTGGCTCCGGCGGGCACGAAGTCGACTTCTTCCCAGGCATCCTGGCCGACGTCCCCGATGTAGATGTCGCCGGTGAGGCGATCAAAACTGGATCGCCACGGGTTCCGCAAGCCATAGAGCCAGATTTCATCGAGGCCGGCGACGCCGATGAATGGATTTCCGACCGATGCGGTGTAACCCCAAATCGTCGCGCTGCCGGGATTTTGATCGACGTCGACATTCAATCGATGCATCTTTCCGAGGTATGAGTTGATGTTCTGGGCATTGCCCGGCGGATCACAACCACTGCCGCCGTCGCCCGTGTCGATGTAAAGCTGGCGATCGGGACCGAAGGCGATCCAGCCGCCGTTGTGATTCGTGTTCGTCGGGTGATTGAAATCGATGACAGTCTGAGCGCTGGCCGCATCCGCGGTATTCGCGTTTGGATCCTGGCCGGTGGTCGTGTACCGGATTACGTGATTGTTTCCGCCCTGTGTGATGTAAATGAAAAAGGCGCCGCGATTGACATTTCCCGGAGCGGCGAAAAAGTCAGGGTGAAAGGCCAGGCCAAGCAGGCCTTCTTCATTGCCGGTGCTCTGGCCCGAGGTCAGGAGGAATGGCGTGGCCATCAGGGTGTTGGTCGTCAGGTCCAGGATTTGGATGCGACCCTGCGTGGACGTTGAGGTTCGCTGATCCACGACGAAGAATCGCGTCGTGTCGCCGGGCGGCGAGGTCGCGAAGACCGGACGGCTGAGTGCCGAGATGGTGGCCGGCGGAGGGTAGACGCGGATCGTCGTAATGGGTGTTTGGGCGAGCGCGACTGTCGATGCCGATAGGGCGACCAACAGCGCGAGTCTGGACGACGTGAGTTGATTCAAATTGCACCTCATTTTTTCTTCGGTTCAAAACCCGGCTCGCCGGAATTCACAGGCGGGCTTTGGGCGGCTCATTCGGCCGGTTTCGCAAATTCAATGGGGCAGGGAAAGCGGTCCACATCCGCCGGGAGAATATGGGCGGAGGGCCTCTTTCCTTCCTCCATCCCTATATTAGGGATTCTACCGGGATGATAATCGCCAAACAAACAAACAGGTCAGGAATCGAGCCGGCTGGGGAAAACCCGGTCCGAGATTGCGCGGCTGCGTGCACGGATGCACAGCGCACCGACCGCTACGTGTCAGTTAATAGAGAACGATACCGTTGCGGCGGGACTAAAGAAGGCGCGGGGCCACGACGATGGTGTGTGTTTTGATTTCGTCCTCGCTGAGTGCCCCCATCCCGATTTCGGCCAATTCGCGATTGACCCAGTCTCGCTGCGACGTTCGCGCGCCGGCCTCTCGAAAGCTAACGAGCGCGCGCATGATAATTTCGTAGCGTGACTTTCCTTCGACCACCATTTCCTTGTACATACTTCCCTCTAAGAAACCACCCCCGGCCCCCGCGTATCGGGAACAAATTTCCGACCGGCTCGCGAACGCGAGCGGAAAGAAACCATCGTCAACTGACGTAAAATCGATACGCTTGCCGAGTGGTAAATCCAACGGACCGCGATCGCGCGAGGGCGATCTCAACCCATCTCTCATTGGATTCGGTAAATTATGCTAGCAAGTCCAGAAAAAATTGCAAGTCGCAGCATTTTTTCTAAAGTCGTGCGAAACACCGACCCACACATGATAGTTAGACACGTTCCGCGAGTGGCGCCGAATCCCTACAATCGCCGCGCGTGACGCGAATCCACCGACTCGACGCTTCGCTTGTGAATAAGATCGCCGCCGGCGAGGTGATCGAGCGCCCCGCCTCGGTCGTGAAAGAGCTGCTCGAGAACGCCATCGACGCCGGGGCACGGACGATCGAAATCGAGCTGGCGGACGGCGGCGCAACGCTGATTCGCGTCAGCGACGACGGCCGCGGCATGCCGTCCGACGAACTTCCGCTGGCGATCGCCCCGCATGCCACGAGCAAGATCGCGTCGGTCGACGACTTGTTTCGGGTCGCGACCTTCGGCTTTCGCGGCGAGGCGCTGGCGAGCATCGCGGCAGTTTCACAATTGCGGCTCGTCTCGCGGCCGGCCGACCAGCCGGGCGGAGCCGAGATTCGCGCCAGCGACGGCGATGTCGAGGGGCCGCATCCGGCGGCGGCGCCTCTGGGTACAACGATCGAGATCCGCAACCTTTTCTTCAACGTTCCGGCGCGGCGAAAGTTCCTGCGACAGACGGGCACCGAGACCGGGCACGTGACCGAGCAGATCGCACGGGTCGCGCTGGCTCATCCGCACATTGCGTTCAGACAGGTGAACCAGGGGCGCGAGGTCCGCAACCTGCCGGCCACGGGCGACCGCCGCGAGCGAATCGCCGATTTCTACGGACCCGAGCTGGCGGCCGATCTGTTCGTCGTGCGGAGGCAAGAGCGCGGGTTGACGATCGAGGGATTGATCGCCCCGCCGGCGGCGGCGCGGGCCACGTCGAAGTGGCAGTATGTGATGCTCAACGGGCGGTACATCAATGATCGGGCGATCAACTATGCGATTCGCGAGGCGTATCGCGGGCTGGTCGAGCCGAGCCGATCGCCGGTCGTGTTCCTGTTTCTGACGATCGACCCGGCCGCTTACGACGTCAACGTGCATCCGACCAAGATCGAGGTGCGCTGGCGCGAGGCGGGGCTGGTGCAGTCGCAGGTGCTGGCCATCTTGCGCGAAACGCTGCTGTCGCGCGATCTGACGCCCAGAATGGCGGTGCCGGCGGCGACGACAACTTCGACGGATGATCCCGAGCGGGCGCAGCGGGTGCGCGAGGCGATTGCGGACTTTCTCCGCAGTGCCCCCCCGCCGCAGCGGATGATTGAGTATCCAGCGCCGCCGCGACCGGTAGCGCCGCGGATTGATCGGTTTGAGGAAGCGACTCCTCCGGCTGCGATGCATCCGGCGGAGCCCGCTGTCGTTGCGACGCCACGGGCAGAAGCGGAAACAACGCCGATGACGGCGGCCGCGGCGGATTCGGCGCCGACGCGGGCGCTGCAGATTCACAATACCTACCTGGTCGTCGAATCGACCGAGGGCGTGATCATTGTGGATCAGCATGCGCTGCATGAGCGCGTGCTTTATGAGCAGCTTCGGACGCGGATTCTGTCCGGGCCGCTGGAGGCGCAGCGGCTGCTGTTGCCCGAGACGCTGGATGTGTCGACGGCGCAAAAGGCCGCCGCCGAGCAGCACGTTGAATTGCTGAGTCGCGTGGGGATTGAGATGTCGGCCTTTGGCCCGAACAGTCTGGCCGTGCAGGCGTTTCCGAGCTTCATGGGCAACGTCGACGTACGGTCGTTCGCGCGCGACCTGCTCGACCGGCTGGCAGAGGCCGGGCACACCGAGAGCGAAGAGACGCTGGTGCACCGCGTGCTGGACATGATGGCCTGCAAGGCGGCCGTGAAGGCCGGCGACCCGCTGACGGCGGACGAAATCGACGCCTTGCTGGCGCAGCGACACCTGATCGACCGCAGCAGCAACTGTCCGCATGGCCGGCCGACGTCGCTGAGCTTGTCCTTGCGCGATCTGGAGCGGCAGTTCAAGCGTACGTAATCGGATGCGGTGATAGAATGCGGGCCATCTGCGGCGAGTGCTCCGCGGGTGAAAATCACACAGGGGAGGGACAAATCGTGAATCGCGGCAGACTTATATCCATTCTGGTGGCAAGCGCGATGGCCGCTGGCGTCGCCGGGTGTTCTCAAAGCTACGTCACCCCGGGAAAAGGGGCCGCGATGTCGCGGATGACCGAGGGCGACATACAGGCGCAGTATGATCGATCGCCGGCGTCGCCATTTCCGGCCCGCATGGCCATCGCGCGGATTCAGGCGCCGGGTTACCGATCTTATCGATGCGAAAGCTACGGCCGCGGCGATTATTCGGTGGTGACCGCACGCGACATCGAGAAAGACGAGCACTTCGACCGGCTCAAAAAGCAGCCCATGATCGCCGACGTGGCGACGCTCAACCGGATGATCATCCCGCCCGATCTCCACAATAATCGCGAGTTGCGTCTTGCAGCGGCCTCGCTCAAGACCGACATCCTGCTGGCCTACACGATTGACACGACGTTCTACATTGAGAATCACGAGATCGGACCGCTGGCGCTGATTAGTCTGGGGTTCCTGCCGAACAAGGAGGCGCGCGTAACATCGACGGCGTCGGCGGTGCTGCTGGATGTCCGAACCGGGTACGTCTACGGGCTGGCCGAGGCGACGGCGAAGGAGACTCAGATTGCCAGCTACTGGACGACGCAGGAGGCGGCCGATGCTTCACGCGCTAAGGCCGAGAGCAAGGCATTTGACCAGATGCTCGATGAAGTGGAGAAGACATGGAAGGGGGTTGTCGAGCAATACTCGGCGACGACCCGGCAGGCGTCCGTTGTTCGATGACCATCGCGTCGCTCAACATCGGCCGGCCGCAGATCGTTTTCTCGGGCGGCAGGCAGTACAGCACTTCGATCAATCGGCGGCCGTTTGAGGGACGCGTGGCGCTGAGCGTTGAGGGGCTCGCCGATGATCGCGTCTCGGACCGTAATGTGCATGGCGGTCCTGACAAGGCGATCTGCTGCTATTCTCGCGAGCACTATCCCTACTTCGCCGCGAAGCTCGGGCATGCGCTCAGCGCGCCTTCGTTCGGCGAAAACTTCACCACCGAGGGGATGCTCGAGTCGAGCGTGTGTCTGGGGGACATCTATCGCGTGGGCACGGCGATGTTGCAGGTGACCCAGCCGCGGCAGCCATGTTCGAAGCTGGCCGGAAAACACATCGAACCGCGAATGATTGAGTGGGTAAACGAGCGGGCGTTCTGCGGATTCTATTTTCGCGTGCTCCAGGCCGGCGATGTCGGCCGAGGCGACTCGTTCGAGCTGGTTGAACGGCCGCATGGGGACATGACGGTTGAGCGGATGATGCGCATTCGGCTCGGCGCAGAAATCCGCCCCGGAGAGATCGAGCGTCTGGCCGGGGCGGAGGAGTTGTCGGCCTCGTGGCGCCGCCACTTTGAGCGGCGAATCAACGGCGAGGATGACGACGATTGATCGACGCCGCGATCAGGGCTTCGATTCGCTGTTGAAGAACGGCTCGATGGCCTTGAGCAACGCGGCGAAATCGAGCACGTGGGTCTGACCGTCGCCCGCGAAGCGCTGCCGGCCATGCGTGGCCTCGTCGTATTTGAAGTCGATCGTTTCGAAATGGATCGAGCCGTTGGTCGCGCCGATGTTTTCGACCGAGGCGGACTCGACGCCGGATCCTTCGCGATAGACGACGGAGTAGGTGGTGTTGGGGCCCAGCCAGATCGCGAGATTGGGATCGTCGTTGTTGAAGCCGCTCGCAGTGAGGACGTGCAAGCCCGGTTCGCGCTCCTCGACGGAGACGTTGGTGGCCGACTTCTGCAGCACTTCGAAGAAATGGCGGATGTCGGCCGCGCCCGCTCGTCCGTGAAGGAGGCGGCCGGCGAGTTGGTTGACGTCGCCGACGGCTGCGCGGGTGGCCTCGGTGCTGGAGGGGTCGGAAGTTTTCACTTCGAACGAAAAGATGGGCGAGTGCCGGGTCTTCGACTTATCTGGATCTTTCGGATTGGGCGTGCCGGTGCTCAGGCCGATTTCAAGCCGCTGCTTTCCCTGATGCTTGCCGATGCCGAGGAGTCTGTGCAATTCGACAATTGCATCGTGACTCTTGATGACTTTGAGGCCGCCCTTCTCGTCGGGCGCGACAGCGGTCTGGGTGGTGTGCGTGCGCGGCAGGCCGCTGAGGTCGATCAGCACGCCGCCGCTGGCCCACTGCACGAGCATTTGCGCGAGCGGAGAGTCCTTCAGAAGCCCGTCTGGAACGGCGGCCGTCCGAAGAAAGACCCACGCTTGATCGGGCAACCCGGCGAAGGCGAAGCGGATATCAATTGGCGGTGACTGGCCGGCAGTGACATCGCTGCGCTGCCAGCCCTCACAGAAGATGGATTCGGCCTGGTCGCCGGCGGATTGGGGGTCGAAGGCGACGGTGAATTCGCCGTCCATCTTGCCGCCGTCGCGATCGGGCAGGTCATTCAGGACGAGGCGGAACGCGCGGCCCATGGCTTCGTTCAGATTCTGGAGGATGGTGGCGGCCTGGACGCGCGGCTGGGACGGCGAGACGAACAGCATGGCCGAGAGCGCCAGACAGGCCGCGATGGCCGTGCCGCCGCCAAAGAAGGCCAGCAGTGGGCGACGGCGGGCGCTGGCATCGCGCCCGGCTTTCCATGCCTGAGTTTGTTGCAGCGTTGGTTCGGCCGGCAGTGACACGCTCTGCACCAGGCGGCGCAGATTGCGGTCGGTGGCCGCGTCGGCGGCGTCGTGATTCGGGTTCATGTCAAATCTCCTGAAGCTCGAGGCGGGCCAGCCGCTCACGGAGCTGCTGCCGCGCCCGGTACAAACGACCTTCCACGGCCCGGACGCCGATGCCCAGCCGGCCGGCCAAGGCATCGTGCGATAGAGCGTGGAAGTAGTGATCGACGATGAGATCCTGGGCCTCGCCGTCGAGGGCGGTGAGGGCCAGAAGGAGTTGGTCGTGGATTTCTTTCTTCTGCAGGAAGGCGTCCGGGAGGTCGTCGTGCGCAAGACGCTCAGCCAATTCGGCGGCAATTCGCGGGTCGGCGATCGGAATATGGATCGGGCGCGTCGAGTGTCGGCGCCAGTGGGCGGTGATCAGGTTTCGGGCGACGGTCCAGAGCCAGGCAGCCGGCTCCGGCGGGGCGTCGGCGGGAGCAGCACGGCAGGCGAGCCAGAGCTGCTGCATGAGGTCGTCGGCAAGGTGCTGGTCGCGGCCGGTGCGGAGATGAATGAAGCGGTAGAGGCCACGGGCATTGCGGTCGAACGCACCGAGCAGGGGTTCGGCGGCGGCCGGGGCGATCTCGATGGGGGCACTGAGAGTCTGGCTGAGGGCTGAGGACATCAGATCGCTCCGAGGACCGGGGTCTCCTCATTGATAAATGCGCGACAGGGGCCAACCCCACGCACCGAGCCGGAATTCTTTGGTCTGCCGGACCGGAAACGACGCACCGGCCCGTTAGAATAGGGGAAACGCAACAGGAGACGCAGGTGATTATGGCTCGGGCGGCCGCCGTCCGCCCTTATGTATTCACGCATGGATCAGGGCAGCGCCTGGCGCTCGAGCAGGTGGTGGCGCCCTATCTGGCTGCGCCGCGCCCCGGACGGATCGTAATTATTGGCGACGATGCCGCCGGAAAGACGACGGCGCTTGAGCATCTCGCGGCGGTATGCAAGCCAACGAGCGGCGTCGTGTTGCTCGACGAGCCATCGGAATCCGACCTGGATGCGCACCGTGGGAGGTCACTGGTTGTGGCGACCTTCGACCCCACGCATGCCCCGCGTTCGACCAAGGACGAGCAGCTGCGGCTATCGCTGGCGCCCTGGACCCAGGACGATTGGATCGAGTACCTGCTCGCGCGGCACCGGGCGAAATGCCGGTCGGTCATGCAGCGTCTTCCGGCCAATGCGGACATCGAGCGGCTTGACGGGTCGCCGCTGCTGCTGGGGATCGTCCTGGACAGGTTTGCGGACGACGAGCAGCTCTCGGATGTTTTTGCGGCCCTAACTAAGTTTGTCGATTCTCAACCAGTGTCGGAGGCGGATCGCGCGGACATTGCCGACGCGTGTATCGCCGCGCACTGCGACGGCTTCGTGAGAGCCGACGACTTTGGCGAATTGTCGAATGAATGCTGTGATCCGCGAATGGCGCAAATGCTCCGCCTGAACGCGATTCAACAACTATTGGTATGCCAGCGGCTCGCTCACGACCTTCGCTCGGCGCATCCGCCTGATTACCTTGGCCGGCCGTGGACGCCAGATACCGTCGAGTTCTGCGGACGTCGCCTGCATGGCATGTCGTATGCAATCAGGCGGCTGACGCGCCACGCGCACGGGCGCGTCGGAATATACCACCCCACCGCGGTGTCGTTGTTGCACGCCATGGGAGCCAACTGGCGGCCCAAACCAGGTCGGGCTACGAACCTGATCGGGGCGCGGTTGGCGCGAATCCAGTGGGCCGGCGTCGATCTCCAAAGGGCCCTGCTGTCCGAAGTGCTGTTGTGCGGAGCTGACCTGACGGATGCCCTTGTGAGTGGAACTACCGCGACCCATGCAAACTTCGCGGGGGCATGTCTACATGGCGCCCGACTTGAGCGGCTGATGGCCAATCGCGCCGACTTCGGAAACGCCGACCTGACGCATGTACGCGCCGATCATGCAAATTTTTCCCGGGCTAACCTGGCGGGGGCCCGGCTCGATGGGGCGCGGTTGTGCGGCGTGACGCTGACGGGCGCCAAACTGGCCCATGCGAAGTTTGTTCGAGCCGATTTGACTGAAGCGAACATGGAGCGCGCCACGTTTGGAGACTGCGATTTTTCCTCCGCACTGATGGAGAAGGTAACGCTCGCCAGCGCGGACTTGACTGAGGTGGTTCTGGCCGGTGCGTTGTTCCGGGGCGCAAGTTTGCGCAACTGCAACCTGGAAGGCCAGCAAATCCCGGGGGCCGATTTCTCCGCGGCCGATCTGCATGGCGCGTTGCTCACGGGGACCGTCATGCCACGCGCGAACTTTCGCGAAGCCAATCTGTCGGAGGCCGGTCTGGCGGAGATTGAATGGGAATGGGCGGATTTGCGCGACGCTGACCTAAGCGGCGCTTCGTTTCATCTCGGTTCGACTCGCAGCGGGCTGGTCGGTAGTCCCTTAGCGTCGGAGGGGACGCGAACCGGTTTCTATACCGACGAATTCGTCGAGCAGGAGTTTCGATCGGTGGAAGACATCCGCAAGGCCAACCTGCGGGGCGCCGACCTGCGCGGGGCGAAGATCGAAAAGACTGATTTTTACCTGGTTGATCTTCGCGATGCGAAATACACGCCGGACCAGGAAGTGCATTTGCGGAGGAGCGGCGCGATTCTCGAAAGCCGCGTGTAGCAGCCGGTGTTGATCGAAAAAGTGCGCGCAAAAAAACGCCCGACGCAATGACGCATCGGGCGTTCGTGATACAAAAGAAAACAGGGATCGTTCGGGGGGTTATTTCTAACCGCCACGGCTGCCGAACCACCCGAAGGTGGTTTGGCAACCCAAAGATGTGCTGACTGAGTCATCAATCCCGAAGGATTGACGATCTAGATAATCCTCTAGAAAGGAGGTGATCCAGCCGCAGGTTCCCCTACGGCTACCTTGTTACGACTTAGTCCCAGTCACCGGACTTACCGTCGGCCGCCACCTCCTTGCGGTTGGTTAAGCGGACTTCGGGTACTCCCAGCTTCCATGACTTGACGGGCGGTGTGTACAAGGCTCAGGAACACATTCACCGCGACGTAGCTGATTCGCGATTACTAGCGATTCCAACTTCATGCAGGCGAATTGCAGCCTGCAATCTGAACTGGGGGACGTTTTCTGCGATTTGCTCCACCTTGCGGTTTGGCGTCGCTCTGTACCGTCCCATTGTAGCACGTGTGCAACCCTGGGCATAAAGGCCATGATGACTTGACGTCATCCCCGCCTTCCTCCGGTTTAACACCGGCAGTCCCTTCAGAGTGCCCAACTAAATGATGGCAACTGAAGGCGAGGGTTGCGCTCGTTGCGGGACTTAACCCAACATCGCACGACCCGAGCTGACGACAGCCATGCAGCACCTGTCTCTCTGCG